>NZ_JBXVAL010000002.1:0-1319076 GCF_057197785.1 Pseudoalteromonas sp. MMG033
TGTAATGGACATCTTAAACACTTAAAAAATCTAACGAAAATAAAAAGTAAAAGGTAGGACAATGAATACACACGGATTGTTAATGGTACTTTTTGAGGCTTTGGCGTTAAAGCAAGAGCGCTATTACTATCAAAATACCCTCTTTACCGGTATGGCAATTAGCCATACCGACGGGGTTGTAACCAGCCGGCATGTGTATAAAAATGGGGCTAAGGTGTGTGATTACGAACCGCCTTATTTAAATAAAACAACACATGCCATACTAGATGACTTGGTTGATTGCACCACAGATGAACCCATGTATTTAAATGGCGAGAGGTATACTGGGACCATATACGGCATTTATCCAAAAGGTAGAATAACAAGCGAAGATGTTTTTATACGTGGTATGAACCGTGAGAACACTCATTTTCACTACAATTCAACTGCGATACATGAACTACAAATAGAAACAATGGTGAATGAGCAGCTTTGCTTAGATGAAATGCACGAATGGGACTTAAGTGGCCAACTGCGAGATTGGAATGCAGGAATTGAAAACACCAAAGGGAAAATGAAAGGCCGTATTTCATTTCTATTGAATGCAGACTTTAGCATCAGTTATTTTACAATTTCCGGTGACTTCAACAAAGTACTAGAAAACAGTGAGCATTTGGCATGTCCCTATTTCCCAGCATTCGAGCAAGTTCGTCAACTGAATTCTGGCCCTATTGATACATTCAATATAAATTTCTGTAAACAACTGTGGGCTCATGAACCTATAATCAAACAATTGATAGAGGAGCTTCAACCCGAAGAACTCGCAATAAGTGACTTTTCAAGTGAGTACCTAAGCCTGATCCAATATGCCTCCAAACATAATGTGAACAGGCTCAAGGTGTATAGTTCTCTAGAGGCGCAGGACAGAGAAAGTTTAACATCATTTATTACCCAGCAATGTCCACATATTGAGCTAATTATTTATAGCTCTTAATTTCAGAGGCACCCAGACAACCATAATAAGTTTGAATACAGCCCAGCGGAGCAACAACAAGTGGTCGCGTGCATTCAAATGATAACTTGCTCAAATAATTATATAGTCTACAAGTTCGCTCTGGATATTACTTTTACAGCTTCTCAAAGAAGTAATGGACATCTTAAACACTTAAAAATCTAATGAAAATAAAAAATAAAAGGTAGGAAAATGAATACACACGGATTGTTAATGGTACTTTTTGAGGCTTTGGCGTTAAAGCAAGAGCGCTATTACTATCAAAATACCCTCTTTACCGGTATGGCAATTAGTCATACCAACGGGGTTATAAGCAACCGGCATATGTATAAAGAGGGGGTTAAAGAATGTGATTACGAGCCGCCTTATTTCAATAAAACAACTCATGCAATACTAGATGACTTGGTCGATTGCACCACAGATGAGCCCTTGTATTTAAATGGCGAGAGGTATACTGGCACTATATATAGCATTTATCCAAAAGGTAGAGTATCAAGCGAAGATGTTTTTATAAGTGGTATGAATCGTGAGAACACTCATTTTCACTACAATTCAACTGCGATACATGAGCTACAAATAGAAACAATGGTAGATGAGCAGTTCTGCACAGATGAAATGCACGAATGGGATTCAAATGGTCAACTAGAGTATTGGAATACAGGAATTGAAAACACCAAAGGGGAAATGAAAGGCCGTATTTCATTTTTATTGAATGCAGACTTTAGCATCAGTTATTTTACAATTTCCGGTGACTTCAACAAAGTACTAGAAAACAGTGAGCATTTGGCATGTCCTTACTTCCCAGCATTCGAGCAAGTTCGTCAACTGAATTCTGGCCCTATTGATACATTCAATATAAATTTCTGTAAAAAACTGTGGACTCATGAGCCTGTAATCAAACAATTGATAGAGGAACTTCAACCCGAAGAACTCGCAATAAGTGACTTTTCAAGTGAGTGCCTAAGCCTGATCCAATATGCTTCCGAACATAATATGAACAGGCTCGAGGTGTTTGGTTCTCTAGAGGCGCAGGACAGAGAAAGTTTAACATCATTTATTACCCAGCAATGCCCACATATTGAGCTAATTATTTATAGCTCTTAATTTCAGGGCACCCAGACAACCATAATAAGTTTGAATACAGCCCAGCGGAGCAACAACAAGTGGTCACGTGCATTCAAATGATAACTTGCTCAAATAATTATATAGTCTGCAAGTTCGCTCTGGATATTGCTTTTACAGCTTCTCAAAGTTGTAATGGACATCTTAAACACTTAAAAATCTAATGAAAATAAAAAATAAAAGGTAGGACAATGAATACACACGGATTGTTAATGGTACTTTTTGAGGCTTTGGCGTTAAAGCAAGAGCGCTATTACTATCAAAATATCCTCTTTACGGGTATGGCAATTAGCCATACCGACGGGGTTGTAACCAGCCGGCATGTGTATAAAAATGGGGTTAAGGTGTGTGATTACAAGCCGCCTTATTTAAATAAAACAACACATGCCATACTCGATGACTTGGTTGATTGCACCACAGATGAACCCATGTATTTAAATGGAGCGAGGTATACTGGGACCATATACGGCATTTATCCAAAAGATAGAGTATCAAGCGAAGATGTTTTTATACGTGGTATGAACCGTGAGAACACCCATTTTCACTACAATTCAACTGCGATACATGAGCTACAAATAGAAACAATGGTAAATGAGCAGTTCTGCACAGATGAAATGCACGAATGGGATTCAAATGGCCAACTAGAATATTGGAATACAGGAATTAAAAGCATCAAAGGCAAAATGAAAGGCCGTATTTCATTTCTAGTGAATGCAGACTTTAGCATCCGTGTTTTTGCAATTTCCGGTGATTTCAACAAAGTACTGGAAAACAGTGAGCATTTGGCATGTCCCTATTTCCCAGCATTCGAGCAGGTTCGTCAACTGAATTCAGGTTCTATTGATAAATTCAAGATAAACTTCTGTAAACAGCTGTGGGCTCATGAACCTATAATCAAAAAATTGATAGAGGAGCTTCAGCCCAAAACACTAACCGTAAATCACTTTTCAAGTGAGTACCTAAGCCTGATCCAATATGCCTCCAAACATAATGTGAACAGGCTCATGGTGTTTGGTTCTCTAGAGGCGCAGGACAGAGAAAGTTTAACATCATTTATTACTCAGCAATGCCCACATATTGAGCTAATTATTTATAGCTCTTAATTTCAGAGACATTCAGGCTAAGCAATATCAGGGCAGCCAAAAAGGCGTTTAACCTCACCTTTTTTTGTCTGCCCGCTTAGAGTGTAATCACATCTAGCTGATAAGCAGTCAGCGACCGCAGGACATTAAAATAACTGATGCCCCAGGGGTTATGTGGACACCGATCCCATTATTGCAATTATTGGTTTTTTAACCACTTCCCCTTCAAAAACCCCATGTAAACTGTTTAAAAAGAACCCAAAGCGTAAACAATTGTAAAAATTAGAACGTTCTTTATTGTATACAAAAAGCATTAAATAATTAAAAAATGTTAACAAGATGATTTTTATAGAAAGTGAAATACCCCCGCAGATACACGCCACCCGAAAGTAACAAAAAATCCACACATGAGAGAAACCTCTATAAATCATGGCATTATACAAGGACAAATGTCCCTATTAAAATACTTAAGCTGTAGAGCGTGTTAATAACTAGAGATGGGGAATTGTTGCAATTAGATGTCCTATTTTTAAAGCATTTTTAATAAAAAGTTCATAATAGAGTATTATATTCGCCTCCCATTTTTTAATGGGAATATTTGCACCCTTAAAAATAATCTAACTCGCAAATGATAAAACAGAGTGATAAACACACGGGAAAAATATGAACTCTAACAATAAGCATCGTGGAAAACTGCGATACTTGGGCCGCTGCATCGCGATGGGGCTATGTTCAAGTGTCGTCATGGGACACGCAAATGCAAACGTTATCTTCACAGAGTATGTGGAAGGTAGCAGTAATAACAAAGCGCTTGAAATTACTAATTTTGGCAACAATAGCATCGACCTTAGCACCGTCAGTATTGCATTAACTGCAAATGGTAAAAAGCTGGATGAAGTCACGCCGCTTACCCTATCTGGCACGCTTGCTGCGGGCAGCAGTTATGTCCTGTACAACAGCGGCGCAAGTGACGAACTAAAAGCACTTGGTAATATCGCCAGTACAGCTACTTATTTTAATGGTGACGATGCACTCACTCTGATGGTCAATGGCGTCATCGTAGACAGTATTGGTCAAGTTGGTACTGATCCAGGCAGTAATTGGGGCGCAGGTGACACCAGTACAAAAGATAAAACGCTACGTCGTAAAATAGGCATCGAAAACGGCGATATCACCATAGATGATGCGTTTGACCCAGCAAACGAATGGATTGGCTTTGCAAAAAATACCTTTGATGGCCTTGGTTGCTCAGGCGTTGCTGCCTGTGGCGGCAGTGGTAATATCCCGTCAGAAATAAGTGGGGCGCCACAAGGCATCGTGAATGCGACTGATACCTATGTATTCACTCCAACTGCCACCAACCTTGATGATGATACACTGGTTTTTGCTATCGAAAATAAGCCGAGTTGGGCAAGCTTTGATACAACAACAGGCGCGCTATCAGGCACACCGACAGCAGCTGATATCGGAACCTATGACAACATTGTTATCACCGTCAATGATGGCACCGAGACCAATGCACTTAACAGCTTTTCAATCTTAGTTAGAGCTGCAGGCACCAATGAAGCACCTGTTATTTCTGGTACGCCAAACACATCAGTGCAAGCAACTCGGCAGTATGCCTTCACACCTTTCGTCATCGACCTCGAAAATGATGATTTGGTGTTCTCAATCACCAACAAGCCAAGTTGGGCAGCATTTGATACCGTTTCGGGTCAACTTAGTGGTACTCCAATGGGATCTGATGTCGGTGAGCATGACAACATCATTATCTCAGTGTCAGATGGTGTGAATGCCCCCACGAGTTTGCCAGCATTTTCAATTACGGTTACTGACAAACCGGGCAGTAACTATGATTACAACAGCTATTATGCTTCGGCAATTGGCAAAGTTGGGGCGGAGTTAGAAAGTGCGCTTGCTTTAATTGCAAGGCAAGGTCAGCAGAGATTAACTTACTCGCAAGTATGGGATGCCTTAAAGTACACCGACGAAGACCCTAATAATCCAAACAATGTACTATTGTTCTACACAGGAAAAAGCCAGTCTAAAGATACCAATGGTGGCGGCACTACGGATTGGAACAGAGAGCACAGCTGGCCAAAATCTCATGGTTTTCCAAGTGAAAGCCAGTATGGTTACACCGATATTCACCATTTAAGACCGACCAATGTACAGGTGAACTCAACGCGCAGCAGCAAAGATTATGATGATGGCGGTAATCCAGTGGGTAACGCACCGGGTAATTTTACTGATAGTGATTCATTTGAACCAAGAGACGCGGTAAAAGGCGATGCCGCTCGTATGATGTTCTACATGGCGGTACGCTATGATGGCACTGACGGCAATATGCCAGATCTTGAGCTTGTGAATAATATCAGTGCAAGTAGCTCACCAACTTTAGGCGTGCTGTGTAACCTCATGGATTGGCACCGTGAAGATACGGTAGATCAGTTAGAATTAGATAGACACCAACGCATTGTAGAGCAACAGGGTAACCGAAATCCATTTATCGATAACCCTGAGTTTGCAGAAATCCTCTTTGCTGATACCTGTCCTAAATTAGGTGATGTAGCACCCGTCATTAGCGGTCAACCTGAGCTTATCGTTGGCACAGGCCGTGAGTATAGCTTTACGCCAACGGCATCAGATCAAAACAACGATGACCTAGCCTTTTCCATCGTAAATAAGCCATCATGGGCGACATTCGATACGCAAACAGGCCGTTTATCTGGCACACCAACAGTGGCAGACATTGCAGTTTATGAGCAAATTCAAATCTCAGTGACTGACGGCACATCAACGGTGTCTTTGCCAAGTTTCAGCATTGACGTGGTTGATTCAAGTTCGATTAAAACCCCACCGACCATCACAGGCACACCGAGTACAAGTGCTGTCGTAGGTATTGCGTATAGCTTCAAACCAGCAGCAAACGATGAAGACAATGACACGCTGACTTTCTCAATCACCAACAAACCGTCTTGGGCCACATTCAACACGCAAAATGGTGAACTGACTGGTACGCCGTCATCTCAAGATGTTGGTGTAGCAAGCAATATCATCATCGGTGTCACTGATGGCAATACAGATGTTGTGACCTTGCCTGCGTTTTCGATTCAGGTCAGTGAACAGGTCGAAGCCAGCAAAGTGATCTTCACCGAGTACATTGAAGGTAGCAGCAGCAACAAAGCCGTTGAAATTACCAACTTTACCGGTGCAACTTTAGATCTTAGTCGCGTTACAATTACCTTAGCAGATAACGGAAAGCCGCTTACGACAGAGGGGTTAAGAACACAAACCTTATCTGGCGAATTAAAACATGGCGAAACTCACGTTATTGCTAACAGCAGTGCAAATGACGAGATTAAAAGTCGTCAAGACAGCACCAGTACCATCACTTACTTTAACGGAGACGATGCACTTGTACTGACAGTTGATGGCCAAATTGCCGATGTATTTGGTCAAGTTGGTACTGATCCTGGTAGTGCATGGGGCAGCGGTAATACCTCAACCAAAGATAAAACCCTACGTCGTAAAGAAGGGATCACATCAGGTGATACAAGCTTAGATGATGCCTTTGACCCAAGCATTGAATGGGAAGGTTTCGAGAAAAATACCGCAGATGGTCTTGGCTGTAGTGGCGTTGCGGCCTGTGGCTCTGATGGTGGAACAACCCCGCCGCAACTTGAGCTTGGCGCATGTAATGACCCCGCAACACTCATTAGTGCGGTTCAGGGCAATCAGGCTACAAGCCCACTGGTGGATCAATCTGTTGTGATTGAAGGTGTGGTTGTGGCCACATTCCAAGACAGCGGTCAACATGGCGGATTCTTCATTCAAGAAGAAGACCAACATGCAGACACTGACAGCACCACCTCAGAAGGCATTTTTGTCGCGGATGCAAATACCAAGGTTACCGTTGGTGAACAAGTCCGTGTGCTGGGCACCGTGGTTGAAAAGTATGACTTAACACAAATTAATACGGTAACAGAGACCCTTTCTTGTGCCACAGATGTGTTGTCACAGGTCACACCAACAGAGGTAAATTTACCGTTTGCACAAGACTTTGATCAAGAGTCACTTGAAGGTATGTGGGTATCAATACCACAAACGCTACATGTCACCCTGAGCCATAATTTTACTAAATATGGTGAGATTTACTTGTCTCAAGGCATACGAATGCAGCCGACCAACAAGTACCCTAAAGACGACCCGCGTCGCCTAGAGCTTGCTGAACTGAACACAAGAAACGTGTTACTTGTCGATGACAACTCAACGCAAAGTAACCCAGAGACAATCAGTTATTACCCAAGTTTCAGTGCTGATATGCCACTTCGCTCCGGCGACCAAGTGTCGAACACGTCTGGGGTGATTCACTACACCTATGGTAATTACAAGCTTATTCCAACTAGCTTACCAAGCTTCGAGCCGTCTAACCCTCGTCGTACTAAACCAGCAGAACGTCAATTAGAGCAACATATTCGTGTTGCGAGCTTTAACGTACTAAACTACTTCGTCAACTTTGACAGTCGCGGCGCGAACAATGAACAAGAGTTCAATCGCCAACGCAGCAAAGTGATCCGTGCAATATTGGCGTCAGATGCTGATGTTGTAGGCCTAATGGAAATCGAAAACAATGGCTACGGTGACAACAGTGCTATCAAAAACCTCATTGATGGATTAAATGAGCGAGATGGCACTAATAATTGGGCATACATCAACCCTCAGCTAGAGCAAGTTGGTACAGATGCGGTGACTGTCGGCATTATTTACCGTGATAACCGTGTGACACCTCAAGGCAGTGCGCAAGTGATCACAGATGCGCCATTCGATGAAGCAACACGTGCACACAGACCCCCCATGTTGCAGTCATTCAAACCAATTAACGGTGGCAAAGAAATCCGTGTCGTTGTGAATCACTTCCGCTCTAAAGGCGGATCATGTGGTGAAGATATGGATGATGCAGTCGAGGGCGCGTGTAATGGCCAGCGCTTATTAGCAGCTCAGACAGTCATTGCAGCACTTGCTCAAACTGACAGTGAAATAAACTCAAATTCAGGAGTTTTTAGCACTAATGAGCCTATTTACGCTATTTTAGGTGACTTTAATGCCTATGCGTATGAAACGCCTATGCAAGCATTTTACGATGCGGGTTTTGCCAATATCAGCCTTGAAAAAGACACCGGCGATAATTATTCATACTACTATAGCGGTGTAGCAGGCAGCCTAGATCATATGTTAACTGCCAATGCTTCGATGGAACGTGTTGTGCAAACCATGCACTGGCATATTAATGCCGATGAAGCCGCAGGCCTAGACTACAACACCGAAGGTAAATCAGAAGGTCAGCTAACAAGATGGTTCTCAGACTCGCCATACCGTTCATCGGATCATGACCCTGTAATCACCGATTTCGATTTGGAAGTCGTTGCCATACCAGATAACCAAGCGCCGATTGCAAATAACGATGTCGCAGACGCAGTGCAAGGCGAAACCGTTACTATCGATGTGCTAGAAAATGACACTGATGCAGACTCCGATCCACTTACCATAAGCGCCGCTACAATCGTTTCAGGTGAAGGTAAGCTTAGCTATTCTGATGCTCAGATTAGTTTTACACCAAGTGAAAACTTTGTTGGTGAGGCAACCATTAGTTATACCATCACCGATGGTAATGGTGGCACTGCAACGGCTACACTCTACGTCAATGTCACTGCCAAAAACCAAGCACCAGTCGCGACTGATGACACCGCCAATACACTTGAAGATCAAAGTGTGACAATGTCGGTATTAAATAACGATATCGACGAGAACATGGCAAGCGTACAAATCACACATGCGGCGCTTAGTTCAGGCTTAGGTCAGGTGAGCTATTCAGACTCTGCCATTACCTATTCACCTGCTGAAAACTATCATGGTACAGCACAAATCACCTATGAAATCAGTGATGAAGCTGGACTTAGCGCAAGTGCCCACGTTGCAATCACGATTGCTCCGCAAAACGATGCACCATCAGCGCTCAACGACTCAGCTGTGGTTTCTGCAAAAGTATTAGCTAACATCAACGTGCTTACGAATGACACTGATGTCGATGGCGACACACTTCACATCACTGCGGCAACAACCAATACAGGTCGCGTCGAAGTAAGCGGCAATGTGCTTCAATACCAAGCACCGGCATTAAATACAGGCCATGCAACTATCAGCTACACAATCAGTGATGGTACCGAGACTGCACAGGCAACTGTCAACGTGCAAATTAGTACGAATAACCTATCACCAGTTGCACAAGATGACTTTGTACAACTTGCCGAAGGTCAATCATCTATAGCGATAGCTGTATTAGACAATGACAGCGATCCTGATGGTGACACCTTATCGCTGGTGGCTGTTAATTCAGATACAGGTCTTGCTGTAATTGAAGACAACCAGATTGTGTTTAGCACGAATGATACATTTAATGGTATCGCTCAGGTGCGTTATGCTATTTCAGATGGATTTGGCGGCCGCGCAGAAGCTGTGTTAGAGCTTCGCCAAAATCAGCCATCTGCACCTGTGATCACCGCACCTGCTGATCTGACTGTAAATGCAACAGGCCAGCTTACTAAGGTAGACTTAGGCATAGCCACCGCAGTAGATAGTAGCGGCGAACCAATTGCTGTTGAGCTCATTGGCAGTAACTTCTTGGCATCTGGTGCCAATAAAGTTTACTGGCAAGCATGTAATTCAGCCGATGTCTGTGCAAGTGCAGCACAGATAGTAAATGTACGTCCTATGATAAGTATGCCTTCTCCAAGCCAGCTTGTTGTTGAGGGCCAAACGGCAACGATACCTGTGATGTTAAGTGGTGAGCATTTCGCGTACCCAGTAATTATTGATTTTGCAATTTCTGCTACTGCTGGTGAAGAAGACTACACAATGGCATCAGGCCAAGTCACTATCGAGTCAGGTACGCACGGTCTCATTTCTATCGAAACCGTTCGTGATGACGTAAGCGATGCAAATGAAACCATCGTGATCACATTAAATACCGATGATTTGAATGCAGTTACTGAGCAACAACACGAAATTACCATCGTAGAGTCAAACGTTGCACCAACGCTTACTTTAAATGCCATGCAACAAAATGAAGCGCGTTCAATCATGGTTGCAGAGCATGGCCTGATCACGCTGACTGCAGATGTACAGGATCAAAATAGCACAGATACACACATCATTGAGTGGCAGGCACAAGCTGATTTGAATAATGAAAGTACGGCTCCAACTCAATTTAGTATTGATGCTTCTACACTTTCTGTCGGTGTCTACCAAGTCAGTGCAACTGCTACAGATAATGCTGGACTATCTGATACTCAAACTGTGATATTTAAAGTGGTTTCAGAGCAACCGGTACTGGACAATAATACAGACACAGATGGCGACCTTATGAGTGATGCGCAAGAAGGTTTTGGTGACGAAGATGCTGATGGTATTCCTAACTACTTAGACCCTATTGATGCGCAATGTAATGTTCTGCCTTCTTCAGGTAATAACTGGGAGTCTAGTCTGATTGAAGTAGAAGCAGGTGTGTGTATGTATCTTGGTAGTGTAAGTCTGGGTAGCAACAAAAATGCAGCCTCGCTCAATGCCGATGAAGCAGTGCAAACAGGCTTAATCTCAGCGGACGAAGGCATGGAAAATCGCGGGGGTATTTTTGACTTTGTCGTTGATATGCCCAGTGGTGTAGAGAGTGTCAAAATCGTATTGCCTCAGCAAGCCGCGGTCCCAGCAAATGCCCAATATCGTAAGTACCTGCCAAATCAAGGCTGGATCACATTCTCAACGCAAAATGGTAACGTTATCCACTCAGCCATGGGCCAGCAAGGTTACTGCCCAAGCATGAATGATAGCAGCTGGCAGGAAGGCCTAATCGAAGGTGCATGGTGTGTCAGGCTAACACTGGTAGATGGTGGCGAGTACGATGCGGATGGCATTAAAAACGGTAAAATTGTCGACCCAGGTGGTGTAAGTATTGTTGTAACAGACAACAACGCACCTACTGCTGTAGACGATAGCCAAGAAATAACGAGCAACCAATCAGTCGCACTAAATGTACTTGAAAACGATACTGATGCTGATAACGACACCCTGTATGTGATCAATACTTCTGCTGTACATGGCACAGTGCAAATCAATAGCGATTCGAGTTTACAGTATCAAAGTGCACTTGATTTCATTGGTGTTGATACAATTGAGTATACAATCAGTGATGGTCAAGGCGGGACAAGTTCTGCAACGATGCGAGTCAATGTGATTGCACAAGTTCAGCAGCAGAACCAACCACCTGTTACCATAAATGATGTGGCTGAAGTACTTAACAATGACACCCTCACAGTCGATGTCATCGCCAATGACTTAGACCCAGAAGGTGGAAAGTTGACACTTATAAGCGCAACAGTAGACTCAGGTGAAGTGACCTTTACGGATAGCACCATTACATTTAAGCCTGAAGCGAACAGCGAAGGTCAAGTGACTGTCAATTATGTTGTGGCCGATGAGCAAGGTGCAAACGCATCTGGCACGCTCGTAATAACAGTAAAAGCCCCCACAGTAAATGTGATTGAACGCGAAGAAACCAGAACAATTCGTTCCTCTAGCGGTTCAATGCCAGCTCTTCTATTACTGTTTGTTTTCCCTGCGCTACTTCGCCGCAGACGATAACATAAAGCGATAACGATAAGCCCCTGTCGCCTTTGGCTTCAGGGGCTTTTTTATGGCGACCTTCAATTAATCCCATCCCCCTGAAAAAATAACCCCGTCACCCTGAACTCGTTTGAGGGCCCAAAGTGGTTCAAAAAAACAAATAAAATACAAGCAAGCTGCCAAAGGTAGTGAGATATAGATTTTTAAATTTAAACGCCAAAAAAATGGCTGCTAAAGCACCCAGTAAATAGGGGTTATTCAACTCGGTAATCAGTTCCCCATTTGGCATAAAAACAATCGGCACCCAAATCGCAGTCAGCACACATGGTGCGCTAAAGCTCAGCAAACGCTGAAATCTCGGACCAATGGTAAACGGTAAGTTTTTTGCTAAAAATAGATATCGAGTGGCAAAGGTGACACATGCAAGCGCAACAATGGTAACTATCATGATTTGTCCTCTTTTGCCTGCAAAACATAACCTGTGCTCATACCAAGCAATGCAGAAGCCACCAAACCAAATTCAAATTGTATGGTTTTGAAATACAGTATGCTGATCCCTGATACTAAACAGGCACACAATACAGGAAGGTTTGACACCCCAGGTACCACCAGCGCAATAAAAATGGCTGCGATGGCAAAGTCCAAACCTAGATTAGTCAGATCAGGTAAAAACTGCCCTGCCACAATGCCAAAAAATGTCCACATATTCCAAGCGAGATAGAAACTACCGCCTGCAACCAATGCATACACAAGACGCAATTTACCTTGATATGCTCGGTGATGGTGAGAAAAAGCGAACAGTTCATCAGTGAGGAAAAATGCGATTGGCCCGCGCCAACGAAGCGGTTTGTCGACCATTTTATTACGTATGGCTAAACCGTATAGTAAATGGCGTGCACTGATGATGAATGTCGTCACCAGTAAGGTTAGCTGTGAGGCTTCTTTGGCCATTAGCTCTACCGCCACCAATTGCGCAGAACCCGCAAATACCAGCACTGACATAAGCTGTGCCTCCAATGCTGTAAAGCCATTTTGAATCGCTAAAGAGCCACATAACAAACCCCAAGGCAACACCGCCAAGTTGAGTGGTAGCATATCAAGCAAGCCTTTTTTTATTGCAACTTTCATGGAATTAACACGCCTGCCTATACTGATTTGGGGTTACCCCCATGTTTTTCTTAAAGTGACGACTAAAGTGGCTATGATCATAAAACCCAACATGACTCGCCACATCAGAGATACTCTGACCATGGCGAAGCAACGCCTTGGCGTGATTCAATCTATGTTGAATTTGGAAGGCATGAGGTGTCAGCCCTGTCTGCGCTTTGAAAGAGCGGACAAAATGAAAGTGGCTCATATGAATAAGCTGTGCTAACTCAGCCAATGACACGTCATCAAACACATGATCGAGCAGATAAGATTTTGCTAACTCTATTCTGCATTTCAGCGACTTTTGCTCATCAGCTAACGTGACTCTGCCTGTTGACTGACACAAATTATCCAAAAAATGCACCAGCTGAGTTTGCTTTTCCAGCAAGCCCGCTGCTGAGTCCAATGTGGTAAACAAGTCATTTAGCTGCAGGGCAAGCACTGGGTTATGCATCACCGCCTCACTGAAATAAGGCGCACGATTTTGGTTGCAATCCATTAAGCTGTTAAACAACTCCGGCGTTGGATACATAGAACGATAAGATGAGATCCCCTCACACGCCTTTTTACAATCATGTACTTGTTCAGCATTAATCAAAATTAGGCTATGTTTACCAGCAAGGTGCTGCGCACCTGAACGAAAAAAACGCTGTGCGCCGCAATCGACCAAAGCCACTGTGTATCCACTGTGATTGTGCCGTCCAAAATCAGTTTTTTTATCTATATTATGAAGCACTTCCAAACCACCTAGTTCGTGATGAAAGCTAAATTTTGATTGCTGCATAGACTTCCCCCTTACTCAAACTCAGCTTAACGTAAGTGACCTTAAAGTGCTTGTACAAAATTGCGCAGTTTGCAATCCAAAGCCTCTAGTTTGATTAGCCTTAACGAGCCAAAAAACGCAGACTATCCTTTATATAGCTCATTAACCAAAGGCTTATGCTGCCTCTAATAATCAATATAGCGCCAACAACTCATTCAATTCACCAAGACATGGCATACGAATTGCTTACTAAAAACATCTTACTTACTAATACCTAAACACTAGAAAGTGAGATTATTGCCACGAATGGCATTATTTAAAACACCAAAATAACTCTTTAAGGAAAAAAGAAATATGAAAAAATTCATCTGTGCAACCTCTTTGTTTTTCGCTGCAGTATCAAGTTCTGCAAGCTTTGCGAATACAGACCTTGTCGATGTAGATCAGATGCTAGCGCAAACATTTGAATTGATCGCAAACAATGAAAACCGCGCAGCATTAGATAACCTAAACTGGTTAGCTAAGCATGGCGTATCCCACGACCCTAGATTTCACGATGCCTTGATTAATACAATGCAAGACCTTTGGTTTAACTTCGCACACAGCTACTCGCCCGCTTGGAAGTCGTATCACGCCGTATACAATACAGCCCAGCAATCACTGGCTTTAGCGCCGCACAATTGTGCCGCATTTGACATCGCACTGAGTTATAGTCAACAGCCTCATCATGCGACAAACCATATCACTTATTTAGAACAAACCGAGCAACAATTTCCAGCCACATGGCAGCGCTGCTGGACCTTACCAGCGTCCTTCAAGGCCATTGAATTCATCTCAGAACCGCTTATTACACAGTATGTTGGAGACTTATCTGATCACTTCAAATTGCATATTGTCGATGACCTAAACGCCACTTATCGCGACTGTGACAATTTACCTGACGAGAGTTTAGCGCTTGAGTGTAAAGACGAGCATAAGCAAAAGCTCCTTGATGCCTCAGTAATGTATCGAGATGCAGCAATGGCAATACATGATGACATCTCAGAAGCAGGCAACATTGGCGGCCACACAATTGGCCTGTTTTTAGAATGGCAAGCCTACGACAACCGTAACTAGTCAAGATTTTTAGGCCTCAGTATCCACACTGTGATCAATAAATAGCGGTAATACCTTGCCGCTTTTTTAACTTCCAACTCAAAAAATTGCACAAAGAACCTCAAACTGACCATTCACAGTCAAAAAACGACTATTGAGCCTAGTTTTTACTGCACTCCCTTTATTTATCAGTAATATAGCTTTGCACTATCTACTTTTTAATCTTGTTATGACTGAAATACACTTAAACAATACAGAAAAACTGCTTGCGCTGGCCATCATGGCACTGGTGAGTTTAGCTATCAGCTTTACTGATTGGATTCAGCGAAGTATGGCCTACTCAAGCTTGATTTTATATTCGTCGCTGCTGTGCGTGCTGTTTATGTATTGGCTACCTATGATTATTAGCTACTTGGGGATCAACATACTAAAAATAAAACATTGGCTAGCACAAATAAGTGTATTTTACTTAACTATTGTACTGGGTAGTTACACATGGGGGAGCTTAAGATCGATATTACTTAATATTCCAGCACTCACAATCACTGATACCATATTCGTCGCACTCCCTTGGAGCGTAGGCATTTTTGTACTCTGTAAGTTTTATTTAAATCAGAAACACCTTAAAGACGAGCAACTTCTACGTAAGCAAGCCGAAATAAAAGTATTGCATGGCCAGCTCAACCCGCATTTTCTTTTTAACAGCCTAAATACCATTTCAGCGCTCACTGTAGCAAAACCAAAAACGGCGCAGCGACTGGTGCATAGCTTATCTACGGTTTTGCGATACTCCATCAATAATGCCAGCAATAACAATGCGCAAAATAAAACTGTCTCATTGGCGGATGAGCTAGTTGCTATCAACCAATGGTGTGAAATAGAGAGAGCGCGTTTCGGTAAGGATGTGACATTCTTATTTGATATTCAGGAAAGCTTACTCAATGCACAGCTCCCTGCCATGATCTTACAACCCCTGCTGGAAAATGCGCTCAAGCACAGTGTATTAAAGCCACTCATCGTCAAAGTAAGTGCTATCAATCATGGCCATAACTTCACCATATCAATAGAAGATAACGGCCAAGGGTTTGCAGAACATATTTTGTCTGACGAGCTAGAAACTGGACTTGGTTTAGCCATTACGCAATCAAGATTACGACTTGAAATGGGCACACAGCTTGAGCTCAGTAATATGCCAGGCGGTGGTGCAAAAGCATGCTTTACAGTATCAAAAGGAGCGGTATAAATGCTTAAAGTTGCCATAATTGAAGACGAGCAACCAGCGCTAGATAAGCTGACCTCTCAGTTAGAAGAACTAAAGTCATGCACGCTCGTTTATACCAATTCAAGACCTGTAGCCAGTTTAACAGAACTGCAAGATCTTGAACTTGATGTGGTGTTTGTTGATATCAATTTACCTCAAATAAATGGCGTCGCTTTTGCCAAACACCTTATCCAAAATGGGTATTCTGGGCAGCTGATTTTTACCACTGCATATAGTGAATTTGCTGTCGATGCTTTTGATATGGGCGCAACAGACTATTTACTAAAGCCCTATGATAACGAAAGGCTGGCATTGGCACTCAATCGAGTTAGCCATAAGGTAGTTGGCCAACAAAAAACAACACAGACTTTAACCAGCAAGTTTGCAGGCAAAGTCAGTATGATTGAAGTTAATCACATCGAAGCCATCAAGCTTGAGCATGGTCAAGCCATCGCATATACACCTTCTCAGTCATACCCCCTTGATTTTGCTTTAGATGATTTAATGCACATATTACCAAATCAATTTGTAAGAGTGCATCGCGATAGCATTGTGAACACACACCGAATTGACACTCTTGAGCGTTGGGTAACAGGTGGTTATCTCATCACATTGCAAAATTCACGTATACAAGTCATCAGCAGTAGAAACGGGGCGAAACTCCTCAAAAAAATACTCAATCTATAACCATAAAAACAGGAAAAAATTATGAAATCAATGATGCCATTCTGCTTGGTAGGGCTCCTTGCGGCTTGCAGTTCTAGCTCTGAACCAGACGTAAAAAAACACTTTATTAAGGATGGAAAAAAGCACCCGTTAGTCGTTGTATTTGGCGGCAGTGAGGGAGGTAATACTTTAGCTAAGCCTCTTTGGCAACCCTTTCTAAATAGCTTTCATGATATGGGACTTTCTGTGGCGGCGGTGGGCTACTACGGAACAGAATCAACGCCATCACAACAAGTAGAATTATCACTTGAGGATATCGCAACGCGGATCAATACCTTGGCAAAAGACCCGCACATTAATGAAAACTGCATCGCCGTATATGGCTTTTCCAAGGGGGCAGAGCTGGCCCTGTTACTAGGGAGTCATTTCGACAATATCAACCACATTGTGGCCGTGATGCCGACTCATGTGAGTTGGAATGCAGTCAAAACGCCGTCGTCTCGTTCCGGGTGGACGTTAAAAGAACAGCCTCTCAACTATGTAGATGCGCCTTTGCTGTCTTGGAAAATGCAAAAAGGTAACTTTACCGGTGAGTTTACGCCAGCTTTTGAGCAAGCTTTATCCAGTGCACACAAGGACATTATTAGCGCTGCCAGAATTCCTATTGAACAAAATAAAGGACCGATACTGCTGGTCTCGGCAAAACAAGATGAAGTGTGGCCATCATACATGATGTCTAATCAAATTATTAAACAGTTAGACAAAGTCAATTACCCGCATGCCTATCAACATATTGCACTTGAAGGCGGGCATTACACTTTTAATCATGACACGCAAACTCAAGTTGGACAGTTTTTAAAAGAAACACTCATATCAAATTGCCCGTAAGTTAAACAAGTAGCAAGAAAACAACATCTTGCTACTTATCATTACCTTACATATTAATTCCACCTTTATCTTTTAAGTTAAAATTTAAAAAATAAAGACCAAGTTTTAAAAAACTATCTAAATAACAATTAATATAGTAATTTAAAAAGACAAAATTTTGATAACTAACAATACAAAGTCAATTAAATGCAATGAGGGAATAATGACTAGATTACTTTTTATTTTTATCAGCTCAATTTTTACATTCACTACCTTTACCGCAAGCGCTAAAGAATTTAATACACCACAAGAAGCCGTGGGCACCTATATTACAGGCGTCACTCTAGGCATCGGTAAAAATATTGAAATGGCTTTTCAAAAAACAGCGACCATTCAGTACTTTGACGAACGCGGTCAGTATCAAATCTTCGGCCGTGACCAATTTATGCAACGGATCGATACAGGTAATAAGTGGGCTGCGAAGGTCGAAATCACTAACCTATTGATCACTGAAAATGTAGCCAATGCCACAGTTGAGTTTACCTGGGGAAAAGAAAAACAGCATGGTTACGTGGATTACATCAATCTCATTTTTGATGGTGAGCAGTGGCAAATTACAAGTAAGGTTGCACAATATATTTCAAGACAGCCCAACCAATAAAAAATCAAAAATCCGAAAGATATAGGCGCATTTTGCGCCCATTAGAACAGCTTGTGTTATCTTGGATGATACTGAAGCTTATCGGTCAAAACAGAAAAGTTATCATCACTCACTTTTAGTAAGAACTCTCTGCCACCCTGACCATAATAACAGCCATGACCTCGCACAAACTTCCCCACAACGGTGTGATGGCCGTGCTTCCCTTTACAAACAAACACATCGAATCCTTCATTTCCGCCAATCACTGCATTGCTTCTTATGTCATTTGGTTTAGCCCCTGGTACATATGGACCGTGGAGTCGACTATCCCACTGAAGGTCGCCGAACTTGGTCAACAGTACCTTATAATAATGAGCACCTATTTCGCGACCTCGATAGCTGACATAACACATATCATTCACCTCTTTACCGGGTAAATTTGAATGCCTACATACATTAACAGCGGAACTTGAATCATGCTGCCCCGCATATACGCGTCTACCGTCATTTGATGTCGCAGCATGGTCGTATTTCCAACCTGTATCATATATCCATTTACTCGGGTCTGAATATGCCATTGCACCAGTGCTTATTAGTGATGCAGCCAATATACTTAATTTGGAAAGAGTACTTTTTTTCATTTTTATTCTCGATAGTAATTGTTACGAATTTCAAATCATCGCTGTCAGGGTAAAAACAAAAATTTTCTCTGAGCAGCAATGGCATCATGAAAAACACCATCGATCTCTACAAGAAAAACAAAATAAATATAAAGTAAACACGCGTTAAAATTAGTAAAAGAAAAACAAAAGTAAAAAATAACTATACAAAGCAAAGGTTTAAAATTAAACCTCGGCATCACCACAGGGCAAGAGCATGAAAAATCACTTGCTATTCAATACCTTTTCTAAATAGTTCTCGTTCCTAGCTGCTTTTAGTTGGTTAGCGCGTACACCTTTGTTAAAGGATGTTTCTTTCTTTAATAAATTCAATGCAATGTATCTTACACCAGCAAACACGTCTGCTGCGCCGTCGCGGCGTATACGGCAGTAATCTTCATTCATTGCCACATCCAAACACCAATGAAGGCTGTTCTCAATATGCCAATGCGCTCATGTGGCTTCAGCTAGCCTTTGCGCACTCAAGTTCGCTGAACTTGTGTAATATCGATATGTTAGCTCACCTTGCTTTTGGTTATCCGATTTACGGTAAGACACTATCATGCCTACACTTTGTAAATTGGGCCAGCTAGCACTTGCTGGAATTAGAGCCATGTCATTGCAGACAACAGCTGCCCTGAACTCTTCTCGAACTCGTTGATAATCAGCCTCACTTAGTAGGCTGTCACTCGCTATTTGGCGTATAATTTCTGGCTGTAAACGTTGTTTTACTTGCTCAAATAAGCTGCCCTGATTGGCTTTGAGTGCCAGCAAATAGTCCGCTTCTTTTTCTATAATTTGTTTTGCAATCTCCTTTTGACAGCCCATTACATCAATGGTCACTATACAACCTTTTAGCTCTAGCAGCTGAAGCAACTTTGGGATAGCTGTGATTTCATTGGGCTTCGAGTCAGTCTTACATTGGCCTAACGTCACACCATTTTCAAAGGCAAACGCACTGATAATGTGGATAGTATCTTTTCTATCTGACTGTTTAAATGAACCTTTTAGCCTTTTTCCATCAGTGGCAACCACACTGCCGTCGGTGAGCTCGCTACAGCTTTGCATCCATTGAGAGAAACAGGCTTGAAATTGAGTCATATCGATGCGGCTTATAACTCTTGCAATCATGTCGTGTCGCGGCACGCCGTTAGCTAACGTTATAAATTTACATAACCAAGGTAGTTTGTCATGGGCAAAATCTTCGATTTCTTCCCAACCTTGGCAACCTGCGATTACTGCACTGATAGTTAGAAACAGAATATCGGATAATGAATGTTGCACTTTGCTTTGCTGGCGTGGGTCATCAATGGAAGAAAAATGTTCAAATAACGAGCTGGCTGACATAATTGGGCTGCCGAATCTGAAAAGTAGTATAAAATCATAAATTTATGTCAAGGTAACGTTCATGATCTTGCCCTGAATAACCCCCTATTTCGCGAAAAATGATAACTGGCATAACACATGTCATTCACCTAATTAGTGGGTAAATTTGAATGTCTACATATATTTACTCAGACCTGAAAATAAGATTATAAAAGTACTCAAAAACAAAACCCCAACATATTTAATTCACCCCTTTAAATTATCAAAGTTAAATTCTAATAAGCAATTATAACAAGAAAAATATAAACAGCCTCAGCTCTGCTGACAAATCCATGATAAACAGCATGCACTAAAAAAGAAAAACCACCTGAAATTGAACATATCAAACAAAAACCAAAAAAACAGTTGAAAAATCAAATTAAAAATCACACCAAGTAATAAACAACGTTTAAAATCAAAAAAAACACAGATATAAAAAGATATCCAACTCCTTTAACTCCTGGGATAAGCCTATCAATTTCCTGTACATTTTTAGATAACAAAACCCTTGGATTTTTAGATAAAAACAGAAAAAACCAACCACCAGAAAATAGAAAAACAGACAAGAAAAAATCAGAGCTAATAAAATTAAGACTTATGGAAAAATTTAAAAAAGACACAATATTTAATAACCAAAAAATACTTTTTTCACTCATCTTAAACACTTCCAATTAAAATCTGGATTATATAAAACAATCCAGATAGACTTCATTTTATGTTAAAATCAAATCTTATCTTGTTGCAAACTGATAAAGCACAGTTCCAACACCATAACCAAAGCCAAAAGAGAAGCCAAGCGCTCCTCCAATAACACCACCTCTTGTTGCTCCGACTGATGAACCAGTCCAAACAGCTCCGCCAACAGTACCTACAGCAGCTCCCCAATTAAAACCCCTCAAAGCATCACCACCACTTACTTGTTGAATCTCTCTTACATTTAATTCACGCATAATGCTATACTCCATTAAACCGACCTAACTTTTCATGAGTTGTCGGAGGATTATGTGCTCACTCTCAAAGTGAAAGTAAGCACTTAAACAGGCTGACTTTAGCGCCCCGTCTAAAGTTGACTGAAGTCAGCCGCCCTTATTTTTAACAAAGAATTCCAATAAAACTCCATTAAAAAATCTTGGTTTTACTTTTATAAAAAAACCCAATTGGATTTAAAAAAACAAATTCAAATAAATTATAAACCAACCTATAAAAACAAAAAGAGCTTTAAGTAAAAAACCACAAAAAAAAGAAAAAACAACTACAACCCTTTGATTTAACAATGTATAAATAAAGAAACACCAAACAAAAACCCTTTAAAAATTAAAAAAATAATAAAACCCACCTTATTTAAAGTAATTAAAACCTCAAAGCGAGAAATTAACTACCCTAAAATTAAGTTGCATCTATATAAAAACGCTTTATTAATACAATTACATGTTTCAAGCAATACAAAGCAAATAACAAAAACCGTTTGTTCAATTGTACTGGCTTGATATCATGACGTTGAATTGGAAGACCCCACACACATGGAGTAATAATGAAAAAATACCTTATCGCACTGGTTACAGGTACTGCTATTGCATCAGGCGGCTACTACATTGCGCAAACAACTAGCAATTCCGCCCCCCTACCTCAATTAGACTATGTACCTGCGGATACGCTATTTTTATGGTCCCAATTAAATAGCTTTCCTTATCTGCAATATTTTGATCTATTGCCACAAAGCTATAAAAATGTGCATCAAATTGAAGACGTGATTGCAACAATGAAAAGTGATGATATGAGTGTAAATCAACGTTTTATACTCAACCTCCTTGAGCAATATTCTAAAAGTGCAGCGTCATCTGAACACATTCAACGTACTTGGGGTATTAACAATGACCTAAAAGCCCTCGCCTATACTGTAGGCCTATTGCCTGTGTTACGCGCAAAACTGGGTGAGCCTGAGGTATTTAGTACCACCATTAAACAGGCAGCAGAGGACGCAAATCTCAGGTATGAAGACACGCAGATAGATGGCGCCCCAGTAACTAGATACTTTTTTGAAGAAGGTGATCAGCGTATATTTGACTTATTAGTTGCCATTAACGAAAGCTGGGTAACGGTCACCATTGACACCCCATTTAATGATTCTGATGATTTAAAGACAGCTTTAGGCCTCACTAAACCTGTACATACGTTAAGCAGCAGCGGAAAAGTTGAGAAATACATCCAAGACCACCAACTGGATGGAAATAACCTCGCCTTTTTAGATACAGGCTTATTCGTTGACATGCTTACTGCCAAAAATCCAGACAGCCCTGCAACCCAGATGCTGGACAAGCTTATTGGCTTATCCAATAGTGATGGCGCACTTGAGAGTATCAGAACACCAGAGTGTCAGCAGGACTTTTCTGACATTACTCAAAAATGGCCAGCTATTATTTCAGGTACGCAAAAAATGGACATAACCAGTCAGTTTGCCGACCTTAAAGTGTCTACGGTTATCGCGTCCTCGGATACAAAAATACTTAATGCCTTGCAAAATATGCGTGGCTTTTTACCTCAGCATACGCAAAGCAGTAACGATGCTTTAATCACTTTGGGGTTAGGGCTCAATGCTGATCAGCTCTCTTCTTCAGTCAATACGCTATGGGCTGCATTTGCCAGTGCCCAATTTGATTGTGCACCGCTTAACGCTTTGCAAGCTCAAACAAAAGGCGTTAATCCTGCGCCACTTGCTATGGCTACGGGCATGCTAGGTTCGTTTAAAGGCGTAAGCGCAACAATCTTTGATATAGATGTCACCACTCTTTACCAACCTGATGAATTTGATACAACCACTTTAGATGCCTTAATTACAGTCTCTGCAGATGATGTACAAGCGCTGTTTAATATGGCAAAAAGCTTGGTGCCCGAACTTACATCGTTAACCTTACCAAGCGATGGCAGCGCCATCGAAATAAATGATTACCTGCCACCGGGTGTTTCAATATCAGCCCCGGTTTATTTAGCATTCAAAGGGCAACATCTGGCTTTATATAAAGGCGATATGGCAGAAAAGGCGGCAAAGGATTTGAACAGCCAAGCAGTGACAATCAATGGATTAGCTAACTTTGGATTGAACAGTGCTAAGATATTTCCAAAGGTATTTGAAGCAGCAAAGCAGTCTGGTGAGCCAATCCCAGATGAATTAAAAGAGTTGTTTAATCAAACCGGTAAAATGCATGTTCAATACGATATTAACAATAAAGGCATTGTCTTTGATGTCGATATCAAGATAACAAAGTAATCGCAAAACGGGCTAATACTGGTCAGTATTAGCCCGCGTTTCTATTCATGCCTTTTGTGTGCGGTACACTTTTTACTTTAGACCTTTCACTAGCGGCATACCATTGGTGCCAACAGGTATATATACCGTTGTATGGTTTGGTGATTCAGCCATTTTAAGCTGTGCATTAATCGCTTCGTGCTGCAGATAATTTTCTGTAAGCGTTGAGTTGATGATCTTTTGTGCCTCAGCAATCCCTTTCGCTTCCTCAATGCGAATTTCTGCATCTTTTTTAGCTATTTGCTTCTGCGTTTCTTTTTCAGAAAGCAACTGCTGAGCTGCAAGTTTTTTCTCAACTGCTTTAGCAACGATGTCTGGGTAATTTATATTACCGACAACTATATTTTTAACCTCAAAAGGGGTTGTATTTAAATACGTTTGTAGCTTGGTGGTCACTTCATTTGCAATATCATCTCGACGTGCCTTCAACTCACCACTATCAAACTTTTGCACTGCGTTCCGTACATATGTTCTGAATGTTTCTCTAACAAATCGCTCATACCATTTTTCACCACCATAATTCTCTACTACGGCTTTAACAGTACCAGCTCTGATAGAAACGACAGCATGAAAATCAAAAACAATATTTAAGTCATCATTAGCTAGAATTCTAAACTTTTCAGTGTACGTATTCGGGCGCATATCTATGTTGATCACTTCATTGCGCAATACAGACATACCATAGTTACTGGGCCCTTGGAGGGTTCCTTGGTAACCACCTGAGCCAAACATTCTAGGCTTTTCATAAACGTACCCTTCATGTCCAGCCGGCGTACTTGGGTTACTACAAGCGCCTAATCCGAATAAGAAAAATGCGATAACGGCGACAATACTAAAAATGGTACCAATCGGAGCTGACTTTTTTTCAAACATAATGTGCTTTATTCAAATATAAAGCCATATAATACTTTGAATACTAAAAAAGGCAAAATCAATTAATAAAATCATATCTCCTCTAATATAAAGAACGTATATACCCCAAAATTTATTTTTGTAGAAATAATAATCTTTATACTATATGTTTGTTCGGATTCTATACTTAACAGTAAGCAGTTAGGAACTTTCATGACAACTGAACAACATCATATTCACTTAAGAGCAGCCACCTTAGAAGACAAAGCCGCATTATTAAACCTTGAACAAGCCGTTGTCGACGCGGAGCGGCCATATAATAGTCAAATTAAAGCCGATGCACACTATTATGATTTAGATAACCTGCTTCAAAGTAAACAAGCAAGCGTACAAGTGGCAGAATACAATAATCAAATCATCGCCACAGGCTATGTACAAATCAGGCAATCAAAGCAATCTCTCGAGCACGAACAACACGGCTACTTAGGGTTTATGTTTGTCAGCCCTGAGTTTCGAGGCCAAGGGTTAAACCAAAAAATCACCCAACGTTTAATTGATTGGGCAGAATCTAAAGGCATTTATGACTTTTATCTCGATGTTTACAACGACAATCAAGCTGCTATTAATGCATATCAAAAGCTTGGCTTTAAGCCGTCGCTATTAGAGATGAAAGTCAACACGAAGAAATAACTTCCACTCTCGGTGTTCCTCTGTTAGTGGCGCACCGAGCTTACATCAGTATGTCCTTCATCTATTTTTATTTCACTGAGTAATTCTTATTACATGTTTCCTCGCAAAATAATTTTTTCGTCTACACTGAAATTATTCTGCAGCTCACAAGGTCTTTTCTAGCAAGTCGTCCGGAGCGCATAAAGTTTGCTTTTTTTGTATCGCGCGAATTTGCAAAAAAAGTCAATAAATCGAGCACTGGAGTGGTGCTTTTCCTATACAAAATACAGCCCACTCTGGTTTGCTCTATAAATTTGGCAATACCAAAACACGAGGAAACGACAATGAAAGCATTAACAGGCGCCGCAATGGCAATGATGGTAGCGGGTCTTGTAGGCTGTAACGCAACTGATTCGAGCCAATCAAGCAATGCCAGCACAGCTGCAAGCTCTAAAGGTGCAACCACAGATTTAGTGCATTGCTATGACGTGAATATTTGCGGTGGTCACAACGATTGTAAAACGGCAAATAATGCGTGTGCAGGCCATGCATCTTGTAAAGGGAGTGGGTTTGTCGGTATGCCAGCAAAAGCATGTGCCGATGTAGGCGGTAAGCAAAAAGACAGCTGGGTAGGCAGTATCGCAAAAGCAGATTTAGTACACTGCCACGATGTCAATATTTGCGGTGGTCATAATGACTGTAAAACAGCTAACAACGCCTGTGCAGCGCAAGCATCGTGCAAAGGCACTGGCTTTGTGAATATGCCAGCAAAAGCATGTAAAGATATTGGCGGTAAAGTCGGTAGTTAATAACTCTATTTGGAGCCTGCTCCAAGCAGGCTCTGAACAATCAATCTTGTGAGAACAGCTTGAATAGCACATCCCCCCCTTATGTTGGTTTCGGACTTGGCTTACGCACTTGTTATTTTGAAGAAATAATAGCGACTAACCCAAAAGTAGACTGGTTTGAAATCATCTCCGAGAATTACTTTGTTGCAGGTGGTAAACCTTGGCACTATTTATCGCAAATAAAGGAGCGATACCCCATTGTGATGCACGGTGTATCCATGTCTATTGGCAGTACATCTGATGTCAACTTTGACTATTTAGATAAGCTTAAGCAGACGATTGATCGTGTTCAGCCGCTTTGGATATCCGACCATTTATGTTTTTCTTCTCTAGGCGACTTTAATAGTCATGACTTGCTTCCTATGCCCTATACAGAAGAATCTCTGACGCATTTGAGTCAACGCTTATCCATTGTACAAGACTATTTAGAGCGTCCACTTATTTTAGAAAATGTATCCAGTTACCTCACCTATCAAGCATCAGAAATGAACGAATGGACATTTTTAGCTGAACTGCACAACAGAACAGGTTGCCAATTCTTATTGGACATCAATAATATTTATGTCAGTGCACGCAATCACCAATTTAACCCCAATGAATTTTTAGACGCTATTCCCGCATCAGCTATTGCGCAAATACATTTAGCTGGGCACAGCGATTTTGGCAGCCACATCATTGATACACACGATCAACCTGTGTGTGATGCCGTATGGGAGTTATTCTTGAAGTTTGCAAACAGCCATGCGCCAGTCAATACCATGATAGAAAGAGATGACAATTTCCCTGATTTCAAAGAAATCATGGCTGAGCTAACGCATGCAAGATCTTTGGCCCCAAGCAACTGGAAAAATTATGAGTACGCTTGAACAATTACAAAGTGACTTTATAGCGATGCTGCAGGGTCACAATACAAGCTTTACAGATCATATCGCACAACAAACAGGCTTATCGCCCGAGCAACGCAGTGAAATCTATCAAAATGCATATCAAATTAGGCTTAAAAAAGTGCTTGAGCAAGACCATGAAATGCTTGGTTTGTATTTAGGTGATGAATT
This sequence comes from Pseudoalteromonas sp. MMG033, assembly GCF_057197785.1. Lineage (NCBI taxonomy): Bacteria > Pseudomonadati > Pseudomonadota > Gammaproteobacteria > Alteromonadales > Pseudoalteromonadaceae > Pseudoalteromonas > Pseudoalteromonas sp. MMG033. The sequence continues at coordinate 27,068 of NZ_JBXVAL010000002.1, forward strand.
ATTCGATCAAATGGCTGAGTCGTATTTAGCGCTATTTCCTTCTCAATCATCATCCCTAAGAGAGTATGGTGAACGGCTTCCAGATTTTCTCAGCGCCCATACACCTTTTAAAGAACATAGTATTTTATCCGAAATGGCCCTATTTGAACGATTGCTACTAAGAGCCTTCGATGCCGCTGATGGCAAATTATTAGAGCTCGCCCACCTACAATCCATAGAGCAAACAGCTTGGCCTAATATCGTTTTGCAATTACACCATAGTGTGCACATATTTACTTGCAAATACTCGGCTGTTGAGAGTTGGCAAGCACTGAAAAATAACACTTCCCCTCCATCGCCAGAATTAAATAACACTCAGTACTGGATCATCGCCAGAGCTCGAGACAAACGAACTGGCTTTTACCCTTTGTCTGAATGCCACTTTCAATGTTTGATGAGTATTAAGCAAGGTTTACCGTTTGGCTTTATTTGTGAAGCAGCGGCCAATGTCACTGGCGATCAACAACAAGGTACACTCGAAGTCATGCAGTTACTGCAGCAAGGAATAGAGCTTGGTTGGTTTTTACAGACCTCAGCAACGCAATAATAGGCACGGATATGAAAATGAGACAAAGGCTTCAACTCTATCAAATCAGTGTCATCTTTAGCATGCTATTTGCTTTAATCGGTTTCAGTTATAACACTTGGCGGTTAGAAGTCTCTGAGCATAATAGTAATGTTCGCCTTGCTTGTTTTGAGATACTTAAAGAACTTGCTGCATTAGAACAACTCATTTATATCGCACATTATGATAAAGATATGAATACGGCGAGCCCGCGAAAAGGCTGGATAAGAGTTGGCCTTATCACAGACTTTAGTTATTTAGCTAACCAAGACGTCCAGTCAAGTTCTAAGGCCCTACACCAAACTTGGTCTGAGCACTGGGAATCCGTGCCTAACAATAACCAGTCCGTTTTACTTATAGTTGACGATATTGACCAAGTGAGAGTCAGCATCAAAAAACTGTTAACCTCACTCAATTAAAGACAGACTAAATAAATAGCTCGTGTTTAGTCTGTCTATTCTTATTCCACTCGCTAGGCTTTAGCGTTTTCTTTACACCTAGCATATATTTTTAAATTGTAGCTCTTAGCAAATTCATACTGCTTTAGACGTTGCTGTTTATCCTGCTCAGACTTAATTACATCACCAGAACTGGGTAAATACTTAAGGCCACACGATACTTTAAGCTCTTCAAAGTCAAACTGCTCAAGCCCCGGGAAAACAGGACGTCGCCCCGTTGTTGCATAAAGCCTAAAGTCTTGATTTTCAACTGCGCGAGCAATGGCATCAGACACATCTTTTTGTAATGTCATGTCTGTGGTTGACTCATTATGATGCTCACCGTACCCATCTGCACATCCAGCCAATAACCAAGCCGATAACATCAAACCAATGTACGTTTTCAAATTGCTCTCCTTTGCCTAGCTCTAGTAAGTGTTAATAGCAACATCAGCCAACTGAGGTAGTACATCTGCCCTGAAGATCCACCGCCATCGTTACTTGGGGCCGCTGCCACAGATATCGTCACCTGTGCCGTAGCCTCAACACCTGCTGCGTCTCTAACAACATACGACAACTGTTCAGAACCCAGAAAATCTGTGGCAGGTGTATAGGAAAGTTGGTTGTTGGATACAATAACGCTACCTGTACCTTGATAATTTACAGTGCCAATCACTAAATTATCGCCATCGACATCTATATCATTAGCCAGCACATTCAAAAGGTTATTTTGTGTGTTAACAGTCACTGAAAATGAGTCATCTTGGCCAGAGGGTGCATCATTGACAGCCGTCACACTAATACTTGCATTAAAAGTATCGCTTGTAAGCTCTCCACGTACTGACGTAATGGGCACGTTGAGCGTACCATTGAAATTAGCCGTGGGTGTAACTGTTAAACCACTCACAGTATAGTTATCGCCATTTCCAACGGTGATGGACTCTGCATTAAATCCGCCCTCATATTTAAAGTTACTGATCTCCAAGGTAATACTGGTATCTTCCGCAACAGTTAAACTTTCCTGCTCAGTAATATTCGGCGCTATCGGTTCAGAGCTGCCCTGTATTTGCAAATTGCCATTGTTCACTGCAAAAAATATATTATCGGTACATTTAATTTTTAACTTGCCATCAACTGAGCTAACGAGACCAGCTAAAGTGACTTCATGCTCCCCATCATTAGTAACATTATCACCAATCACTGTTGGGAAGGTTTCACCGCCATCTAGTGATAATAAAATATCAACAGTTCCACACGATATCGGCGCATTTTCAGTACCAGCAGTTTCCCAACGCACTGTTTGTGTACCAAGCATCCAAAGTGTACCACTGGTTGGATCTTGCACAGCAAAGCCTTGCTGATTGCCAACAACTGTTACTGTCATTGCATCGTCGGCAATATTGCCTGAACCATCCCGCACCAATAATTTAAAGTTTAAACTGCGACTAGTCGTAGGCAACACTTCCCCATAACTAACTTGCCCAGATAATACATCTGCCATTTTAGGAAATGTTCTTTCCCCCTCTGAGACTGGGTTAAACACCCTAAATAGCGGTCCAGAGCCCATATCAGTTGCATCCTCTTGAGGACTATTGGTTGCGCCTCCTAAATCGCTTTGCTGCCAACTATACATTAATGCATCACCATCCGCGTCCGTTGCACTGCCGCTTAAGGTGAAAGGCGTTCTTGCGGGAATCGTGAAATTATCACCAGCCTCAACCAACGGTGCTTGATTAGTTTTAGCTGTTCTTATTCCACATGAGCTGCCATCTGCTTGTCGAGTATATGCAGCCATCTGTTCTAATGAATACACATGAAAGTATGGATCTGAGTTAGCTTGTAGGTTTTGTGTATCGCAAATACCTGTATACCCCATGATGGTTGAACCACTACCCGGCTCGAATGCAGCATCATCAACACGGTTGCCATCACATGCACCAACTAGGCCGTTAAAAGTATGATCTGCTCCTAATTGATGACCAAGCTCATGAGCCACATAGTCTATAGCAAACGCATCATTGATTGGTTGTGGATTACCTGTGACCCCTTCGGCTTTTGCGCTTGTGCATGCAACACCAAACCCAGCAAGCCCACCTGCCCCAGTTCCAACCAAGTGCCCTATGTCGTAGCTGTCAATGCTGGTTACGCTGGCAATTGAATCTGCAATTTTATCAATGTCAGTATCATCATTTGCAAAAGGATCTGTTGCTGGGTCTAAAAAGATCAAATCGTCATTATTAGCTACAAGCTCAAAAGAGGTTGATAAATCTCGCATGTAAACCTGATTTACCCGATTAACTAAAGTCACCAACGCAGCCATAACACCTGATTTTGTGCCACCATGAAATTGCGCATATTCCCCAGTAGTAACAACCGCCAATCGGTATTTCACGTCTTGAGTTATACCAAACCTGAGTTGACGAGTATCGTTTAATCGCGACTGTGTGTGTGCCCCTGCTTTGCGCTTAATTGGCTCATGTAGTAGATAATCTGATTTTGTACTTTGACTATCTAGTGCGTATTTATTATACACTCTATACAAAGCTTGTTTTTGCTGACCTTGCCCGTTAATAGGCTCAATAAATACGCGTTTTCCAGACAATTCATATACGCCAAAAAAGCCACTCGGTGAAAAATCAAAAGTCCCTTTCACAGCAGGGTTACCAACTTGGACTCCCGTATACGTTTTGATTTCAGGGTACCTACTTGCTAACTCTTTTGACATAACAAAGTAAGGTGTGAGATGAAATTCATTAAACTGGCCGTCAGGCGTGGGAAGCTGTATTCTCACATCACCGCCTGAAGCGAAGCGCTGCATTAATTGGGGTGTGTCTAGATAAACTTTTTTTAATCCACTTACGCTTTGCCTGTTTTCAAGCTCAATCCATAGTTCTGTTTGACTTTTTGCATTTAAAGTAACCAGTAATGCAGCAAAAGTAATAACTAAATATTTCACCATAAGTCTTTCCAACTTTATGAGACCTATATTACAGCATAGTAAGAGATAGACTGATTGCTGCTCTTTTTTGATTCAAACTTAAATTAAACAGATTTTCTTTTGTGAGAGATCGCCGATCAACGCTGTAGGCTATGCGTGTTAATACATGTAATTACGCAAAAAACCTCATCAGACCACTTGAAACTACTGAACAATAACTCTAAATTTAAGTCATGGAACTTGCAAAGGGAAAGGCATGATTTTTTTAATTCGCTTTATAGCGTGTATAGCAATGACAACGCTATCATTTATCTATCTTATTGAAATGGAATTTGTCAAAACGAGTTTACTTGCGATCTTGGCAATTGTTGTAAATCCAAGTACCAAACATACTTCACTTGAATATGATAATGGTAAACGGCTATTCGATAAATATCTTGTAGATAAACCTAAAAGAACTCGCAATACCTTAAAGCCTTGGTAAAGAATGTTCTAAAGCATTTACCTCTAATATTAAGGGCCAAGATAGCGGCTATTATGTTCAGCTAATGCCCTTCTTACTTTATCAATTAACTGCTTATTTGTATTTAGATTAAACGCCATACATGCGCGTCTATCAGAGTTATTCCGTACCTCTATCACAGGCACAACAACATCATAGTTAACACCAATAGATTTCAATGTTGCATGCATGGTGTACTCTGTTGTCAGCAAAAAATCTATTCTCCCTGCTAATAACTTCCTCTGAGATGCACTTGGATCTGCAGTGATATCGAGATTTGTGCCGGCTTCAAACCCTTGTTTAGTTAAAAATTCATGTACAACGCTGCCACGAACAATCGAAATGACATATTTTTTCGCATCTTCTAGGGAAGCCACTTGAATGTCAGTTCTACTCTTTAATCTGAACAAGTACTGTCTTACAGGCCGCATTAAAGGGCATGCCCATTCAAACAAGTTTTCTCGGTCACTGCTTCTATAAATAGAGTAAATCATTGTGTTGGGTTGTGTCTTTGTCAGCTTCATGGAGCGAGCCCAGGGGTAAAGCTTGATATCATACTCAATACCGGCAAGGTCTAGCACTTCACGCACTTTTTTTGTCGCGCGCCCTACAATTTCCCCCTGTTGGTTTGCATAATTGTATGGCACCCACTCTTCAGTAACTACATGAAGCTTAGGTATGTCAGCAAAAGCATTGTTTTGGATACAAAAAAACAAAAGCACCGGTAACAGTGCTAACCTGTCAATCACGACTCCTCCAAATAATTACCGATGAAACAATGACAATTGTTGCGCAATCTCTTTGTTACGCTTTACTAAAAGGATAGTCGTTATGATGTGATGAGAAAAATAAAATCAAGAAATACATGCAAAGCAACAATAATTTGTCGCTTTGCGATGCAAAAATAACACTGTCACAGAGGTGATTACCTAAAGAATACCACCTTCTGAATTTTGCCATCTTCTATCTGATAACTTGTCACAAACTCAGAGCGTTTATCAATCACACCGTCCGCTTTTGTGCAGATTTCAGATGTTTCATGATCTATAACGATGTTCCCGTTCGTGATCCGCTTGATAGACGTTGATTTCATACAATGCATCTTCTCAAACATTAACCCGTAGCGTTTAATAAGTGGCTTCTTGCCTTTGAACATCAAGGTTTGCGGGTACATGTAAAACTCAACATCCTCTGCATACAAAGCCAAAAACTGACGAATATTCTGATTGTTATAAGCTCGGATCAGCTTATCAATGACAGCCTCTGCAGCTTTTTCCTGTTCAGTTTTTTGTAGGTTATATTCGCTCGCTTTATCCTCAAATGCTGGGTTCGCAAAAGCAACTGAACATATACACAAAGCAAATAGAAAAAAATACCTCATACTTCCCCCTTTTTGGTACGGGCGAGTAGAGTATAACAATTTTATAATATGTAATACAGCCTAGGTTAAGTTTACCAGTATTGCTCAACTGTTATATGCCCTGGTTCTATTCTGCGATGCTTTTTAAAACCAAGCTGTTGTAATAGCAACGTCGTATCTTTCACCATGTCGGGGTTGCCACATAACATAAAATGGCTATCTTTGGGTATTGCTGGCAGCTTACAAAAGCTCAAAAGTTGTCCATTTTTAATAATATCAGTCACCCTGCCACTTAATCCTATGTCTGGCTTTTCGCGACTTACCAAAGGAACATAAGTAAATTGTTTAAACAACTTTTCAGTCGCGCGAATTTGATCTTGATAACAGAGATCTGTGTTTAAACGTACGCCATGAACAAGTACAACTCGCTTAAACTGCTTCCAGAGCTTTCCATCGCTAACAATAGACAAAAATGGACCAATTGCAGTGCCTGTAGACAACATCCATAACGTATCTGCTTGGGGCACTTCATCCGTTGTAAAGTATCCAGAGGGCTTATTATAAACCCAAACGTCATCCCCCTCATTCAGTTGAGCCAACCTAGCAGACAACGCACCATCCTCAACCTCTATTAGATAAAACTCAAGCAAGGGATCAGAAGGCGAATTCACAAATGAATAAGCGCGTGCCACTCGCTTATCACCAATATCTAGTGCTAATTTCGTGAATTGACCTGCTGTAAAGTCTTGAATATCGGCCGCAACTTTTAGACTAAATAAGCTCGGTGTCCACCAATTAACTTCTACAACTTTTCCTATTACCCAATTTGTCATACCTGCACCACTATAAATGCATATACTAAAACAATGGCATAGATTAAAAGCTTGTCAAAGTTCCTGACACCAAGGTTTAGCTAAATCAGCACGCAACGACGTCAAAATTAAGTGCTGTCGCGACTGCTCAGGCATCAAAAACTCTGCATTTAACGACTTGAGTAGCTTGTGTACAGGGCCCTCATAGCCTTCTTTTATTAACCGAGAAAGGTGTTTTTTTGTATACCGCAGAGTGTGATCAGCTATTCGATTTGAATTCACACTTTCATGCATAAGATCTAGCCACTTTAGATATAATTGATCGCTCTGTGGTAAGTATGCCTCAAAAGTCGGTGTTAGTTTTTTTCGATACTTTTCATAAAGTTCTGAACGTCTTGCGATTAAAGCGGCGCCTAATAAATTAACCGTTACTCTCGAGGCATTGCGCTGATGCTTGTCTTTTAAATAATGTTGCCTCGCTGCAATGAAATAACTAATAGCTGCTTTTGGTTTATCTAAAACGACTGCGGTATTACCCTTAACGACTAGCAACCCCCCTTTTCGTCGACCACTGAGAATGGCTTCATCAATACTTTGAAGAATTTGAAAACTGATCGCAGGCTGATTGTCCATCCGATATGCAATGGAAAGGTTCACCTTCGCGGTCATCTTCTCCATGCTATTGTGCGCATGTTTGAGTGCGCATTTATACGTTGTAATTGCGTCATCAAACTGGCGATTCAATCGATATGCAACACCTATGACATTAATGATAGTAAATTGATAACCGGAACTATGTGGACTCAGCCTTTCGTCAGACAGCAGTGAAACAAGCTCTTCGACTAACTTAATATTGCCCGTATTACTGGCAGCAGCCAACACGCTACTATAGATGGAGACCGTCTGAGCAGAGCTTTGTACAAGCAATTTTTGAGCATTTTGTTCATAATAACTCACGGCCTCTGCTGGGTAGTTGAGCGCAAGATATTTGACCCGTTCAGACTCAGTTGCAAAGTCTAGATCCTGTTTTTCACTGGCAGAAACACTGCTTTGACAAGACAAGAACAGCAAAAGCAGGGAAATAAAATACTTCATTTAGGTTGTCAAATCGATTTGTTGAGTTAACCATAGTACATCAATGTATTTCTAGAAACAGTATCAACAAGGCAAAAAGTTGTTATGACCGTCGATTACGGTACACCGCACCAATGCTCTATTAACCTTGAACGTAGTCTGTTTTTTTTACTTTCAGTTTGCACTTCCAATGAAACAAGATGCATTGCCCCAAGGGGTTCCAAAATCATTTTTACTGGTGCTAGATAACCACCGGCTAACAATTTAGGTGCCAAATTTAATGTGGCACTCTGTGCCTCTGATGATATTTTTTTATTTTTCAAACTTCCATATAATTTATCTAACCATAGTAAATAGGCGGACTCATTATCAGTCAAATGACTTTGGAGTGTTAAATTCAATGTTTTTCGAACCTTATCAAATAATGTCCATTGTCCATCTGCCAAAGCAGCCCCTAGCAAGTTTACAGTCACCCTGGCAGCATTTCGATGATGCTTTGCCTTGATATAGTACTGTCTAGCCATCGTGTAATGATCAATGGCAGCACCCACTTCACGCAACACCATCGCTGTATTTCCCTTAACAACCAATACGCCTGCAATTCTTCGACCACTCAAGATTGATTCATCAATACTCTGCAATATTTGATAGCTTAGCGCAGGTTGTTCTGCCATACGATACGCTATCGCCAAATTTACTTTAGCTATCGTCTTTTCAAGTTTATTGTCTGTTAGCGTCAAAGCACATTTATATGCAGCAATCGCCTCAACATATTGTAAATTTGTGCCGTAAGATACACCGAGCACATTAATGATTGCAAAAAGGTAAGGCTCCCGAAATGGATCAAGTCTACGATGAGCAAGCAAACCGACGAGTTCCTCAATTAAAACGGTGTCATGCACGCTGCTGGCGGCAACCAGTACATCATTATAAAAAGACACAGTCTTTTCGCTGTGTGTTGTCAATAGTTTGGCTGAATTGCGTTTGTAAAGCTCAATGGCCTTATCAGGATAATTTAATGAAAGATACTCAATACTCTCAGACTCTGTCGCAAAAGCGCTGATATGCTCTTCTATCGCAGAGGTACTACCATAGCTCAGTAGCAGTAGGCCAAATAGATATATAAAATACTTCATCAATACCATCCACTCACTTTTCCTCGTCGATATTGGTAAATCAATGCTTTTTTAAAAACAGACCATAACAATTACGCATTTTGTCAACATTAGTTACGCCCCATCACACCAGCCATGTGCAAGCTTGTCATCTATTTTGGTTACTATATTTGTTGTAGACGGGTCATGCGAGACAATATGCTGCGCTTTAAATTTTTTTAGCAAGCTTTCAACTGGCGCTTGAAACCCTGCTTCAATAAACACAGCAAAATTATTTGACGTATAAGTAGCTGCTAATTCAGATATTTGATTGTCTTGGATACTCTGATAAATCAGATCTAACCATTTTAAGTAGGTAAGTTCATTTTCTGTTAAATAGGTACTAGACTGTGGATCAAGTTTTTTTCGGCTTACATCGAATAATTTGTACCGTTCATCTAAAAGTGCAGCCCCCAATAGATGCACAACAACTCTCATTGCATTCCTATGATGGCCTCCGTTTAAGTACTGTACCCGAGCAGCTTTGTATGCTCGAACTGCCGAATCAAACTCGCCTAACACCATAGCGGTGTTCCCTTTCTCAACAAGCACGCCCGCAGCTCTCCTGCCGTTAAGGATCGCCTCATCTATGGTTTGTAAGATTTGGTAGCTTAGTGCTGGTTGGTTATGCATACGGTAAGTAATCGCAAGATTTACTTTGGATATCATTTTTTCCAAGTGGCTATTAGTATGATTTAGTGCACATTTATGAGTTTTTATCGCGTGTGTATACTGCATGTTCATAGCGTAAGAAACACCAATCACATTAATAATAGTAAAAAGATAGGGCTTTCTAAAAGAGTCAAGCCTATCATCAGCTATCAAGCCTATAACCTCTTCCATTAGATCAATATTATGACTATTACTAGCTGCAATGAGCACACTCGCATAGACCGACATTGTTTCTTCATTACTATGCAGTAGATGCTTAGACGCATTCTGCTTATAAAACTCAATTGCCTTTTCTGGGTAATTTAAGGAGAGGTATTTAATTTTCTCAGAGTCAGACTCCTGTTCAATATTTACAGAGTCAATTGCCACGACTTTATGTATTGCCAAATACAAAATAAAAGCGACTAATACGCCAATATATTTCATTTAAATTTATCAGTGTTATGCTGCTAAATAAAATATAGTACATCACTCGCGTTTAAGCATGAATTAGGTTGATCATCGGTGTTTGTCGAAGCGTATATAAGCCGTTGAGCCATCGCTCATCCCTTTTATAAAACTCGTTATCGGGAACGAAGTTTGCAAAGTATCAACACTATTTACGACTAGTCACAAATAAAAAAAAGCCGCACTAGGTGCGGCTTTTTGGGTGTGATTCGCTTTGTTTTAGGCGTGTCTCCAAAACTCTGCGATTACGTTACCAAGGAACTGTTCAAGCAGCGCAAAGCGTGCGCTACTTTAAATTAAATTGACTCTAGAGCAATCTTAACCATTTCGTTGAACGTGCTTTGACGCTCTTCTGGTGGCGTTGCTTCGCCGGTAATGACGTGGTCACTTACAGTGAATAAAGCCATTGCTTTTGCACCGTATTCAGCCGCAACACCGTAAAGGCCAGCTGTTTCCATATCAACAGCCAAAACGCCTAATTTGTCTAGCTCAGGGTAAAAGCTGCTGTCAGCCTGATAAAAAGTATCTGTGGTATAAACGTTACCTACTTTCGCTTCAATACCTAGGCGACGCGCTGCATTAACACCATTTTCAAGAAGACCAAAATCGGCGATAGCAGCAAAATCAAAGCCACGTACGCGAGCGCGGTTCACATTAGAGTCTGTGCTTGCACCCTGTGCAAAGATCACATCACGGATTTTTGTATCCTGATTAATACCGCCACAAGTACCGATACGGATTAAGTTTTTAACACCAAAGCTTACAATAAGCTCACGTGCGTATATTGACATCGATGGAATGCCCATACCAGAACCCATGATGCTCACTGGCTTACCATTATATGTGCCAGTAAATCCAAACATGTTGCGAACGTCTGTCACTTGGCGAGCATCTTCTAAGAAATTCTCAGCAATATACTTAGCACGAAGTGGATCACCTGGCATTAATACCGTTTCAGCAAAATCACCTGGGTTTGCATTAATATGCGGAGTACTCATAACATGTTTCCTTTAACTTAAGCTGTAACCAACTTGTCGGCAAAGCCGTCACCATATTCTAATTCTTCTAGGTTAAACCACTGGGCAAGTGTTTGACCTATATCTGCGAAGCTGTTTCTTTCACCTAATGGAGTATTATTCATTCCATTTCGGTATGCCAATACTGGCACGTATTCTCTTGTGTGATCGGTACCCGGTGCTGTAGGGTCGCAACCGTGATCCGCCGTAATAAATAGCACATCGTCATCTTTTAGCTTACCTAAAATTGTCGGTAAGTAGGCGTCAAACTCAGCCAACGCTTCGGCATACCCTACAGCGTTGCGACGATGACCAAACTTTTCATCAAAATCTACTAAATTTGTGAAAATCAGGCTGTTATCAGGCGCTGAGTCAATCACTTCACTGGTTTTGTTCAATAAATTCATCAAACCAGGTGCTTTATGTTTTTGTGTGATCCCTTGGTGTGCATAAATGTCTGCAATTTTACCAATACTGATCACTTCCCCCCCGCTATTAGCCAACTTGTCCAAAACAGTTGGTGCCGGTGGTAAAACAGAATAATCTCTACGATTACCTGTACGAATAAAGTCGGCACTCGAAGTGCCTATAAACGGCCGCGCAATCACTCGTCCTATGTTCATTTCATCAAGCAGTGCCCGTGCGATTTCACATACTTGATAAAGCTTTTCAAGGCCAAATGACTGCTCATGAGCGGCTATTTGAAATACGCTATCAACTGAGGTGTAACAAATTGGCATGCCAGTTTTGACGTGCTCTTCACCCAGTTGCTCTAGAATCACTGTGCCCGAACCATAACAATTCCCTAAAATGCCTGGGAGATCCGCTCTTTTACACAGCTCATCAATAAACTCTTGCGGGAAACAAGGTTGTGTATTTGGAAAGTAGCCCCAGTCAAATAAAACTGGTACACCTGCCATTTCCCAGTGACCAGACGGCGTGTCTTTACCACTAGAAAGCTCTTTGGCATAACCCCAGGCTGCTACCGGCTCAATACGCTCAGCAACTTCACATGTTTTTCCACCTGCGGCTTCACATGCATCTACTAAGCCTAATTTTGTTAAATTAGGGATAGATAGTGCAGAGCCTTTTTCCTCTTTATATGCTTGCAAAAGATGAGCGAGCGTGTTGGCACCTACATCACCAAATTTTTCAGCATCTGGTGCTGCACCAACGCCAAGGCTATCTGCCATTAAAATAATTGCTCTTGCCATATATCACCTCTCATCTTTTGTCTGGGTCGTATTTTGTTTTTATAAAGCATCTTTGCTCCCAGAGGTCGTTACTTTATTGATAGCTAAATATATCGTACAGGACATTAGTCCGCTGTCACAAAACCATAATATATCTTCTTAGTCCCCATTTTAAATAAATAAAAAATCTGGTTATACCAGCGGACATAAGTCCTGTTTTGAATGGGGCAAAACATTTAAATTTGCTCATTAAGCGAGGCAAAAGAGATTAATCGTGTCTTTTTTGCTATTGTGATCTTCCAACGTCAACAATAGCTGGGTGTGAACTTTAGTGACACGAACAATTATAGCCATAGCTGGCGCTTCTGCGTCTGGTAAGTCTCTTTTTAGTCAAACAATATATAACGAATTAGTAAATGAACTTGAATCAGGCGCTATCGCCGTTATAGAAGAAGACGCTTACTATAAAGATCAATCGCATTTGCCATTTGAGCATAGAACTCAAACAAATTATGACCATCCGGATGCGTTTGAACATGCGTTGATGAAAGAGCATCTTGAACAATTACGTCAAGGTAAATCAGTACAAGTACCTACTTATGATTATGCTCAACACACGCGCAGTAGTGAGACACGCACAGTAAATCCGGCAAAAATATTAATTGTCGAAGGGATTTTACTGTTAAGCGACCCAGCATTAATAGAAGAATTTGATATCAAGGTATTTATTGATACCCCGCTTGATATTTGCTTATTACGCCGTATGCAGCGTGATATCGAGCACAGAGGCAGAAGTATTTCTTCTGTTGTTGAGCAGTATCAAGCAACGGTTAGACCGATGTTTTATCAGTTTATCGAACCATCGAAGCACAATGCCGACTTGGTCGTGACCCGTGGCGGTATGAATCGCGTTGCGATTGATATTATTAAAAGTAAAATAAAATATTTGCTGCAAGAATAAAACGGGAACATTTTGGCATGACAACAATAATGAGCCTAGTAGGCATGATGATGCTACTAGGTATTGCTTTCGCGGCTTCAACGAACCGCAGCGCAATAAATAAACGAACTGTAGGTATCGCATTTTTAATGCAAGTCGTCATTGGCGGCTTTGTACTCTTTATAGAAGCTGGTAAAAACGCGTTGGCCGCTATGTCATCAGCAGTTTCTTCAGTAATTGGCTATGCCAATGATGGAATTAGCTTCTTATTTGGTCCTTTGGCTGCGCAAGAATCAATTGGATTTGTATTTGCAATTCAGGTTTTGCCTGTCATTGTATTTTTCTCGGCGTTGGTCGGTGTTTTATACCACCTCGGGATTATGGAATGGATAATTAAAATTTTAGGTGGCGGATTACAAAAGCTGCTTAAAACATCACGACCTGAGTCGCTTTCTGCTACCGCGAATATTTTCGTTGGACAAACAGAAGCACCTCTTATTGTGAAGCCATTCATTCCTAAAATGACGCAATCAGAGTTATTTGCCGTTATGGTTGGTGGCCTTGCAACTGTTGCGGGCTCAGTCATGGCGGGTTATGTTGCCATTGGTGTCGATTTAAAATATTTAATCGCAGCAAGCTTTATGGCAGCACCAGGTGGTTTCTTAATGGCCAAAATGATTGTGCCAGAGACAGAAAAAACCAAAGAAAACTTAGCTGAAGTAGACAGTGGTGAAGAAAAGCCAGTTAATGTCATCGATGCAGCGGCTGCAGGCGCTTCAAGCGGCATGCACTTAGCACTTAACGTAGGTGCTATGCTACTGGCCTTCGTCGCATTAATCGCGCTGATGAACGGTTTACTTGGCGGAATTGGCAGCTGGTTTAATCACCCAGAGCTGACATTACAAGAAATTTTAGGCTATGTCTTTGCACCAGTAGCTTGGATGATTGGTGTACCTTGGGCAGAAGCTGTAACGGCAGGTAGCTTTATCGGCCAAAAATTAGTAGTTAACGAATTCGTTGCCTACTTGGACTTTATGAATTATCGCGATGGGTTATCTGAACACACCCAAGCAATTGTCACATTTGCGTTATGTGGATTTGCTAACCTATCGTCGATTGCAATTTTACTAGGCGGACTAGGTGGTATGGCTCCTAGTCGTAGAAAGGATATCGCACGCTTAGGGCTCAGGGCGGTTTTAGCAGGGTCAATGGCTAACCTAATGAGTGCAGCAATAGCAGGTTTTTTCCTCTCGCTAGCTTAGAAACTTAACGAGATATGCCGCTTTTGCAAAACAATTGGTTGGTTGCCTTAAGGGGTTAGGGTAACCATACTAACTTGAACGATACTTCCAAAGGGCCTTTATGGCCCTTTTATCGTTTCTAATACATCATAAATAAAGTCAACTCGACTCTCATCACTTTCCAACAGCCTTATTAATACAATTCACAAACAACTTTTATGTAATCAATTTTCTCATCCAAAGCCACTTTTATTTCACAATTAATATACATATAATTATAAATTAATAAACAATAACCATACTGCGAACTGCTCTTGAGAACGTGAAAGAAACTCTTCACAGAAGAGAAGCTTCTTATTACGTGCGTTTTTTTACTGCCTAATTAGTGTGTTTAAGGAAGTTTAGTGTCATCGAGTAAAAAAATTAATAACGCTTTTTCTATATTTGTACTTGTTACCCTCTGTATTTTTAATGCGCGTAAAGGGGACGCAGCGCCCATCGCTAAACAACGAAATAAGCAAGAGGTTCAAAATATTGAGCGCATCACAGTAACGGGGTCGCACATAGCACAAGGAAATAGTACGCATTTACTCACTCGTGTTTCCAACGACATCATCGATCAGTCTGCATATGCCTCTTTATCGGATATTCTCATTGATGAAGTTGTTCAAATTAATGAGGGTATAAGTCATTTAAATTCTCAAAATAGTACACATAACTCAGGCCTTTCAACTGTCGATTTACGAGGTTTAGGACTTAACAGAACATTGACTTTAATTGATGGCAGGCGAGTCGTTTCAAATAGTTACTCTGGTGAGTTGGTCAGCCTTTCTTCCATACCAAAGGGTATGATAAAAAACATCGAAATAATTACAGGTGGCGCGTCAGCAGCATACGGCTCTGGCGCTATCTCAGGTGTCGTCAATATTATCACTAAGCAAAGCAAAGATGACACAACAATGAATTTAACTGTAGGCGAGAGCGTGGCGGGCGGTGCACGTGAAATCGCCTTTAATGCAGATACGGGGCTTCAGTATAACAACCAACAAGGGCAACTACTGCTGAGCGCCACTTACATCGAGCATTTTGGCTTGGATTACTGGGACAGAAGCCGTGCTCAACAGCAGGATGACTGGAGATATGACCCCAAAAGAATGTGTAACACTATGCTCACGGCACTGTATGACCCTGAGCAACAGAGTGCATACCGCTGTATGCGTGATATTAATCAAAGCGATTGGACTTCGTTAAGCGATGCATTACCTGGAGGGGTTTTTAATGAATCGAGTAGCTTTAAACCTAACTCAGGCTTTTGGTTTGATGAGCAAACATTACGAAATGACTGGCAAGAAGAAGTGCATGGTTTGCACTTTAATCAATACAACTTACTTCAATTACCCAGTCAGCAACTCAACTTGGCAATCAAAAATGAATTTGATTTTAAATCAGGTGAGCTGGCCTATTTTCAATTGCATTACAGCAAAAATGATAGTCAAAATAGAAAGTCCCCAGAAAACGAAGATGAGTGTGATCTGGTCATCACCTATAACGCACACACACAGCAATTTGGTTCAGATTGTATTGGCGCAATCCCCTACACTAACCCTTATATCCCGCCAAAAATCAGAGAAAGTGCAAATAGCCAAGATATAAAATGGGATCGTCTGTTTCAAGAAGTCGGTGCCGTTACCAATGATAACTCGCGCACCACACTGCGCACGTGGGCTGGTCTCAATGGGATCATGTGGGATAACTGGCAATGGGATACCTCACTTGGCTTTGGTCAGTTTACTCAACAACAAATCCGTTATAACGAATTAAAAGTGGCTCATGTCAGAAACGCACTTAACGCCCACATGCTACCTGATGGTTCCATAGCGTGCATAGATGAAGACGCCAGAAAAGCTGGCTGCACCCCAATCAACTTATTTGGAGAAAACGCGATTAGCCCAGCGGCCGCAAGTTATATACGAGCGACCCCTAAACTGACCACTCGCCTTTCACAAATAACCTTGTCCGCCGCACTCAGTGGTGAACTTATCAAATTGCCATCAGGCCCTCTATTAAGTGCTTTTGGTATAGATTTCAGAAGGGACAGTCAAAACGTCTCCACCAATGTGCCTCAAGGGGGAGTGACTTTTAACTATATTCCTAATTTTAATGGAGATGTCACCAGCTATGAAATTTTTATGGAAGCGTCTGTGCCTTTACTCAAAGATAGACGATTTGCACACCAATTAAGCCTTTCTTTGGCTGCACGTGCAGCGGATTATAGCTGGTCAAATATGGGACTTATTCAGAGCTATAATCTTGGGTTTAATTACACCCCTACGACACATTACGCTGTGAAGTTTAATTGGGCAAAGGCGATGCGAGCCCCAACAATCACTGAGCTCATGTCTCCCATAAGAGGCGACTACAATGCCTTTCAAGACTTATGTGATGGCGTAACCGCAACCTCAACGCTGATGGGCCATGACAACTGCAGAAAGGAAGAGAGTATCAATGCTGTAATAAAAAAAGAGGGGATTTTTCACGATCGCAATAACAGCTACTCGCCAAATTTGGGAAATCCAGAGCTCACCGAAGAAACTGCCGACAGTTTCGCAGTTGAGCTACAAGTTGAGCCTGAATCAATCGCTAACATGACCATTAATGCAAGCTATTATCGTATTAGCATAAGAGACGTCATCACATCACTTTCACATCAAAATATTATGAATAGGTGTTATCAAACAGACACACCTTTTGATCCTAATAGCCCATTTTGTCAGGCGATAAAAAGAGACAATGAAGGACAAGTTATTGAATTACAACAGCGATTAGTCAATGCAAACCAGCTCTTTACGCAAGGCTATGATGCGGCGATTCACTATACATACACTTTAAACCGTTTTGGCCAGCTCAGATTTAAATTGAATTGGAATCACGTCATTGATCATGCATTGATATCTGATCACGTCAATGAACGAGTAACTGAAATACACGAAGGATATTTAAATCACCATATTTTTGCAGATACAGGCAAAGCCTCTCTCTCTTGGCAACACGATAAATGGCAAATGTCATGGCATACACAATTTAAAAGCGGTATAACACGCAATAAGCAAGTATATGAGAATTGGCTTGGTTTTATGCAAGATAATCGAGAACAATGTGCACAGCTGTCAGGCACCTGTATCGACAACCCTGAACCTCTTTGGGGTAATGACCTTCCATCATACACCACTCACTCGCTTCAATTGTCTTATCGTCAAAAATTACAAGGGGCGACATTAAGACTCTCTTGCAATGTAAAAAACCTGTTTAATAACAATGGGCCCTTTATCATTGGGGGGAATGGCAACTTTCACAGTGCTTATGGTGGCGGACGAGGTCGCTTTATTTCGCTCGGTGCACAAATCACGTTTTAACAAATACAAAAAAGGCTTCCTGTTGAAGCCTTTTTTAAACGGATTTTATCGTCAGTTACTTATTTAGCTGTGCCTTCGCAGCTTCTACTTTCGAATAATCTAATCCAAGTTCCGCAACGGCCTCTTTAATTAAGGCTGGGTTTTGCATTACTAGCCCCATTAGTTGCTGTAATTTTTCAGGTGGAATTGGCAATTGTTGTACAGTCGCCATTGCCATTAAAGGGTTTTCAGTTAATGCCTGAAATACCGCTTTAATTTGTTCATCAGAAATATTGTGCTCTTTAAGTAGTGCGATGATCGGATTCATTGTCAAACCTTAAACGATTAATGTGTTCGCTAGATGCAGTCAAATATGCGCCTAGTAATATATTCTTTTTTGTTGGGTCAAAAGCGTGTAACTTCAACCCCATAAATCATGAAATATCATTTTTTACTAATACTGCGCCGTAAAAACCATCATATTCACTATTTACACCGGGCACTAAGCTTAATTCTTCCTCTAAAGTCCAATGTGGATTATTGGCTAAAAATGCTTGAACCTGTTGTCCATTTTCAGAGGGTAAAATAGAGCAAGTCGCATAAACAAGCTTTCCACCCACTCGACACATCTGACTGTATCTTTGCAAAATATCCTTTTGTAATACAATTAAGTCATTAATATTTTGCTCATTCAAATGCCATTTTGCATCCGGATTGCGTCGCAATATACCAGTACCTGAGCAAGGCACATCTAACAGCACACGATCAAACTTTTCTTTTTGCCTTTTGATCGTTTTACTATTTTGGATCAGGCGCGTTTCTATAACATGAGAGCCTGCACGCTTGGCACGCTTTTTTAACGTATCCAGCTTATATTGATGGATATCTAGCGATAATAAACGCCCTTTGTTCTCAAGCAAAGCCGCAATATGGAGGCTTTTACCTCCTGCACCAGCGCACGCGTCCACAACTTTCATGCCTGGCTTTATATCCAATAAACTGGCTATTTGCTGAGAGCCGGCGTCTTGCATCTCGAAGTGACCCTTTTGAAATGCATCTGTTCTAAACAAATACCCCATTTGCTCAACCTTAAGCGTATTTGGTAAACCATCAACAGGCACAGTGATTATCTGCTCTTTCGCCAAACTCCCTTGAACACTTACAGCGTCACTTTTGAGTGAATTCACTCGAATGAAGTGTTCAGCTGGTTTATTGAGCGCTCTGGCAATTGGCTCCCATACTGCGCCCAACTCCTTTCGCGCTCGCTCATCCAGCCAAGTGGGCATGCTCAGCAGCACATCTTCAGGCGCACTGGCGAGTTCTTTTTCGATATCAGCTATATTCAGTGCTGATATTTCAGGGATCTCTGGAAGTGTTTGCCCGCTCAGTAAAGTGTACGCGCCCCACATATGCCACGCATCATCCGAGTTTAATCCAGTGGCCGAGTCAACTAAATCTCGACGGCCTAGTCCCCAACAAAGCTTTCGACTATAGCGGATCAAATCGTAGAGAGTTGTAACAAAATATGCGCGCTGTTCGACAGTCCAAGCAGGGTTTGCTTGTAAGTGCTGTTGCACTACTTTGTCAGCATATTGTTCCAATGTTGATGCCTGTAATAAGGCACTATTTAGGCTCTCTAGCAGTTGGCGGGGTGCAGTCACGGTGGTTTCTCATTTGTATCATACAAGGCGCGAATTGTAGCGCTTTTGTGCTTCTTAAACCACTTAATAAACCACTCCTTTTCATACAGGTCGTCACAAATAATTACAACCTCTGCATTGCACACTAAGAACTGCTCACATAGCATCTAAATTGAACCATTTATGGCCAAATACAACTAATACCGAGTTAACAAAACTAACTCAGCTATTTTAGTTGGTAATAAAAAGAGAAAAATAACCCAATAGAATCTTTTACTCGTAAAGGGTAAATTTGTGTTTTGGAGAAACATGATGAACTTTAAAGCTATTTTGACAACTGGGATGATCATATCAAGCCATGCTTATAGTGCTCAGATGCCACTAAAAATAGATACCGATAGCCCATTAGTCCTAACAAACTCTCCGATCGTTTTCGCCGTTAATAAAGAAGAAAAAGCGTTAGAACGTATCAACTTGAGCCAAAATACCTCTCAGAAACTGCCAATCAGTGCGACATCCAAAGGATTTCATTATGGACACATCGCAAATTCTAAAGAAGTGCAAGCATTCGTATTAGATAATGGTGGCGTTTATTTGGTCACTCCGAACAAAACGACACAACTTGTTGAATCAAAAAGTTTGCTCACTCGTTTGCAGGTAGACGATTTTGAGAAGGTCGAATTTATTTTAGATGCCAATAGTGATGGTTTAAGCGATATTTATTTACCTGGATTTACTCGCAATGAGCTTTTTGTTCAACAGCCAAACGGACAATTTATAAAGCATGACTTTGAATACAACTTGCCCCTAAGGAGCAACTCCTATAGGGAATCGCTCGAAATCAGCACAAACTTTACCTCACTACCCATTGTTCATGACTTTAATGCTGATGGCTTTACCGATTTAGTGTTTCGCACGCGCCAAGAAGTCGCTGTGCTGTATGGTAATAAAACAGGTTACGCACCAAATGTGGAATATATTCACCTACCTACCTCATTTGGAAAAATCACAGGTAACCGCATTCGTACTACACAAGATCTTTTAGATATTAACCAAGATGGGCATTTAGATTTAGTCACCAGGATAAGACCTGTCACCGAAGGCATATCAGGCCTTGAGGCCAAAGTAGAATATGATTTATATCTTGGTCAAGCTAAAGGCTTTAACTCCGGCGCTATAAACTTGCCCCACACCATTGGTGCTGGGGGAATGCGTATCGAATATGATTTTGACGGTGACGGATTGCTTGATCTGCAAACCCTCAATGTCGACATCGGCTTAACGACCATTGCGGCAATGGCGCTAGGTGGTGGAAAGGCTGATATTGACGTTGACATGCACTTTTTTAAACAGCATCCACATACCTTATTTAAAACGACACCAAATACAGAAAAGGAAATTGAATTAGAAGTTGATATGAAACGCTCCATGCAAGGTATGCCCTATTATACTGGCGACCTAAATGGTGATAATAAGCATGATTTAGTTTTTAAATCTTCAGATAATACGTTAAGTATTTTTTATGGTGAAAGTAATAATCTATTAAGAAAAAAACAAAAGAAGATAAACCATACTCTACCTAATAATCCTAACGACATTGTACTTGTTGATATTGATGAAAATGGCACAGAAGACTTTGTATTCAAGTACGCAGATAAACAAGGGAAAGTTGAGATTAAAACACTGCTAAACTAATCACACAAACAATGTATTATTTACAAAATAATACATTGTTTCACCCTAAAGAATCTCCAGCACATTGTTAAACATGCTTTAACATTACTATTTTTAGTAATAAAACAATAGCAAGCACTATAACTCAAATACAAGGGAGGTTTTATCGAGGTTGCCTCAGCAATGCTTCGACAAGGTGTTGAGGTAGCCTTCATACGAATACCACCACAACGACTAACTCAGGGTAAAGTAAGCCTTATCTCCGACGCAGTTGAATGCGCCGTACTTGCAAATCAATGCAACTATTCAGTATGGACTGTGGGCATCATGTTCCGTATGAAAAATGGTTATAACCTTTAAAATTGAAATAAATATTTTAATGCGTTAACTTTACAAAAGTTTACTTAAAAAAGGATAAAATATTTATTAATTTATAAACGTCATTTATTTATTTTATATCTTGAACCACTAATATATGATCACTTTTTAATCATCAAATAGTTTAAAAAGGACACAAAAAATGAATCTTAAAAAAAATGGACTTTTAATTGCCATACTAGGTGCAATACAACTCACTGGGTGTGGAGGAAGTGATAATAATACTTCGGCAAACCAACCAGTCGCGGAAAGACCAAGCACAGAAAATCCACCAAGTACTGTGGAACCAAATTTTTCATTAACTACATTTAAAAGCAATGCATGTGGTAGTAAAGCAGTTGTCGCCGATATTGTTTATCACAGCGCAGATGGAAGCTTTATCTCTTCAGAGAAAACATCTACATCTGGTGAAGTAGCATCAACGCTTCCTGAGAATACACAACATGTCTCTCTCGTTTACAATGCCACAACTGAAAATGGTGAGAAGCACCTGCAGATCCAAACCTTATTAAATGTCGCTGAAGGTTTCAAAATCGATTCCCTCAGTTTTAATGATAAAGAACCTTGTGGATGCAGTGCAATCACATATGATTTAAAAACACTTAAAGCCGAATCACCTGATTCAACAGTGTTTAATGTCGGCGCAACACCTATTTTATTATCAGAAGCACAAGAACAGTTTAATACTTGCGCTACTGACGCCCAAACACTTGTCTTTACTCAGTCGGAAGCTGGTCACAAAGGTGGATTGTTTGATACATCGAAAGCCGCAACTATCACATTATCAGATCAGCAAATCACGGCATCTGGCACTCTGGTCGATTTAAGTACGATGCAGTTTGATGACCAAGAGACAATTAACTTCTCGTCCTATTCGGGCAATAACGAAGTCCACTCAGTGGTAGTTAATCAAGCCGCATACACCCACCCATCTTACAAAAACAAGAACCAACTGGTGATTTTCAATGACTTAGAAACGGTCAATTATTTATCTTTAAATCGACCACGTCATATGCAGCTCACAGATGTTCTGTCATTTACTTCATATTTCACTGCGATGAATCGTGTCAGCGATGAAGGAAAAATATCAGATCTTACCCACATCCAATTAGATGATGTGCTCACTTCAGCCTACGAGTCATTTGTTAATTCAATCAAAGATGAGTCCCAAATGGCTGAGTTAGATTTTAGTGCGGTAGACAGGAGAGTAAATCTCGTCACTGTTAACTACGCATGGGAGAATGACATACAAGGCAAAACTCACTGGGAGATTATCACTGATGGAGAAGAAACGATTCCACAGCTAAAATTTGATGACGTTGTGCAGGCAGTTGAGCCTGATAATTTATCAGTCACATTAACCCTAAGCGCGCTCAATACAGAGCACACATTTAATGACTTAAGGGCCGCCTATTTAAACAGTATGATAAGCTTCGAAAAACGCGTAGAGTCCAAGCTGTTTGATAAAATGGCCAGCTATAGCCTTACCCACCAACCAAAGTAGTTTTTTGGGGAAACGCGCAGTTTCCCCAACGTATTTATTTTATTAACTTCCATGGCCCACTTGTATTTGTGGGGCTTGGAGTATCCCCTCTGGTCCACCACTTCGCTTCATAGACCTTATCTTGGTAGCTAGCTTTATCACCTTTAAGGTACACTTTATTGCTATCCCAAGCTTTTGCTCCACCTACAGGCGGCTTAACATCAATTGGCGGTAATGTATCAACCACAGTTACACTTGGCCAACCTGTGTGTGATTGATAGAAGTTCGTTACACACTTTTCATAGTCACCTGGGACAAGCGCTGAATAAGCAGTTTGATACCCAACTAGTTTACACTCAAAAGAGTGGCCGCCAGGTCTGTCTGAGTAATGTGCCCAATTCGCTTCCCAATTAGTGTACAGCACACCACTTGCACCATCGAGATTCAAGCTGCCAAACGGGGTTTGCTGCCAGCACGTATTCTCTTCATCAGCCTCGATTGGAATGTTGTAGTAATGAGATAGCCCTTCCCAATAGCGGATACGATTTACAGGCTGGCCTTTATAACGATTGTGTTCTCCACACTCAATACCACCATTTATGACATTGATAGTTGTACCAAAGCCATATCCAATGCCCGCATTTAACTCAACCTGTGAAGGCACCCAAGTTCTATCAATCACATGTAACATAGCAGGCTTTGGCGCTTGAGGCGTGAGGAAAAACCAAATAGCAGACGCTAAATTAAGCCATGAATCAGCGACGCGACCTGGGTCATTCAACAGCACCGTAGCATCGCCATCAAACATGACTTCAGAAAACATGCCGTAGTTAAAGTGATAAGAGAGTTGTTTTGCACCACGGCCAAAATAGCCTTGCCCTTCACCACAAGGCCAACGGCGATTTTGCCAATCATTTTGACCACATCCAGTGCGATAACCGCCCTGCCCTTCAGACCAGCCCATTTCGCGGACATGTACAAGAGCCTGCTGCCACTCTTCTAGCCCATTTGGATTGTCAGACGTATTATCTTTAGAAATATGACCGCCGGTCTCTTGAGCAAAGTGAGCAAATGCAGTCACGATAGACTCTTTACAAATTGCGTCAGCATCTCGGCCATCGGTATACTCACCACAAAAAGCAGGGAACTTACCAATCGCACGCAAAAAACGCGTATATGTATATTCAGGCGCAGCCATTTGCGTTAAAAAATCCCACTCGGCTTGACCAAAAACTCGCTCAACACGTTTAACGTTGCTTGGGTTGTTCGCTGCTCCCGGTAAAATGGCCTCAACAATTGTATTGCTGCGAGTTTCAAGTGCCTTAGACCAAATTGCATACATAGGATCTGAAGTTAATGCTTGCTCCGCTGTATTCAAATCTGCACGGGAGACTACATATCCACCAGGGTTGTTTGGATCTGGCTGCACATTCATCCCGTGGGTAATTGCACTTGCGCACAATATTGGCATACACAAAGCCGCGAGTTTGGTAAGTTTACTTACCCCTTTTTTGCCATTATTCATAATTTACCTTTACATGTTGTTGAATTAAATGAATTTAGAATTCAATTTTTCTTTGTTTGTTGTATCTAAAAAGCAGTAACCAGCTGCTTTTGACTTGATGAATATCAATATTCATCAAATTAACAAATATTACACATTGACATCGCTGTCAATGTGAATTACCCATTTTTTGAACAATTGTACACTTGATTATCACTCAGTCTTCGGCAAAATAGGGAAATATTATTAGAAAAAAGAATAAGTAAGATGATTAAATTAACTCAGCTAAGCCATGATTATTTTTCTCAAGTAATTTCTCTTGGTAATTTGGTACATGGAGAACACTATCTCGATGAAGAAAAGCTTGAGAAAATTTATCAAAAGGGCCTAAAAAACGGATTAAGTTCCTCGTTTATTGCTGTTGATGACAAAGATCATGTCGTTGGTGTGAGGCTGACTTTCTGCCCAAACCAATGGGAAATAGATAAATGGTGTACCCCCTCACAATGGCCCGTTGCCGTTGACGCAATGGCCTACTTTAAATGCATTGCCATTCATCCAGAAGCA
This sequence comes from Pseudoalteromonas sp. MMG033, assembly GCF_057197785.1. Lineage (NCBI taxonomy): Bacteria > Pseudomonadati > Pseudomonadota > Gammaproteobacteria > Alteromonadales > Pseudoalteromonadaceae > Pseudoalteromonas > Pseudoalteromonas sp. MMG033. The sequence continues at coordinate 52,096 of NZ_JBXVAL010000002.1, forward strand.
CAAGGACAAGGCATTGGCCCCAAATTATTAGCAGCGTCAATCGACGTATTAAAACAGCAAGGTGCAAAAGCAGGCGTTGCTCATCTTTGGCGTCAAAGCCCGGGGAATGGCGCGGTCAAATATTTCACCAAGTCTGGAGGAAAGCTGGTAAAACTGCACGATGACCGATGGCTTGAAAACTGTATAAATGATGGCTATGAATGCCCTATATGTGGTAACGAGTGCCATTGTCAAGCTGCTGAAATGGTCATCGAATTTTAATGAGCACCTACGACCCTCTTTATCAGGCTAATTGCAAAGATCAGCCGCTACCTTCTAGTTACTGGGCAAATCAATTCCCCCTAAATGCAGACATTAGGCAGCCCACAAAGGCTGATATGTATGATGTCATCATTATTGGGAGCGGCTTTACCGGGTTACTAACCGCCTTCTACCTTGCCACCATGCATAATCAAAAGGTCTGTGTACTTGAAGCAAACCAAGTGGGGTTTGGTGCAAGCGCGAGAAATGCTGGGTTTGCATTGCCAACTACAGGCAGATTAACTCCATTAAGTATGGTAAAAAAATGGGGCCAAGATATTGCTTTACAGGTATATCAAGAATACCAAAATGGTGTCTCTCGTTTAGAAGGGTTAATTCAAGAGCACAATATCGACTGCGACAAACAATCACATGGATATTTGAAAATTGCCCACTCTAAACCTGCAATGGAAGCCTTATATCAAGGTTATGAGTTTGCAAAAAAGGCCTTTTGTGATGAGAATCTATCGGTTATCACGCCCAATGAGCTAAAAGCGCACTACCTGAATATGCCTAACACCCACGGGGCAGTGAGAAATCAGCATGGATTTGGACTAAACCCTTTAAAGCTCCTTAGTGCATACAAAGCTTTGGTATTAAAGGCCGGTGTGGATGTCTTCGAGCACAGCCTTGCAGAACATATGCCTAAAATTGGCAATACTCACGTAGTAAAAGTAAATGATGTCTTACTACAAGCCAACAAGCTTCTTATTACTGCAAATGCTTATGGCAGCAAACGTTTTCACCCTGCTATTAATCATAAATATATCCCGATATTGAGTAGTATTTTGGTTACCCGCCCACTGACATGTAACGAGTTGACCGAGACGGGCCTCAAAACACATCAAGTTATGATGGATACCCGAACGCTTAAATATTACTACCGACTATTACCAGACAACCGACTGCTATTTGGCGGCAGAGGGGCTGTATATGGGAAAGATCAAAACAGGCAAATCTATCAAACCCACCTTAAAGACGCCATGCAAAATGGCTTTCCAGCCCTTAATTCAATTGAGACAGATTATTACTGGCATGGTTATATTGCAGCGACTTTGGATGACCATCCTCATATTTATTTCCAAGATGACGTTGGCTATGCCATTGGCTACTGTGGCGCAGGCGTCGCCTTCAGCACCCAAGCCGCTTATCGTTTATCACAAATGACTATGTCATTAGATACGCCATCGCTGCCAATCTATCAATCCGCCGCGCCTAAAGTGCCCTTTGCGCGACTTAGTCGTTTAGGCCAACTGGGCTTTTATCACTATGCGCAACTTAAGGATCGCCTGTTTTAGTCGCAAGCTATCATAGAGCCTACTGTGATAGACACATAAAAAGATCAAAAATTAAACAAAAAGCACATCTTATTTCAATATTTGAACCGTTTAATGAGACAGGCAATTAAACTCAAATAAGGAAAATAAAATGAAAAAGTTAGTAATCGCAGCTTTATTTACAAGCCTGTCTGGTGTTGCAGCGGCCAATGCAATTGAACTAGAAACAATGGAAAATAGTAATGTTGCGTTTGAAAAAGCAGAAGTCACTATCGCAGCCAATCAAGGTGTATTTGCTTCAAGCGTCGTAACTTATTACAGCCCTCGTGTTTGGGTAAATGGTCGTCTTCAGCCGTTTTTTGTAGGTTCAACAAATGGTAACCAGTTTTGTGAAGAGCGTGGTCACAACCAAGAAGTTAGTGGCAGCACAATCACATGTGGTGAAGATGAGTCTTCATATGCAAATTACGACTGGTATGGAAAGTCTTGGGTGTACAAGAGTACAGGCAGTAAAAACCAGTGTTATCAGCTTTATGCAACTATAAAATGCCAATAATCAGGTTTGGCATCATAAGCTAAATAGCGTTGCATATAGTTGCAAAATAACATGTATAAATAGGAGGTCAGTGACCTCCTATTTTAAATTAGGTCAAAAGCACACAAGTTAAATTGTCGCTTCTGTCTTTTTTATCAAACCAAATAATTCATCTTTAAGCTGAACTCGCTCCATTTTTTTCGTGTCCAAGTAATCGTCAGTGGTATTTTCAACACCCTCTTCGATTCGACGCACTTCTTTGTCTAGCTCATTGTACTTATTGAACAATTTTGCAAAGTGATTGTCGTTCATTTTTAAATGGCGGATAGTGTGATGATGATCTGGGAATTCGTGCAGTAAGTCGTGTTTTTCTATGCTCATAAATGGATCCTTCTGAGATATTTATTGGCTTAACTTCATTGTTACTGATACACATAAAAGGTTATTGATCTGTATCAGCAATACATTGGTTATCCGCCTTATCAAATCACTTCAAAAGCATAGATGATACGCCTTAAAGATGTTAAATCACCAAGGTATAACGCTACCATCAAAGCTCAAGAAGCTGCCACTTTGCTGCTCTTGTAAGTTATCTAACACACGTTTTAGCCCCAATGCCGACTCTTGAGGCGTGATCAAAGCATTCGGGCCACCCATCTGTGTTTTGACCCAGCCAGGGTGCAATGCAACGGTTTTTATCCCTTGTGGTAATAAGTCATTAGACAAACTTTTTACTACGGAATTAAGCGCAGCTTTAGAGCTTCGGTAAATATACCCACCACCTTTAGTATTTTCTGTATGGCTACCTACACGTGAAGATAAGGCTGCAAAGATCTTACCTTGCCCTCGTAACAGGTGTGGATAAAATGCCTCAGCCAACTTGGCAGGCGCTATCGCATTCACTTCCATAACCCTACGCCAAGCCTCTACATCACACTGCCCAAAACCATATCCTTTCGGTCCATATAATCCAGCATTATTGATCACAACATCAATCGCCTGAGCACTAAGTTGCTTGGCTAGGTCGTCAAGCTGAATATAATTAGTGACATCTAATGGGTATATATCAAGCACACCTGATACGCTCCCCCCGGCCAAATCACCTAAGACCTCGCTTGAATTTATGTCTCTAACGGTTGCCAGAACATGCCAGCCAGAATCTAGATATAATTTAACAAGAGCAAGCCCAATGCCTCTGTTTGCCCCAGTGATCAATACGCACGCCATATGTATTCCAAACTTGAACCGTAAATAAAGGAGTTTTAACGAATAAAAGAATGCAAATCAAGTGGTAACAACATTGCTTTAGGTCATCACATATGATTTAGCCAATGCTGCGCAGAGTGGAGTTCAGAAAAATAACGTGTTTGCCCGCCTAATACCCAACCACCAATAATGGACATAATTCGCTGCCACCGATTACAGCCAATTACGGCAGTACGTGCAAATTGATCACTGTATTTGCAAGCAAGTCGAATATCAGTCCATGCTTCACTTACTTCCCACCCTTGTAACTCAGTTAGATCAATTAACACACAAATATCTTCATTCATATTGTGCATGACCACTTGATCAACAATGGGTAAGACAACCACATAGTCTTTGTGAGTGAGCCTGCCAACGGCTTTAAAACTCAGTAATAAACCGAAGTCCCGACGCTCTGTACCAACTGAAATACCATGGAATTCACTCATTACAAATGCCGCTATTAGAAAGTAAAAAATAAGTAAACAATACCCTTTTTTACAATAGTTCAATTTAAGCTATCGCGCACATTTTAATAAATATACTATCCTTAAAAAAACGCGCTCATTAAAACCTTTGCTCCGAGTAAGCCTAAAAAAATGGAAAAGCCATTGAAAATAACAATCTTTTTTTTAGTGAGTTTCATCACTACGTGCAGCTATGCACAAACAGAAAAGACTTGGTTCAACCAAGCCGCTTATACCAAACTAGAAGATGCGGACACGCATACCTTGCAGCTGAGTAGCCACTATTACTTTGCACCTCAAGCCAATTTTTGGGTGTGGGATGACTTCGGTTATCTAGATACAGATACCAATCTGCTGGCAACGTATACTAATGATGAACAATCTGCATTTACAGGTTTGGAAGGTGAACTGTTTATTTCAAATTGGTTTGCAACGGCAAGCATTGTTGACTTAGGAGAGACCGACGACAACTACACTATCGGATTTGGCTATTTATTTTTTGATAGTTTAAAAGTGAGCGCCAAACATCAGCAACAGACGAGCGCAGACGATATTATTTGGCTGCAAGGTCAGCTCAACATAGATATCAATGAAAATGCTTATGTGGGTACCACTATTGTCAGTGATGACGAATTGGACAACTGGCAGGTGGAAGTACGCTACTTTCGACGCCTTGGTGAGCAACAGTACTTCACGCTTGATTTAACGCACGAAAATTCGAGCAGTAAAAACCACAATAACTTTATTGCGAATTATTATTTTAACCAACACTTTGCCCTTGGACTAGGCAGCAACGAGTCACATCTACTTGTCGAGGGCAAGTATTTCGTTAACCATAGCTTTTTTGTCAAAGCACGATATCAAGAGCAAAGTGATGATGAGCAGTCTTTAGAGATGTCTATGCAAGCTCAGTTTTAGTCCTCAACTATGTAACCGTCGACGAAAAGCGTCATTGATAGCTGCTACTTTGATGTGTGACATATCGACCGTATTCTCTTCAATCCATAATTCAAAGTCGGCGAAGGCCTCTAACGCAAACATGTTTGCAGTGACCTCAGCACAGCTTAGCCCTAGCATGTCATAAATAACTAACTCAGCATGCCACTCTGGATCAGGTACCTCAAAACGTTCCCCTCGCTTTATCATAAACGACCTTTGAAAACTGCGCTTCAACTGCACTAAGCCAAGCCTTCCAACATCATCACTTGTCGGTAATACATAATGACTGCATTGCCACTTTGCTTTTGGAAAGACAATGGAAAAGTCTGGGCTAGTTGGTGCGACATAATCAAACTGAATAGTCTCATTTGCTGCCAATACAACATCATAAGGGCTAAAATGAAATGCAATATTTAAGCTGCAATCCCCTTCGGTCAACCTCAAATCACCATACACTTGAATATCCGTGGTGAGCTTAACTGTATAACCTGACCAATCTTTATCCGGAATAGTGAGACAAGATGAGAAACAGCTTAAATCTTGCTGGCTTAAAGCCAAAGATGTTGATTTATCTAAACAGAAAAACTCGCCAAGTAACTCAACTCGCTCGCCCTCATTCTCACCTTGAGTCAACCACGCTTTTAGGCTCACCTGCTGCGGAATAAGTACGCCTTCAGGCGCTAAAAACTGAACCAAATGTTTGAAAATATATACTTGTGGCTCGCGTTTTAGCAAAGCCGTCATGGTTTCTGAAATAATGATATCAAAGCGTTCTTGAGACGACTGTGGTTGCCATAACGTCGCGTCTGCATGATGCGTACGAATGTGGTAATGACCAAGATTAAAGTGGTTAATTAACTTATGCACCGCATCAATATTCTCTTGATGAATATCAATTAAGGTAACCTCAACAGGTAAGTTATCACTCACTGCTAATAAAGGTATAAGCAAAGTAGCATAAGGCCCAGTCCCTGCATAGAGTACTCTAACGGGTGCTTCATTTTCTCTAATGCAGTCATTTATCGCTTGTGCGACGCCTTGAGCAAATAATTGTGTTCTCACAGTTTCTTCAAAACACTTTGCCGCTTGCACGGGAGAAATCGCAACACCTGATGCGGTTTCTGTTTTATCAGACTGATTCATATCTGTGCTGGTAAATATCCCGGTAACAGTACCTAAATAGTCCACCATGGCTTTGATATCAACTTTATCGATAGCCCCTTTTGGCGCACTCAGTAAAACCTGCGCAACATCGACAAACTGTGATTTAGATAACCCCATAACTTCCCTATTTTTTATAAACTTAGACTAGGTTTGAGGATAGAGTGACATACCCCAAAAGTAAAACTAAAAGGCTTGCAAAAAATAGTCTTAAATATCTGAGCTGTTGCGAAGTTTTTACAACCCGGTGTAAAACCCCACCAAAATATAGCCATAGCGCATCTGCCACTACAGCAACCGCAAACAATATACTGGCCGCAACCACACTGGCCTGCAATTGAGACTCAAACGGCAAGGCGACATTAGCAAATATAGCGATACAAGCAGCATACGCTTTGGGATTAAACAAATTTAAAATGAACCCATCCATAAAACCAACGGACTTATCTCCTGTTGAAGATAAAGCACTTTTGTTGGTAGCAATTTTATATGCAACGTAAAGTAAGTAGAGTAAAGCCGCGACTTGGAATACGTGCGTTAATTGCGGGAAGCTTAACAGTAATGCACCTAACCCTGTTGCCGACGCGACAATAGCGACCAGCAAGCCACTCAAAATACCCAGTAAGAATGGCACTCCTTCTCTAACCCCAGAGCTTGCACCAACAGCAGCGAGCGCCAATGGGGCAGGGCCAGGTGAGCCAAGTAACAAAAATGTTGTAAATGCGAGCGAAATAATAGCTTCTAGCATGGTTTTCCAAACTTTCCTTTTGCTTTATGTGATGTTTTTTCTTGTGTTGAGTTCGCCGATAAAATGACGAGGAATGGCTGAGGTGAACACCTCAACCTATTGCGTTTTATTCGGGTGAGGGTATGCGAACAACGCCTTCCATCAATACACGTGCACTTCTGCTCATGATGGCTTTTTTCGCTAACCACCTCTGTCCATTTTGCTCTGCTTCAGCGCCAACTTTTAAGGTGCCAGACGGGTGCCCAAACGTAACTTGATTTCGTGGTCCACCGCCAGCGGCTTCATTGACCAAAGTACCCGGAATTGCCGCAGCTGTCGCTATGGCCACCGCGGCAGTACCCATCATCGCATGGTGTAGCTTACCCATAGACAGCGCTCGTACATTTAGGTCGATGTCTTGCTCACTGATGGCTTTACCACTGGATGCTGAGTAGGCACAAGGGCCACTAACAAAAGCTATTTTGGGCGTATGCTGACGAACCTTAGCATCTTCCAAATCGTTGATCAGACCCATTTTCAACGCTCCATATGCGCGGATTTTCTCTAGCCTTTGCAACGTATTTGCATCGCCGTTAATTGCCTCTTGCAATTCAGTGCCGTTAAAGCCCAAATCATCAGCTCTAAAGAATAGAGTCGGGATCCCAGCATTTATCATGGTCACATCAAAAGCGCCTTCATCAGGCACTTCAAGTACATCCACTAAATTGCCGCTCGGGAACATATCTGCATCAGCATCGGCTGGATCTAAGAACTCAACAACCACCTCAGCTGCCGGGAACGTCACGCCATCTAACTCAAAGTCGCCAGTTTCTTGCACTTCACCATTGGTGATTGGAATATGCGCAACGATGGTTTTACCGATATTTGCTTGCCAAATACGGACAACTGCAATCCCATTTTCAGGTATGCGAGTACTGTCAACCAAACCATTGCTGATAGCAAAAGCACCAACCGCCGCGGTTAAGTTACCGCAATTTCCACTCCAATCGATAAATGGCTTATCGATAGCCACTTGTCCAAACAAGTAGTCAACATCATGGTCGGCTTGCGTGCTCTTTGACAAAATAACCGTTTTACTGGTGCTGGAAGTCGCCCCACCCATGCCATCCGTTTGCTTAGCATACGGATCTGGGCTGCCGATCACGCGAAGTAAAATATCATCTCGCAATTTACCGGCAACTTGTGCGCCTTTAGGTAAGTCTTCTAGATTGAAAAATACACCTTTTGAAGTCCCACCACGCATATATGTGGCGGGAATTTTAATTTGTGGTTTAAAACTCATGATCCTTCCTAACAATAAACCCAAGCATTGCTTGGGTTTATTTTGATAATGTTGATTAAGCGTTGGCTTCTAAAAAGTCTTTAGCAAAACGTTGCAATACGCCACCCGCTTCATAAATAGACACCTCTTCTGCGGTATCCAATCGGCACGTGACATCCACTTCGATACACTCACCATTTCGACGATTAATCACCAGCGTCAACGTTGTACCCGGTGTGCGCTCGCCCACAACGTCATAGGTCTCTGTGCCATCTAACTCAAGTGTCAGTCTTGTCGTGCCTGGTTTAAACTCCAGCGGTAATACACCCATACCAATCAAGTTGGTTCTGTGAATACGTTCGAACCCTTCAGCAACAATCACTTCAACACCCGCAAGACGCACCCCTTTTGCCGCCCAATCTCGCGAGGAGCCCTGACCATAGTCCGCACCTGCCACAATAATTAGCGGCTGCTTTCTATCCATATAAGTTTCGATTGCTTCCCACATACGGGTTACCTGACCTTCAGGCTCAACACGCGCAAGTGAACCTTGCTTCACTTCACCATTTTCCTTCACCATTTCATTAAGTAGCTTCGGATTCGCAAACGTTGCACGCTGCGCGGTTAAGTGATCTCCTCGGTGTGTGGCATAAGAGTTAAAGTCCTCTTCAGGTAGGCCCATTTTGGCCAGGTATTCACCTGCTGCACTGCTTGCCATAATTGCGTTAGAAGGTGACAGGTGATCGGTAGTAATATTGTCACCTAAAATAGCCAGCGGCCTCATGCCTTTCATCGTACGCTCGCCTGCAAGCGCACCTTCCCAATATGGTGGACGACGGATATAGGTGCTCATTTCGCGCCATTCATACAATGGGTCGTTATCTTCACCATAATCAACCGTGAGGTTGAACATCGGGTCGTATACTTCTCTAAATTGCTGTGGTTTCACACTGTTTGCTATAACCGCATCAATCTCTTCATCACTTGGCCAAATGTCTTTCAGTGTTACCGGATTACCCGCTTGATCATGACCAAGGACATCTTGTTCAATGTCAAAGCGCACACTACCTGCAATAGCATAAGCCACCACCAATGGCGGTGACGCTAAGAATGCTTGCTTTGCATAAGGGTGAATACGACCATCAAAGTTTCGGTTACCCGACAATACAGCCGTTGCATATAAGTCTCTGTCGATGACTTCTTGTTGAATTTTAGGGTCTAGTGCCCCACTCATTCCGTTACACGTAGTACATGCAAAGGCCACAATGCCAAAGCCAAGCGCTTCAAGCTCTGGTAGTAAGTCTGCTTCAGTCATATAAGAGCGCACCGCTTTGGAGCCCGGTGCAAATGATGTTTTGACCCAAGGTTTGCGCTTCAGGCCAAGTTTATTGGCGTTTCTTGCCAGCAACCCAGCTGCAACGACATTTCGTGGGTTACTGGTATTGGTACAACTGGTGATAGCAGCAATGATCACCGCGCCATCAGGCATTTGATCTTCTGTTTTTTCGTAATCAGCCACGATACCTTGTTTGGCCAAATCTTGCGTTGCCACACGGCGATGCGGATTAGATGGACCGGCTAAGTTACGCCCTACACTGGATAAATCGAACTTTAATACGCGCTCATACTTGGCTTCAGTCATGGCATCTGCCCACAAGCCAGTCAGCTTGGCATATTTCTCCACTAACTCGACTTGCTCATCATCACGGCCCGTGAGCTTTAAATAATCAATGGTTTTCTGATCTATGTAGAACATAGCAGCCGTTGCGCCATATTCTGGTGTCATATTTGAAATCGTCGCACGGTCACCAAGGGTTAAGTCATTTGCACCTTCACCGAAAAACTCTAAGTAGGTTGAGACCACTTTTTCATTACGTAAAAACTCAGTAATGGCTAAAACAATATCCGTTGCAGTGATACCCGGCTGGCGTTTACCCACCAGCTCAACACCCACAATATCTGGTAGTCGCATGTAGGATGCACGGCCAAGCATAACACTCTCAGCTTCTAAGCCACCGACACCAATGGCAATTACACCCAATGCATCAACATGTGGTGTATGACTGTCAGTGCCGACTAGCGTATCAGGAAATGCAACACCATCTCGCGCCTGAACCACTGGCGACATTTTTTCTAGATTGATCTGGTGAAGAATACCGTTACCCGGTGGGATCACATCAACATTTTTAAACGCTGTTTTTGTCCAGTTTATAAAGTGGAAACGGTCATCATTGCGGCGATCTTCTATCGCACGATTTTTTTCAAACGCATTTTCTTCATAACCGGCGTGCTCTACTGCCAAACTGTGATCAACAATTAACTGGGTTGGTACAACTGGATTAACTTTGGCAGGATCGCCTCCTTTTTCTGCGATGGCATCACGAAGACCAGCCAAATCAACCAGTGCTGTTTGACCAAGAATATCGTGACACACTACACGCGCTGGAAACCATGGGAAGTCCAGGTCTCTTCGTCTTTCGATTATTTGCGTCAAGAAGTCATCAAGCTTTTCAGGCTCTGCTCTTCGCACTAGGTTTTCTGCGAGGACTTTTGAGGTATAAGGTAATCCATCATATGCGCCGGGCTTTATCGCCTCGATGGCCTCGCGCGTATCATAGTAACATAGAGTAGAATCAGGTAATCGTTTACGGTATTGGGTGTTCATAACTGCTTTTTCCAACTGAAGATGTGACGGTGTGCTTAGCATGCAGTGCTATTAAGCACTGCATGCTCACGACTTACGGTCTATATAAGTCGTCGGCTATAACTAGCGTGCTGCAATCGCAGGCACTGGGCGAAGATCTTCACCTGTATATTCAGCAGAAGGGCGAATAATACGGTTATCCGCACGCTGCTCCATCACGTGTGCAGCCCAGCCCGTTAGGCGAGACATCACAAAAATTGGGGTAAATAGTTTCGTTGGGATCCCCATGAAGTTATAAGCAGATGCATGGAAAAAATCCGCGTTACAGAATAACTTCTTCTCACGCCACATCACTTCTTCACAGCGAACAGAAACAGGGTAAAGCACTGTATCGCCAACATCTGCTGCCAGTTTTTCAGACCATGTTTTAATAATTTCATTACGTGGATCTGACTCAGAATAAATCGCATGACCAAAGCCCATGATTTTCTCTTTGCGCTCTAACATGCCCATCATTTCTTGTTCAGCATGATCAGCAGATTCAAAGCGCTCAATCATTTCCATCGCGGCTTCATTAGCACCACCGTGAAGTGGACCACGCAGTGAACCAATTGCGCCTGTCACACAAGAATGCATGTCTGATAGTGTTGACGCACATACACGCGCAGTGAAAGTAGATGCATTGAATTCATGCTCAGCATAAAGGATAAGTGATACATGCATAACGCGCTCGTGAAGCTCTGATGGCTTTTCACCACGCAGTAAGTGTAAGAAATGCGCGCCAATTGAATCATCATCTGTTTCAACATCAACGCGAACACCATCATGGCTAAAGCGATACCAATAGCAAATGATGCTTGGGAAACACGCCAGCATACGGTCTGTCACTTTACCTTGCTCATCAAAGCTAGCTTCGCCTTCCAAGTTACCCAACATAGAGCAACCTGTACGCAGCACATCCATTGGGTGTGCATCTGCTGGAATACGTTCTAACACGTCTTTAAGTGCCACAGGTAAACCACGCATTGACTTCAATAGGGCTTTATATTCGTCAAGCTCGCTTTGATTTGGCAGTTTGCCTTTAAGAATAAGGTATGCAACTTCTTCAAACTGACAGTTCTCAGCCAAACCTTTAACATCATAACCGCGATAAGTTAGCCCTGAACCTGATTTTCCTACTGTTGATAATGCAGTTTTCCCTGCTACTTGACCACGTAGACCTGCACCACTTAGTACTTTAGCCATCACTTTCTCCTGAAAAATTTTTTACCTGCTGAATTTTAGAATCTTTTTTCTGAGCGTGCTAAAACACGCTCTGTTATATTATTTGTTACTTGTTTTTACCTTGAGCAAACAATGCATCAAGCTTTTGCTCGTAATCGTGATAACCAAGGTAATCATATAAATCCATACGTGTTTGCATGGTATCTACAACTGCTTTTTGGTCACCGTCATTCAATAAAGTGCGATATACCAACTCGGCTGCTTTATTCATCGCACGGAATGCGCTTAGAGGATACAGCACCATGCCTACGCCCCACTCACCAAGCTGTTGCTTGCTCCAAAGCTCAGTCTTACCAAACTCTGTCATGTTCGCTAAAATTGGCACGTCTAACGCTTCTGAAAATGCTCTGTAGTGTTCTTCAGTTTGAATCGCTTCTGCAAAAATGCCATCAGCGCCCGCTTCTACATAGGCTTTTGCACGTGCAATCGCAGCGTCTAAGCCTTCTTGAGCAAAGGCATCAGTACGCGCCATTATGAAAAAGTCTTTATCAGTACGCGCATCCACCGCCGCTTTAATTCGGTCGACCATTTCTTCTGTTGATACAATTTCTTTGTTTGGTCTATGACCACAGCGTTTTTGTGCCACTTGGTCTTCAATATGTACCGCCGCAGCACCAGCTTTTTCCATATCGCGGATCGTTTTAGCAATGTTAAATGCACCGCCCCATCCTGTATCAATGTCCACCATCAGGGGTAAATCACAAGCAGATGTAATGCGCTGAACATCTGCAATGACATCATTTAAAGAGGTCATGCCTAAATCAGGTAAGCCATATGATGCATTTGCGACACCACCACCAGATAAATAAATTGCTTGGTGACCTATTTGCTTTGCCATAATCGCGCTATAAGCGTTAATCGTGCCTACAATCTGTAATGGTTGATTTGCATTTAATGCGTCACGAAATTTTTTTCCTGCACTCATGGTGGTGTACTCTCCTGTGATGTTTACTTCATGTTTGATAGCTTGACGGCGATATTATTTTTTGAGTATTGAATATGGCGTCGCATTAAAATCTCTGCCAATTCGCCATCACGATTTGCGATGGCTCTTACGATATGTATGTGCTCGTCATAAGCTGTTGTCACTCTTGGTCCAGTCATACCTAACTGAACTCGATACATTCTTGCTAAGTGGTAAATCCCATTGCTCAGCATAGTGATCAATTGTTGATTTTGGCTGCCAACGATAATGCGGTAATGAAAGTCCAAATCTCCCGCCTCTTGATAGTAGACGTTGCGCTGCTTTACCTCATCTTGCTGGCCTTTTAACAAACTGCTCAATTGATTTATCTCAGCATCAGGCATATTTTGTGCAGCAAGCCTTGCCGCCATGCCTTCCAATGCTTCTCGGATCTGATACAGCTCAAGTAAGCCTTCGGATGTTAAAGTCACAACGCGCGCACCGACATTGGCTTTACGCTCAACAATGTTGCACGCTTCTAAGCGGTTGATGGCTTCACGAACGACTGCACGGCTAACCTCATACTTTGTCGACAATTCAACTTCACTCAGCTTTGAGCCCGCTGATATATGGCCTTCAACGATCTCTTCCCTCAATTGAAAAAACGTTTTATCTGAAGAGGTTACAGCTTTTTCTTGAAAGAAGTTCATCAAATGATCACGCAATAGTTTTTATCAATTGCCAACAATATAGATACACTTTACGTTAACGTCAACCTACAAACAAATAAATTGTCGACAATCTTATTATTCACACTATTCACCTTATTTATTATGGCTAAGCAAGCGTCTGCCAATCTAATAGTACTGATAAAGTAATAAACTAACGTGACATGCTTTTAATAAATAAGATTAGGAGTAGGGCAAACATGGCTAAGGCAGTGAGCAGGATAGGAAGGGGTAAGTATAAGAACAGCGAGAGATAGGCAACAAAAAAGGCAAGCTAAGCTTGCCTTTTAAAATTCGTATCAACTGTGACAGTTACAGCTTAACGATTTCCTCAGCTTGAGGACCTTTTTGGCCTGTAGTAAGTTTAAATTCTACACGCTCGCCTTCAGCTAGAGTACGGAAACCGTCGCCTTTGATTGCACTGAAGTGTGCAAAAACGTCTGGGCCATTTTCCTGAGCGATAAAACCAAAGCCTTTTGACTCGTTAAACCACTTTACTGTACCTGTTAAAGTATTAGACATAATAATAAATCCTGATAAAAAATATAAATGCCAATCCTTAAAAGCAAATTCTAAACTGCTTAAAGAGAATCCATCTTTATAAACTGGCAAACCTATGCCCTTGTGGGCGCATAGACCTAAATTTTGCCGGTGATAAAACTTCAGGACGGTACTACTACAAGCTAACACTTATACAACAACGTAATGGAGATTTATAAACACTGACCGAAATTCTGTCTATGTTCATCTTATAGGGATGCCCCTCTAAGTCAACTAATTTTTAAACATATTTATGAATGCTTAATGACATAATCACATAAGCATTGTGAACAATTAGAGACACCGCCGCAGCCCCAGTAAAAATAAGGCTTTTGGACATATCAATAGCAATCGATTTTTATTGATTTTTCTGCATAAAAATAGCGTTTCAAGTATGTACATTTACGCTCAAATTTGTTTTCGTAATACTTTAAATATTGGCCAATATGGCGCGAAGTTGCGGCAGGTATAATTAACCGACTAAAAAATAAGAGTTGCAATAATTACAATAAAAGCAACTTAACTAAAAAGCTCAACTCTGCCGATAATGTAAATTAGCACCATCAATGTCTAGAGAAAATGAATATTAACGATACTATGTATTTTGAATGCATCGAGTTCGAAGACTAAATAATGCTGTAACTCGCCTATTTAATCGCAAAGGATTTACCTAGCAACTCCCCCACTTGTTCACTGGGTACTGGCACAGAAAATAAATGCCCCTGTAGTTGATCGCAACCATGGGAAGCAAGTGTCGTTGCCTGTACGTCACATTCCACGCCTTCTGCAATACAGTTAACACCAAGACTTTTAGCAATATTAATCATCACTAAAGCCAGATCATCTTGATGCTCGGCACCACCGATTTCATTAATAAAGCTAGGATCTATTTTTATCGAATCAAAATGCAATTCTTTGAGCAAAGAAGGATTGGTGTGGCCAAGACCAAAATCGTCGATAGCCAAACTAAAGCCCAAGCTGCTTAACGCATTGAGCGTTGACTTAAGTTCATCCGCGCGCTCTAGTAATGGACGTTCTGCGATTTCTAATTCAAACTGCTTTGGACTTAACTGATATGTGTCCAACAGTGCCATTAGCTGCTCAGTAAACATGCCATTTAACAAATGCTTTATCGATAGGTTTAAACACAATTGCAAATGAGGATAGCCTTTTAACCACTCTACAAAATGTGGCATAGCCAGCTCAAAGACATACATACTTAAATGACCATTTATTCCCGCACTCTCGGCTACATCAACAAATTGTTCAGCCGCGATAAGTTCATCTTGATGTTGCCAGCGTGCGAGCACTTCTATCTTTTCAATAACCAACGTCTGCGCATTCAAAATGGGCTGAAAATAGGGTAAGAACGCTTTTTCTCTAAGCGCCTTTATCATGGCAGTTTCTTTCTCAAGATAGAGCTCAGCTTCTTTATCGAGCTCAGCACAATAGAATTGGTAATTAGAATGCCCCACTTTTTTAGCTCTATACATCGCTGTATCTGCACTTTTCATTAATATGTCGGCGTTTTCACCATCTTCAGGATATAACGCAACGCCCGCGCTAAATGACACATTCACTTGTGTTGCTCTTAGATCATAATCCCCACTTGAAGCGTGAAATATTTTTTCCACCACATGCCGAACATGCTTTCTGTCGTCCATGCTGTCAATCAATAGTACAAACTCATCGCCACCAATACGTGAAACCGTATCACATGCTCTGATACTCGCGGTTAGACGCTTGGCAACCTGCTTCAGTAACTCATCGCCACTGTCATGGCCAAGGGAGTCATTAATTGCTTTGAATTTGTTTAAATCTAAAAATATCAGCGCAAACTGATGCTTGTGACGCTTAGCTCTTTTACATGACTGAACCAACCTGTCTTGCAAAAGTAATCTATTTGGCAAACCAGTTAATGCATCATGATGGGCCAAGTGATTCATCCTTTTTCGCATCAGGCGTGACTCCGTGACATCCTGAAACACCAACACAGCGCCAGCAATTTTATCGCCGCGAATGAAAATAGGTGAGCAACAAACCTCTATTGCAAAGTCGAGGCTAAGATGATTTCTAAAGCAAATCAGTTCACTCAAGCAAACAGTTTGAAGCTCTTGCATAGATTGCTGCATTGGGTCATTAATGGGCTCTTTACTGTCTTCATGAAATAGTGGCATGACTTCTTGAAATGCTTTCCCTTTGACTTCATCGCTCAACAGGGCCAAAACAGCTTCAGCAACAGGGTTCATGAAGGTAATCTTGTTATCTACATCTGTGCAAATAACCCCATCGCCGACAGAACTTAACGTGATCGCCAGTAACTCATGCTGTTTTTGTAACTCACTTTGCTTAGCGACATCAACCAACTGGCCAAGAAACACCCCCTGTAAATGGGTATGATTGATTGAAACGATGAATTCATCTTGACCCCGTGTTGCATTTAGAGGTCTAAAGGTCAATTGAGCAAAGTCATCCCCCTCTTTTTGCCA
This sequence comes from Pseudoalteromonas sp. MMG033, assembly GCF_057197785.1. Taxonomy (NCBI): domain Bacteria; kingdom Pseudomonadati; phylum Pseudomonadota; class Gammaproteobacteria; order Alteromonadales; family Pseudoalteromonadaceae; genus Pseudoalteromonas; species Pseudoalteromonas sp. MMG033. The sequence goes on from NZ_JBXVAL010000002.1 coordinate 68,618, forward strand.
ACGTGTAAATTGCTCAAAGCTAGGCTCATCAATCAGTCCTTTTAACCCTAACTCAACCAATGTGTCTTCCGAAGTACGAAGCTGTTTACACAGCCCTTGGCTAACAGCATACAAAGTGCCATTTTCACAAACCAAAAACTGTGCAGTCAGGCACTCTCTAAACACCTCATAATACAGCTCGCCATGTTCCCCAAATCCAATTTCTTGCTGCTTTTTTCGCGCGAAATAAATCACGCCCCCACCTAAAACAATGGCCATCACAAAGCCAATGATACCAAGAGAAAAGTAGTTAAAAAGTTCAATTAGGGATTCGTTACCATACTGACCTACTTCGGTAAAAATCCAATTTTCTATAAACTGACTTATCTGAACACCGAATGAGAGGCCAACGAGCAGGAAAAATATACTGAGTAACAGTTTTTGTGTGAGTCGATTCATATGCATTCGCGCAAAATCAAAGAAGTTATAAAAATATCCTTAGTATTGATTAAGCGTAGACTCTGATGGTCAACTTTAACAGTCACTGCAATTAATTGATTATTTATATTTCTGGAATTTAACCCACTTTTGTCCTAAATCTATTAAGGGCAAGGTTATTGAGATCAAGCAATGATAAGCATAAGCGACGATGTAAAAGTGGTTGAAAACTTTGTGCGAGTAGCGCAAATAATCGCGAACTTGGAGTCCATTTTAACCCAAGCGAAAAACCTTTCTCTCACCGCTAAAAATGCACGAGTCGTAGCACTAAGAGCAGGGGATGCAGCGCTTGGTTTTAAACCCATTACCAATTTTATCGATGAGTTCTCTGAACAGACCATTGCTTCTACGACTAAAATTGCGGACTTATCTAATCAGCTGTTTAAAGTCGCACATAAATTAGTACGCTGTAGTCAATATTTTCATCAAATGACACTACTCAAAACACATTTAAACTCAAAGCAAGCAGATGCCATGTATCAAGAAGCGCTTAAATCACAGCGACGCGCGGCGTCACAACTATCTCTGGCTTTGAGCGAACTTGAAAATCACTTTGAAGACATTCAAAAACAAATGCAAAGCGCCGAATATATTGCCGTAACCAGTAGAGTTGAAGCCACCAATGCAGGGGACTTTAGTGACAGTTTGCAATCTGTATCTGACTTTATTGCAAGTGCAGCTAAAACGATCAAAACCGCTGTTGTATACAACTTAAGTGAAATCCATACTCTAAGGGGAGTGTTAAAGTGAAGCTAGCGGAATTATACAAAGGAAAAACACACAGTTGGATGATGCTTGAATGCAGTGGATCAAAAAACGATACACACAGCGCGGTTAACCAATACTTCATTCACAGTGACTATGAATCGCTGTTAATGGACCCTGGAGGGGTTGAGCTATTCTCTCCAATGTTAGCGGCAGTCTTACAGCATACTGAACTCGATAAATTGACTACCTTGTTTGCATCCCATCAAGATCCTGACATTATCGCAACCTTGAGTTTATGGGATAAAGCCATCGCAAACGCCACGTTATACGCGCCCTCTTTATGGGATCGTTTTATCGGCCACTTTGATTTAGACAATCTTCATTTTGAAGGCGTCAGTGATGAAGGTGGGGAAATTCAATTGGGCGGTGTACGCTTACGCATACTTCCCGCACACTACTTGCACGCTGCTGGCAATTTTCACCTATATGATCCCACAGCTAAAGTTTTAATGAGTGCTAATGTTGGCTCAGCAATCAAAGCTCCGAGTGATACTAAATTCGTGGAAGATTTTTCACTTCATGTGAAACATATTGAACAATTTCACAAACGCTGGATGCCGTCCAACCAAGCTAAAGCAAACTGGATTGCCAGAGTTAAAGAGCTTGATATTAATATACTTGCACCCAATCATGGCAAGCTATACAAAGGCGAGCAAGTACAAGAGTTTTTAGAGTGGTTTGATAAATTAGATGTAGGTAGCGCTGCCAAATGAACACTAAATTGGTCCGTCAGTAAGAATTTATAAAGCGCTCAGTCATATCAGAGCGCTTGGTCTTTTATGTAGCTACTGGGTATAACTTAAAATAGGGTAGTCACGACACACACTTTGTACTTCATTGATAAACCCATCTCTGAGTTCTGGATTCAAACGGTACTCCTTCTCGCTGAGAATTTGCACGACATCTAAAATACGGCACACCAACTCGACCACCTTTTTACAGCCAATTTCATCCATATGTCGCTGCGCAAGTGCACCGGTGCCAATTCTCAGTCCACTGGTAACAAATGAAGAACGGGTTTCACCTGGGATCCTGTTTTTATTCACCGTGATCCCACACTCTTCCAACGCCTCTTCAGCGATTGTACCTGTGAGCTCTCCTCTGAGCTTGATTAGCACTGTATGATTATTCGTTTGACCGCCAATCACTTCATACCCATGAGCATTAAACGCATCAGCAATAGTATCAGCAGCATGACGGATCCGAGTAATATATTGTCTAAATTCAGGCTTTTGTGCGTAGCCAAATGCAGCAGCTTTTGCAGCAATAATATTCACAGCAGGGGCGCCTTGCATCATAGGAAACACAGCGCGATCTAGAATACGAGAAAAAGGCAAGTTGAAGCCTGGTACGGTGTCATTTGCATCTCGACCAGACAATATTAGCCCACCTCTAGGGCCTGCTAACTGTTTGTGCGTACAAGTTGTCGTTACATGGGCATGATCAACAGGGCTTGGATGTAACCCAGTAGCTACTAAACCCGCAATATGAGAAATATCCGCCATTAAAATGGCACCAACCTCATCCGCTATCTCTCTGAAACGAGCGAAATCAACCACTCTTGAATAGGCTGTTGCGCCACACACAATCAGTTTTGGGTGATGCTCATGTGCAAGTCGGCGAGCTTCCTCGTAATCTATCAAACCCTCATCTGTCGTCCCATAGCCAATTGCTTTATAAAAAGTGCCAGAGACAGTTACTGGGCTGCCATGCGTTAAATGTCCACCATGATCTAGAGACATCCCTAAAAAAGTATCACCGGGCTTAAGCAATGCTGAAAACACTTGGTAATTTGCATTTGATGCTGAGTGTGATTGAACATTCGCATATTGCGCTCCAAACAGTGACTTTGCACGTTCAATGGCCAACGACTCAACTTTATCAACATTTAAACATCCAGCATGATAACGTTTACCCGGTCCGCCTTCAGCTGTCACATTCACCAAAGCGGATGCTGATGCGGCCAGCGTTCTAGGGTCTACAGTGCAGCAAGATGCCACCAAAGATAATGTATTGTGCTGCCTGACAACCTCATCATCAAGTAACCTTGCAAGTTCAGCGTCTTGCCGACTTAATTCGAGTATGCCCTTTTCTAATAAACCTTGTTGTCCTGAGATAAGTTGTCTATCAAAGTTCATAAAAGCTCCTTCTATGCCTCTTTATCATTAATTATTAATATATTTATATAAATGGTTATGTAAAACATCTGCTACTGGCTGGCAGATAAAATTAAAACCGCAAACCCAGCTAAAATAATGGCACTTAACCTCTCAATACGGGTGACATGCTTTTGCAGTATTTTTTGTGCCTTCGCCCCAAGTAGAACCAGCCCACCCTCAGCAAAGACTTCAATCACTAAAAAAGTCAGTAGTAAAATTAAAACAAACGAAAAATCTATCGAGCTGACATCAACAATCGTTGGAATAAACGCAATCCAGAACAAAATTATTTTGGGGTTAGATAACGCCAACAAAAAACCTTTGAAAAAATAGCCTGAGTGCACTTCACTGCTAGCTTCAACCAAACCTTTCGAGCTATTTATCCAAGTACTCGTTGCTAAATACAACAAATAGCCGCTACCTATGACCTTAAACCAGTCTATTAATTGCTCGGATGCCACAACCATAGAGTTCAGTCCAAACAATGCACATAAAATCAATACAGCGAAGCCAAGCGCACCGCCTAAAACTAATTGCAGCCCCTTACTGTGCCCTGACTTTATTGAGGTAGTCAGGGCTAACATGGCATTTGGACCTGGGCTAAAAGACATAGCACTGCATGCTAATACCAAAATAAACCAATCACTTAGAACCATAAAAACCTCCCTAATCGAGGGACATTTTATGGAGAAGGAAGGAAAAAAGTGCTATGTTATCTGGACTTTTTTTAATGATTTCTGGTCATATCGTGTGAAAAAAAGACCTCATTTTTCATTATTACTCCTACCGGAGTTTTCTTTGCTGCCTTATGCTAGCTTTTTAGATAAGTTGCGTTTTTCCTCTGATGAAGCCGATTTTAGCTCTCAAAGATATTGCAGTTGGACATCCTACGCTTTAGATAAAGAGCTCGTTGCCTCCAGCTGTGGCAGCATGCATAAAGTCACAAGCTTATCTAGCGAAGATAATTTAACCCCCTTCTATCAATCGGATTTCGTTGTTGTTTTTGGTGGGAGAAATATTTCATCAGCAATTGAAAAAGCACAAACACTAAAACCGTTAATAAAAAAAGCATATGCTTTAGGCGCGCACTTGGTATCAATTGACAACGCGGTGTTTTCATTCGCACAGTCAGGAATGTTAAGCAATCAGAAAGTGACGGTACATTGGCGACATCACCAGCAGTTTTTAGCCATGTTTCCTCGTCTCCATCTCGCCAAAGATCTACTGTTCGAAACGCAAAATAGGATCACAACCTGTGTTGGGGGCACTGCAACCGTTGAGCTCGCGATAGAGCTGATCTCTACGTACCTTGGCAAACCACAGGCCAACAAAGGGCTTGCTGACATGATCATTGAGCAACCCAGACTCAATCAGTTAGAGCCAAATTTTGCTGATACCCCCAATGTCAACGACCCTTTACTAAACAAAGCTCTAACCTATATCTTTGAGTCTATTGCGCACAAACAAACCATCGAAGACATTGCCAATCGCACAGGGATAAGCCGCCGACAGCTTGATAGAAAAATGGAGAAGCAATTTCAATGCTCTGCCTCGCAGTATTTACATCAGTTAAAAATGAAACAAGCGCGGTGGCTGCTTCTCAATACGCCACAAAGCGTCTCGCAAATAGCTGAGTCAGTTGGTTTTGATAATCTAGAGTACTTTAGGCAGGCGTTTAAGCGCTTTTTTAATAAGACTCCCAGTAAAGTGCGAGATGAAGCCTCGTAGTAAAGTATTCGTTAAGTTCAAAAGGCTTGGACGATTACATTGACTTGCACGTCACAGTATAAATAAATGATAAGAATGGAACTTATTATGTTTTTGACATGCAGTTATGTCACACACTTCAGTACTTTCATCTGCCTGTTTATACCGTGCTTTGCGCAATCTCCTACGCATGCATATCAATCAATGGGGAAATACACTCAGTTCCAACACTACCCGCTGGGTTCAGATCGTGCTGTAGGTGCCATAATCCCCTATCGTTCCCATCCCTCTAAGCAACCACAATCAACAAACACGGCTAAATTCGAGAAAAAGCCTCTAATGAACCATGTCATAAACTTGAGTGAAAGCTTTATAAATGAGTCCTATAAATTAAGAGAAAACGATTAAGTTCATACTCATAATGAGTTTGAACATCAATTTGCTATCTGAGTAAGCAAAAAACTTGGACGAACGAAGAGACTTAGCCGTCTTATGGGTAAATTCTTCATTCACACAGGAAAAAATTATGAAGTTAAGCAAAATCCGTTTAGCATTGCTATTGAGCTTATCAACTCAACAAAGTTTGGCAAATACACATATTTATGACACCGCTGAGCTTGATACACTCAGTGAAGTAGAGCAACAATTTCAGCACTTTTATGACATTGAGCTCCCAAAACAATTGCACTTATTACCAGTTTCCCAGTCTATGCAAACTGAAAACATCAGCGATGACAATTCTTATATTTTCTCAGGCACTATGTATGCTCTCACAACAATGCAAGGATATATGGGTACATTCTTCCCAGCGCTTAAAGGCAGTTTTATTGTATCCACGCCAGGCACTTATCTGACATATTATGCATTAGACTACGCCGGTCGTGTGATCGGTGGCGTCCTGCGAGTCGCAGGCCAAGACAATGCAGCTGCTTATTTTCCAAATAAGCAATTTGCAACCCAAGCACCGAGTAAAGCATTTTTTGGTCAAGATGTAGATATGGGTAAGTATGAATGGGTAGACGAGTTAATTGATGTGCCCAATCAAGCTATTTTGGGGACTGCTTACTCATTTTCAGAGTTAAGTTATAAGCTCACAAATGATCCTATTGATTTCGCAAAGGAATATATTGATATGCATGAAGATGTAGGAGTTGGCCTAACATGCAACTATACGGGTTACTGTAATAATTCTTCAAGCTCACAACCTCAACAAACCAAAAAACAAAAACGGCCAGAGTATTACCAACAGTATGGCGATACAGCGCAGTTACAACAGCATACATATGACTCATCTAAAGACCATATGCACCATTATGATAGTCCAAACAAGTATTATCACCTTGTGTATATTGCGGGCTCTAAGCACAGTATTAATATGCCGACTGACTCTTCAGACGCGTATATCAAGTTTCGTAATGTAAGAAGTGGTGGTGGTGATGACTTTTTGTATATGGCATCCAATGCGAAAGGCAATACCTTTGCAGGAAATGGTGATGACCTTATCACTAACTTCAACAGTGGTGGTATGTATGGAGAAAAGGGCGATGACATCATTATCGGTAAATCAATTTATGGGGAAATCTCAGGGTTTGGTGGTGAAGGAGGCGATTTTATAAGCCGTGTGAACAAAGCTTATGGTGGCAGTGGCAAGGATAAACTCATTTGGGTCAAAAACGGATTTGGTGGCACTGAGGACGACCTTTTAGTTGGTACCAATAAAAATGATGTATTAGAGGGGGGGTTTGGTAACGACTTGATTGAAGCAGGTAACGGTCTAGATACCTTAGACGGTGGTGATGGAAACGATATTCTGCGACTCGACGCCACACGAGGTGACAAAATTGAAATCGTCAATGGCGGCCTCGGTGAAGATGCCCTTGAGATAAAAATTAGTCAATTAATGCGTTCAACTCAAGCTAACCAACTACAAAATGGCCAGATAAAAGTCAAATCTGATGCGCTACAAGTGATGGAAATAAGTAATATTGAGAGCCTGCATTGGCGACAAGTTTTACCAACATTAAATCATGATCAAACTATTGAAACTAAAGACATAAACTTAATACCCGCACACTTTACCATTGATGCAAGTAATATTACTATAAATCAAGTATTTACTGGACAAGGTGGGCTCGTTACCTTCTTATCCGGCTCAGGAGATGATGTCCTTATTGGGGGAGCACTTAATAATACCCTCAAAGGCGGTAAAGGCGACGATGTGATCCGTGGTGGGCAAAGTGATGACAATTTATATGGTGGTATGGGGAATGACCTATTTATCGCCAGTTTAGGAAATGACTTTTATTATGGAAGTACAGGCGTAGATACATTAACCCTGGAGTCTTTAGCTGCCGGACAGACAGTCAAACTATCACAAATTTCTGACCGAGTAGAGAACCTAATGGGGACTCCATATGTGGATGAACTTCATGGCAACCACTTCGAAAACTTCATCGCCGGCGGCCAAGGCTCAGACAAGCTATTCGGCCATGATGGTCAAGACATATTAGTAGGTGACAAAGGCGCTGATACACTCAATGGTGGCGCAAACAATGATATTCTCATTGGTGGCTCTGGCCGCGATATATTCGTGATGAGTCTGGGCAATGATGTCATAGAAGACTTTGGTAAGCATGATCGTATTGATTTGTCTGAACTCGGTTTGTTGCAGTCGGATATCATCATTGAAAGGGGAGAGAAAAGCACCTTTATCTACTCAGAAGACATATCAATGATGCTGCAAAACTATCTTGGAGAAATTAGTTTTATCGAGTCCAAAGATTAGTACGAGTTAAAAAATCACTATTTAGCCCTGCTCATGCGGGGCTTTTTTATTTCTATACTCAGCCAAACGCACATCTGTTCTTCCAAACATAACCAAATAACCTCATATAAAATCACTAAAAAACCTGCACAATGTGCAGAAATCTGCGTCAATTATGCAGATTGTATGCAACATCACTGCGAGCCATTTTTTCCCTCTGACTCGTCAGTATACTCCGGCTGTCATCGCCTGTTTTACACGCATCAAAACAGGTATCCAAGCAATGAGTTTTAATTATAAAGAGGGAATGTCTGATGTTTAGAACAGAGTTTAAGTCATCCTTATTAGTCACTGCACTTTTCACCTCACTGGCCTGCCACGCAACGACAAACGACGCTACTGGTACGGTGAGTAGTGCGATGGTTTCACTGCCAGATAATATGTTCAACGCCAAAGAGCGACCTGCCGTTGCCCACTATATTGGCCGAACCGCGCAGGAGATAAAACAGCAGCAAGTACAAATCCCCCACCGCAACTATATCGCCAGCTGCAATACTCATACAGATTCGCCCAGTATGTTTGTATCTACAACCGTTCAATCAATCAGCGGTGATACACAATCACCCAGATTTGGCGCGGTCTACGAGCTCAAATTCAACCCACAAAGCGGCATCTTTGAAAACACAGAAAACCAACGTGTACTCAATGAGTGCATTGCAAGCCATGGCATTAGCGTGAGTAAGGACTGCAAGCGCATTGCCGTGGTGTGTGAAAAGCCGCATGGTGCATCTGAGCGGGATGAGCATGTGATTGATTTACCAGCTCAAACAAAAGGAAATTTTGTCAATAAACACGCCGATAATCACGCCACCATTGACAGAGCAATGCATGATTTAAGTATTCGAAAATCACGAAAATCCCCCATGACACTTCCCTCTCTGATTGCCAGCAACCGCTATTATGTCTCTCAGTGTTTGGACAATAACCCACATAATACCCTGTCTGTTACACCGTATATCGACACCTTGGTTAACCAATTTGGGGCAAACCGAAAAAAGCTCAAATCATTCTCTACTGTCGTACAAGGCAATGCGTTTAAACAACAAGATAGATGGCAGTACTTACTAAGCGCTTTGCCAAATAATGAGCAAAAAGCGCAATTTCTCACGTGTGTCGAAGCAATGGCAAAAAATGAAAACACCGAAGCCTGGCTACTTGAATGGCACAACGAGCCACTCAGCCACGAGTACGACGCCTATGTAGCGACGAAAATGAAGTCTCAACACCTAGGAAACGTCTCTTTAAACTATTCAGAAAAGGACCAAAGCTATGCCATCGCCAATGTGGCGGCGGTGTACAATCATATTAACGGCACCAAACATAAGTCAGCGCAGCTTATCGTGTTACAACGCGAAGGAACGACTCTCAAGATCGACTATAATGAACGTGGCTGGGAGTGGAACTGCGGCAAAGGACATGTACTACATATTCGTGGCTATTATGACCCCAACAACGACCAGTTTGGTGCGGTGTGTACGACAGATATGACCGATAAAGAGTTCTCAAAAGCTGTCAAACCCCATAAAAAATCCCCAAAACGCGCCCATGGGTTACTTGCGATTAAGTCAGAGGCTAACTCCAATAAAGGCCCTGGCACCTACCTGTTCACCGTACCGGCCAATAATGCCGCGTTTACCCGAGGTGGCATTCATAATTTTGTGCCTGTACGCGACAATTACGGACTGTCTGTTGCTGTAGCCCCAAAAAAAGTGGCTGAATCAGACCTGAAAAACTTCATCTCTCATTTAAATATTACTCCACAACCAGATGTTTACAGCACCAACTGTTTAAGCAAAGGCATATTCTCAAACTGCGAGCTAGATTACTTATCAGCCCTGCGCCATAAAGAAATAAACATCCAGCACTATCCTCTAGTATCAACACAAAATTTGGCTGGCGAAAAACACATGGACAGCACCAGCGCCACAAGAATTGGCTTATTTGGCATTCCAATTGGTGGCAGCAGGAATACACCTAGAGAAGATCAAACCAGTTCCACACGTTGGCTAGTGGGCGATGATAATTGCCAATACTCAGATCCGCAATTGGTCAACCTGCATAATGGTCGATTTTTACTGGGCTATGCCAAGTTCCAATGTGTTGATGACAACCAAAGTTTACAGCCGCTTGGCTCCGACCGCGCGCTCATACCAAAAACATATCACTTAGTTGAAATTAATGAGCAAGGTGACAAACTCACTGAGACATTGTCATTTACAGATTATGGTTGGGGTGGCCTAGATGACCTGATCTACATTGGTGATGGCAAAGTGGCTTGGACTTACATCAACCACCCTACACTCAGTAATCATATAGGTGCACAGCATCAGCAATGGGAAGTCATGGTGTATCAATCACCACATTAAATTATTAACTTAGAAATTAAAAAAGCCCGAACTATCGGGCTTTGATAACTCATAAGCTCTATTACCCTCGGTAAGAGAACCCAAACCAAACAGAGCGGCCAAATTCAATTTCACTGGCCAACATTTGCTGATGTTCACCTGTCATACTGCGACGCTTTTCGTTGGTGAGATTACGTACTTTGGCTTTCATCACCCATTTTTTGTTGACGTCATAGCGCAGCTGCATGTCCCATTGTGAAAAGGCTTGCCACACCTCTCGGGTTTGAGCAGTAAGCGGTAATGGCTGGTAAGGTGAGTACTCACCTGCGTAGTGATAGCCCAAACGGATCTCTGTTTTGCTGCCACCAAATCGATAATGTGCAATCACGTTCGCCGTTTTATCAGCTTGGCCAAATTGATAGTCTAAACAAGACACAGCTTGATTAGGTATTTCGTAGCACACCTCATGAGACAAAATCGTCGCATTTGCCACCAGCCCGAACCCTTTGAGGTGCTTTGACCACGCAGACCAATCTTGCAGTGTTAAACTCAATTCAACGCCATTGACTTCAGATTGACCATAGTTAGACTTTTGCTCAAGTATCACTCGGTTATCTTGCTCACCCAGTACTGTGCGCGTATCCACTGCGGTGTCATCAATATACTTTTTAAATAGCGCCATTGAGGCCAGATTACCATCTCGCCAATAGTACTCAGTTGATACATCCCAACTCTCTGCAAGACTGGTTTTTAAGTTTGGATCGCTTCGTTTGATAACCGTATAGTCGCGCCTTTCATTCACAGAATTTAGGTTATTACTAGCAAAATAATCTGGTCTCGCAACGCTTTGCCCAACACTGGCAAATATGCGCCAATTGTCAGTTATATCATAACGACCGCGCAAGACTCCCAACCACTGTGAGTCCTTCAACGTAAGACCATTTGGCGTGACGCTGCGAGTGTTCATATTAATATCTTGCCCTTGCGTTTCTTGCTGCCATGATTCGTAACGAGTACCGATAGACCAGCGCCACCTATCAGATTGGTTAATTAACTCAAGGTGTGCAGCACTGACTTTATCGACACTATTAAAGTCATGCCTCAAGCTTGCAAACTCACTGGCGTTATTGTTTAACTCAAAATCACTGGTATTTTTATAAAAGTAATTACTTACATATTCATTAGACAACCAAGGTAAATTAAGCCCAAAAGCATCTACCGAATACCTGCTGTCACCAACAAGCTTGCCGATTGAGATATCTTTTTTAACATCGTATCGGTTTACATCTCTATTAGATCGCACCTTGCTGTGTGTATAGCGCAGTCCAGACTTAACACTCCAACCCAACCTGCTACCGTCGGCATGCCAGTTATACAATACTCGAGAGTCTAATATGGTGTTGTTATTTTCTCTGCGTTGTAATTCAAATTCGTCAAGCTTTATGGCACGCGGGCTCTGTGCAAAACGAGGATCGTTTACTGACCAGCTCCTATCACTGTCGAACCCCGTATGTTGATACCCCAACAAGTGATATTCTTTTAGACTGGTTGCGCTTTGCCACACGCTTTCTTCATCTTGCCTATCCGAACTCGCCTCACTGTAAGCAATATCAAAGCTGAGGTTTTGACGTGAGCTAAGCTCATTTTTAAAATGTATATGACTGCCAAGCTGTCTACGTTCAGTGTCCCTGTAGATGGTATCCATAACTAAATCAGCCTGTTCAATCTCAGCCTGATCTTGCCTCACTTTTACTGGCGTTCTGGGCACTTGCTCAAAGGCAAAGCTATTACGCGGCTCATTTTCTGTTTGCTGGTAATAATAGCTATGCCAAAACCCATAGCTTTGCTCTGTTGGCACAGCTTCAAGCTTAATTGAACCGCCCTGACGTACCCACACGTTTGAATATGCCGATTGGCGGGAGCGACTAATAAACGCTTGCCCCTCTTTATTGACATGATATTGATTACTGAGGTTGCTTTGGTCTCGTGATTTTTCTGAATACATACAAAATGCAACCAAACCGAACTGTGAATCTTGCCCAAAAACACGGCTGTATTGGCTACGTATATTTAAACCCAACTTGTCGTCGTCATCGGGCACATCTTGATAACTATACTGAGATAATTCAGCATCAAACCTGAAGTGTGGAGAACGTTTATCAAACGCACTGTAGCTCTTAAGGTCCATCACCGCCCCAACAGAGTTGCCATTAAAGCTCACATCTGGCGTTTTATACAACCACAGCTGGCCCACAGAAGAGGCCGGAATAGTTTCCAAATTGACGCCCCGAGTGTGCTGCCGGTCACTAGCAAGCGCCATCCCATCTAACGTGACGGAATTCATGCCTGATTGCACACCACGAACAGTCACTAACTGCCCCTCATCTGAATCATTGATGGTGTGCACACCCACGATCCGGCGATATGAATCTGCGACATTAATGTCCGGCAGCTCGCCAATATCATCCGCAGCAATTAAATCAACAAGACCCACTTGATAATTGTGCTTCAGCCACACCGCCTCAGTAGTTGCCCCCTTTTGACCTAATACGCTTATTCTTTCGATCTCACTATTATTTTTAGACCCAGATTTACGCTTTTTCCTTTTGGCATCATTAGCCTTATTTGGCCGATAAACAATGTAGCCAGAACTTGCTTGCTTAACTTTAAGGCCAGTATCTTTGAGCAATATTTGGAGTAGTTCATCAAGTGTAAATTGGCCTTTGACTTGTGCCGTTTGGAACCCTTTAAGTAAAGCGGGCTGAGTAAAAATAGATTGCTCACTTTGCTTAGCCACATGAAATAACGCTTGGACTAGGGGCTGAGGCTCAATATCAACACGAATACTTTGCTCACTTGCAGTTGCTAATGTGCTTAACTGCAGACCACTCAACAATAAAAATAGATTTCGCATTACACTCTTACATTAATTCGTTTTAACCATGGCAGGCTTAGTAAGCAGCCATGTGTCACCTGACTGCGTGTATTCTAATGACAACATCGCAGCAAGATCTTGTATCACAGACGGAATATCTTGGGTTGAAAATGAAGCTGTGACTCTCAGCTGTTCAACATTGTCACCAACCACAATGATCTGGCCAGCGTAATACCGGTTTAGCTGAGCGACAATATGACCCAGAGGCGCATCTTGATAAATCAACTGGCCTTGCTGCCAATCATCAATCAACGTCGGGTCAATAGGCGTTACTTGACTCAGCCCTCTGCTGTTATCTGCAAAAATAACCTCTCCTGCTTGAAGTTTGGCATGCTTGCCTTGCAGCTCCACTTCAACTTGCCCCTCAGCAACCGCCACCTGAATCGAGCTCGGGTTGAAACGCACATTGAACTCAGTGCCTATTACGGTAATAGCCACTTGACCGGAAGAGACAATAAAGGGTCGAGCTTTATCGCCAACAACATCAAAATACCCTTCACCGGAAAGTAGCTTCAATGACCGAACTTGATTTGAGATAGACACCAGCAACTTGCTATCAGGGCCAAGCGTCACCACACTGCCATCGACTAACTGGTATGTTTCAACTTGCGCTGTTTCAGTTTGATATATCTGCTGTGCTATTACAGGGCTCGCCCCTTGCAGCTCTTGCCCAAACCACCCCAACATAGCTATTAACATGACACTCGCCGCAACAGCAAACCAGCGATATATGTGATTATTCGCTGCTGACTCATCAGTACTCATTGTGACTTTTGACGAACTTTTTAATTGCTCAACCAGCATTTCAGGATCTGAGCTTTGTGCCACCGGTACTTGCTCTACCAATGAAAGCGCGTCCTCTAGGCGTCTATAAATACGCTCATGTTCAGGGTCTATGATCTGCCACTGTTCAAATTGCACTTTTTGCTCAAGATCCAGTTCATCTTGAATGAGTAACCAATGGGTAGCCTGTTGTTCGATAAGTTGCTTCGAAGATGTTGTATTTAAATCGGTGTCAATGCGACTGAAAACATCATTGGATTTAGTCATTAGCACTTACCTTTGTCTGGTGATTTAACGCATTACTGCAAATAAGCACTGCTTTAGCGACCTGGCGCTTTACTTCTGTTTGCGACATCTCGCACCGTCTGGCAATTTCGGCATAAGACATTTGATGAACCCTGTTGAGCAGGAATAATTGTCGCTGCTGCGCTGGAAGCTGCATTAAAGCTCTATCTATCAATGCTAATTTCTGCTTATTATTTAAAACGAGTGAAGGCTCTCTGTCGTCCAAACTGACATCAGGATCAGAGATTTGTTCGTCAATATAGCGCTGTCGTGTTTTTTCTGAACGCTTAAAATCTAACACCAAGTTTTGCGCCATTTTATACAAAAATGCACGGTGATTTTCGATTTTTTCTTGATGCTCAAGCCGGGAAAAGCGCTCAAATGTTGCTTGTACTATATCTTCAGAGTCTGGTGGCTCGCCAAACTTACTTTTTAAAAAAGCACAAATTTCTTGGCTGTATTTGTGGTACAAACTAGTGAGCAAATGACTTTTTAAATGGCTGATTTTTGATGTTGTCTTTACTGTCTCAGACAAGTGTGTGCTCTCTAGCTCAAAAGTAAAACGGTGGCAATGAAATGGCCAAATGATGCGCGATTTTATCACTGCGCCCTTAAGTATGACAAGTCAGCCAAATTTACTAAAACGCAATACTGAGCGCCCAAATTAAGCTCATTTCTGATCTAAACATGGTTGATATTTGTAGCCCGCTGAATAAACACTGGTAATTAACATATGTTGGGGGGAAATAACCTTTAACTTCCGACGTAGGTTACGAATGTGGCTATTCACTGTATTTTCAGATACAACTCGATGATCTTTATAAATATGTTTGCGAATATCCTCTCTGTTAAAGACAGTATGAGGATGGCTATACAATAAGTGAAATAAATTAAACTCCACCTCTGTGAGCTGCACTTCTTTATCCGCATATTTGACTCTAAAATGGTGCTCAAGCAATTGAACACGATGGCGCATTGCGGCTAGTTTTTGTAACCGACGTAACATGGCGTTGACTCGTGCCACCATTTCTTCAGGGAGATAGGGTTTAAAAATAAAATCATCTGCCCCAGAACCTAATGCAATTAATTGATCAACTCCTTGCTGACTACAGCTTGTAACTATCAATAATGTGCTAGATGAATAGTATATTTCAGAGCAAAACTTTATGGCATTCCCAGCTAAGGAAGCTTGGTCGAGAATAACAAGATCAGGGTGGTTTAATAAAATCCAATCTACAATATGATTTTCATTTCTCAGCTGATAGCACTGATGTCCTTCGCCATTGATATATGAAGCTAATTTATCTGCCAATGCTTCATTTTGTTCAAACAATAAAATCTTCGCCATAACGATAATTAAGCGGTCATAACCGTAAATGGCTAAACCCAACTTTAACACCTCACAATTACACTCATTGCAAGTATGACGGGTAACAAATCTTAATCGTCCAAACTTTTTAAATAAATTCAAAGATGAGTTTCAATCTAAAAAAGATCACATCTTGAACTTACCTGTTGCTTCCATTAAGTGGTCTGAAGCATCGTGAAGTTGATGAGATACCTCATCTAAATCAGAAAATGAGGCATGCACTTGCTGCTGAGAAGTATTCATTCTTTCAATCGTTTCAGCAACAATGTTAGCAACTGAGCTCTGCTGCTCCGCCGCAGACGCAATTTGGTTATTCATCATGGTAATATTAGCTATCTTGCTTTGGATCTCTTCAAGGGCCTGCCCTGCGTTAAGCGATCGCGTTTCATTACTACTCGCTTGATCATTGGCTTGCGTCATCATCTTCACACTGCGATCAGCCGCATTTTGCAACGAGTCCAGCAAAGTGCGTATTTCTGTTGTTGCATCACCGGTTCTTGATGCAAGCGTTCTTACTTCATCGGCCACAACAGCAAAACCACGTCCTTGCTCACCCGCCCTAGCTGCTTCAATCGCCGCGTTTAGTGCTAACAAATTTGTTTGTTCAGCAATCGAGCTTATTACATCTAAAATCGACGAAACGCTATCAGTGCCTTTTGCCAGATCATTGACCGCGTCTGCGGCCTCTCCAATTTGTAAGTTTAAATCTTTAGAGTTTGCGATATTATCAGATACCGCCCTAAGGCCATTTTGCGCTTCAACTTCTGTTTCTTGCGCCGCAGTGTTAGCCGCAGAGGCTGCTTCACTGATGCTCGTTATTGACTGAATGAGTTCATTGATAGACTGCTGAGTTTGTGAAGCTTGTGACGCTTGTTCGTCCGTGAGGTTACGCACATTTTCCGTGCTATGTACTAGCTTTTTTGACGTATCTAACAAGGGCTGAGAAACTGCCATCACGCCTTTAATAGACTCTGTTAAGGTATCCATAAACTTATTAAAGTTAAATGCCGTGCGCCCCAACTCATCTTTGCCAATCACGGTTAGGCGTTGATTTAAATTCCCTTTCCCATCAGCAAGTTCCCTTAAAGATAAACGCAGCGCATTCGCAGTGCTACTGATATTTCTCGCCACAGACAGTGCCACGACCAATAACAGAATGCTCAACACAAGACCTGCTTGCACCGACATCCAAAGCCCATCGTTGCCACTTTGATTTGCTTTTTCAATGGTTTCCTTAAAATACTGTCCGACCACTTCCCTGTAGTTTGTTAAGTCAGCATCTGTTTGCTCAAATAAATCGGCTTTTTGCTTTGCAAGCGTTGGTAACTGACTAAAATCAATGGTGTTTGTGATCATCCCATCAGCCAGCTTTTCAGACAATTTGCGATACTGATCAATCACCACAAGTTGCTCGTTAAGCATGGCCCGATTGTTATCATCTAAATCAGCCAATTGGGCAATATTGTCTGTCAGTCCAGCTACTGTCTGCGATGCTTGGGCAAGCACATCTTTGTCTGCAAAAGACACAGATTGACTGAATAACTCATCTGCTCTTTTGATAAGCACACTATTAATCGTCGATAATTGAACCGTTTTATATATTTTTTGCTCCAACAATAACAGCTCTTGTTGCGTACTTTTAAAAGCGGCAAAGTTTATGATTAAGTTGATAATAAAGACAGAAATGGACAGAGCCACGATCAGACAAACTTTATAAAATAGCGGAAGGTTTTTGAACCACAGCATGTTCAGTATCCTGCATGAGCGTCATTAGAAAAGCAGTAGGGATAACCCGCACAGCTTCATTTGGTACATTTGTAAATATAATCTTGGACAAAATTACGTAAATTGCCAATTATTCGACAATTTTCGATAAATCTAGTTATTTCGTCTTCGTAATAGGAAATTTTTTTTACAAACTAGTAAATAAGTAATCTTGTTCTACGGTTAGAGTGGTGCATGTAGTCGGTTGCACCTAATACAACCACAGGACAGGGTGAAACTATGAAATCTAATAATGCTGTAAAGTTGTTAATTGGGGGAGCACTTGCATCATGCAGCTTCTGCAGTTACGCAGACGTCGTATTTAATGGCTTCGCATCACTGCGCGCAACCTCAGCGGACAGTGACGGCGGAACATCTGCATTTCCCACACACAAAACTGATGGAGATATCTCATTTTCAGATGAATCTCTATTTGCACTTCAAGCGAGAACCGACCTTGGCGAAGGACTTAGTGCAACTATACAAATTATGGCCGAGGGCACTGAGGATTTTGACGCAGAGGCTCGTTGGGCATATATCAGTTATGAACTATCGCCTCAGCACACCATCAGCATGGGTCGTTTTGCAAACCCAAGCTTTTACCAGTCTGAATATCAAAACGTCGGCTTTACCAATAATTTTGGCCGCCTTCCTCGCGCCGTGTACGCCGGCTTTGATTTTTCAACCATTGAAGGGATAGCCTTAGACAGTAACTTCACTTTTGGTGATTACTCGCTCGTTACTAAATTACTCTATGGTAATTGGGATGGCACCACCTTCCTTGCTGCTACACAAAATGACGAAACATTTGGCTTTAAAGACGAGATATCTGTCAGAGTCGAGTTAAGCAAAGACTGGTGGACCGTATTTGCAGGCTTCTTCATGGTGGAAATTGAAGGAGGCAGTGTCGACAGCAATGCCATTTTAGGTGCCACTAAAGGAGCCGTCGAGCTAGCCGTTAGCCAGGGCGCGACCGCGCAACAGGTTACAGAATACGAAAACGCAGTCATTTGGGGTGGTAAGGACGGCTTATACGGTTATTCAGGTTTTCATATCGACTATGAGAAATTTATTGTTGATTTCGAATTCGCTAACTATGGCGTTGAAGACTCATCAGATGGCTTCAACCGTGCTTGGTATACCGCGTTTGGCTATCGTGTAATGGATAAAACAATTGTTACCGTCCATCACGAGAAATCGATTCAAGATGAAGGGGATTTAGAGTTCCTCAAAGGCATCTCTCACCCAACCTTATTTGCTACTGCAAAGGCATTGAGAAATACACTGTCGCTCAGAGAGTTTGATGCGATTGGTGTGTCAGTTCGCTATGATTTTCACTCTAATGCCGCGTTCAAATTCCAGTATTTATCTGGTGAAGACACGCGCCCCAACGTCCAAGATTTTACTGTCTTGAGCGCTGGCGTAGACATCGTTTTTTAATGGGGTGACAACATGAAAGCTATACTACTTACTACTGTACTTATGTTATCCACCTCAGCTCTCGCTGTTGATGTGGTTGTCCACCCCTCTAATAACGCAGCGCTAGATAAAGGCAAAATTGAGCAAATCTTTTTGGGTAAATTAAAAACGTTTGATGGCTCAGCCAAGGTTATTCCCATTAGCCAAGTTGACAGTAATCCAGTAACGGAAGAGTTCAATACCAAGGTCGTTGGTCGCAGTGCTAGCCAGCTGAAAGCCTATTGGTCCAAGCTCTTATTTACAGGAAAAGGTCAACCGCCTAAAAGCATGGCGAATGATCAGGAAGTTATGAAGTTAGTTGCTGATAACCCGAATGTAATTGGATATGTCACCAGTGGCAGTGCCGACGGCAGTGTTAAAGTGCTCATGTCCTTCTAAGGTGACTCAATCAAATTATAAAACTGATCAATTGCTTTAGTATATAAGAAGCTCTGCTCTAGCAGAGCTTCCATTACACCACTGCGTTTTGCTTTTACAATTTCTTGTTCAATTGACGCTTTATGCTCTAAACAGGGGCTGAAATTAGACAAAGCCAGATACACATGATTAATTTGAATAGGCTCAGGTAACATCGCCAAAGGCACTGTTTTGCCAGATTCAAACCACGTATTAATTGTTTGCCACTGGGGCGCGATAAAATAATCGATCCTTTTTAATTTAACCAATTGAATGGCTTTAGCAATGCTATCGGTACGAAGTAATTGTAAATTGTCTATCTCAAGGTTGAGCGCTGGGTCAGGTTTGAGCGACATATCGCGCAGTATTGCACCTCTCAAACCATATAACTTATTCATGTTCATAACGCGTTTGCCTCGACGATAAAATACCGCATAAGCAGAATCTGTAATGGCAGGGTGTAGAACAGTAAACCAATCTTTGGGGTAGTTATCGCTTTGTAACCCCACAAACATATCAATATGACCATCACGTGCCCACTGCATCACACGTTGCATTGGCGCAGGTCTTGTTACCTCAACCGTGATTTCTTTGGGTATAATGGTGCGCACAAACTCAAAGCCTATTCCAACCTGCTTCTCATCATTGATGGCATAACTAATAGGCGGCATATCTGGACTGCCAGACAAACGCACTAACGTACACTGGGCGTCACTTGCGACACTTTTAAAAAGGCAAAAAAATAGATATATGCAACATTGCTTATTCATGCGGCTCTCGCGCCCACAAATTCCTACTGTTAGTTATAGACCATTTAAAATAAATAGACCTTGAACAAGCACCAACTAGGCCGTTTAAAAACTTCATTAAATTCAATTTTAAGCCTCTAAACTCAGCCATTCACATGATACAGTAAGCAAAAAATTAACTACTTGATGCCGTGCGTATTTTTAATTCTCTCAAAATTGTAGGTTTACTGAGCATTATGACAATGAGTACACTAGCCTGCGCCAACAGCGCCCAAACCGATATTCGCCAGCTGCTTGGACAAAAGCTCATGCTGGACTTTCGCTACTTTTGCCAAAACGACGTCCAATGCCGTCAGCCCATGACGTCCTTGCCCCCTGAACTGGCTTCGCTTATCAAACAATATCATATTGGTGGCGTGATTTTATTTGCTGAAAATGTGCAGCAAACAGCCCAAATCATTAAACTCACAACCGACTTGCAACAAGCCAGCGAGACGCCACTGTTTATTTCTATTGACCAAGAAGGCGGACGCGTAGCGCGGATCAACCGTGCAGAAGCAACCTCGTTCACTGGCAATATGAGCATAGGTGCAACTTATGATAAACACGGTGATAAGTATGCAACAAGCGTTGCTACAGTGATCGCCAAGGAGCTGATCAGCCTTGGGATCAACGTGAACTTTGCGCCTACTGTTGATGTAAACGCCAACCCACTGAACCCAGTTATTAATGTCCGCTCTTTTGGCGAAGACCCAAATCGAGTTGCACTTTTAGGCGCTGCACAAGTGAAAGCATTTGAGCATCACGGGGTTATTTCTGCACTCAAGCATTTTCCAGGTCACGGAGATACCCATGTAGACAGCCATACTGGACTGCCAAAGGTTGACCATACATTGGCACAAATTGAGCGCCAAGACCTTTACCCTTTTGCACAGATTATCAAGCAACAACAACCGGGTATGATCATGACTGCACATATTCAATACCCAGAATTAGACAGCAGTACAGTGACGAATAAGCAAGGTGAAAAAATGATTCGCCCTGCCACGATGTCGCGCGCCATTATGCATGACTTACTCAGAAGTAAAATGAATTACCAAGGTGTAACTATCACTGACGCGCTTGATATGGCTGGTGTCAGTGACTTCTTTACACCTGTTGATGCGGTTATTGAAACCTTTAATGCTGGGGTGGATATAGCGCTAATGCCAATACAAGTAAGAAATCCAAAAGATTTGGCAGAGTTTGTCACGTTTTTTGATGCACTCGCAAACGCAGTTGAAACGGGTAAACTCAATCAACATGACCTGATCCAGTCAAATCAACGAATTGCCAAGCTCAAATCTCGCATGCTCAGCAAAAATGGAACACCCAGTCTTGCTATCGCAAAAAGCATGCTTGGCAACCCTCAGCATAGAAAAATTGAAGCTGAATTAGCGCTTGCGGCGATAACCGAAGTGAAAAATCAAAACGTGCTGCCAATCAAAGCTGAAGAAGGTGCCCATATTCATTTAATTATGCCTGATAGACAAAAAGCAGCGGCTTTAAAGCAAGCTTTGCTCACTGAGATAAATAAAAATATTACGATCTCAGTTACTAGCCTCCAAGCTTTTAAACCAGAGCGAGCAAAACAGGGAATATTAAAAGCTGATTGGGTGATAAGTGCCTATGCATCACCCGAGCAAAGCGCAGCAGAAATTGGTGGGATGGATGATTTAGCAGAACTAGCGTCTTATGAAGTATCAAAGCAGCAACAGCCCAAAGCATTATTTGAGCTAATGCAGTTTGCACACACACATAAAAAAGAAAGTTTATTTATCAGCTTGCGTGCGCCATACGAAATTGCAAAATATGCACCGTACAATCAAGCGGTTTTAGCAAGCTATGCCTATAATGTGGATGTAGTTATTGAAAATGATGTGCGCGGGCCTGCATATACAGCATTGGCAAAGGTGATAACTGGTAACGCAAAAGCCCATGGGACATTGCCAGTCAGCATCGATTAATAAGTGACCCAAACTAGTAATACGTCACCTAAAAGCCGCCTCGCATTGATGAAATCATGTCTATTTTTGTGGGGGTAATATGGATCCAAAGGCGTCCTTAACGGCACCTAACGCGATTCGTGAAATGATCAGAGCCGGGGATTATTCAGGTCCAACCAATGGATTTGTGCCCGGCTTCACGCAATGTAATATTGTGATTTTGCCTAAGGCTTATGCTTTTGACTTTCAAAAGTATTGCCAAAATAACCATGATTGTTGTCCCTTATTAGCAACCAGTGTAAACGACGGCGAATACCACCTCAGTGCACTGGGAACTAACATCGACATACGTAGAGATGTGCCTAAATATCGAGTGCTTCGCGATGGGCAACTGGTAGATGAAGTCACTGACATTGAAAAGCTTTGGCGCGATGACTTCGTCACTTTTGCGCTTGCCAGCTATGTTGCATTTGATTATGTATTACACACTTTTGGCTTTGATAACACCACGTCCAGCCCCGCACATACCCTACCTATGTATATCAGTAACATACCCAGCGAATCGGTAGGGCCGTTTAAAGGGAATAAAGTAGTCTGTTTAAGGCCAATGGATACGCAAGAAATTATCCGTGCCATACAAGCTGGTAGTATCAGCCGCGTTCCACATGGTATTCCAGTTCATTTTGGTAACCCAGCTGACATTGGGATTAATAATTTGCAAAAGCCCAACTTTGGAGACCCGATTTTCATTCCAGACGATAAGCAACCTGTATTTTGGACAACCAGCCTAACCGCTCATCTCGCGATTACCCGTGCAGCGCCAGAATTGTGTATTATAAACAGTCCTCAACATATGTTGGTCACAGATAGGCCAGATATGGATCTGTTAATACAATAATTAAAAAGTAGGTTGGCATGCAGTTAAATTGTGATTTGGGTGAAAGCTTTGGTGCTTGGGAAATGGGGCTTGATAAAGAGGCCATGCCATTCATAGACATGGCAAACGTTGCATGTGGATTTCACGCAGGTGATCCAAGTGTTATGCAAAAAACCATAGCACTTGCTAAGCAGCATAATGTACTACTTGGTGCCCACCCAAGTTACCCTGATCTGCAAGGTTTTGGCCGCCGCTCGCTCACCATGGCTAAACAAGAGCTCATCAACTGTATTCACTATCAAATAGCAGCGCTAGAAGGGATGGCAAAAGTTGCTGGAATGACGCTCAGTTATGTTAAGCCCCATGGCGCGCTATACAATGACATGATGCGTGATGAGTCTATATTAACCACGCTCATAGAGGCTATCCATCAATACCCAAGTGATCTGAAGTTAATGATTTTAGCCACATCACGAGCAAAGCAGCACCGCGCCCTTGCCCAGCAATACAAGGTGACTTTACTCTTGGAAGCATTTGCCGATAGATTATATACCGATGAAGGGATGCTCACACCTCGCTCTGAGCCTCACGCAGTGCATAGCGAAGAGAAATTATTAGAGCAAGTAAAGCTGCTCGCTGGCAGTCAGTCCGTGATAACCGCAAGCGGACACAAACTCGTGCTGGCAGCGGACACGCTATGCGTGCACGGCGATAACCTTCACGCCATAAAACAAATAGAGAAAATAAGAACGATACTCAACGATCCACAGTAACTGTTTGCATTTTAAGTAGGGATAATGATGGAGCTGATCACACCGCGATTAAGGCTCAGGCCGCTGACTAAAAATGACTGGCAGCTGTTTAAGAAATTAAACCAAAATCCAGATGTCATGGCTTACGTCGCAGATATACAAGCACAGCAAACTTTGAAATCACTTTTTGATGAACGCTGTACTCATTGGCAAAAACAAACTGATGCGTGGCTCACGCTAGTCATAGAGCGAGTTGATACAGAAGAATGCATCGGCTTACATGGGTTTAAAAGCTTCTCGGACAAGCCAAACATTGCTGAGCTGGGGTTTATGTTATGTCCTACTCAACAAGGCTATGGCTTTGCGTTTGAAGCATCCAAAGCCGTTATTGACTATGCATTTACTCACCAAGGTTATGACACACTATTAGCTACTGTTACTGTCGGAAATAATGCATCTGAGCAGTTACTTAACAAGCTCGGATTTACTGTTTTTCAAGTCATTAAACAAAATTATCAAATAGGTGAACAGATATTTGATGATCTCCAACTTACGTTGCATAACCCACATCGATAAAACATAAAAGCGCCACCCTGCGTAAGTTAGGTGGCGCTTGGTCTTTCCAAGATTTCACTTGGAACATCAATGTGCACGATTTAGAAAGGGCCAGCGTTTACATCAGGCGACTGCCATAAACTAGACCAGACGAAATTTCCATGGACATAAAAGATCGTATCTCCATGAATGACGCCTCTATCATCTGCTGCGCGCACATAAGGAACGCTTTGCAGGGGCTCATCATAGGTTGCAACACTACTACCGATATAAGTTAAAGACCCTGAACCTGCGGTGCTAACCTCAAATGCTGCCAACTCATTTTTGTTACCCCAATTGCTGGTATTGTCATCTTGAATAGTGACTTCCCATGACTCCACAGGTAATGTCATGCGGAACGTTTGATCGCTGACTTTTAAATAACTGAAAGCGTGATGGTCAAATTCGACAGGGGTATATCCACCTGCAAAAACATGTTCTTTAATTAAACTGGGTGATGTCATATCACTTACATCAAATAGACTCACTTTGGCACCAAAATTGGGCGCTATATCAGTTGAGGAATCATCGGAGGCATTAAATGGAAAGTCATCGACATTTTGCCCGACACCAATGAGCAGCTCATCAGACACGGGGTGAAGGTATGCAGAGTAACCCGGGATTTCAAGCGCACCAGCCATGATAGGTTCATCAGCCTTAGATAAATCTAATACATACAACGGGTCTATCTGTCTAAAAGTAACCACATAAGCTCGCTCGCCCATAAAGCGAACCGCATAGATATTTTCCTCTACCATACCATTTGACTCAACCTTACCTATCGGCGTCGGATGAGCTTCATTTGGCAAACGTGCTATCTCTTCAAGATCAGTCCCTTGTTGCTGCAATACAAATAACTGATGTACCATGCCCTTCGACTCGCTAAAACGCGTAGTGACAACGCGTAATTGGCTGTTATATTCACTTAACCTGAAAGCCGCATTACTGACATTTGACACGAAAATAGGTTCAATCATACCTATCAGATTTCCGCCAAAACCGAGCGACCCTTCTACTGCCCCCGATGCACTATAGCTAACCACCCCATCATTGAGTGAAAACTTATGCAGTGCGGTTTGCGATAAGTCATCAAAGCTTGATACGTCACTGGGCCAAAAGCGCTTATGTAAATAAATACTCTCTTGAGAAGCATAAACCCCATCAGACGGCGCATTAATACAAGTAGATTCAATACTTGTAGGGTTCTGCATAGAAATTTTAGTGATGGTCGTAATTGTGTTTGCGCTGTCTAATTCAGTTGCATCTGTTGGTATGTAACAAGCACTTGCATCAAACAGTGGGGACTCTTCCCCAGAGTTTAAATCCTTAATTTTTGGAATTAGATCCGACACATTAGCTTGGTAAAGTGCCTGATAAATAGCCAGCTCATCGGTCTCATCGGTATCAAATGCAGCAAGGTACTCACTGACCACATACAGCTCATTCCCTATCACTCGGCTATCGAGGATATTACCTTCAATGCGATACTGGTTGATCACTTGTGGTTGCTCAGGTGAACTGACATCCGCAAAGCTCAACTCAAACGTGTTAGAAAACGTATTTACTGATGGTGAAGTAGAGGCAATGTCATTGGAATCAGTAGGCGCCTCTAGAGTGAGCACGGGGTATTTGAATACAGATGCAAGGCGACCCTCATGCAAATATAGATCCTGCTGACTATACAGCGAGTCAGAGGCCTCTATTTGTGTAACTTCTTCAATACCTTGGTCAGTTCGTTTCATTACACGGATATACTGCCTAAATACAGCACTTTGCGAGAGTTCTTGTTCAGAGTGGGCGGCTATATAAAGATAGTCCCCATCATATTCAATGCGATCACCTTCATCAACACCCGCTTCAATCACATTGGTAGAAGAAAACCCTGCGCTTGACTGTCCATCGGAAACAGGTGAGGCATTGACGGGCACTGAAGAATCAGTTTCGTTAACTGGTACCCGATTTAAAAAAGCACCATTTTTTAGTAGTGAACTAAACTCACTGGACGATGCTTTCTTTAATTTAGCTGATGACTCACCTAACCAATTCAATTCAGGCACACTGGTTGGTAAAGTCGACTGTCCTTGATCTCCGTTATTATCACTATTGCTATTATTATCGCTGCCACCTCCGCATGCAACCAATGCAGGTAGTACAGCCAATGCAACACCAGCTCGTACTAGCGAAAGCGTAACTTTTGAATAAAACATAGTTTTGCTCCTTGAATGAAAGTAACTTTACTTTAATACAGTCACGACATTGTTCTGTTATTTCGCTCGATCTATTTGTTATTTAATGTAACCACTTCTGGTAATTACGAAAATTACTGGTAAATTTAGCTCTAGGTTTTACAGGAGTAAATTGATTGAAACAGTTTTTCATATTGTTATCTCTGTGCTGCAGCTTATTCGCGAAGGATAGTATTGCAAACTGTAGTGAGGACAATGAGCAATGCACTGAAGTAGGCAGATGGGATTTTTCTGTTGCCGTAGGTGCAGGTGTTGCCACCAACCCTGTCAGGGGCGGGGATAACGTGCCTTTAGTAATATTGCCTTACATTAATTATTACGGCGATAAGTTCTTCTTTGACAACACAACTGCTGGCTACACTTTTGTGGAGCAAGACAAGTTCGATGTCAGCTTCATTACCCAGCTGAACACTGAGCAGGCATATTTTGAACGCTTCCACCCGAGTAATATATTAGTCAAAAATTCATTCACTGGAGAATCAAGTAACCCAGTAATCACGCCTGAACCAGATGAATCGAACCCGCCCACGAGCCAGCCAGACTCAGATGGTGTGAACTCTGATGGAGATAGTGGCGTTACAGATGGGGATAATGATTCAAGTAATGATAGAGAAGATCCGGAACCAAATGAACCTGCTGAATCAATTTCACTGGATACAATCTCTAAACGAGACTGGGCGCTAGATAGCGGCATACTTGCACATTGGTATTTTGCAAATTCTTCTAAGTTAACCTTAGTTTGGCTTCATGATGTGACAAATATTTATCAGGGATATCACGGCAGCCTCGATTACAGCTTTGTCATTCCAATACAAACCGACAGTCCATCCCGTTTAAAAGTCAAATTTGGGGCCGAATACAAAAACAAGCACTTAGTTGATTATTATTATGGGATCAGCCTCAAAGACTCACAATCACAGCACCATTTATATCAAGGTAAAGCCACTGTAAACCCATATATAGGCGTTGCTTTTAACTATAAGTTAAGTTCAAACTGGCAGTTCAAGTTTAGCGCAAGACATACTTGGCTCGGTGCCGGCATTAAAGATAGTCCACTTGTAGATCAAAGCTCTTCGTCCAATATTTTTATTGGGGGATTATATGAGTTTTAAGCAGTCCTCTATCCTTGTTTTATGTTTGTTATTGTCAAAAATGGTTAACGCACAAGCGAATACCGCACCAACAAAAAGAGCAAAACTTGAAATTAAACCTATGGTTTGCATGGTTAAATCTATGGGCCAGATTTGTGAAATGACTATTTCGGTCGACTGGTCTATCCAAACACCGCAAAATGTTTGCTTATTTAAAAATGATACCTCGTTGCAGTGTTGGCAGAACACGCAAAAAGCAAAAACCAATATCAGTATCTCTATTTCTGAAGACATGATTTTTTCACTTAAAAACGAAAAGATGCATGTATTAGCAAATCAGAAAGTAAAGATAAACGCAGCAGTAAGCCGAAAGTATAGGCGTAAACTAAAATCTGACTGGAGCTTTTTTTAATGGCTAAAGTAATCCTTGTTGAAGACGATGAAAGACTTGCAACCCTGACCGGGCAATTTCTTGAAAGTAATAACTTTGCAGTCACCATAGTGAATGATGGTGCTAAAGCGGTAAATACCATCATAGATCAACAACCTGATGTCGTTATTTTGGACATTATGTTGCCCAATTTAGATGGTTTTTCTATTTGTAGAGAAATACGACAAGCCTATTCTGGCCCAGTGTTATTTTTAACAGC
Source organism: Pseudoalteromonas sp. MMG033 (assembly GCF_057197785.1). Lineage (NCBI taxonomy): Bacteria > Pseudomonadati > Pseudomonadota > Gammaproteobacteria > Alteromonadales > Pseudoalteromonadaceae > Pseudoalteromonas > Pseudoalteromonas sp. MMG033. Next base: position 96,853 of record NZ_JBXVAL010000002.1, read on the forward strand.
CAAGGACAGTGATTTTGATCATGTAAGAGGTTTGGAAATTGGCGCAGATGATTATGTCATCAAGCCAGTTGAACCCTATGTTTTGCTCGCCCGAGTTAATGCACTGCTACGACGCGGTGGCAAGCAGCAAGAAGAAAGTGCTGAGAATATCAAGCTTGGCCAACTGGAAGTAGATAAAGCTGCCCGTAAAGCCTACCTAGCAGGTCAAGAAGTCGAACTAACCAGTTATGAATTCGACCTGCTATGGGAGCTGGCGAATCACGCGGGGCAAACCTTAAGTCGTGAACATATTTACAATCAAGTCGTTGGGCGTGAATATGATGGTTTAGATCGCAGTGTAGATGTGCGTATTTCTCGCCTACGTAAGAAGCTAGGTGATAATCCTGAGCAGCCATTTAGATTAGTGACTGTTTGGGGTAAAGGTTACTTGTGCTCTAAATCAGCTTGGGATTAATGCACCATGCTCCGACTGTTAGCGAGTTTATATTTCTTTGTTTTTTTTAGTATTATCGCTATCAATCAAAGTAGTGAATACATATGGAAACACTGGGCTAATCAAACACCCAATGAATTAAGCTATGCAAAGCAAGTTGCGGACAACTTAAGAGACATTTTAAACACTGTTGGCATTGAAAATTATCCCAAAAAGAACGACCTAGATATTATTCATATTAACGATGTCGCTTGGTTTCCAGAGCAGCGCGCTGCTTTGGATAAAGGCGATGTGGTCATTTCATTTGACAGTAGTGATAACTACCAGCTTTTCATGCGATTAGCTGATAGGGTAAGTATCGTTAAACTAGGCCCGTTCGAGCCCAAACGACCCTCTATATGGATTAAATACGGCTTTAAACTCATCTCATTCTCTATTTTAGCTTTGCTATTAATCCTGTGGCTGCGCCCTCTTTGGCGTGACTTAGAACAACTTAAACGGATTACAGAGCAACTGGCGACAGGTCAACTAGATATTGCGGCAAAACCTTCAAGGTTTTCCGCTATTTCAGCGCTTACTCAGCATATACAAAAGCTCGCCTTGCAAACTGCCAGCTTGATGCAAAACCAAAAACACTTGGTCAACGCAGTATCACATGAACTGAGAACCCCACTTGCCAGATTAAAGTTTGCGCTGGCAATGTTGGCGCCAAAAGATCCACAGCAAGTTCAAGCTATGAATCAAGATGTCACAGAAATGGAGCTTTTAATCGACGAAATGTTGAGTTATGCCCGCTTAGAGTTTTCAGAGCGTGAGATGAGCAAAACAACTGTTCTTTTTAGTGATCTAGTTAAAGCGCAGTTAGATAAGTGCTTAGCGTCATCTGCCAAGGAGATTCAGCAAAATATTGCTTCAGATATTCAGGTTGTAGGAAACGATCATTATCTCGCACGCGTGTTACAAAACTTGCTGCAAAACGCTGAAAAATACGGCGCTCAAAGAATTGAAGTAGAGCTCAAACTTCAAGGTGAACACGCAATTTTATCTGTATCTGATGATGGTCCTGGCATACCTGCAGACAAGCGTGACAGTGTATTTAGTCCATTTACACGTCTCGATAGCAGTCGCAGCAAGGAAACCGGCGGGTTTGGCCTTGGTCTTGCCATTGTGACCAAAATACTCAGCTGGCACAATGGTAAGTGCTGGGTCACAGAGTCTGAAATGCAAGGTGCGAGCTTCAACGTTTTATTGCCAGCTCATTTAAACACTAAAACTTAACAGAACGTCTGAGCACTTTTGTCTGTGCTCTCTTGTTTTTTGTATCCAAACGCTTTTTTTGCGAACTTCTCGTCGGCTTTGTTTGACGGCGTGATTTCTCAACTTTGATCGCATCAAGAATAAGCTGCTTCAACCTATTAAGCGCATCTTCTTTATTCTGCTCCTGAGTGCGATACGTCTGAGCCTTTAGTACGATGACGCCTTCTTTGCTGATCCGGTTATCCTTAAGTGCAAGTAAGCGTTCTTTGTAAAAAGCAGGTAAAGTAGATCGATTTATATCAAAACGTAAATGAATAGCTGACGATACTTTATTGACATTTTGGCCTCCGGCACCCTGTGCTCTAATTGCCGTTAATTCTATTTCCCAAGCGGACAGCTCTACATTATTTGATAAACGTAACATACTAACTAAATTGCCTTTTTGAATTGACTCACGTACTCGCATGTAAACCGAATGAAACGTCAAAACGTCTTACCATCGTAATAAGCGTGTGAGCGTATCGTTGTTTGCAATACACATTATAACAAAAAGGCAAGTAATGGGGATGTTTTAAGGTACTAAGCTCTAAATACCACTACCTAGAACTTAGTACTTTAACGCTCTCTAATTAAAAGAGACTACACTGTGCGCGTTGCTATCGCAGGCGACAGTTGGGATGCTTTTAAAGCGGGATATAATACAGCTATTTGGCCTAGCAAAATTGTGCACAACGTACCGTAAAACATGTAGTGCACAGGTACAGTACCTAAAGAAAACGCGTTACTAAAAGCATTGCTCAGGACTATCGCTGACACAATACCGATGGCAATTCCTATACTGCAAAGTACAAAGTTTTCTAGCACAAAATATCGAATTATTTGCCCTTTACTTGCCCCCATAGCACGTCGAATACCAATCAACTTAGTGCGCTTAATAATACTGTAGCGAGATTGACCAAAAATTCCCAAAGCCGTTACCATCAGTAAGCCACCAATCACACCAAATAACGTGTTGCTTGCGGCATTTTCAGCACTGTAGGCGTTAGCCTTTACTTGCTCAAACGTCTCAATTTTGTCTATCTTTCTACCGTGAAAGGACATCAAATACGCCAACGCATTCTCCATCACTGTACTCTGCTGCCCTGGCTGTGTTCTAATAATGTAATACACCATGGCATCAGCCTCTTTAACTGGCCCCAAAATCACATGTTCGACAACAACCCAGGTTGGCCATGCTGCTTGTAATTTATCAATAACACCGACAACTCGCTGTGGCTTATTATCAATATAAATGGTCTTGCCTACAACTTGCTCCCATTGCTCAGCGTACAGTGACTCAGCGAGAGGCTTGGTGATCATAATATCAATGGCCACCTTGTGCCCGTCTGTACGGGCTCTCAGTTCAGAGCTTGGACTAAACTCACTACCTGCAACAAGTTTTACACCAAATGCATTTAATAGATTTAAGTCGCCACCGTAGTAACCCGAAAAAGTGTCATATCTAGCGTCAGGCTCAGTTGCAACTTCTAAAAATCGGCCCCAGCCACTTAGCGGTACTCCGGAGGAAACTGATGCATGCTCAACGCCTGATAACGCATTGAGGTTGGCAAGGTCTTGGTCTAACATGCTCGCACGCTCAGCTTCTTCAACGGGTAAGTTAGTTGCAATATAGAATACATTTTGCTCATCAAGACCTGAAGCACGCCCTATCGATTCACGTTTATCCATCGCAAGGAATATCGCATTAACTAATATCGTAAAGGTGATCGCAACCTGTAAAATAAACAACAATGATGCGCTTAAGTTACTTTTAAGTGATTTTATAATCGGTAATAAATCCTTCATTCATCCTTCTCCATTACAAGCTTTTCAGCTGTGTTGCAGGCTGAACTCGAATTGCTTTCACTATTGGGAACAATCCAAAAACCAAGCTAGAAACGATAGACAACAAGACTGTCATAACCATTAACTGTGCGCTCATTGCCATGATATCTTTGCTCAAATGCGTATAAAGTTGGCTCGACAACAGCAAGCAAAACTGGCTCAGTAGCAACCCTAAAAGCCCGCCCAATAAGCCGATAATGCCTGTTTCAATCATGTACTGCTGGATCAAATCAACACTGCTTGCACCGACTGCACGTCGAAGCGCTACTTCACCCGCTTTACTTTGGAATTTAGTCATTATGATGCTCATCGCATTTAATAAGCACAGTGCAAAAAAACAAATAGCAAGCCAAACCGCTATTTCACTGTCTGATGAATAGGCTTCACGCTCTTTCAAATACTCGGCAGGTGATTGCAATTCATTCAGCATAGGGCGTTGAAAACGACCTAACGCTTTTTGTTGCTCTACATAAGACTCTAAAAAGTCCATATAAGCATCTTTTTCTAGTTCATTATTCAGCTCTACCCAGAAATAGACCCAAATACATTCTGATGCCCAAAACGCTTCTACAGATGCATTTTCAGCCTCTTTCCAGCACTCGAAAGCTTGCACGTTTGGCGACCATAATTCTAAATTTAACTGAGTTTGAAACGGCATGAATACATCTCGAGGAGCCTTAAATGCAAGTGTAGACTCACCGTAAAAGCGCGGTAAAATTGCCCAGTCGTCAATCACACCAACCACTGTAAGTTGGTGCTCTCCAAGTTCAACTACCTGCCCAACCGAATTTTTACCTGCAAACAGTTGGTCATTGAGTTTTTTTGAAATGACCGCAACTTGCTCACCACTCTGATCACTACTTTTGGGCCAAGCTGATCCATATAAAAAAGGCACTTCAAAAGAAGAGAAAAAATCTCGAGTGGAGCTGCGCACAAACGTCATCTTTGCATCAACAGCATCCTGCGTGGGCAATTTAAGCATATCCTTAAACCCAGCAATTGGAATTTGCGCTTGTGCTTTATCGTGGCGGATTAGATTGACAGCATCTTGCACTGCCATGTAGATAGGCGCGTGTTCTTCATCCTCGTTGCCATAAATGACGTCTGGGCTCCAGTTATTAATTCGCACTAAAAACAAAGAGTCTGACTTCGATGGTATAGGGTCTTTTGTCATCATATAGTTGATGGTATAAGTCGTCATCGTCGCTGCAATGCCCACAGCGATAATGATGATTGCCAACAAACTCATATAACGGGTTTTCCACAAGCTCAGCATCGCCAATTTGGTGTAATAAATCCCCATGAAATATCCCCTTAAGCTATTTCTTGAGCGTAGTTTTCTACATCAGTAATTACACCGTCTTTTACTTCTATGACTCGGCTGGCAAACGCAACTTGCGACAGATCATGCGTTACCATGATAATGGTAGTCCCTTTTTGGTTGATCTCTTGTAGCAAAGACATTACACCGCTGGCCATTTTTGAATCTAAATTTCCTGTCGGTTCATCTGCGAGCAAAAAAGAAGGGGAACCGGCAAGCGCTCTGGCGATCGCAACGCGCTGTTGTTGACCACCAGAAAGCTGTGAAGGATAGTGAGTTTGACGTTTAGCAAGGCCGACTTGTTCTAACGCCTGTTCAACTCGCTCTTTACGCTGTGACGCAGATAGCTTTCTGTAGCGCAGCGGCATTTCTACATTATCGTAAATATTTAATTCTGGGATCAGGTTAAAACTCTGAAACACAAAACCTATTTTCTCATTCCTAAGGCGAGATTTGGCTTTATCCCCCAATGTTGATACTTCAACACCATCAAGCCAATATTGGCCCTCACTGGCTGTTTCAAGCAAACCTGTAATGTTAAGAAAAGTTGTTTTTCCAGAGCCTGACGGCCCTACAACAGCTACAAACTCACCTTGCTTTACTTCTAAATCAAACGGACGAAGCGCGCTCGTTTTAACTTCATTTGTGCGATAAGTCTTCGCTAATTTATTCATCCTTAACATACTACCCCCTATTGTACGATTCTTACACTTCCTGCATCTTTAAATATACTCAAGTCAGAAATTACGACTTTATCGCCCATCGCTAAGCCAGAAATAACTTCCACTTGCCCTAAACTCTTTGAACCTAATTTAATCGATTTTTTAACGGCAGTGCCGTCTTCTACTACGTATACAAAACGCCCACCACCTGACTCAGTAAATTGTCCTCGTGGTAGATAATAAACATCACTTTTTTCTTCTAAGACAACCCGACTAGTCAACCTTTGATTTTGTCTTAACCCTTTAATATCTTTGTCTTTAAAGCGGATTTTTCCTTCAACTTGACCACTGACAATTTCAGGTGAGATTGCTGTCAATTCACCTTGGTATTTATTGCCATTAAGCATCAAGTCTGCCCCCATACCTAGCGCTAAATCATCCGCATAATTTTCTGGGATCTTTACTTCGACTTCATACTGCGACAAATCAACAACATTTAGTAGTGGCTGATTTTTGGTCACCGTATTTTTTTGTTCAACCGTTAAATTACCAACGATGCCCGCAACAGGCGACACAATTGAAAGAGATGAAACTTGTCTTTGTAGCTCATTAACAACTACCTGTTGTGCTTCCAGCTCAAGCGCACGCGTTTTGATTTCAAACTTTTGACTTTCCTTTAATAACGCGACTTCTTTCACTGCCAATCGATACTCTCGTTCAGCATTTTGCAGGTCATCTTTAGCCTTTTGAAAATCAATGTCACTGACAACCTGATTCTTTTGCCCTTCTTCATTTCGACGCATCTCACGTTTTGCAGCATTGAGTGCAACTTGCGCTTTACCTATATAATTTTCTTGCTCTAAATCCTGCTTTTTGACTTGTATTTTTTCACGTTCTAATTGCGTTTTTAGCCTTGTCAATTCTGACTTTTCTTGTGCTAATAAACTGGTGAGTTCCGGGCTATCAATAACAGCAAGCGCCTCACCTAACGCAACGGTATCACCAGCAGTAACCAAATATGTCACAGTACCTTGTGCAGGACTGTAAACCGTCGGCCTTTTCGCGGCTACCACACGACCCTGTACTGAAATATCACGAACGAATTGCCCTTTTTGTACCTCAGCAATACGAATTTTCTCCAAACGTACTGCACTGGTACCACTTAGCCAGATAGATACCTGTGGGACAATTAAAGTAAGAAATATAACGATACCAACAACGATTGCAATGTAGAGTTTATAGTTCCTTTTTTTTTCGATTTGCGTGTCTTGCGCACTGGTATCAGATATATATGTCATTTTACTTCCTTGAGCATTATGTTGCTGCTTATCATTGATTAAAATACACAACCACCCCCAAAATGTCACTTAAAATAAACATTTTATTAAACTAATAATAATGTGAGGTTGTTCTAAAAAGCCATTACGCCTAATACACAGTCATTTCATAGTGTTAATTTAAAAGGTGTTATAGCCGCCCCATATTAACATGAACGAAAACATAGTTTAATCAACATTAAATTTTTTATAGGTTATTTTAACAATCAATAAAGAAGGGATGGGAAGAAAATGTGCAGCATCCATGCTGCAGCAAGTGCTTGGGAATCTATTCCATTCAAGTAAAGTCAAGGGGTAAACTAAAGGTTCAGAAGCCTTACTCTAAATGTTAACAAAGCTTCTGAGTCAAAACCGTTTCGCTATTGCTCACTGCACGGCTGATTGCCTGCGCTAAACTTTTGCCTTTTGCTTTTACACGAATACTAGGCAAACCAGGTAAAAGTACTTCAATACTGCACTGAGTCAGCGTGCCATGTAGTTTTGAGGGAACATCATCAATATGAACTTTAACCTTTCGAATATTGGTAACGTATTTAATTAACTGCTCACTGACCATCTTGGCTACTTTAGCCTTTGCCGAACTGCCTATCGCTTTACCTGTCATTCTCAAGTTCAGTTTCATATCTTTGACCTCGCTCATAAATATGCGCTAATTACCCACTTTGGTAAAATAAATGATTGCGCCGTTAAGTTAAATCTACTAAGGTGGAATCAAAGATAAAAGCTGATTAAATCTTATTTAGACATCGAAATTTACGAAGTATGATGAATATTAATTACAACCACCTCTATTATTTTTGGCAAGTCAGTAAACTTGGCAGCATTGCTGCCGCTAGTAAGGTATTACATCTCACGCCGCAAACCATCAGCGCACAAATAACAAGCTTAGAACAGAGATTGGGCAAGCCGCTGTTTGTTCGTGAAGGTAGGGGGTTAAGGTTGACAGAATATGGGCAGCTTACGCAGCAATATGCCAATGATATGTTCAGTGTCGCGGAAGAGTGGCTAGAAACGACACGAGGTGACCTTGATAATATAAATCGCACATTAAAGGTCGGGATCTCTGATGCTTTACCAAAATCTCTCGTTTCAAAGTGGTTATCTCCACTGATCAAACATGAGCGTATTACAAATTTACACTGCATTGATGGACAGCAATCTGAACTATTAGCCCAAATGGCAACACACAAGATTGATTTAGTCCTCGCAGATAAGCCATTAGATAGCTCGACACCTTTTAAAGCATTTTGTCATGAAATTGGCAAAAGCCAACTTGGACTGTACGGAAATTCTGCATACTATGCAAAACTAAGTAAAAACTTCCCAAGTACCTTAAAAGATATGCCGATTATTCTGCCTGCTAAAGCGAGCCCGGTGACAAACGCAATTCAATACTGGCTGGAAGATCTCGGGATCAACATGTCTGTTGCAGGCCATGTTGACGACAGTGCATTAATGAAGTCACTCGGTCAGCAAGGGTTTGGTATATTCCCAGCCCCTTTATCAATCAGAGAAGAGATAGAACGTCACTATGACGTAACATTTATTGGCAACATTGAAAACGTCTACCAACACTATTACGCCTTCACTCCAGATCGACTAATCAAAGACACGATTTATTCTGAATTCGTACAAAATGCACAACGCGAAGGTGAGTAAAGCCCCTTCGCTTTTACACACATATACACTAAAAAGACGGTGATACTCACATGCACAAACCCAAAATTACCATACACTATTGTGTATTATGCCAATGGTTGCTCCGAAGTGGTTGGCTAGCCCAAGAGCTATTATCAACCTTTAGCGATGATCTTAAAGAAGTGTCGCTCTCACCAGCAAGTAAAGGCGTATTCAAGGTTTATTATAATGATGAACTGATTTGGTGCAGAGTAGAAGATAACGGCTTTCCAGAAGCCAAAGAACTTAAAAGGCGTGTGAGAGACAAGTTAGATCCCAGTCGCGATCTCGGCCATATCGATAAACACCAAGATTAACTTAAACAGTTACACTACCCCAAAGTTCAAGTCACAGTAACCAGCCATTGTTTATATACTTAATTCAGCAGCACTAAGTATTATCATCAAACTAGTAAATATAAACTGAGACAAGCATAGCATGATGCTAAAGCAGACAGTCACATAATACGCCTGTCTGCCCTTTATCACATGTAGAGCAAGCACCATGTAACAAGCTAATTGCAAAAACCCAATAACTAGCCAATGCCGGAACTGCCATGCAAACTCTAAAAAACGATTTTCGAATGCAACAAAGAGGGTATAAATCGGTATTAACGCACTGATCACCAATAAAACGATTAAAAACCTTTGCTGCTTTTTAATTAGACCCTGCTTGAGCAAACAAGATTTCAAGTGGTTCAACTTCACCTTCAAATTGACCATATTGCAAACTATAAAAATAGCTTAGATGCGACAAGATATAGTAAAAAAGACGCGATACCATGACATGCTAGTGGCAGCAACATAACGTAAAACTTCGCGATAAAGAAGTTTCCCTCTGCACCATTTTTAAATCCGCTTTCTTTTTTAATACCGGCCGAGAACTCTGCATCCATATCTTTGACAACACAGAGCATTTTTTTATAAAAAGGCAACAGTAAAAATAAGCCTACAATAGCGCAGGCCAACAATAAAGCATAGCTCATCTTTATTTCCTTATCATGGCTACTTCACGGCATCGAAACGTGCCATGAAGTAGATCCCCACCTTGTTCATTTTTAAACAAGTAACAACGATCAATTACCTGCCAGCATCTCTGCGTATTTGTTGTAGCAATTCATCGTCTCTGATCAATCGCTGCATGACCGCCTGAACTTCGGAGCTACTTGCGTTATCGTACATTGCTAAAATATCGTTCGCCAACTGCTGCTTAACTTCTGGATCGCTCTCACCGGCTTGATAATACTGACCCATCAGACCTTCCGCAGCCATGGTTTTCATATATTTATTGGGCTCTTTTTCAATAATATCTTGTAAAGATTTAGCAATACGACTATCCACAACAGGTGAGTGAGCAACTACTTCTAATGCTTGTACCTTAAGTTTATCATCAGCACTATTTCTACTAATTTCAAGGACGGCATCCACAGTCTCATAATCAAACATTTCGCCTTGTGTTCGATTAAGAATGTACATATTCATTTGTAATTGTCCCATCGCAGAAAGGCGCTCTTGCGGTGTTAAAGTTTGGTCAAGCACCTTACCTCTTAAATCTTGGCTCACTTGAGACGCATATTCTGGATCAGTCTTTAGTTTTAAGTCATAGTCTTTGGGCAAATCTTCGTAAAACCCATAAACTGGATTATCTTCGCTTCTTTTTTGCCTATCTTTACGTTCTTTCTCTTCAAGAACAGCAAGAATTGTTTCTTCCATCGCGTCATTCGATGCACCAGTGCCGAAAGCCTGATTTTCAATGTCTAATAGACGCTCTTCTAAATATTCGATACGTGCGATTAAAGCACTGTTATCCATATCTTCGTAGCTTTGATTGTCATTTATCTCAATATGAGCACTGTCAATCTGAGAGTGGACATGTTGCTGTTGAGATTGGGGCTGTTCAACAAGCAAAGGTTGGTTACTAGGTTCAGTTGAGAAATGAGAATACAACGCCAGCGCTAGTGCCGCTGATGCAACGCCTAATGCTATATTGTTTTTTGTTTGAGACATCTTATACCTACACCTCTAATTCAGGCCTTAAATAAATTGCGCTTCCTTGATCCAACAGTTAACGCTGTAATCTAAACTAGTTAGACATCATAAACTGTTAAAAGTTGTACACTAAATTTAGCCATACATTGAGGGCAAATTGCAATCTTTGGGCGATATAAAAGCAATAATGAATTATTTAATATTCATTTAATTAAATCTCCTGCCAGTTATAAAAAGTGCAAATCATTGATATTATTTGATATAAATAATTTACACCGCCATTATGCTAACTAAAAAAGCACACGTTCAATATTAATGTAATTTGCTCATTTTGGGTCAATTAGACTCACTTTTCATTGATGATTCAACAAATTTCAGTTTAAGCCAGTTAAGTAAACACATTAATGCCTCACTATTGCCTGTGTTTTGGTCCGTGACAAAAAAGTATGAAAATGGCATTAATATAGGTTCATAAGGTAATTTGACGAGCGCACCTTGAGCCAACATTTCACTGGCAATGTGGTGCCAACCCAGTGCGATGCCTTGGCTATATTTAGCCGCAGTTAATGTATGACCAAGGTGGCTAAATGTTCTAATGTTTTGATTCGGTATGCCGTTAACAAAATGCTGTTCAAGCCAGTCTTGCCAATTAATACAACCAGATGCATCTTCCATTCCACCTTGATAGCTTAGCAAAGGAGCACCTTCATCCAGCGCTTTTAAATAATTTGGCGCACAAACAGGATAAACCCACTCAAATGCAAGGCGTGTACAACTGAGCCCTTGATATTGCCCATGACCAAAGTGTAAATGCGCATCTACATGGTGGCGATTAAAGTCAATGAGCTGATCTTGTGCGATTAGGTTTAGCTCGATATGGGGATAGCATTGGTAGAACTCTCCCAACTTTGGGATTAACCAATGCTCAAGTAACGACGGGATCACAGCCAACACAACTCTCTCGACTTGAGTCGAACGACGAGCTGCAACGACCCCATGCTCTAACACATTAAATCCTTTACTCACATGCTCATAAAGGCGCACCGCTTCTGGCGTTAAGGTCACGCCTTTTGATTTACGATGAAACAAGCTCATACCTAACTGAGATTCTAGCAACTTCATTTGATGGCTAACTGCACTGGGAGAAATGTGTAGAATGCCAGCCGCTACCGTAAAATTAAGCTCTTTAGCAACCACTGAAAATGTATGAAGCGCGGTCAATGAGAGGTTTAAATTACTCATGATGTGAAAATACCTCAAGTCACTTTGAGTTATTATCGCTTCTATATATCAGCTGTCAATTTCATAATAATCAGCAAGTATTTTGTAATCGCACTGCACTAAGCCTGCGTGCAATTTAAACTCAGAGGATACCTATGTCTATTCACACAGCGGTTATTTCTTGGCATCGTCAACCAAATGAAGCATTTATCGACGCGAAATATAATCGAGCACATACTTGGCGTTTTGATGGTGGCATTGAAATCGCTGCATCATCTTCCCCCTCGGTTGTGCCTTTGCCATACTCAGAACCAAATAATGTTGACCCAGAAGAAGCATATGTTGCATCACTATCCAGTTGCCATATGCTATTTTTTCTTCATTTCGCAGCACAATCAGGGTTAATCGTTGAATCCTATATTGATAATGCTTCTGGGGTAATGGGTAAAAATGGACATGGCAAAACAGCAATCACAGACGTGATACTCAAGCCGCAGCTCACTTGGCATCACACAAGCCAAATTGATGAACAAATTATCTCTGAATTGCATCATCAAGCCCATGATTCGTGCTTCATTGCAAACTCAGTAAATACACGTATTAGGGTGGAATAAACAGCCAATGACAATGCATTTACCATTGATACTAGCTTACTCGTAGAGCCGAACTGAGGGTATCAACCAAGCTCGGTGTTAGTTGGCTTCCAATTAATGCTGAGCATATATTTACTATCAATGTTCACGTTTAGTTTCCACCCAAAACAATCACAGACTTGCGACATCATTTGACTACCTAGACCATGACCTGAGTGCGTCGGCTTTGCTTTAATATTATTGTCAAACACTAGCCCATCTTCATCACATCTTAATCGCAGCGCGCCATCACCATGTTGCAATGCATTTTTCGCCACTTGTATTAACAGCAGCTCAAACAGTTTAGGATCAATAGCCTGCTTTCCCACTTTGTGCTCATTCACAAGCTCTATACTCAGGCCGTGTTCACGCCATTTTGTTTTCCACCTCATTAACAAAGGCAGCAAAGCGTGGCGTCCAAGCTTTGCTTTATTAGGGTGGCTCAAGAGTAAGACTGCATCAGCAATATCAGTCAGTGCCTGTTGCCCTCTTTCAAGCTCATCAAGCACGTCTAACGCAGCCAAAGGGATTTCATCAATTTGCTGTAACCGGCTCATACTGTGATGAATGTGAGTCAATGGTGTTCTCACTTCATGGCTCAAAAATGCTGAAAACAAACGCTCTTGTTTTTGCGCATGTTGCTGTGCAAAACGTGCCATTTTTACTGTTGACTGTAGTTCGGACATTTCAATAAAACGCGCACTCAGCACTTCATCTGTCTCTAAGCTGCGCGTAACTCTATTTAAATCACGACTCATAGCTCGCCAAACTCGCCAGACTAATAACCCTAAAGGAATTAACATAAAACTACTCAAGACGATAAAGATAGGTACTAAACTTGGCGAGCCTTGATGAGAAAAAAAGTGAATAACAAATAATGAGCGGCCCTCACCATCTTCACTTTTAAGGACATACATATCACCAGTAGCGGATGACAATAAAAACGTATGTTCAAATTCAATATCGTCAATATTCAAAACAGCTTGGTATTCGAGGGGCATATCATCTAAAAAGCCGATGAACTTCTCTTGTGTCATCAAAGGCAGTGTAAGCTGTCCACTATGTGCCAATGCTAAATCTTGATAAAGATAATGCTCTGTTGTGTCATCCCAAGCAAAATGATAGACCCAGGTCGCCACTTGGATCCAAATTGCAATAAAAACCAGAAAGAATACACCTACCCTAAGGATAAAATAACGTCCAAGGCTTTGGGGCTTATTCATCATTGCACCTTAAAACCACACCTTGACTTTTAATAGTATGAATAAGCTCTAATTCAGCGGCTTTCGATATATTACGACGCAACCGAGTGAGCAATGATTTATACATATTATTGTTGACGTCTTGATCTGGCCATATATGAGCTAAGATCTGATCTTTGCTCACAGGCTTTGGACTTTGCTTAGCAAGCAAAGATACTAGTTGCCATTGCTGAGGAGAAAGCACTAAAGCTCGCTCTCCTCGCTTTGCTATTTTCAATGAAAAATCAATAAACAAACTATCTAGTTCAAATATCGAGGTTGTTTGCGTGGCCTGCTTTTGAGCCAAGATTTTAAGCCTAATTGCCAACTCTGGTAGCGCAAATGGTTTGGTAATGTAATCAAGTGCGCCAGCTGAAAAAGCAGCCAACTTTTCTTCAAGTGATGTCGCCGCAGTGCAAAACAACACAGGCACACCTTGACCAAGAATATGCTCAGACAATAAATTCAGCCCGCTCCCATCTGGCAGGTCCATATCTAATATCACCGCATCATAACGGGTATACTTTTGTGTTTGAGCCGCTATTTCTTTTGCACTTGAGATTGAAGTGGCATAATCCACTTCAATGCCTTCGCATTGCAAAAAGTCGATTAATTGTGCAGCCAAAGACCTATCATCTTCAACCAGCAAAACTAGCATAAAACCTCTACACTGTTACCTTATGGTTACCATGCCATTGATATTGTAGCGCCAACTAATAGGAGTCAACCATGAGAGTCACAAATATGTCTTTACTTCCTTTAATTGTAGCTGGCCTTTGTATGTCTGGCTGTAACTCCGATTCAACCCCTACGGCTAATAGTTCCATAAAAAGCAATACGCCAGAAACAACACCTAGTCAAACTCAACAAGATAAATCAACCATGGTGTTTGTCAATGGTGACATATATACAGTGAATGAAGACAAGCCTTGGGCCCAAGCCGTTGCGATCAAAGACAAGAAGATTATTTTCGTCGGCACCACAGAGCAAGTGCAGCAGCATATTGGTGAAAATACCCAAGTTATTGACCTCAAGGGCAAGATGATGATGCCAGGCTTTCATGATGTACACATGCATCCATTGGAGTCTGGATCTGATGCGACTCAATTTACCATTCCTGAAGCCGAGTCTACCGATACCTATATTGACCTTGTTGCAGACGCCGCATTTCAAAACCCAAACGCCCAGTGGTTGATTGGTTATGGGCACTCAATTGGCACTTTGCTCGAAATGCAAGACAGTCCTATTGACGTATTAGATGAAGCTGTGCCGGACCGTCCAGTTATCATTATGGAGCAAACGTCTCATTCAATGTGGCTCAATAGCAAGGCAATGGAATTAGCAGGGATCCACAGAAATAGCCTAGATCCGATTGGCGGTGTTATTGGCAAAGACGAGCAAGGTAATCTAGATGGGATCCTTTACGATAATGCCGGTAACCAAGTTATGGAATTGGCTATGCGTTCGCTGACTAATACGCTACAAAGCGATTACCTTGGGTTGATAGAATATACAATGCCTGCGCTAAACAAAGCAGGGATCACTTCAATCAGTGATGCGAGGACCTACTGGCAGCGTGGACACCTTGAAACTTGGCTGAAAATTGCCAACGAAGATAAGCTCACACTTAGAGCGCATTTAGGTCTATGGGCTTACCCTCAAATGAACGATGCAGCCCAGCTAAGTAAACTAAAATCTCTTTACCAAGCAGACCCAAATAGCTTATTGAAAGTAAATCAAGTCAAGTTTTATGTAGATGGCATATTAGTTAACACGACCGCTGCGATGCATGAACCGTATCACCAAAACTGGCTTGAACTCGATGGTAACAATGGCCTGAACTACTTTACTCAAGCACGTCTTGAAAAATACATAAAAGCGCTGGAACCAACAGGGTTCGATTTTAACATTCATGCCATTGGTGATAGAGGGATCCACGAAGCGCTAAATGCCATTGAAAATGCCTCGTTGGGTAAGTCTCGTCACAGATTGACGCACCTAGAGGTGGTTGATCCAGCGGACTATACGCGCTTTGCTAAACTCGGTGTGATAGCAGATGCCCAAGTCGCAGGCGACTTTACAGACCCTGGTCACTGGCCTGAAAACATCCCACTTTTGGGCGCAGAACGCAGCCAAGACTTGGTTCCAATTAAAAGCTTAGTTGAAAGCAATGCAACTTTAACACTTTCCAGTGACTGGAACGTCAGTCCATTCAACCCTTTTATCGGGATCAGTAATGCGATATCTAGAACGCAACAAGCTATTACGTTAGCACAAGCACTCGAAGCCTACACACTAAACAGTGCCTATGCGATGCGACAAGATCACTTGGTTGGTAGTATAGAAGTAGGCAAACTGGCTGATTTAGTCGTGCTAGATAACAACCTATTCGAAAGCACAGTCAAAGAAATTGCCAATACGCAGGTCACGATGACATTATTGGACGGAGAAATCGTCTACCAACGCTAAATTGAGCAAGATAGGGGCCTCTCGGCCCCACCGAGCATCACTTAATTGCAACAACTCAGGGATATCATTAGCTTTTAATGATTTTCTATTATCAGTGCATTGTTAGTAGCGTTACTTTTTTACGCATCAAATACACACTAAACACTTACTCAACATAACCAGCACGTTCCATTACATTTTTTTGTTTAAATATACTGAATAAATACTAGATTATTTTAAAAAGGACAATGCTACCATTGCGCAAATTTTAAACCTGCATAATTTAGTAAGTTACCCATACCATGTTCAAAGCATCCGTAATATCAAGAATATCAGTCGGATACACGGTAGTTCTCCTGGCAATGGTTGCCATCAGCGTTTTCTCTCTCTTTAGAATGTCTGAGATTGATAGCAACTTGAAAAAAGTGACTCAAGTCGCTCAGCCTATTGATATAAAAGTAAACTCTGTAGAAAGTAAGCTTGATCAGCTTAATTTATCTGTCTATCAACACTATTACACAGATGATATTTCTGAACAGTTGAGATTGGAAGGTTCCATCAATGCTTATCAGAAAAAGATCCAACAACAGCTCGATGCAATGGCAGAGCTGTTCACGAATTTACCTAACAACGGTGAGAAAATACAAGTTGTTGAGCAATTTGAAGCCAGTAAAGCACAGGTATTTAACGCTCAACAAAAATCAATGAACGTCGCAAGCACTGCGTTAAAAAACAAAGCCACACTCAAACAGTATCAAGCACAGATCAGTCAGCTTGATGAGCAACTTGCGAATATTACTGAACGCTACAAAAAATATAGACAAAACCAATTAGTGACCGCTTCTTTAAGTCAGCTCAGATATGGTATATCTATCGCGAAGCAATTCTTATTGATCAATAATCTACAAGAACTTCAAGCCCTATCACAAGAGTACAAGTTATGGCTATCTGATTATGTTAAAAGTGGCTATCAGCTTCAGTCTATTTCATCTAGCGCAGCACTCGAGCGAAATATTCTTACTCCCCTTGGCGCTGTAGCAACAGATCTTGCTTGGATCATTGGTAAACAAGATGGCATTAAATCTCTGCAAAGTAGTTATCTTTCTAGTAAAAATGTCCTGATCAGTAACCTTGCTCAAGTAGAGTCAGGCCTACAACAGCTGAAATCAGATATGGCTCGCATCAGCCAACTAAGCCAAGACTTTAGTGCTGCGGTAGAATCGCAAACAACCGCATCAGTTGAATCAAGCTTTACTTGGATCTCTGTAGCAACACTCGCCACATTCATTTTCGGTATTATGACAGCGCTGTATATTACACGCAGTATCAGCCGCCCACTTAAGCAAACCGTTGCAGATATTGAGAAACTCGCAACCGGTAACCTAGGTGAGCAAATCGATGTAACGGGTAAAGATGAATTTGCACAATTACGTCAATCACTGCAAAGCTTAAGAATTGCCTTTGCTAACATTATCACCGATATAAAGACACAATCAGAACAGATCAATCATTCTGTAGATACTCTATCAAGCAGTGCACAGCACACAACCACGATTGCAAATCAGCAAAAAGATCAGACCACACAAGTGGCCAGTGCAGTCCTTGAAATGACCGCCACATCGAGCGAAATTTCTGATACTGCAGTACAAGCAACACAACTTATGGCACAAGCTGATACCCTTGCCACTCAGTCGCAAGGCTTAGTGCAGCAAAACCAAACCCTAAGTGAGCAGCTACGCTGTGATATGACATCTGCTGCTGATGTAGTGGCTTCTTTGGATAAAGAGTGTCGCCAGATCGAAGAAGTGGTTAATGTTATTGATACTATTGCAGATCAAACCAACTTACTGGCACTGAATGCCGCTATCGAAGCAGCGCGCGCCGCAGAGCATGGTCGAGGCTTTGCAGTTGTTGCAGATGAAGTGCGTACGCTGGCTATGCGAACGCAAGCTTCAACAGAGCAAATTCAAACCAAAATTGATCAGTTACTTAAATCGTCAGATCTAGCCGTGCAAGCGCTTAGAAGCTCAGTGCAAAATACAGAGTCCTGTACCCAAATGGCTAAGGAGATTGACGTACAAATTAAAGAGTTTGCCCAAGGCGTGAGCGACGCCCACCAACTCAATGAAGTAATTGCGGAAGCCGCAAAACAGCAACATATCGCCGCTCAGGAAATAAGCACAAGCATTGAAAACATCGACGAGCTTTCGCTACAAACGCTCGACCAAATTCAACATAACAATGCAGCTGCGAATGAGCTTGATAAAGCATCTGATGCGTTAGTGACAATGAACGAGCAGTTTAAGGTGCAATAGAGATGAACATGACGAAACTTTTATACCTAGTAATCATACTATTGCTTTGGCCAACCATTGCCAGTGCCAAGCAACAACTCGACCTTTACACTTGGCGTCAACAAGAGCAGTTGTTATGGGAAAAGATCAATAATCAAAACTTGCTTGGCGATGTCCAAGTAAATGTAAAAGTCATTGACTTTGATACATATCAGTCCCATGTACAGCTGGCAATGCAAAATCAGCGTGTTGATCTTTTTCAATGGATGCCAGGCCCTGCGGCACTGGCACCACTGATTGAGCACAACCTGATCTCTGCGCAAAGCAATGAGTTAACTTCAATTAATTCCAACGCACTTCCGGCGGCGACAGGTGCCGATGGCAATATATATGGCGTCCCATTTGCAATGCAACTAGAAGGGGTATTAGTCAATAAAAAATTACTAGAAAAGCATGGTTTAAATTCACAACCACGCTCTGTTGCTCAATTGGAAAATGTGTTTGCACAATTAAAGCGTCAAAATATTACACCACTGCAGATGGCCAGTGACCAATGGTATCTATCGCAAGTAGTTGCTGAAGTCATGGCTGCGGGATTACTGAATGCATCTCGAGCACAAGCGCTTATTGCGGGCCAAGCTTGTTTTACAGATCCTGACTATGTAAATATTTTAAGCACATTGAAAAACTGGCATGCGCAAGGTTTTATTAATCAAGACGTATTAACGCAAGACTATCATGGCATGGGCACCAGTAAAGCGCTTGGTAACTCAGCTTTAGCATTGGATGGCGGCTGGCGCGCAGGGCCAAACTCAGTGTTTTATCAAATAGATAAAAGCTACCAAGTGGGCTTTTGGGCTATCCCCGGACAAAGTGGCAAGTTCTATGGATTTGCTGACGGTACATACCAAATCAATGCCACCAGTGAGCATGCCGCTCTTGCACAAAAGGTGCTTGATTTTACAACAACCAAAACTTTCGCCAACTTATTTGCGAATACCCTGAATGAAATCCCAGCTTATGATGGGCAAGTTCAAATCAGCAGCGCAAACCTTAGAGCGCAAGCTCAGCTATTAAATGAGCAAAGCTATGATGCGAGCTTATTTACTGCTTCATCATTAAACCAAGGAACTCCAAGTTACCAGCAACTTGTTGCCGAGGCCATAAAGCAAGTGTTTTCTGGTCAATCATCTGAACATGCAGCAGCCCATATTCAAAGCGGGCTGAACAGTTGGCAATACATAGGAGCTACTCACTGCCCAATTTAAAGTATAACTGGTGGGTTTAGCTACTTAAGCCCACCAGTTGAACCCTAAAGTAACTTTGTACTTCCCTATTTTTTATTAATTCTAACATCTAATTTACCGAGAAAATCTCTAAAAGAATAAGTTGATAAATCATAGTATTACTAGGTATACACAGCTGCGTACTTATTTATATCAAACACAAAATAAATTTATCAGATAGTCAGAAATAGCAAAAAAACCACTTTGAAAAAAACTCTGTTTCATACAAAGTATAGACAGAAGAAATAAGTGAAACCCGAAAAAACATAAAACTTTATAATTAAAAATAAAAAAATAAAATTTAAGTTAAAAAGATAATGATGAAATAAATTGAAACACTTTTATGAAAAAAAATTAAAAGCATCATTTACAAAGCAATAAAATTAAAATAATGTACCGCTCGACACAAAATGTGTTTTATATAAATTAAGGAATGATAATGAAACTTTCTATAAATAAGAAAAAAATAAAATCTCTAAGCCAAGATAATAGCCAACTTCCAATTCAAGCAACACCAGCGATTGCTGGCGGTAATAACTCACAACCTTGCACAACAGCAGGCGATCGCCCTACTGGTCCTTGTACAAATGATTACTACTCTGAAGCATATCAGGGCTGTAACACCATGGTACATACAGACCGCCGACAATCAGCCTGTTGTAATACAGCAGCTTGCTAATAGTTAACTTTTAAATAAAAGTAACAAATTAAAAAAGAGGTAATTAAAGAAAAGATTACCTCTTTTTAAAATAAAAAATATGAAATATTTAATTTAAATTAATAATTCTAGAAACCGCCAACTCAACATTTAACAATACTAACCTTCCCACCTAGCGCATTAATATTTAAAAATACATTCTGTAAAATATCATACCCACGTTCATTTATAACAGATTGAATCCATTGACTTGGCCGGATTACCTACTGATATATTTGTGTAATTGTACATTCGTTAACTTCTTAACTATTTGGTCAACAATGATGTCTTCATTGATACCCATTGTCACTTAACCTATGATTGAAATAACTCGTACTTTGAACGATATTCAGCATGTATGCTCTGCACTTTAATTTTACCGACCGCTAATAACAAGCTTAAACAACTTACAACACTTTTAGTTATCAGACAGCCTTGGTGACTATGATAATACCAATAGTTCAGATAATCTCTGTTCAGCCAAAATGAAAGTCCCAATCACTGTAAGTTTGTCTGTCATGTGACTTAAAATCTTTAACGTTAGCGAGAGGTTATTAGAATAAGCGCGCAAGTCTAGCATTGTTATTTTTTAACTTCTCTACAATTTATTTAATAGTGCTTCGTCAGCCATAGCAGTCTACACAAGAACATTACCAAAGCAGAGGCTAAGCTATCAATGATCATCAAGTGGCCCCTTATATGCGGCTCCCATTATGATGCTGAAGAACTCACCTTAAGACTTTTTAAAGATCAGCTTAAAAAAAGTTCTGTGTTTTAAAGCTAAAATGAAAAATCGATACAGCGATTTCTTTCAGCATGTGAACTTCTATATGTGCAGCCTAGTTCAGCATTAATATGACCTTTTATTGACACACCACCAGCCACAATCCAATCAACTACCATATCAGCTAACACAGTACAATAATGCATTATTTGTTCAAAATGATTTGAACATCAACTAACTCTAAATTAAGCGAAAATTGATAATCATCAAATTTAGGAGATTGCACATGAAAATAAAAAATTGATTTTATTGTATTTTTAATTCTTCATTGGTACTGCACGCTGTTTGTTTTTTGCTTATCCCATACAAGCTGTCAGTAACCTTAAGTGGCTATTTTTTCCAATTGAGCGGAGCTTTTGGCGGATACGCAAATGGGCACTTACTTTTTCATACTCAGGAATACCATCTAGCCCGCTTGATAGAAATAAATTTTTCTGTGTTGATATTCACCCAGATATAATTGCTCGAACAAAAAGCTACTCAGAAAGTGTATGTACACGATTAATAAAAAATATAACATAAAAACAGGTGGTTAAGGTTCATTTACAGTTTATATTGAATCTGATTGTAAGTCACCTTAACCAGTTCAAAGTCTTTGAAAACGAATTGGTCATATCAATCTATGATAAAAGTAGAGATAGGCGTGCAAAGATAAAATGAAGATTCTACTCTCATAAACACATAACCTGAACACACCTCGATAGATTAGCTAAACGATATGTACACCTAAAGTCAGCTATGACAAGCATAGTCAAAGGCAGCTAAAAGTCTTGGAATATTAAAAAAAATCATGAAAAACAGTGACAAAAAAGCCAAAGCTTTTTAATTATGAAATAATCAACATCCATCAATGGCTGAATAAAGATACTTCTCGTCAGCTACGCTGCTAGCTTTTTCCATCTCTCTCATTTTTGAGTGAAGTCAGCTACCACCTCAACAACACACTCCTTGAAAATTATTTCAACATGACAGAACGACTAAACACCGAAAAAGTAAATAATAACTTAATAATATAAAAAATAGAGAAACGAGTAAGCCATAAAAAAACCTTGATCCAGATCAGGTAAATCTACATTTTGATAAATTTATTTATTTTTTATTATTTTATTTTATTAAAGCCTCAATTAAATAAAATTGAAAATTTATTGCCGATAATAAAACAAAAACCTTCAATTCACATAATTACAAAAACAAAAAAACCAGATGAGAACGTTAATGATAACTATAATCAATAATAAAATATAAAATTAAAACTCTATATTTCAGAGTATTAAGTTTTAAGAATTGAGTTTTTTTAGATTATTACTTCCAGATAATGAAAGGCTATCTAGGAAATGTGAATGTAAAACTCATGCTTCAGCGCTAGGTGATTGATAATTTTTCAATCCCAAAAAGCACAACAAATGGATCGAAACCCATTCAAATCTGTACAATCAACGCCCAAACCGTTAACCAGACAAGGGTTTGACACAAATAAGTAACATCATGTACAAGGAAATGGAGGACTTTCCTCAATGAAATAAATTAAATTTAAGAAGGAATTAAAAATGATCGTTGAAGCACCAAAAGAGAAAGTATCTATCTCTGAAAAACTTGATGCGCTAAAAAGCAGCTTTTCAGATCAAACGCTAAACATTGCTAATGTTGATCAAGCACGTGTTGATAGCATTTCTGTAGCGCCTCCTATCACAGCTTGGAACTGGTCGAAGTCATTCGAAAAGTAACCTAAGACGTGATAACTATGCTGTTAAATACTTGTATTTAGCAGCTTTTTAAGGACAAATGTATGAATACGCTCACCAACGAATTACCCAAGTGTTTAGAATTTAACAGCGATAGTTTTGCTGATGTATTCAGTCAATGTAAAATTGACCTTTTGGTAGATATTTTTAAACGAGAAATCTTATCACACAAAGAACTCTCAGAATTGTTTGATAAGCTTTCTAATACTTTCTCTTCTGAAGAGTTATACCACTTTTTCAAGCTCCCAAAACTATGGAAAATCATTTTTACTAGCCGTGGTACAGATGATTATATTAGCAATATAAAAGCACTCTTTATCAACGAATTAAAAGTAACTGAACTAGATAATCATGCAATATCAAATAGTGCTCTAATAGAGCAGTCACAACTAATCTGGAACTTACGCTCTGATATAGCCTATAACCCATTAACACAAAAAGCATATAAGAATAACTACCTGCATAAAGAAACAGGCATTGTCATTGATTACTTTAGTGATCTTGCTCGCGGCGAGCAAAGAGATATTCCTTGGGGTGACACCGGAATATCGCAATCCCTCATTGACAGCACAGCACCAAAAGTTATCTCTGCAATAGATTATATCCAGTCCGTGTCACCAGCGTGCTTTAATGTTTTAAAAGCCAGTATCTACTCCATCGTTGTTCGATTTGACACCACTAAAAATAAATTCAACTGCGCATCGACCAATATATGCAACGGACTTGTGGTGTTAATAAACCCACACCTCGATGAGGTAAGTGTTGAAACACTTGCAGATGCCATTGTCCATGAAATGACACATAACCTATTTGATATTGCAGAGCTTTATGAACCTTGTTTGCCTACCAAGTTTCACCCTCAGACGATCAAATCGCCTTGGACGGGCAGAATGCTTGACCCTAACACCTATATTCAAGCCTGTTACACCTGGTATGGGTTGAGAAACTTTTGGCAAAAAGCCTATAAGCATTTTAACACCGAAAATGCACACAAATACCTGCAACAAGCATCAAAAGGCTTTGAGCAGGCTGAGTTCGTGCGTATCGCAAAAAATTCAGACGAAATCATAAACACAAAACTCATAACAACATTAGAGCGCTTAAAATAAATAGGAATTTAAGATGTTGAAGTTTTTAAGCAGCCCAAAGGGACTTTCCTCTATTACAGGAATTTTTTCACTGTCATTAGGCACTATTTTACTCGGAGTTATCATTGCATTCGTATTTGCAGATAATAGGATCAATAATGGCATTGCTGGTGATATTTATAAAATTGAAACCCAATTTAATTTACCTAATGGAGAGCAAGTTAATAGCTCCCAAGCCCCAGCCGCACTAATACCAGCTCTATCTTCACTCAATGAAATCAAGCGCGTCGGTATAACACATAGAGAAACAATAAACGTATTACACAATACCACTGAAATAAAAGAGGCACAGGTATATGCACTTGATGAAGCAGCATTTAATATGCTGTCATTCAGTTCAAATGGTATCTCTGCTGTTGAAAATAGCCAGGTTTATTTATCAAGCACATTCGCCAGACAGCTCACTAATAACCCCGCAAGTCTCATCGGACAAACTCTAAAGCTAGGTCAATTGGGCAGGTTTCAAATTACACAAGTAATTGAGTTAGATGAGAGCCTATCAATTAAACCTGACCTCATGATTGCTTTTGCATCCACCTTTGAGCCTGTTATTCAATCACACTACGGTGATTGGTATGACACACATGTTCATCTGTTCGTTGAATTAAAGAATAATACATCGCTAAATCTAGATCAGGTTGTGTTAGAAAATGCCCCTCAAATACCCGGAGCCCCTTTCACACCTTCTTCATTTATCCACTTATCAAAGCGCTCTATCTCCCAATTACATTATGATTTAGCACTACCTGATGAACTGGGGACTACATTTGCTAAGTCAAGCTTATATTTGATTTATGGTGTGTGTGGTTTTTCATTCTTGCTCGGCTGCATCGGTTTTTTTAGTGCAGTGTCTTCTGTCCAAATTTCACATTCAGAGCGCATAAAAACCTTATTAAGTATCGGCGGCAGTTATGGCCAAATTACGCTGAGCGCATTACTCGACAACAAGCTATCTCTACTTATTGCCAGTGTATTGTCGTTATCTGTCTTTTATTTCGGCATGCAATTTCTCAGCGCTGAATTTCCGCTTTTAACCATACTAAGCACCGCACATATGTGGATAATTTCAATCTGTATGCTGTTGTTACTTGCCTCTATGTATATTTCAATTATCTGCCTTGTCTTACGTAAAATTGTGACGTCACAAGAAGATCAAACAATTTCAAGATCAGCAGGCGTGAATACCATCTGGATGACGCAATTAACCATTGTCATGCAAACGCTCATCACTGCTCTGGTTATGTTTGTCGCTGTCAGTGTGACCTACGAATTGTTTTCCGCTAAACAAGCGGACTATGGATATGATATTAGCCGCACACATTACGCAAAATTAGATGGACACAATGACCTGTTGCCCACACGTATTCGAGATAATATAAATACCAACCACGGCAGGGTGTCAGAAGTATGTAGTTGGCGCCCTTTCGATAAATCAGCGAATTACATTTCGGTATCAACAGCACAGCAAAAGTTGGATGAGCAGCTCACACCTGTCCACTATTTTTTTGCAGGCCCTACTATTTCACAAGTGCTGGCGCTTGAAGTATTAAGCAGCAACCAAACAACCTTAGCGCTAGGCAAGGTAAATAATGACGATGGCAAAACTCGGGTCATTGTCACCCAAGCCTTTTCCAAACTGTTCGACAATATTCAAGTAGATCAGCTCATCAACCATCAATTTTATGCCGATTTTGGCGAAGGTTTAACTAATATAGAAATTGTACAAGTCGTGAGTAATTTCTATCTAGGTAAAGTGAAAGCTGACTTTGATCCCATCATGATAGTGCTTGATGACACGAAGGCAAATACCTTACTGGTTAAGCATGAAAGTCCAGCAAACTTAGTGTCTCAATTATCCCTAATCTCTAGTGAACAAGCCCTAGACGCAGAATTTTCAGACTTGAGTAAAATCGTGTTCTACCTGCTTTTTGTCGTTATTTTAAACATCGTCTTGATTGCGATGAACACCATTGCTAACTCACTGGTGGATGCTGAAAGACATAGCGACTCGCTGCATATTATGAAACAACTTGGCGCAGACTTAACCGCCATCTTTAACTTTGTATTTAAAAAGAATGTCTATTTATACCTAGCTTCATCACTCATTGGGATACTGCTGGGTTATATCACCCTTTACCATCAATTAATCCCTCTAGATCAGATGCAGTTTAGCTTCTACCACTATGCATTATCGCTCTTTGTTGTCGCGACACTTATCGCCTTTATCATTGCATTGAATTTTGGCGTGATAAGTAAAAAGTACTTGTCAGAATAAGGAGTCATGAGATGGATACAGTCATAGAGCAGCCAAAATATAACAAAGCTAAAATCATCTTTGCCATTGTCGTTATTATGCTGTCAATTGCATTGGGGCTTTTATACAGCAATCAATCAATCTCCAGCATACCGATTAAAGACGTTAATCGCGTTAAAATTGACAGCGTAAATCCAAACATCACTGCTGTGGGTACCATCAAACCCAGAAAGTCAATTAAGCTATCTTCAGATATTGGCGGTCGCGTTAAGTATTATCTCAACAAGAAAAATTCATTCGTAGAAAAAGGCGAGATACTCCTTGAGTTAGAAAACTACGATTACATTCTCAAGCTCACAGAAAAGATTGCGCAAATATCAGAGCAAATAAGTAACCTTAAAAATATGCGCTTAAATCTGCGTCGGGAATTAAAAACCTCAAAACTGTCATTAGAGGATGCCATTTTTCAAGTCAGTGTATTGGAAAGGGAGCTCGCTCAAAAGCAACAGCTATTACGAAATAACCTAACGCAAGAGTCGGAAGTACAGGACGTACAAAGTAACCTCACCCGTTGGCACGCAAAGCAACAAGTATTGGCAAGTTATTACCAATCACAGAAAGACCATATAAAGAATCAACTTAGCGAAATCAATGATACGGTTGATATACTCAATACCCTTCTGCTCAAACTGCAAGAAAGCGAACAACAGCTGGTGATAAGAGCACCTATTTCAGGCAATCTATCCGGCTTTGATATTGAGTTCGGTCAGCAGATATTACCTAAGCAAGAGTTTGGTTCTTTAGATCTTATTGATGACTTTTTAATTGAAGTAGAGCTCAGTGAGTATTATTTGAGCCGTGTTCATGACGCCATGCAAGCCGAGGGAAGTATCAAGAATCGCGATGTTGCGTTGAACATTATCAAAATTTTCCCTCTGGTAAAGCAAGGTAAATTTCGTATGCACCTTGAAGTGCCCTTCCAGCAGAGCATGAACACGCAAGTCAAAGTTGGCCAGTCTATTGAAATATCCCTCACAGGCACAGCAGACACAAAGCTACCAAGCGTACCTTTGAATGCCACATTTAAAGAAAATAACGACACGTTTATTTATTTGTTGAAAAGTAACCAATCCAAAGCAGTTAAAACACTGTTGAAAATCAAGGAGCAGATTGGCGATAAAGTGCTCGTAGATAACCCCAACATCCTTGGCAAAGAGCTCATTATTTTGGATTGGAATAAGAATTATAAAGAGGAGCTGTACATTGAGTAACATGATCAAATTAGAAAATGTATACAAGCATTTTTACACCAAAAAGTTAAAAACGACTGCACTGAACAACGTGTCATTACAGGTCGAAAAAGGCGAATTTTTGGCTATTACAGGCAAGTCGGGCTCTGGTAAATCAACGCTACTCAATGCGATAGGTCTTTTTTCAAATATTGATCAGGGTCTCATAGAGCTAAACGGCACAAGCGTTGCGGGCATATCCCAAAAAAAGAAGCTCAAATACCGTCGTGAGCACTTAGGGTATGTATTCCAGTCATTCAATTTGATCCCAGATTTAAGCGTAATCGAAAACGTGATGCTGCCCCTTAAATTTAGAGGGGTGGGACTAAAAGAACGCACAGCTGTAGCAGAGCAAGAATTAGACAAGCTGTCTCTGTCATCACGACGCGACCACTATCCAAGCCAACTCTCAGGCGGACAGCAACAACGCGTTGCCATCGCCAGAACCATGGCATGTCAGCCCAGTATCATTTTGGCCGATGAGCCAACAGGTAACTTGGATGAAAAAACAGGACAAACAGTACTCGATATTCTACACCATGCAAATACCGCCTGCGATGCCACCATCGTCATGGTAACGCACAGCGATAAAGCGGCTAGCATGGCAAATCGGCAAGTAAAAATGGTTCAAGGTGAACTGATTAGTTAGGGAGAATGCATCATGCTCGGAGATATTTCCGTCAAAGTAATAGAAGAACCCGTTAATCCCGTCAATCAGCTAGAATTAACGGATTACCAATACTCTCGTTTAGCGTCACAATTGATAGGTGAAATCCCAGATAGTGATATGCTTGACGAGGAAGAGCTTGCGCTATTTAGACGTGAGAAAGACGCCTATTTCGAAGCCAAGCCACTCAACGCAAGCAAGGTAGTGGTGGTACTAAAAGCCACACGACTGTGCAATCTCAGATGTACTTATTGCCACTCATGGGCTGAGGGACCTAACCAAACGGTCAAATTTGAAAACCTCATTTCCATTGTAAAGCGCATCTTAGCTATTCCCAATGTCTCACGAGTCGAATTCGTATGGCATGGCGGCGAAGTCACCCTGTTGCGCCCTGCGTTTTTCAAAAAATTGATCTGGCTTCAAGAGCAGTTCAAACGCAAAGATCACTTTATCACCAACACCATGCAATCAAATGCGGTGAATATCTCAAAAGAATGGCTCACCTTTTTACAAGGTATTGGCATGGCCGTTGGGATTAGCTTTGATGGGGTGCCTGAGATCAATGATACTCGTCGGCTTGATGTCCGTGGACGCCCGACTAGCCTAAAAGTTGCAGAAGGGATCAAACGCTTGCAAGAATATGGGATCCCCTATGGCGCTCTGATAGTCGTTGATAGAGATGTGTACAATGTAAGCCCGCAGCGGTTGCTCAGTTACCTCGCATCGATTGAGCTCAATGACATTGAGTTTTTAAACATTGTCCCCGATAACCGAGCACAGCCCGGCGATGACATTGGCGATGCTTATATTAGCTACAAAGAGTATATCGAGTTTCTAAGTCGAGTTTATACCGTTTGGCATGCCCAATATCGCGGCATTATTCAGATCCGCATGTTCGAAAACTTTATGGACGTATTAGCAGACAGAAGCAAACAACTCTCTGCCTGTTATTGGGCTGGCAACTGTTCACAAGAGATCATTACCATCGAGCCAAACGGGGACGTGTCGCCCTGTGATAAATATGTTGGCGACATTGGTAGTATTTATGGTTCATTGCTGGATTCAGATTTAGCCACGCTGCTAGCCGACTCGAAACATAACCAAACCTCAGTACAAGAAGAGGTTGAGTCACACTCTCGCATGCATGAATGTAAGTGGTTTTCAATTTGTAATGGCGGTTGCCCTCATGATCGTGTAATCAATGCCCGACATGTAGAAGACTACGACGATAAATGTTGTGGCACAGGCAAATTATTAAAAGTCATTGAAGAGTCGATTTAAACATATGCAATTCAATGTAGAAGGGGCCGTTTATCAAACACTGAAGTCGTTATGTGCCAAACGCTACTGGGCAATAACGTGTATTGTTATGCTAAACGTCCTTGTCGTTTGCAGCTCATTTGGGATTGCTTATACCGTTGAGCTGCTGTTTAAACAAGAGGTCACTGCAACCAAACTGAACCAATTTGTTGCCATCATTTTACTTCTGTTACTGACCTTTGTAGCAAGCAATGCCCTGAGACAAAAACTCGTATTTGATGTCAAAGAAATGATGAGCACCAAGTTGATGAGCTTTGCCATTGGCCGGTTAATGTATAAGCAACAGCAACTCTTTGACCATACAGCGCCGTCTAAACTGTATTCTAATGTCGATTACGACATCAAAGCCATTAATGTCTATGTCCACTTTGTTTTGAGTATTTTAATACAAGCATCTGCCACCTTGCTGTGTGGATTTATCTATTTGCTTGCTACTAATATTTATATGACCTTAGTTTCCATCGTTGCCGTGCCTGTGGTGATCTTAATGATCTTTCGTATCAGCCAAAAAGTCTCACAAGCCAATAACCATAAACGAGATATGGTCTCTATGCTCAACGCCGCCACCATTGAATCTCTCAGTGGTATCCAATCTATCAAAGTGCACAAAATGGAAGGTTTACTCTCCAAGCAAATAGAGTCAAAAGCAAGTGACGTTTACCGCGCGACAAAAAGGCTGCACTCATTAGAGTCTATTGTCTCAGGCTTGATTATATTTGGCGGATTTTCAAGTGTTATCTTGGTGCTCTGGATAGGCGGGCATAACGTCATATCGGGGACAATGGCATCAGGTGAACTGGTCGCTTTTGTTATGGTATTGCTTTTAATGTCATATTCATTTGCCTCGATCAGCGACATTAATACCGTTACTGCCAAAGCAAAAAGTGCAATCAACAACTTAGAAAAGTTATTGCAATGTGACTACGAATTGCACGCCATCAACACAAAATCAGCCAAAGATATCAAGCATATATCACTGTGCGATTTGTCGTTTAGCTATCAGAATAATAAAGACAAAGCCCTCGATGGGATCAACTACACTTTTCAGCGCAATCATATTTACTCCATTGTCGGTCGCTCTGGCTCTGGAAAAAGTACACTGATCAAACTCATTTCCGGGCTGTATTATAACTACCAAGGCAAAATCTTATTGTCTGATGCTGAAGCAAAATCACAACAAGGCAGTCCATACAAACATGTGGCGCTGATTGAGCAAGACCCCTTTTTTTTCAATGGCACAATTTGGCAAAATATTACGCTTGTCGATAACGATAAAAAGATTGATGAGCTGAGGCTTAACCGCGCACTTGCACTCTCACAGTTTGACCGTGTTTTAAAAAACAATCAGATCACAATCGACAGTATTATTAGTACTAATGCCAACAATTTGTCCGGTGGCGAAAAACAACGCCTTGCCATTGCAAGAGCACTATACAGTGACTGCGGCATACTCATACTCGACGAAGCCACTAACTCTTTGGACAGGGCTACAGAATCAATACTGCATCAGCACCTAAGAGAAATCGCGAGGAATAAAATCGTCCTTGTCATCACACACAACTTAAACAGTATCAATCTGTCTGATCAGGTGCTAGTTATCGAAAAAGGTAAAATTGCAGCTGCGCAGCCACCCAACCAAATCATTACCAACGAACACTTTATAAAAATCAGTGAACAGACTAAGTCATTACAAAAGGAGTGTTAATAATGGAGTCAAATCACCAAGTTGTTATCATTGGCGCAGGCCCTGCCGGCATGCAGCTCAGCTACTTTTTAAACAAAGCAGGCGTGTCTCATGTTGTGCTTGAACGCGCCGATATTCCAGGTAGCTTCTTCGCTACATACCCTGTACATCGCAAACTTATTTCAATAAATAAAGTGCATACCGGATTCGACGATAAAACCAAAAACCTACGCTGGGATTGGAATTCATTGCTCAATGATGATGATGACTTTTCATTTAAGGACTTTGACCAAAGTTACTACCCGAGTAGTGATAAGCTGGTCGAGTATATGGCTCAATTTGCCACACGCTATGAACTACCGATCCAATTTAATACCCATGTCGATTCAATAACAAAAGCCAATTCGCAATTTGTAATTAGCTGTTGTAACAACAAAACTTACAACGCTAATATCTTGGTCGATGCAACCGGTATTGGTGAATTAAATGTGCCTAATATTGATGGTATCGAGCATGTGATCCCCTACACAGCAATGAGCAATGATGTCTCTCAATTTAAAAATAAACGCATCTTGATCCTTGGTAAAGGAAACTCTGCTTTTGAAACGGCTGACAGCCTGATGGAAGTATCAGCCAATACGCATGTAATAAGCCCTAAAGACTTTAATTTTGCATGGGTTAGCCACTACCCAGGGCACTTGCGCTCAGTCAATCAAGGCTTTTTAGATACCTTTTTCCTCAAGCAACAAAATGCCATCCTAAACGGCACCATAGCGTCAATTAAACCGACTGAGCAAGGCCAATACTTAGTTGATATGATTTTCTCAGAGGATGGAGAACGAGAGCTCAACACTTACGATCATATCGTCAATTGCAGTGGCTTTAAATGTAATTTTGACCACTATAGCGCTGATTTAAAGCCTGACTTATGCTTGATGGACAAATTCCCCAAGCTCAACCATCAATGGCAAAGTACAAATATTGATAATCTGTTTTTCTGTGGCGCGAATATGCAGTGCAATGATTACAAAGACTCCTCTACCCCCTTTGTACATGGCATTCGACACAATGCACAAACGCTTGCCGAGATACTGGTGAACAAGCTCCAAAATCGCACATGGCAAGCTAAACAAACAATCACAGCAGAAACAGATTTATATGATGCCATCAGCGAGCAAATTCGACGCGCAACCACCATTTGGTTTTTATTTGGTAACGTATATGATGTTTACGCACTTGATGCGCAAAATAATTTTCAGTTTTACGAAAGTATCCCTAAATTAGTCTTTGAACAAGATGAGCTATTTAAAAATTTCAGTGGCTATACGCTTGAGTTCAGTTACAAGCTGCCAAAAGATGAGAACGAAAAGCCCAAGTTTTCAACACATGGCTTTTTGCATCCCATCATCATGAAGTATCAAGGTGGCGAATGCATTGACGAAATACACATGCTGGAAGACATTTATAGTGAATGGGAAGATTTAGATAAACTTGATAATGGCATTAAAGAGTTTATTTTAACAAGCCAATTTGAAGTCTAACCTTATTCCCTTATCTACATTAAAATCAATATGGCGCCATTTGGCGCCATATATACCCTGCTAATATCTAATTTCCCATCATATCATCAAGCACTTGTCGGGCTTTTTCTAATTGAATATCACTGTTGGTAGCAAATGATACTTGCGTAACTGGTACCAAGTGATCAGGCTGAATCCCGACACCTATCAGCTTGCTGCCATCCACTTGATCGGAGCGTTTACTGGTATACACATATGTAATCGCACTGTCGTTATCACCTTTAAACACTTCACCAACCATGATGTCTCCATTAATACCAGTTGTGACTTCTCCGATAATTGGGAAACCCATACTTTGGACAAACATCAGCATGTGCTCACCGGCGCTTTGATTTTTCCGCTCACTCATAACAACCGTAGGCACGTTAAACAGCTTTTCGGTATCAGGCAATCTTGGTGGCTCTGATAATACAACTGAGTCCGCTTGTTCTGGTAATCTCTGAGCTGCAACAATAAAAGGCCCAACCGTTGTGAGTTTATCTGTAAAATAACTTAAAAACCTTAACGTCAAAGAGAAATTACTGGGATAATTGCGCATGTCTAGCACTATCCCTTTGGCGCTTTTTAACGCCTCTACCGCTTGCTCTAACTCTGCCTCATCAGCCATTTTAAACAGTCTAAATAAAACGACGCCATCACCGAGTTCTTCTAGCAAAGGCTGTTCCGGTCGATGATCATGCAGTGGCCCCATGACATCTTTATGCACGGTGCCCGTTGTCGTGGTGAAGTCTTCTCCGGATAACTTTTTAAAGGTCAGCTTAACAAGCTCAGGGGTTTTGTAGCTGCGATAGAACCTAGAAACGGCAATTCTTTTTTCAACATGCGGGCTTCTAAATGTTTTGCCTAGCTCAGCATTGATAAGATCTTCGACTGATACATCATCAATCGCAATTAATTCATCTCCAATATCAGCTTGCAAAGTCAAATAATGCGTTTTCTTACTTAAGATGACTTTTCCTTCAATGTACTCTAAATCAAGCGGAAGTCGATAATCACCAAATTTAGAAAACGGCGCAGGTAACATAATAAACAAGTGATTATCTTGGAGTTTGGTAAACTCTCTTTGAACTTCGGACTCTATATTTTTTGCGTCCCGAGTACAAGCTGCGAGTAAGTTTTCATGGCTATTTTTCCAGTTGAGCGGCACCTGTTCAAAATACGGCCAAAAGTGATTAATTTCTCCCCATATCATGCTCAGTGCAGCCATACATTTTGGGGGGGAAGCCAAAGAAGTACTTAGGTTGGAAGCGGTATAAGCTTGTCCGTTTAGACCTTGCTGATATTCTAAGTATAGTGGCCAAAAGATGGGCTGCCCTGCATACACATCATCGTATACTTGACGTTTCGATGTCACTTCCCAATTAGAAATATTGCCATACTCAAAGGTTTGCATGACGCGAAAATTACCATTTATTGTCCTTGCGCCGATATTTATCCACGTATTTACAACGTCGGTATCACTGAAGGTAGGTAACTGATCTACACTGCGATAAATATGCGGTGCGACCTGCTTTAACAAAGACAACCCCTGCTCAAGCCTTTGTGTAGTCGGTGCTTCCACCATCTGACTGATACTATGTTCTAAAAAATCCTCCCATTGTGTATTTGATACTGCATGACTTGGATAGTAGTAGCGCACCCTATGTACCAATTCACTGAACTCTAGAATATCTGGTAATGCTGCTTGGTACTGAGCTTTATCGTAAGTTAAATCTAATGATGCTTGGGCGACTTGACTACTTGCATATGACGCACTACTGATAGTAATTAACGCGAGTGCACACTCCCGGCTATTAATACATTTTATTGCCATGTCATTTCCTTGTTATTATTTTGCACACTCTATAGTCGATAAAAATAAACTTTAATGTCAACTTATTAACAAACAAGATGAAATATTTAATAAAATATGTATGCTTGGCTTATCCGAATAAATACGCGTTTAGCGTTAAGCTTTATCAAACTTCGGTGATCGTAATTCGTATGAGCAATCAAATAATTAAAATTGGGAAAGTATATTATTTTAGGGGTTAGGGAGCTTGTTCTTACCTAAGCCTGCTCAATGAAACCAAGAGGAATTTAGCAACACGGCTTTCTAATCAGTAAGCGGGTTGATAAAACACCGGTCCATACTCAAAATCGATGAAATAACTAAGACTTATTTCTCATAAGTACACAAATTATGCTTGTGTTAGAAAATAGGAAAGGTATCGTATAGCAAATTTTATATTCAAGCTTGTTTGTTGGAAGTCAAATGCGTTTATTTATGTTGTTACTTTTCTGGTTATCAGTCCCTGCCTTGGCCTACCAAGTCCAACCTATGATTGTTGATCTTGCAGCGCATGGTAAAAAATCACTGGTTACTTACCGACTGCAAAACCCCAGTGAGAACACATTACCAATCGAAATAGAAGTATATAAACGTACATTTGATGAAAACCAGCAAGAAGTACTGGTGCCTGCTGAAGATGATTTCATTGTACTTCCTCCACAGGTCGAAGTTGCCGCAAACAGCTATCAAGTATTTCGCGCCAAATACTTGGGCTCACCAGAGCTCAAAGAAACGCACTCATACCGCATCGTTTTTAAGCAGCTTCCTTTACCTGAAGAAGATGACAAATCTGGGGTAAAAATGGTCTTTAATTTCGCCACTCTGGTATTTGTCAGCCCAGAGGGGATCAATGCGCAAGCACAAACCTCTATCCAGTGTGAAAAAATTGAAGAGTGTAGTCTTACCATTGCCAATTCTGGAAAGCGCGTTTTAGATTTGTCGACCTTTGACTATCAGTTCCATAATGGCGAAACCAATATCGAGTGGGCACAGCTTCAATCTATCACCTCTGGCCGATTTATCATGCCTGGACATAAAATGGAAGTTGACTTGCAATCTATCTTGAATGAAAAGCCTAGTAAGAGCGCAACGCTGATCAACCTATTTAATCAAAAGTAATTTCGTCCATGTTTAAAATAGGCGCTTATTTCTGGCCTACTCGTTTGCGAAGTGTGTTAGTCACTCTTCTGTTGTTTTCGGCTACTCGTGTTTTTTCAGCCTCATTCGAGATGGACTTTCCAGTACGGCTATATCTTGCCGAGGTGGGGCAGATTTCTGCCACCACAGACGGCTTTGAACTAAAATCCGTTTCTGCTGCTGAGTTTAAACAACAACTAAGCCCTCAACTAAGCCATGATGTCATTATGTGGCTTACCACCCAAGGCGAAAAAGCCATCACACCAGAAGCGTTTGCGGCGCAAGGTATTGAATTAAAATTACAACCCCAAGATCTCATCATTGATATGACACTGTCAGAAACAGCCATGGCAACTGACAACTTATCATATGGTCGACAAACCCATTTTGAGCAACCCAAAGGGGAAGCTTATTGGGCCATGCTGAACAACCTCAATTTAAATCATGAACGTTTCAACAATCATAATGACCACAGATCACAATTTGAGTGGCTGACAAACGCAAACATTGGTGGCGGGGATGGCGTCAACATACGCAGTTCATTATTTTGGGAAGATGGCAGTCGCAGAGAAAGCAAAGTCTACCGAGGAGAAACGGCATTTTATTACGATCAGCCAAACAAGCCACTGCGCTTAACCTTGGGTGATACCAGTATAACGAGCACAGGGCATTTATCTGGCGCACAGCTAGCTGGATTCAGTTTCAGCAAAGCCTATTCTAAGCTTCAGCCACAGCGTAGGATAACCCCCGGCAATAGCCAACAATTTGTTCTACCACGCATGGCCATATTAGAAGTCTACATTAACGACTTTTTAATCTCACGATTGCGTCTAAATGCTGGTCGTTATGACCTCAGTGATCTTCCCCTTACTTCAGGCGAGAACGACATTCGCGTTATTGCCACCTACCCTAATGGCGAAACAGAAGAGTTTAACTTTACCACACATTATAATGCAAGATTACTTGCCAAAGGTTTAAGCGACTACGCTTTTGCTATTGGGTATTTGTCGACATTTGAAGAAAGACGTTTTGAATACGATAATGAGTTACTCATATCTGGTACTTACGAATACGGTTTAAGTGACAATTTTACCTTTGGATTTAGCGGTGCAGTGCACCCCATTGGCCATGTAATTGGCTCTTTGGCTACCATAAACACGCCTCTGGGTAATCTTTCATTACGCTACTCGCAAAGCGAGAAAGATGGCACTACCGGTAATATTTATTCAGTAGAAACCGAACACAGTGTTTGGGGTCATGGTAACTTTGGCTCACCCAACTTACGCCTTGGCTACGAGATCAGCCATAACTTTACCAACACTCCTTGGCTTGAGTTTGATACTATTAATAATCGAAATCGTGCATTTGTTGATTACAGTTATTTTATCAATCAACATATGGATATTAACCTTAATGCTGCTCGTGCAGACAATGACGACAATGAAACAACAGATATCATCACTGCTGAATTCAATGTACGCTATGAGGATATCCGCTTTAGGCTAGGTTACAACTTTAGCGACAGTGAAGATGAACGGTTTGTCTCGGATAACAGGCTTTTCCTCACCTTTACCTGGAACTATGACAGCCGTCGTTCAAACCACAGAGCACGAACGCAATATAATAGTCGCACAAAAGTCACCAGCGCCAGTTATGGCAAAACCAATTACAACTTTGTCAATGACTACGGCTATCAAGTCTTGGCAGAGCAAGGCGAAGACTTTAGACAAGAACAATTAGAGGCCAGCTATACAGGCTCATTGATGAGAGCGGATGTCAGTACCAGCAACTATTCTCGCTATGGCATTGGTTCCGATAGTACCAGCAGTGTAAATCTGTCGACCAGCCTCGGTATTGCCGACGGACACATCGGAATGAGTGCAACCACAACAGCGCCCTTTGCTGTTATTACCAAACATAAAACGTTGCAGGGCACAGATGTATTAGTCAATATCGACAGAGCGGGACGAGCCCAATCAGAGCCAAGTGATCACATTGGTTCACTTATAGATTTAGGCAGTGGATACAGTAAAGCGCAACTCAATATTGATGTACCGGATGCGCCACTTGGCTATGACTGGGGGCCAGGTATGTATGTTAAGGTCGGAGGCGCAGCCACAGGACATCATATTCAAATTGGTTCTGACTTGTCTTATACCGTGATAGGCACATTGGTTGATCACTCAGGCACACCAATTGCAATGAAACGAGGACGTATCATCAAACAGTACGCTGACAACTCGGATTATAAAAATACAACCGATACACAGGCGCAAAGCTGGGCATTCTTTACCAATAGAACAGGACGCTTTGTAGTCGAAGGCATCAGCACAGGCCATTTTCGTATTGAGTTGGATGAACTGAGTGGGCAATTCAGTATTGCAGATACAGCACAAAGGTTTGTTAGGCTAGGTACTATCTCCACACACATTGCGCAGCCCAAAGGAGGCACACAATAATGAAAATCAAAATCTTGACCTTAATGATTTTGAGTTTTTTGATACTCAGTGCCAAAGCTCGCGCAGACTGGTATAGCTGTTACGGCAACTTATGGGTCACGTCTAATTCAACCGACATCATCACTGAACATACAAATAGAGTTTCCGTTTTTTTGCCACTTAAAGTTCAAGTTTCTGAGCAGCTGCTAAACTGTGCAGACGAAATTTGGGTAGAAGATGTCTATTACTACTCCATGGTGTTTGAAGGGCCAACCCAAGACAAGTATGCCAAATTGTTTGATGCCCAATTTAAAAAAATTAAAGTCAGAAATGGCATTTGGAAATCACCATTAAATGAACGCACCACACAAATGTGGGTTCGACTGCGTCATTACAGCTTATTCCCTGCAGGTGCTTACAACGGAGCGATTAGAGTCTCTATTGTCAAAAACAATCAAATTGTTGAAGAACAATATTTTGACATGACTTATTACTCTGAACCGCAAGTTTCAATCTCTTTAGACAACAACAGTCAAGGCAAAGTCGCTGGCAGCAACGGCCAATATCAAATTAACCTCGGAGAGCTAAAAAGTAATATGCGCTTTTATTGGGGTATAAAAATCCTCAGTAATAGTTCATACGATATCGTTTTGGATTCAGAATTCAATGGCTTGCGTCATGAAACCAACACTAATGCGCTGATTAATTACTCGGTCAGCTTTGATAACGTCAAAATGTCGTCAGCTGATCAAATTTATCGTAGTTACAACTTCAACCCAGGCGTCAAAAATAAGTGGTACGGCTTTGAGTTCATTTTGGGCAATGTCGAATTAATGCCAGCCGGTTACTATAGAGATAATTTATCATTAACCGTTTACCCAAGGTAAGTTTATGATTTAAAAAGATTTAACAAACTTTTATGACGAAGGATACAATTTTTTTGGAATAATTTTTCATTCTTGGCACACCCTTTGCTTTTAATTAGCCAACTAGGTGAACACACCTAGAAATTAAAATTAGATATAAAAACTACTTCTGTTTTTTAAAGGGGAAAAGCCATGAAAACACTATTAAAATCACTATTCGTTGCAACTGCATTCACATCAATCACAGCTGCGGCGGCTGTATCAAGTACAACTGGTACAGAGGCGAAGTTTACTTTTGAAGGCACTATTGAGCCAATGTGTAAAACAAGCAGTGGTAGTAACAACAGCATCACTGGTCTAAAACTTGATTCTACTCAGCAAACTCAAGAAATCGGTACTCTTGATGTTTGGTGTAACACAGGTGAAAACGCAACAACAGAGTATACTTCTGCCAACGGTGGTTTCTTAGTAGCAAATAATGCACAAGGCAGTAAAATTGCTTATACACTGAACATCGGTGATACATCTGGCATTGATTTACAAACAGGTACTTACAAGCATTCAAAAGCAACAGCAGCTGGTACAGGTGTTTCTGGTGAGACACAAGCAACTTCACTTAAAATCACACCTCAGTCAAACGGTTTAAATGACGCAGGTACTTACTCTGATACTATTACCGTTACTGTAAGCCCGAACTAATTTAATATTAGGCAGCAAAGTTTTTATGGCTTAATCTTCACTGCCTAATATAAGATGATGGGTTAATTTTTAAAAGTTAGCCCATCAAGCTATAAAAAACACTTTCCATACAACATTTAAATTAAATATTTATAATAAATTTTATTTTAAAACCCACCCCAACACTTTCTTTAAAAACACATATTTAAATATAGATCACAAACTTTAACACCTTGACAAAAAAACCAACCTAAAGCCTAATTAAGTTAAAATTATATTGATAACAATCAAAGTTATAATGCTTAGCCCATAAGGATATAAAAATGATAATTTCATTAAAAAGCAAAATGGTTTTAACTTGTTTATTGCTCAGCACTTCATATGCAAACGCAAATTGTAATGACCTGTTAAACCAGCAACTTTCCTTGCTAGACAAGACTTTAACTGAATTTGACCAAACACCAAACCGTGGCTGGCGGGTCTTATCAGAGCAAAAGTGCTTTTCTGAATCAGCCCTGCTAATTGAACGCTATATGGCACATAACAACCAAAAAAGTGCAGCTCTACTGTGGCACCTGTTTCAAATGAACGCGATGGCTGGGCAGAATCAAAAAGCGATTAAAATTGCTAAAAGCATTGCAGCATCGGCACCTGACAGTCAGCCTTCATTTTTATGGAAGGAATATGTACTGGCAAATATTGCTTTTTTAGAGGGTGATAATAACGCGTTATTAAAAAATAGAAACTTAATAGCACAGCATAAAGAACACAAGCCCAACGCTATGAACTTAGTAATGTTAGATAAATTAATTAGCAATATTAAGAAAAGCTATCTAGATGCATACTCAATATAAACGGAAGAAGTCAATACAGTATTAAAAAGACTATATTGTTTTAAACTTAGTGCGCTTAGTTCAAACTTAAAGCGCACCTTGGTTAATAAAACGCTAGCAAGCTATTTAGGTGAGCGCCAAATAGCTGCCAGTATTAACATCACTGCTATCAGCGCAAAAGGCAACCCATAATCTAACCCGTAAATGGCAGTGCCCACGATTGGGCCGGTCACAATTCCTAGCCCTTGTGCAGCTGAGACCGTGCCTGCAGCAGCACCTTGCTCATGTGCTTCAACCGAATTAGCAGCCAATGCAGAGAGTGATGGATATACCCATCCCATCCCAAAACCTGCCAAGCCATACCCTACCCATAACATGACTGAAGATAAAGAAAGGTAGGCAACAATAAAGCCCGCCGCAGCAATGAGCGCGCCAAACATAATGAATCTCTGTGGTTGCCACGTCAGCTTTTGCACTGCGACTTGCGCAACAATTAAAGCCACACCTACTATCGCAAGCGCAATACCAGCGGAGCGCGCAGCTGATGACGTATCGAGTTGAAGGCGATCAAGAATAAAAAAGCCCACGGTAATTTGTGCAATCGCAACACTAAACGCAGCAACAAAAGCTACTGCCACAGGTCTGCGAATACGCACATCTGTCAAACTCACTGAGTGTCCATCAGGCTTTGCATGTTGCTCCACTTTAGGCAGTACGCGCCAAAGTACCACCAGTGCAATGGCCGGTAACATGGCCGTAACGTATAAAGGAATGCTTAAGCTATAAGCACCAACCAAACCCACAAACCCTGGGCCAATCACCATGCCTGCTGCACTTGCCGCACCTATACCTGCCATGGCCGCAGTGCGCTGTTTAGGCGTTACATGATCTGCTACCAATGCTGCACTGGTGGCTGGTACCGCCGCATAAAAGACCCCAGCAACTCCTCGTCCAATCACCAGTCCAATAAATGCCAGTATCGGAGCAACAGCTGTTTTCATGGAGAAATCAATAAATAATGCAAGGCTTGCATAACTGATCACAAACCCGCTAAGGCCAAATAATATAACTG
The DNA here is from genome assembly GCF_057197785.1 of Pseudoalteromonas sp. MMG033. Classification (NCBI taxonomy): domain Bacteria; kingdom Pseudomonadati; phylum Pseudomonadota; class Gammaproteobacteria; order Alteromonadales; family Pseudoalteromonadaceae; genus Pseudoalteromonas; species Pseudoalteromonas sp. MMG033. The sequence goes on from NZ_JBXVAL010000002.1 coordinate 138,554, forward strand.
GACGTCGCCCGCGTTTATCACTCAAGCGCCCCCAAAAACGAGCCATCAATACCCAAGCTAAACCCGCAGCGGTCATGGCAGTACCAACTTGCCATGCTTCTAACCCAATCACTCGGGCTATCGGCCCTGCCAATGCAGCAAATGCCATAACGGCCATCGTGCATACAAAGGTTTCAAACATCAGTGGTTTTATACTAAATGGTGCGTTTTCTTTCGACGCTATTTCACTGCTTGCTAAATTGGTCATTTGCATTCCTTGTTATTGAAACTGAGCCACATTTGCTGTTTTCTTTTGTGTCAGCGCATTTATTTTGAAAGCGATTGTCATCGATTGAGCGTTCATACCCTATCCCTGCATAAAACAAATAACTACCGTCAAGCTCCACACCGCGCTGAGCCAATGACTGCGGCTTGTATTCCTGCATACGCATGTCTGAGCCTCGTAACAATAGCTTTTGTGATGCAGATTGTGCCTGCCAGCCACCTTCTTTCCAAACCCAATTTAATACAGACACTTCAACGCCTGTATCGCTGTTTTTTATCGCCACATCACTGCTTCTTGGTGCACCAATGAGTAACTCAAGGGATTCATTCCCGACAGTGTTAGACAAACGAGACAATAAATCACCTGAGTCAATGCTCTCAAACATCCTCATCATAGAGCTGGGTGTACGATACTCAGATGCGCCCCAACTATCCAAAGATAATGCGGCATAAAGGCCAAGCCAACTGATATCTCCATCCATTGCCTTGGTAATAGGTTTATCCGTTGTCGCAAACTCTTCCGCAAGCTGTTCTGAGGCACGCTTACGCACCGCAATTGCAGCATCAAACCCACTTCTAATTTCGACACAGCGCAGCGCCGTCCAGCCAGCGACCCCCTCGACAAACCAACGAGCACCGGCTTCGTCTCGTAACTCACCTCGCCTGCTGATCGCTTCACGCGCCAATGCTGTCGCCAAATTATATTGCCTTTGCCAAGCACCTCTGCCTGTACCATCACTTTGCCACGCAATGTCTTCTGGCGCCCACAATACGCCGTTATAAAGCGCAATTTCACCAGATTTACGTGGCGCTTGAACCACCGTATTGATAGGTGAAGCTCCCCCTAATTCAGACTCGACACACTGTTGCAATGACACCAATTCTTGTGCAAAACCATCGACTAGCGGCTGGCGAGCATCCCCCACTAAAAACTCAACACCAGATTGTTGATGGGTTGATGATCCGTCACGCTGCCATATCGATGCAAAGGCCAGTACCCCGTCGATATCTCCTTTATCAAATACCTGATACTCACCAGAGCCACTATCGATGGCAACCGACCAAGTCCAATCGCCTATAGGCGCAACCCCCTCTAATGAGGCTAGAGCAGCAGCTTGCGGGATTGCTGGCAACTGCGTCGGTAAACCGAGCAGGGGCCGATCGCCAATAGAACGAACCAAACGCTGTGGGTCATGGCCTAATACAGGTAATATATCGTGTGCACGCAGCCAAACACTGGCTGTATCTAGCCAAGGTGCCGCCTCTGTCTGCCAACCTTGCGCGCCAATGTTAAGCTCCAGTGTCAGTTCACAATCTACCAAGCAGCCAACCTCAACAACAAAATGCTCACTATCCACGGCAAAATCAAGTGGCACGCCTTTTCGTGTCGCGCCAACAAGTTCAACGCCATGAGGTAATGTGCCATGCAGCCTTTGTGCGCGCACACCTTCTAAACGCCAATTGACATCACCAGTCCCATTTGATGGGTTGAGGCGAATTAGCACTTCTCCACCACTGATTGAATAAGGAGATGCCTGCTTCCACCACTTTTTCTCCCAATTTCCATCATGTGCCAATGCATCCATTGAAGAAGCATATCCACCTTCATCAACAAACCGAATATTCAGCACAGCAATACACACAAATACCAAGGACAGAGCGGCCGTGGCAGCGATGCCTGCGGTGCCGAGCACACGCCTTTTTGCCTCATTAATACGGTCGCGCAGAGTCAATGCGGTCCCCCGTCGCCAAGCAAGCCAACTGCCAGCAAATAACAAGAAGGCAAGCGACAGCTTTAAGCTGGCAAGGGCAACAATCATAGTTATCCACGGAGACCAACCGGCCAGTTCAGATGGGTAAGCATGAATAGGCGTACCAATCGCAGCAGGAGTATATTGCACCAGCTCCACTTCATGATTCACAATCGCAATAAACGCAGCGAGTATGGATACAACATAGGCCGTCCCAGCACGTTGGAAAATAGCATGGGCAAGCACTGCAATAGCACATAGTTCAGCCAATGCTGGAAACACTGTGAGCAATACATAGGCAAAAGGATAAGTGATATCAAGAGCATGCGGCGCAGCAATTGCCGTCATGAATACCGATGCGACAGCGGGTACCAAGCATAGTAACGCTGTGAGTCCCAGTGCGGCAAAAAAACGTGCGAGCAATCTCGTGCCAAGTGGCACTGGTGACGTATCTAACCACTCAATAAAGCCATCGCAATCATCTCGGCGCATTAATGCCCCGACAAAGCCCACCACAACAAAGACAATAAAAACAAAGAAGAACCCGACCATAAAGTAAATTAATGCCTGAGGTGTGGGCACCAAAGGACCGTCAATGTGACCAATCGAATTTACCCATGCTGCGGCAACACCAATTGCGGTGAGTAGTAGTAGCGCGAGCCGTAATCCAAAACTCTGCAATGAGATCTTTAAATGCCATGTACACTCCACTACCAAAGTACGCCACCAATTAGGGTTGACAATTAACCCTGCTGGCGCTGCTAAATACTTTGAGACTGACGCGCCTTTACGAGCTTGTGCACGAGGAGCACGTTCCATTGCAAGGTGCTCACGGCGTAGTCGAACTAAAAGTATGCCCCCCACGATTAACCCAACAGACAACCACAATCCACGGTTGATCAATAACATATCTGTCAGGCCAATCATCGCGACTTTTTTCTCAGCAGGTGTCCATATCAAGGCTTGTCGTTCAGCTTCCACATAAGCAGAGGGGTCGATAATGGAGGCAAGCATCGGGCTCACTCCGCCCTCGTGCAATACAACTAAGCCAATCATCCAAATCAGGCTCAGTATTGCTGCAGTGGCAAACGCACCAGTATTTGAGCGAGTTAATGATGCACCAGCTAAAAACAGCACACCAGTGGCAAATGCACTGGGAATGGTAAATACCAGCAAGGAAACCGCAGCTGCCGCCCAAGGAACAGGGCCGACAGCATCAGGCGGAAGTGCACCAAATGTCACTAGGATTGGCGCCATCAGTAAGCCGACACAAATGGAAGAACCCAAGATCACAGCCACGACGAGTGCACCACTAAACCGCGCAGCAAGCAGTAATCGCAGCGAGATGGGGCTGGCTAAAACAACCTCATGGAGCTCAGCTGAACGATCTCGTACAACAATTTGCGCAAAAACCCATGCCCATGCAAAAAATAGCCACAAGCTTTGCCCTGATACCATCAAATAAATCACGTGCGGACTGTTTCGATAAATGTCCACAGCGCCCATACTGCGCATATAATCTGCGTTGAGTAAAAAAATAAGCATGTAAGCTGTCAGGCCGAAAAAGACAATAGGCGTGATCAAGCTCTTCAAGCCCAGCTTGGCCTCATTGGCGGCTTCTTGGAAAAAGAAGCTGATGCGAGAATGTCCCATCAGACCTCCTCGACTTGCGCACTGCGCAAGGCATGATAATAAACATCTTCAAGGCGCACCGTGCGCTCGCTATACCCAGCCAAAGCCTCACCAGCCATCACAACTCGCGTACCATAAGGTGTCGCTGTCGCATGGAGTGCATCATCTGGTACAGCCTGCTCGCGTGATATTTCCCTCTCCCAAATCAGTCCTTTGAGGCTCGCCTTTAAGCTATCAGGCGTCCCAGCGGCAACGATACGGCCTTTGGCCATGATAGACAGTCGTGTACATAAGTTTTCAATGTCTTCAACGATATGCGTCGATAAAAGTACAACTGCATCAGAGCCAATATCAGCAAGAATACGATGAAAACGACTTCTTTCTGCTGGATCTAAACCCGCAGTTGGTTCATCAACAATGAGTAAACGAGGTTCACCGATAAGGGCAACAGCAATGCCAAAACGACGCAACATACCACCTGAATAGGTAGCAACAGCCCTGTGTGCATCACGCTCCAAATTAACACGCTCAAGCAGGTATTCGACTTCTTGCTTACGCACCTTTTTATCCGTGCGACCCTTTAACCAAGCAAAACGCTCAAGTAAATCGCGTCCTGATACATTTGGATATGCACCAATTTGCTGAGGCAAATAGCCGAGTTTAAAACGCAAACTATCTGGATCTGCTAACGCATCGATACCGTCAAGGGTAATTGAACCTGAGTCTGGCTGCTGCAAAGAAGCCAGTGTACGCATCAAGGTACTTTTCCCAGCGCCATTAGGCCCGAGTAACCCATACAATCCAGGCGTCACTTCAAGATTAACGCCATTTAGCGCACTGACACCGCCTTTATAAGTCTTCCTTAGCCCTTTCACTACCAGACCACGTTTGCTCACTTGTTGTTCAGTCATGTCTTGTCACTCATTCCTTTCTAATATTGTCTAAAAAGAACGCATGACCCAATGAGCAACGCGTTCCTTACTGCACCGATTTTTACACCATCACGTCGGCTGCTTTACCAGTCTAATTGGAAGCCAACACCTATCGTACGCGGCTCACCGATGCTGCCATAAGCGCCGGACAGGCCAAAGTCCCTGCCGTCTTGGACAAAGATTTCATAATCATCATCAAGCAGGTTATTACCCCAAACATAGGCTCTCCAATCATCTTGCTGATAGCCGATCCGGCCACTCAAAAGGCTACGATCGCGGATTTTAGTGATTTCAGGGGCATCAATGCGAGAATATGTTTTATCGGTATAGCTGTAAGTCATAGAGACAAAAAAGCCATTATCGTTTTGGTATAAACCGCCTAAATTTGCCGTAAACTCAGGAGCTTGAGAAAATGACATTCCAGCCAGATCAATACCTTTGGTAACGAACTCTTTGAATTCAGTATCAATAAAGCCAAAATTTGCGAATAGATTTAAATCAGCAGTTGCCTGATACTCAATTTCAAATTCGGCACCACTGACTTTTGATTTACCAGCATTAACCACCGCGTCATCAAAACCCGGTAAGCCACCTGGTAAGGTAATAGTGACTTGTTGATCTGACCAATCAAAATAGAACAAGTTAGCATTCAATAACAATTTGCCGTCAAGGAGCTGGTTGCGCATAAAGAGTTCATAGTTATCAATGTACTCTTCTCCATATGGCGTCGCTTGTCCAAGGAACATCGCAAAAGAAATACCGCCGGCTTGAAACCCTCGACTGTAACTGGCACCGACTCGAGTAATGTCACTGATATCATGAGCGACTGTAAAAGATGGGATAAATTGGCTGAAAGACTCAGAAGCGGTCTGATCGCTGACAAAGCCATTGTCCTTAAAATCTTTTGTTGTGCGCTCTTCTTTGTTAAAACGCGCGCCAAATTTAAATTCCCAATCTTCGATAGGTTGCCAATTTAGTTGGCCGAACAAGGCTTGCTGTTCAATGATTTCTGTACTTTCAACGGTGTTGTTAAATGGCACAACTCCGCCTTGACCGTCAGGAAAAACACCTGCTCCGGTGAAGCCATTATTGTAATCTCCATCAGAGTAAAATAAACCGACTAAGGCAGAAAACTGCTCTCCTTCATAATTAAAGCGAAACTCTTGGCTAAACAGCTCTTCATTCATAAAGCCGTCAACACCTAACAGGTCAAAAGCAGTGTGATCTCCCTCAAAACGCTGCTCAACACCAAAATCATTGAATCCTGTAACCGAGGTAAAACGAAGCTTATCGCTTATTTGCCAACTGGCCTCTAAAGAAAATAAATCAAAGTCAGAAGGGAAGTCACCTTCAATATTGTAGACTTGTTCACCATGAAAAATATCACCGTCAGGTAAAGCCGCCACAAAAGGCGTTGCATTGGTGTCTGATTTATTATGCATATACGTGAAATCAAACACCAAATCCTCATCACCACGAGGCTGCCAACGAACTGCCAAACGAATTGTTTCTTCATCTTCGTTCTGCACATCCTCGCGACCAGTGGTTGTATTGATCACATCACCATCAGATTGACGTGTTTCGACCACGACTCTTGCAGCTAGTGTGTCTTCGGATAATACAAAATTTTGCATCAGTGCTAGGCGCATGGTATCAAACTGCCCGGCTTCTGCTCGCACCGCACCTTCATAGCCATAAAAATCAGGACGATTGTAATTAATATAAACAGAGCCAATCAGTGCATTTGGCCCTTGTAATGAAGACTGCGGCCCACGTAGCACCTCAGCAGAGGTTGCATCAAACAGCGATGGTTTGACATAGTTACCAGCAGACACGCCCATGGCAACTTGGTTTATCAAAATCGATGCCAGTGCGTTTGATCTATTCAAAGAGCCTGCAATGCCATCCGTATTTACACCTCGAATGCTATATGCACCAGAAATCGAGCTGCCTATTGAAACGTTTGCGGTACGATCAAAGGCATCTTCAACGTTATAAATGACTTGGTCTTTAATTTGGTCTTCACCAAAATACCCAACGCTAGATGCCATCTCCTGTCGTGTTTCACCTGTTTTACTGCCCACGACGACGATTTGCTCAATCTTACTCGCCTCAGGCTTGCTGCTCGGCACGTCCACCTCTAAAATAAAATCACCCGAAGCGGTTTGAGCAATACGTAAATCATTACTCGCAGCTAATTGTACTAACGCCTGTTGTGCAGTGAAGTTCCCTGAAACAATTGCGCTTTTATATTGGCTAATGTCGTCAACTTGCACTACAACCTGTTGCCCGGTTATTACCGTAAAATCTCGCAGCGCCTTCATCAATGGCTGAGCCTGAATCTCAAATCGATAAGTCGCGCTGCCATCAGCTGCGCCTTGGCCTAATGCAACTGGCGCGGTGATTAAAGCAGGCACAAACGCCAATGAACATAATAAATTAATGCGATTATTTTTCTTCCGGTATTCCATGCATACCATGCTTGATGTCTCCATTCAGTGTTAGACTCCGGTGACAAACTCACCGGTTCTTAGCTAGGTAGACAATTAAGCTGGCTGTACCCGTAAAAAATTAATCAAAAAAATAAAATAAACTTTCTAGAGAGGTCTTTGTGGCGTTTCAGAACGCAGTACCAATGTATTGCGCCCTTCTACATCACCACTTAAGCGGTAACTTTGCATAATAGCTCGCAGGGCATCATCCCCTTTATTCAGAATAAATGTACCTGAAACTGGGCGTTCCCCATCATAAATATAGCGGGTGTCCAATAGATAAGAAGTATAAGGTTGCAGGACTTCAAGTGCTTCAATCAGCGGCCTCTGTTCAAACACAATGATGCCGTCTCGCCATGCGCCTATCTCGGCCAAAGGTCTGGTTTTGACCTCACTGAGCTTGCCATCGGTTACCCGTACAACATCAGACTCACCTAGTTGTTTGGTCACATTGTGATTTGTGTCACTCACACCAACTGCACCACTTAATACTTCAATTTCTACCGCTTGATGGTCCAGTTTGTTCACCACAAACTGCGTACCCAGTACCGTTGCAACCGCACTGTCACTGGTCACCGTAAAAGGTCGACTCGGATCAGGCTGCACACTAAACAGCGCTTTACCACTGAGCAAAGTGACATGTCGACTTGAGTCAGTCATTGAGACTTTAAGATCAGTACTCCAATCTAACCAAACCTCAGTGCCATCTTCTAGCTCAACAGTTTGCTGTTGTCCCCATGCAGTTTGATAGTGTTTAGTCGACACTTTGGGTTTACTCGTAGGAGGAACCACTTTAACGACTGAAGGCTGAATGGGAGTAGAGGCTTGCTCATCGACACTGACATACAAGAGCGTCGATAAAGCCATAGCGATACCTAGAGGAGGAATAAGTTTAAGAGGTGCTTCTGCAAAACGCTCAAATCTCAATTGAATGGCGAGCTTAATTTTATCAAAAAGAGATAAAGACACATGCTCTACTTGACCCAATATAGCCCAATCAGCTTCCGCCTTTGCTGCTGCTTGCTCATGCATGGGTGACTGCTTTCGCCAAGCATCCAACTGTGATCTACTTTTTGGGTCATCGTAAACTGCGACCACTAAGTCAAACGCTTCTCTTAATAGGCGCTTGTCAGGCTGTTGGTTATTCACAGCTTGTTCCTCAATTAACGTATCGTGTCCTATGAAGCCCAAAGGCTTCAATGTCTTCCTATTATAGAATACACGTCACGCGTAAAAAACCGTAATATTTAGTCATAAAGGCATGTGAAACAATGAGAAAGTGCTTTTTTTACGTGCTTCTCCACAGTGGAAAGGCTGACTCCAAGTTGCTGGGCGATGTCTTTTTGGCTGATCCCATGAAGTCGATACATGGTAAAAATTTGACGCGTTAGTATCGGTAAGTCCTGAATAGCTTGATTAACTTTTATAACATTCTCCCCAGATTCTACGATGGTCTCTGGGGTGCGCTCATCCCGCTCATCCATCATTGGTGCGATCAAAACATTTAATTCAGCTCTCGTGCGCTCAGAGCGCTGCAGGTTAAACGCTGCATTTTTAGCGGCTCGATATAAAAACGCTCGAACATCTTCGATGGGAGGATTTGGATCACGCTTTAGCAGGTTTTCTGCGACGGATTGGAAAATGTCAGCAGCCGTATCGGCACAGCCCACACGTCTGGTCAGGAAGCGATTAACTTCCAGTCGATATCGTTCGATTGACCCTGTGAGCGACTCAACATGGGACTTCAAGGATTTTTTACTCTTTACAGACAAATACATTATAAGTTCTTGATAAAAGGTTGTTGAACAAAATACTACTGACTGACAACGACGACTGAACAAACTATGTTATTCAGTACCCATGACACTATCACGAATAAAAATCATTCTCAATAAAAACCAGACCAATATCAGGAACTAAAATCACCCCCTTTAGTTTGCAACCACTTACAAACTACATAAGTTAAGAATTAAAAGTAGTAAGCACAATTAAATAAGCGCCAATCAAGCATGTGAAATGCTCACAACGTTAGATCAGCGCTCATTGATTTTCTATCATTAATCGCCGTGGAGATTAACCACCAGCGATTAAATTAGCTGTCATCTTCGTCATCATCATCTTTATCTGACGGCTTTGTAAACTTAAAGCGCTCAGGCAAGGTGTCTAGGTCTCGACCTTTACTCGGCGCTCTCAGCTCAGCAGTACCGTTTACTAACTTTGTCATATAGTCATATGCTAGGTTTCCAAACATAGGACAAAACTCAGCACTTTCATCAACAGCTGCTTGGAAGTGTACGCCACCCCATACACGGCTTTGGCCGCATTCTTCTGCAAATTTAGACCATGTATTGTAGGTGATTAGTGTATCTTTCGCTGGTGTCACTCCCGGCTCAATACGTGATTTACCTGCAGGATAAGTCAAGTTAAACGTCATGTTATCATCGCCAAAGTACAGTCTTGCTGCTTGTGCATGCGCATAACAAAAGCAAGTCGATGCAGACGGATATTCTGGGTGGTCGGCCTCTTCAAGGTAGCTCTTCCAGTCTCTGCCTTTCATGGTAACCGTGCCCTTACCTGGACCGCCCCATGCCTCAACAACATTGTCTTTAAATAGCTTTTGAATTGCACTGAAAGGTCTTACAGCGTCATATCTGTATTTCTCTTGCCAAACAAAAATACCCGCATCAAATGTTGCCATATTGACCACAAATTCAAATTGCATGAAGTCGAGAAGCGGTAAGTTTCTCGCGGTCGTATTTGATGCAACAGAGTAAGATAATGAACTGAATTTATCGTCAAATAACTCAGCTTTAAGCTTAAGCTCATCAGTTAAGTTTGCCGATACTTCTAGCACTTCTTTCGCTTGCTGACGATATGCTTTGCGATTACGGTGGTTACTATTGTGCGGAGGCGGCATTTCAAAATCACGCGGATCTTCATATGAGTAAGGTTCTGCCAATGCAAATTGTGGAGTTACAAACTGTTGGATCTTGTACAAGCCCAATCCTTTACGCTGCATATCTGGCTGCCAACGTGACGGGTTTTTCAATTTATACGCCGTGTTGACTGGTTTGTAATTTGTATAATCCGCATAAGGCGTTGGGTTATATGTTCTGCCGACATCACCATATTGATTCATACCATCGTTAAGGCGACCTGCGACAACCGCTTTACCAGCCACATTACCTAAACCAATCGGTGTGGTGATATCTGTACTGTTGTTGTCTGGATCAAGGCCAACATCAAGCAATAGCTTGCGCCAAGTTGGCTTGTACGTTGGCATGTAGCTATTGAGTACATGATATGACGCATAAAACACCGCAATATTGATATTTCTGTTTGTTGCCTCACTTTGCGGTCTGCGGCCTAAGTGCGAATAGACACCAACCGCGGTTGGGTGATAAGCAGCGGTGGCATCGTACCAAGCGTTTGTTAGCAAAATTGCATAACGAAATACCAGTGATGCATCACCATAATTTGCCGATACGTGCTCGCGCAGAGCTGGCAGACTACCAAAACCAACAACATCCAATGCCGCATTGTCGACATCAAAATCAAAGTCTTGCTTTACTTGTGCCGCACTGTGCATTGAGCAAAATAGAACAGACACTAATAATCCGACTTGGCAGATGTTTTTTCGTATTTGATAAATCATGTGTCTAATCGAAAGATACATTTTCATTTTCTTAAATTTCCTTGTACAAGTAGGAACCAGAAAAATACAGTACTGAGCTACACATTAAGCTCAGTACTGCTATCACTGGCATATGCAAAAAATTGAGCGGTTAATCCTCATCAACAGGTAACCCATGCTTAGCCCGCCAATGCTGAGTTTGCTGGCTGATAAACCACTGAATAATTCCGTGGTACAACGACTCAATATAATCAGCTGGCAACTGGTGTTGCTCAGCCCATTGACGCCTTTCCAACAACATGGCGGCAACCCGCTCTGGTGCAGGAATACTGGCTTGGTTTGGTTTAAAACGCGCAGCGGACAACACATATTCCATGCGTTCTCCCAACAGTTTGATGATCTCTTGATCAATGGAATCAATGCCGTGACGGATGTCCGTCAGGTTTTCACAGTCTGATGGACGCTTCATAGATTTCACAAAATTATCCTTCTTTTCTAATCATTGTTGTTTCTCGGTGCCCCATGCATACGCAGATCCGTATGCCCATTTTTTGCTTGCCTCTTTTGACCAAATTCACCAGTTTCATTAATGAAAACACCTGCAACGACGCGACCCGTAAAATTTGCCTAAAAATTTTCCTAAAAACCTCATCACTGCGCCCTAAGCTGTGCTTGAAGCACTTCAGCAATGTAACTAAGTAGCGCAGCGCGACTAGTCTCATTTAGATAAAAATGATCGCCTGCAAATAATGTTCGATTAAAATAACCATTCGTTTCATTGCGCCAAGCGTCAAGCTCAGCCACACCAAATTCGGGCTCATCCTCACCACCAAAAGCATGAATAGGGCAATCAAGAGGCGCTTCGGCTGCATAGCTATAAACATCTGTGATGGCAAAGTCGGCACGAATGACTGGCATAAACAGCGCCATCAATTGGGCTTCCTGCAACACGGTCTCAGAGGTACCACCTGCATAATGGGTGCGTAACACATCAACAAATTGCGTATCTGGCAAGGTATGATAAAAAGGCCGAGATAGCGGCAAACTCGGTGCGCGGCGCCCGGACACCATCAGTATTTGTGGCATTGGTCCACCGCGTCGACGTAAGGCCCGCGTCAATTCAAATGCCAATAACGACCCCATACTGTGGCCAAAAAAAGCAAATGGTTTATCCAAATAGTCACTCAGACCATCAGCCAGCGCGTCGGCAGCTTGATAGGCATCATCAAAACATGCTTCACCAATTCGCATTTCTCTTCCCGGTAACCTTATCGGGCGTACCTCAATATCCGAAGGTAATTGCTGCGCCCAACCTCGAAAGGCCAATGTGCCGCCACCTGCGGCGGGAAAGCAGAATAACCTCATTTTTGCTTGCGGGTTCTCTGTTCCACCAACCCATAATGATGCTTCGTGGCTCATGTTGCGCTCCTTGTAAGCGTTAATTTTTAAAACATTTATAAATTGCCAACTTCACCCAATGGTGAACTAGCAAACAGTGAAAAATGAACTTAGCTTAGGCATCTCTTCTCACATCACCTCAATATGCTTTTAAACTAGGTTCGGCCCCGATTGCGGGGCCTTAGGTGCCAATCATGACTTTGTTTAGTTAGTTAGATACGCAGTGATATGCTCTGAAATTTGCTCAGTGCCCGCAGTATCATGCATTGTGAAGTGACTACCCACTATCTCAAAAGGCACTACTTTTGATGAAACCTCTTGCCAACCGGATCGCAAGCTGTCGCCCTGTCCTGCAAGACGCTCTGCAGCGCTGAAGTAAAGGATTTCCTTATTCAAGGCATTTGCTTGATAAGCTGATAGCGCACTGAGGTTGGCACGATAGATAGGCAACAATTGCGCTATTTCATCAGGACCGAGTGGATTTGTGGCCTGTGCAAGACGTGCCCGCAACACAGCGCAGCGGCGCTCAGGTTCAATATCTTGAAGCTCGGTAAATACAGCCTCGCTGAGCTCACCAGTTTCAGCCAGCAGGTGCAATAACACCTCATCATCTTTAGGGGCTTGATGGTTTGTACTCAGGCTTGGCAGAGTTGAATCCGCTATCGCAATCATGCCGACTTCGCGCCCATCAGCAAGTAGCTGGTGCGCCATTTCAAATGCAATAACGCCGCCCATCGACCAACCATACAAGTGATAAGGACCTGCTGGGTAACGTGTGATAATCTCCTCCACATACTGTGCAGCCATCACCTTGATATCATCGAGCGGTTCAGCTTCGCCCTCTAAGCCTAAAGCCTGTACACCATAAATACTGCGTGATGTCCCAAGTGATTCAGCCAAAGCTTGGTAGCAAAACGCACTGCCGCCCACCGGATGAATACAAAACAGTGGCGCCTCTGAACCACCGCTTTGCAGCGGCACCAGCAGGCTCTCTTGCCAATGCTTATTCTCTTGGATTGCTAGCGCCAAGGTACTTGGGGTCGGGTGTTGAAATAGCACACTGAGCGGCACTTCAATACCAAGCCCTGTTCGCAGTATAGATAGTAGTCGCATCGATAAGATTGAGTGGCCGCCTAGGTCAAAAAAGTTATCGTGAATGCCAACCCGTGATGTACCAAGTAACTCAGCAAATGCCTCACATAAATCCGCTTCCACACTGTTGCGCGGCGCACTGTACGATGGACTTGTCTCACACAGCTGCGCGTCGGGTACGGTTAATGCGCGTCGGTCAATTTTGCCACTGGGTGTCAGAGGTAAAGTATCCACAAATACAAAGCGCGTTGGGATCATCCAATCAGGTAACAACGCGCGTAAATGTGTTTTAAAATCATCTTGTTGCGGCTCACCGGTCATATCATCTAACCTAACCCAAGCAACTAGCTGCTTACTTTCACCTTCTCCCCAGGCATCAACCACCACAGCTTTAACCAAAGCATGTGATAGCAATGCACTTTCAACTTCGCCACACTCAATTCGAAAACCGCGTACTTTAACCTGTGTATCTACTCGGCCCAGATATTCGAGTGTGCCATCGGATAACTGTCGACAAAGATCGCCAGTGCGATAACAAGGTGTTTCACTCTCACTGTTCAGCGGATCAGCAATAAATCGTTGCGCGTTAAGTTCAGGCCTATTCAGATAACCTCGAGTAACCCCAGCTCCACCTACATACAGCTCTCCAGGAATACCGACAGGCACAGGCTGACCCCATTGATCTAAAATATAGACGTGTAAATCTGAAATAGGCGTGCCAATGTTGCTCGAGGTATTCTCTACATCTTGTGGCTGTAACACATGCAAAGTCACATGCACCGTCGTTTCGGTGATACCGTACATGTTTACAATCGTTGGTCTCCGCTCACCGCGATGTGCATACCAAGGTTTTAAGCGTGTTGGCGCGAGCGCCTCACCACCAAAAATGACCCAACGCAGTGCCAGCGATGCTCGTTGCGGCGCGCTTAACGTTTGCTCATACTCTATCAACTGATAAAAAGCAGACGGCGTTTGGTTTAAAACACTTACTCGTTTTTCTTTCAATAGCTGATAAAACAATGCCGGTGTTCGAGTCGTCGTATAGGGCACAATAACCAGCGAACCACCATAGATAAGCGCACCCCAGATCTCCCACACTGAAAAGTCAAAAGCATGTGAGTGAAACAATGTCCAAACGTCATCACGACCGAATTGATAGGTTGATTGGGTAGAATCAAAAAGCCGAACAATGTTGCGATGCTCAACACACACGCCTTTAGGTTTGCCCGTACTCCCCGAGGTATAAATGATATAAGCAAGGTCACTTGAACCACAGAGCGGCTCTGGATTTTCGGGGCACTCTTTTGCTATCGCTGCTGAGGACATATCTAACGTCTGCACCTCACACTTTGGCAAACGCGCTTGTGTCGCCTCATGGCACAGTAATACTTGAAGATCGGCATCCTCGACCATAAAACTCAAGCGGTCTGCCGGGTATTCAGGATCAAGGGGGACATAAGCACCACCCGCTTTGAGGATTGCCAAAATACCAATCACAACATCAATTGAGCGCTCAACAAACAAGCCAACCAACACATCTGGACCGACGCCTCTGCGGCGTAAATGATGTGCCAAGCGATTAGCGCGCGCGTTGAGTTCACCATAACTCAGCTGCTGTGCTTCAAAGATCACCGCCGTTGTATCGGGGTTGTTTGCGGCATGTTGTTCAAACAAGGTGTGGACACATGTTGCCCTTGGCCCATGCTCACTGCTGACAGATGGCTTTTTCACCCACATTTGTTGCTCAGACTCCGTCAGCAAAGGGAGCTGTGCAATCGATGTGTGTGGTTCACGCACCACCGCCTGTAAAATCACTTCAAAGTGACCCAGCATGCGCTGGATCCTGTCCTCATCAAACAGTGCCGCATTATATCTAAACATACCTGACAAAGGCTGCCCAGCCACATCCAATACATCAAGACTTAAGTCAAACTGGCCTTCTTGCTGGGGCATTTTAAAGGGCTCAAGTGTCAGCCCAGCACTTTGAATAGTTTGACTTTCACTGCTACTCGTTGCTGAATAAGCGGGCGATAACACATGGCCTTGCTGCGGTTGTTGAAGGTTGAATTCCACCTGAAAAAGTGGAAACCTATCGCTCTCTCTTTGCAGCGCTAAACGCTCAATTAATAACAGCGACGGGTAATCTTGATGCGCCAACGCCTCTAACGTCGTATGCTGCATGTGTGTCAAAAATGAGGCAAAACTTTGCTGTGGTTCTAGTTTTCCACGCAGTACAATAAAGTTAAAAAAGCAGCCGCAGATATCTTTAAATTCATCAAGGCTGCGGCCCGCCGCTGCTGAGCCAACCCAAATATCTTGTTGCCCAGTATAGCGATGCAAGAGTACTTGAAAGCAAGCCAGCAGCACCACGTATAAGGTGCTGCCAGTACCATTCACATACATTTTCAGCTGTTCCGTCAAGGCTTTTGAAAGAGTAAAATTAACGGAAGCACCTATATTTAGCTGCTGCGCTGAACGAGCTCTATCCGCCGGTAAATCAAGGGGCGCTGGCGGATCTGACAACTGCTTTTGCCAATAAGACCAAAGACGCTCTCCTGCATTACTGGAGAACAGCGCATTTTGCCAACTGACATAATCTTGATAACACCAAGGTAAAGGCGATAGTTCTGAAGGACGATGTCCCTTTATAGACTCATATACAGATAAAAACTCAGACATTAAATTCCATAACGACCAACCATCAAACACAATATGATGGATGGTCATTAATAAGACATGCTTTTCCTCTGCTTGAGTGATTAAATGCGCTCGAAATAATGGGCCTTCTTCTAAGTCAAACGGACGCAAATAAGCCTCCCTGACTTTTTTAAACACGCCCTCTTCACTGTCTTTATCAGCAACTTGTAGCGTTAATTCGGCCGCTTGATGAGCATGAACTTTCTGCATTACTTGCCCATCTTGCTCAAAAAAAGTGGTTCGCAGCGATGGGTGTCTATCTGACAATGCTTGCAGTGCTGCCTGAAGTACTCCAGTGTCTAATTTAGACAAAATGCGCCACGGCATGGCCACATTATATGCCGGGCTTTTTGGTGCATTTTGGTATAAAAACCAAAATGCCTGTTGTCCATAAGACAGCTCAAAAATCGACGTCCGATCACACCGTTGTAATGCGGGCAATTGCAAATAGCCGCCTGCGTGCTCTGGCTCTGGTTGGCTAATCGCTGCACTTGGTGGCTGCATCAAATAAGTGAGAATATCCCCCTTATTGGCCTTTAACTGCGCCTTCAAAGCCGGTGAGATCCCCGCCGTTGAGGTGCGCACTTTTAACTTGCCATCTTCAACCCAAATCCGACAGCCAATCTCCTTGAGATCAGCAAGCAGTAAACGAACCGTTTCAGCCGCACTCATAGCTCAAACTCCTCTTCACCCACTTGCAACGCCTCTGTGGGTTTAACATTAATCCCTTGCCGAGGATCTAGCTCTGATGCCAAGTCTAATACAGTGGTGCCTGCTTTCATGATTTGCGCCATGGATAGCTCAGCGCCCAGTTCTGAGCGGATCCGATTTCGCAGCTCAATCGTCATCAAAGAATCAAGCGCCATACTATTTAGCGGCTGTTGAACATCAATTTGCCTTGCGGTCATGCCAAGCACTGCACTCAATTTATTACGAATAAACTCAGTCAATATGAGGGCGTACTCGTCATCACAGGCTTGCGCTAATTGCTGTTTAATCCCAAGCGCATTAGCCACAGGTACGTCATCCGAAGCCAATACAGATAGAAAATGAGGTACTTTAGGTAACTGACTGAAGAAACGAGTCCAATTTACTGGCAAAACGCCAACTTGTGCATGATGGGCTTGGTGCAACAAGCTTGTTAACTGAGCCATGCCTTGCTCAGGTGCAATTGGGGTCACCCCCATGGCATGCAAGCGACTTTGCTCTCGTTCATGACCGGGCATTCTGGCTGCCATCCCGATACTGGCCCAAGGGCCCCAGTTTATTGACAATGCAGGTAAGCCCATTTGTCTGCGGTAGTGAGCCAAGCTATCCATAAAGGCATTGGCACTTGCATAGTTTGCCTGTCCAGCTGATCCCAACAGAGAAACCGTTGAAGAAAAGCACACAAAAAAGTCCAACGCGCTATTTTTTGTCAATGTATGAAGGTGCCAGCTGCCTAAAACTTTGGGTGCCATCACCCGCTCAAAACGCGCCTTATCTTGTTGCACTAGCACGCCATCATCTAACAGCCCTGCCGCATGAATAACGCCCTTTAATGCCGGCATATCTGCGTCTATCTGGTTAAATATATCGGTTACTTGGGCTTCATTGGCAATGTCTGCCCTGATAACACGAACCTGCACGCCAGTCGCTTGCAACTGCGCAATCACATTCGCGGCTTGTTCCGTCGGTGCGCGCCTTGCGGTTAAAACAAGATGACGAGCGCCCTGTTTAGCTAGCAGTGTGGCGACTTCTAATCCTAAATCACCCAATCCACCAGTGATAAGATAAGTCGCATCTTGGCACACAGGTGTCTGATTTTCCTCGCTTGAAGGCACAGTCAAAATGACTTTTCCACTGTGTCTTGCCTGCTGCATGTAGCGGAACGCATTAATTGCATGGCTAATTGGAAAAGCTCTGAATGGCAGAGGCTTAAGCTCACCTTGCTTAAATAGCCACATGAGCTTTTTCATCATGCCTTGCACTAAATCTGGCTGGTCTTGACCCAATTGCGCTAGGTTTATCTGATGGTATGCTAATTCAGGGTTAAATGCCTGAACCTGCTCAGGCAGCCATGTGTTGACCACTGAGATCTCTAAAAAGCGTCCACCCGTACGCAATACTGATAAGCTTTTTGGAATAAAGTCATCTGAAGTCAATGAATTTAAAACTACATCTACCCCTTCCCCATGGGTCACTGCCATGATCTGCTCGGCAAATTCCGTGGTACGAGAATGCATGATGTGTTGAACGCCCATCGCTTCAAGTTGCGGCCATTTACTGGGACTTGCGGTGGCAAATACCTCTGCACCTGCAAGCTGCGCAATTTGTATCGCCGCCATACCAACGCCACCGGAACCCGCATGGATCAGCACCCGCTCACCTTTAGACAATTTGGCAAGTTCGTTCAGTGCATACCAAGCAGTTAAGAACACCACAGGGATAGTCGCTGCGGCTTCAAAGCTAAGCTGCTCAGGTTTGGCCACCACTTCACTTGCGTCAACCAGCACGTACCTGCTGAAGCTATCTGGCGCTGCAGCAATGACGGCATCCCCGACATTAAACTCTGTGACACCTTCGCCAACAGCCACGATTTCGCCCGCGCACTCTCCGCCAAACGGGGGACTGCCCGGATACATGCCTAATGCATTGAGCACATCTCTAAAATTAAGGCCCGCAGCACGCACTTGGATCTCAACTTGGCCTTGTTTTGGTGCAGGGCGAGCGACATTCACAAGCGCCAGCGCATCGAGCGCACCTTTTTCAGCCATCTGCATATTAAATGCGCCTTGAGGCACATCTAGCTCATTTTTTATTCCCTTTGGATCATGCTGTACCAATCTCGCGACAAAGCGATCATGACCATGTAAAGCAATTTGATCTTCACTAGCATCCGCGCCAAGTTCAGCATATAAAGGCGTAATGTCATCAATTTGGCTCAGATCAACACATGCACAGGCCAACTCTGGATGCTCCATCGCGATCACCTTGCCTAAGCCCCACAGAGGCGCTTGCGCTACGGCTATCTCTGAAATATTGGCACCAGTACTGACCGCATTGTGAGTCACCAGCCACAGCTTGCTCGACCAGCCCAGTTCAGCCATTGCCTGTACCAAGTGTAAGGTACCTGCGCAGACAAGATCTTGTGCTTGCAGCAATGATTGTTGGCATAACTCGTCAGAATCAGGAGCGTCTAAGCTCCACAAGTTAATCACCGCCACTGGCGCGCTAGATTGCTCGGTGCAATAGTGATTTAAAAGCTGTTTAAATTCAGCGGGATCGGATGGGTTCACTGATAATTTAGCATCACTTTGAATACTCTCACTTTGGGCACTATCAGCTCGGCTACCCGTGCTGGCATAAACCAACACACAAGATTTACCCTCTTGTTCTAGTTTGTCTGCTAGTTTTTTCCCTGTGCCCTGTTTATCCGCCAATATCAACCAAGTACCTTGGCCAATATTATTAAGGTGAACTTTAGAAATGAGCTGTTGTTGTTGCCACTCTATCTGATAAAAGTCGTTCGACTGGTTTTTAAAGTGGTGCATCACTGTCGCGTCAGCCACACGGCCAATTTTAAATCCGGTGACTTCAGCAACCAATTTACCTTGGCTATCAAATAAGGCGATATCCGTGATCACTTGATCATCACTTTGCTCAATCAAACGCACAAAGCTCCATAGCCGTTGCACGCCTTGCTGATGAACCGTCAATGCATCCAAGCCGATCGGCATAAAAGTCCCTTCAGAAGGCTTGGCAACGGCAGCACCTAAGATTTGAATACAAGCATCAAACAGGGCTGGATGAAGATGATAGTGAGAGAGTTCATTGGTGGTGATACATTCGGGCAATTGAACGTGTGCCAAGGACATTGAGTTGGCTTTTTGCAACTGCGTGATGCCACGAAAACTTGGTCCATAATAAACACCGCGCTCATCGGCCATACTGTAATGTTCATCAACACTTAACTCAACAGGGCATTGAGCTTGTAATTCCGCTGACGTCACTACACGTGGCGAAGAGGTTGGCACGCTCGCGGCGAGTTTCCCTGATGCATGTACCTGCCATACTGATCCACCTTGTTGGCTCAAGATTTTAAACTCATAGCCATGCTCACTCGGGCTTAAAACCACTTGCATGATCTGAGAACCTGTCTGCTCCAAGATCAAAGCTTGCTCAAACCTAATATCTTGTATGTGCAGTGTGTCCTGTGCAGCAGTCACTGCTTTACCCGCAGCCATGGCCATCTCAAGGTAACCCGTCGCAGGAAATACCATGGCATCAAAAAAGCGATGCTCACTCAGCCAAGCCGTTACCGACACATCCACTTCAGACTCAAAGTAAATCTTATCTGAGTCAGCCAAACGCAGCTTTTTGCCCAGTAAAGGGTGCAGTTTAGGATCTTGGTAAGTGCGTGGCTTTGAGGTCTTTTTTTCAACCCAGTGGCGTTCACGCTGAAACGGATAGGTCGGCAGTTGCACTTTACTTCGCGCATAATCAGCGTCAACTGCGAGCCAATCAACCTCGCCTCCTTGGTTGTGCCACTGCCCTAGGCTTTCTAACAATTGCTGCCAATCAGGCTGGTTCTCTCGCAAGCTTGGGAGCTGAATAATCTCGGTATCACCCGCTAAACACTGTCCTGCCAAGCCCAGCAGAACAGGTTTTGGACCGACTTCCAGTAACACCTGAATACCCTGCTTTTGCAGTGTCTCGACACCCGCAGCAAAGCGCACTGGTTGGCGCACCTGTTTCACCCAATAGGCAGCTGAGCAAAGCGCATCACCGCTCATATCTCCACTAACCGTCGAGCAAATTGGTAGCTTAGGCTTCGCATAACTAACCGCTGTTGCGACCTTTTCAAACTCATCTAACATGGGCGTCATCATCACAGAATGAAAAGCATGAGACACGGCGAGCTTTTTACCTTGGTTCCCTTGCTCAGATAAGCTCGCAGCAAGCTGCTCAATCGCATCTGTTCCTCCAGAGAGCACAACACTTTGCGGGCCATTTATCGCCGCAATTGAGAGCGCATTGCTATCAGCAATCAAGGATTGTGCTTTGGTCTCGCTGATTGGCAATGCCAACATTTCACCGCCGCGACATAGCGTGTGCATCAAGCGACCTCGCGCTGCGATAAGTGTTAACGCATCTTCTAAACTGAATACACCCGCAATACATGCTGCGACGTATTCACCCACGCTGTGTCCCATCAAGACATCTGGCTTTACACCCCATGACTGCCATAGCTTCGCAAGGGCATACTCAATGCAAAATAGTACAGGCTGCGTATACACAGTCTGATTGAGGTCAGTTGGCGCCTCACTTTGCTCATAAAGTAGTTTCAGTAACGGCACATTTAATGGACGCAAAATTTCATCACACCGCATCAGTGTATTTCTAAACAACGGCTGCGTTTCAAACAGCGTGCGACCCATACCAAAATATTGTGCGCCTTGGCCGGTAAATAAAAAGGCCGTTTTTGGTGCGGCTTCTGTGGCAATACCTTGCTGGTACTGACGGCTTCGCAATTGGGCTTGCGCCTCACTAATAGAGCCTGCAACTAAGCTTAAGCGATGTGCAAAATGGCTCCGCCCTTGTGCAGCGCTATAGCAAACATCCGCAAAATCTGACTGTGGATTTTCGGTAAACCAACTGTCATATGACGCGATAAGGGCATTCAAGGCCGGTGCGGTTTTAGCCGACAAAGTCAATAAATGTTGCGGGCGCTGCGCATTGACTTCAGGTGCTTGACCGACAATATTCGGCGCTTCTTCAAGGATGACATGGGCATTGGTGCCGCCAATGCCAAACGAGCTCACCCCGGCACGGCGGGGCTCATCTTCACTTTGCCAATCTGCCAATTCGGTATTCACGTAAAACGGGCTATTGGCAAAATCAATATTGGGATTGGGTGACTGGTAATGCAAACTGGGTGGAATTTGTCGGTTTTTCAGCGCCAGCACGGTTTTAATTAACCCTGCCACACCCGCAGCTGCATCGAGGTGGCCAAAATTAGATTTCACTGTGCCAATTGGGCAAAACCCGACTTTGTCAGTCGATTCTCTAAATACACGAGTCAGCGCGGCGATTTCAATAGGGTCGCCAAACGCAGTCGCCGTACCGTGCGCTTCAATATAAGAAATGGACTCAGGTTCAACATCAGCAATGGCCTGTGCTTCCATGACCACCGCCGCTTGCCCTTCGGCACTGGGCGCTGTGTATCCCACTTTTTGCGCACCATCATTATTGATGGCAGAGCCTTTAATAACAGCGTGAATGGTATCCCCATCCGCCATTGCTTCTGTTAATGGCTTTAACACCACAATGCCTGCGCCATTCCCAAATAAGGTGCCTTTAGAGTCCGCATCAAAGCTGCGGCAATGTCCATCAGGAGAGAAGATCATGTCCTCCTGATAGAGATAACCGCTTTTTGCAAAGTTGCGAATAGCCACGCCACCAGCAAGGGCAACGTCACATTCACCATTGAGCAGATTCTGACACGCCATATGAATCGCAACTAAGGCACTAGAACAGGCAGATTGAATAGTGACAGCCGGTCCTCTCAAATCTAGCTTGTATGCGATGCGAGTACTCAAGTAATCTTTTTCGTTACCTGCCAGTCCAGCTAGCCCGACATCCTCTGGCGTGAGGTGGTCAAAAAAGTAGCTATTAAGTGCAGCGCCTGCATAAACACCAACCACTTCCTCTGTCTCACCCGCTTTAAAACCTGCGTCTTCTAATGCCTCCCACGCACACTCCAAAAAGATCCGCTGCTGCGGATCCATGATCTGCGCTTCTTTGGGGGCAAAACCAAAAAAGTCGGCATCAAACATATCCACATCAAAAGGCGTTGGGCTTGCTTTCACATAGTTAGGCATCGCCAGCAGATCAGGATCAACGCCCGCATCTAATAGTTCTTGATCAGAGAAGAAAGAAACAGACTCCTTCCCCTCTCTGAGATTTTCCCAAAACGTCTTTATATTTGGCGCTCCAGGGAAGCGACAAGACATACCAATAATCGCAATATCAGACTCATGAGGTAAATGCGCGCCCATCAGCTACCCTCCTGCGGGTTTGATCGATGTTTTTTACGTGCTTGCTTGCGTCGCTGCGTTGAGCCTCGGCGGTCTTGTCGTTTATCTGCCTTACTGGCTATCGCCTCTTCTACCTTCTCTTCTTGACCAAGATAACGTGCAAGCGCATCTATCGTGGAATGCTGGAATAGCTTAGTAACGGGGATCTCTTGGTGATAAATTTCCCTCAGCTTAGATTGCATCCTGACAATCAGCATGGAGTCTCCCCCAGCTTCGAAAAAGTTATCATGAATCCCGATATTGTCATGTCCCAATAACGCTGCCCAAATCTGCGCAATGGACTTTTCAAGTGCACTGTCCGGCGCCACAAATTCAGGTTTCTCGACTTCTTGATTGCCAATTTGCGCATGTAAGGCCTTGCGGTCCACCTTGCCATTGGCTGTTAATGGCAAAGCGTCAAGTAGCTCAAACGTATTCGGCACCATATAATCTGGCAGTCTTGCGCTGATGAAGTCTTTCAATTTATCTGCAAGAGACGCTGTTTTTGACACCGGACGCGACAATTTACGCGTCTGCTCAGGATCAATGCCTCCGCCAAGGAAGGTATACAGGGGTAAATGACGCTCACCTAACCCAAATAGTGCCTCAACTGCAGAGAGATCTTGCTTGCCAATCGGGCAAAGGCCAATACCATGGCGTGTCGAAGACTCCATCAACATCTGACCTATATGTCCGGCTTCTAGTAGTGAAAAGCGCTCGGAGTAATGCGCATATAAAGGCTCTATGGCACTGAGATCACTGATCAAGAAAATTGCAAATGCGGCTTCCTCATAAATATCAATGTTGCCAGCAAATACTTGCTCGCCTATGTCATGTGTTTTGGCCATTTGCAGTAGCGAGTTTCTCACTGGATGATGGTAATACACACCGCCTTCAAGCCCTGCTACGCGGTTTGGTTTGACGTATACGTAGCACTGAACAGGATACAAGCTACCTGCTGATGGGTAGCGATACTTAGGTAGAGGAGTTTCCTCAAGCGTTACTGCACTTAGGTGTGACAACAACTGACCAAGGTGCTCTTGTGCTAATGGGTCTTGACGAAACTCACGGTAACTTTGTCGTGTCAGCCAAGCTGACTCCACCACCTCTGGCGCGGCAATGGGGATTTCAACCATGCCGTCTTCCACTTTGCGTACACCCGGCTGCGTAAGTTTAAATTCTAACCCTGCAAACTGATCTAAGATCACCTCCTCTTGCTCTGCCTGTTCACTATCGCCACTAGGCTGCCCAGTGCCTTCAGGCACCACAAATGCCGCCAACGATTGCAGGCTGCGCTCACCGCCCACAGCGGTAACAACCGCATCACGAATGCCCGGGTATTCACTGATCACAGATTCTATTTCATTTAATTCAATGCGATGACCTCGGATCTTGACCTGAAAGTCAGAACGTCCCATGATCTCTAAATTACCATCTGGTAGATAGCGAGCGAGATCGCCACTCTTATACAGGCGCTCACCGGTTTGCGGATGAGTGATAAAGGTTTCATTGGTTTTTTGCGCATCTCCCCAATATCCTTTTCCTAAGCCTCGACCGCCCACGTATAAATCACCCGTCACCCAAACAGGGCGGGGCTCTAACTTATCGTTTAGGACATACAAAGTTTGGTTCGCAAGCGGTTTACCGTATGGAATACTTGTCCAACTGGGGTCAACCTCTTCAATCACATAATGATTGTTCCAAATCGAGGTTTCTGTTGGGCCACCTAATCCGACAATCATCATATCCGACGACAATTGACGAATGCGATCCGGTAAATCAACAGGGATCCAATCACCGCTCATCATAACCAATCGCATACTCGATGCTAAATCACCTCCACTGGACTCAAGGTAATCCACCAACATTTGCTGAAGCGCAGGGACTGTGTTCCAAAGCGTAACCTGATGCGTATTTATCAGCTCCCGCCAGTGAGCGGGGTCGCGCAGCCCGCCATGTTCGGGGATCACCAACGCGCCCCCTACGCTAAGTAGACCAAATACATCGTAAACAGATAAATCAAAATTAAGTGCAGAGAGACAAATTGCTCTGTCTTTCTCTGTGACACCCAATTTGCGATTCACATCTAAAATCGTATTGACTGGACCACGATGCGGTAGCATGGTCCCTTTTGGCTTGCCTGTTGAGCCTGAGGTGTACAGCACGTAGGCAAGATCTTCGGCACTGATTGAGACATCTGCTACTTCGGTAGCTTGCTTTGCTAGATTCTCATCAGTGATGATAAGTTGCAGCGAATCAGCAGGCCACGCTAGCGTTTCAAATTGCGGCTGTGTTAATACCAAGCTCACTTGCCCATCGGCTAAAATAGCGTGGCGACGAGCATCAGGTTGATGCGCATCCACTGGCAAATAAGCAGCACCTGACATCAAGACACCCAGCACAGCAACAATTTGCTCCCACCCTTTTTCCATTGCCACAGCAACTAAGGTATTGGGCTTTGCACCTTGTTGCTGTAGCCAATTGGCGGTGCGCTTTGCAAGGTCTAGTAACTCACCATAGGTCAAGGTTCGAGACGCAGAGATCACCGCGATCGCATCTGGGGTGTCTATGGCTTTCGCTATAAATAATTCGTGTAAAAGCGCTTCTGAAGGCGTTTGCGCAGTGTCATTGATAAGCGCACGGTGCATCAATTGAGTCGCTAACAACTCATCTTGGAATGACGCCTTTTGCCACGCTGCTTCATCGGTTGCCAGCAAGGTAAGCATGTCACAATACGCATTAAACATGCTTTCTAATAATCCTGCAGGGAAGCGCTCCTCAACGCAGTCCCAACTCACAATCAGCTCACCTTTAATTTCCGCCAATTGATGATCAAAGAGCACTTGAGGGGTTTGCGTGATGCCATATACCGAGTCACCAAGCCATCCTTTTGGTGACATGTCGCCTGCAAAGCTTTCCTGCTCAGAGCCTGACCACAGGGTACTGGTGAATACAATTGGCATGGTGACATACGCCCCTTTACGACGTCGTGTCATCTCTCTTAACACACCAACAGCACTGATGGCATTGTGACTTAAATCTTCCCATAACTGCCGCTGGATTCGCACGGCACGGCGCTCAAACGACTCAGTGGTGGTGTTGTCGATTTCGACTAACATTGGGGAGGTGAAATCACCCACAATATCATTGACCTGAGGGTGCAAGCGGTCAAACTGCGTGACATTGAGAATAAAGTGCGAGCTCTTACTCCAAATACTTAAGATTTCCGCAAACACAGCGGTCAAAATACTCGAAGGCGTCAGCCCCAGTTTCGCGCCTCGAGCTTTGAGTTTGCCCCAAACATCCGCGGGGATGGTATCGTGTCTGCGGCTAAACCGGACTTGAGTATCTTCGTCCACTGCGGGCACCAAAGGTAGCTCTGCCGCGGGTGGTAGGTTATCAATACGGTCAAACCAGTAATCACATGACTTTTTGTAATATGCGGTCTCTTGGATTTTGTCCGTGGCCAGCACATAATCACGGAAGTTCAGCGGTAACGGTGGCAGCGCAACCTCTGGCTGATTCATCATTTGATATAGCTCTTTGTAGAGCAAAAACCCGCTGTAACCGTCAACCACCAGCATGTCGACACTGACAAATAGCCTAACCGACTGCGAGCCAGTACGCACCGCTTTAATATCAAAAATAGGCCAAGTATAAGCATCAATCACTTGATGCGACATCTGCTCACGAAGTTCGGCCAGTTGCGATGCTTTTGCAGCTTCTGGCTGTGCACTCAGATCCGTCACCTCAATGGTATAGGGCGGAATTTCTTGCGGTGAAAGGACTCTTTGCTGACCATCGGGTAACATCACAACCCGCAACATATCGTGGCGGTCTATAAGCTGTCGGCAGACCTGATTAAACGCTGCAAACTGTGCCTCGTCATAAGGGCAATCAATTTCGTGATACCAGTGACAAGCAAACCCACCAAAGTCAAAGCTACTTTGTCGGCCTAACATGTAAGCTTGCTGAATTTCTGTGAGTGGGAAAGGCAAAAAGCGCCCCTCCGGATCTGCCTCTACAGTCGGTAATGCCTCACTGATATAAGCAAGTTGCTCTTTGCCCGTATTTGCCTGTTGCTTTTTGGTTTCCACTTCAGCGCGCAATTTCTGTTGAAGTAGTGCGCGCTTTTGTTCCGTCGTCAGGGCTTGTTTATTGTCTTGGGTGTTGTTCATTAGGTTAACCTGCTTAATTGTTCTAACCGAAATATTCATCAAAAAGCGCATCGATCTGCTCACCACTTAACTCTGCTGAGTCCAATTGGTTGAGCAGCGCTTCTTTTTCATCAGTTGGCGTCTGAACGAGCAGTGCACCAAGTTGACCGGCCAGATCCATCACGCTGATGTCGTTCATAATATTGGCCATGGGAATATCGATATTGAGCTCAGTTCGGATCCGATTTCTAAATTCCACTGCGCGCAGTGAGTCCAGCCCCATGGTATTGAGATGCTTGTGCACATCGACTTGCGCTGTGTCCATTCTCAATACCTCAGCAAGGCTACTTTGGATAAACTCCGCCAACATCCGGGCATGATCCTCAGCGCTCGCTTGTTCAAGCAGGTGTTTAATAGAGAATGACATATCATTATCAGACTCACTTCGTGTCAGTTCAGATAAGAAAGGCGGCACCTGTACCGGATAGAACATTTCCAAGAATTTAGCGCTGTCGCCTGGTAGTACGGCATTACAGGTCACATCTGGACGAGTGATTAAATTATCTAAAATCGCCAAGCCAGATGCAGCGTCTAGAATGAACTCACTCTGTGATTTATTTACTCCCTCATCAATATCCGCTGACATCCCGCCATCAGCCCATACACCCCAATTGACACTGAGCGCGGGCAGTCCTTGCTGAGCACGTAACTGGGCAAGTGCATCCATAAAGGTGTTAGCTGCAACATAGCTGCCCATACCAAGACCACCTAACAGGGCAGACAAAGAAGAAAAACACACAAAGAAATCGAGCTCTAGGTCTTTAGACAATTGATGTAGGTGCCAACTTCCCTCAACTTTTGCGCTCATCGCCTGACTAAAGCGCGCCCAACCTTGGTGCGTTAACGCGTCTTGGTCCATCACACCCGCTGCGTGAATAATGCCTTTCAGTGACGCCCCCTGACCTGCAATCTCATTAAACAGCCTAGTCGCTTGTACCTCATCAGCGATATCTGCGTTTACAAGCTGTATCTCGGCACCGCGAGCTTGCAACTGTGCAATCACAGCGTTTGCCGCGTCAGATGGTGCACTGCGCCCAGTTAATACTAGCTTGCGCGCCCCCTTTTCGACCATCCAGTTAGCCAACATGAGTCCCAGCCCACCTAAACCACCTGTGATCAGATAGCGACTGTGCGCATTTAGCTCAGTCAAGGTCGCGCTTTCATCTTGCGGTGCGCTGATAACGCGGGGCACATGTCGAGCGCCTGCTGTGTAAGCCACTTGGTCTTCATGATCATCAGAGATAATTTCTCTCACCAAGTCACCCACACTCGGGTTATCTATTATGCCGCCCCATAATTGCGGGTGTTCTTGAGCTATCACTTTTCCAAGTCCCCACAAGCTCGATTGGGCAATATTCAACGGATGCGTTTGTTGCGCCACTTGCACGGCATTGCGTGTTACCAACCACAGCTTGCATGACTCAGCATGCTCAGCTTGCGCTTGAAGCAGATGCAAGACACTTGCACAGCTCAATGATTGCGCATCTGTGAGCGCTGTTGCATTTAACTCTGTACTTGTCGGTGTGTCGAGACTCCAAAGATGCACGACGCCTTTAAGTGGTGTAGTTTCATTCGCACATACTGTTGCAAGCAGAGCTTTAAATTGCGCCGGCGCGCTTGGGTCTAGGTGATAGTGAATACCTTGTGACGAATCAGACGTCGTCAGCGCTGCAACCCCATTTTTTGCATATACTTGCGTGCAAAGATGGCCTGCTTTTTCCAGCTGTTCTGCCAATTGCTGACCTTGCTCACCTGCGTCAGCAAAAATCAGCCAATGTCCGGCCTCAGTGTCATGATTTGACGTGCTGATCTCACTTGGCTGCCAACGTGTCTCATACACGCTCTCTGACAGCAATGCTTGAGTTGGGCGACCTTTTAATAACTCGGTATAGGTCATCCAATTACTCAAGCCCGCCTCATTAATGCGTCTTAGCTCTTGTGCACTTAACTGCGTATCTTTTTCTGCGGTCAGTAATACAAAGCTCGCCAACTCGCGACGTAATAGCCCACCTAATTGATTGTGTGAGCGGATCCCTGCGCGTGCTTCTTCAGTTAAATCAAATGTTGCTAAATTCTCCTCAAAGTGAGGATCTTCAAGGAAATTTGCGATTTCATGGCTGGCATCAATGCAATCAACAACTTTTAAGTTGTTTTTTGTTAACTGCTCAACCCATTCATCTTTGGTGATTAAGAAAGATGATGTTTCACCGTGGTCAATGTCAAACAGCGTATTGGAAATAATATCTGCCAAGACTAATTTGCCGCCTTGATTGAGGTGATTACCTATGTTGGCAAATAGCGCGGTTTTATTTTTAATATGCAGTGCAACTTCAAAACCAAAGATCAAATCAAATTGGTCTGGGAACTCTTCAATGGCACTGTCTCGATTGAACACCGCAACGCGATCTTCTAACCCAAACTTAGCGATCTTTTTATTGGCCGCTTCAAGTTGCTCCCCCGAAATACTGTAGCCTCTGAGTTGCAGGTGCGAGTGCTTTCTGGCCAGCACACAAATGTCTGTGCCAAAACCACACCCAAAGTCCATCACTTTTTCACAGGCATCAAAGTCGACTTTTCTAAATAACACTTCACGCATGGACTTTTGTGCATTGAGCACCAAGCGAGAATGCTCAGGGTATTTTTGTGCATCAGAAAAGGCCAGTACCCAAGAAAAGCCCGGCACCATGTCAAAAAATGGGCCAAAGTTTAGGAATCGTCCTTCCTCTAAATGATAATCTTGGGTTTCTAAATTGGCCGTAGAATCATAGTACTTAGTTACAGTTCGGCTTCTTTTATCCTGCTCCACAAACACCTGTAACAGTTTCAAACGCTCATGCGGCTCCATCGCCTTTACCTTGTCATCAACAAGGCTATTGAGACGTTTAAACTGTTCAAAATGGGCTAAATCATCTTGGAACAAAAATTCAAGTAAGGGGTGGGTTTCTTCAGGCTTAGCGGTTGTTGCAATCTTTTCTGCTTCAATCCAATAACGTTGGCGCTGGAAAGGATAGCTTGGCAATGACACTTTATTGCGTCCATAGCCCTTATCAAACGCTTGCCAATCTACAAAGCCACCACAGGCATGCCATTGCCCTAAGCTCTCTAAGATTTGCTGCCAATCATCTTCGCCCTCACGTAAGCTGGGTAATTGCACCACAGGGGTATCCGCTGTGAAGCAATGTGATGCCATCCCCAATAACACAGGTTTTGGCCCAATCTCGATAAATGCAGTGACGCCCTGTGCCTCTAACGTTTGCACGCCCGAAGAAAAACGCACCGGCTGGCGAACTTGCTTGACCCAATACTCAGGATCTGTCAGCGCATCACTGACATTTTCCCCTGTGACATTGGAGCATACTGGCAGTGTGGGCAATGCATAATCGATACTTGCGGCAACTTGCTTAAACTCAGCCAACATCGGCGCCATCATGCTGGAATGAAACGCATGGGAAACCGCCAGTGGTTTTGCTTTGATGCCTTGCTGCGCCAAATTCGCTGATAGGGCTGCTATCGACTCACTATCACCAGAAACAACCACGCTATCAGGGCCGTTAATCGCACCAATTGAAACCTTATCTTGCACAGGTGCTATCAACGACAGCGCCTGCGTTTCACTGACAGGCAAGGCTAACATCGCGCCTTTTTCACACAGTGTGTGCATTAAGCGGCCACGGGCTGCAATGAGGGTTAAGCCATCTTTTAAGCTGAAAACATCGGCTATGCAAGCCGCCACATACTCACCAACGCTGTGCCCCATAACGGCATCAGGACGCACGCCCCATGACAGCCAAAGTTTTGCCAACGCATACTCTAATGAAAACAGCACAGGCTGGGTGTATACCGTTTGATTGAGCACCTCAGCGTCAGCATTGTCACTGTAAAGCAAATCCAACAAAGGCACATCCAGTGGGCGTAAGATGTCATCACAGTGCTCTAAGGATTCTCTAAACAGCGGCTGTGTTTCAAATAACTGCTTACCCATATTCAAATACTGTGCACCTTGTCCGGTAAATAAAAACGCAAGTTTAGGCGCGTCCTCTGATGCAGTATCAATATGATAAGTTTTATCGCGCAGCTGCTGCTGTGCGTCTTGGATTGAGCTGGCAACTAAGGTCAAACGATGTGCAAAGTGTGTACGCTGATTAGCAGCACTAAAACACACATCAGCCAAGCTTGTTGCTGTCTGCGTGTCTAGGTAATTTGCATAGTTAAGCGCTTGTTGGTTTAGCGCGTCTGCACTTTTTCCCGACAGGGTTAAGACATGTTTTGGACGTTCTGCTTGATGAGATTCTGACTGTGTAGCGAAGACAGGCGCTTCTTGTAAAATCACATGCGCGTTGGTACCACCAATACCAAATGAACTCACCCCAGCACAGCGAGGCTGGCCATCATTGGCTTGCCAGTCCGCTAGCTCACTGTTGACATAAAAAGGGCTATCATCAAAGTCAATATTCGGGTTTGGCGTATTATAATGCAAGCTTGGCGGCAGTTGCTGATGCTTCAATGCCAGCACAGTTTTGATCAAGCCTGCGATCCCGGCCGCTGCGCCAATATGGCCGATATTACTTTTTACCGTACCAATTGGCAGCTTGTCGCCTATTCGCGCTTCAAATGCAAGGCTTAAGCCTTCAATTTCTATCGGATCGCCAAGGCGCGTGCCGGTACCATGGGCTTCAACATAAGAAATATTGTTCGGATCAACGCCAGACACAGCCAACGCATCCGCAATGACATCCGCCTGACCTTCAACACTCGGTGCCATGTAACCAACTTTCATGCCACCATCATTATTGACCGCAGAGCCTTTGATAACCGCATGAATGATATCACCGTCCGCCAACGCATCATCTAAGCGCTTTAAGATCACCACACCCATGCCATTGGTAAATACCGTGCCTGTCGACTGCGCATCAAATGCTCGGCAATGACCGTCGTCGGATACATGCATGTCATCGTAATACACATACCCTTTTTTCTGTGGCAACACTAAGCCCACACCACCAGCAAGTGCCATATCACACTCACCATTGAGTAAATTTTGACACGCCACGTGTACACCCACCAAAGCACTTGAACACGCGGTCGCGATCCCCATGCTCGGCCCAGTGAGATCCAACTCGTATGACACTCGCGTCGCCACATAATCGGCATCATTACCAATCAGTTTCGGGAAAAACTCGAACACATCACGAGATTTATCTGCGGTTTGCAGATTATCAATAATATATGAGCTCAAATTGGCACTGGCGTACACGCCAATGGCATATTGATGCGTTTTAGCGGTATAGCCCGAATCCTCGAGCGCTTCCCAAGCACATTCAAGAAAAATACGTTCTTGCGGATCTGTGATCTCAGCTTCTCTGGGTGTAAAGCCAAAAAACTCGGCATCAAACATATCGATATCCGGTAAAACGCCCCCAGCTTTGACGTATTCAGGCTGAGCAAGCGTGGCTTGATCAACGCCAGCATCAAGCAGTTCTTCATCAGAAAAAGCAGTGATAGATTCCACCCCACTTTTGAGGTTATGCCAAAATGTCTCGATGCTTTTTGCACCGGGAAAACGGCAAGACATGCCAATAATGGCAATATCCGAATCATTTATATTTGGTAAATTCGTCATCGTATTTTCCTTATTTAACGCTGAATGTCAGTCTGACGATTCGAACGGCGCTGCTGCCGCGTTTGTTGTTGTTTTCTCATAGAGCCTTGTCGAGTGCGTCGTTCGCCTGCTCGACTGCGATTGGCTCTTTTTTGCTGGTCTCCGGCTAAATAGCGGGCCTGCGTATAGATGGTTGGATTGGCAAATAACTTGGCCACGGCCACATCCTTATCAACCTGCTCCTTGAGCTTTGACTGAAGTCGGACGATGGACATGGAGTTACCACCGGCTTCAAAAAAGTTTTCATGAATACCAATGTGCTCACGGGTCAATAATGCACACCAGATATCAGCCAGTGTTTTTTCTAGCGCTGTTTTTGGCGGAACGCGTTGTGCCTGCGCATCTCTTTGCGCCGCATCCGGTGCAGGTAGAGCCTTTCGGTCAACCTTACCGCTGGGTGTAAGAGGTAACTTCTCAACAAAGACAAATTGAGTTGGGATCATCCAATCAGGTAACGAGGTTCGCAGATGAGCACGCAACGCATCCCATGCCAGCCCCGTATCTGCCTGTGCGGATGATGCGCCAGTCAGCCAGGCAACTAGTTGCCTGCTTTCCCCTTCACCCCATGCATCGACGACGGCGTCCACAATGCCCTCATGACATAAAAGTGCGGTCTCAATCTCGCCGCACTCAATGCGAAATCCGCGGATCTTCACTTGCGTATCCACTCGCCCAAGGTATTCAATATCGCCATTGGGTAACCAACGACATAGATCGCCCGTGCGATATAGTCGCTCTGCTGTATCCTGAAATGGATTTACAATGAACCGCTCATCTGTCAGCGTTTGACGATTAAGGTAGCCACGGGTTACACCAGCGCCGCCAACATACAGCTCACCGGGGATCCCGATTGGCACTGGGTGTTGATGTTGATCGAGAATGTAAGCACTTAAATCAGCGATTGGCTGCCCTATGTTGCTTGTGGCAGACGCAATGTCTTTTGCGCTTAACTTATTGAGCGTGACATGCACGGTGGTTTCAGTGATCCCGTACATATTCACCAAGGTCGGTGTTTGCTCACCGTGGCGTTCAAACCAAGGTGTCAACTTTGCGGGTGCCAGTGCCTCTCCGCCAAATATCACCCAACGCAGTGATAACGGCTCGCTCTGAGTCACATTGGTTGCTTGCTCGTATTCAATCAATTGATAAAACGCAGACGGCGTTTGATTCAGTACCGTAACCTTTTGTGCTTGCAGTAACTGATAAAACAACTCAGGTGAGCGCGTCGTCATGTATGGCACAATGACCAAACGGCCGCCGTATATGAGTGCCCCCCAAATTTCCCAGACAGAAAAATCAAAGGCATGAGAGTGAAACAGTGTCCACACATCTTGATTGCCAAAGCCATATTCCTGCTCGGTGACTTTGAATAAACGCAGTACATTTTTATGCTCTACACACACGCCTTTGGGCTTGCCTGTGCTGCCTGAGGTATAAATGATGTAAGCAAGGTTATCTAACCCAGCAAGCGGTGCTGGGTTCGCCGCACTTTGCGCTGCAATCGCATCAGCTTGCGCCGACATATCCACAACAAGCGCGTCGCTTTTAGGTAATCGAGAGACTGTAGCGCCATGACATAACAGCACCTTAAGCTCTGCATCTTGCACCATAAAGGCGAGTCGCTCTACCGGATAGTCAGGGTCTAAAGGCACATACGCCCCACCTGCTTTTAAGATGGCCAACAGTCCAATCACCACATCAACAGAGCGCTCGACAAACAAGCCAACGCGCACTTCGGGCCCAACCCCTTGCTCACGTAAATAATGGGCCAGTTGATTGGCACATGCGTTTAAATCGCCATAACACACTTGTTGATTTTCAAACGTCAGTGCAACCGCGTTTGGAGATAACTCGGCTTGGCGTTCAAATAAGGTATGAACACAGCTGCTTTGCTCCAGATTCACCGTAACCTTTTGCCCCTGATGCAAAAGCTGATGTTGCTCTGACTCAGTCAAAAGGGGCAGCTGAGCAATAGACGTTTGCGTATTCTCAGCAACGGCAGCTAACAAGGTTTCAAAATGACCGAGCAAGCGTTTTATGCGATCTGCATCAAATAAGTCAGCGCTATAGCGACATATCCCAGATAGTGACTCGCCCGCCACATCAATCAGATCGATACTCAAATCAAATTGACCTTCTTGCTGCGTCATTCGAAAAGGTTTAAGTGTCAGTCCATCTCTTTGCACAATATGATTTTCATCTGCCCCTAAGAAAAACGGCGCGAGGTCATCTTCTTCATGAGGTTGCTGCAAGTTAAACTCAACTTGAAACAACGGAAAGCGATTACTGTCTCTTTGCGGTTTCAAGCGCTCAATTAACAGCAGTGATGGATAGTCTTGATGAACTAACGCCTCTAGCGTCGCCTTTTGCATCTGACTCAAAAAGGAAGCAAAGCTTTGATCCGATTCTAATTTGCCTCGCAGTACAATAAAGTTAAAAAAGCATCCGCAAATATCTTTAAACTCAGCAAGGCTACGCCCTGCCGCTGCCGACCCTACCCAAATGTCATTTTGCCCAGTGTAGCGATGCAGTAAGACCTGAAAAGCAGCAACCAAGATGACATACAAAGTGTGCCCTGACTCTCGCGCTTGTAATTTAAGCTGCTGGGTCAACGCTTTTGGCAACGTAAAGATAATGGATGCGCCATTACTGGTCTGAAGTAAAGGCCTTGGTCTATCCGCAGGCAAGTCGAGAATAGGCGGCTGCTCAGATAACTGGTTTTGCCAATAGCGCCATAACTGCTCTCCTTGCTCACTGGAAAACATGTTATTTTGCCAGCGCACATAATCTTGGTAGTGCCAATCTAAAGACGGCAAGTTGGCTTGTTTTTCAGCTTTCAACGCAGGGTATAGCGTTAAAAACTCCGACATCAGATTCCAAAATGACCAACCATCTGTGATTATGTGGTGTGTGGTGATCAGCAAAATATGCTTATCTTCTGCTTGCGTTAATAATGTCGCACGCAGCAACGGGCCATTTTCTAAGTCAAACAAACGCAAATAAGCGTCGCGGGCACGCTGATAAACTTGTTCATCACTTTCACCAACCACGTTTAGCACTTCAAAGCAGACATCTTGCTGAGGATGCACCGTTTGCATCGGTTCACCATTTTGCTCAGAAAACGTTGTACGCAAAGAAGGATGACGATCTACCAAGGCTTGCAAAGCCGCCTTTAAGGTGGGTAAATCCAACTTGGATAACATACGCCAATGCATGGTCACGTTATATGCTGGGCTTTGCGGTGCGTTGCGATATAAAAACCAAAACGCTTTTTGTCCGTAAGAGAGCTCAAAGGTCTGAGTCTGCTCGCCTTTGACAAGCGCTGGCAATTGCACAGCATGGGTGGTGCTGCGCTGTGCCTCAAGCGTTTGTGCCATTCTCGCCTCAGATACTGTGCGACTTGATGGCGCTGTCAAATACGACAAAATATCCTGTTTGTTGGCTTTCAATTGCGCTTTTAACTCAGAGGGTATGCCCGCTTTAGACGTGCGCACCATAAGCTCGTCATCTTCAACCCAAATACGACAATCAAGCGCCTGCAAATCGGCTAACAGGGTACGTACGGTCTGCATAATGCTCATACCTTAAACTCCTCTTCACCTTCTTGCAGCTCTGTTTGCGGTTTCACATTGAGGTTGTGAGGCGGGTTTAACTCAGCGACTAGATCCAACACTGTGGTGCCTTCGCCCATAAATTTGGCAAGGGAGATATCAACACCCAACTCTGCACGAATACGATTTCTAAGCCCAACAGTCATCAGTGAATCCAAGCCCATTGAGTTCAGAGCTCGTGTTGAGTCTAGCTGCGTGGGACTGAGCTTAAGCACCGCAGCGAGTTCTTTGCGAATAAAGTCTTCTAAGATCTCATCATGTGCTTGCCAATCGGCTTGATCCAGAAGGTGCTGTACAGATAGCTGTGGAGATTGCACGTCATTTTCTTGGCTCAACGAATGTAAAAATGCCGGTATGTCGCCGGGATAAAACTGCTGTAAAAAGGCCGGCAAGCCACCTGGAAATACAAATGCATGACTGAGCTGTGGACTGCTAAGTAAGGCGTCAAGAATACTGAGACCTTGCTCAGTTGAGAGCATAAAGTCACCTAAGCTTGCTTGCGCATCAGTATCCCCTGCCATGCCACCATCAGCCCAAAAGCTCCAGTTGATGCTCTGCGCTTGCAAGCCTTGCGAGGTGCGATATTGGCTAAGTGCATCAATAAAGGCATTGCCCGCAGCATAACTTGCCATGTTGAGGCCACCCAATTGTGCTGCCGTAGAAGAAAAGAGCACAAAAAAGTCCAGTGCCAAGGACGCGGTATGACTGTGTAAATTCCAGCTACCTTGTACCTTTGCAGCCATACCTTGGTTAAACTGCTGCCAGCTTTGCTCAACTAAAGCAGCACGATCTACCACACCAGCGGCATGAATGATGCCCTTAAGTGGCGGCATGTCCGAGCTCAACTGATGGATAAGCTGTGCAACCTCATTATCCTTTGCCACATCCGCCTGCATCACGAATACGTTAGCGCCCATTCCTTGCAGCTGATTAATGGCCTCTTGCGCGTATTGGGAGGGCGCGCTGCGTCCAACTAAAGCAATATGACGAGCGCCTTTTTCAACCATCCAACGCGCTAAATGCAGTCCCAATTTACCCATGCCACCTGTAATGAGATAGCTCTTGTCTGCATGCAGAGAAATATGTCCTTGCACAGGCGCACTGATGCTTGCTTCCATACGCGCGACATATCGCTCGCCATCACGATATGCAATGTGATCTTCTTTTTGCTCGCCCTGTGCTGTCTGCCTGAGTTCATCTAACAAAGCGGATGTAGAGGGGCTATCTATCATTCCCCCCCAAAGATCTGGGTGCTCTTGTGCAATGACCTTGGCAGTGCCCCATAACGGCGCTTGGCAAACCGATACCGTATGATTGTTATCACCCACATTTACAGCGTCACGGGTAACAAACCATAGTTTTGCAGATTGCAGCTTCGCTGCCGCGCGCACAAGATTCAGTACACTGGCGCCAATATGTGTTTGAGCTTGGTTCAGTGAAGACAATGACAGCGCAGAAGTTGTTGGAGCATCCAAGCTCCAAAGGTGCACCACGCCAACAGGTAACGCACCATGCTGCTGATTAATATGAGCGAAAAGCGCCTCAAAGTCCGCAGCTTCTTCAGCATCTATGTAGACTTTTTCGCCAGTAAATTCACTACTGTAACCCCCCTTTACAGTCTCTAACTCAGGGGCCGTTTTACTGTATACCAAGGTGCAGTTATTGCCTTGTTGCTGCAACTGTACCGCCAGCGCTTCGCCTTCTCCGGCTTGATCTGCAAAGATTAACCAATTACCAAGCGCCTGCGCTTCAACGCTTGCTGCTGGCAATGGCGCTGGTACCCAATTTAATGAGTAGAAATCATCTTCTCCTTGTGCAAAGTGACTGCGAAGTGTTTTGCCATCCATTTGCACGGCGGTTAAGCCTTCAATACTTGCAACGGCCTTACCCGCTTCATCAAATATTGAAATATCTAACGTGAGACTTGGTTGCCCAGATTGAGCGTTCTCAATCACCTTAACCACACTCCACAGGGTGTTGCTGCCTGCACCAAACATGCTCACCTTGTCTATTGATATTGGCAACCAGGTCTTGTCAGCTGACTCCATCGGGTCAAACATCTGCACAAACATCACTTGCAAACACGCATCCAGCATAGCGGGATGCAGCCTTTGGCTAGTGTTTAGCAGCGCACCATCAGCAAGCAGGTTATCGGCCAGTGTAACCTTGCCAATGGCGACGCCCTCACCTTGATGTAATTGCACCAATCCTTGGAAATTAGTCCCATAATGTAAGCCTCGTGATTGCCAAAGTGCGTACTGCTCAGCAACGGGAAGTTCACTTGGGCAACTAGATAACAGGGCTTCAAGATCAATGTTCTGAGGCTGACAAACGGCTTGCTCAGCGACAACTTGACCTGTTACATGTGAGCCCCACTGCCCGTGTTCATCTTGGCTAAATACTTGGAAAGCGTGACTTTGAGCAGCTGTGTCATTTTGAGGAGCAGACATCACAGTTTGAATGGAAGAAGTGCCCTGCTCAGGTAAAATCAATGCCTGCTCAAAAGAGATATTTTCCACTGCAATACTAGAGGTCTTATCTGCCTGCACTTGCACGCCTGCGCAAAGTGCCATCTCAATATAGCCTGCGGCGGGTAGCACAGCGGCACCAAACACGCGATGGCTTACCAACCAAGGTGTCGAATCTTCGCTTATTTCACTGGCAAAACGGGTCTTATCTGTATCTGCAAGTTGTAATTGTGCACCTAATAAAGGGTGAACCAGCTCATCACTTGTGCTTTGCTTATCCTTGCTCAGTGGCGCCATCCAATAGCGCTGACGCTGAAATGCATAAGTTGGTAAAGAGACTTGTCGGCGCCCATACCCCGCATCAAATGCTTGCCAGTCCACAAGCCCGCCATGACAATGCCATTGACCTAGGCTCTCTAATAGTTGCAATTCATCATCTTGGCCTGCTCTCAAGCTCGGAAGAAATATATGTGTATGCTCATTCGCTAAACATTGCTTCGCCATCGCCAATAAAACAGGTTTGGGCCCAATCTCTATAAATGCCTCAATACCTTGGCTTTGCAGTGTGTCTACCCCAGCGGCGAAGCGCACAGGCGCACACACATGCTGCACCCAATAATCCGCACTTGCGATGTCTGCATTTATCATCTCGCCAGTGACATTGGAGCACACTGGAATATTTGGCTTGGCAAATTGAATACTCGCCGCAACGCTTGCAAATTCAGCTAACATCGGTGCCATCATTGCAGAGTGAAAGGCATGCGAAACCGATAATGCTTTACTTTGAATACCTTGTGTTTCCAGCGTCGTTACCAAGCGCGCCATCGACTCAGCATCACCAGAGATAACGATATTTTCAGGGCCGTTCACAGCGGCAATCGATAAGCGCTCAGCAAAAGGCGCGATCAAGCTTTGAGCCTTGGCTTCATCCACAGGCAATACTCGCATTTCGCCCGACTGACACAAGCTGTGCATCAAACGTCCACGCGCACTGATAAGCTTTAAGCCATCTTCTAAACTGAACACCCCAGCGAGGCACGCAGCGACATACTCACCCACACTATGCCCCATGACCGCATCTGGGTGCACGCCCCAAGACTGCCATAACTTTGCCAGTGCATATTCAATTGCAAACAACACAGGTTGGGTATACTGAGTTTGATTGAGTGCTTCAGCCTCTTGGCCATACAGTAACGCAAGTAATGGCACATCTAACGGTCGCAATATGGCATCACAGCGCTCTAGCGTGTCACGAAACAGCACTTGAGACTCAAACAACTGCTGTCCCATTGCAAGATATTGTGCACCCTGTCCGGTAAATAAAAATGCCAGCTTAGGCGCTTTCTCTGGGGCCTGTGCACTGCTGTATTCTTTGCCTCTAAGTTGCTGTTTCGCGTCTTCCAATGAACTAGCAACTAAACTTAACCGATGGGAGAAATGTGCTCGTTTATTGGCCGCGGTGTAGCACACATCCGCAAATGCCAAATCAGGGTGACTATCTAAATATTGTGCTAGCTTATCTGCCTGTTGCGCCAACGCCTGTGCGGTTTTTCCCGATAAGGTCAAAACATGATGTTGTCGCTCAGTACGCTGTTTAACACGTGGTGCGTTAACCGTGGGCGCTTCTTCCAGCACCATATGCGCATTAGTTCCGCCCATGCCAAATGAACTGACGCCCGCTCTGCGCGGCGCCTCTTTGCGTGGCCATGGCGTCAACTCGGTATTGACGTAAAAAGGGCTACTGGCAAAATCGATACTTGGGTTTGGTGTACTGTAGTGCAAACTGGGTGGGATCTGCTGATGCTTTAACGACAGCACGGTTTTTATCAAACCAGCAATGCCAGCTGCGGCATCCAAATGACCTAAATTAGATTTCACCGTCCCAATCGGACAATAGCCTTTTTTCTGGGTGCCAAACCGAAATGCCCGTGTCAGAGCGGCAATTTCGATGGGGTCGCCAAGCTTGGTGCCTGTACCATGTGCTTCAACATAAGAAATAGTCTCTGGGTCAACATCCGCAATGGCTTGTGCCTCAGATATCACCGCTGCCTGTCCCTCAACACTTGGGGCGGTAAAGCCAACTTTACCCGCACCGTCGTTGTTGATGGCAGAGCCTTTGATCACCGCGTATATGGTATCGCCATCAGCCAGCGCATCATCCAGGCGCTTTAACGCCACGACGCCAGCCCCATTGCCCGGTACTGTGCCCTGCGATTGCGCATCAAAAGCACGGCAATGGCCATCGGGAGATAACATCATGGCCTCATGATAAAAATACCCACTTTCATGGGGCACACGGGCTGAAATTCCTCCCGCCAGCGCAATATCACACTCGCCATTTATCAAGCTTTGACACGCCATATGTGTCGCGACAAGCGAGGTGGAGCAGGCCGTTTGAATGCTGACCGCAGGCCCCTTTAAATCCAGTTTATAAGCGGCATGTGTCGCCAAATAATCCTTGTCATTACCCAATAAAGTTGAAAACGCTTGCGCCTCTAAAAATGGCAGTTGATCCGATACGCGGTCAAAGAAATAGCTCGTCATGCCAGCGCCAGCGTACACACCGATAGAGTAAGTGTCTTTGTCGACAACATAGCCCGCATCTTCTAATGCTTCCCATGCACACTCTAAAAAAATACGCTGCTGCGGATCGGTAGACTCTGCCTCTTTAGGAGATAAACCAAAAAAGCCAGCATCAAATTTATCGATGTCCTCAAGCACAGAGCCGGCTTTTACATAATCAGGCCGAGCCATCGTCGAGGCACTGATCCCCGCCTTTTGCAACGCGTCGTCTGAGAAGGTAGTAATAGACTCTACGCCGTGCTTGAGGTTATACCAAAACTCGTCCGCCGTTTTTGCACCGGGAAAACGACAGGACAAGCCAATCACTGCGATATCCGAGTCACTTATCGATTCAAAAGTCGTCATAGTGTTACTTCCATTAATCTGCTTTGCTTGGAGCCCCGCCCTATTTGGCGCTGACTTAAAAAGACCTTTTTGTCATGTCTGTTCATGATTAGGAGTTCTCCGCTCGGCTGCGCCTACGTGCTTGCCTTTGATCTTTTGCTGATTTCCGACTGGTGCGCCTTTTATCAACTCGATTACTGCGAGCAGCATGTTCAACCACGTCTTCACCTTCTAGGTGCGCTGCCAGTGCATGTATGGTTGGATGTTCAAAGAGTTTGGTGATAGGTACTTCTTGACCTAGTGCCTCCCACAGCTTGGCGTGAAGCTGCACAATTGAAGCGGAGTCGCCACCGACATCAAAAAAGCTGTCGTAGATCCCAATGTGGGTTCGATTAAGTAACGCACACCATATCTCTGCCAAAGTTTGCTCAAGCTCTGTCTCAGGTAGAGTCTGCGTATCACTTTCAAGGCTTTGGGATAGATCTGGTGCTGGCAGTGCTTTACGGTCCACTTTGCCATTGGCTGATAATGGCAATGCATCCAGCACAGTGATGGTGGTTGGCACCATATACTCTGGTAATAAACCAGCGACATGGGCCTTTAACGCTTTGATTAAGTCACTTTGCGCCTCCTCTGAAAGTACCTTATCTCCCTGTAAAACCACGTACGCCGCAAGAGACTGCAAGTTGTGCGATTCTCCAAATGCAGTGACCACCGCAGAGCGAATATCACCATGGTCGGCCAAAATGGCTTCTATCTCTTTGAGTTCAATTCGATGGCCGCGGATCTTCACTTGAAAATCAGCACGTCCCATGATTTCCAAATTGCCATCTGGCAAGTACCGAGCAAGGTCGCCACTTTTGTACAGCTTTTCACCGCTCTGTGGATGGACAATAAAGAGCGCATTGGTTTTTTCCTCATCCTGCCAAAAACCTTTTCCTAAACCGCGCCCTCCCACATATAGGTCGCCTGTGACCCAAACAGGGCAAGGCGCAAGGTCTTGGTTAAGAACATGCAGCGTTTGATTGGCCAGCGGCTTACCATAGGGAATACTCTGCCAATTTGGATCGACGTCTTCGATGACATAATGGTTATTCCAAATTGACGTTTCAGTCGGGCCACCTAGCCCAACAACCATCATATCTGGCCACAAGGCACGAATGCGGTTAGGCAGATCAACAGGGATCCAATCCCCACTCATCATCACCAAACGCATATCTGGTGGCACCAACTCGTTACGCGGTTCAAGATAATCCACCAGCATCTGTTGTAATGCAGGGACTGTATTCCACACAGTGACCTTGTGCTCAATCATTAACGCTCGCCAATGAGCGGGATCTCGCAGTCTTTGTTGATCAGGCATTACCAGCGCACCGCCTGCTGCAAGCACCCCAAAGACGTCATAAACAGATAAATCGAAATTAAGCGCAGAGAGGCAAATTGCTCTGTCGTTCTCTGTCACTGCAAATTTGCGATTTACATCTAAAATGGTGTTCACTGGTCCGCGATGCGGCAGCATGGTGCCTTTTGGCTTGCCCGTTGAGCCCGAGGTATAAATCACATAAGCCAGATCTTCAGGGCCTATCGCAACCGGAGTAAGCTGTGCTTGTTCTTGAGCAAGGTTGTCTTCTGTGAGGGTCAAGCGCGTGATCCCCGCAAAGAGCACTTGATGCTCAAATTGGGGTTGAGTGAGAGCAAGCGTAACCTGACCATCGGCCAAAATCGTGTTGATGCGCGCTTCTGGCTGATGCGCATCAATCGGCAGATAAGCACCACCTGACATCAACACCCCAAGTACCGCCGCGATTTGCTCCCAGCCTTTTTCCATTACCACAGCCACCAAGGTATTCGGCGCAACATCATGGCGCTGCAACCAGTGCGCGGTACG
This sequence comes from Pseudoalteromonas sp. MMG033, assembly GCF_057197785.1. Lineage (NCBI taxonomy): Bacteria > Pseudomonadati > Pseudomonadota > Gammaproteobacteria > Alteromonadales > Pseudoalteromonadaceae > Pseudoalteromonas > Pseudoalteromonas sp. MMG033. The sequence continues at coordinate 182,254 of NZ_JBXVAL010000002.1, forward strand.
CGTTGCAAGATCTAATAATTTGCCATAGCTCACACTGTGGTCGTGAGAGATCACCGCTGGCGCATCAGGGTTTGTCTTAGCGCGTGCGATAAATAATTCATGTAATAATGCGTTGGATACATCACCCGAGGTATCATTGATGGATGTGCGCTCAGTGAGCTGCTTTTCCATGAGCAGTGGCTGAAACTTGATTTGCTGCCAAGTGGCCTCATCATTTGCAAGTGACGACAACATGGTGCTATACGCGCTTAACATGTCATCAATTAGCCCCTCTGGGAATAGCTCTTCGATACAGTCCCAATTGAGGATTAACTCGCCTTTGTTTTCAAAGATTTGATAATCGAGCCATACTTGTGGGGTCTGGCTGACAGTGTAGGCAATGTCACCAAATTGGCTCACTGATGACATATCGGAACCAAGCGAGCCAAGCCCCAACGTGCTACTAAATACCACCGGCATGGCTGCGCGCTGATTACCGCCTTGTCGCCTCGCCAACTCCCGCAGTACTTGCACACCGTGGATTGCATTGTGGTCTAAGTCATCCATCAACTGTTGTTGAATACGCTGTGCACGGGCAATAAATGGTTCTTCAATCGTATGATCCACCTCTAACAACAACAGCGAAGTAAAATCACCGACCACATCGTTTATTTGGCGATGTAAAGGCTGGCGCGTAAACAGCGTGATATTGATGACAAAGTGCGCGTTTTTGCTCCAAATTGCCAGCACTTCGGCAAATACCGATAGCAGCAAGGCCGATGGCGTCAAATTCACTTTGGCTGCACGCGCCTGTAAAGTTTGCCATGTATCCGCAGGCACTGTGATCCCACGGTGTGTAAACTCATGGCTTTTCAGCGCTTCAGGTTTAATTGCAAAAGGCAGATCAGGCGTAGGCGGCAAATTATCTAAGCGCGCAAACCAGTAGTCCTTGGCCTTTTGGTAATGTGCGGTTTCTTTAAATGCCTCTTCGGCCAGCACGTAATCGCGGAAGTTGATTTCCAGTGGTTCAAGCTTGTGTGGCTGATAGATAATGTCATGTAATTCTCTAAAGATCAGGAACATGCTCCATGCATCCATGATCAAAAGATCTAGTCCAACGTGTAAACGGGTGCGGTTGTTCTCAAGTCGCGTCGCTTTGATTTCAAAAATAGGCCAAGTGTAGGGGTCCAAGATCTGGTGCGACATTTTATCCCGTGTGGCCATGAGTTCGCGCTCTACCAAGGCCTCAGGCTGGTTGATAAGATTACTCACTTCAATCTCGTAAGGAGGCACATACTCTAAGATCTGCTGCCTGCCGTCCGGTAACATCACTGCGCGCAACATATCTTGGCGCTGAATTAAGCGCTGCCAGCCAGCATTAAAGCGCGCCAAGGCTTCATCGTCATAATCACAGTCAATCTCGGTGTACCAGTGTGTCGCCACGTTACCAAGGAATGTGTCACCACGACCAAAAATATAAGCGAGCTGAATGTCTGTTAGCGGAAACGGTTTTGAGCGGTCTTGCGCAGATGGGATCAGCTGAGGTAACGCATCGCTCAAGGCGGGTTCCGCAGTTGTGGCTGTGCCTTCGCTCGCAAGCACTTGTTCGAAAACGTGACTGGTCAGCGCCGTTAATGTCGCATGTTTAAACAACGCCGCCGATGATATCGCCCGACCTAGGCCGGTTTGCAAACGATTTCTCAGTGCAACCGCAGCTAACGAGTCCATCCCTAACTCAAAAAAACTGATGTGCGCATCTTGCAACTGTGATTCATCTAAGCGCAGTGCGACAGCCACTTGCGTGCGAATATAGCTCAGTAAATGATCGCGTTGAGCTTGTGGCGACGAAAACTGAGCTAACTCATCAACAAATGAGCCAACTTGGCTTTTGTGCTCGCCGCGCAGCTCGTTGAGTTCTCGCAAGTTCGAGCGCTGGATTTTTCCGACCGTGGTTTGCGGTAATTCGTCGATAAACTCAATCCAACACGCGTGATTTCTTGCCGAGTTTGCTCGAACAAACTCCTGTAATTCCAAAGCGAGATCCGCAGAAGGGCTATATCCATCTTTAACAGAAACATAAGCAACTGGAGTGATGCTCCCCTCATCAGCAGAGCCCACAACGCCCGTTTCAAGGACGGCGGGGTGTTCCTGTAAAACCGACTCAATGTCTTTTGGCGATACCCATTGACCGCCTATTTTCATTAAATCATCTTCACGGCCGACATAATAAAAAAAGCCATCTTCATCGACTTTAAACGTGTCCCGCGTGTTACACCACTCACCTAATAAAGTTGCCTGTGTTTTGTCTGGGTTATTCCAATAACCCAGGGTGATGCTCTCCCCTTTGACCAGCAAGGTGCCTCTTTCACCAACGGGTAATTCTTCTCCCTCGTCATCGACTATCTTTGCGTCATAGCCGGGTACCAGCTGACCGGTACTCCCTACTTTGGCACTGCCTGCCCGATTTGAAATAAAAATATGCAGTGCTTCTGTTGAGCCAATTCCCTCTAACAGCTCTAAACCAAAGCGCGCTTGCCACTGTTCAAACAACGGCTTAGGAAGCGGCTCCGCAGCAGATAAGCACATGCGTACATCACCAAGCGATGTTCGTCCATCTCGCTCAGCGGCTTGCAACAACACAGTAAAGTTGGTCGGGACGCTATAAAATACACTTGGCTGATGGCGATCAATGATGTTGAAAACCGCTTCTGGGGTAGGTGCACCCGGTAATAGCACCGCCGTGCCGCCAGTCCAAAGCGGGAAGTACAAACTGTTACCTAGGCCGTATGCAAAAAACAGTTTTGGCACAGAGAAAGAAATATCAGATCCCGTCAAGCCAAGCGCTTGCACAGCATAGCGCTCAGAGGTCACTATCATGTCTTGATGGCGGTGAATGATCCCTTTTGGCAACCCAGTTGTGCCTGAGCTGTAAAGCCAAAAAGCAACATCATGACGGCCCGTTTCAACGGCCTCCAGTTCAGCGGATGCCCCCGCCAGCAGTCCCTCTAAGCTCGGATATTCCGTGCTATCATCACCACATACCAAAACATGCTCAAGATATGTTAGCTCAGATAAAATAGGCGCAACCGCATCCACAAGTGATGCGTGTACAACCAGCACGCGGGCGCGGCTATCTTGCAGTAAATGCGCGTATTCAACGCTGTCTAACAAGGTATTCAGTGGCACTGCGACCGCACCGATTTTCATAGTACCAAAAAAGGTAAATCCGAACTCTGGGATATCGGGAAGTAACATCGCAATACGCTCTTCAATACGCACCCCAAGGTCTCGAAGGACATTACCAAAGCGGTTGACGTTTTCATGAAGCTGGCGATATGTGATCACACGCTCTTCACACAAAATAGCGGGCTTGTCACTACGCCCTTCTTCTATGTGTCTGTCGACGAACACGGTTGCAGCATTGAGCTTTTCTGGAATATTCAGTTCAGACATCAAGACTCTCTCTAAAAAATAGCTAAGGAATGCAAGCCAATCACCTTCAAAAACAGGTAGCTGCCTGCAAAAATTACGGCACAGTCCGCGTTACTGCTCGCAGACTACGTACGGTGCAATACCTGCGAACTTTTCGATTGTTTCAATAAATTCTCGTTCTGGGGTCGATAGGCCAACCATGCCGCACCCGGCCTGTATCCAAGACTTATCGGCATCTTGAAATGCAGAGCGCAGTACCAAACACGCCTCAAAGTTGTACTCGTCCAGCATTAAAATCGCGCCGGAATATAGGCCTCTTGATTCGGTTTCAATGTGCAAAATGGCTTCGATAGACTCGGCTTTGGGGATCCCAGAAGCGGTAATAGAAGGAAATAACTCATCAAAGGCATGCCATGCGTCTTTGCTTGCACTGAGCGTGCCGCTCACTTCAGAACCCAAATGCTGCACACTGCCGCGCTCAAGGGTGGCCATAAATTTATCGACCGTCACAGAATGTGAAAATGAAGACATCTCTGTGACGGCTTCGCGGACTGAGATAGCATGCTCAACAATCTCTTTGGGATCAGAGTGTAAGTCTCTGCGTAATTTTGCGTTGTCGGCCATTGCACTATGCAGTGCCCGAGTGCCTGCAACTGGCTCTGTTAATACGGTTTGTCCGTTCACCGCAACAATGAGCTCGGGACTAAAGCCCATCGCTTCACGCCCCATAAACTTCACTAAAAACGAGCGTGACGGCGTATGGATTGGCCGCGACTGTACAAATGTCCCCAACATATTTATCCGTTTGGGCACCGCGACCTGACGAGACAGCGTGACTTTTTCGCATCGCCCTGAGTGGATCACATCAAGCACTGCTTCGGCCGCTTGATGGTGAGCAGCTTGACCGCCTCGGGTATCTATAGCACTGACGCCATATTCACCAAGCGCATGTGTTCCTTTGGCTAATAAAGTTTGTAATTTGCCTAATGTGGCGATATCTCGAGTGCGGATAGTGACGTGCTGATGGTTGAGGATGATTTCACTATAGGGCACCATTAAGCTTAATAAGGGCCAGTTTTTCTCTGAGGCCTGCTCAGTGCTCAACACCCCACGAATATGCGCCGCGTATTCAAATGCCGCTTGCCCAAAAGTATGCCAACCGTGACCACCATGGGCTTTGACAAAATTGCGCGCCAGCTCAGATATAGGCTGAGTGAGAGGCGCTGTTAGCGAAGGCTTGTCAATGTGCAGCTGAGTCACCTGAGTTGGCGTAACCACCAATGCCGCCTGCATGCCCAGCGCAATCTGCCAGTGACCAGACGCTGGGTTTTCATACACATAATAATCTTCGTTCGCGTGACGTTTTACTATGGCTTCTATCACGGCAAGAGGCTCTGTTTTTGGCAGTACAAAAGTATGCTCAAACACGCCGCTGTGCACCTCATTTTGTCTTGCTTCGCCGTGTAGTTTGCACGCGTGTTCGGCTTGCTCGGGATTCGTCACAATATCACCTCCTTTGAGTTGTCCCGGTTTGACTTTATGCTGGTTGCAGCTACTCACCGCTTCCAATGTTTTTCTGGTTGTTGACCTCAATGTCAGCCTCAAACTAAGGGCTTTTGCCGACCATTGAGGTTTTACTTTGTATTTTTTATCCGCTTAATCTGCGTCGCAGGGGTGTGTCGCTTCATGTTTACCATTGCCAATTTTTCGATCCGCCCAGCGGTTCATATGCGCAAACGTCGCAGGCGCATTGGTATGCAAATTCAAACTATGTCCTGCATCTTGAATGACTTTGGTATGCAAGCAGGCTGACGCTGTAAAGAAGTCAGATTGATGGCTATGAACCTCACTGGCACTGGCACAATCCAGCGCGCCGCCACAAAACACAGCATCAAATTCCCCCACCAAAAGCATCACTGGCACGTCAATTTTCAGCGTTTGGGTAAACGGCAAAGTAAATGCTGTCTCACCAATTGAAGAGGTATCTTTTGTGAGTTCATCCATGATGATGACTTGCGGCTCAGCTGTCTGAGAGTGATAAAAAAGCGCAGCACGCTTATCTGGCACCGTTGTGAAATAATCATTATGAGGAAACTGCCCCAAGAACTTTTCATCTAAAGTCGCTGGGTGATAGGCGTTTTGCGCCAGTTCAAAAAAGTTAGGATTTAAGTTGTGTAAAAACCCACTTAAAATAAGGCCATCTAGGTCTTCGGGATGACGAGCTGCCAGCTCAATCGCAATCATCGAGCCTAAGGAATGGCCCACCGCAATGATTTTTTCAAAACGCGTATGTTCATTGTCTTCAGCCCGCAGCGCTTGGATCACTTGATGTACCACATGGGCATGAGAGACAACGTCAACGAGGTTGCCACTGGGCCTCTCGCTTTGTCCCACACCAATGCGCGCCAAGTTTAAAGTTGCATAGCCTTGCTGATTCGCGGCATCAACATAAGAATACACCGCCGGATTCAAAGGAAAGTCCCAGTAAACACCGGAGTAAGTCCCGCCAGATAACAACAGTTGTAGGGTTTTGTCTTCAAAAGTCCCGTTAGCGCATAAAGTCCCGACAACCTGATACATGGTTGCATCATTTGGACTAAGGTTGACTTGAAATGTGCGCTCATGACAGCGGCGGCGCATATTTTCAAGTATACCTAACGCCTGCTTCACTTCATTGGAGCCTATTATCGTCAAGCTACTGTCGTCCAACTGCGCTTGCGTAGTGTGCTTAACCGCTGAGCCAGCCGTATGTGAAGACATTACCTCAGCCTTATCTTGGCTCCATGCACATGGCACAAAAAACATCACCAAAGGCAGCAAAGCTTGATGCCACCAATTAGCGTTATTGTTTTGTTTTTGATGTCCCCAGCAACTCATGCTCAGGTCTCCTTTCACTACTTTTATCCGTTGACGCAGTTCGTCAGTCTTACTAATGTGGACACACTGACTGACCGGACCCGTAATAAATAAATTAAAAAATTTATGAAAAAGCGTTTTGAGGGTTATTCAAGGAGGAAAAACGACTGATAAAAAGGGCGTTATGGTGAAGTGCCTTAGTCACAGTGAAGAGCCAAAAACTAGGGCCGTTGCAAACCTATAACCTAAATGGCTACTCAACCCTCAAACCCCGTCGTTGCGGGCTTGCCCCGCAATCTATGTTTTGCCAAAGGAAGCTATTTTTCTAAAACGGATAAATATTTCAGATACGTTATGCGCGCTAAAAAGTGGCAAAGGTAGAATACTAGCTCAGCCTAAAAACGAATAAACACACACTTAGCCCAACCCCGTCATTGCGGGCTTGCCCCGCAATCCATGTTTTGCCAAAAGAAGCTATGTTTCTAAAGCGGGTTAAAAGGTCCCTCTTAGTTATGGGCTCTGAAATAAATTCTGAGTGACAAGGGGAAGTTATGGTGAAGTGTCGCAACCGCAGTGAAGAGCTCAAAACTAGGGATGTTGCAAACCTATAACCTAAATCACAGCACAATCCTCAACCCCGTCATTGTGGGCTTGCCCCGCAATCCATATTTTGCCAAAGGAAGCTATGTTTCTAAGATGGGTTAAAAGACCTCACCAAGTGATGGGCTCTGAAATAAATTCAGAGTGACGAAGGCGGAGTTCTGGTGAAGTGTCGCAACCGCAGTGAAGAGTCAAAAACTAGGGGCATTACAAACCTATAACCTAAATCACAGCACAATCCTCAACCCCCGTCATTGCGGGCTTGCCCCGCAATCTAGTTTTATCACAGGAAGCTATGTTGCTAAAACGGCGTAAAAAGTTTCATCTAATTATGGGCTCTGAAATAAATTCAGAGTGACAAGGGAAAGTTATGGTGAAGTGTCACAACCGCAGTGAAGAGTCAAAAACTAGGGGCATTGAAAACCTCTAACCTAAATCACGACTCAACCCTCAAACCCGTCGTTGCGAGCTTGCCCCGCAATCCATGTTTTACCAAAGGAAGCTATGTTGCTCAAACGGGTTAAAAGGTCCCTCCTAGTTATGGGCTCTGAATTAAATTCAGAGTGACGAAGGCGGAGTTCTGGTCAAGTATCGCAACCGCAGTGAAGAGTCAAAAACTAGGGACACTGAAAACCTATAACTTAAATCACTACTCAACCCTCAAACCCGTCGTTACGGGCTTGCCCCGTAATCCATATTTTGCCAAAGGAAGCTATGTTGCTAAAATGACTTAATATTTCAGATGCGCTATGCAAGCTAAGAAGTGACCAATACTAGTTCAGCCTAAAAACTAATAAACACACACTTAGCCCAACCCCGTCGTTGCGGGCTTGCCCCGCAATCCATGCTTTGCCAAAGAGAGCTATGTTGCTATAACGGCGTAAAAAGTTTCATCTAATTATGGGCTCTGAAATAAATTCAGAGTGACAAGGGTAAGTTATGGTGAAGTGTCGCAACCGCAGTGAAGAGTCAAAAACTAGAGGTACTGAAACCTATAACCTAAAGCATGACTCAACCCTCCCCCCCGTCATTGCGGGCTTGCCCCGCAATCTATAACTACCAAACCTCAAATCGGTTTATCTGCTTATCCTCTGCATCCAAGTACTTTTTCATTGATTCAGGAAACGGGCCAGTGCCCATGGCGTTTTTATTATCACGAAAATGGTCTTCAATTGTTCTATGTATATTACGATGTATTGGCTGAGAAATATCCATAAACCTTACAATGCTGGCCCAATGCTCTTGCTCCATCCCACCAAATACCGTAATGGTTGGTCTAAACCAGTAACGTTTTGGATATTTGGTTAAAACTAAGCTGCCTGTGGCCATTTCTCCGCCGCCTCTTGCGGCTTGTACCACAGGGCCTTCACACAGCTCTATGTCTTCAATTGGCACATAAAAACGTCGTCTCAGAAAAGAAAATGGCATACGTACCAATCCGGTGTGGCGATTAAATTCTATTTTATCTATCCATGCCCCCCACTCCCAGATTTTGTGAACGGCCACGGGACCTAATATACTTACAGGGATTAAATATGCGTACGAAAAATTCCAAAAAAAGACAATATTAACAACACTAAAAAAAAGCATATAGACACATAAGATAAACCATAAAAAGCAAAACCCGCCCCAAAATGGCGCTCTGCGGATCCCAACAATTTGTCCATCGCACCAGCCAATGTGATTATCCGTACCATGGTGCTCCCGCGATGAGAACGGCTTTTTAAATGGCTTAGCTTCTTTAAATTCACAGCCATTTAGTTGTGCAGCTTTTGCAAGGCGTTGCTCATATGTCTGATTATGGAGGTGGTCTTTTGAAAGCTCATCAAAAAATACCCCCTGTTTATCATATTTTTCTCGATTGCGACTTTTTCTCTCAAGCTCATCATAAGCAGCTCGCATATGACTCGGGGCATTCGCTTTCTCTTTTTCAAATTCTCGTCTCCGTCGCTCTTTTTTAGACAAACTGTCAGAAGAAGGTGAACCTACTTTTTTCACGTTCATGACATTCCTTGCTACAAACTCAATCCTTTTAGCTCGGCTTGGCATCAAAACCGCTACCAAACCTTCCAGCGGCTTACTTGCTTGTCTTCTGGGTCAATATACTTTTTCATCACTTCAGGAAAAGGGCCCGTACCCATGGCGTTTTTATCTTTTTTATAATGCTCTTCTATTGATAAATGTACATCTCGATGTATCGGCTCATTGATATCCATAAACTTCAAAATGGCTGTCCAATGATCTTTTTCCATCCCCCCAAAAGTGGCAATGGTTGGCCGCCACCAAAACTTGGCTGGGTACTTAGTCAATACTAAGCCACCCGTTCCCATTTCACCTCCACCTCTCGCCGCCTGAATGATTGGCCCTTCACACATTTCAACATCTTCAATCGGGACATAAAATGGCCGTCGCAATAGTGTATGTGAGGTGCGCACAAGTCCGGTATGGCGGTTAAACTCAATTCTGTCTAACCAATCCAGCTGTTCCCATAATTTATAAGTCAACCAAGGGCCGATAATAAATAATGCTATACCTGCCAGAATCCACCAAGCGGGCCCTGTAATTAGTCCAAAAACAAAAAAGCCAAAACCACCCAAAAATCCAAAAAGAGAAAGAAAAAAACAAACAAGCCAAATGCCGGGGGCTCTGCGCAAAGCCACCACTTGTCCATCACAATCGCCAATATGATGGAATTCATCAGTATGTTCTCTATCACTAAATGGTTTTTTGAAGGGTTTTGCTACTTTAAATCCACAACCATTAAGTTTTGCAGCCATAGCCAAACGGTCTTCATAGTTACTATGATGCAAATACTCTTTTGATAAATCTAAATAATAAAAGCCTAAATCTGTGTATTTTGAAACATTGCTACTTCTCAAGCGCATAGCTTCCAGCTGCTGCTCTCTAAACTCTTCTTCTGTTAGCGCTTCTTGACTCATCTTCATCCTTAAATTTGTAAATCTCCGTTATTTACTACCAAACCTCAAATCGGTTTATCTGCTTATCCTCTGCATCCAAGTACTTTTTCATTGATTCTGGAAACGGGCCTGTGCCCATGGCATTTTTATTATCACGAAAATGGTCTTCAATTGTTCTATGTATATCCTCGTGAATAGGCTGAGAAATATCCATAAACCTTACAATGCTGGCCCAATGTTCTTGCTCCATCCCACCAAATACCGTAATGGTTGGCCTAAACCAGTAGCGCTTAGGGTATTTGGTTAACACTAGGCTGCCGGTGGCCATTTCTCCGCCGCCTCTTGCGGCTTGTACCACAGGGCCTTCACATAATTCAATGTCTTCAATTGGCACATAAAAACGTCGTCTCAGAAATGAAAAAGGCATACGCACCAATCCGGTGTGGCGATTAAATTCTATTTTATCTATCCATGCCCCCCACTCCCAAATTTTGTGAACCGCCATGGGACCTAATATACTTACAGGGATTAAATATGCGTACGAAAAATTCCAAAAAAAGACAATATTAACAACACTAAAAAAAAGCATATAGACACATAAGATAAACCATAAAAAGCAAAACCCGCCCCAAAATGGTGCTCTGCGGATCCCAACAATTTGTCCATCGCACCAACCAATGTGATTATCCGTACCATGGTGCTCCCGCGATGAAAACGGCTTTTTAAATGGCTTAGCTTCTTTAAATTCACAGCCATTTAGTTGTGCAGCTTTTGCAAGGCGTTGCTCATATGTCTGATTATGGAGGTAGTCTTTTGAAAGATCTTCATAAACTAAGCCTTGGGCATAATATTTGTCACGGTTTTTGCGCCTTCTCTCAAGGTCATCATAAAACTCTCGCATACTTCCTGTCGCTTTCGCTTTACGCTCCTCAAACTGTCGCTTTCTAAGTTCTTGTTTAGTCGGCTTTTCAGAGGAAGAATTAATCTTATTTTGGTCCATGACATTCCTTGCTAGCTACAAACTCAATCCTTTTGGTTTGAAAGCAAAACCGCTACCAAACTTCAAACCGGTTTATCTGCTTATCCTCTGCATCCAAGTACTTTTTCATTGATTCAGGAAACGGGCCTGTGCCCATGGCATTTTTATCTTTCTGAAAATGCTCTTCAATGCTTCTTTGGACATTCATATGTATTGGCTGACTTATATCCATAAACTTATTCAGGGCCGTCCATTGCTGCTTTTCCATTCCACCGAGCAGTACAATCGAAGGACGCCACCAAAACTTTGCTGGGTATTGAGTAAAAACAAGGCTACCAGTCGGCATTTCACCGCCACCACGGGCATTTTTTACAACCGGGCCTTGGCACAGCTCAATATCCTCTATGGGGATATAAAAAGGACGCCTTAATAAAGTATGTGACGTACGTACCAGTCCTGTATGACGATTGAACTCTAACTTGTCGAGCCAATCAAACTTCTCCCAAAATTTATACAGTCCCCAGGGGCTGGCTATCATCAAAGGAGAAAACGCAATAAGCCAAAGCGGTCCCGAGAATAGGCCAATTAATAATCCACAAAACCCAACCGCAAATAAAATCACATTTAAAAAAATACACAAAAACCAGATACCTGGCGCTCTCCTAATTGCAGCAACTTGACCATCGCATAAACCGATAAAATGATCGGAGCCAATATGTTCCCGCGATACAAAAGCCTCTCTTTTCAAGTTCGACTTTTTAAAGTCGCAACCATTAAGCTCTACAGCCTTTGCTAAACGCTCCTCGTAACTTTGATGATGTAAATGGTCCTTATTTAACGATTCGAAGTATTTACCTTGTTTAATATATTTATCTTCGTTGTCACTCCTTTTTTCTATTTCATCATAAAGTTTTTTTCTTTCTCCCGTCGCTTCTGCTTTTCTTTTTTCATACCCCTCGCAAAGCTCTACAATCGACTTTTCTGTACTATGTCCACTTTTCTGTTCGGTTTTCATCTAGTAACTCCTTCCTCAGTAACGACCTGGCGGACGTAAAAACACCTCTTGTAGATAAAGGCCGCCTTGGGTCTGCTCATACTCGCCCTCACCAAAAAAAGACTCCCAAAATGATTCTGCTTGGCGTTTTACATACGACGGCAGCATAAACTCTGTTTCAGTTCCCTCAACCAATTTGGCGCCTTCCCCTTGCGGATATACTTTGTATTCTCCCTTGAGCTCAATACTGCTGTTATAAGGCAGCTCTAAAACCTGCCTTAAGCGGTGATAACTGACATCAAAATGCCAACCTTTTCTAGCAGGAAGTAACGTAATTTTTGACATTAACTTACTCAATTGATGATAAGTGAGTACTTTAAACTCCTTATCAGGCCCAGTCGTTCGTCGCCACATCAGTTTTACCCTTGCGCCATTAATTGGGTGTACCATTGGCGCATAAAATTTGTAGCGTACATATTGCATCCTTGGGTCATTGGCTATCTCTAATTTAGGCCCATACAAAGCGCTGTATAAATCTAACAAAGCCAACTCAGGTTTGTCCTTCCACTGCGACGCTCTAGCAGTAGAGTCGTTGCTTTCATCATCTTTAAATCGAGTACGCCCATTGCCCCAATGACATGCTTCCAGCCAGCCTTCAATGGGCTTTTCAGCAAATGCCCACACAACCCCTGCGCCTATCAATAAAAGAACCAAACCAAAAATAGCCAGCCCAGATATACAGGCAGCAATGGCCGCTGTCTGTAAGGCTTTAATCGTAAGTACCCCAACACCCAGTGCAGCAGAGGTCGTCATGCCAGCAAAGCCAAGCATCATCAGGCCATGACCAATGAACTGCGCGTTATCTCCCCGGCGCATTGCCTTACTCATCTCATAAAAAGACACGTAGGTACTGACAGCGCCAGCCAAAAATGTGGCAACATTCGCCGACAAGACAAATACCGCTTTCGCTGTCATTTGAGACATCCACCAAAACCGCTTTGTTAACGCACTTGGTGGCACAGGCTTATTTCTGAGCAAAGCATAACATTGCTTGGGTGAGGGGAGGCCAGCTCTTCGCTCCAAAACATTAAGACCAACATTTAGGCTAACATCAAGTAAATCTAACACTGCTGAAGTTTTACTCAACCCACTGGCGTTTTTATCAGTCAGTACTTTAAATGAATTTATAATCTCAAAAATACTAACAAACGCCAGAGCACCATTGAGCGCGCGATTAAATACCTCCGGGCTAATGCGTTTACTGGCCATATTATTTAACGCTTCATTTTCGTGAGCTAGACCTTCTAAATGCCAATCAGCCTCTAACTGTTTTTGTAAAGTCTCGTCGAGTGTTTTTGTTGCAACCTTTCTTTCTTTATAAAGGTCTGAAATCGCATTTTCATCTATCATCAGCATGGTTTTTTTCAATCGTTTTATACCCACGCCAGCATGTACTTGACTCTTGCTGATGAGCCTAAGCACTTCATCTAGCGAACCATCTAACGTGATGATGTGGTCAAGTCGACTTTTTACTGTATGCTGGTCGTCTATCACTAAATCTGCCTCAGCAACGCTTTGAGTTGATTTATAGTATTCTTCATCAAATTCCTCAGTTGCTCGCGTCAGTTTTTCTAGCTGTACTTGTGCCCGTTTTGCTTTGTCTTGAAAATTAAGCGGTAACTTACCGTCCGGTAACTTTCCGTTGTAATAGTCATTAACGTCAATATCAACTTCTTGCAGTAAATCTCCCGTGAGCACACTGGCCAAGTGCTGAAACCTGTCATACAAGCTCATGGGCTTCGCAATGGTATGAAACTTCATTGCAGTAAAGTATTCAAAGTGTGCTTGCAGATTTTTAAGACCTTGGCGTGACTTGAACAATTGTGTTCTCGCCCGCCCATGATTGCGTTTATGGGCTTCGAGCTCTTCAATACGAGCTTGTATTTGCTGCTTTAAAAACTCATTTTGAGACTCGACGGCTTTGGGGTCAGCACCCGGTACTTTTTTCATCTCCGCATAGACTTGAGCTCGCAGCTGCTCTTGCTCGCTAATTTGCTTTTTTTTACTGGCAATATTTTGCTCCAAGCTGTTTATTTCACGCTCCAGCTCCTGCGTTTGGTCTTTTAGCTGCTGCTCTAACTCATTGCGATTTTTAGCACTGGCTTTTATATCCGCACCAGCGCCTCCCATTGCATAGTAACTAGTAGGGACTGAAAAACTAATCGCCAGCACCCCCCAAATCATTTGCGAAGCACGGCGCCAAAATTCGCGCTGCTCACCAGACATTAAGCCTTCGTCTATGTCTTGCTGAATTTGTTGCTGTAATTCAACTGAAAAAACCGTATCAAATGGGTCGCTGCTTTCTCTGCGCGCGCATTCATAATCGCTCAATGCGGTGCCGGTCTTTTTTGGGTACATCAGCGCGGTCAGTTTTAAGCTGTTGGCTGCGTTTTCGGTATCTAGGGGGTGCGTTCCCAGTACTTTTAACATCAGCTCTTGGCCCATGTCCTCTTCGTCGATTTGCTTGGCAGCCCTAAAATCTGAGTCATGTACCAAAAAGCTTTCAATTAAGGTTTTGGTGAGATCGGTGTAAGGCGCGGTGACATCGCTTATTAGCTCATACACAAAGTTGCGTCTTACATCTTCGTAATAGCCATAGTCCTTCACCGCTTGGTAAAAGCTCATTGGCTCGTCTTCGCGGGTGATATGGTCAAAGCCAAATGACTTTTGCACATTGATGGCGCGGGCAGAGGTCAGTGCCTGTTCCGTTTTTAAGTAGCGTCTAAACTCATACTTTGAAAAACCAGCACGCACCCAACTTTTGTAGTTTTGTGCCATGTCTTGCTCATGCTCAGAGACCGACATGCCAAGGTCTACTTTTTGCTGGGTGGTATTGGGAAACGCAAAAAACTGCGACTGAATGGTGGTCGCCAGCACATGTTTAGAAATGTTTTTTTGCTCTGGTGCAAAGTCTTCAAAATCATCTGGGGTGAGGGGCGCGCCTTTGATAGACTCCATCGACAATTGCTGGATGTTTTTACGCTCTGAGACGATTTCAGCGGCAAGGTAGCGGGCCACGCCTATTGGGTCTTTTAATACCGGACGGTGCAGGCCATTTTTTGGCATACGCGGCAGCGGGATGTGCTGCGGCGCCTCATCATTGCTGTAGCCTTGTGCATAGTTACCTAATTTATCAAGCACTTGCATACGTTGGCTACGGCGCTCGCTGGCAGCGTCATCATTGGTGCCCGGCTGAACTCTTGGGCCATAGTTTAAGCGCGGATCATTTTCGCTCATGCCGCCAAAGGCTTCAATTTGTCGCCAGCACCACTGGGTTTCACTGAATGCAATTTCTACTCGGCATGGCTGACCATACAATTTATTGGGCACCAAAACTTGCTTAAGCTGCTCACCCGTTGCCACGCGCTCACCAACTTGACCGTGCTCATCAATGCGCCACGCTTGCGGGCCTTTTTGGTACGCGAGGTTCACATCTTTAAAATAAGAAATGTCTTCTTCTTCGTGCTCTGTGACTTCAAGCTCGCGCCATAAGTGGCCATCTACATAAATGTATAAATATCCGGGTCTTAAGTTCGTTAGTTTGCGCTCAGCGGCGCCATCTGGGGTGCACTCACACAAGGGGTAAATGTACACCAACTCAACATCGGCGTTATTATTGTTTTGTGTGGTGTTAGCAAAGCCCAGCGGAATTTTATAAAAACCGGTTTTGGCCTGATCTTCGCTGTAATCTTTGATCATCAATGAGACTTGCTCTGAGTCACTGGCATAGCCTTCAAACACCAATTCGCGATAAGCGCCTTGCTCATTG
This sequence comes from Pseudoalteromonas sp. MMG033, assembly GCF_057197785.1. Taxonomy (NCBI): domain Bacteria; kingdom Pseudomonadati; phylum Pseudomonadota; class Gammaproteobacteria; order Alteromonadales; family Pseudoalteromonadaceae; genus Pseudoalteromonas; species Pseudoalteromonas sp. MMG033. Next base: position 197,841 of record NZ_JBXVAL010000002.1, read on the forward strand.
ACGCTAGTGGGAGCTGTACTTGTCATCCGATCTTTTCCTTGACCTATAAAACATTACTGGTGATTTTTCATTCAAAAAGCTTCTATTTTAGTTGAAGCGTATTTTTACGGTTTCTAACTACCAAACCTTCCAGCGGCTTACTTGCTTGTCTTCTGGATCAATATACTTTTTCATCACTTCAGGAAAAGTGCCCGTGCCCATAGCGTTTTTATCTTTTTTATAATGCTCTTCTATTGATAAATGTACATCTCGATGTATCGGCTCATTGATATCCATAAACTTCAAAATGGCTGTCCAATGATCTTTTTCCATCCCCCCAAAAGTCGCAATGGTTGGGCGCCACCAAAACTTGGCTGGGTACTTAGTCAATACTAAGCCACCCGTCCCCATCTCACCACCACCTCTCGCCGCTTGAATGATTGGCCCTTCGCACATTTCAACATCTTCAATCGGGACATAAAATGGCCGTCGCAACAAAGTATGTGAGGTGCGCATAAGTCCGGTATGGCGGCTAAACTCAATCTTGTCTAACCAGACCAACTTTTTCCATAACTTATAAGTCAGCCAAGGACCTATGCAAAAAAGCGCTAATGCAGCTGGCATTAACCAATTCGGTCCATGGAATACCCCCTCAAAGAAAAAACCAAGCCCAGCGGGGAAAAAAAGAACGGAAAGGAATAAACAAATAAGCCAAATTCCGGGCGCCCTGCGCAAAGCCAATACTTGTCCATCACAATTTCCAATGTGATGAAAATGGTCAGTATGTACCCTTGAGGAGAAAGCTTTTTTATAAGGCTTAGCAGTTTTGAACTCACAACCATTTAATGATGATGCCAATGCCAAACGTTCCTCGTAGCTTTTCTCATGCAAATGCGCTTTCGATAACTCTGTATAATAGATTTGCTGAGCTTTGTATTTTTTAACGTTATCTGCTCGCTTATCAATCTCATCGTAAATTTGTTTATACGCTTGTTGGCATGCTTCTTCTGTTTGCGCTTCTTGACTCATCTTCATCCTTAAATTTGTAAATTTCCGTTTTTTACTACCAAACCTCAAATCGGTTTATTTGCTTATCCTCAGCATCCAAGTACTTTTTCATTGATTCAGGAAACGGGCCAGTGCCCATGGCGTTTTTATCTTTCTTGAAGTGCTCTTCGATGGTTGCATGAACATCCATATCGATCGGTTCACTAATATCCATAAACCTTACAATACTGGCCCAATGCTCTTGCTCCATCCCACCAAATACCGTAATGGTTGGCCTAAACCAGTAACGCTTAGGGTATTTGGTTAACACTAGGCTGCCGGTAGCCATTTCTCCGCCGCCTCTTGCGGCTTGTACCACAGGGCCTTCACACAGCTCTATGTCTTCAATTGGCACATAAAAACGTCGTCTCAGAAATGAAAAAGGCATACGCACCAATCCGGTGTGGCGATTAAATTCTATTTTATCTATCCATGCCCCCCACTCCCAAATTTTGTGAACCGCCATGGGACCTAATATACTTACAGGGATTAAATATGCGTACGAAAAATTCCAAAAAAAGACAATATTAACAACACTAAAAAAAAGCATATAGACACATAAGATAAACCATAAAAAGCAAAACCCGCCCCAAAATGGTGCTCTGCGGATCCCAACAATTTGTCCATCGCACCAACCAATGTGATTATCCGTACCATGGTGCTCCCGCGATGAAAACGGCTTTTTAAATGGCTTAGCTTCTTTAAATTCACAGCCATTTAGTTGTGCAGCTTTTGCAAGGCGTTGCTCATATGTCTGATTATGGAGGTAGTCTTTTGAAAGATCTTCATAAACTAAGCCTTGGGCATAATATTTGTCACGGTTTTTGCGCCTTCTCTCAAGGTCATCATAAAACTCTCGCATACTTCCTGTCGCTTTCGCTTTACGCTCCTCAAACTGTCGCTTTCTAAGTTCTTGTTTAGTCGGCTTTTCAGAGGAAGAATTAATCTTATTTTGGTCCATGACATTCCTTGCTAGCTACAAACTCAATCCTTTTGGTTTGAAAGCAAAACCGCTACCAAACTTCAAACCGGTTTATCTGCTTATCCTCTGCATCCAAGTACTTTTTCATTGATTCAGGAAACGGGCCTGTGCCCATGGCATTTTTATCTTTCTGAAAATGCTCTTCAATGCTTCTTTGGACATTCATATGTATTGGCTGACTTATATCCATAAACTTATTCAGGGCCGTCCATTGCTGCTTTTCCATTCCACCGAGCAGTACAATCGAAGGACGCCACCAAAACTTTGCTGGGTATTGAGTAAAAACAAGGCTACCAGTCGGCATTTCACCGCCACCACGGGCATTTTTTACAACCGGGCCTTGGCACAGCTCAATATCCTCTATGGGGATATAAAAAGGACGCCTTAATAAAGTATGTGACGTACGTACCAGTCCTGTATGACGATTGAACTCTAACTTGTCGAGCCAATCAAACTTCTCCCAAAATTTATACAGTCCCCAGGGGCTGGCTATCATCAAAGGAGAAAACGCAATAAGCCAAAGCGGTCCCGAGAATAGGCCAATTAATAATCCACAAAACCCAACCGCAAATAAAATCACATTTAAAAAAATACACAAAAACCAGATACCTGGCGCTCTCCTAATTGCTGCTACTTGTCCATCACACAAGCCTACATGATGGTCGATATCTGTGTGCTCGCGAGAAACAAATGCCTCACTTTTCAAGTTTGACTTTTTAAAATCACAACCGTTAAGTTCTGCCGCTTTTTTTAAGCGTTCTTCGTAACGTTGATGATGTAAATAATCTCTAGACAATATTTCAAACAGCACACCTGACTGGCTATATTTCAACCTGTTTTTTCTTCTAATTTCCAACGATTCATACATTTTCTTTTTTTCACCAACAGCTTTGGATTTATTCTCCTCAAATTCTTTTGTCATTATCTCAATAGACTTTAAGGGTTTATCATCTTTCTTCAGTGACATATTCATCCTTCAACTTATTCAATATACCTATCGGGGGTTTGAAGGACGCAAAAATACCTCTTGTAAATACATCCCTCCTTGAGTTTGTTCATATTCACCCTCGCCAAAAAAAGACTCCCAGAATGATTCTGCTTGGCGTTTTACATATGACGGTAGCATAAACTCTGTTTCAGTCCCCTCAACCAATTTGGCGCCTTCCCCTTGCGCCGTTAATTGGGTGCACCATTGGCGCGTAAAAGGCTTTTAGAAGCAGCGCAAAAGTCTAAATATTGTGATTGCAAGGTACGTTGATTAGCACGAGATATTCTGGCCTAATTATCTATCACCGCTTGAGTGCATATTGTTTTACGGACCATTTGTTATAAATTTATCGAATTAGGAAGTTAAACCGTTTTTGTGGGACCATGGCTTTCCTTTCGCTATTAAAACTCAACCCTTTTGGCTTGACAGCAAAACCGCTACCAAACATCCTCTCTGTTTACCTGCCTGTCTTCTGCATCCAAGTACTTTTTCATTGATTCAGGAAACGGACCTGTACCCATGGCGTTTTTATCTTTCTCAAAGTGCTCTTCGATAGTCTTATAAATATCCTCGTGAATAGGCTGAGAAATATCCATAAACCTTACAATACTGGCCCAATGCTCTTGCTCCATCCCACCAAATACCGTAATGGTTGGCCTAAACCAGTAGCGCTTAGGGTATTTGGTTAACACTAGGCTACCTGTGGCCATTTCTCCGCCGCCTCTTGCGGCTTGTACAACAGGGCCTTCACACAGCTCTATGTCTTCAATTGGCACATAAAAACGTCGTCTCAGAAAAGAAAATGGCATACGCACCAATCCGGTGTGGCGATTAAATTCTATTTTGTCTATCCATGCCCCCCACTCCCAGACTTTATAGACCGCCATAGGACCTAATATACTTACAGGGATTAAATATGCGTACGAAAACTCCCAAAAAAAGACAACATTAACAACACTAAAAAAAAGCATATAAACACATAAGATAAACCATAAAAAACAAAACCCGCCCCAAAATGGTGCCCTGCGGATCCCAACAATTTGTCCATCGGACCAGCCAATGTGATTATCCGTACCATGATGCTCCCGTGATGAAAACGGCTTTTTAAATGGCTTAGCTTCTTTAAACTCACAGCCGTTTAACTGTGCAGCTTTTGCGAGACGTTGCTCATATGTCTGATGATGAAGGTGGTCTTTTGACAACTCTTCGTAAAAAACATTAGATCGTCTGTATTTCAGACGATTTTCTGCCCACCGCTCTATTTCCTCAAATCTCTCTTTTTCATCGCCGACAGCATTTTTACGCCTTTCTTCATAATCTTTCCGTATTTCTTCGGCTGTTTTAGTACGTTTTGTATTTTCGTTTGGCGACACTTCTTGGGAGCTCATTATATTCCTTTTTAATTAAAGTGATGATTAGTCAATTAAACGTTAATTTTCTCAAACAAAAGGCCTTAAATAAGGAACGTCAACTCTAATACTTTAGTTTATATAATTTAACGCTTCTGGAAACTTGGTAAATAACACAACTTTTTTCAGATACATACCACCTTGCATCTCAACAAATGGCAATGAATCCCCTTTTATTTGCTGCCATAAACTTTCATATGGCTTTCTAATACGAATTGGCAACGCATATTCTTGTTCTGTGTGCTCAAGTATCTTAGCGCCTTTCCCATAAGGGAAAGTCACAAACTCTGCTTTAAACTCAATTTCTTGATTGTGTGCCAAACCGAGTACCTGTTCTAACTTGGTATATGTGGTGCTAAATTGCCATCCTGTTCTACCTGGAAAAATTTCTATTTCCGAGGTTAGCAAACTAATTTGATGATCAGTTATGCGTTTAAATGTTTGCTCCCCTTGACTGATATTCCTCCAATACATTCGGACATCCGCACCATCTTTTTTGTTTACCATGGGCGCAAAAAGCTGGTATTTGACTGTCCCGACGCTTGACGTGACTTTAAACTGCGGAGCATACAGGGCATTGTACAAATCATGGATAGCCAACTCAGGGTTATCCTTCCAAAGTGATGCGCGCATTGTAGACTGATTGCCATCGTCATCTTTAAATCGGGTTTTATAGGTCCCCCAATGGCAAGCTTCTAACCAGCCTTCAATTGGTGCTTCTGAAAACGCCCACACCACACCAGCGCCAATTAGCAATAGTAATAAACCTACAATTGCCAACGCAGGTGCTAACACAGCTACGGCAGCACCTTGCAAACTGGTGGTAAAAACAGCCCCAATAGCAATAGCCGATGACAAAGTCATGCCCGCAAACCCTGTCATCATTAACCCATGGCCTATGGCCTGAGCGGTATCTCCTCGTCCAAGCGTCCCCCGCATGTTGTAAAACGATACATAGGCGCTCACGGCACTGGCTAAAAATGTCGCGGCATTGCCAAGCAAACCAAAGTACACTCCAAATTTGAGTTTTGAGACCAACCAAACACGCTTCTTGAAAGCGCTCGCTGGCACAGGCTTATTCCTAAGTACCGCATAACTTTGCTTAACTGATGGCAGCCCCATACGCCTTTCAACCATATTCAGGCCAATATTCCCTCCTATATCTATCGCATCTAGCCATGCAGATAAACGATCTAGGGGAGTTGAAGTGTCGTCACTGAGTACATCAAATAAGTTCGCAGCCTCTAAGATACCTACAGCGGGGAGTATTCCCTTTAATAAGCTATCAAACTTTTCAGGGTGAATATTCATTGAGGCCATCTTGTTTAATGCACTATTGTCACTCCTCAGACCTTTGAGCTCCCAATCTTTTTCCAATTCACTAATTTTCTTATCTTTTATATCAAGTTCAATATTTTTCTTAGCCTCTTCAAGCCCCTCAATGGCACTCACATCCAATACTAATAACTTCTTTTTCAGGCTTGCTTGACCATTTTTCATTTCAGCTTGCTGCCTCTCTATAGCATCAAGTATCTCATCTAATGCCCCATCCAGCGCTATCATTTGGTCAATTCTAGATTGCACGCTGTGCAACTTATTCATTTTTAAAGTAACCGTTGGCTTTCGAGTTTTTTGTTCCTTATATGCATCATCAAATCGCTCAGCCAAACGTCCAAGTTTTTCAATGCGCTCTTCTGCACGCTTTGCTCGATCTGTAAAGTTTAAAGGAAGCTTTCCATCTGGCAGTTTATTTGAGTAATAATCACCTACATCAATCTCAATTTCTTGAAGCAAGTCTCCAGTAGCGACTTTGGCTAAATGTCTGAATCGCACATATGGGCGCAAATGTACTTTGACGTTCCTAAAATCAACTTTTTCATGCGGCATACTGGCAATACGCATATTTTTCACACTTTGCTGTGCACGAATAATTTGAGCCTGTGCTTTCGTATGACCATCGTGTAGCGCATCAAGTTCTTGTATTCTGTCCTGTAAATAAAGCTCTAATTCCTGAGGGAATGCTTTGCGGCCTTTAATTCCCATAGCCTCTTCCAATGCCTCACGAACTTCATTGTGAGCACGCTTTATCTCTTTAATTTCGTCATTCTTAGATTTTATGTCTTGTTCGAGTCCTTTTATTTCATTATCCAAATCTTTGATTTGGTCTTTTAATTTAGCCTCCTGTTCATTTCGATCTACTGTACGAGCTTTTAAATTCGTTCCAGCACCACCTACGGCAAAAAAACTTGCTGGCGCTGCGAAACTAATCGCCAACACCCCCCAAATCATTTGCGAAGCACGGCGCCAAAATTCGCGCTGCTCGCCAGACATTAAACCTTCGTCTATGTCTTGCTGAATTTGTTGCTGTAATTCAACTGAAAAAACCGTATCGAATGGGTCACTGCTTTCTCTGCGCGCGCACTCATAATCGCTCAATGCAGTGCCGGTCTTTTTCGGGTACATCAGTGCGGTCAGTTTTAAACTGTTGGCTGCGTTTTCAGTATCTAAGGGATGCGTGCCCAGCACTTTTAACATCAGCTCTTGGCCCATGTCCTCTTCGTCTATTTGCTTGGCAGCCCTAAAATCTGAGTCATGTACTAAAAAGCTTTCAATTAAGGTTTTGGTGAGATCGGTGTAAGGCGCGGTGACATCGCTTATTAGCTCATACACAAAGTTGCGTCTTACATCTTCGTAATAGCCGTAGTCCTTCACCGCTTGGTAAAAGCTCATTGGCTCGTCTTCGCGGGTGATATGGTCAAAACCAAATGACTTTTGCACATTGATGGCGCGGGCAGAGGTCAGTGCCTGTTCGGTTTTTAAGTAGCGTCTAAACTCATACTTTGAAAAACCAGCGCGCACCCAGCTTTTGTAGTTTTGTGCCATATCTTGCTCATGTTCAGAGACCGACATGCCAAGGTCTACTTTTTGCTGAGTGGTATTGGGAAACGCAAAAAACTGCGACTGAATGGTCGTCGCCAGCACATGTTTAGAAATGTTCTTTTGCTCTGGTGCAAAGTCTTCAAAATCATCTGGGGTGAGTGGCGCGCCTTTGATAGACTCCATCGACAATTGCTGGATGTTTTTACGCTCTGAGACGATTTCAGCGGCAAGGTAACGGGCCACGCCTATTGGGTCTTTTAATACCGGGCGGTGCAGGCCATTTTTTGGCATACGCGGTAGCGGGATGTGCTGTGGCGCCTCATCATTGCTGTAGCCTTGTGCATAGTTACCCAATTTATCAAGCACTTGCATACGTTGGCTACGGCGCTCGCTCGCTGCATCATCATTGGTGCCCGGCTGAACTCTTGGGCCATAGTTTAAGCGCGGATCATTTTCGCTCATGCCGCCAAAGGCTTCAATTTGTCGCCAGCACCACTGGGTTTCACTGAATGCAATTTCTACTCGGCATGGCTGACCATACAATTTGTTGGGCACCAGCACTTGCTTAAGCTGCTCACCCGTTGCCACGCGCTCACCAACTTGGCCGTGCTCATCAATGCGCCACACTTGCGGGCCTTTTTGGTACGCGAGGTTCACATCTTTAAAATAAGAAATGTCTTCTTCTTCGTGCTCTGTGACTTCAAGCTCGCGCCATAAGTGGCCATCTACATAAATATATAAATATCCGGGCCTTAAGTTCGTAAGTTTACGCTCAGCGGCGCCATCTGGGGTGCACTCACACAAGGGGTAAATGTACACCAACTCAACATCGGCGTTATTATTGTTTTGTGTGGTGTTGGCAAAGCCCAGCGGAATTTTATAAAAACCGGTTTTGGCCTGATCTTCGCTGTAATCTTTGATCATCAATGAGACTTGCTCTGAGTCACTGGCATAGCCTTCAAACACCAATTCGCGATAAGCGCCTTGCTCATTGACGCTAGTGGGAGCTGTACTTGTCATCCGATCCTGATCCTTTCCTGTGAATTACTGATCCCCGATACCACCAAGGTGATATTTTTATCGCCCTCTTGCGGTGCTGGGGTGGGGCGGTTTTCAACGCTGAGTCGCTGCACTGGCATACTGCCTGACTGCATTAATGGCGAAGGCGGGGTATTTTTGTTGTTCGATATCATGATATCCCCTTGGCGCACCGCTGGCTGGTTTTCAATAAACACATTGAATGAGCCCAACATAAACTCCGCTTTGCCTTCGGTCACGCCGCTCATAATGCCTTTTTTGTCACCGGGTTGATCCCCTGTGCTCTCGGTAAATTCGCTATCTCGTGTCCCTGCTGGGTTACCGTTAATTTTCACTGAGCTGGCGGTGTTGGTGATGTCATCGGTTTTTGCCACATTGCAATAGGGAATGGGCACCACAGGAATGCCAATGGTGGTTAAGCAAATATCCAAACTCATCAGTTTGCCTTTGCTTTCAACATGGACTGCGGAGCGGCCATTGATCAGTACATTTTTCCCACTGGCCATGCGCACTTGTTGCTCATTTGCCTCAGTGTCTTTAGTTATCTCACTTTGCTCACCGGCCTCCCAGCCAAGTTCTTCGCTGGCAAGGCGTAATAAGGCATCGGCATCGTTCACTGGCTTGTTAACGTCCATGCCCGTTACAGGCTCGATGTGTGGCAAGATGGGCTGATTGGCTTCTTCATCCCATTCCGGGGGCGGAATAATGTAGTCAGGAATAAACTCTGTGATCAGGTCGCCCAAAGTATGGTCGCTATATTTGGGCCTATCTATTTCGTCACGAAATGCGCTTTCGCCACTGCTTTTATCAGCAAATATCGCCACGCCACTGGCTTGGCCTAGTGCGCCATTGCGCTTTGCCGCAGCGGTTAAGCCCAGTAAAACAGGGTTGTTATGACGCCAAGTTTGGCTGCCGCCACTGCGCAGCTCTGCACTGGTGGCATCAATGTCATATTGTACCGTTCCGGCTTGCTTTCCTTGGCCGGCATTAATGTAACTCATCATCACTCCTTGTCAGTTGCCAAAGCTGTGGCTGCGTGTGCTCAACTATCAACCACACTTTGGGGGATGTGTACTGAATGGGTAAATCTAAATAGGCAAAGCCAAGTACCAAGGCCATTAAGGTTTGCGCGACCCCTGCATGGCCACATAACCTGCCCGGCTCTTTTAATTTAATCAAAGAGGCGGGTCCGCTGCTGTCCGACTGCGTTGCCGCTTGATACAGATGACAGCTGGCATCAAACCACATGTTGTGCCATGCCTTGGTGCTCGCCATATTGGAAATATAAATGTCTTTTAGGTCTGCTTTTACTTGTTTTAACTGGCTTTTTAACGGGTTATTGCTGCTTTTTAAACACATGGCTTGCTTGTTTTTACCGAGCAGTAACGCACAGGCACCTTCGCTCATGATCATGCCTTCAGTGCCATCTTGGCGCTGTAGCTTGTCTTGCCAATCACTGTCATACAAAATTTCATGGCCTGTACAGGCATCTGCCGCCACCACCACAGTGCCATCGGGTAGAGTTAAATCAATATCGTCACTTTGACTTATCAACACATCTTGTAACTCGCATTGCTGGCAAAGAGCGTTGAGGGCTTCATCACTGATTAACGGATCTGTGCCTTGCTGAGGGAGCACAAAATGAATGCGGTTAGACCATGCGATGGCACCGGTTTTTTCTCCTCTCAGCAACGCAGGAATGGCCAATCTTGTCATCAAGTCGCCCAGCATCAATTCAATACGGGCAGCGCGCGGTAAATTGGCCAAAGGTCCAAGCTTGGCGACAATGGCTTTCGCCATGCCTTCTTCTTCCTCTAAATTGCTGGTGGCGGTATAAGTCATGCCATTTTCAATGGCGCTATAAAACGCGCTTAAGGTTGTGCCCGACGTATTAATGTGGCCTAAATAGCTAATGTAGCGTTCGCTGCTCATACGCTTGACTCTGTATCCGGCAGTGGTGTTTGCTCTGGCATGACTATCAAGGTATCCATTGGGTGGATCCCATCTTGTTTCACCGTGGTGCGCCATAGCAAAGAAAACTGCTGAGTATGGGTGTCAAGAATTAAGCTATCACACACCATATTTAACGGCGTTTGCATAGCGCCGCGCATCATCACCAACTCAGGTTTGACATAAGGCAATTCAAAAGTGACTTTTTGGCCATAAGGCAGGCCCTTGGTTAAGCCACTCAGTGCGATTGTGGTATGCGGCTTTAAGGTACAAGGCAAGCACTGATCCGCTGGCGCATAGTTATAATAATTGGCACATAAAGCTTCAACATATGGGTAGTCACCTGCAACCACGGCCTGAATATCTAACTCAGGTTGCAACTCTAAACGCGGTGACCAAAAATGCGGAATGGGTGCAAAGCTGGCAACTGGCGTGGTATCTCGCGGTTTTCTTAACACCTGATCGGCATATTCCACTTGCGGTAATAGCTGCCCGATCCCGTCTCGGTTTCTGAGCTTAAAGCCTCGACCTATGGGGTTTTCTCTGTCCATACTTTGCGGGTTATTTGGCGCTTGACCACCATACGCCACCGCGTAATTGAGCAGCAATGGCCTGAGCGGCTGTAAATCCTTTGCCACCGCACCAAATAAAGACCAGCGCCAGCGCCGCTCTCCGGTCACTCGCAAGGTTTTATTCATCAGTACGGCATTGTCACTCAACAGGTCAACGCCCACCTCCATCACATGAGCAGCCCGATCACTGGGTGGAAAACAAGTAAAACGTCCATACCATTCAAACCCTTGCTTAAACGGCACCATGTCATTGGCAGCGATCAATTCACACTGCGCGCCTTCGCCTTGAAAGCCATCGCCCATGGTGATCTCAGGACCATTTAGCTCTTGGGTGACCTTGCCTTGCTTGTCGTATTCAAAGTTTTGCTTTACCACCACCACATAACAAGGCTGAGAGTCTTTATCCCAGCTTGGGGCAATTTCAGCAAACCATGCTGAGTCATTTACTAACATCCGTTGTTCTCCTATCTATAAATTCCCAATGCCTTGGCGTGCAGGGTAAAAAATACAACATCGCAGCGATTTTTTGCTCATACTGCGCTGCCACCAGCTTTTGTACTAATATGCCCTTAAATTGCTTTATCAACTGAGCATCCAAAGCCACAAAGCTTTTTCCTTGCAGCACATAGTCGCCTTGCTCCAGCAATATTGTCTGACGGCATGTCTCTGCATGTTTCACACAGGGGATCTGCAACCCGTCTTCGACTTGCCCCTCCCCTTTTGCCAAACTGATGGCCGCCACCAACTTAAGTTCTTTATCAGTGAGTGTTTGCCATGCCTGATAAGCAGGCTCACTCATAGGCTGCGTATCGAGCCAATTGACTAACAGTTTGAGCGTTTTTTTATGAGCAAAGTGGCTAAGTACATGGGCACTGTGCAAGGGATAATGCTCACAAAATGCCACACAGGCATCTTGCCAATCTGGCAACTGTGCAATACCTGCAAGGCAAAGTAGTTGCGCCTTATGCTCCGCCTCATCGGTAGCACTGAAGGTTTTTAATAACTGCGCCGCAAATTCGTCATGTGCAAACAGCCACATGTTGACTAACGCCGCATGAACAAACTCAAAATGCGTGCTTTGCAGGGCTTGCTGAAGCTGTAAAGCATTTAACGGTTGGCCTGCAAACGCCAATCTCACCAACCAAGGCTCTGGCGTTTCAATACTGGTCAGCATGGTCTGGCGCTCAGCGTCGCTAAAATCGCTCAGCCACGCTTGTGCACTCATTGCAAACAGCGCACTTGCGCCGCTTTGACGCCAAATGGGCAGATCTGTACTGGGCACCTTGGCCCCTGCCAGCCACATCGCTAAAAAAGTATCTAGCCAAGGGGCTTGCTGCGCGTTTTGTTCATGCCAAGGCAATAGCGCCTGCCAATCGGCTTTAATCATGACATTGAGCGCTTGCTCATCTAACCATTCAAACTCGCTGGGCTGTGCTTGTGCGAGAGTGTAAACATGGTTAACCAGAAAGTAGTGCAAATCATCAAACCTGTGTTGACGCACAATCCCTGACTTTTCAAGTTCGCAAAGCTGTCGCCACAACTTTTTTATCTGTTGCTTGTGAAGTGGCACCTTGGTGACTGCTGAAAACATACCTGCCCTGCTAGTTCAATCTAATTGGCCAGCCTTGCAGGCTCAGGTCTTTTTTGGTTTCAGCGGATAAGCTATCGCCTTCCAGTAAAATCGAACCATCGCCATAAATTTCAATCGAGCCTTTGGGCGTTTTAATGCAAATGCTTTGGTCGGCTTTGATGCTCACTTTGCCTCGATTATCATCAAACTTGGCACATGGAAAACTGCCACTGGTTGCCAGTTTGCCAATCACCACTGGCTCTTTAATGCTAAGTAGCACCACTTGATCGCCTTTTTGAGCACGCGACACACTTTCCAGCTGACCCACCACATCGACCTCTCGGCCACTGTTGGCCAACATCACACTGACTATTTTGCCCATCTCATCCACCAGTAATACGCTGGCCACCAACTGACTGGCCGCTGGTAAATACGCCAAATTATGACTGTGCATTTCCCATCTCCTCTTAATTGTTCGCTAATGCATTGCCAGAAATAGAAATGTTGCGCGCGCTTAAGGTCAGGTTGGTGCCGTTAATGGTAATGTTGCCAGCCCCATCAATTTCGATGCTGCCACGCCCTTGTACCAATTGAATAGACCCTTGACCTTGCGTTGATAACGTCAGGTTATTACCACTACTTAAGGTAATTTCACCTGCGTTTGCGCTCATTTCGATGTTGCCTTCCTGGCTGTGAACATTGATCTCTTGGGCTGCTTCCATACTCAATGCTTGTGTTGCTTCGAGGTCAATATCGCCATCCGTTGCTTGAATTTTAAAGTTTAAGTCCGCAGTTAAGCGGATCCCCCGCGCACCGTGCAGTTCAAGTTCTGCATCTGTACTTTGAATCGCAATACGATCTGCGGCTTTGACTGTTAGCTCGTCAGAGGCGGTAACATTGAGGTTGCCACCCGCCTGCATGGTCAGATCTTCTTGCGCCTGCAAGCGCATTTCTCCGCGACTAGATTGCAACATCACCTTTTCTTGTCCATCGGTTGCATCTAACAGCAAGCTATTGTCATCACTGGCCGTGGCCACTTTAATTTTGCGCTCTCCCTCTTTGTCACTCATCACCAGCGTATTGCCAGCACGGGTAACAATTTTGTTTTCATAGGGATTATTGCTGCTCACAGGGCTTGGGGCTTGGGCGTTATAAAGCGCGCCTAAGATCACCGGACGATCCAAGTCGCCATTTTCTCCACACACTAAGACCTCTGTGCCTTGGGTGAGCGGAAAGTGCATGCCATGGCCTTGACCACCATAGGTTTGTGTTAATCGGGTTGGTCTGCTTTGCTGGCCTTCGCCATCTTGGTTAAAAGGCAGTTTGACTTGATATTGACCTGTCTCATCCACCTCTTGCTCAATGGTGGCGTTGAAGGTGGCAAAGACCCGTCTTTTTGGTCTGGGCTGGGCACAGTAATCTTGCGCAATTGGCAGTAACACGGCCTGATTTTTATAAGTCAGCCCAGTGACTTTGCTGCCATATGCCACGCTGCCAGCCTGACAGCCTTGATGGGACACATGAGTCACTAGGTATTCACCTGAATAACTGGGATGATCTGTGACTGTTAAGCACACCCCCGGGCGCAATGCACGGCAGTCTGTATCTGCGATCAGGGTTTCTCGCTGGCAGTCTAGGCTGCGTTGATGCACTTCAGCTAAGTCGTTGCCATCACCGTCACTGGCCAAGTTGTCACCAAAATGCGCGCTTTCGCCAAAGCCGCTGATGTCAGTATTATTGCGGCTACTGCCCTGTATCTGGGCGCCACGCTCGTAATGGCTGTCGTAATAGCGCACTTGCTCGCTGAGCATGGTGGCTTTTTTAGAAAACGCGAACACGCTTTCGCATGTACGCACCTGCCCGCTCGGGGAAACAAAAGGCAAGGTGATCTCTTTAAGCGGTCTGGCAAATTTGTCGCTCGACTCGCAAATGGCCAGCTTGGCAATGCCATAGTCGATTTCTCGCCAGCCATATACATAGCCGTACCGACGCATCAACCGTGTGATAAAGTCGTAATCACTTTCGTCATATTGCACCACCATATCAAGCGTTGGGCCGCTGACTTGTAAGTCGAGCTGAGCCGATGGGAAATCGCACTTTTGCAGCACGTTTTGGATGATCTGCCCGGGGTTCATATCAGTAAATATCCGGTTTGAACGGTGTTGCTTAAGCTTTGCAAGGCCTGATTGCAAAGTTAAGGTATACACATACCCCTGATGAGACTGACCATGGCAAATATAATTGGTTAAAAATCCGGTCACGGTGAGATCTTCAGTGCTCCACGCAATGATCAAGCTGATGTTTTTGCCGATCAATACATCCGGCTCCACCAGCTCTTCACTCAGTACTTGAATGTCAAATATGCAATCATCACACAAGGCATCAAGATCCGCTTGAAAGGATTGCACCTGAAACAGCGCTTCACTCAGCCCTGCAATCGTCACTCCAAAGTGGCTTTCATCGGCGCCGGTCAGTTTTCCCGCATCTAGTCCAAACATGGTGCTGCTCCCTCAGTTAGGCCAGATCGGCAAATACAGCTTCAATTTGCCCGTCATCATTTAAGGTTAAAGTCAGCAGATCTGGCATATCTTCTTCGCTCAAAAAACCTAAAATTGAACGGGCAACCCCCGGCAATATTTGCTGTTCTATGGTGGCATTGACCAAGCGAGCGCCGCTGTCAGACAGCGCACATTGCTTTGATAAATGGCTCAACACACTCTGATCAACCCGCAATGTAATTTGATGGTTCTCACTTAAGCGCGCAGCCACTTTTTCCAGCTTTAAGGCGACAATATTCTCTAGTGCATCGCTGTCTAGCGGCTTAAATGGGATCACCTGCATACGCGCCAATAATGCAGGCGCAAAATGATTCAGTAGCTCAGGCTTAATCAAATTATTTAGCTCAGATAGGCTTGGCATGGTCCAAGGCGTTTGCACCTCTTCGTCGCAGTCCTCGTCAGCGGTTGGCGTCTCATCTGCTTGCTGGTTTAACAAACCTTGCGCCTCATTGATGGCTTTGGCTAATACGTCTTCGTCGTCTTGATTTGGCGCACGGCACGCCTTAGAGATTTGCTCAGCGGCGATATTAGAGGTCATGATGATCACGGTATTTTTAAAATCGATTTCGCGACCTTCGCCGTCGCGCATCATGCCCAGCTCAAACACCTGATAAAACATGTTTAATACATCCGGGTGGGCTTTTTCAACTTCATCAAGCAGCACCACAGAATAAGGACGCTGGCGCACCGCTTCGGTCAACACACCGCCCTCACCATAGCCCACATAACCCGGTGGTGAGCCCTTAAGCTGCGACACCGTATGTGACTCTTGGTATTCGCTCATATTGATGGTGGTTAAAAACTTATCACCGCCAAATAGCACATTGGCTAAATGTCGAGCGGTTTCTGTTTTACCCACCCCAGATGGGCCACTGAATAAAAACACCCCAAGCGGGCCTGAAGATGCCGACACCCCAGCTTTGGCCACACGCAGTGACTGCGCCAGCGCACTTAGTCCTTGCTCTTGGCCTACCACCTGCGCACCTAAGCTTTGCTCGAGCGCAAGGAGGTTTTGCAGCTCATCTTTGACCATATTGCCCACTGGGATCCCTGTCCAGTTAGCAATCACTTGTGCCACGGTATCTTGATCAACTTCGCAAAAGACCGCATTGCCCTCTTCGTTTAACGATTTCAATTGGCGGCGATATTCTGGTAATTGGCTTTGCTGTGCACTGGCAATCGAGGCATGGGTGTCTAGTTGCTCAGCGCGGCGCGCTTGCATTGCAGCAAGCTCTGATTGCGCTTGGTCAAGTTCAGCGGCTAACTCTGCACTGACCACATCGCTCTCAATGCCCAGCTCTGCCTCTTGCTCTAATCGCGCCAAACGCTCGGTTAAATAGGTGACACGCTCTTGGGCATTTTCGATGATCACAGGAGAGGTGGCGGCGCCCATTCTCACTGCTGCTGCCGCAGTGTCGAGTACATCAATGGCTTTGTCTGGCAACTGTCTGCCCGTGATATATCGCGCCGATAAACTCACCGCCGCTTCAATGGCGCTGTCGGTAATATGAATTTGATGGTGTTGCTCGTACTTTTCTTTAATGCCACTCAACATCAGTTTGGCATTGTGCTCGCTGGGCTCGTCTACTTTAATCAGCTGAAAGCGTCTTTCAAGGGCGGCATCGCGCTCAAAATATTGTTTGTACTCGCTCCAAGTAGTGGCCGCCAGTGTACGCAGCTCGCCTCGTGCCAGTGCGGGTTTCAGTAGGTTCGCCGCATCGCCCATGCCGGCATCGCCACCAGCACCGATCAAGGTATGCGCTTCATCAATAAAGAGAATAATGGGCGTACTGGATGACTTCACATCGTCAATCACTTGCTTTAAACGGCGTTCAAACTCGCCTTTTACCCCGGCGCCCGCTTGCAGCAAGCCCATATCTAACACCATGATCCGCACACCCACCAATTCATCTGGCACCGTTTTGGCAACGATGCGCTGTGCAAGGCCTTCCACCACCGCCGTTTTGCCAACCCCTGGGTCGCCGACAAAAATCGGGTTATTCTTGCGCCTTCTACACAACACATCGATTGCCAAACGGATCTCTTCGCTGCGTCCAAGTACCGGATCAATGCCGCCACTGGCCGCTTTTGCGGTTAGGTCTTCACAAAATGAGTCCAATGCCGTTTGCTCTGCATCTTGGCCATTTTGCTGCAAAGTGCTCGCTCTGCCCGTATCCACAGGTTGAAACGCCATGCGCTCAGTCGAGCCTTTGCAAATTTTATCGAGATTGTCTTTTAAAAAGTGAATATCGAGCTTATCAAGCTCTCGCGCCAATCCAAATGCAGGGCTAAACGGGACGAGATCTTTAAACGCATCAAGCAAGGCAGCCCCAGTGATCCACTCACTGCGGTGCTTCACATTAGCAGTGAGCCAAGCACGCTCTAATAATTCATATAAACGGCGAGAAAACACAGGTTTACCCTGATTGGCTGCGTCTTGTTGATTAATAAAGCCGAGCGCTTCGTGCCACAGAGTATCTTGGTCAATTTCAAAAAAAGGCAGAATTTTAGCCACATCACCTTCGTGGTGATCTTCCATCAGCTTAAGCAGTAAATGTTCTGGCAAGACTTCATAGTGCTGGCGGCTAGCGGCAAAGCCTGCCGCTGCTTCAAGCGCGCTTGCGGTATGTGCGTTTAATTTATCAATAAGTTGCTTAATGCCTGTCGCGTCCATTTTATTTCCTTGCGATTTAAAATTATTCTGACTCTTTCCTACTTCAGAGCGCGCTCTGAAGACGCCTATTTATGACTGATAATCACTGTCTAAAAAGTTTCTTTGCGCAATGTGCGCTTCTACAATGCCCATACAACTGCTGGTGCCAAGCTCACATTCCCCCAAGGGCACTGGATGCTGCTCTTTCACCTCAATTAAAATTTTGACCTGCCATGCCATTTTGCTGCCGGTATGCCAAGTCAGTAACTTATGCATTTTTTTCCCTTCGTCGCCATTTGGAAACAACGCGCGAGCCTGTGCTTCACTCAACGGGCCAATGTCAATTTGCACACGATTACCTGTGATCAATACCTGCCCGCCCAGCAAGCTGTCTTGGCCTAATGTGACGCTATTCTCAGCGCTGATTGGTGGTTTTTCTGTGACTTCTTGCCACTCCACCATGTTGTCAGCAATTTGCAAATTCGGTTGCTTTAGCCCTTGGCGCAGCACTTGTTGCAAGCCAGCAGCACTGGTTTGGTTGGCGCTGGCTAAGTTAAGCTTGCTGCTTTCGCCTTGGCTATTTTCATAAATCGCCGCCACCATTTGGTCAAACTGACGCGCGCCGACGCCCGCTAAATTGATCTGTGATTTTTTCCATGCTTGGTACAATTGGCAGTACAAAATATGATTAAAAATATCTAAAAATGCCCGTGTACGTGCGCCCATTTCTTCATCGTTAGCAGCCTGCTCAAGCAGGTAATGGGGCATGGGCGCATCCACGCCATACAAGCCTAAAAATGTGGTTTCTAGCTTCAGCTTACCGCGCTGGCTGAGCAGCAATTCACATGCGCGAATATCCGATGCTGGAAAGCCTAACTCTTTGAAGGTACTCACCAGTACACGTTGGCTTGCGCCTTGCTCTAACTCTCCCTCCATCGCCCAATGCTTTTCGATTAACGACATGGCTTTAAACAAACTAAATTGCCATGGCGCGTCCAGCAATGCAGCGATCGGGGCGGGCAGTTTGGCCCAAATTGGGTGTTTTTTTTGCTCTGTCATGGCTATATCTGATAACTCTCGCCGGAACTTATCTGCCAACACCAAGTGTGGTAGCTAGGTACGCATGTCACCTTGGTTTGCAAACACTCGTTAATGGGTGCATAAAGCTTAAAAAACTGATGCAATACATCACAAAAATGATAAGCATCTGACAAGCATACAAACTGCTTTTCATTGATGGTCAAATGAATTTCCAGCCCTTTCACAAACACCCCTTTTTGCAGCATTGAAATTGGCTTTGAGTGTGCATCAACAATACTGGCAATCCGACTTTGGTTTTCTGAGCGCCCTGACCAATCAAACAGCGCTAAGAGTTTTTTTAATTGGATCGGATCGGCAAGTTGAGAAAAGCGCATATTCAATAGGCCAATCAACAGCCAGTGTTTTTGCTGCTTGGGGCAGTGCAACATCTTGCTTGGGCGGATCACATTTTTCATCGTCAGCGCAAAAGGGGCATTGGCTTTAGGAACATGAATGTCGCCCTCTTTTAACAGTTGCCTTGGCCACACGGCATTGTGTGCAAGGGTGCTCGCTGACAGCGTTTGCACAGCATCAATATCATCCATGGAGATCTGCACATACACCTTGGGGGCAGCGCCGCCTGTGTCTTTGGATACCAAGCTGTAAAGGTGCTTTTCGTCTTCAAATACACTGGTATAACGAGACTGAAAATCAACGCTCTCTCCTGAGCTGCGGTTTTTCCCCTTGAGCTCAGTGACCTCAAAGCAAAATGCCTCTGCGGACTTTTCTTGTATTGGCGTAATCGGGTATTCGGTTTGATTATCTAAGCAGCGCATTGGCTCTGCATCACACGCAAACAAATTGACTGCGGGCACACAGTTGAGCATGATATTTTCATGGCTGACTTTATGCCCTGGTGGCAGTTTAACTTGGCTGGTGATCTCAATATCGAGGGTGTTGAGATTGGCGTCAAACTTCAAAAGATGAAAGTTGTTTAGCTCTACAAAATAAAAACGCTCACGACTATTAAAGTAATCAAGCAGTAGCGCGTAGCCCGGATGGCACTGATCACTGTTGGGTAAGATACCAAACTCGCCATGACCAAAGGCACTGCTCACCGATGACTTAGGGAGGAGCTGGGTGAGTTTGTCAAAGTGACTGCCATAACTGACTTCAATGTGTTCACTGGCGTTGGTCATTAAATGATATAAGCTGGCACACAGTGGCGTGTCACCACACAAATAAAAACGCAACGATTTTAACTCATAGTCACTGACCACACCTTGGCCCAAGCGCTTGATCTTTAAACTTAACTTGGCGCCACTGTGAAACTCCTGATAATCCACAGCATACACTTCAAACGGGGCAATTGGTGTATCGGTCGATGTGGTAAAGTGGCAGACCACTGGGGTGGTTTTATCCCCATGGGAGCTAATTTGCGTACCCGATTCGACCGTTGTGGCCCCTTGCATCGTCATCTTAGGGGTAAATTGCATAATGGTCGTGGACGGATAATTACTCAGCATCAGCGGACACACTTGTCGCAACACTTGCTCAGAGACTTCTGGCAATGACTCATCAAGGCGCTTTTGCGTATATGCCGTCATATAGGCAACGCCTTCTAATAAGCGCTCAACATGCGGATCGCGGTCTTTGAGCGCATCAATATTAAGCTGCCCCGCATGCTCTGGATATTGCTGAGCGAACTCCTTACCAGCTTGTGTTAAGAGACGCATTTGCGCATCAAAATACTGTTGCATATCCATGTTTATTCGTCCTTGATCTGAGTATCTACATCGGCTTTGCCGCCTGATGCAAAACGGGTATTCAGTCGAATGATCTCACCGCTTTTTAGCTCTGCGCGAATATCAAAGCGGATCACGCAATTATGTTCTTTAATCTCCACTGGGCGCACAACAATATTGGCAATACGTGGCTCGTATTTTTCTATGGTTTTTTTTACTTCGTTGGCCAACGTATGTTGTGAGTAAGGCAGTCCCTCGTAAATATCTTCTACATCGGGTAAACCATAATCTTCTAAATGCCCCAGCACGCCGCGCCGTGCATTGAGCAACTGCGTTAGATGCTCACACACACTCAATGAGCGCGTCGCTGTTTTATTGGGGTTATATGCTTGTTGTTGAGACTGCGCCAACAGATCAAATAAAGCCATATTGCGTCACCATGGAGTTGTTTAAAAAGAGGCAAAGCACTGCTTTGCCTCTGATGAGTGGTCTTAACGACCCTCAGTCCAAGAATCAGAAAACTCAATGTTTCCGTCTAGGTAAGTCCAGGTGATACGCTTATAACGCATGTTCACTTTCTCAAGATGCGGATAACGTTCTTTGTCCAGATCTTTTACGTTGTGCATGGTTGGCGTAATAGATGTGATCTTTACATCTTCAAGCGTGTGGCGGAAATACTCGCGCTCAGTACCAGTGTCATCAATACGGTACCACTTAAGCTCTAATTGCTTAAGTGTCTGACCATTTGAACACGCTTTGTACAAATACGGTGTAGATGCATCCACAGCTTTTGTGATGATGAAAGGTTCGTGCTTACGAGTCCCTGTTAGCTCTCCTGTGTCATTGTCCGTTGGGATACGGAGTTCATGGTCAAAGTGTAAAATTTCAATTGACCCTTCACGCTCAGCCACAGTTACTGAACCTTTTACTTCATTCCCTTGGTCATCCTTTAACCACAAATACGCTGGAATTGCCATTTCTATATTCTCCTTTTAATATAAGTTGTTTCCTGATAATTAATGGCATCGCTCTAACACCGCCTCGGCTGTGTTAGATCCCAAAAAAAGCGCCACGCTTCATGCCAATTTGGGAACATGTCCTGGGTTGGTTGCCGCCAACCCAGGGCAATCTTTCAATACTTTATAAATCCGTTTATTTCATTAGCGGCCTAACGCACACCAAGCTGTAATGGCTTATGCAATCAACTTTATTCATGTCTTCGCTGTATCACTTACAAAAGCGCCATACTTGAGTACAGGCAAAGAAAATAAAATTAAAATCCAAATTATATTCCCCATAAATAACATTTCAGATGAGGTATAACCGCCCAAGTAAAACTCGTTTAATAAACAAAAAACATTAACAAACCACCACAATAAAACTATCAAAAGCCACACTTTTTGACTTAGAACACGCACTTGTAAAATCAGACATATGTTTGCTGCTAAAACTAAAAAATCTGTAATAAAAAGAACACCTTTTAAAAAAGAAGCGCTCGTTTCATAAATAGCTGAACTTTGATTTTCGTATATTGAAAACAAGGTCACAGCCACTTGCACCACACATATAATTTTCCAAATAAAATGATCTGCTTTTACATTCATCAGTACACCAATTAGCGCAGCTCACCATGCTCATCACCGCTGCTATTTCTTCTTTTTATATGCAGTGTGTCCAAACTAATAAGACTTAACTCAACTCTGAATTTGTATACGCAATCACTTTTATAAATGCCCCTTCTATACAAGCTCAGAGTAATATCCACCTCTTTTACAAATCACCACGTAATTCCATCACTAGCGTGGCCACGTCAAATGGCACTCTTAGTACATCCAGCTGTAAAAAGTGCTGCTGGACCTCTTCTGGCAGCTGTTTAAATTCTAACTCCCCTTGTACCTCCTCTTTTAAGGAGTCAGTGACAAAACTTCCAACGGTAAGTTTTTCATCACTACTGACAAGGGAGTTATAAAACTCAACCGCGCTTAAAAAACGAATATATTCGTCTTTCATGCAATGATTAAGTGCCACGTAATGCAAATAATTTACTGCATTTACAACTAATTCTGTTTCAAGCCCATCTATCTCTAACTGTTTTGGCCTAACTCGTGGAGTATGTTCAAAACACGTTTCCATCGCCTTGGTATAGGAGATAGTTGTTTCCTGTAATTTATTTTTTGCAAAAAGCATCTCGGGTGTTACGGTTTCTGCTGACAAGCTCAGCGAAAAAAACAACACTAATAAGTAATAAAGTTTATTCATTCCGACACCCATTTATTAATACTTTCCAACATTCTCTTAATGTGCGAGTTAGCATTCTTATGATGCACTATATGAGAGTGTCGCTTTCTGTAAGCTTGCTTTACTTTGGTACAAGATCTAAAACTTTAACCTTAGACACGTATTAATATTCTTCGTTGTTCCTCTAACCTGTTTAAGGTTTTCAAAAACTGTTCTAGTAATCCCCAACCTATTTATATTTGAGCAACCATACTCTTATTTTTATGGTGACTTGAAGAGAAGGCAGGTTTCCCCGCCTTAAATACGCTTCACTGAACTCATGTCTGGTTTTCATTTCTCACCAGGCATTTGCCCCACCAGAGCTAGGCGTACATCAATACCTTCAACTTGGAAGTGCGGCACCACATAAGTGCTGACTCGGTAATAACCTGGATTACCAGGGATCTCCGCAACATTGACCTCAGCATCTTTCAATGGGTGTGTCGCTATCAACGACTCATCAGGGTTGTTCATCTTAGTGACTAAGGCGCCCAACCAATCATTGAGCTGCTGCTCAAGCTCATGTCTTGGCTTGCTCGAGCCGATGTTTTCGCGCTGCAATACCTTCATGTAATGAGCAATGCGCGACACCAAGTAGATGTACGGCAAACGTGAGTTAATGCGGGCGTTTGCAGAGGCTTCTGGCGTTTCATAAATCTGTGGCTTTTGCGCACTGTTTGCCGAGAAGAAACACGCAAAGTCTGAGTTTTTATAGTAACTCAGAGGGATGAAGCCCTGATTCGCAAATTCCAGTTCCTTGGTTTCGGAGATCAGGACTTCTGTTGGGATTTTGGTTTCTTGACCGCGACCGGCTTCAAATGAATGCAGTGGTAAATTCTCTACGCGTCCACCTGATTGCGGCCCGCGAATGTTCACTGACCAGCCATTTTCGTGGAAGCTGCGGATCACATTGGCTGCAAAGGCAAATGTCGCATTACCCCACAAATAACGCTCATGATCTTCACTGGTCACTTCTTCTTGGTAATTAAAGTTACGAATTGGGTTTAAATCCCCATACGGTAAGCGCAGTAAAAATCTTGGGAACGCAAGACCGATGTAACGTGAGTCTTCAGACTCTCTGAAGTTTTTCCAGCGCTGGAACTCAGCACGTTCCATGTATGAGCGTAAATCTTGGATCTTAGACACTTCTTCCAGTGAATCTTTCAAGAAAAACTTCGAGCCAACACTGGCTAAAAATGGGCAATGTGCGGCCGCAGACACGCGCGAGATCTCTTGTAAAAGGGAGACATCCGGTGCTGAGCAGTCAAATTCAAAGTTAGACACCATGGTTGAAATTGGCTCGCCCCCCGGCGTGTCATACTCAGCCGTGTAGACCTGTTTGTATAACACTGACTGTGTGGTATCTGGTGACTCTTCAAAGTCATCACGCAAGGTTTCTTTGTCTACATCTAACAGCTCAACTTTAACGTTGGCATTGTTAGGACAGCGATTAATTAAATAGCGTAAAGAGCGCCATGCCGATTCAACTTTTTGAAAGTTCTCATGGTGTAAAATCTCATCTAACTGCTCTGAGATAATGCGGTCAACTTTGGCAATGTAATCATCCAATAGCAGCTTATCGATACGGGAGACTTGCTGGCCATCAGAGCTTGCCATGTCTAAAAAGACGTTGATGGCCGCAGTTAAACGCTCATTGGTATTGGTTTCAGCCAAGTTGTTCGCATCTCTGAATGTATCTATGCTGATCTCACTGCCGACCGGATCAATATCCACTAAGTCACAAATGGCTTCATACGTAGAAACCGCTTCGATTTCTTCTGCGCGTGCAGCCACATTTAGGTTTTCTTGCATATTCATAGGGTGTCCTTACTCCTGCGGTTGCTTAGGCTGCTTGTCTTGTTCAGAGGCAAGCGGTGCCAGCTCATCCAGTTTCGCCTTGAGTTCATCGAGCTCAGGTTTACTTTGTAAGATGCGCTCTAACTCTTTTCTCAGTGATGAGTTATCCAATAGGTTTGATTTCAAATCCCGTAACAAGTTACGCATCGACATCATTTTGTTGAGCTCAGGAACCTGTGCGGCAACCTGCTCTGGGTCAAAAGATTTAAACTCGTCAAACTTTAAGTTCACGCTGATATCGCCATCGCCCGCAATGCGGTTGCGCACCTGAAATTGTGCCTTGGGCGAGATATCTTTGAGTACTTGCTCGAGGTTATTTTTGTCGATTGAAATACGTTCACGTTCAGCTAAGTCAGCGTCGTTTTGACCATTTGAATAGTCACCAACGACCAGCACTTTCATTGGCAGCTCACTTTTTTGTGTGGCGCCATCCGTGTCCAGCTCTAGCGCGATATTGATCCGCGCTCTGGGTATTTCTTTTTGAAATGTATCTGTCATGCTCTTCCCTATTGTTACTCTTTACGCTTTCCATAAAGAAAGGTCATCGTGTATCGATTTACACCCAGTCGATCGCTGAGCTCACTTTGGTTACCAATAGCTGCGATTCAATGGCAGCCACTTGTAAATCAAATTCATCTCCTTGCGTTTGAGACATCTCCTCAAAGCATTGCTTGGCGTAGCGCCAAACGTCCATTGCAAAATCCTCTTGCCACAAATCAAGGCGATGGGTTTGAATATCTGACAGCAATTGCTGAAAAATCGGCACTGCCAAGCTGGCTCGTTCGGCTCTCAGTAGCAGTCGCCCTTGATGAAGGCGCGCACAAGCTTTATCAAAGGCCGTGCTCATCGGCTGGGTGTCTATCAGCTGCAATGCTTTTTTTAGTTCGTTATCATCCACCAGCTTTTGTGCTTCACTCATCGCCGCCTGCCACTGCTGCTGGCCAGCGTCTTGGCTTTGTCCGCCTTGAAACAGCGCGTGATCTTGAATGCGCTCACGATTTGCCGCGCTGCAAAAGTCACTGCCGTCTTCATATTTCAGCTGCAACAATTTAGGAAATTGCTGTGCAATTGCCGCTAATTGCAGCTCCAACCAGCCTTTTAAAGTGGACTTTGATAGCCCTGCCAACGCATCCAAGGTGAACTTTTGTAAGTCCAAATTAAAATGCATGGCCCCTTCCATAAACAGCGCCTCCGCTTTTGCCAGCGCTTCGGTATATTCTTCGTTTGCCAACGCGTTTTTTATTGGTGCAAACGCGGTTTCTCGCGGTGCGGGCAAGCGTGTTTTTAAATTATCGTCATGAGGCGGTAAGGCCAATGCGCCCCAGCGTACTGCGCGTGCTAAGTGCATGGCTCTTGGCCAGTTTTGCTGCGCTCTGTCATGCTTTAACAAGGTGCGAACCTGCGCCATATAATCGCTGTCTGAGTCTATTGCTTGCGTTGTCACCTTAGGCGGTACCACAATAGGCTCTGCGGCCTTGGCAGCTACCGCCGCTGGCTCGGGGTCAGCGACAGGCGCTGGCTGCTCTTGCGTAACTGGTTTTGGTTCAGGTTCTGGCTTTGGCTTTGGCATCGGCTGACTGATCCTGCCTTTTTCACACCACGCCCCTAAATCTGCCAAAGGACCAGCTTGGTCATCTAAAAATGGCACAACCTCTTTGGCATAAGTTTGCAATATTTCATCGAGTGTTTGCCAATGCTCAGGGGTCGTGCCGCCAATATTATCCGCCACACTGAGCAAACGCTGCTGTTGCTGTAAGAACCACGTATGTACTGATGCCCGCGTTCGCGGCTTTTCAGGGTACAGGGCATTATCAAACTGCTTTACCAAGTCATTGAACAGCCTTAAGCTGGGCAATAAGCCATTGATCCCGAACTCTTGTGTGGCTGCTAAACACAAATAAGATGCCACCCGTAAATCTTTGGTTTTTTCAGCCAGTAACTTACTAGAGATGATAAATATCTCTTTAAAATCAACTTCTGACGCGCCTGATGACGAGGCTTTCACACATTTAAAGTCATCGTCATAGCGCACATCTTCACCGCACTTATCTGGCTCAAATTCGCTCAGAAGTGCGCTGCTCCATGCTTGCCATGACGGATAACCATGTGGTTGTGTCATTACACTTTGCTCCAGCTACGCAAGGTATCAAACACACTCATATTGGTGGCTTTTGCCAGCTCTAATGCTTTGCTTGATACCGGCTGATTGTCATTGAGCTTGGTAAAATCCATCACCGTTGAGCCTGTTGCTAAATCAAGCCAAACCGATGCAAAAAAAGAGGCAGGCACAGGTCGGCAATACACCACCAAAGAGGCTGAGCAGCTGAGCTGTCCAAAGTTATAAAAGCACCAAGGCTGCCAATGGTTATCTGCCACCGTATTGGTGATCAAATGCAGCCAAAATGCGGCGACCAGCTTGCTGTCATCACCCAATTGTGGCATCGGTAACTTGATCCCAAATTGGCTGCGTTTGCAGCCCTGCGCCGATAAGCCTTTAAGCGCATGCATCAACTGCTCAATGAGTGCGCCGCGCTGCTCAACAGTCGATAAGCCCAGTGCAAACCAGATGCGCTCAATGGGTTGCTTTCTTAGCGCTTCCATCGAGGTATTAAAGTCCAATTCCTGATCGCACATTTCACCCAAAGGCTGTAACTCATGTGCCGTTTTTTGCATCATCTCTAAAGAGCTCGCACTTTTGATCAGCTCATGATTTAAAATTAAAGAGCGAATAATGTTAAAACGCTCATACAATAAAAACGCCGGATGCGTTTTAAAGTCCGCATTACTACACAAAATAAATGAGCTAAATGGATACTGCCTGCCGCTTTTGTCTTGGCTTGGCTGCAATACTCCCATCATGCTGTTGTCAGCCTCACCACCGGCAATAAAAAACAGCGTTGTCAATTGGTCGTCAAAATGGCTGTCACCTTGCAACGCACTGCGGCACACATGGGCGTAGCCCTCTTGTAGCCAATGATCCATGTTGATGACTTCACGCGAGTCTACGTGATACTTCACAAAATCGGCTTGTATCGGGCTTTTGCCCATAAAGCCAAAAGGCAAGCTCACGGGTACCTTGTTGGGTTTTTTATTGGAAAAAAAGCTGAACATACTCATCCCTTACTGCACCTGCTTTGCTGCTTGACTGGCCAGTTGCACACGGCCTGTGAACAAGGCTTCTGGCAAGGCAAAAGACGACATAAAGTACTTGCTGAAAATACCGCTATTGCGACTAGATTTAAGCGCTACCTGTACCTGAATATGTTCATGAGCTTCGCTACTTTCTTCTTCAGGCAATAGCAACTCCCACGTCGCCATATACTCTGTGCCTTTAACCCATTTAACACGCGCTTCGTTGAGTATTTTCAATAACGCCCATGGGCCGTCTTTTTGGATCTCTATCCGATTGCCTTTGCGATCCATGCCATAGATGGTGGCCTTTTCTGCCCCTGTTCTTGCGGGCCAAGTAAACCTGCGCCACTCTTCAGGTTCGTTGCGATAGCGATAGCTTTGGTCGCTGTAGCCTATGTAGGTTTCACGCACACCGCGCTGCGCAACAGGCATCATTTGGAAACTGATCCCCACTTCAGAGCCCTCTCTTGGGAACAATGAACGCGTTACTTTGCGCGCCTTGGTCAATTTATCCAGTACGGGCTTGTCAAAACCAAGGCCGATGCCATTCCAAGTTTTTTCTACCCACACACCGCGTTTAAGCTTTAAAAACGGTGCCAAGTTTGCATCCATAAATTCCCAAAAAATACCGGAGTCGCGATTAAGTAGCTCAGAGATGTCCTCAACTGCGGCATCTGGCCCAGTTAAGTTAAACGGGTATTTACCTTTGAGGTTGTCCTTGTAGCTGATATACACATTGTTGTACCAACGATCGTTTAGCTGACTTCTTGCTTCGTTCATCACGGTTTGCACACTGGCTAATAGCGGCGCTTTTAATAGTCGCTCCAGCACTTGCTTACTGTCTGGGTCAAGCGCTCTCACTTGGCTTTCTACCACCACCCATGCACTTTGCAATGCGTTCTCTTTGTCTTCACCCGTTAATAGCGAGCGTGAAAACTCCATCGCCATGAAGTCATCATCATTACTGGCTGCAATGTCTTTGATATCTGAGTGGAAGGCACTTAATGCACCTAAATATTGCTGCAGATAATCTGAGATCTGTGCCTCTTCAGAGACTGAGGTATAGCGTCTTAAATCCGCGAAACGCTGTGCCAATTCAGGTACTTTTTTGCTGCTTAAGCTTTCAAGCCCTTTACTGTTGCCAAGCAAGGTATCTGACTTCACTTTATCAATGATTTTCTCACTCACACCACTGAGCTTTTCAGGCTCTTGAAGCGGTGCATTACTCAAGTTAATGTTGGCGTCTATGGCCTTCATTAAATCCACCAAAGGCCCTTGCGTAGAAGACAATTGCCCTAATGTTAGGCTGGCTGCGTTGCTGGTATTAAATGGTCTTACTTCAACAGCATTAATAAAATCAAACCACGCCGTGGCGTACTCTTTAAAATATAAAGCCCGAATAGCGCTGGCCAGTTCATTGGCTTTGGCTTCATCAATGGCGCCTTCAGCACCTGCTTGCTCAGTCCCCATCACCCAATCACCAGAAAAAGCAATGTTTGCGCGACGCTTTATCTCGCTGTATACCTCTGATTGCCATGCCTTTTGAGTAAAGACATACGGTACAGTCAACTCACTTTTCAAAAAGGTTTTATTATTTTGGCTCATCATTTGATCGAGCGTCAGTTCAGGGTTGGAAACAGAGACTTTGTCCTTGATCTGCCCGTAGATCACATCAGGCTGCGGATCTGTGGTTAAGTTGGCTCTGGCCTGTGCAATGAGGTGCTCCTGTGACGTCCACACATCCAGCCCTGGCGCTTCAGTGTCTTGGCGTAATTGTGCGATGTAAAAATTAACCAAGGCACGCATCTTCTCTGTGGTTTGCGCCGTTTCATCCGCCTCGATATCCAACTCTAAGCGCTGTGCCACCATGCTCAAAATAGCATTGCTCACAAACGCATGATCTAAACGCGCAAACTCATCACTCATCATCAGCTGAAACTTCATCAAGTTGTAATAGCTGTCTCGCAGTTGCGGTTCGACACGTTTGATCACTTGTTCTTCAGCGATTTGCAAGTCTTGCCACTGAGTGTGTGAACTGGCCAAAGCCGTTGCAATTTGCTGTGCTGCTGGTCCGCCAATTAATGATTGCACGCGCTGCTGCAAGATATGTTTTATCGGTGCCTTGGTGGTGTCCGCTGAATACACGCCCAATAGAAAGTACCAAGGTAACTTCTGCTCATACGCCTCGAGTGTTTGATAGTGCTCAAACAACGCCAACACAGCATTAAACTGCTCAACCTCAGATTGATGTTCCACACTGGTGGCAATTACGTGCTTACTCAATAGCTCACCGGTATTAAGCAATTGCGTGTTATGGGTATAAGAGTTAAACAACAACCCAGACATCAAGCCAATCGCTGTGATGCTGGTGCAGATTGCCAAGCCTTTGACCCATTTTTGTATCTTGCGCTTTTTGCGGTTGCCTTTAGTGAGGTCTTGCAATTTAAACATCACTTCATTGAAGACTTTGTTGACAAAAAATGCGCTGGTTAAACTTTGCTGACGGTATTCAAATAACACTGAGCGGAAGGTCGCCAGTTTGGTTTTAGAGCTGCGCTCAATAGGCACCCCTTCTTGCGTGCCTGAGGTAAAATAGACCCCCGCAAACCAAGGGACCTCTTGGAATGGATTTTCTTTGAATAAGATCTCAACAAACTCGCTGACCTTATCAGATGCCGCTTTAAACTGATTTGGAAAGTCGTAAATAAGCTGTTTACGCTGGGTATCTCGCTCGCGCGTCATCTTGACTAATCGCTGCTGACACAGACGCTGATACATACTCTCCATTTCAGCATTAAAGGTGTCACATGCTTCATCGCTGGTTGGCGTTTGATTTTTATCCAGTAAATAAGCGCCCCACGGCTGCAAGCGCTCTTGCTCTGATAGCTCGTTAAAAAACGGCTCAAACCCGCTAATCAAATCGGTTTTGGTAAACACGATATAAATCGGGAAAATAATCCCAAGTTGGTTGATAAGTTCGTCAATACGAGTGCGAATTTGCTTAACATGGTCTCGTACTTGTTCAGTATCTGAAGTTAAAATATCCGCGATACTGATGGCGACCATTACACCATTGATGGGTAGCTTTGGACGGTTTTTCTTAAGCAATTTTAAAAACGACAACCACTGCTCTTTGTCGCTCTCTTCAGTGGTATAGCGGCCTGCCGTATCAATTAAAATCGCTTGATCTGAAAACCACCAATCACAATTGCGCGTACCGCCAAAGCCCTGAATATGCATTTGATTCGATTTAGAATAGGGGAAATGCAGTCCAGAATTAGCAAACAAAGTGCTTTTACCGGTCGCAGACGGACCGATGATCATATACCAAGGCAGCGCATATAACGCCGTATTACCACGATATCCAGCACCGAGGTGAGACGCCTTTAATGCAGCCAGAGCGTCTTGCATTTTTTCTTTAATTTCGGCCACTTCCGCTTCAGAGCTGGCATTGTGATTAGCCAGTTCTGACGCCAACTTATCACCAGAGCGCTTTGCCCACAGCCAACGCACAAACAGCACCAGCATGAAGACGACAAAAATGCCGCCCATCAGCCAAAGTCGCTGATCAACCCCCCCTAAGCCAATGAAGCGGCCGCCGAACCAAGCCAAGCTCAATAAGGCAAAAAGTCCTATCCATTTGGCTGTTGCTCGTGAAGAAAAGAAATTAAGTAAGAGGTGAATTAAACCACTTTTATTAACTGAACCCGCCATAGCACTACCTAATATTCCCTGTTTTTTCTAACTGCGTTAATACAGCAACCTGTTGCTCTAGCTCAATAAACTGCTCATCTGCTTTGCCTTGCAAATATTGGTGAAAGCCCAAATACATCAACAGCAACACCGCCACGGTGATACTGAAGATCACCCAGTAAGGAAGCCTTCTGCCCAATTGCGTCACAACATGCTCAGCAGGCATGCAGGTGTCTGATAAATTCAGCGGTACTTTGCCTGATAACTCTTCCAACTGGGCGCGCACATCCAACATCAGGGCTTTAAGCTGCTCTACACCCTTAATTTTATAAACCCCTTCAAAACCCAACTGCATACAGACGAAATACACTTCGATAACCGCCCGCTTGCTGGCACCGGCTTGACGAATGTGAGTCAGCTTTTCAAAAAATGCTTCCCCAGCTCTTGAATTACCAAACAGCTCAAGTTGTAGAGGACGCGCCATCCAAGCCATTCTTGACTCCATTTCAGAGGCCATTATTTGCTCATCAAGATAGGCTGTGAGTGCAAATTTGGCTTCTTGCATGTCACTTGCGGTGATCCCATTGGCGTAACAATCGCGCTCAAATTCATCAAAGGCATTCAGCGCTTGCTCACGCAATGCTTCGATGTCTGTTGACTGGCAACCCCCTTGCCTGACCGAATGCACTATGTCTAGCACGGGCGAAATACAGGCCAATAATTCAGTGTGTGTTGATGTCCTTGTCATAACCGTCATTCACTCCTATTTGGTCACGCTCACCAATTCAATTTGTACGCTTTGCAAGCTATATGGCACAAAGATACGCAATGAAAGCTCTTGTTTTATTTGCGCCCATGCCGCACTAGAGGCATTGATCTTGAAGTATTCATAACCCCCTTTGAGTGACACCTTGCTGGGAGGTCTTTGGCAGTGAGTCAGCTCAGCGCCGCCCAGAGCTGATGCGATCAGCATTTCAATTTGTGACGATGCCGCCACTTTCACTTGGTCGGCAAATAGTTCTATCCACTGTGTTGATTCGTGCTCAAAGAATGCCGCTAAATAGAACTCATTATTTCTAAACTGATCGGCTTCAAAGCCAGTGACTTCAAACATCGAGTCAGAGAGCTTTTCAAGTGGTAAATTAGCGGAGCGCTTGGTACTAATGCTGCCGATAAGCTGTTGTATTTGAGATTCAAAATAGCCAAAAATTTGTCCCAAATTGTCATGCTGATAAGGCGGTATATCTATCTGTTGTTCTGCTTCAAAATGAGCCAATTGAGTCAGTAATGTACTCATGGCAATGTACATGTCTTCTGGATGGGTATACTGGGACAACAGTAAGTGATTCAGATAAGGCATATTTGCAGACATGGCTTGTAGCAGCATAAATTGCTTTAAATCGCTGGGACCAAAATCTTCAACGACGCCCATCTGTGTACGACTTGATTGCAGCGCTTGATACTTGGCGTTTAAAATATTACCTGCACTATTTAGCTGAGAAAATGTCGGTGCATGGACACGCACGTTAAGTAGTGAGGGCACAAAATGTGTATCAAATGCAAACTCCCCTTGCTCATTGGTTATCACCTTTGCACACTGCAACTGTTCAATAAAGCTTTGGCTGGATGAGCTTTCAATTAACATTAGTTTGGGCTTGGCCACCATGACCTCTTTGCCGCGTGCAGGGTCATGCTCATCTTGTAGTTCTACAAATTCACATTGGTAGGCACTGAGTTGGCCATTTTGCGGATAACCTTTTATGTCACTCACTGCGTGATTGGTTGCCAGTGCTAAACTCAGCGTCACAGATTGCTGACCGTCATCGAGCTCATAAGTGAGCGCATCTGAGTCAGTAAACGACATTTCGATTAATCGACCACTTTTGAAAATAACGCTGACAGCCAATAGTTTAACGACGCCTTTTGCAATGGCGCTTTCATCAAACTGCAGGCGATAGAATCCATAAGGCACTTTTTGCGATAAACGACTACGCGCAGCCATTTCACTTTGCAAATGCTTATCCAAGTGCTGAAAGTGCTGCTGACTCAACATCACACCTTCAGCCCACACTGGCTTAAAAGACAGGTTATCGAATATCATGAGCTAGTCTTCCGCACCCGGTACATACAATGCATTGCTTTGGACTTCGATATCAAGCGACGTTGATAATGGTACTGGCCAGTCGTTTAGGTCGTAGTAGGTGCGCCATTTACCATCGGTGCGCTCACGAAATAGCGCAACAAAGCCAACATACTTGGCAGAGTCAGCTCGCTCGAAATTGATTTTTAGGCGCTCAGAAGGGTTAATGGTGCGCTCTTCAACCGTGATCAGAGAACTGGCCAAAATAGACCTATCTTCTTTCCACAGTTGTTCAAACGTCGCGTTTCTAAAGGCTTGTACATCTGTAAGCTGATATACCTTTAACACCACAGGCAATGGCTCATCAAACTTATTTAAGTTTATGTTATCGGTCGCCTGAACATCTAATTTAACCTGAGTCGTCATACATGCAGACAAACTTAGCAGCGCCATAAAACAGACAATCAACCTCGCCATGATTTTATTCCTTGTAGTGAATTACGTAAGTTTTATTGTTTTGGTACAGGTATTCACAACTGTGAATGATGTCCATTGAAGCCCTGCGGCATAAATGGCCTTAAATAAGCGGATTGCAAATCGTCTTGCTTATAAACCGCAACTAAATACCTAGCTTAAACTTCAACATCAATGCTTGATTAAAATCAAAAAGCAGTAATAAAGAATCATTTATTGTTAATTTATTGATTCAGAAATCACCCACATTTGTACCCTTGCCAAAAATCGACACAGACAATACATAAAATAAATCTCCAGATCAAACCATTTAATCAAAAATAAAATATTTGATTAACAAAAATACGTACTTTATGATCAAAAACAAACTTAAAGTATGAGGTAAACTCATATTAAAGCGCTAAAAACACAGTTTAAAATCGAATTTTGATTACATAAAAGTTACATTTTAGTGAAGCAAAAATGAAAAACTTCAACGATTAAGGATAGAAAAATGGCACAAACAAGGATGCAAATATATGGGCTGAGTCATCAAGCTTTTGTTACATACTTTGAATTAACTTCATGTATTAGTGAGTTTTTTTTATTAAACGTCAAAATAGAGTCTAAACTCAAAATTGATAATGATTTAGTACTAGGAAATACTGTTACTTTTGAAACAATACATAAGGATGGTAAGAGTACATTTTTTACTGCAACCTTGAGCGATTTTTCAGCTCAGCATGTGCACTCACAGCTTTACCAATATCAGCTTACGCTCAAACCTAAGCTCTCAAGGTTGGTCGACTCTCACCACAGCCGCATTTTTGTAAACTCCGATGTACGCTCTGTCATCCAGCAGCTACTGACTCAAGCGGGCTATCAAGCCGATCAAATTGATTGGCGGCTGTCACACCCTCTCCCTTTTGAAAAAATCAGAGTGCAACCCCTTGAGCAAGACCACCAGTTTTTACTTCGAACCTTGCAGCAATATGGGCTGTTTTACTGGTTTGAGTGCACTGGCTTAAACGAGAAAGTGGTGATCAGTGACAGTAACCTCAACTCGCCTTATGTCAGTCGAACTCAGTTAAGGCTGCGCAGCAGCGATGGTATAGAACGCAATAACACCAGTCAGCATGTCGGCTTTTTTGAATTTAATCGAGAAGTGGCATGGCATTTAGAGGGCAGTCAAGTTCACCAATCCACCAGCCCACCAAACACAGGAACGAGTGTCACAAAAAATTACTTTGAACCCAACTTAAATGCACAAAGCACAGTCCAGTTAAGCACAGATTTTGAACTCTCAGCACGCGCTAAAAATGATGTGCTGCGCCTCACAGGTAATGTGCCAGACGCTCTACCTGGGTATTCATTCTCTCTCGTATGCAATGCCATTGGCCAAGTCAGTGGCGATTATTTATGCATTGAAGCAAAGCACATATTCAGTGCAGGTAGCAGCGAAGAGCCAGATAGTGCCCGCCATCATTGCAAGATTACCTGCATTCCTCGTAGCAACCCGTTTAAGCTCCCCATCCAACCAAATTTACCAAAACCTATGGTATTTCGCGCGCATGTGGTCACCGAGCAAGCAGGCAATGACCCGACTCAAGTGGCCCTAGATAGCAACGGGCACTATAACTATAAATCCCAATATGCAGAAGATATCTCGGTTGTGCCGCACGCAATTAAGGCACTCACACGCTATGCCTGCAGTGGCCAAGCTCAAGCCACAGGCTGGCATTTTCCACTCTTGCCGAGCAGCCAAGTACTGATAGGTTGCATCAATAACGACCCGGACAATACCTTTATCATGGGGTTTGCCCCGGACCAGCAGCAAACAAGTTTGGTCACCAGCCAAAATGCTGAACACAATATCATGCAAACGCGCACCGATAACCAACTGCTTTTTGATGACAATGAGCGCACACCTAAGGTACTGCTCAAAACCCTCAACGGCGAGCAGCATATCGAGCTAAACAGCGATCGTAGCGCCCCTTTTATTCAAGTAGCCGCTCAACAAGGTGCAATGACGCTGATCAGTGCTGATGACTTCACCATTCAAAGTGATAACCGCATCCAAATGCAAGCACGCGCAAGTGCCCAGCTCAAATCAAAAAAAGCCGTCGCTATGCGCACAGATAGAAGTACCATTGAAACGCACAGCAATAGCATTCAAAACCTTATCGGTAGTAAAATAGAAGCCAGCGCCAATACTCATAGCAGCATCAAATCAGGGAAACATATAAACTGCGTCATTGGGCAAGACTGTAACCTTGAGAGTGTCGGTGGCATTTTGCTCTGTGCGCCTAATGGTAGTCAGGTGATCCACGGTGACGATGGTATCACCATACGCGGCCTGGGTATGGGTACACTCGGTCTGTATAGCCAAGGCGCTTCTATCACCCTAGATACCAGCGGTAATATCGATATTATCGCGTCAAAACTACTGACGTTAAAAGGTAAGGCCGCAACCATACTAGATGGACCGGTAGAGTATGACTTTGAATCACCGCAAAGTCCTTCTGAGTCTGAAGAACCCAGTATTTCTGATGTCGAAGATAATAGCCGCGTCAGTATTCGCGATATTTAAACCAGTGCGGTACAGGGTGCCGCCATTATATTTCAGTTTGAAAAGCTGCCATATCCACCAAAAAAGAAATGGCTTGAGCTTGCGTCATTTGCTCCGGATCGAACTCGGTTTGGCCGTTTTTTCGCAGTAACTCATAAAAAGACTCAGATCCCCCCGCATAGCCCATTTGCCACTTTGCAAATGTGTGTTCAGACACTTCGTCATAGCTAATAATAGTGGCTTCTTCATGTCTCGGATCGTCTGCAATATCCAAGTAGAGCTCATTTACCGTTTGTCTGTCTCCCTCGAGTGCTTGTAAAAAAAACTGGTTTTCAAAACACAACATGCCACACACCTCTAATTCGTCGTTATTCGAGCGCGCAGTTTCTAAAATATTGCGTAGATCCGACAAACTCATACTACGAGATGCCTGACTGTAATAGACCAATCTCACTAGCTTCATATCCATACACTCCTAGTCTTCTTCATTGCACATGCCATTACACAGAAAGTGTAATCATTGGCTATAGTTATCAAAATTACAAGGCAAGAACCGCAACGATTATGGAAAGACAACAGCAGAGCGTTTTACACGTTGGGCCAAATTCTGACGCCCTTGATGCGCTATTAACTCAACGTAATTATCAACTCGAAGTCACCGATAATCTCAGAGCATGTAAAAAGCTCATCCGCAAAAAAAAGCCCGGATTAATTATTTTTAATGTTGAAGACACGGACTCTGAGGCGCTGACCGAGCAAGTATTAGAATATGTACGAATTGGCTGCCAAGACAAAGACTTAATCTTCATCGTTGCACATCCTCCAGCACGCATGCCAGACGCATTGAGCTGGATTGAAAATTACGATATTTCAAGCTTTATTTGCTTATCTCCCGATAAAACTGAATTTAACTTAAGCGTGATTGAGCGCAATCTCAAAGCTTGGCAACGCTTAGAGCAAATCAATGCCCAGCACAAAGCTGAGAGCGATCTGTTGATGAGTGTGGCGCACTTACATCGTAATAATAACGATATCAACGAGGTTATGCTGACCTTTATGCGCTCATTGGCTAACATAGCGTGTGCCACAACCCATTGCAGAATAAAAATCAATAATCAAAACGAAGGCGCTTTAAGCCATGTTTGGCCTGAACAACCAACGCTTGAACAGGTGTTGTCCGGTGTTTTCGCTCTACCAGCCTTACCCGCTTATTTAGCGCGCTCTTTAACTGAGAAAAAGCCCCAAATAGATTTATTGCCAAACGACGATGCATTTCAACCACTCAATCAATTACTTGGAACAAAGCTCAGCAGTTACTTAATATTTCCCATTGTTGTATACGATAAAGTCCTTGAAATGATGGTTTTTTTT
The DNA here is from genome assembly GCF_057197785.1 of Pseudoalteromonas sp. MMG033. Taxonomy (NCBI): domain Bacteria; kingdom Pseudomonadati; phylum Pseudomonadota; class Gammaproteobacteria; order Alteromonadales; family Pseudoalteromonadaceae; genus Pseudoalteromonas; species Pseudoalteromonas sp. MMG033. Next base: position 235,664 of record NZ_JBXVAL010000002.1, read on the forward strand.
ATTGATGAACAGGCCATGGAATCTGTCTCCATGCGGCAAATTGATGTGGTAAGCAAAGCCGCAGAGCAGCTCACTATTTTACTGGAAAGAAAAGAGTCGGAAAGACGTCTGAAAAAACAGTGTACCCGCTTAAAAGAAGCGCTTCTTGAGCTAAAAGAAACCCAAAACCAACTTGCACACAGCGAGAAAATGGCCACCGTTGGCCAATTTGCCGCGGGCATTGCCCACGAGATAAATAACCCCTTGTCGTCGGTATTAAGTAACTTTGGCTCGATGGACAATTACCTTGATAACATCCTCAATCTACAAAATTTACATGATCAGTTTTTAAGTGCCGTGGAGGGCGGAAATCAGCATGTCGGCGCAAAACTAAAAAGCCAAATCACAGATTATCGGGGCCAATCAGACATCGACTTTATTTATGATGATATTCGCGAGATCGTTGCTCAATCGCAAATGGGCTTAAGCCGAGTCAGTGACATCATTAAAGATTTGCAGTCATTCACCGTTGTGCAAAATCAGCATCACTGCCAGCTCGACATCCCAGCTATTTTGAATCAAAGCTTGTCATTACTAGCGACTCATAACCAGCACGATATTGTGGTCGAGATCAACTTAGCGCACACCTGCCAACCCGTTTCTAACTCTGGATTTGTGCAACAGATTTTAACTAACTTATTAAAAAATGCGTTTCAGGCAGTAGAGCAGAGCCAACCTGAATCCCCCTATGTGGCAGTCTGCACAAAAGACGCTGATAACAGGCTAGTCATTACAGTCAAAGACAATGGGCCCGGCGTACCACTGGATATTCAAGATAAAGTGTTCGACCCGTTCTTTACCACAAAAGCAGTTGGACAAGGCAGTGGGCTTGGTTTGTCTGTGAGTTACAATTTAAGTAAGCGTTTAGGTGGTGAGTTATCTCTTCTCTCTACTCCAAACGCGCATACCGAGTTTACTCTGTCGCTGCCGATAAACTAAAAAGCGCCTGCATTATATATTTATAAAGCAGGCTCTACTTTTCTGGCACTAGCTCTGCGTAAGGCAGAGAAACACTCACTACAACCCCTCGATCTGCGCAATTACGAAACGCTAATTTGCCTTGATGCGCATCAACAATCTCCCGACATAATGCCAGACCAAGTCCTGTTCCAGCGTGCTTGGTAGAGTAAAATGGCAGTAATGCATTTTCCAGTACTTCTGCTGCCATTCCTGAGCCAAAATCTCGCACTGCAATGCTCACATTGTGCTGCCCTTGTTCTGTAAAGCTCAATTGAACTGGCGGCGCATCACTTTGCTCACTTTGCGCTTCATGGGCATTTTTCAAAATATTGATAAGCACCTGCTCTAACTGATGCTCATCTGCAACTACCTGCTTGGAGGGAAGCGCCGTAGTGAGTTCAAACGGATATAATGCGTTTAATTGTTCAACTAAAGCCTGCCAGTTAACTGGTTTCTTATTCGGCATTTTTAGTTTAGATAACTCGCCATACCCTTTAATAAATTCATTAAGGTGCCCAATGCGTCGAGAAATCGCGCTAAACACTCTATCTAATCTTGGCTCAGATAAGTTTTGTGCCAATAATTGCCCTGAGTGGCACATAGAGCTAATGGGAGCAATGGAGTTGTTCAATTCATGGCTGAGTACTCGGATCACTTTTTTCCATGTTTGCACTTCTTGACGTCCCAGTTCATGGGTGATGCTTTTTAGCAGGTAAAGCGTATGGCTTGCTTGATGAATACGCACACTAGATTTAGCCAAGTGCCAAGCTTGCTCATCACCGTTTTGATCGTTAAGGGTAAAAATACTCTCCCCGCTATTTTGCAAGGCGTGCGCAAAGTCATCATCTAGCGTTTCACTGATATCATGCCAACTGTGACCAAACAAAGAATCCCCTTCTTTAAACATGAGTTCTGCAGCGCGATTGGCAAAAATAATTTTATGTTCAGGGCTGACTAGAAACGTGATCACAGGAGAGGTATTGAGCACTTTATCAAGTAACATCTCACGTTGATAAAGATGCTGACGTTCCTTTCTTAGTTTTTCAGTACATTGATTGAATAAATTAAACACACGGTCATAAGTTGGATCATTTTTGGGCGCGATGCTAACCGAAAAGTCACCATCGATCAGACTCAAAAACCCCTGTTCAATACTGCGCTGAATATTGGCCTGAGTTTGGTTGTAAGCACGGTACAAATATCCAATAACAGTAAAAAGTACCATACCTAAAATTAGAAATATCCAAGGATATGACGGCCCATAGAGTGCAGCGGCTATGGTAAATGCCAGTTGGCCAATAAATAGCAAAGCAATCACTTTACTCATCATGCTTTTCCAATTTGAACTTTTCAATACGACGATACAAAGTTTGACGACTGAGGCCTAACTCTTGTGCCGCATGCGCAATCGTCCAGTTATGCTTCTCGAGTACCTGCTGCATGTGCTCTTTTTCGCTCAATGTTGTTGTTTGCTCATGTCCTTGAAAAGCACTGACATCAACTTGATTTTTATCCGCAAAAATTAATGCTCGTCGACAGCTATTTTCCAGCTCTCGAACGTTACCAGGCCATGTTTGCTGCATTAAAAAGTGCTCTGCTTCTTTGGTAAGCGTATGCGCCACACCAATGAAGTGTTGAGCCAATGGAATAATGTCTGCTTTGCGTTTATTGAGCGGTAAAATTTGCAGTTCCATTCCGTTGAGGCGATAGAATAAATCTTCTCTAAACGCGCCACTTTTAATATCGAGCAATAAGTTGGCGTTAGTCGCACTTATCACTCGTACATCTACCTTTTGCGTCACATTAGAGCCCAATCGCTCAAATTCACCGGTCTGCAACACGCGCAATAGTTTCATTTGGCCTGCAAGTGGTAAGTTGCCAATCTCATCTAAAAATAATGTGCCGCCATCGGCTGCTTCGAAACGCCCTGCCCTTGCTTGATTTGCGCCGGTAAACGCGCCTTTTTCTGCACCAAATAATTCGGCCTCCATAAGCTCCTGTGGGATAGCGCCCATATTCACTTTAATAAAAGGCGCATTCGCACGCTGCGATTTTTGGTGAACAAAGTCAGCTAATTTTTCTTTACCTGAGCCATTGGGGCCTGTGATCAACACGTTGATATCCGCAGCGGCCACCTTAGTCGATGTAAAGATAAGCTCACTCATTTCACGACTTTGGTAAATCAATTTGCACTCGGGGGTAGGCGCAGCTTGCACTGAAATATTTTCTTCGATAGCTTGTAATAACTTCTTATCATCCCAAGGCTTAGGGAGATAGTCTGCGGCACCTGATTTGACTAGCGTTATGGCCGTTTCTAATTGGCTCCAAGCGGTGATGATAATGATGGGTAAATTGGGGTTTAGCTCTTTTAATGTACCAAATAACTGCTTTCCCTCATCCCCTGATGTGGTCCCTTCGCTGAAGTTCATATCTTGAATGACCATATCCACTTTTTGTCGAGAGACGGTCAAAATGGCATCTTTAACGTTAGTGACTGTCAATACAGTGTAACTGTGAATACTCAGCAATAAATCTAACGCATCTAAAATATCAGGGTTGTCATCGACAACAAGAATTGTGTTCATAACCATTTAAATGCCATGTAGTGATCGTTTTAACTGGTCACTACATGTCTTTCCTTCATTTTTATAACGTGCGGGTTGCAACCACTGGCGCTATTTTTGTTGTTTTCCATGCAGGCAACCAGGTTGCCGCAGTACCAGATATAAACACGATGATAACACAAGACAAATAACTGATAACATCCGGTTTTGGTATCAGAATGACTTTTGCCAATAACATATTCACTGCAATCACACTCGCGACCCCAAGTAGTGCGGCAATACCACTAACCAGCCAGTTTTCGCTCAACACATAGACTAATACATCCTTTTTCCGTGCGCCCAATGCGCGCCTAATACCAATTAAACGCTTTTGCTTAGACACATGAAAGTGTGCATGAGCAAAGCAACTGATCATGGTCACCAATAACATCATCCCGGTCAGCAAGCTAAATAAGGTTGCCAAACTGCTCGACTCTTTAAAATAATCACTGTGATGTTCTTCCATGGTCAGGATCTCTCGGATCTCTCGTTCAGGGTGTACTTGATTAATGGCCTCAGTGATCGCCGTTTTAGTCTTTTGTATATCACCTGAGGTGACTTTCACCATATACATTAAACGCATTTGAGAGCGAGCCATATTTCTATACATGAATATGCCATGATGTGAGTATTTACTCGAAGGCCTAATTGCAATATCCGACACCACGCCGATCACTCGCCCTTCAGAGGTATGCTTGCCAACCGCGCTTTCTCCCGGGTACAGTGCCTCAGCTAAGCTACGAGTTAAAATGATATTGGCTTCAAATTCATGATTCTCTAAATAGCCATGTGTTGCATTGTCATCAAGCGTAAAATCACGCCCAAGGTGCATTTGTGCGCCGAGTAAGTCAAAAAACTGTTCGCCTACATAGTACATTGGCACACCTGTAAACTGCCTTTCTACTGGCGCATCTTCGGGTTGATTTACATCTTCAATAGAGTGGAAGTTACCGCCTTTCATCAGCGGCAATTGGTTGGTAAAACTCACCGTTTCAACTACATCTAGTTTATTCAAAGCCGCCATATCTTCATCTATTACAGACAAGAAGAAATTGGCATCTAAAAAGGCTTCTGAGGTTGGACGGACCTGAAATACCAATACATTTTCCATATCAAAACCCACATCTCGGGCTAACTTTTCATTGGCTTCAATACTTAACAATAAGCTGTTACAAGCCAGTCCTATGGTTAATACAAGTTGGAAAATAAGCAAACCTGTTGCAAATTTACGCAGCAACATAGATTTTAATAATGCTTTTAGATTCATCGTGCTACTCCTTACTTCAAGATGCTAGCTAGCGGCGTACGTGCGCCCTGCACAAGCGGATATATGGTACTTAACAGGCTGGAAGTCAGTGCCACACCCACACCAATCACTATCATGTGTAGCGGCAATTCTGCTACAGGTGCCAAGTCTTCGAATAACTGACGGTACAAGGCCAATAAACTCATGGCCAACACCAAAGATACCAAGGCACAGGAGATCCCTAAAATCACACTCTCTATCACGCCTTGATAAAACACTTGCTTGCGACTGGCGCCAACCGCTCGACGCAAGTTTGCTTCAAACTGCCCAGCCTGATAGCGAGATAACATCAAGCTATTGGCATTAAAAATACACACCAGCAGAAAGATACCCGTGGCAAAAGTAAACGCTAAAAGATCTTTATTGACGACTTCGTTCTCATCCAACCAAGCGTTTACATCATAAAGTCGGTTATCCACTTCATGGCGGTGATTACCTTTCTCTTTTTGCTGCTGCGCATAGCTATCGATAAAGGTTTGAAAAGCCAATCGCTGCTGCTCATCTACCAGCTCAACAAATGTCTGAATGTAATACGCATTAATCTGTCTCGTTTCACTCAGTACTGAGTAGCTATCTGTCGATACCGCTCGCGCATAGATGGCCCAATTATTGTCTATGGCCACTTCAATGGGTACAAACAAATCATCTGTTTCATCAAAGGCGTTTCCTTCAGAGGCATGATAAAAAAGCGGCCTCATATGCCAAGGTTTCAATACCCCGACAATGTTATAAATTTTACCTTGTAGCTCAACTTGCTTGCCGACACTATTCTCGCCACCAAATAAGGTCATGTTGAGCTTATGGCCAATCACAACATCTGTACCATGCTCATTTTCCCACGCTTTACCATGAGCAAACTCAGCGCCCATCATGTCAAAAAATGAGGCGGTGGTCGCGCGCGTACTACTTGAGTAACGAGTCAAATCTTCAGAGTCTGCACGGCGACTATAGACATGAGTTGCATAGTGCATGGTTGCATTTTCTGCGACACCAGCATCCAGTATTGCTTTTGCATCGCTGTATCTGATCGTATGCATACTGCCAAAGTTATTCGTTGAACCTGCGTAAGTATTCATATTCACAATGAATATTTGATCACTTTTACCGGGTATAGGATCTTGTGACATCAAAGACAGCATAGATAAATTAGCTAACAAGGTGCCGATCCCAATCGACAGGGTTAAAATAATCAGGGAAAAAAACAGCGGTGTGCGTTTAAAGTTGCGCACGCATAGCTGCACATAATAAGAAAACATATCCATGTTTACCTCCTAAGCCACTGGCTGGTTCTGATTTATGATTGGTGCCTGCTCAACTGGCGCATAAATGCTGTAATCCGTGATTTGACCATCAATAATTTGTATATTGCGGTTCACTTCTCTGGCTTGATCTGGGTCGTGCGTGACCATGATGATGGTACTGCCTTCTTTATTAATGGTTTTTAGCAAGTCCATGATTTGCCTTGCCATTAGTGAATCAAGATTACCAGTCGGTTCATCAGCCAATAAAATCTTAGGTTCACCTGCCAGAGCTCTTGCAATGGCAACTCGCTGTTGTTGACCCCCAGACAGCTGACTGGGTAAATAACTATGGCGACTTGATAATCCGACCAGCTCAAGCGCGTACTCAATGCGATTACGTCTTTGCTTAGCACTTAAGCCACGATAACGCAGTGGCATATCCACGTTATCGTAAATACTGTAGTCTGGGATTAGGTTATAATTCTGAAAAATAAACCCGATTTTTTCGTTTCTCAAACGCGATAAATCATCATCTGATAGCCCTTTGACAGAAGTGCCATCCAAGACATACTCCCCCTCGTTAAACTCATCAAGTAATCCCGCCACATTCAAAAATGTCGATTTACCAGAGCCTGATGGGCCAGTCACCGCAACAAACTCTCCCGCATCCACTTGTAGGTTAAAGTCACGTAACGCATGCGTTTGAATCGTTTCACTGCGATACACTCTGCTGATATTGTTCATTGAAAGCATAATTAAATCCTTAATTCTTGTTGTTTATTTTGAAATCTTAAAAGTTTGGCTTTGGCTAAATGCGTCGTAATCAGAAATGATGATTTCTTCACCTTCTTGAACGCCGCTGATCAATTCGACATAGTCAACACTAGATACCCCTATTTTTATGTCACGTAACTGAGCCATTTGCTCTTGAATGACGAAGGCTTGCTTGCCTCCAAAGCTTGATAAAAACGGGCCGCGCTTGACTTGCAGTACCTGCGCTTTTTTCTCAAATTCAATACGTCCATTTACGCGCTGATTCTGACGTAGCGTTAAATCACTATTGGCATCAATCTTCACACGCACGGCAACTTGGTTTTGTTGGATCTCTGGAGATACTGAGCTCACCGCTCCCTGATAAAACTGTCCACCAAGAGATATTTCAACATTTAAACCAATACCTAAATCGTCAGCATAAAATTCTGGTACTTGTAACTCAGCTTCATATTCAGATAAATCGACGATGGTCATCAGTGCTTGGGCATCTGCAACTTGCTCTTTTTGCTGTACTAACCAGCTTCCGACGACCCCGGTCACAGGCGCTCGAACTTCCAGTGCACGTTTTCTGCGCTTCAATTCGTCTAGGATTTGCGTTTGACGCTGAACCGAAAGTTCTCGCGTTTGCGCCTCAAAATCTAAGCGCTTTTTAGCCATAGAGACACGCTTTTGCGCATGCTTGTGCATCAGTTGTGCCTCAAGGAGCGTATCTTTACTGCGGGCAAAGTCCAACTCACTGATCACTTGCTTGTCATAAGACTCTTTGGAGCGACGCTGTTCGCGCTGAGCTGCATTTAATCGCACTGTCGCCTCATCTAAACTGCGCTCCAATTCAAGTTGTGCTTCATCGTCTGCTAATAAGCCTCTATTGGACTCCAACTGTAACTGAGTCAGCAACGAACTTTGCTGATCAATTTGGGCATCGAGTTCTGGGCTGTGGATTGTTGCAAGCAGCGCATCCTGCTCCACTCTATCACCGGGTTTAACTAACAAGGTCGCTTGACCTGGCTCCGGGCTATATACTTGCGGCGCATTGGCTGCCACTAAACGACCAGAGACAGACACATCTCTCACTAGATCTTTTTTTATCACTTTGGCTGTAATCAACTGCGCGTAAGATACCGTTTTTATACCTGAGTACCACTGGCTAATCGCTGGGATAGACACTACGGTGATCAGCGTCATAAATACCGCCGAAACAACGAATTTAAGTTTACTTGAACGCGTGCTTGGCGCGATGACTTCATCCTGGGACTGAGTTCCTTTAATCATTTTATACCACCTGTTGATTTCGATACTTAGATATAAGCGAGGACAGTGCCAACAATGAAATAAAAATAAATATATGATTTTAAAGATCTTTTATATTTCTTATTTTTATCGAGTGTCCGAATGGACACATCTGTTGTCCAGATGTGTCACTGTGACACGATTGTGGACACTTGCTGTCCACAGGATAATTTCATCTAAATTGGTCGTGAGCTTGCACCGATATGGATACAACAAAATGGGGTTTGCTGTGATAGTGGAAATCAACAAGGCGGGAAAAGTCTACTACGATGCATTGCGCATATTGGCATGCTTATTTGATGCCATACTCACTTCATCGATAAAAGAATTGAGTAAAAAGCTGATAAGTTATCAGCTTAATTTTTAAGAGGCTTTCTAAGCACCCTGCAAACAGAGGTGCTTTTGGCGAGTCATGCCTGGTGGTCCTGCTGTGGCACCAACAATATGTGCTGTGTGCTCAGGCTTAAGTGCGTTTTCGGTAATAGATTTTAGCGTTTTTTTCTTTAGATATAACGTCATACATAACTTCCTTTTTATTAATACCTATTTAAATTTCACATATATAACGTGGGTGGTAAATTGAAAAATTTACACTACAAATAGGCATGAAATCTTTCATTTAAGGGACTTAGGTCCAATCATCTTTCTTACAAAAGTAATTAAGCCGCACCAAAACGGAAAAACAGCTTGCTGTTTATTATTAAGCAAACTTCAAACATGTCACCTTACCTAAAAGCCAGCTCGATAAAGAGTGATAAAACAAACACCCCAGCTAGAGTGTCTACATCTCAAATTAATATCATTCAATTACATTGAGGTAAAAACCTATCGAATACCTGGTTATTAATTGCACAACCTTTCAAACTATCTAAAGTAGCAATCTGAATCATCTGAAAAATCAAAATAAAATGAGGAAACAATGAATACACTAAAACTAGCAACTTTCGCCATGTTGTTTGCATTTGTAGGTTCTGCAAAAGCATGGCCAACGATACCTGCCAATGTCGTAGAAAACTGTACTTGGGAATATGTAACAAGTTATCGCGGCACGGGGGTTTATATTTCTGAATATCGCTCTGTCGGAAGTTGCGAGTATCGCACCAAGTTATATGACTACCGCATGCAAAGAATCCGGTATTTTTAATAGCAGCTGCCGAATCGAATAACACTGACCTGTTTTGTTATTTCTAATTATGTTTGTAACACCAAGGGAGCTAGCTCCCTTTTTTAATACTGTGCGCATCAATCCAAAACTTGTACTGACTCATCCATGATGTCGTCGTATGTGTTTTATCAATCCATCACTATTAAATTCTAGCGACACGATATTGGTCTTTTTATATTCGACTTCATTGTCTAAATGTGCAGGTTTCACCTTACCTGACTCCGTCATTTTGATAAAAACAACGTTAGCACCTGTCATGATATCAAGAATGTCTATTTTACTGTACACCACTTTATCTTTGAGTTTGACAATCATGTCTTTTCGCAATTTTACTTTATCCGTGTAGGTAAAGTTGTATCTCACGTGTTCATCCACAAATTCATCTGCCAGTAACGCGATAAAGTTATCTATGTCTTGTACCGTTGTTGCGGGTTGTTGGCGAGCATTTTTGGCAGCCACAAATGCGCGCGCCTTCTTAACCATATCATTTGGAGTTAACTCCGTCTGTGCCGAAACAAAACTCGGTAAAGCGAAGGATATAAAGACGAGCGCGTATTTATTCATGTTATTTCCTTATTATTATTTTTAATTAACCATCACGCTTGTTTAGTTAGCGTGATGTGTGGTCATTAGATATAACTACATGATTAATGTCTCAAAATGGTGTTCAAATGTGATTGGTAATCTTGCAATATCAACTGGCGTGCTTTATGGCTTTTTTGCTGTACACCATGGGCAATAAACGGCGGCACTGTTTCCCACCCCATAAAGCCAAATACGTCTTGGTATAACCCATCAATCTTGCCTTTATAATACGCCATTTCATCTTGATTGGCTGCTCCCCCAGTTGTGATTGAGTACATTACCTTTTTTGGCGCTAATATGGCCCCTTGACCATAGGCAAAACCTGAGGTTAATACGCGGTCAATCCATCCTTTTAGAATGGCAGGAAACGACCACCACCATAGTGGAAACTGCAGGATCAATAAATCACACGCAATTAGATTTTGCTGCTCATGCTTAATTTGTTCGCAAAATGCCCCATTATCTAAAGCATATCGCTGTGCTTTGGCTAAGTTGAACCCCGAGGGCTCTGAGAACCCCATGACATCTTTGCTTCCCGCCACAGCATCAAATTGCTCAGCATATAAATTGGACTCAGTAACAACAGCGCCAAATTCATTAAATGTTTGCTTTGCAATCTGATGCAACGCACAGTTAAATGACTTCTCTTCAGGGTGAGCAACTATTAGATGAACGCGCATCTTACTTCCTTGCTTTTCAGGTAATTAAAATTATTGTTATTGACCAGTTCATGCTCGATAAGTTCAATTTAGGTACAATAAACCATCTTCTCTTTTCACACATAGATTAACCGTAATAATTACTAGCAAAAGCGTATGTACCTTTTAGACTATTTCCTCCAATTAAAACAATCGTGCCTTAATTTTCACCAATACACCTAGGTCATTTTTCACTAAAACGATCTCTTAACCTGTCTAAGTTGACTTTTTTTTAAAAAAAATATGTATTTTTTTTGCATGTTATTTCTACTATTTAAAACTCAATAAATGGTAAAAATTTAACCTTTTAAAGCATTAACTTAGCCAAACTATACACAAGTTGATGAACGTAAAGTCAGTACTTCACAGAAAAAAAAGACAGCTCCCGTAAAACTTTTTCTTGATCTACTGGCGTGCCAGTCGCGTATTGCCGGAAAATTAACCACTCCAATGGAGATGATCGTGAAAGTACTTGCAAAACTGGCACTTGTTGCCATGGTGGGCGTACTGTCCGCCTGTTCTGATGATGACGACCCGGTCGTAATTACTCAACCTCACCAACCTGAAAACTCAGTTTATGATGCAGCAAAAGCAGCTGGCTCATTCACTACCTTGGTCGCAGCACTCGACGCAACGGGTCTAAATGCAACACTTGATGACACAAACAACAAATTTACAGTGTTTGCACCTACTGACGCAGCATTTGAGCTACTCGGCACAGAAACGATAAACGGCTTGCTTGCCGACACCGACAAACTCAGTAGTATTTTGACATATCACGTACTCGCCTCAGAAGTTAACGCCGAGACTGCACTGGGGTTAGCAGGGCAAACAACAGCAACCGTCAATGGCGCCAAATTAGCCTTATCTCTGTCAGGTGAAAACCTACTGATTAACACCGCGACTGTTACTCAAACAGATATCCAAACTGACAACGGTATTATTCATGTCATTGATGCGGTATTAATGCCGCCAGCTGGCACAACATCCACCCAAAATATTGCTGAAGTCGCAACTGCTGCGGGAAACTTCACGACGCTATTGAAGGCAGTAGAAACGGCAGGTTTGACAAGTGCCCTCACAGGCTCTGATCCGCTAACTGTTTTTGCCCCAACAGATGCCGCATTTGCAGCACTTGGCACAAAAACAATTAATACCTTGTTGGCTAATCCCGAGGTACTAGGCGACATCCTCAAGCAACACATTGTTGCAGGCAGTGTCGACTCCGTCACTGCGATGTCACTCAACGGTAAAGACGCAACGACCTTGTTAAATAATCAACAAAGTGTGTCCATTGACGCAGCATCAGACATGTTGAAATTTGCAGGCATTACGGTCACTCAAACGGATATTTCAGCTTCTAACGGCATTATCCACGTGCTCGATGCCGTCGTGGTCGGTAATGTGGCGGTACCTGAGTCACTGGGATTGATCCCCGAAGTTGCCACTGCTGCGGGCTCTTTTAATACGTTAGTCAGCTTACTTGGCGCAACAGAACTTGACCAAGTGTTGTCAGATCCAACCGTTAAGTTCACCGTATTTGCACCGACCGATGCTGCGTTCGCGGCACTCGGACAGGAAACCTTAGATGCGCTTGGAGCTAACACAGAAATGTTGAAAGACATTCTGTTATACCATGTTGTATCTGGGCAAAGCGTTATGTCAGATGCGGCATCTGCTATCGCTTCGTCAGAGTCTAATATGGTCACAATGGCTAACAGTGATATGGCTGCATTAAGCACCGTAGATAGCAAATTATTCATTGATGATGCGGTCATTAGAACTGCAAATGTGCAAGCCGACAACGGGGTTATCCACGTGCTTGATAAAGTGATCATGCCGCCTGCGGATAAAGTTGCTTCTGAAAAAACCATCGCAGAAGTCGCAGTCGAAACTGACGCTCTCTCTACGCTCGTGCAAGCTTTAACTGCAGCGAACCTTGTGGACACGTTATCAAACAAAGAAGCGACATTTACAGTGTTTGCGCCGACTAATCGTGCATTTCAAAAGATCCCAGCTGACACACTCAATGCATTGCTAGCCAACACCGCTGGGTTAACAAAAGTGCTGACACAGCATGTGTTGAACTTAGAAGCGCCTGCTATGACAGCGCTCAAGCTCAACGGCAAAAAAGTGGAAACACTTGCTGCAAATATGCTAGATATTCGCGTTGTTGATTTTGCAGGAACCAACAACGGCGAAAACGACGCAGTCGCATACGATTCGAGCAAGCAAATACTGGTCGCTGGTAATGGCAGTGAAAAAGCAGGCTTTACACTCTACACATTTGACAATGATCTCACTTTTGCACAAAGCCAGTGTAACGATGCATGTGCAACAGCTTGGCCGCCGGTGATTGCAACGCAAGCGCAAATTGAAAATATTCCAGGACTGTCTTTAATCGCTCGTCAAGACAACATGATGCAGGTTGCGTATTTAGGGCGTCCTTTATATTTATACGCCGCGGATACTGCAGCAGGAGATATGATGGGCAGTAGCATAGACAATTGGTCACACGTCATGCTACCCACGTCAGGTCTGCAAATCGAAGGCAGCAATGTGATACAAAAAGACATTTATACAGCTAATGGTGTTGTGCACTTGATAGACACTGTGATAACTACCGTCGATTAATTTCCCTTCCTTTGACCTAGGTATGGCTGTCTATTCGACATGCCATACCTTTTTAGTTGATATTCAAGCGTGTTCAAACAGCGACGTCGCAACACAATACTTTTGCTCAAACAGTGCAAAAGCGCCAAGCAAGGGCGCATATGGCAATTGGCTAATACGAATATTCAGCTGCTTGCACTGCTCATATTGAGTAAATGTAGACAGCATGGATTCACCAAATAAATCATAAGACTGTGTCACAGAGCCTCCCATAACGATGACATCCGGATCATAAGCAAGCTGCATATGGGCAAAGGCTATCCCTAAATGTGTGCCCAGTTGCTCAAATAGCTTAAGCGAAGCCGTATTACCGGCTTTTGCTGATAAATACTCTAACTCCCCATCGGTACCGCGCTGTTTAAAAAATTGGCCACTACAATAATCTTCTATGGTTTTATCCAGATAAGGTGCGCTGCCAAACTCACCAGCCAAGCCATATCGACCAGTATAAAGCTGCTCATCTATCACCACACCTGCACCGAGCCCTGTCCCCAAGCAAACACCTAATATGTTTTTACAGGGGAGATTTACCCTACCATGCTCACCGTAGCGGTATTCACCGTACGTAAAGCAATTCACGTCGTTGTGAACCAGTACAGGCACATTAAAACGCCGACTCAATATTTCTGACAATTGAACATCACGCCACGCAGGAATATTTGTGACTTCAAACACTTCACCTGTGTCACTGTTCACGACCCCTGGAATCCCAATAGCGATACCAACACATTCATCCGTTATCGTTTTTTTGACTAATTCAATGACATAATCTGTTACTGCTTGTTTTGTGCCAGATGCAGGCACAGGGTAACGTTTCACTTGAGCAATTCGACCTTGCTTAGCAAGGCCGCACAAAGCTTTAGTGCCCCCTAAATCAATACATACAACCATCCCTGACATCTCTATGCTTCCTGCTCTGGTGATCTTTTCGCGAATAATTTAATTGTGTGATTATTGACAATAGGTTTTGACGTGTAGGCCACATGCAGCATATAGCCCAATGGGACAAATAACAGCAAAAGAGACAACTGCAACGATCCTGATACTTGTGCCAAAGCACCAATCAAGGGCGAGATAACTGCCCCCCCCACAATACCTGTGCACAAAATACCCGCGATGGCACCATGCCCATGAGAAAATGAATTGAGCGCGAGCGAAAAAATCGCTGACCACATTATCGATAAAAAGAAGCCCGCAACAGGGAATGCCAATAATGCAATCTCTACAGAGCCAAATATAGCAGCGACCAAACTGATACCCGCTCCGATGCAAAACCACGCAAGTACTTTGCGCACATCAAACAGCTTCATTAAAATCAAACCAGCCGCACAGCCCACAGTCAACATCAGCCAAAATTCACTGACAATACCGGCACCGACTTGCTTTGCATCCAACCCATGGATCTGCTCTAAAAAGAGAGATATAGTATTTGCGATCCCTTGCTCAAGAGCAACATAAGCGGCAATCGCAAAGAAAAACTTAATCACCACTTTACTTTTGAACAGTGCCAAACTCTCTTTTAATGTGTAAGCTTGCGACTTTTCTTCTTCATCATTGCCACCCTCAAAACGCGTCACAGCCCCCCAAATCATCATGACAATACACACCGCAGCAAACAACCAGTACATACTTAACCAACTCATTTGCGCTGGTACCAGTGTATTTAACACATTTCCAGACTGCTGCGACATATCTGCTAAATTAACGTAGACAATAGGGGATAAGGTCGCACCAGCCCCAAATAGTAACTGAGCAACAATAGATAACACTGCGAAATGCTCACTCCCGCCAGCTTTTCTTAGCAGCGGATTAATGGCCACTTGCAAAAACGCCATGGCACTGCCGATTAAAAACAAGGCGACCATCGCAAACACGAAACTAGGTAAGAGTGCAAATAATAATGAGCCTGTGGCTGCAAGTGCAAAAGCCAATGTCATTACAAACTTTTCACTGAGGCGCTGCGCTAATAACCCAGCAGGGATCGACATCACACCATACGCAGCAAAAAAAGCAAATGGAAAAAACCCTGCCAGCGCTATGCCGATATCAAAGCTTTTAATCAATTCAGGAAAGATGGGTCCAAGAATATTGGTGATAAAAGAGATCGTAAAGAACGTCGCAAGAATCACGAAAACTGCTGGCAAATTCTTATTCATTAAGTGTACCTTATTTAATAAAAAGGTGATGGCAAAAATAGGATCTGTTCGTTGGCAGACAAATGATCCAAGGGGAATCCGCCATCACCTTAACTCGTCAAATAAGGTTAGTTTGCCGCCAAATAGACGCATGTTGCGGCACTTTTCAAACCTTTATCAATACAATTCAAGCTCACCAAGAAAAGAGTGATAATTTATTCATAAAGAACCTAATTAAGGAACAATTCAGTCTACTCTGACCGGCTATGGGTAAAAGGTTTGATTTCAATAATGATTTAGTCATCTTTACTAGTATAGCGGCTGAAATTACAACCTGTGCCAGTTAAACTAGGTACCAAGCCACTGAGAAATAGGAAGTTGATTTAATTTAAACTTACTTTAAGAAAGACCAATAGAATAAAATAATCCGTTTCCAGACTAACGACATGATAATGAAAAATGATATAGCCCCAGATAAGGGCTATAGATCCATATCTGGATTGTTTTCCAGTGCTTGCGCTATTAGGTCGTTCATAGCCTCATTGGCACCTGCGGCGATTTTTACAACATGACTATCGCGTACAAAGCGCGCAAAAATATGTGAGTCTACATACCCTTGCGCACCATGAAATTGTGCACATTGCGTCACAATTTCTTGATGTAGCTCCGTCGCGGCCACTTTCAGCATTGCAATTTCTTTCATCGGCATTTTACCCTGCTCGAAAGACCATGCACAGTGATATGCCAGTTGCTCAATTGATGCCTGCTGAGTACTCAATCGTGCCATAGCATGCCTGACCACTTGATATTTGCTCACCGAAGTCCCGCCAAGTTGCCGGGATTTTAAATGGTGCCAAGTTTGCTCAAGGCAGTAGCGGTTTGCCGCTAAGGCCATCACACCAGCGCTCAGTCTTTCCAGCTGCATGCCTTTGACTATCAATTGAAACCCTTGCCCAACTTTGCCAATCACATGCGACTTGGGCACAAATACCTGCTCTAGCTTCAACTCGGCTACATCCGCACTGTGCCAGCCCAAACAGTTTAAAGGGGTTCGATGCACACCAGGTGCATGCGCATCAACAACAAACAAGGAAAGGCCCGTTGCGCCAAAGCGACTTTGAGTTGCTTCAGACGTTCTCGCTAACACCACAAAAAAATCACATTCAGTGCCATTGGCAACAAATTGCTTGTGCCCGTTCAACACAAAGCCTTCTGTTTGCGCTTGGGCACTTAATTTTAACGCATTGAGATCTGTGCCTGCATCAGGCTCTGTCAACGCTAAAGCCGCCACTTTTTCCCCTCGAATAGCGCTGTGAAGATACACTTCTCGGGTATGAATATCTGCCAGTTTTGTCAAATAGGGCAACGTCATATGACTGTGCACAGCAATTGCAGTTCTAAGGCCTGCACTGCCCAGTCGACCAAGCTCCTCAAGAAATATCATCCCATGAAAGATATCCCAACTAGATTCTTGGGACTGACTTGTCGAGTCCATCGCAATACCGAGCCACCCAGTTTGGCCAAGTGCTTGCCAAAAGGCTCTATCGACCTTGCGCTCTGACTCCCAGCGCTCAATGTTGGGCACTGCATATTGGTGCAAAAATTTCCGCACTTCTGTGCGGAAATTTTTATGAGATTGGTTGAAATAAATGCCATCAGACATACTATTTCACCTGCACAACTTGCCCATTTGTCAGCTCAGTTAATTTATTTGCTGGTAGTGAAAAAACTGCATGAGGCGTACCCGCAGCAGCCCATACGGTCTCGTATTCAAGCAAATCTTCATCAATAAAAATAATCGGCGTCTCCAGATGACCTAAAGGCGGAATGCCGCCAATCGCAAACCCTGTTACTTCACGTGTAAAATCTGCATCCGCTTTACTTAATTTTTCACCTAAATGCTTTGCCACTAGCTTTTCTTTCACTCGGTTTTTTCCGCTAACCAGTAGTAAAATTGGCTTACCACTCTCTTTGCCTTTAAAAATAAGCGACTTCACTATTTGCCCTAGTTCACACCCTATCGTGTTTGCCGAGTCCTCTGCTGTGCGCGTACTGCCCGGTAATTCAACCACAGAAAACTCACAACCCGCAGCGACTATGGCATCTTGAACGCGTTGCGCACTTTTGCTTAAATTCATTGTCTTTCCTTATTATTTAGTTGTATCACGATATTTTGAAAGCAAAGCAACTTTGTCCACTTTGCCGTTTTTATTTAATGGCATATCCGTTAGAACCACATATTGAGACGGTATCATGTAATGTGGTAACCGCTGCTTTAATGCCTTATTTAACTCGCCACTGTCGATAGGCTTATTGAGTAATAAAAACGCGATTAAGCGTTTTTCATTGCCATCAACCGCACTCGCTAAAACATGCGCACTCATCACAGTGTCTAAGCTCTCTAGCTCTGTTTTAATTTCCGCCAGCTCTATCCTAAAGCCTTTGACCTTAACCTGATCATCCGTTCGGCCTACAAATTCTAAATCACCACTTGCTAGCATTTTTACACGATCGCCAGTGCGATAAAGACGCTCCCCCCCTAAAGGGGTTTCAACTTGATCAACAAAGCGTGCCCGAGTCAGTTCAAATTGACCTATGTAGCCCAGTGCTACACCATCGCCCGCAATGTATAGCTCCCCTTCTTGTCCTTGTGCCACACATTGCAACTTATCATCTAAAACATACACACGGGTATTCGCTATTGGTTTACCTATTGGCATCACATCCAGCGGTAAAGTAAGCCGACAAGCCGTTGCAAAGGTCGTGCATTCCGTGGGCCCATATATATTGCTGATATTTGTATTGGGCAGCACCACCAAGGCCTTGCGCATATGCACTAAATTGTGTGCTTCTCCCCCAGTAAGAATGGTATGCAGAGGTTCAAATATCTCAGGTTTTTCCGCTATTACTGTGTTAAATAAGGCCGTCGTAATAAACAATGTATTCACCTGATGCGCACTAATACATCTACCTAAATTAGCAATTGTTGGCAGCGCGTTTGGGAATATCACACAGCACCCGCCGTTTAGCAGTGGTCCCCAGATCTCAAAAGTCGCCGCATCAAAGCTGACCGTCGCCAAATGCAGCACCCGCGTTTGCTCATTGAGCTCAACATAATCAACATCACTGACTAACCGCAACACACCAATATGCGCAACAGCAACTCCTTTTGGCTCACCCGTAGAGCCTGAAGTGAAGTTAATGTACGCCATATCTCGGTGTGTAACATCAGGCTCACTTGCATCTGCAAACTGACATTCAGCGTCAATATCTTCTAAATTGATAAAGTGAACTGGCAGAGGTAAAGCTTCCACTTTACTGCTCTCACACAGCACCAGTCGTGTGCGACTTTGATAAATCATGGACTGCTGGCGTTTAATAGGTAAATTTGTGTCCAACGGCAAATATGCTGAACCCAGCTTTAAGATTGCCAACATCGCAACCACCATACGTGGGCTTTTATTCAAACTAAATGCAATACTCGTATCTTGCTCATGACCGCGCATTTTGAGTACATTCGCCAGCTGATTAGCTTGCCTTTCAAGTTCGCCGTAGGTCACTTTCACATCACGCCATTCAAGTGCAATCACATTTGGTGTCCGTTTGGCTTGTTTGGTAAATGCTTGGGCGATGCTCATTTGGCGGTCAAATTCAACATAGGTATCATTCACTTGTGCCAACAACACCGATGCTTCAGCCTGTTTATTGACTGTCATTATCCTTACCCCAGTTATTCCATCAGTTGCTTGCACTCATTTTCAATCTGTCTAAGCAGTTGATTTTTGTGTGAGTGCAAAAAGAAGTGCTCTCCCTCAAAGCAGATTAACTCAAAGTTATTGTGGGTATAGTTTTGCCAAGCTTGCATGACCATAGGCGGGTCTATTTTGTCGTGCACACCACTCAAAGCCGTTATTTTGACATTGACAGGTGTCGGCTCACTATCGGGCCATAACTCGGACAAGGCCATGTCTGATCTCAAAATCGGCTCAAGCATACGCATTAGCCTTTTATCTTGGAGAATATGAGCGGGAGTACCGCCCATCTTTTCGACTCGCGCATAAAAGGCACTGCTGTCCAAGTTATACATATATGGCAAAATACACGGCTCACTCGGTGCTCTGCATGCCGACAAAAATAGCTGTAGAGGTAACGGTTTTTGTAACGCTTCTAACTTGCGTGTTAACTCAAATGCAATGCGAGCACCAAAACTATGACCAAAAATAACATACGGACATTCGCCATAGTCTTGTTCGAGCATACCAATCGCATCTATTAACTCACCCAATAATGTCGACCAATCAGTGTATAGAGCAGATCTTAATCGTGACTCTCTGCCGGCCAATTTATAGGCCAGCACCTCGATACTTTCACCCAACTCTGTTTGCCAAGGGAGGAACATCCGCGCCCCTCCACCAGCATAGGGAAAGCAGATTAATCGCAGCTTTACATTTTTTGTCTTTGTATTGGCACGTAACCAATACGCATCAGCATGCTCAGCTTTTGTATTTATCTGCAGTGTCATCCGTTACGCAGTTGCTGTTTGGTTTTGGGAAATAAACTCAGCAACCGCGCCCAAACGGCCATCCTCAAATAATGCATCTGCAGTCAGCGCGTCTTCGCCATAAAGAGCATCGGTGCGAGATAATAACTTAATCGCACTCAATGAATCACCACCGATGTCAAAAAAGTCATCTTGTAAAGAAACCGATTGTAAGTTCAATATTTCTTGGCACAACACCAATACTGTTTGTTCAATGTCTTTCATCATCTTTCCTTAATTGCATTACCACTCACGGCGGTTAAACGGCGTGTTATTAAACGTTTTTTCAATCAGTGCATTATGGCCTATTGAATCAGTACCAGAGACAAGTACTGAACCATGGTTATCAAGGCTGGCATTCGCACCAAACTCATCCAAGCTTTGCGAATACGGATATACTTTTACATCTGTCGGTACATAACGCGCGGCATAACCTAAACGCATATTTTTTTCACCCGAATGAGGGTAAGAAGCGTGCATGAGGGTTGACCAAAAGATAACAAATTGGCCAGGCTTCATAACTAATGGAACCGCTTGAGATTCATCAGGTTTCCAGTTCGGATCTTTTTGCAGTTGACGATAGTCATATCCAAAAAAGCCGCGTTTTATGCCATCTTTTTCCACTGAATTGATCTGGGACTCATCATAAGTGAGCTCTTTGGTTTCGTCATAATTCATGGTTTTATGCGTTCCTGGCATGATCTGCAGGCAACCATTTTCAATTGTAGACTCAGTAAACGCAGTCCAAACTGTAATTGTACCTGAGTGCTCAGAGCCTTCAGGCCATTCAATCTGTGGCTTTTTCGACGCAGCAACATTGGCAAATGTACCTGCTTGGTGCCAATCAGTACCTTCATCACCCGGGTATTTAGGGAAAAATTCAGTTCTCCAGCACAGTAAGTCTCGACCTAAAATGCTTGCAACACGGTCAACAATTTCACGCTTACAGATGTGCTCTGCAAGGAAGTCAATATCGAGGTGACGATCATAATTGGATATATTGGTACTACCTGAGATACCGTCATCTCCACGGTAAATTGACTTTCGACTATCCACTAGCTTCGGGCGAAGCTTTTTGAATTTTTCAGTCATTTCTTCTGGCGTGTATGCGGTGAATGGACCTGCAAAACCTTGTCTACGAAACTGTTCTAATTCTTCTTTCGAAAATGAAAAATCCTCTGCTAAGCAGGGCTCGATTTGTTCTTCTAACATCATTATTCCTTTGACTATAAAAGTTTAGGCTGAGTCAGCCTTTTCATTATTTTTTTAATAATTACCCATTTTTTTTATGGACATGCGTCCATGGAAAAGAAACATACTACATAAAATAAGGTACAACAATACAAATAACACTTTGATACATTTAATACACATAATTATGAGTTATCTTCATATCGAGAAGTTTTTATTCTATTTGGATTGACTATTTAATCACCAATACACTAATGTGTGAAAAGTTACTCTTCAGCGAAATAAAAATAAAACATCCAATAAAAAAGATAAAACAGATTATAAATACAAAAATAAATCTAATTTCGTTATTTTTTGACTTGTTTATTCTTTATTATTTGTATTGCTTTTCAGGTACACGCGATCTATGCATAAAGTATTCAAGCTGATTTTAGTAATAACACAGGTAAAGTATTTACTCTAAAACAGTTTTATTGAAGA
Organism: Pseudoalteromonas sp. MMG033; assembly: GCF_057197785.1. NCBI lineage: Bacteria > Pseudomonadati > Pseudomonadota > Gammaproteobacteria > Alteromonadales > Pseudoalteromonadaceae > Pseudoalteromonas > Pseudoalteromonas sp. MMG033. The sequence continues at coordinate 257,344 of NZ_JBXVAL010000002.1, forward strand.
CAACATTGGCATAATTCACAAGGAGGATCGATGTATTTTCAAACTGAACAGTTAACTGCTCCCGTCATCGCATTTGCTTATTCATATGCACACGGCATTAATGAACCTCAACATGCTCATACTAGCGTACAACTTTTGCATACGCTGACTGGCGTTTTGAGAGTCACAACCCCCCAAGGACGATGGATCATTCCACCAGATAGAGCACTATGGATCCCTGCTAACGTACCTCATAGCATCAAAGCACATGGTAAAGTAGAGGTAAGAACCTTGTTTTTAGACCCGTTTGCCAGAGCAGATCTGCCTAGCGACTGCGGCATTTTCCAAGTTCCGGAATTGCTTAAAGCATTAATTAATAGCGCCGTTGATATTCCCACTCCTTGCCCAAGGGGAGGAAGAGAAGAGCGCATTCTAGAACTTGTTTTGGATGAACTACGCGGCTTATCACTACATGATTTCAATGTCCCGCTACCTGAAGATGAAGCACTTTTAAAACTATGTGAAAAAATCACCGCGCGCTTGGAACACCCGTGGTCATTAACCGATGCAGCTTACATGCTTTGCGTCTCAGATCGCACAGTATCAAGGCGCTTCCATCAAGCCACAGGCCTAAGTTTTGGCGAATGGCTGCGACGAAAGCGCCTTATGCGCAGTATGGAGCTGCTGGCCCAAGGCCACAATGTGATCGATACAGCACTGGCAGTCGGATATGATAGTCCTGGCGCTTTTAGTGCCATGTTTAAGCGTCGTGTCGGATTAGCGCCGGTTGACTTTATAGCGCAGCCACAAACAATCGCTTAATTTAGCTCAACAACGCAGTCCCCTCGCGGGAACGTCATACAAGCTAAACGTACGCCGGCGTCAAAGCTGGCGTCATCTAGCGCTTCTCTTCCTTCAGAATAACAGGGGCCTTTAACCGTCACACTGCATGCGCCACACAAACCACTGCGACATACTGATGGAATTTCGACGCCTTGTGACTCAGATAACGCCAACAGTGTTTGCGTGCCATCTGTTTTCCATCGCACATCATGTGGTATCAACTGAACGTGCATTGATGTCGACTCAGCTTCTGTTATGTTGTGGGTATTCACCACACAAAAGGATTCAACCAACACGTTTTTTGGCGCCACACCTAACGATATTAACGCTCGTTGCATATCAGTCGTAAAAGCCGAACCACCACACAAATAAGCCAAACGCGCATGAAGATCAGGACATACGTCAGCAATGCGCTCTGCTGTCCACCTACCAGCCTGCCCACTCGACATGTCATTCTCTGAGGTGAAAGTCATCACTAACTTTACATTGGGTAAAAGCTTAATGAGCGCTTCAAGTTCGTTACAGCCAATTAAATCTTGACGTTGTTTGACAGATATCAACATCACCACGTCACAAGATAATTGGGTATCAACCAACTCATGTAACATTGCTATGAAAGGCGTTACACCACTGCCTGCCGCCATCCATAACAACTTCTTTTTTGACTCACTTGGCAAGACAAATTGCCCTGTAGGTTCCCCCACATCAAGTCTCAACCCTATCGCAGCATGATCGCACAACCAATTTGATACTAGGCCTTGATTGACCCGCTCAATGGTTAATCGGAGCATACGTCTATCTTGCGATGACGAGGAAATAGTGTAACAGCGCCGAAGCAATTGCCCCTGTATTACAAGCTCTAGCGTCACATATTGGCCAGCAGAGAACTGCAAAAAGGGTAGCCCATCGACACGGCGCAAATATATCGAAATACAGCTTTGAGTTTCAATCGCGATCCGTGAAATTTGGCATTCAATGCTGGCTGCTTTGTTCATACTAGACATACATTTATTCCTCATATCACTTATGCTGCGACACTGGCAGGGCGCAACCAAGACCAAGCTCTGGCACCGTATTGAATAATCGCAATACCCGCAACCGTTATAATCGCCCCCAAGCAATTTGCCACTGTCACTTGTTCGTCTAATAGGAGTACACTACCTATCATGGCAAAAAATGGCATCAGCAAACTAAATGGAGAAATCTTATCGACACTAAATTTTGCCAATAATTTGTACCACAAAATAAATGCCAAAATGCCACCCAAAAATGCAGTGTAAAGCAATGCCCCCCATGCTGGTAAACTGGCTTGTGTGATCGACTCCCATTGGCCTTGCTCAATTAGGAACGATAACCCTAAAAGCATAGGGAATGCATACATAGCAACGGCTGCGTTTAAGCCCACAGGGTCAAAAGGCCCCAGCTTACGTACACAAATATTACCGATTGCAAACATCAAAGCAGAACAAGCGATAATGACCAGTCCCAACACACTGGTATTTTGCTGCGGTAAGCCGAGGATCAAAGAGACGCCAACCAAGCAAACCGCAGTGCCAACAAAGCCAAAGCGCGTCATTTTTTCACCTAATAAGACTGACCCTAAGATCAAGGTAAAAATGGCATTCGTTTGATAAACAATCATCCCTGAAGTCACATCAGCGTATTGAAAGCCGATATACAGCAATGCAAAGTGCGCAACCCCTTGAGTTAAGCCCACTGCCGATGCTTTTCCAAAGTGCCCCTTTAGTCTTGTCAAAAAAGGAGCCAGACACACCAACATCAATAAAAATCGCAGAGCCACCATAAATACAGGGGGAAACTCGCCGATCCCAAATTTAAGCATGACAGCCTGAACACCCCAAATACAGGGAACCAGCAAAGCAACAAAAAACCACAGTGTGCTCATAGCCTTCTCCTAAGCTGACTCAGTTTCTAACACGCATAGAGACGCCACATTTTTCAATGCCGCCTTAGCAAAATCAGTCAAAAATGCCTCTAATTGCTGCTGCGAAGTTTGGCTGTCTTTCGGCTCGCCCGCCATTTCCCACACCACACGACATCGCTGTTCTGAAATAGGCTCGACTCGAATGTGCTCCCATAGATTGCGAATATCTAACGATGTTAAAATGATATTCCAGTGCATAGACATGCTTGCGTCATCTCGCTCCGTTAGCTGATCAATGACAAAGTCACCGGAAGCAAAAAATTTTCGGCGAACGGCTCCCTCGCCATCACTGAGCATTTCAATCCGCTCTAATCCATCAGTAAATCGGTCAAATGCTGAAAAATTCCCTACCACAGACCAAGCCGTGCTAGCCGGTGCATTAATCTCAATATCGTTATATACGGTGCCTGTATTGGGGATAGTCGTATATGCTTTGCGCTGTGTTTGACTCGTTGTTTTCATGATTATTCCTTTCAATTGCTACATCTAAAATCAGGGTGTAACGAACTTGCGATTCATTACCCCCCCAAAAATTTAAGCTGCTTGCTCGATCAGCCCTTTAGCATTGTTCAATGCCGCCGTAGCAAATGTTGCGATAAAATCTTCAAAGTCCGGCTGCAATGTGTCTTCATTTGCAGGCTCGCCAGCAATATCCCAGAACACGCGAGCTTGACCATCAGGCAAAGCTTCAACTCGCATAGAAGACCATAAGTTATTGATATCCATATTGGTAAATAATAGGCTCCAACTCATGATATGCTTCTGCTCGTCGTAGCTATTCAGCTGCTCTAGAACCAAATGACCATCAGCAAAAAACTTTTTGCGAACAGCGCGTATCCCTTCACCTGTCATTTCAATGCGCTCAAGACCGTCGACAAATTTGTCAAAGCCGGCAAAGTTACCAACAATCTTCCACGCCTGATCGGGTGTCGCTTTGACATCGACAGACGTACTAATAGTGCTTGTTTTAGGTACATAAATAAGCGTTGAACGCTGCTCTTTATAAGGGGTACTCATAACAGTTTCCTTTGTTTAATTATTAAATTGTTTTTTAAATTGGCTGTGCTTCTTCTTTGGGACATTCAATAAATTGACTAGCAATTAAAAAACCCAAATTGGCATCGACCAGTGCCAAATCTTTATCAGGATAAGCTAGCCCAAATTGCGCTAACCTTGCGGCAGTAGCGGCGCTATCAATATGCGAGATATCACCAATATCTTCATTATTTTCATCAAGATAAAATGAGACAACTTGAAATAGTGCGTTGCTCTCATCCAACGTCATTAATGTATCTCGCCACTCTGTGTCACCCACAAAACGGATGGGAATGCCAAAGTGGGACAGTCGGCCAACATATTGCTTCCACGTCAGAGGGTTGGGATTATGAAAATGTAAAACAGGCTGGTGCCTATCTTCACATAAGGTTGCAGCAACCATGCCTCTGGCAATGAAATCCACAGGACACAGATCGAAATTCAATGACCAATCTGGTGCCATACCCAATTGCGCGGCGCCCTTAAGCAGCAGTAGAATCCGATTTTGATCAGGAACACAGCGGCCTGTTTCAGAATGACCGCAAATGTTGCCAGGCCGTACTAAGGTCACTGGCAAACCTCTCTGGTAAGCTTGCCATACAAGCTGTTCAGACACCCACTTTGTCAGGTTGTAACCATTATTGACAAACGCAGGTAATTGCTCAGCAGGGCCATCTTCGACAATGCGCCCGTCATCATCTAAGTTACTCGCAGCCGAGAGCGTTGAAATATACACCATCTGCTTAATTTTGTGCTGACAGGCCATTTCAAGTAGCTCTATGGTCGACTGTACATTTGCGTTGTAGAGGTAGTCGTAATCATAGATATGATTTACTTGTGCACCATTATGATAGATAACATCAACCGATTGACTCAACTGGTCATACTGAGACTGGGTCATACCCAAAAGCGGCTTGGCTAAATCGCCACATACAACTTTAACTCTAGTAGGGCAAATTGCCGGTTCAATGCCAAACATTTGCCACGCATCATGTATTTTTTTCCATCCATATTCCACAGAGGTGGCACGCACTAAGCAATAAATCGTCGCGTCAGTTTGTGTAATTAACTGCTCCAAAATATAGACCCCCAAAAAGCCATTTGCTCCAGTTAGCAAAACAGTTTGAGGGGAAAATGCGTTCGGGTTGCTCCCATCCAGAGGTTGGATCTGAAAATCTAACACCATATCCGCGTAGATCCGATCTGAGATCTGTGCGCCTTTATCCAGATCAGATCCACTCAACAATACCGCAAGTGCACTAATGGTTGGGTTTTCCATAAAACGTGCCAAGGTGAAGTTACCTGGAAACTGGTTTTTCACCGCCAGAAGCATTTTTGACACAAGGAGTGAGTGACCGCCTAATTCAAAGAAAGACATTTCTCGACCAACATCTAACTCATCAACTTCAAGTACCTGAGCCCAAATTGCCCTAAGCGCACTCTCAATCTCACTGAAAGCTTCATCTGCTCGCTGAACACCTGTGGCTTCTGGGACCATAGCCAACAGCTTTTGACGATCGACCTTGCCATTGCTGGTTGCTGGAAAGGTGGTTATCTCAATTATCTGACTAGGCATCATATAATCAGGCAAACTAAGTGCTAAGTCATGTCGCAACAACGTGGTATCCGCCGCATATTCTGCTTCACTCACAAACGCATGAATGCGCTTTTTATCATCGGCTAAAACCACACACTGATGATATAGCCCAGTGCGCAAAATGGTGTTCTCAATTTCACCTAATTCAACTCTAAACCCTCTTATTTTGAGTTGATTGTCTTTACGACCAACAAAGTTTAACTCGCCCTGTTCATCCCAATACGCGATATCACCGGTGCGATATAGCCGGGCACCTTGTGACCAGTCGCTCGGCGCTAAAAAGCACTCTGCAGTTTTCTCTGGCTGGCCGAAATAACCCGGCCCAACGCCAGGTCCGGCCAAATAGACTTCGCCTTGCTCTAGTGTATGACAAGGGTTGCCTTGCTCATTGACCACATAAATCTGTGTATTTTGTATCGGTTTACCGAGCACTTTGTTATTACTGCTTGGCGAAAAAGCTTTATACGTTGCCAATACCGTGCATTCAGTGGGGCCATAAATATTAATTAGCTGGCTCCGCGGTGACCAATATGCAATCGTTCTAGCATCACAGACATCTCCACCTGTAATGATATAGCGCATAGATGGCCACTCATAATTTGGTAATGCGCTCAACATAGCTGGCGGGATAAAGCAATGGCTTGCCTGCTCTGAGCGAATTAACTCATCTAATTGCGAAAAGTCATGGCGTGCTTCTTTAGTTGGTACGACTAGAGATGCGCCTACCAATAACGTCGGAAAAATATCCAATAGCGATGCATCAAAAGAAACCGTCGTAAACTGCAAGCATCGAGAGTGTGTATCCAGCTGCGTGTAGCGGCTATACCAATCACAAAAGTGCAAAATATTACTATGTGTTAGCTGCACGCCTTTTGGCATGCCCGTTGAGCCTGAAGTGTATATAAGCACAGCGTTCGCAGATGGGTTTTGTGCCACCTTAGGGAGCTCACTATCAACATCCTCACCTTCATTTATTAAGGTGTTAATATCAGCGAAGTTATCGGCTAACCCTGCTCGATGACTAATGACGAGATCCGCAGAGGCACTGTTTAAAATATTATCGATGCGATCTTGAGGATAGTCTGGGTCGATAGGCACATAACATGCCCCTAGTCTTAATACGGCTAGAATACTGGCGTATAACTCAAATGATTTATCTAATGCAATGGCTATCACAGGTTGAGACGACGCTGAAGATAAACGCCTATGTAGCTGCTTTGCTATTCGCTCACTCAGTCTCTCTAGCAATGCATATGACATCGTCTGACCGTCAAAGCGTATTGCAATATTATCGGGATAACACTGACAAGCTTGTTTAAAACCAGCAAACAAAGTCGTCGTTTCAATAAGCGGTATACATGCGGTTTCATTTGTTTTATGCCAAGCACGTATTTGCGCTAAATCCTGATTAACAGGCCAGTTTTTTGGTGACCATTCAACTAGGGTATCTAACTCACTTTGTGCAACACGCGTAAGTGCAACGGTTAAATTGTCTTGTAACTGTTCAACCAATTCACTGTATATATCTGCGCCATTAATCGCATGGCTCGCCACTACTTCGGCTTCACTCAATACCCACCAACGATTCTCTTTAAACCAGATACACCTCAACCAATAACTTGTATCTTGCTCACACTTTTCAACATTGAGATACAGCGTGTTCTCTTCGCCCAATGGCGAGTCCGGTAACGCACAAACAGTCAGATCCAGCTTATCTAGCGGTTGCAAAATTTGCCAAAAAGTCTGCTCAGTCGGTATGTCTAGATCACAAAATACAGTGTGGCCGAAATCATATGCAAGCTGTCCAAGCTCTGCAAAACAGGGGCTATCATTGCGGATCAAAATAGAGAGTAATTTCATATTCGCCTCTCATTAACCTGCGAGATATTGTTGAAGTTGCATGCGTGTCGGTTCGTGTTCAAGCAAGCCTGACGCATTAAAAAAGCGACGAATATTAGCTATCATTGGATGCTGACTAGTAATAGGATAGCTGCCCACCAAATTATCCATCACACGTTTTTGCACCACTTGAGGCAAGTTCAATTGCGCTATTAATGCCGTATCAAACTCTTTTTGAATTTCATTTGTCAGATATTCCACTAAAAACTTAGGAATTGCTTCACCGATCGCTATACGTGTCGCTTCGTCTACCTCTTGCCAATAAATCTTCACTAGCTCAATCCAAAAGCGAGAATGACGACCCTCATCAGCTAAATGATCTGCCATGATCCCTTTAATGGATCGTTTAACCGATTTATCACTGGCAAACGCTGCCACATCTGACGTCACTGTATTTTCTGAAATAGCCACTGCAATCAATTCCATACCGGCCTTATGCGCGGGATCACTGAGTGAGTGAACTGCGCGAGGGATCGCCCTGCTTAATTCTATTTCATCAAATGTTTGAAAGGGTTTTATGCCCGTTTGTAATTCAAGCTGGTTTTGAAAGTCCATCGCGACAAAAGCATGATAATCTTCGTCAATAACCACTGACATTGCGTCATATCTAGCATCAAATGAAAACTCAAATGGAAATCGGCCTTTGGCAATATCTAGCGCTGTTTTATTTACGATTTCAGTTTCAAAAATCACGATGTCATTAATATATTTATACAAACTCTGAAGCAAAATTTGATCTCGCACCTCATCACCTAACTTGGCGATGATGGGGTCAAAACATAGCGGCTGTCGTTCTTGCGGATAAAATGATAACTCATCATCCTCGATCATCCGTCGTGGCCTAGTTCGGATCGTAGCTCTTTGTTCCCAGGTCTGGGCGTGGGTTTGGTAACTCATTTCATTTCCTTTTGATTCAATCTGTAAATGTATTAATTGTTATTTGTTGTAATAATGAACTTCGAGCAGTATGCAACCGCTGTTACTGCTAAATGGACCGTGAAAGGTGCCTGCGGGACGAGTAAAATAGTGGCCCTGCTGATATTCTTGCAATGGCTGTAATTCACCCTCATCCAGCAAAATTTGATCTCCTTGCACTAAGTACACTTCTTCATGGTAATCGTGTATAAATTTAACCTGTGTTTTCGCCCCCGGAGCAAAACGTACAAACCGCGTACGTATGCCCTTTTTACTGGTTTCATCTAGGGTGTCATTGACAACGATTTGCTCTATACCTGGATCAAACCCCTCTGGCTGCTCCCATTCTTGTTTGATAACATCCAGTATGCTTTCCATAATTTACCTGCTGTTTTAGTTAGTTAAGTGATTTAAGCAGATACAAATCTAAGCTGTTCGGTATCAAACCGACTATCGTGGATAAGATAGTTTGCTACCGCGTTTAAAATTGCTTGAATTGAGGCTCGACTCGTATCTGCATCGATTGCCACACCAAAATATTGCGTATGATCTGGCGCTTCACACTCCACATAAGTGACTGCTTTACTTTGTGTTTTATGACCTAAAGTGTGTTCAGAATAGTTTTTGATATTAATATTGATATTAAAATGTGTGCGCACCGCATTTATCAGTGCACTTAATAACCCGTTTCCACTGCCATTGAGTTGAATTTTTTGTCCGCCAAACAAGACATTGGCTTCTATTTGCTGGCCTGTGGTAAGCGGCTGGCTGGTATAGTTAATTAATGCCAATCTAGGTGTGGACACCACGCCATAGCTCTCTCTAAATAGCTGCCATATTTCTGCGAGAGTCATCTCAATTCCGGTTCGATCGGTGTAAGATTTCACTTGCTGGCTAAAATCAACTTGTAAAGTTCTAGGCAATTGCAAGCCATGGTTTTGCTCCAATAACCATGCGGCGCCACTTTTACCCGACTGGCTGTTTACGCGTATCACTTCTTCATAATTGCATCCCACATCTTTGGGATCTAACGGTAAATATGGGATCTGCCAATATCCGCTGGCATCTTGCTCTCGTTGCGCAAACCCCTTTTTAATGGCATCTTGGTGTGAACCAGAAAATGCGGTAAAGACCAACTCACCAGCATAAGGGTGGCGCGGATGCACAGGTAAGCGATTGCAATACTCTGTCACCTCTACTGACTTTTTGATATCAGAGAAATCAAGCTGCGGCGCAACTCCTTGACTATATAAATTCAATGCCAAAGTCACCAAATCAACATTGCCAGTGCGTTCTCCATTACCAAACAAACATCCTTCGACACGCTGTGCACCAGCAAGTAAAGCCAGCTCTGCAGAGGCAACGCCTGTACCCCTGTCGTTATGTGGGTGAACACTGATAGTGATATGACTTAAATCGCTAAATTGATTAATAAATAACTCAATTTGGTCGGCAAATACATTTGGCGTATTCACTTCAACCGTTGTCGGTAAATTAAGAATAAGTGGTCGTTGTTGGCTAGGTTGCCACACCTCTTTAACGGCTTCACATATCTCTAATGCAAAATCCAATTCAGTAAAGCAGAATGTCTCTGGCGAGTATTGCAAGCACCATTGAGTATCAGGTTGCTGCTCTGCTAATTCTTTAATTTTTGCCACACCCGCAACTGCCAGCTCAATGGTTTGGGCTTTACTTTTTTTGAATACCAGCTCTCTAAACACCGGTGCTGTGGCATTATATAAATGCACGATAGCCCGCGGTGCGCCGGCTAATGACGACATGGTTGTTTCAATAAGATCAACACGCGATTGAGTGATCACTTGGATCCATACATCATTTGGAATCTTGTTTGACTCAATCAAGTGACGCACAAAATCAAAATCTGTTTGCGAAGCTGAGGGAAAGGCAACTTCAATTTCCTTAAAACCACAACGCACCAAATGCTCAAAAAAGTGCAACTTTCGTTCCTGATCCATCGGCGTTGCCAATGCCTGATTACCATCTCTGAGATCCGTGGACAGCCAGCGTGGAGGTTGTGTTAAACGGTTATCTGGCCAACGTCGATTCGGGTTTTTGACGATTGTCGCTGGGGCATATTTTGTCGCTGGATTATTGATCACTTGGCATCTCCTCTATGTTTAAGATGAGTGTAAACAATTCATGCGTTGGCGACTTCTGCAACTAGGACAGAAACATGCGCGAATGGGACACAGGATAAAAACCGCCCATGCTATGATAATAAAATCATTTTAATTCAGATGGTTAAGTGAAATCAAAGCGATATAAATAACGTAGTCACAGTTAAGCTCTGTTCACAAAGTCTGTATTTGCAACACGACGTATTCGATAATTAAGAATGGCAAGTGAAAAAGGTGGAACTGGATGGCTAGCTTCAACAAAGCAATAAAAAAGGGCCTCACGGCCCTATAGAGTATAATGATTAAAGGAAATCAATCGTTACCAACGTCCTCGCACACCTAAAGTAAAGCGACGCTCGTAGATATTTTGTGCCATACGGTTATTCTTCCACTGTGCATATTGTGACTCATACTCTTCCGTTAAATTACTGCCGGACATGTAGACCGTCAGGGAGTCATTGATATCATAACTTGCTGACATATCAATATAGGTTGTTGGCTCAGTCCAGATGCCCACATTACCCATACCGCCAGGTGTCGAGACCGTATGCAAGCGCTTAGAGCGGTAGTTCGCCGCCAATCTAAATTGGAAACCATCTTGCTCATACCATAAAACGGCATTACCGGACTCTTTTGAGTTATCTTCTAATGGTAGTGCTTCTCCACCAAATCCAGTTTTACCACTCTCACTTTCTGAATACGTGTAGTTAAACGCAGCACCAAACCCGCTCCAAAATCCAGGCAAGAAATCGAAGGCTTGCTGATAACTAAACTCAGCGCCCTCCATCGTGCCACCTGCACCATTAACCTGACCGTTTACAGTCACATTACGGCGCGTTACGCCATCGCCATCTTCAGCAGATATTTTCCATTGCGCTGATTCAATAAAGGACTCTAAATCAATTTTGAACAAGGCAACACTCATTAAGCCACTTGGAGAGAAATACCATTCCAATGTCACGTCAGTATTGTCTGCACGCCATGGTTCAAGTTCTGGGTTACCCTGCATATTGCCCTCAGTGGCAATCAATAAGTCTGGGCTAACGCCTTCTTCGGCAGCAATGTCATCCCCTGCGCGAGCACGACTAATACTCAGTCCTCCAGCGATTGCACCAAGATCCAAACGCGTCATGGTCTTACCCCATGATGTACGCAAAATCAGATCCTCTCTGAGGTTGAATGCGACATTCACCGCTGGTAAAAAATCATTGAACGAGCGCTCTGTCACAATATCACCACCATCAGTTGCAACAGCACCTGGACAATTAGTACAAATAGACTCGCCAACAATATTTTGCACAATATCCAACTCAGTTTTTATATATTGAAAACCAACATTTGCACGATAAAAATCGTTGGAAAGATCGGCGCTCCAATAAACTGATTGAGTCATTTCCTCAACAGTATATGAGCTACCTGGCGCACCGCCTTTGATATTGCCCGCGTATAACGCATTTTGGGACGCAAAAGGATCATCAAGCTGGCGAGGATCTATAAAGTAATATTCATCCATAGACACAGGGCCAAAGTCGCTGCTCTTCGATACCCAACCACTTGGTAAACCACTAAAGTATAAAGGATTATCTGCACTTATCGTGATATCACCCTTTTCCGTGTTGATTTCACCATTGCCATCGGTGTCAAATGCTGCCAAGCCTTGGTCTTTCCACATGACATTGACTACCTCGTCACCGACTGGGTTAGAAAATGGCGCAAGTAATACATATTGCTCACGAGTAACATCACGTTGGCTTGCACGAATACCAAATGTCATTTTTTCTAAATGGCCAAAATCAAACAGATACTCGCCATCAAAACGTAAAATGTCTAAATTCGCATCTTCATCATAGTTATTTTCAGAGTATGTGGAGACAATCGAATATCGGTCAATATTTGACCCAAACGCTTCCCCTTGCAATTGCGCTGGGCCACGTAACGATGGATGTTTTCCAGCAAAATTTAAACGCATCGGGACAGGATCTGGACCATAACCGTTGGGGTTTACCGCAATTGCACCAGTCCCATCATTTCGCCTCAAACTATGAGCAAGACCGTTGGTTATATAGCCTTGCGCGACATTTTCTGTGTGGCTGCGCGATGCTTCGGCAGTAATAAACCGTGCTTTACCCGAAAAGTTACCATCTCCTTTGTACTCTAGTTCAAAGTTAAAGTTGGTCGATTCTCGTTTATTCGTATGACTCTCAGAGTGTGATACAACACGTGGAGAATGAAGCGTAATATCTTGCGCTGTATGCAAATTATGACCGTTATCTAACTTTCCGCGATTGATCGGATCGTGTTGCTCTTGCCAATCCCAATGACCATTCCATGCATTGTCAGCTGTAATCCCTTTTTGACGATCCGCATCGTCCATATCGGTGTAAAACACATCACTACTAAGTGTCCAATTATCATTTAATTGCGCTTGAAAACTGACTGTCGCGCCTACACGCTCACGTTCGGTAAAACGGTTCATAATACCGTAGTTTACATAGGTAAATTCGGCATCATCTGAGTCTCCATCCCCATTCATATCTGACTGCGGACAATACCAACAGTCTGCTTTTTCATGATTCTCATATGGCGCGTAAGCCCATTTGTCATTTAAAGTACCAAAGCGGTAATTGGCGAGGTTTGCCTCATCATATGAAACGGTCGCTAACACGGCAAAACGATCGCCGTTGTAGCCACCTGATACCATGAATTTAGGGTCAGTTTCTTCGGAGTATGAACCTGTTGATGCTTCAAGCAATGCTGCACCACTAAAACCATCTTCTAGATCGAATGGCTTACGAGTGATCAAATCGACAGTACCAGATATACCGCCCGCTAAGGTGTCGGCGGTTGGTGACTTCATCACATTCATTGCACCAACTAAGCTCGATGGTATGTCGGTAAAATCCGGCTGCACTTTAGTAATCGATCCAGCACTTAAAAATTGCTCGCCATTGAGCAAGGTTGTGACTTGAGGCATGCCCCGCACATTAATCGTCGCACCTTCACCCGCGCTACGGCGGATCTGAATACCTGGTACACGCTGAAGTGAATCAGCAATGGTCACATCAGGTAACTTACCAATATCTTCAGCGGTAATTGAATCAACCACGCCATCGGCAAAGCGTTTGGTATTTAGACTTTTTTCGGTTGAAGCGCGAATGCCTCGTACTTCAATTACTTCAACTTGCTCCGCTTGCACGCCAGCATCTGCTGCCATAGCCCCCAAAGGTAACATGCTGACTAACACTGCAAACGATACCTGCGACAATTTAAATGGAGATAAATTCTGTTTCATCATGATTCTCTCTGATCTATTTTTTATCTGTTTTTGCAAAAGAAAATTAGAGAAAACTCAATACTTAACACCAAGTAAGTACATTGACCTAGTCACTCGATAATGCGGAGCTACTGAAAAAATCACTTAGCTATAATGCTACTTAAAATTAACAACTCTAATTTAATTCATTACCTATTTGAGCAGCATGAGCTTCAAGATGTTTGCATTTTCTATCCCATACAGGTACAAATCTATCAATGAACAGCGCTGTCATCGCAAGAAACACACCTTTTTAACGTATTTCTTCTGTAAAGGTAGGTTTTTTAGGAAACCAAGTAAGTGAATAGATAAGTATTATTATCAAGTTGAAATGTATCACCGCTTTGCGCCTAGGTGATGAAATATTTAAATATATGTAACAGTGAAATGGGGGGTAATAGATGTCACCAACATAATATTCCCTCATAACATGTGCTCATTAAAATATTTTAATAACAATCAAATAATAAAATTAAGGATAATATTATGAGAGCGATGTGCGAAAAGATTATTCCCTCGACAAATTGTTCTTGGCGATATTGCTTATATCAGTTAAATGAAATCCCGTTTAACTGGCATTACCACCCTGAATACGAGATTTGCCTGACTCTAAATAGCAAAGGGGTATGCCATATTGGTGATTACATCGCGCCTTTTTCTGATTACGACTTAGTTTTACTCGGGCCGGAACTGCCCCATACTTGGCAATCCAAGCCTAACTTAGACGGCAGCATGCAAAAAGTATACGTTGCCCAGATCCCTGCACTATGGCTTGAGCAACAACTCAGACTAAATAAAGAGTTCGAAAGCCTTCATTCACTGCTTCATAAAGCCAAATGTGGCTTAAAGTTCAGTACTCAATTAGCAAGGGCTACAGAGCAAATCTTTATCAAAATGGCCGATGCGAACCCGCTTGAACGCTATGTTTTATTGTTTAATATGCTTAATTTGATGGCCACCAGCGAATATAGCACGCTATCAAGCATGGAGTTTAACTATGCCAATCAACAAGATCCGGCAAAAGATAAGTTTGATAAGGTGATTAATTTTATCTACGAGAACTACACTGAGCAGCTCAATGCGGACTTATTAGCAGAGCAAGCACATATGAGTACAAATCACTTTCACCGCTTTTTTAAAAAGCGCACCGAAAAAACAGTCACGGAATTCATTAATCAATTACGCATTGCCAAAGCCTGCAAATTACTGATTAATTCAAAAGCACCTATTACTGTGATCAGCGACCAATGCGGCTTTAACAATTTATCTAATTTTAATCGCCGTTTTCTTGCGATAAAAGCCTGTACGCCAAGCCAATTTCGTTCGCGAATTCAACACAAGGCACTGTTGTGATGGCAAAAAGATCTCAGCTTTATATGACTTCGATGGTTGCCACAGTTCAGGGGTAATTCAGCATATTTAATATACTTTTGGCACAAAATAATAATAGAACTAAGGAAAATTATGCGATTACCATGGCCGTCGTTACTCATTTCAGGGGGGTTACTGTTTGCGACCAATCATGCCATCGCCATTGCAGGGTGTAAAAAAGACGAGCAATGCACCATGGTTGTGTACAGTGAGCAATCTGATAAATGGCAAGTTATAAATAAATCCCGTGCTGAGCGTCCATTTAGCCCCTTTTCAACTTATAAGATCCCCAATACACTCATTTTACTTGAGCAAAATAAGATAGATACCAAAACGACGTATCAAGTTAATACGAATGTATACTCCCCTGAAAAATGGTGGCCAAAGGCATGGCATCAAGAAAAAATCGTGCTAAAAGAGGCATTCAGCTATTCTGTACTGCCACTTTATCAAGATTGGACGAATACCCTAAGTAAGCCTGATATTAAAACTTACTTATCTCAATTTGACTATGGAAACCAAGACATCAATGGACCCTTAGATGGCTTTTGGCTCAACTCCAGCCTACAGGTTTCAGCATTTGAGCAGGTTGAGTTTTTACGCCGTCTAGATACTAAATCCTTAGGGTTAAGCGAACAAACTTATCAAACCTTTGAGTCTATATTTTTGCAAGAAAGTCGCCCTGACTATCAACTATATGCAAAAACAGGAACAGGCCCGATTGCTCGAAAGACCTATATTGGCTGGTATGTAGGTAAAATCGAAAATGCACAAGGCACGCACTACTTTGCCTTTAACATGCATGCACCGACATTCAATGACATGGTTAAAATACGTGTAGATAAAGCGCGAGCAACACTCAAGCAAATTGGCATTTTGTAATATGCCATGATGAATAGACCTAAAAAAAGAGGTAACTAAGTTACCTCTTTTTTAATTTAAGCTAATTTTCTAAGTAGGCCTTGCGTGTTTTGCCGCATCGTACTGGCCACCATAAAGTAGCCGATAACAGCAACAAATAGCGCCCCCGAGGATGGGCCTAAAACCCACACATATGGGTGTAATTTACCTTCTACCTCAAATAGCTCACGCTGTATTATTAGCAAAGTGACATCACTCACTAACGCCGCGACAAACCCAGCTAATGCCCCAAGCAGTAGGAACTCATACAAGGTCGCCAATTTAATTAACCGACCTCTGGCGCCTAGGGTACGCAAAATAACTATCTCCTGCATACGCTCAGCAAGGCTAGCCTGAACTTGAGAGATCAGCACCAAAGCGCCGCTGGTCAGTACGATGGCGAGTACAAAGCTAATCGCTAAAGAGACTTGAGCAATCATTGACTGTGCTTGCTCCAAGCGGCTTTTTATATCAATCATACTGACCGTAGGATGATCTCGTAATAATTGACTGACCGTTTTTTCATCGCCCTCAGAGAATTGCGCTGCAGTAAAGTAGGTCACTGGGAACTTGCCCGCCACCTTGGGGTTAAATATCATCACAAAATTTGGTTTTAATGACCCCCAATCGACACTGCGTAGACTCGTAACATTGGCTTCAAAGCTCTGTTCATTCACTAAAAAGGTGAGTCGATCACCTATCTTTATGTTCATGCCCTCAGCCATGCCTTTTGAGATAGAGACTTCAAGCTCTTCACTGTTCGGGTCAAACCAAGTGCCTTCGATGACTTCATTACCTTCTGGCAACTTTGTCATCCATGTTAAATTTAACTCTCGGCCTGCGCCTTCTGCTGCATCTTCATCCTGCTCTTCGCCCTCCTGCTTAGACGCAGTGCGTGCAAACTTTTCACCGTTAAGGGCATTGGCTCGGCCACGGAATACGGGATAAAAATCAGCATGAGAAATATTGTTTTGCACAAAAAAGGATTCAATACTTGTGACCTCAGGCTCGCTGATATTAATCAAAAATGCATTGGGCGCGTCCTCAGGTACTTGCATCTGCCAATCAGAGATCAAATCATTTTTTAATACAAACAAAAACAACATGAGTTTGATAGCCAGCGCGAAACTGATTAATTGAACCGCATTGGCATTGGCACGCTTTTGCAAGGTTGCAATCGCCAGTGACCAACTACTTCCGGGGCTTAAGCCCAATTTTCTGCCAGCACTAAACAGTAATCTTGAAACTCCAAACAGAACTAACATCAAAATAGCGGTGCCACCAAATAACAGTAATGTCGTTTTTAATTCACCACTAAAGAACCACATAAGAACAAAAATAGTCGAGACAGATAAAGCCATATGCGCTCGGCTCACTGCCAATTTATCACCTAGATTACGGCGTAATACGCGTAGCGGTGGAATATCAAATAAGTCTAACAACGGCTTCAACGAAAACATCAATGCGCAGACAACACCTATGGTGATAGACAAAAGCCATGGCTTAAAACCTGCTTGTGGGAGCTGTGCATCCATAAAGTTTGCTAGATAATCAGTTGCAACCGCTTGCAACACATAGCCAATCGCGAGCCCAATAGTGACCGAAAACATGGTCACCAAACACAGATGCAAAAGGAAGATATTGCGGATCGTCGCACGGCTTCCGCCCAGTGTTTTCATCATAGCAACCGGATCATACTGGCGCTCACAATAACGCTTTGCAGACACTGCCATCGCCACCGCAGCGAGCATAATCCCAAATAAACCCGCCAGTAGTAAAAAGCGCTCTGAACGCTCTAAGTTTTCACCAAGCGGTGATTGGCGGTCTTTGATCCCTTGCCATCTCTGATTGTCTCGCATTTGCGGCTTTAACCAACCGTAGTAATCAGTGAGGACCGCTTCTTCACCAGCAAATAACATGCGATAAAACACGCGGCTGCCTGGTTGTACCGCTTGAGTCGTGCCAATATCGGTATAGTTCAACAATACGCGCTTATTGCCAGCCAAAGAGAAAAATGGCGCATCAGGTTCATTCACCAAGATTTTACTGGCACGAAAAACCCCCGCGCCTATTTCAACTTCATCGCCAATAGCCAGCCCTAGACTATAAAATAAGCCTTCACTGAGCCAAACTTTTCCCCGTTGAGGGACACCTTGCACCTCATAATCAGCTTGCTCAAAGCCATCTTTCAGTGTGACCACACCTCTTAGCGGATACCCCTCAGATACTGCTTTGATTGACCCAAGTACAAGTTCATCATTGGCAAATAGCATTGAGTCGAAAAACATCTGTCGCGCGGTTTGCAAACCTAGCTTTTGTGCTTCTACGATAAATGCGTCATCCAGTGGATGGTTACTCGCCAATCGTCTGTCAGCTGCAATAAAATCTGCCGATTTCTGTTCAATATTCAGGCGAATGCGTTCGGTGACTGAGGATAGGCTAAACACAGTTAACACCGCCAGCGCTATCGCAGCGAATATGATCGTTAACTCCCCTCGGCGCAGCTCTCTTGAAAATAAAGTAAGTGCTAACTTAAACCACATGAACTGTTGCTCCTTCTCCTTCACGGATCTTTTCGAGTTGCCCAGCTTCAATGTGAATGATGCGGTCGCACTGGCGTGCAAGCGCTTCATCATGCGTCACTAAAATCAATGTTGTCCCATTTTGCTTATTGAGATCAAACAACAGCTTTTCGATTAGATGCCCGTTTTTGCTATCAAGATTAGCGGATGGTTCATCAGCAAATAAAATTTTTGGTGAGCCGATAAATGCACGAGCAATGGCCACTCGTTGTTGCTCACCGCCAGATAATTGAGATGGATAGTGGCTCACTCGATGCGACAAGCCCACTTTTTCCAGCAATTCACTGGCTTGCTGTTTAGCACCTTTGTCCCCTGCCAGCTCAGCAGGTAACATCACATTTTCAAGCGCTGTTAAGCTTTGCACTAGCATGAATGACTGAAAGACAAAGCCAACTTTTTCTGCTCTCAAACGCGCTCTTTCTTCTTCGTCTAGTTTGTGTAGCGCTGCACCATCGAGAAAAACTTCACCTGCAGAGCCGGTATCCAAACCTGCAAGTAAACTAAGTAGTGTTGATTTACCAGAACCTGACGTACCAACGATTGCGACAGACTCACCAGACTTGACAGTGAAATTGATATCGCTAAGGATATCTAAGTCACCCTCAAAGGTACTGACTGTTTTGTTAAGCCCTTTGACCTGAATAACATTTAACTGAGAAAGTACTGACATGATTCGAATTTTCCTAAAACTTGTGCTATTCCTCGCCTGTCTAACTCAGCCTATTATGGCGTTTGCAAGCGAAACTAAAATTATGATCATAGGTGATAGCTTAAGTGCGGGTTACGGACTTAAACAAGACCAAGACTGGGTTAATTTGTTACAAAATAAGTACGTTGAAAAGAAAAAATCGATCTTATTGGTCAATATGAGCGTATCTGGACAAACAACCGACAACGCACTGCTCAACATTGATGCCCAACTCAAAGCACACCAACCCAGCCATGTCTTGATTGAATTAGGTGGCAATGATGGTATTCGTGGTTTTCCAATCAAGCTTATTCGTAAACACCTGACGCAATTAGTCACTAAGAGCCAGAAAAGCGGCGCAAAGGTCGCGTTAATGGAAATTCAGATCCCACCAAACTTAGGCCCTAGATATACCAAAATGTTTACTGGCAATTACCAAAAAGTCGCCGAAGAGACAGGCGCCTATTTAATGGATTACTTTATGGTACCTGTCGCTGTCGATAAAACCTTAATGCAAAATGATAACTTGCACCCCAATGAAAAAGCACAGCCAATTATTAGAGACTTTATGGAAAAACAAGTTGATTCTTGGTTGAAAAAGTCATAGCTGCTTGAAAAAATGATTTAAATCATTACATTCAATGTACCCAAAAAGAATTTTGGGTACAACTCATTGATAAATTCAGTAGAAATGTACCCATCTAATACTCAAAGCTAGCTCCCCTTAAAAGAAGTTTAATTTTAAGGAAATTAAAAGAAAAAGGATTTAGTCACTGCAATGACCGTTGTGACTTTATCAAGTTGCGCATCGGTAGATATGCAAAGTTATGTGGATCCGCAATTTAACTCTACTCAGTATTCCAGTTTAATGGTAGAGGCAGCCGTTGCTGATTTAAAAATGAAGACACTTATTGAAGAGAGAGTGTAAACAAATCAATCTTAAGTTAAGTACCGCTAAGTGTATAAAAGCAATCGATATATTTGCCCCAACACGAGAGTATGACCAGCAAACATTTGCAAAAACAGGTGCACAAGCACGATTGAAAATAGAGCTACTTCACAACACATGCAAACGTCACATTCCACCACCACACATACAACACCAGCGTATTCGTCGGTAGGCTCTTCGTATTCAGCTCCATCAACTAGTTATAACTCGCATAACACCACTGTGCATCTGACGGACAAGTTTCAAATTCCCCTGTTTGACAAAGGTGATCAAAGCAAAGCCATGGTCTCCACAAGAGCAGTAAATGCGCAACACACGATGCTTGATCACAATAAAGCTATCGCCTCACTGATATCAAAGCGCATTACCAAAGAGCTCATCAATAAGGGATTGGTCCAACAAGCCCCACCTGAACCACATTAGACGCGTTCACCCGACATAAAGCTTGTAGCAAACGCTGCAAGCTTTTAACTATCTGCGCAAGTTAAGTGGAATACAGTTCCCTGCTGGTTGCTTTCGAGCGATAGATCAATATCCAATCGTTGGCACAATCTAAAAACGATGGATAATCCCATTCCTAACCCAGAACTGGACTCGCTCTTTATTCCTGATTCAAAGATCCGATCTAATAGCTCATTTGGGATCCCTTGGCCCGTATCTATAATACTCAGAGTGTTGTCTGTAAAATTCACTGTCACTGAGCCACTTTCTACATGAGCAAAAGCATTGCCAATCAGGTTACTCAATATCAAGTTTAAGGCGCTTTCCCCCAACGCAATAGCTGCATTACTTGATACATTAACTTCTACTGAAATATCTTTATTGGCAATTTTAGGGGCTTGTTGTAACACGCAGCTCTCAACAATGGGTAACAACTTAACGTTTGTTTGTTGAATCGTCTCCTCTCTCGCTAACGCAAGTAATAATTCAACACTTTGTGTCATTTGCGCTTGGGCAGCGGCAGCACGATTAACTAACTCCTGTTGTTTCTCGCTTAATTTCTCTTGCTTTAGTAACGTTAATGCACCCTGTGTTACTGCAATTGGAGTGCGTAGTTCATGCGAGGCATCCCGAGTAAAAGCCTGCTCTCTATCGATAAATTTACGTATACGGTCAAGTGCCTGCTCTAACGTACGTGCAAAGCCACCAATTTCATCTTTGACGAATTGCTCAGAAAAGTTTTGAGGTAGCTTTTCAACGGGCGCCTCAGCGACAATCTCAACTAACTTATCTAAAGGTTTCAAGAGCTTTTTAGCCATCGCCAATGATAAATACGCCAGTATAATGGCTACAAGCAAAACAATGCCCAATGCAACGAGCATAAAGTTAAACATGCCAAGCTTTAGTTTTCTAACGACGAGCTGCTCACTCACTTCCGCCAATAATAGCCCTTGATCTAGCCACATCAGATGATAATGCAGGTCTCCCTGAGACGAGAACTCGCTTGCATTCGGCGATTCTTGTAAGGTATTTTGAATAAACTGTGGAAGCTGCTGTTTATCTTCAAGATACTCAATAAACTCCAACCGAGGCACAGGGGTATTACCCAAGCTAAGCTGCTGAGAAACATAATTGGCTTCATCTTTGAGGATGACATTAAAAAGATGGTCTTCGATTGTGTATGCAAATAAAAAGCACACAACCCCAAACAAAACACTAATAAAGAGTGAAATCCCAACAAAGTAGGCAATGATCCGAGTACGTAATTGGCGAGCTTTCATAGGGTCACGCTATGTCTAGTGCCAAACCGACACTATGAATTGTTTTTATCAAGGCTTTTTCAAATGGTTTGTCTATGGCTTTTCTCAACTGGTAAACATGAGAGCGCAAGGCATCGGAATCTGTTGGTTCGTCACCCCAGATTTTATCACTGAGTTCACTTCGGCTAAGCGGTCTCGGGTGATGTTCCATTAATAACTGAAGAATTTTTAAAGGGATGGGCTGCAACGAGATCTGCTGCCCAGCTCGCTCTACTTGCTGTGTTTGCGCATTGAGGCTTATATCGCCCAACTGCAAAGTTTTTTCACAGTTAAGTAAATGACGTTTAGCCAGAGCAAGGCATCTCACAAACAGTTCCTCAAGCGCAAATGGCTTCGTTAGATAATCATCTGCACCGGTATTAAAACCCACCAGCTTATCATCCAATGCATCGCGCGCCGTCAACATAATAATGGGGATATGTCGATTTGCTTTTGTACGCAATGTTTCACACACAGCTAAACCATCCAATTCAGGCAACATAATATCAAGAATAATGCAGTCGTAATAATGCTGCAGCGCCAGATCTACTCCCAGCCTCCCATCATATGCAAAGTCTAGGATGAGACCACGAGACTCAAAATATTCGGCAATATTACGGCTGATCTCAAGATTATCCTCAACCACTAACACTTTGAATTGCATTCCGATTTTATGTGAAGTTAACTGTATATCCATAGTAGTACCATCTCTGCGTGATGTGTGCAAAGCTTACCATGGCAGCGCGTGAAATGATTGTGAAATAACGAGGTGCTTGGTAAAAATATAGCACATAGCCATATTCTATTTTTACCAAGCAAAATTGTATTAGACGTCAATAATGCAGCAAAGACTTACACCTTGACTTTTTAAGCACGAGAAATGAATATTTTTATACTTGTTGTTATATTCAAGAGCAATTAGCTCTATGTTCGTCAATACCTTGTGCTCATTTACGTTAATTTTCCTTTTCTCATAGGGGACTGATTAAACAGTCGTGACAGCCATTGAAACAGGCTCGGACGAGGGTCTAATTTCACAGCTAAATTAAAACTATACCCCTTTTTATAGTGGGTTCTGATTACTTCACCTTCTAAGTTGTGCTTTGAAATACTACGACGAAGCTCTGACACAGCACGGTTTATCGCGTTGTTATCGACGTATTCTTGTTGCCAAATTTCTCGACACAATTCATCGCGGCTAATCACGCGATCTCTGTGCTGAATAAAGTAAACTAACAGGTCGTAGATCAGGGGTTCAACTTTAACCCTTTCACCGCAGAATGTTAACGAACGTTTCCTTTTATTCAGTGCATAATGACCAAATACCGCAAAGGTAAAGTCAGTATTTTCTTTATCACTTAAATTCATGATCAACAATATACTTCCTTTATATATGACTTTAAAAGCACCTTTATTTTATCGTTCAAATCGGTATATTGGAATGAATTACATCATATTTTCACATGACTTTTGTTAATAGAAACTTATTACCCAATTGAGTACAAAAGAAACAAAAAAGCTCAATTGTACACCTAGAATAAACAAAATCCATACAAAAAAAACACATATCAGAACAAAAAGCCCTCACTTTATTTTGGAAAAATGCAGTTTATTCCGGTATTCATCACAGTCGATTATTTAGCTTTTTTTTACTCGTATTAAGAAATTTCATGATGTAGTATTTTTTCATTATTTTTTTCTAAAAGGGCCTGTTTTTTGACCCTTTATTCAAACTTAAAAATTTGCAATAAAAGATTTTATTTTTTGATTATCAGGAAATTTTTTGATTCCTAAATCGAGCACTTTTGATGCGTTTTTAAATTGATTCAAACGTACATAGGCCTTTGCAAGTGTCGTGATAATAATCGGGTGAGAAAATTTAGGTAAGATATATTCTAATAATGTCGCACTAGCGCTAACTTGAAATTCACTCGTGGCATTATTAACTTGCACAACACTTATCATTGCAAGCATTTTTAGATCATATCTTTGTGGTTCCGTTTGCAACTTATCAATCGCTAACTGCCTATCATTTAAAAACAATTCGTACAATTTAACCGTGGCATCATCACGGTAATGTTGCTCCGGTAATAACTCAATATCAAGTGCAGATACCATAGCTCGGGCAGTATCCACTGTAGAAAAAGGGTTTTGCCCAGTGATCACTCTACCGTCAACAGTCACTTGATTCAGCATGACTGAATCTTGTTCAAATATGCCGCCCCTTTCCACCAGTTTGTCTTGCAGTAAAAATGGGAAATCACTAAGCCACTTTGATCCAAAAGCCGATTCTTCAGCATTGGTAAACCC
Organism: Pseudoalteromonas sp. MMG033; assembly: GCF_057197785.1. NCBI lineage: Bacteria > Pseudomonadati > Pseudomonadota > Gammaproteobacteria > Alteromonadales > Pseudoalteromonadaceae > Pseudoalteromonas > Pseudoalteromonas sp. MMG033. The sequence continues at coordinate 281,547 of NZ_JBXVAL010000002.1, forward strand.
GTTGACGCGTTTACCTGAAACCAAATATTGGCCATCATTTAACTGCACATCGACTAATGCTGCCGGGCCATGGCAAACAGCCCCAACTACGCCCTCACGTTCATATATTTTTGCGATGATCTTTTTCAATGGTTCATGTTGATGCAAGTCGAACATGGGACCTTTACCACCGACGATGAATACACCATCAAACTGATTGGCATTAATTTCATCCAATTTATAAGTACTAGCTAATGATGATAATGCAGCCTCATCTTTTAAAAACCTTTCATTATAAGGCGCTGATTTATCATAGCTATCTGCAATTGGTTTACCGCCTGAAGGTGAAGCCAAAGTAACCTCAATACCATGACGCTTAAATACGTAGTAGGCCTTAGTTAGCTCTCCAAACTCAAACCCAGGTTTAATCAAAGTTTGATTTTCATCCACTGCGCCGTAGCTGCTCAATACCATCAATACCTGTCTCTGCTCATCAGCAAAAGCAATTGAACTGCACAGTGAAATACCTGCAAATAAGACAAAATTTTTCATAACGACTCTCCTTTGGTTAGGAGTACTATAGTAGGGTAAGGAATGTGAAAGGCCCGTGAAGCTTATACGTATTGATAGCTGAATCAATAAGAAAATTAATAAAAACCAAATAATATCCAAGTAGTATCAACTCATACTTTAGGAGTAAAATAATTCCCAAGTGGGTCCGTAATTTATGCTGTTAAAGTTGAATTATTTATAGGTTGGTATGCGGATGCCTTTTTTCATCGCAGTAGGAGTTGTCTTAATGAAGAATTATAATAGTAATAATGGAAACATGGTTATTTCTGAAGCACTTTGGCAGTTATATCAAGAGGTTTATTTTTACCCTTTCATGTCAACATCTCATTATTTAAATGGTGCCATCATCAGCCTTTGGAATGAGCATGGTGACATTTTGTGCTGTTATAAAAATAAAAAAATTCAAAAAAGAGGCATCAAATTAATTTCTCGCATACCTGCTCCCATAAAATATCTTTATGGTGGCAACCACGATATGTCCTATCGCGAGTTGAGTATTTCTCTAAATATTTCTCTATCACTTGCTCAAAGATTATCACAACGTTTTAATCAGCGAGCTTTTTACTTCGTTGAAAATGGTAATATCGCCTTATATAACAGTTATGATCTAAAGCAATGCTATACATTTAAAGAGCCGATTGTGAAAAGAATGAAGCGAGTAAACTTACCAACTTTTAATTCAGCTCAGCTATGATCACATACCCACAAGTCAATTATTCTTTATTATAGCCACTTTTATAACACGCTTTGTTGTTCTTTATTTTTATCACGTTCAACTTGAGTACCAAATTACACTATCATTTTCACTAGGTGTTTTTATTGATTTAGAATAAGAAATATTATCTCAGCACTTCTTTACAACTTGAAGAAACACACTAAAAAGATGATTTTACTATTTTTGCTAGTACTAAGCGGCTGCTGATGAACATTCTCACCGCTTAATCTGTATTTATTGACTAAACTAACAAGTAAACACTCAGCTAAGCAGTACCTATGCGACTCAAAACTAGACTCCCTCTTGTATTAGCCATCACTGCTTTAGTCCCCATGCTTATCATTTTTTTCATCGCCATGATACACAGCACACGTCAAGCTGGTGAGATGAGTATTCGAGCTGCACAATCTGAGGTACTCAATGCCGCAGCAATTTTTAATGCATACTTCTCACAGCGTAAGTCAGAAATAGCGACCTTGGCCCGCCAACCAACTCTGCAAACGATGAATTTTGGCCAAATTAGACCCATTCTGCTCTCTGAGAAAAATGCACACGCTGGGGTTTATGAAAAATTCATCCTAGGCAGGCAGGATGGTAGCTTTCACAACACAGAAGGGGGGAACCCTTATCATGACATGCGTAGAACATTTGATGACACAGATCCTAACGCAAAAATTAAAACCATTATAAAAAGAGACTATTGGCAGAATACAATTAGTAATAATGTCGATGGGCTTCCTCGAGTTTACGTCTCAGAACCCATGATTTCTTACACCACAGGCGTCAAACAAATTGTGGTTGCAGCTTCTATTTTAGGACAAGATAATCAGGTTGCGGGGTTATTGGGAGGCAGTATTCCGTGGCGAGAAGTTGACCGGCTCGTTGAAAATGTCAAAGACCATGTCCTGGCACAATTTGGAGAGCAAGCCAAGTTAATGTTGGTTTCGAGTACCGGCGTATACATGTACCACTGGGATACGGACAAGACCATTCAGTACAAACATATTGACGGCAAATATGTACTCAATGACATTGGCGAGAGAAGCAGTGTCATCACACGTATCACCAAAGAGCAAGATCCTTCACTACAAAAATTGGGACTTAAAATGATCACAGGGTTTGAAGGCCATGGACAGTTTATGCTTGATTCGCACACACAAGCTTTTGTTTTTTACGCCCCCATTCGTGCTGCGAATTATAGCCTAGCAGTCGTCTTACCAGACCACGTTGTGTTTGCATCCGCCTACACACTGAAAGAAAAATTAATTGTGATACTGACACTGGCCACATTAGTCAGCATGCTAGTCTCTTGGTGGATTGCATATAGATTGTATAGTCCCATTTCTCGGCTTACTTTTGCAGCTAAATCACTTGCAAAAGGGCAATATGATGTACATTTAAAAGCAAAAGGGGATGATGAGATCTCTGAATTAAGCCGCACTTTTGAGGCGATGCGCAGCACTATTTATGCAAGAGAAAGTGACTTAGAAAGTAGGGTTGAAAGACGCACACAAGCGCTTGAAGAAGCGATGCATGCAGCTGAAATGGCAGTCTCTGCCAAAAGCCGTTTTTTGGCTAACATGAGCCACGAAATTCGCACGCCAATGAATGGCATATTAGGCACTATTCAATTACTAGAACAAGAAGCCGACTTTAGTAAAGAACAAAAGCACCTACTGCAGCTTGCCAGCGTGTCAGGTAGTAATCTATTGACACTCATTAATGATATTCTAGATATTTCGAAATTAGAACAAGGCCAAATCAGTTTATACGAAGAGCCATTCGAGCTTAAGAGCACTGTCGACCATCTACTTCACTTAACCCAATCCAGAGCGCGCGCGAAGCCGATAACAATGCTTTATACCATAGTACCAAATACGCCATTAGAAATTGCCAGTGATAAACATAGACTGCAACAAGTCTTACTTAACCTCCTCAGTAATGCATATAAATTTACGGCACAAGGTGAAGTTGCCTTATTCATTCAACTCAATCCTAAAAACAACGACCAACTACTATTCACTGTAAAAGACACCGGAATTGGGATCAAAGCGGAGCAACAAGGAAAAATTTTTGACCCATTCTGCCAGGAGGATGACAGTACAACAAAGCGCTTTGGGGGTACTGGATTAGGCTTAAGTATTTGCCAACAACTCGTCAGCCTTGCAGGCGGTACACTATCTTGTGAATCACAGCTTGGCGAAGGCGCGACATTCACCTTTACATGGCCTTACTCACCTTGTTGCTTAATAGAATCAAGTGGTGGCGAACAAACACAATGTGCTCGGCTTAATGGCCATGTGTTACTTGCTGAAGACAACGCCATAAATCAAGTCGTTATCTGCGCAATGTTGGAAAAACTTGGACTGCGTGTTGACTTAGCAAAAGATGGTCAGCAAGTGCTTGAAAAAATAGAGCAGGATTACTTTGATTTAATCCTGATGGATGTTCATATGCCTAAAATGGATGGCATAGAGGCAACTAAACACGTCAGAGCCCATCCTAAGTATAGTCAGATGGTGATCATCGCCATCACCGCGAATGTGTTTTTAGAGGACATAGCGACATACTATAGTGCAGGTATGGATGACTTTGTCGCCAAACCTGTCGAAATGACTAAGCTCGAATCAGTATTGAGTAAATGGTTAGGAATAAAAAACAGCTAACCACACCGTCTCTTCATCAGGTTTGGTCCAACTGACTTTGTGTTTACAATGCGCAGGGATATTAATGTGCTCCCCAACACCAAGCTTTATTATCCGCCCGTCAGCAAAGGTTATCTCTCCCTCACCTTGTAATACAATGACCCATTCATGTTGTGCTTGATCATACCACCCTGTCTCTGGAGACGTATGCCCACGAGAGATAATGCGCTCTATCTTCACCTCATCATTACCGACAATAAGCTCAAAAAACTCATTCGATAAATCTTGTGGCATCGCATCAAATACGCTTTTCTTAATTTCGCTCATAAGGAAACCTCTATACAGATTAACATAATCGTAAAAAATGAAGATAAGGCAAGTAATAGTGGAAGGACTTGGTGGAGCTAGGCGGGATCGAACCGCCGACCTCTTGCATGCCATGCAAGCGCTCTCCCAGCTGAGCTATAGCCCCAAGTTAGCGAGTAAGAGTTTATTATATCTTATTAATTTGTAAAGCAGTTTTTTCTAAAAATCAAACTACCCAACAAACATCGTTTCTCAAAAAGTAGCGACCAGCAATAAATTGGTCGCTATAGTTACGGCTTAACTTTGGTGACAACAGAGGTTTTAGTTTGTTAATTTTTTTAACGCGCTTTCTAACGATGCAGTCAATTCATCATTAATCAGTGTATTTTTCTCCAAATCAAAGTTGTCAAAAAAGCTTGGAATAGACAAGTGCGCTTTTACATCTGCCGCAAAATATGGGGCTGAATTCACAGCAGCATTCAAAACACTTTGTGCACCACCTGGGCCTGGCGACGTCGCCAACAATAGCATAGGTGTATTTTGATATACCTTCATATCAATGCGAGATACCCAGTCGAAGATATTTTTATACGCAGCTGTATATGAACCATTATGTTCAGCAAATGAAATGACAATGGCATCTGCACCACCTACCTTATCGTAAAAGCGTTGAGCATGCTCAGGGATCCCATGCTCTTTTTCACGATCAATGCTATAAATTGGCATTTCAAAGTCATTTAAATCTAAAATTTCTACTTCAGCTTGCTCAATGCGAGAGGTGGCATATTTCACTAATGCGTTATTGATTGACTGACGGCTGTTACTTGCTGCAAATGCTAATACTTTCATGATGCACTCCAAAATAGTTGCTTTATTTATCGTGATTAATTGCTCAACTTGATGACAAACAGTGTAGATTAAGTTCTAATAAATATTAATAGGCTAAATGAAAAGTTACTATTTCCATATGAATCACAATCTATTTGAAGGGATCCAAGTGTTTGTCAAAGTTGTGCAATGCAATAGCTTTGCTGAAGCTGCACATCAACTCGGGCATTCCCCATCTCATATCAGTAAAGTCATTAATCGATTAGAAGCTCGACTTGGCATGCGACTATTAAATAGAACAACGCGTACGCTGGCGTTAACACCAGATGGTGAAGTCTATTTTCAGCATTGTATGCAACTGATTTCAGATGCAGAACAAACAATACAGTTACTGACAAACGAAGAAAACAAACCAAAAGGCGTGCTAAAAATTAGTTGTCCGGTGGCGTTTAGTTTAGATTATGTCCGACCTGTCGCGGCTGAATATTTAAAAAAATACCCAAATGTCACCATTGAGTGGGATATTAACGATCGCGCAGTTGATATCGTAGGCGATGGCTTTGACTTGGCACTCAGAGCCACCACTCGTTTGGAAGAGTCTAGTTTGATCTGCAAGCGGATCTATAAGTGCAGAACACTCGTTGTTGCTAGCCCGAGTTATATTGAACAATATGGCAGGCCACATCACCCAAGGGAGTTAACTAAGCATCATTGTATTTGCTACAGCAACCTAAAAACCCCGGACCGCTGGGACTTTACAGAGCAAACAGGAAAATCATTCACCGTCGACGTGAGAAAACGCGTTAATTGTAACAACGGTAAAATGCAAGCCGCGCTTGCCATAGATGGAATTGGTATCACCAGATTACCTGAGTTTTATTTAGCAGATGCATTAAAGGCCAAGCAGTTAGAAGTACTGTTTGAGTGTTATGAACAAAAACCAGTTGAAGTGTATGTAATGTACCCAAGCAGAAAACACCTCTCCCCTAAAGTACGCTATTTTATTGACATGCTGGCACAGCAATTATCGCCCTAGCAATCACAACTAATTGGATATTGCACCATAACGTTGATAAATCGTCTCAATTTCTTTGTTTTGCTCCATAAATGAGAGCGCTTTATCAATCTCCTTTTGCAATTGTTTTAAATGGGGTTGTAATCGCATATGCACAGGCAGCTTACTGATTTCATATAGTGCTTTAAACTCCGAATACTCTGAGTTGTGTTTTTGATAATACGCTGCGGTTGCATCACCTATCATCACACAGTCAATGCGCTTATGTGCAAGCTGGAACAGTAACTCTTTTTCTGATGTATTGTCATACACCATAATTTTCTCTGTACCAAAGTGAGCTTCAAATGCGCCATACCTATAACCACGCACACGCCCAAATATCATGCCATAAAACGCAGTAGGGTTCTCAACAACAGGGGCATCTTTACGACCTAAAACAACCTCGCGAGAATGCGCATAGGCGCGAGAATAGATTGCAGGCTTAACACCCTCAACTCTCCAGCTGGGGTTCACACCAGGCTCAATATCAATCTTACCTAAATCAAACTGCTTTTGCCCACGCGCAACTGACCAAGGTACCAACTCAAATGTATGCCCTGTTAACTCACTTAAGCGCGCAAATAGATCACTAAAAATACCAGATTGCTTACCATTTATCATGAAGTTATACGGCGGGTTTGCGCCATGATAGACCAAAACAGTGTAATGCTCAGCAGCACCGCCTGAGGAAAATAACAATACAAAAAAATACAGCAAGTAACGCATGAGTTAGCCAAATTAACCTGTTAGTTATCAACTTAGCACAAATTTTACACACATTATGAATTTGCACCTTTTTCAGGCAAAAAAAGTACGATTTCTTGCCTTATTGCTAACACCGTCCATTTTTGGCACTAAACACATAGAAACAACATTCCAATTAGTTAAATAAAATGACTAAATAATACCCATAAATTTCATTTTATAAATTTTTTCTTCATTTTTTTGACTTTAATCATAAATATTATATTCATTTATTCGTTTAATAATTATGTACGAACGCAAGGTCTCTCACTTTGTAGTTTACGTTGTGAAGGAAACAACACGACAACAACTCCGTACATGAAATTTATTACGAGCCAATTAGGCTCTTTATTCTCAAGAAAAGGAAAAAACTATGAAAACTGGCGTATTATTCTCACTAATTGCCATTGCTGCCGCTGCTAACGTTTCAGCTGAAGAGCTGCCTGCTGATGCTGGTTATGCAAGTGTTCAAGAAGTGCTGGAATATGGTCGTAAGTATCAAGCTATCAGAACACAGCTTAAAGATGCAGGATATCGCTTCCACAACTGTCACACCCAAGTAATCAATTACTTCGTGACACCAATGCAACCTGAATATCTTTATGCACAAACTGAATGCACTTACTCGACGCCAAGTGGTGGCAATTACTCTCTACAAACCGACTATGCAAAAGTCACGATTGATGTAAATTATAATCAAGAGTTTGGTTTATATAGAGAAGGTGATGTGACTGTAAACTATATGACGGTTTACTAATCATAAAAAATACATGGCAACTCTTAATACCGGTTACAGTGGTTGTTATGTACCAAAAATATTGGGGTGCCTTCTCGGCACTCCTATAAAGTTGACTTTCATTTTCCAACAGACTCCCGTGCCTTATCTAAAAATTATCTCCATAAATATATGCACTTAGTGCATAAAAGTATAAAATACATCGCTCAAGTTCATCTTTCTATGACAATATTCATAGACTGGAAAGCACCTTGAGTAACATCAACTGTCCAGAATCAGGAGATGTCACCTAGGTAAAAATACACGGAGTTTCAATGTGTAACGGAAAAGCTGCACACCTATCGATATTAATTGCTGATGATCACCACTTGGTTAGACAAGGGCTGAAGTCACTAATAAACCAATCAAAAAACCAGTATAAAATAGACGACGTCGCAACCGGAGAGCAGGCGTGGCAATTTATTTTTGAAAAAGAGCCTGATGTGGCCATTTTAGATATCGCCATGGGGGAACTCAGTGGTATACAGGTATGTGAGCGTGTCAAACAAAGAAACCTAAATACTCGTATCATTTTTCTCAGTATGCATGAGGATCTCAAGATTGTTGACCGTGCATTTGAAATAGGGGCCGATGGCTACTTGTCGAAAAGTGAGGCATTTGACACACTTAATCAAGCCTTGAAACATATCGCCACAGGCAAGACTTTTATCAGTCCAAGTCTCGAGTCTAAGCTAAAACACTACCAAGCCGAAAAAAAACAAAACACGCTAACCACAAGAGAAAAACAAATTATTAGCTATATTGCCGTTGGCCATACTAATCGGCAAATTGCCGACATACTATGCATATCTGCCAAAACAGTTGATAACCACAGAACGAGGGCAATGAAAAAAATAGGGGTTAAAAAGACAGCTGAATTAGTCGCGTATGCCATCAAAGAAAGGCTTGAAATATAAAATTCAAACTCTTGTAGTACAATTAGGGTAAACACCCTATTTATACTTTAATGGTTAAGTACTATTTTACCCATCTCAAAAAAACAAGCATCAATGCGAGTCTTGGAAGATGGAACTTTAAAATTGTCTGACACGCAAAAGCTTAAAGCCAAAATTAAGAGTTGCCAGAATAACCTTGGATAAAATGGACTATCTAATGAAAAAAATTATCAGCATACTTTTATTTTTTCTAGCCAACCTTGCCCAGGCCAATAGCAGCATATATGTCGATGTACCTAATTCGCAAATTAAAACAAACAGTGACTTCTATGTCGATATCATGGCACAAGACTTACCTGCTGTGTACGGGGTTCACTTATCCATAAAGTATGATCCTGCACAGCTTAAAGTATTAGCTGCCACCCCATACTATGAAAAACCTCATATAGAACATGGTAACTTATTTAAACAACAAGCCATTGTAGAGTTAGTGAACAGGGCATATACAGAGCAAGGTTTAATCGAATATTCGGTTGAACAAGCTGTCCCTGCACGCAACCTGTCAAATACCAATAGAATTGCTCGTGTATTTTTTAGAAGCCAAAACAACAACGCGACGACACACGTAGCACTTGAAGAAGCTTACTTTAAGACAGATAATGGAAACGAAGTAGCTTATAAAACACAGTCCTCTATTGAGCTGCAATTTGCAAATTCATTTCATGAACCAATTCACCCAACAGACGACTTTTCTTTCTCTCGCTATTTAATACTTGTCGCGCTAGTCGCACTCTTTGGTTTACTGACACTGCGAACTCGTAAAGCGCCTTTCAAGCCATCACATTGGTTAACCCGGGTCTAAGCTTGATTAGACCCAAACACTCAAATAATTTGCATGTTTGGTTGAATAATGCGATGGCATTTTGGCATGAAAAGTCCCATTAGTAGAATATCACAGCTATTGTGGGCCACTTCACTTATGTCCAATTCAATTTGCTATGAATCAATTACTGCTCATATACGTGGATAAAGCCATCCAAGTCTGGTACCAAAACCTTGCCTGATCCCACTGCTGGTGAAGCATATACACCGCCGTGTACAAAGCCCGAAATCATATTTGGTTGATAATGCCAAACTGTTTCACCTGACTCTTTGGTCACAGCCATAAAACCACGCTGAGTAATATACCAACCAGGCTCATCATGACCTGTGGAACCGATATAAACATGCTTGTCATCAATAATTGGTTTTCCCCAACTCCAACCAGGAGTTGCTACCTGCCAAACAATGTCACCTGTCTCAGTTTCCATCTTAAATAAGCGCTTGGCATCTGAACTGCCGATATAAAAGTAATCGTCATCACTATCCGCAACCGCACTGGACTCAACCCAAGACCCACCTGGTAGCGCCTTTTTCCATAAGACCTGACCTGAATGAGGCTCAAGTCCATACAAGTTAGTATCTCTAGATCCAATCACGACAACATCATCAATCACTGCGGGGCTTGAGGGCACTGCACCTTGTGTCTGATACTGCCATGCCAGCTCTCCTGTATGTTTATTTAGGGCATAGACGTGACCATCCCAGCTGGCAATAAAAACTTTGCCTTGATATAAGCTAGCTGTCGCACGGATCATACCTTGTGTTTCAAACTGCCATTTAACTTCGCCTGTACGCTTAGAAACTGCATAGAAATGACCATCGGCACTGCCAACATAAACAAGTCGGTTATCTGCAACTGGGCTCGACTTAGTATAATCAAATTCCCAAGGCGCGTGATTCGCAGGTAAGATCCTATGATGGCCACCATCATTTAAACTTACTTTCCATAGTAACTTACCGCTCCAGCGATTTAATGCGTATAAAAACCCATCATCACTTGAGAAAAACACTCGATGATTATCGACAAAGGGTTTTGAACGCACCTTACCTTGTGTTTCATGTGTCCAGCGTAATTTCACTCGGTCAATATCAAAAGCATACAATTTGCCATTGTCACTACCAAAATAAGCGAGGTGATTTTTAAGGGAGATACTTCCCCAGTTTTCACTGCCAGTCTGGTAGCTGTATAAGTAATCTCCACTTTTAGCAAGTGAAGATACACTGATGAAGGCGGATAATAGTCCTGCGCATAATGTGGTTGCCACCTTTTTTATTGTCATTGGTTGCTCCTTGTTTTAATTTCCAAGCAACATTAAATGACCCCTAAAAATAAGTCCTGAAATTTAACTTAAACATTCTTAGTAAATATTAAATATCTGATATATTTACTTTTAAAATATGATTTTGCACAAGTTGAGTAAATTTTTCATCTTGCCTTAATGATAAAAAATGCGGATCTGCTGCAATCCATAAAAAAGCATATTGCCCAGCGAGTCGCGACTGCTCCAAGTAATGCAGCGCGAGTTGTTTATCCCCGATCGCCGTTGCATAACGGGCTTGGGACATAGGTGGCTCATAATGTCCAATGTCCGCTCTTCGCGTATCCTGATAAAGCAACCAATGGTAAACCCCTTCCATACCTTGAGAGGCAAACTGCTTTTCAATCATGGTGATTTCAGACTGTGTGTATCCTTCATATTTCATAACCCAAACTAACTCTTGCACTGCCAAGTCAAACCGTCCCAACTGTTCATAAATCGCTCTTAAGCAAACATGATAAAATCGATTACTCTGTGAGTATGGACGTAACCTATCCAGCACTTCAAATGCCTTGTCAAACTGTTGGCTCATCATATAAACCCATGCCACACTCTCACTTGAATAACCTTCAGGCTCCATCGCCTGATACGTACGAATGTGGTGCATCGCTTCGTCAGTTCTACCCAGTGCAAGTAAATACTGCCCATACATGTGATGCGCTTCGCTGTTAGGTAATGCATTTAAAAAATAAGCTTCAGCATCTTGAGTATTCATCTCCCCCATAAAAATGAGCTTTGCGTATAATAGATTAGCCTCTTTATGCTCAGGATAGTCTGATAAAACCCGCTCTAAAATCGTTTTTATATGCTGCTTGTCCTCTGAATAACTGTCACTTTTGGGGCGTAGCTGAGAAAAGTGTGCTTTAGCAAGCCAATATATAGGTTCGGCCAACTGAGGCTCTTCAATAGATATTGATTTTAATAAACTTATCGCTCTATCAAGTTGTTCTGGATGATTATTAATAATATAACGTGCATGATTAAATGACTCCGCTAAGTGCTCTGGGATCACTTGCTTGACAGGTGTTCTAGGCATTTGCCAAAAAACCACAAAAGAAATAGCGACCAAGCACAGAGCTGCTTTTAACAAAAAGCTATCTAACGAGGAAGGTAGCGCATCGCAAAGCGGCGGCCCCACCCAACGATACCCTACGCCCGAAATGGTTTTTATGTATTTAGGTGACTTAGCATCATCTCCTAATAACCTGCGCAGCCCATTAATAGCCACATAGATTGCATCTTCACTAACAACACGTTGCCCCCATACTTCGGATAAAATTTGTGATTTGCTGACATCTTGATGCTTAAACTTTAAAAGTAAAACTAACAGCGCATACTGCTTAGGATCCAATTCCACTACTTTTGTGCCATCTTGTAAGCTCAACTGCCGATGATTTATAACCCATTGTCCTTTATTGGCGGTCTTCAGCATAATTCCTACCTAAGAATAAAAATCTATAGTTATCTAATTTGAAAATAATATTTGGGTAAAATATCGCCATTAGCATAATGGACTTGACGTGTGTTGTTAAGGTTTTGTTTACAAAAATTACAAAGGTAAGAATTTTGCAACATAAAGGGCTGAGAAATTCTCAGCCCTTTGTTAGCTAAAATTAATAATAACTAGTACTTAACGTGCCTTGCTGAAGGTCTTGATTTATTTTCCACTCATCAAAAAGCATCGTTGAACCACCAGAATTTGAACAACGAACAGCATAAGTCATGGAAGAACTGAATGCATCATAAAGCACTTTACCAGTTTGGTTAAATACATCGCTATAAAGGTTATTTACATGCATCTTGCCATTAAATAATCCAGGTACATCACTATTACCAAACTCTACGACACGACACTCGCCGTCAGGTGCATGTGTATTTACTGATAATTGCGCTGTTAAAGTAACAGATTGAAAATATCCCGGATACCTATCACCTGCGTCGGTCCAGCTATCAAACTGCAACGACCTGTCGAAATTAATTGACGGTGCCGCAGGCACTTTGTGGTGTACTAAATAGCTACGGTTGTCATCATGACAAGTCAATTTGATTACCTTGGCCACGGTTTCATTGCCATGTTCTACAGCACCAAAAACCACCCGATTATCAGCAACGGTTAACGGCGCAATCAAAGCACCACTGACTTCACTATACAACGCAGCCGCATTACAAGTCGCTTGTGCTGCTGTGTCAAAAAATGCGGTAAAATAATGCGACGAAGTCGTCTGCACCATCATACTTTTGACCGGACCATATGGGTATTGGGTCGTTTTACCTGCATTACTATCCGCGTCGTAAATTGTCTCAAGCGCGTAGGCATTACCCGTCATCAAAATACCTACAGATAGGGCGTGAATTACTTTCATTATACTCTCCTTTGAAAACAGCCACTTAATAAGTCTATTATTTTTACTAATTATTATGAGCACAAAAATGGCGACTAGCGCTGGTGGTAAACACCAGCGCCCACTCGCTACAAAGCACATCATTTACTTTACAGCCTCAACTCTACAAAAAAGTCGATTTAGGTACAAGCTGCCGCTGTGTGCCATTCTATAATGACCGCAAAAAACAATAAGTCAAATGTTTTTACTTAATAAAAATATCGACATTATCATAATCACTAACCTATAAAAAAATAATTAGTCATTGATATTTATGGATATATTATTTAGTTGAAGCGTAGTTATTAAACCGTGCATTTTTTTGCCCATTAAATGCGTTAACTTATCTTGGCAAGATGAATAGCTTGATGCACTTTTATAAACATGTAGGGAAAACAATGTACTTTTGGAATATAAGGGCACTCAAATCAGATCTCAGAGCGAACCTGCTCACCCCTAGGTGCGATTTAAAATATCTAATTGCTATTATCATTTTGACGTCATTTCGAAATACGCCAACAGAAACCTCAAATGGCTACGACTACTTAAGTTTGATACTCGATCTATTGATGTTTGTGATCTGCTCTTGGTATTGCTTCAAAATAAACGGTGGTGACAGCAGCAAAGATTTTTTACGCCGTTATCTATCTATTTGTTGGGTTGTAGGTGTTCGCGTTCTTGTTTGTTTAGTGCCAATTTCCATTTCTGTTTATTCTCTAGTGTACATAGCAAGAGGCGAAATATCCGAGGGAACCACATTGTTTGACCTTCTGTTCACTTTGTTATTTTCAGGTGTGTACTACTGGCGAGTCATAGGCCAAATGAAAGACGTTCAAAACATGGCGGTGCGCGAGTAAAGCGCACTATGTTAACTCGTAGTGCAATGATAGAAAATCACTGCGATCATAGATAGGTCAACTCAACAACTCAACAACTCAACAACTCAACAACTCAACAACTCAACAACTCAACAACTCAACAACTCATTATTTAATGAATTTAACAACGACACACAAAGGTTATTTATTATTATTTTAATGAGGAGGGTGACAGAGAATAGTCCAATTTTATTATACCCAGTTACCTCCATCTCCCTTTCGTGTTCTTAATGCTTTGATTTATTGATGGTCTGAATCAAAGTTCAACAATTAATTTGGGCTTTCAATATATAAAAATCAATTATTGCTTATAACTTAACTAAATCATCATGTAATAAATCGTGATATTTTTCGTTTTTCCACGCTTACTATTTCAATGTCGTAATACACGATGCGACCAATACACAATGAAAATTAACGCAATGGAGTAACATCAAATGCGTATACGGAAAAAAATAAACGAAATAAAAAACATGCCTTGCGAAACACTTTTTATGTCCTTGCAGCGTATCAATTGATTGTTTTTGATTTGCCGCACTTGGGTCAATTGGTGTGCTTTTGTTGCCGTACTCTGCTTTAGATTACGGTGACAAATATCTTCAACACACTGAATTTTATTAATGACTTTTCTGGTACGTCGACATAGTTTAAGCCACTTTCAATGCCCGCAAACCAGTTTGCTATATGAGGAAAGTCACTTAAATTGACACCGGCTTTTACAGCCAGTTTAGGGTAAGTATACAAGGCAATGTCGGCAATGCTTGGTACCTAACAAGTAGTCACGATCACTTAAATGTTATCTAAATAGATAAAAAATAAATTTATTATCATAGACTTAACAAAAACCTTCGGGTTTAACAATAACCTTAATACCACGATATAAATTAGGGTCATTGAGCACCTCACCAGCTGACTTGGATAAAAGTTTTTGTACTTCTGCTCTCAGTAAAACTTCCTCAGGGTATCAGGTTTTATCCGCCTCATTCTTTTGAACAAGGAACACTCATATCGCATTCGAATCACAGCTCACAACGTCACCATTGTTCTTTTTATGTGTTAACTATAATCACTCTGGATATACTTAGGCATGTATAAATAGGCACAGATTGACAATTTAAAAAAGTATTTTTACGTGACTAAAATTATAGACTACCCCTTACAAAATAAACCAACAACAAACCCACACCAAAATAAAATAAAATATTTTCATTTTGAATTTTTTCATATTATTAAGCTAACTAATTGACAAAAAGATGCTTTCTATATATTGTCAATACCGGTTAAATAAAAAACAATAAGAAGGACATTTAAAATGAAAATAAAAATCAATAAAAAGAAAATAAAATGCTTATCTCTTAACGCTAAAGATTTACCCTCTAATGCTACTCCTCAAGTAGGTGGTGCATGGCAAGTACCTACAAGAGGCCGCCCTGATTGGGCACCAGGTGATTCTGATTGCTGCTGGGCACACTAAAAACCATTTAAATAAAGCATAAAAATATAACATCGAGATTGAACGTTATAAACAATATCACACAATATATTAATTATGTCGTGTGATATTGATTTTAATTAAATTAACTACACCACACAGTTATCATATCGATTTATATTAAAATATATAATTTATTACATCAATAGGAACAGAGTTATTTATTTCAGATCTAACCTTTATCTCATAACCTACAGACATCACCTTTTTCCCTTTTATCACACCCTGAAAATATTGAATTGATGAGCAATGTGCTCACATGGCGGAATTTATGTTCCCGATAAACCCCAAGTACCTAAGTCCCTTTTGGCAATGCAAGACAAGCCTTGCTTGTGCATGGGCGTACCTACGTGGCATGTACGTTCCTATCAATTTATTATTTATAAGAGTTTTTGTGATAAAGGACGCCGTGGAGTTCAAAGTCGAGATAGGCGCCAGACTAGGTGTGTTTTTGTAGCCGTACTCTGCTTTAGATCACGGCAACAAATATCTTCGACACTCTGAATCTTGCAGATCACTTTTCTGGTGCATCAACATAGCTTAAACCACTTTCAATGCGCGCAAACCACTTTGCAATATGAGGAAAGTCACTTAAATTAACACCCGCTTTTACAGCCAGTTTAGGGTAAGTATACAAAGCAAGATCAGCAATGCTTGGTTTGGCACCTAACAAGTAGTCACGATCACTTAAATGTTTGTCCAAATAAACAAAAAAGTTGATTGTTTTATCATAGGTTTGTTCAAGGTCGCCGGGTTTACCAATGACCTTAATGCCACGATATAAGTTAGGGCCGTTGAGTACTTCACCTGCTGACATGGATAAGAACTTTTGGGTTTCTGCTCGCAGTAATACGTCCTCTGGATACCAGGTATTGTCCGCATCATACTTTTGAGCAAGGTACACTAATATCGCGTTCGAATCACATATCACAGCGTCACCATCAACCAAAACAGGCACTTGCCCAAGAGGATTTAGCGCCACAAAATCCTCACTTTTATGCTCCTGCGTATGTGGATCTAGCAATTTAAGTTCGTATTGCAGCCCAAGAATAGATAAAAAGTGTCTGATCTTGTGACCGTTACCCGATAAAGAAAAACTATAAAGCGTTATACCTGACATAAGGATCCTTTTACCTGTTAGTTAGTCAATCTTGAATACCGTTGATACATTCAACAATCGGATCTAGTTTTTCACAGACTTGCAAATGAGTAAATTAAGTATTTTTGAAGATTTTAGCTCTACCTAGTCACTATTGCGCTGTGCTGGTATATCACTGAGATACTCCACAAACTCAACTTCAAATCCATCGGGGTCAATAAAATACACATTTTTTCGATATGAGTGGACTGAACCCACTTTATCTACTTCAAAACCAGCTTGCTCAAGACGCTTTACCACCCCATCAATACAGTTGACCACATAAGCGAAATGACCCAGACCAACTTGGTGTTCCGTTAATACTCTGTTTTGTCCTTCACCATGGTCACTAAAAGCAAGATAGTGGTGATCATCACCAAAGTGCAGCCATGTTCGCGGTTTACCAAACCACTCTCCACTGCCTTTGCTCCTGACTTTCCAGTGTGGAAAAGCAGCACGATAAAAAGTTAATGCCGTGTCGATATTTTTAACTACTAAATTGACATGTTCTAAATACATATGCGTCTCCTATTTGTTTTCCATGGTGAACTTAAATGTGGCATATTTATCCGCAGTCAATTGTTCTATATAAAGTTTAATCATGTTTTTCATGGTCATCCCTCCGTAAGTTGAGTGGCACTTTAAAAGCTCAACTTAACTTGAGGTAAAGGCTTATTTTGATATTTTATGAAAAACTGGCCACACGAGCTAAAACCTCACTTGCCAGATTGCTACAAAAGCAAATCCGCTATTGGTATCAGGCCTTAGAAAATGTAATATTTATGTTTAAAATTCATTTTTAGAGGGAACACTATGTGGATGATTAGGGCCGGTGAAGGCGCATATTTAGTTGATGATTTTGAGAAAGCAGCCTGCGTTAGTATAGGCTGGAACGCAATCGGAGATTTATCTGCCATCACTAACGAATCAGACTTAAAATCTAAATACTTGGCAGTCTTTCAAGGCCAACATACATCAAAATCGAGTAATGCCGTCGCCATGATTAAGAAGTTTCGCTTTGACATGAAAGTGGGCGATCTGGCAATTACCTATAATCCATCTAGCAGGGAGTATTTGGTTGGCAAAATCACAAGTGATTACACTTATGTGCAAGATATTATTGATGATGAGAGCTTCAATCATATTCGTAAAGTTGAGTGGCTAGGTCATGTCAGCCGCGATGCGTTGAGCGTATCTTCTCGTAATACTCTCGGCAGCACGCTCACTGTCTTTGCCGTTAACCAAGACGTCGCATCCGAAATTAAAAGAAACTTAGACCACCAGCAACCAAACCAAGTGGAAGAGCTCGCAGAAGAAAATGAAAAAGCAATTGAGCAATCTCGAAACGATGTCATTGAACAATCAAGCGAACTCATAAAAGACCGGATCATCGCTATCTCACCAGAAAATATGGAATACTTAGTTGCAGGTGTATTAAGAGCGATGGGGTATCGGACTCGTGTGTCAAACAAAGGCATGGATCGAGGTGTGGATATATTCGCCTCTCCTGATGGGATCGGGCTTGAATCTCCTAGAATAAAAGTCGAGGTAAAACACCAAAAAAATAAACGTATGACCTCGCAACACTTACGAAGCTTTATTGGCGGACTCCGCGAAGGTGATCGTGCTTTATACGTCAGTACAGGTGGATTTACTAAAGACGCAAAATATGAAGCCGATCGTTCAAATATCCCTTTGACCCTCATTGATATTGACGATTTAATGAAACTCATCACTGAGCATTACGACGAGTTCGACATAGAAACCCGTGTTTTACTGCCCCTGACCAAGGTGTATTGGCCAAGGTAAAGTAATTAAAACGTCACTCTTAAAACAAGTTTTCTCATCTAAATCACTGAGTAATTTACGCTAATTGCACTTTAGCACACATAAATACAGCACTTGGTGATTTTTATTTCAATAACAGCCTCTCAGAAAATACTGCCTGAATAAACTCAACAAATGCGGCAACTTTAGGAATATGCAGACGGTTTTTAGGATATAGCACGTAAACATCCACCGCTGGTAACTCCCAGTGAGGCAATATAGGCTCAAGCAGATCTTTTTCAGGACTGTGGGAACACATGTAATCTGGCATTATGGCAACGCCAATGCCATCGACAACCATTTGCTTAAGCACAATGTAATCATCCACCCGCATTCTAGGTGAAATAGTGACATCGCATTGCTGTGTGTCATTAACCAAACTGATGACCTCAGACTTTTGGATACTGCTCATCAATAATACATCTAAATTAGCTAACTCGTCTGGGTGGCTAATAGCACCATACTGTTCAACAAATTCCCGACTTGCATAAAACCTTCTTGAAACACGCCCTAAACGCTTAGCAACCAAACGTGAATCAGCTAACTCTCCTATTCTGATCACCAAATCAAACCCTTCTTCAATCACATCAACTCTGCGATTTAGCAGGCTCAATTGCAAATTAACCTGCTTGTGCTGGTGCATAAACTCACTCAATACAGGTTTTAAAATTTCATGTCCCATGCCCACAGACATGCCCACTTTGAGTTCGCCAGCCACCTCATTCAGTGCTTTTGCAACACTGGCATGAGCCAACTCAATATGCGCTTTGATCTGTTTGCAGTGCTCAAGGTAAACACGCCCCGCTTCCGTTAAATGCTGCGTTCGAGTTGTGCGCTCTAGCAAAGTGATACCTAAGCTGGCTTCCAATTGCGCAACCTTTCTACTCAAATTGGCTTTTGGCATATTTAGTCGCTCTGCTGCCACAGTAAAACTCCCTGCATCCACCACAGCCAAAAACAGCAGCATGGCATTCACATCGGTTTTTTCCATCACCCTTACCTTATTGTTGTTATATATGAAAAAGAAATTCTATTTTATAGGTATATATAAAACAACCGTCTGCTCGTACACTTTACTCATCACTTCGAAACAAGATTAAAAAATAGGAAATGACCATGAATATTCTTTCAAGAGATTCTTTAGAACTAGGCGGTTTTGCAGGCATTACAGAGCACAGATTAGTCACCGATAGCCGCGTTTTTGCAGGGCGTAAAAAACCAGAAACATTCGAAGGACTAGGCAACATGGTGTACTTGGCAGATGCGCGCTACTTACCAAAAGGCCAGTCGGGTATGCACCCACACAGCGAAATTGACGTCATTTCGATTGTCTTAGAAGGCCGAGTAAGCCACGAAGGGTCGTTAGAACATGGTAAAGACTTAAGTGCAGGCGATGTGCAAGTGCAAAGAGCAGGCGGTGAAGGCTTTAGCCACAATGAGATTAACCCAGATGACAAACCAAACCGCATGTTACAAGTGTGGGCACTACCCGAAGTTGCAGGCCAACCTGCCCAGTACAAGTCATATACGCCTAAAGGCAATGGCATCACACGTATTTATGGCGGCAGCGACAGTCAAACAGAGACTTTT
The DNA here is from genome assembly GCF_057197785.1 of Pseudoalteromonas sp. MMG033. Taxonomy (NCBI): domain Bacteria; kingdom Pseudomonadati; phylum Pseudomonadota; class Gammaproteobacteria; order Alteromonadales; family Pseudoalteromonadaceae; genus Pseudoalteromonas; species Pseudoalteromonas sp. MMG033. The sequence goes on from NZ_JBXVAL010000002.1 coordinate 301,569, forward strand.
GCCAGCGCAACCACGATGGATATTGCGCGTTTGGATGCCGCACAAAACCTCACCTTAGAAAAAACCGCTTTAGTTTATGTGATTTCTGGACAAGCTCAGGTAGAGAAGCAAGGTCAATTAACGCAAGTGAAAGAAGGAGATTTAATTGAGGCTGGCAACCTAGCAATAACAGCTACTGAGCAATTACATTTACTGATTGTGTCACATTAATGTGGCACTGAACTAGGAGCACATACACAATGCAAACTAAGCCCCCCAATACACACATAATGATGTTGATAAACTATCTTGCGTTGTTTCCCTTGGTCTATTTTATACCCGAGTGGTTAGCGCCCATGATAGGCAGCAACAAGCTCGTTCATACCGCACTAGTACTCGCGATTATCGTGCCGATTATTTCTTACTTTGTGATGCCATTGGCCGTAAAATCGCTGACGAGAAAATGATGAACACATATACGGCCACCAGCCTAGGTGGCTTGCCTGCTGCATACTAAAAAGCATGGTACTATTATCAAGCTCCTTGCTATCAAACCTGTATAAAATTTCTTGCTCTACCGTCACATTTCCCAACCCCAACAATAAAACCCTTTGGGCTCAGGGCACACGGTCAATGATACACAATACTGACCTCAACTGATAACTCAGCATCTCTGACAGTCATATAAAGAGCACAATTATCCGTCTGAAAAATGTGTCAGTTAAAACTGAGAATTAAGTGATAGACAGGTACAAACATGCAACGCACAATATAAAATACACATAAGTTACTGAAAAGTAATAAAAATAAATTTAAAGTTACTACTTTAAAAGCTCATTAAAAAGGACATCATTATGAACGCCATCAAAGCAATCGCCCTTACAGCTGTCGCAGCAGTTACACTCACTCTAACGGCGGTTTTTACAATAGGCCATGGAAATCACACTCTCAAAGCAATGGCATTTGGCGACCAAGTGATAGAATATAATACATACGGAACCAATAGCTTGGATACCAATTTCGAAGATACGATTGACCATATTGAAATGCGTCTAAAAGACATGCAAACAGACGTACACTATGTGCAATATAAAGTTGATACTGCAACAACAAAAACACCGTTTATTGCGGAGCACCAACGTATAAAAATCACTTATCATGGTAACCTAACAGCCACGTTATGCGGAAAATTTGGCGAGTATGTTGGCATTCTTGCCAAACGTAAAGGCGTTCATCTAGAAGATAAATGCATTACAATTTAATCCTGATTTGGAGGTAAAAGGGCACGATTAGAGGTGCCCTTTTACCCTAGTCAACTTAGCCCTTTCGCTTGTCCATGAGCTCAAACCCCAGCTTAGTGACTTTTTGCCCTTTTAATTTATGCATACCCGAAATGTTAGACAAAATGATATATCCAGCGCGGTTTTCTATATCCATGATCATCACAGAGCTATACCCACCGGTGCCACCATCATGAAAATATACCGTGTCTGATTGATTATCTCCTTGAAAAACATACCAGCCCAACCCCATTTGAATATGCCCTTGCTTAAACAAGACTTGGCGCTGTAATCTTGCCCAAGCATGTATGTCGTCAAAATGTGCTTTCATAAATTGCCCGAGATCTTGCACAGTCGACAGCATGGCCCCTGCACCTTGCAACACACCTAAATCCCAATTTTCGGTCGGATCGCCGCGCTTATTTAAGCCCATCACCAACTCGCCATGCACATCGCGCCAATTGCAAAAGCTGCGCGGCATGCCAAGCGGCTCAAAAAGACGCTTTTGCAGTAACTGTGTAAAGTTCATGCCCTCTATTTTAGCTAAAACATAACCCAGCAACCCCACACCTAAATTTGAGTAATTATGCTTTTTGGTGCGATTAATTTTGATATCGCTGGTAAGATGTGCCAGTAAGTCGGCTTCTAAATAGGCCTGATAGGGGTTGTCTTTGCGCTTAAATAACGCCTGCCATAAGAGCCCCGGAGGTAATCTAGGCAAGCCTGACGTATGGGTCGCTAACGACTCAAACGTGATCTTTTCATTGTCAGCAATCGTCAGGTCAAGATAAGAGGTGATCGGATCGGTTAAGGCCAACTTGCCTTCACACACCATCTGCGCCAACACAGCATTAGTAAACAGCTTGGTGAGCGAACCAATCTCAAATACAGAAGCACGATTGTCAATTTGCTCAATGCCTTTGTTGCCATGCCTTGCACCGTAATACTGGCATTGGCCTGCGTCGAACTTAGCCACCGCCAGCTCGGTGTTGGGCGAAAACGCCTTGGCGACTTTATGAATTGACTGTATTTCGTGATCCGTAAATTGCATAGCTGTCCCTTTACTTTTGTCTCCTATTTATTGGAGCATAAGCGCAGAGACACTACAAAATGAATAACGTAAGTAAATGTTTATAGTGAAATAGTTTGTAATTTATTGGCACCTCAAAGGGTTAAGATACCAACTGCTCACGATAGCTGCCTGGCGACACACCATGCCAGGTCGTAAATGCGCGAATAAATGAGTTAGACTCTTGATAGCCCAATAAAAACGCCACTTCACTTAAGGATATGTGTGACTTTTGCAAATAATGCTTAGCTAATTCAGAGCGCACGTCTTGCAATACACTGTGAAAGCTCGTGTCTTCATCACTCAACTTGCGCTGCAAAGTGCGCTTACTCATGGTCAGCTTTTGCGCCACCATGTCAACTGAGCTTTGCCCAACAGGCAAGGACTCGATCAACACTGCACGAACCCGCTCAACCGTTGTTGCTGTTGCCGTTAAATCAGCTAACTTTTGATTTAAGCCCCCTTCAAAATAAGACCACATACTGGCGTTTGCCGTTAAAAAAGGTCGCGCGGCATCTTCTGCTTTGAATACCATAGAGAGCTTATCACCTTGCTTAAGCTGACAACCAAAAAACGTCTCATATGCAGCGACATTACAGGGCAGTTCAGGTAGGGTTACCGCTAACGGCGAGGCATGATGGCGCGTTGCCATCCGCAATAGCTTGGTAAAAAACACCATTTCAGTGAGCACCAATACAGCAGGTACAGGTCCTTCATAGCCGTAACATGACAGCCCCATTTCAGTGGCAGTGTCAGTGACATCCAGATCCATTTTCATCGGGCCAATTAGGGGTTTGTAATGCTGAATACGTGATAGTGCGGTATTTAAATCGGGGCTACATAAAACAGCAAACAACAGCGCATCGAATACCTCTACAGATAAATGCTCCGCCACCAATAATGGCACATCGCGACCATCAGCGGCCTTTTCAATGGCCAACCACCAATCAAAGTACTCTTTTGGCGAGAGCATCACAGGTTCACGGTTGAATACATCTGCTGGTAACTTGGAGTACGCCACCACAGTTTCAACATCAATGTCCATGTCTTTTAATAAAATTTTACAGTTTGCATGTACTGTAAACTTGCTCGCTATTTTCATATCTTGTTACTTTTCCATTGATTGGCGTGACAACTTCAACACCATTTTACGTGGCAGTAACGGGGTGATCCAGTTCAGTAAAAACTGCAATTTTCGCTCGTTAAATACCACCAGCTGACCTTTTTGCATGGCTTTATAACCGCACTGGGCCACTGACTTTGCCGACCTTGCATTTTTCCAAACATCAACCCCTTCCAAATTACCGGCTGCCACAAAACCTGTATTCACCGCCCCCGGGCACAATGCCGTTGCCGTCACGCCAGTGCCAGATAACTCTTCAGCCACCGCCTGCGTGTATGAGGTTACATACGCTTTTGATGCATAGTATACCGCTTGCAGTGGGCCCGGTAAAAACGACACCGTGGATGACACATTTAAAATACGTCCTCGCTGACGCGCCACCATGCCTTTTGAGTATAGATGTGTGAGATCGGTCAATGCGGTGATATTCACTTGCACCATTTGCTGATCTGCCACCATATCACGTTGGTAAAACACGCCATGACCACCAAAGCCAGCGTTATTAATAAGCACATCCACCTCAATATTCAGTGCCGATGTTTTATCAAAAATACGTTGCGCAGCACCCGGCTGAGATAAATCTTCACTAATCACGGTCGTTTTAATACTGTGCTTAACCTCAAGCTCTTTTGCCAAGGCATCCAACTTATCTTGAGAGCGCGCTACCAAGACTAAGTCACCCCCTTGCTGTGCATGCAAGTGTGCTAATTCAAGTCCAATACCGCCCGATGCGCCTGTGATTAATGCTGTATTTGCCATGTGTTTTACCTCTGTTTAAACCCCGTTGATTCAATGTGCTCAGTATAAACATTCAAAACGCGCCACACACTGACAGATCGTGACACTCAACATGCAAAAGGTGACAAGCTGCATCAAAGGATGCCAAAGTGGAAACCCCCATTACAGTTTTGCTGGTTTAATAAATATCGATTGCAGCGAAATACGGATACAGATCCCGGGGCAAGCCCGGGAAGACGGCCAAGGGAGCACTTAAATAAAACCAACACACCAAGAGAACCCTCGTCATCCTGATAAATATCGTGCATACGGGGAACACGCATGGACGTATTGGCACCATAGTCCTGAGATTCGATTTAGCCCCGTGTGTACGGGGAACATTCTAACAAACGATGGCAGGGAGTTTGTTGTCACGGTTTAGCCCCGTGCATACGGGGAAGACGTACACGAGGTGCCAGTAGGTATCGACCCTGGCGGTTTAGCCCCGTGCATACGGGGAAGACCAGTTCACCCACAAAAACATTAGGTAACATTGCGGTTTAGCCCCGTGCATACGGGGAAGACTGACGGCCACCACTCCAGTTGACACAGCCACACGGTTTAGCCCCGTGCATACGGGGAAGACGAAAGTATGACTCGAAGCGCTATAGCTCAGTACGGTTTAGCCCCGTGCATACGGGGAAGACTCTTAAACAAATATGCGCGCTATGTTCGCACACGGTTTAGCCCCGTGCATACGGGGAAGACAGATAGCCTAATAATGCCTAATTCCGTTTCTACGGTTTAGCCCCGTGCATACGGGGAAGACGCAATTTCGAGAGTGAGTGCGTTCTTTGAATTCGGTTTAGCCCCGTGCATACGGGGAAGACATAAAGCGTAAAGCCGAACGTTGGGCCAAAAACGGTTTAGCCCCGTGCATACGGGGAAGACAGCCAGTCGATAAGTTCCGAAGTTGATGGCTGCGGTTTAGCCCCGTGCATACGGGGAAGACACCCTGAACGCTCGTTCGATGACATGCTGGAGCGGTTTAGCCCCGTGCATACGGGGAAGACTGCTTCACTGGCCGCAAACTCAAATACAGCGCCGGTTTAGCCCCGTGCATACGGGGAAGACAGCCAGTCGATAAGTTCCGAAGTTGATGGCTGCGGTTTAGCCCCGTGCATACGGGGAAGACGCTGTTAAAAGTACGGAACCTGCTGATGTTTTACGGTTTAGCCCCGTGCATACGGGGAAGACACCCTGAACGCTCGTTCGATGACATGCTGGAGCGGTTTAGCCCCGTGCATACGGGGAAGACTATTTGTGCCTGATTTTGTAATTGAATCGAATCGGTTTAGCCCCGTGCATACGGGGAAGACGATTAAAGTATCTTTAGTAGAAACAAAAATTACGGTTTAGCCCCGTGCATACGGGGAAGACGATTAAAGTATCTTTAGTAGAAACAAAAATTACGGTTTAGCCCCGTGCATACGGGGAAGACGCAGCACCGTTCAATAAACTCGCTACGGAGTTTCGGTTTAGCCCCGTGCATACGGGGAAGACATCTTTTAGCTGCATTAGAAAATGAGCAACGCCGGTTTAGCCCCGTGCATACGGGGAAGACCAAACCAATGGTGTTTGATTTTGGGACGTTTACGGTTTAGCCCCGTGCATACGGGGAAGACTTTTTCATTGTACCTCAATTAGTGCGAATCGGCGGTTTAGCCCCGTGCATACGGGGAAGACGGGAGCCAAAAAAGTTTGAGTACATTAGCCAGTCGGTTTAGCCCCGTGCATACGGGGAAGACGCAACCTCACGATATACAGACTCAGCAAAGTGCGGTTTAGCCCCGTGCATACGGGGAAGACAAAAGCAGGTACTTTAATCGAACTCGATACCGGCGGTTTAGCCCCGTGCATACGGGGAAGACAGACAGCGGTTTGATGTGCACTGGACCAAAGCCGGTTTAGCCCCGTGCATACGGGGAAGACTTCATTTAGGTTATGTTGGTGCTGTATTTCGGCGGTTTAGCCCCGTGCATACGGGGAAGACACCTGATTGCCAGGCGAAATACTGAATTGGAACGGTTTAGCCCCGTGCATACGGGGAAGACCAATCTGTTATGCCGACGATTTTCTAATTCGACGGTTTAGCCCCGTGCATACGGGGAAGACTACGCATTGCCGCTAAGTGGCGCTGGTACGTCCGGTTTAGCCCCGTGCATACGGGGAAGACCAATACAGCAAGAAACAAAATCATCGTATCTCCGGTTTAGCCCCGTGCATACGGGGAAGACCCCAATCAATACCTACAATAAACTCATTCATACGGTTTAGCCCCGTGCATACGGGGAAGACTGGTGGCCAACTTAAGATGGTACGACTAAAAACGGTTTAGCCCCGTGCATACGGGGAAGACACATGTGTAGACAAAGCTCGATTTCGGTATGACGGTTTAGCCCCGTGCATACGGGGAAGACTGATTATGACCGTTTTAAACGTGATATTGTTTCGGTTTAGCCCCGTGCATACGGGGAAGACATTCCTTTGTCGACAGATACTGCTTCTATCAACGGTTTAGCCCCGTGCATACGGGGAAGACCCTTACTTATTTCGGCATGTGGCTCACTGGTTCGGTTTAGCCCCGTGCATACGGGGAAGACCGGACAACTCATTCATTTCATCAAGTGCATTCCGGTTTAGCCCCGTGCATACGGGGAAGACAGGCTCGATTGCGCTTGGTGCGGGCCTGTTTGCGGTTTAGCCCCGTGCATACGGGGAAGACTGAATTGCGCGTTACCAAGCGCCTCACCAATACGGTTTAGCCCCGTGCATACGGGGAAGACTGTGATATCTGGAGGAATCCAAATATTGTAATCGGTTTAGCCCCGTGCATACGGGGAAGACTATGTTAACCAAGCATTTTGCTGATAGCCGAACGGTTTAGCCCCGTGCATACGGGGAAGACTCTAAATTTATACCATTGATTTATATAAGTAAATTTGAAAAATAAAAATCTACCAAAATTTTAGGTACAATACGAAGTTTTAAATAGCCATATTTTTAAAGAGCAAAACAATTATTCATCATCAATAGAAGAGCTTTCTTGCGGTGTATACTTCACCAGCCTAAGCCCATCAAAATCAACAGGCATTCGAGCATTTTTTCCGTAAGTGACAAAGTCAAAGCCGGACTCAGTATTAGTTGCCCATGCCATTACTACATTACCATTTTCGGCTAACTCACCGACTTGAAACCACACCATTTCTCTAACACGGCGGCTAATATCGCCCACATATACGCCCGCTCTGATTTCCAACAGCCATACAGCGAGCCTTCCTCTCAACCTAGGCGGTACTGCTTCCGTTACAACAACACACATACTCATAATGGACCACCGCTGCGATGGCCATCGTCACCAATAGATTCTGGTTCAGGTATTGCTGGAGGTTGCGCATCTTCATACGGCTCAGGAGGGTTAATGTCTCCTGCGGCCAAAACCTCTTCAATCAGGGGGATCAATCGCTGCAACACTTTGTCTTTGCGAAACGCCTCTCTGCATGCAAGCCTGACTTGGCGATCTGGCGAGTGTGGACGTTTTTTAGCTACTTTAAATGCGACGGGTACAACTGTGTCAAATTTGATGATATCGGCGATATCATATACAAAAGACAAAGGTTTTCCGGTATGTAAAAAGCCAATGGCCGGGGCATAGCCAGCAGCTAAGATCGCCGCTTCGGTCACGCCATACAAACAAGATGTAGCGGCACTAATGCACTGGTTAATAAGGTCTCCTTTTGCCCAATCTTTAGGGTCATAACGACGACCTTGCCAATTTACTTGATGCTGCTTGGCGAGTAACTCGTATGTTTTGCGAACTCGAGCACCTTCAATGCCCCGAAGCTGATCAACACTCCGTCGCTCTGGTGCAGGCTCACCAAATCTTAACTCAAACATTTTTCGCACGACCTTCAGGCGTAAGCCCTCATCCAGTGCTAACTTTGCTTGATATAACAATTTACCTGAACGGGCACCACCGGGTTGACCAGCAGAATATAGACGCACACCAGCCTCTCCAACCCAGATCAGCAAAGTACCTGTGGTTGCTGCCAACTTGACCGCAGCATGGCTCACTCGCGTACCGGGCTCCAACATAATACACACCACAGATCCCACGGGAACTAACATGCGCTCGCCGTTCACTTCATCAATCACAGCGAAAGCGCCATCACGCACATCAATCCGACCCATACCGATAAATATCATGGAGTTTCTATCTTTAATGGGGATTGGTTTTAAGGGAAGAAATGCCATTCCTTGCACTCCAAAATATCAGGCGAGCAAGCTCGCCTTTTGAAATTATGACAATGGTTTTATCAGTAACAGACCGCAGCCAAACGCTTTTGAGCGACCAATGCCTGACAACAACACCTGCTCAAGCTTTTGCACATCCGCCACTTTTGCGACACCAAAGTAGTCTAAAGTGCTTAAGTGAATGGCTTTTGAGTTATTCTTCTTCACAATTTTATGCTGCTTATAATTGTTAAACTCAATACATTGACTCAACAACTCCAAACCGCCTTGTTTTAGCTTTTTTTCTAGCCACGTTTTGGCCGCAGCATCGACAGCTTTACTCACATCCACGTTAGTTTTTTGAGCTTGCTTTTTAGCATGCATCAACACATCATGACGACGAGTTTTATCCCCTTTGAGCGTGATATCCACGGTAGGATTAGCGCGTAATGAAAACTGCACCAAGCATTCACCTGCATACTGTTTAATATCTTTACTCTTCAGGGCTTTCCAACCTTGGATCGATTTTTTTAACTGCCGCTTCGAACGAATAAACACCGTAGGCACAGGTAGCGTCATGTCCACACGAAACATAAAGTCAGCTTGAGTCAGGTCGCTTTGCTCAAAACAGCGCCAAACCCACTGATGTTGCAGATATAAATCCTCTGGATGCAAAAAGCCAATATCTTCGCCTTGCTGCTCAGGGTCAAAATACAAGCGCGTTTCATACCAAACTTCTTCAGACATAAAGCACTTCCTCTGTATCTACTAACCCCCAACGGCTTTTCACGCATCTAAATGTGAAAGCTCTTTGGTTTAGTTCAAAACTCAATGGCACATCATGCCGCTGCTCAGTCCCTGTTTTATGCTCGCTGTCATAAATATATTTTACGGGGACATCGGCAAGCGTTTCATGCTCGACTATCATTCTGGGGGCTTGCTGCAGGGCTTCCTCTAAAGGCACATCAACGAGCGCATTACGTGGATCAACCACAGGTATCCCCGGTAAATAAGATTTTCGACCCAAAAACTGCGGCCATACTGGATTAAGTAATGCATCGTATAACTGTTCAAGCAGCGGTTTATCACCTTCAAAACCAACCCAAAAAGCAGCATCAGCAAGATAAGCGCGATGCGACAACTGGGTATCAGGTTTTCCACCATCCGCTTTCGCCACATTAAGCGCGGTTTGATAGTCAAATGCTAAATCACCTGGTTTATCTATCCGAACGCCCATACGTAACGATGTGAGGTCTTCTAATGACTCATTGCGTTCTCGGCCAAGTGACGCACACAAAAGACCAATAACCCCACTTTTAGTAGGATCAAGCTGGGTGTTACGCAGCTCAAAGGCACTCTTTAAACCCCAAGATTGCATTGGACCCGCAAGCCGGATCAGTAATGTGCTCATTTACACTCCAAAGCACCTTGCAGTGCATCGAGCATATGCGCTTCAAGTTGAGAGATTGTGCCGCAGTCTTTACCTTGATATTCCTCTAGGTTATCAATATAGGTGCTGCGCCCTTCAAAGATAAAGCCGCTCTCACCATACATAGACGATAACTTTTTAGCGAACATTTCTAATTTTTGTGCCGATTGATGCTCTAGTTCTGCTTCATCAGGTTTATCAATCACTACAGCTTGCGTAAATGCATTACTTAAAGACCAAGGTGCACCGTCTTTTCGTACGTTCACCTTGACATAACTCGGGGGATTTTGTGCCGCAAAACTATTTTGTTTACCAGAGGGGACCGCTTGTACCAAAGCACGGAAAAACCCTTGAACAGCGCCTAATACTTGCTCGTTGTCATGCCCTAGGTTTGCAGCCAATTTATCAATATTAATTTGCGCATAACGGTAATAACACGCACTGTTAAAGTACACACCGCCCATCATCCCAGAGCCTTGCTCACCCGCTTGTAACTCATCGTCCACCGCGGTGAAAAAGTCCATGGCGGGCGTTACGATATTAGTTGAAATTGCATGCGCAACCTGACACGCTGCGTCAACGTTGATGTTATTGTTATCAGCGACCATACGACCAAATAGCGCAATATCTGCTGCGAAAGATTTACCATCTTTAACAAACACATCATTCACGGCTTTGGTGATGGATTTATCTAGTTTTTCTTGTTGGAGTTCGTCAAAGTGCTCTTCAGCAATCGCCTTCAAGGCCGCTATTTCATTTAACCCTAAAAACAACAAATACTCGGTTTTAAATGGATGCTTTTTATCTTTACTTAAACTCAATTTAACCTGTGCTAACAACCTTTGTGCAACGGCCTCGCTTTGCGTTTCTGACTTGCCTAAAGCCACAAAATGGTCGCGAATATCAATGGCTAATTTTCGTGTACGTACGGCACGATCTCCCTGATGCGCAGCAACGGCATCATTAAATGCTCCATGAGTGCGAATTGCACGTTTTTGACATTGACTAGAAATACGTGCTCGCTGTGAACCACCAAAAACACACGATTTTGGCGTATTTGTGTCGTCACGGTTTAAGTTACTTGGCGCAAAGTTTTGTAATAAGTGAAATTCGATAAATGACATAAGAAACTCCTTTTTAATGTGTTGTATCTGCTGAGCTTGTAAGCTCTTCCGATTGTATTGGCTTAGCCCAGTAATCTCTGGCCCATTTTAATTGAATGCGTTTGTCGTCGCTGTCCCAGTGGTAAAGGTCTTCCATCAAGGTACGGTAATCAATCGCGATGTCTTTGCTTTTAAGAATTTGTACCATTTGGCGCAGTATTTGTTTTAACTGATCGCCATTGGACTCTAGGAGGCATTCAAAGCGAAAACTCATACCCGGGCGTTGGCTTTCATCCGCATGTCGCCACAATGTGCCTAGGCTTTTGTGACTCGATTCTTCATAGATTTTATAGTGGCTGGCAAATAACCCCGCTACATAAGCTTGCATCTCTGCACGCTCACCCTGTTCAGACAGTAAGGAGCCTAAGTAAGGCATGCTGGCAAGTTGTGCGCTTTTTTGAAGGTCAAGAGATTTACGCAGTGCTGCCAAAATATCTCTGCGAGGAGTATCAGGATTTCCCCATCGGTATAATTCTTTTACGATTTCTTGTGTATCTTGGCTCCAATATACATGCCGCTGCCAAGACCTACCATATAATGCTTCTTCCAATTGCTGTTTGGCGAGGCTCAGGCCTTTTTGTGCTTTAACACCACCATAGCACCAGCTTTTTGTTGCGCCTTCAAATGCTGCCAACGCGATATTTTGACATACCTTTCTCCAATGAGATTTCGCGTCTTCGCTATTGCTGTTGAGCGCCCAAATAAACTGTTCAAATGATTCATTTAACTTGGGCCAATAAAAGCGGCTAGGGTTGATTGATTCCACCTTAGTCGTCACATCCTGTACTCTCGCGCCTTCAGGGAGTAAATGTGAAGCAAAAGTACGTACGGCACTTAACAACTGAGCATGGATCGCTTCAGCAGTTTCTAACCCTTTAAGTAAATGAGTACTAAATTGGTTGTGTGACGCGCGATCTTTTTCAATCAAGTTAAGTGATAACGGTAGCCGCTCCTCAAACCAACACAGCGGGTTCGCTTTATTATTATCTAAACCAACCAATAAACAGTTCAGTTTAAGTGCATCAATTAACTCGTTATCTTCCGCAGCCAATAATTGAATGCCTGCTGGTCTTAAATCTTCAGGGTCTATACCTGTTTTTTTAGAACGTGCATATTGCAGTAAGTTTGCAGTGTCTCGCCAACACGCTCGCTCAAAACTTAATCTTATAGGTAGTTTTTTATCGTCTTTATTCAAGCGATAAGCAAAGTAGGGCTCTTGTTCCATTTCTTTTGGATTGGGCAACCCCTGAGCAAAAAACATCCTATTTACCCGCCCATCACTGTCTGGGATTAGACGCACATGGCGGGCTCGCCAAGTTAGATAATCAGTCAGCCCTTTCATTGGACGAGCTTGGGGCTTTTCAGACTCTGTTTGCTCCCAAATAGGCAAGTCAACTGTATGTTCTAGCCACTGATCATTTTTCGGCATCTGTAAATTGAGCATCAAGGTTTGGAAAAGATTTTCGCCTTCAACCAATACAACAGCCCCGCCAACCAATGGCGCATTGGTTAGATTAGGGTGTTTACCAAATTGCACAGAGCTGCCACTCACACCGCCGCCAAGGCTAAAGTACTGACAAACAAGTAACTGAAGCGCAGCCTCTTTAGGTGATAACGAAAAATCGTGAGTATCCGCAATGTGATTAAACAAAGTTTTATTGTTGCCACTGGCCAAATCTGGAGAGAGCTTTTTAACTGACGTTGTCACTCCTTTATCTTTCGTAAAATTCGCAGTTTGAAAAAAAGGATAACGCTCTGAAAACAAATCAAATCGTTCTTCACAACGTGGCGATGACAAATAATTGGTGACTTGGCTGCCAAACTCAGCGGATTCGAAAATCTCATCCCACTCATCCATATCGAGATAGCCATAGCTGCGATATAAAATAGCGAGCAACAAACGCTGTACTGAGGACACAACCAGTGGCTTTTCATGGACTATCCGCTGCAACCTTGGTGCAGCTTCTAGTATAGAGATAATTGAATAATCACAGGTGTGACCATCTTTATCCATAGCTGGTATCCAGCTTTCTTTTAGTAAATCGTATTTCATGTTCTTTCATATTCCTTATGTAAATCTATTTCTAGACCGAATGTAGCCACATTAAAATGGAAACATTCTTTACTGTTTATAACTTCACATATGTAATCCAAACCTAGTTATTCACGCGATTTTTACCCAAAGTTAGACCCTGCTTCGGATCTAATTTAAGCTCACCTAACCCTTCTACTTGGTAGACTAGACTCTTATTCAAGATCACGGGGATACAATTAAATAAAGTGGGGGAGCGCTGCCATACGCTTTTAGCTACAAATGAATAAGGCCATTGCGCTTCTAGCTCTTTAAAATGGGCAACCCATTTACTGTGGGATACAGAGATCATGGATTGTTTTAAACGAGCAATGTCTCTTTTTTGCAAACATTGCTTACCTTGCCAGCCAATATCATGTTCTAGTTCTTGTTTGCATTCTGATAATAGAAACTCTGGTCCTTGAACACTTTGCTTATAAATCGAAAACTCGGTTACTGGAATCACGTTGCCTTCTTCAGCGACGAGAAAAACCAATTGCACGCTGATGCTGGTTAAACGCGTACTGAGTACAACTTCATCATGGTCAATTTCACTATTGTTATACTTTAATAAATCCCTTACGCTCTTTTTAGCCGCATCAAACATCATGTTCTTAGCAAGTGTAAACTGCGTGCGCTTATCTAACCTGTATTCAAATGCTTTATCATACTCCTGCTCAAGCCAGGTTACTTGCTGCTCAACATCTGCATAAACACGGTTGATCCAATTATCCATATCTCGATTAATATCAATCTCAAATGCATTCCCTTCCACATTGGCACTTTCCCATAACAAGCGTGTTGTAACAGCCAATATGTGTGATGGGTAAATAAGTACTTCACCATGACCAAACCAGTCTCCATAGTCGTTTGGAATTTTATCCATTGAAGGTAAGTAAACATTTAATCTAGGTACTTGAGTGAACTCGGACCGTACAGGGTTATTGATCTGATGACGCCAAACTCGACCAACTCGCTGTAGCAGCAAATCAATGGGGGCTATCTGAGTGAACATTTCGCATGCATCATAATCCAAGCTTTGCTCCAACACTTGGCTTCCTATCAGAATTAAGCATTTGTCTTTTACAGGTCGATTTGGGTTAATTGAGTTGTGGTCCTCTGGATGTTTACCAACTAAATGTTCAATCATTTTTTCTATCGATAAACGCGTAGCCAGCGGGTATTTTGCATGAAAAGTTAACAGCTCGATGCCACTATGAGGGACTTCACTACAGTGACGTGCAATTAATTTCGACAGCTCCTGAACTTTAGAAACAGTATTTAAAATACAGACAAATACACCTGTGCCTGCTTTCTTTGCAGTGGCTAAAACATCATCAGCCATGGTGCTCACACATTGAGATGGCGACGTAGCATGCAACTTGATCTCATACTTACTCGGGGGGCGGCTCACAATTTCTTTTTCATAGAGATCTTTATCATCAGTAATTGTGTGGGAATGTGCTAAAGCCCCCGAGCTATATGTTGTGACTCTTGGGTATGGCTTATTTTCAACTTCAACCTCTTTTGTTACTGTTTGCCCATATGCTTTAACTAACTCAACTAACATAGTCCGAGGTAAAGTAGCCGACAGTATGACGACCCTGACTTTTAACTTAGCCATCCAATATAAAGTATTTTTAAGCAGATCTAGTTGAAAGCTTTGTAATGAGTGGACTTCATCTAGTATTAAAACCTTGTTTGCAAGGCCAAATAGCCTGACAAAATTATGTTTGTACAACATTGCTGCCATCAAAAGCTGATCAATAGTGCCGACACAAACACCCGCCAATAAGCCATGCTTTTTTGACGTAAACCATTGGTTTGCTCTAACAGAAAGTGCGCTATTTTTCTCATTCGAGGAGTCAATACTGCTCAACCTTAATGCTTCATAGTTTGGCTCAAAATCAGCATTACTGTGCTTTAGATGCATTTCAACATTTTGATATCCCAACGCCTCATGTTGAAGAAATTTTAGCATGCGCTTGTATAGCTGATTCGCCGTAGCCTGTGATGGCATAGCGACATACAGGCCAGAATGCCCAGCTTGGCGTATAAAATGATCTGCAAGTATCTGCGCAGCTTCTGTTTTGCCACTGCCCATACCACTTTCAATGATAGTTATCCAAGGCAGTGTCTTACCCTCTATAATTTTAAGTATTTTTTGCTGCAAAGCGTTTGGTTTAAAAGCAAACACACCTGTAAACCTAAAGGGATTATTTGTAGCGAGGATACGCTTAATGTTTAATTCATCAGCAAGCGCATTTGCTGTATGCTGCCTTTTTTCACAGACATATTCCTGCGCCTCACAATAACAAAAATGAGATTTATCTGAGCCAATCCAATCAGCAACGGAACATAAACCAGCAATGTACGAAAACCATGCAGGCGTCAAAGATTTACTATGCAAACCATTTAATAAAAGAAGGTCTACAGAAAAGTAACTTGCAAACCACTCAATTGCAGTCACCTGTAATTGTTCCCAATTTTTATCACCACATGAGCCACTTTGGGCTTTATTTGCTACAAATACGCCATGATGACTGGCCACAGCAGAAATCATCACTCTGGCGGTGTTTTTATTGACAGCATATTTGTCACATAGATAGTCGTGTAGAATTACAAAACCCGCAGTGCCATGTTTTTTTTCTGCGCCTTCAAAGTTGCTAAAGTGATGTATATTAAACAACTTCGCGATTCGCTCAACAGGAAGCTTATATTGGAAACCCGGTGTGATTTTACCGATATCATGTAATGCGATAAGCAAAAAGACAATTGAAGTTGCGGTCTCTTCATCGACACCTTCAATAGATAAAAAAGGGTCAATTAGGATAGCGCGCTCTTGCTCTGCAAGCTGATTGATAATTGCTCTCGCAACAAAGGCAACATCCAGCATATGACATACGGCAGGCAACGTATTATGGTCATCTGCTTTACCCCAGAACTGAAAAATTTCACAATTAAAATCACTCACACTGCACATTCCTTGCTTTTGACGTGATTAGGTTATACCTGAAGTATTTGCACTGCAATTCTGCTAATTTAACCAGTAAAAAATTTACTAGGTTGTTGATTACTAACTATTCCAAAGCAGTTTATTGTTCCTCAATTCACGATAACATTCAGGGTCCATCACAATTTGCTGAGCTTCTGGGCTTGGGTGTTGCACATCTAAACGTAAAATACTGATCAAATAATTAAGCAGCGCCACGTTGGTTTTGAGCTGTTTTTTGTTGGCGCTCATATCAAAATCATGGGCAATGACTTGCTGAGCATAATCACTTAAACGCGGATCTGGCATGATGGTTAACGTGACTTCCTGCTGCCATGCTTCATCATCTTGTTTGTACTTTTGTGCCTTACATTTAAAGTCTGGAACAGCCGACAAAATTCGAGACAGCGAATAATCACTAAACCCTACTCCCTCACAATATGCTCTTAGGTGATATCGCAACCCCGAGTTCACTAACGTATGTGGGCGAATAATGCGTTCGGTTTCTTCACCATCTTTTATCGATTGATAGCGAATATCGAGCGCACTTTGTCGGCGACAAGCGTTTAATATGGGCCTTAAAATAGTGGGGTTGAGTTTTCTATGAGGTAAAGGGAGCGTTGCAATCGTCGAGGTACTTAAGTTGTGAACATACTGCTCACCAATTAAACTGGCATACTCGGTAAAGTCCTGGGAAATATAATTTGGTGTAAAGGGGGTTGCCAATACATAGGCTTTTTCAGACTCGTTATAATGCGCGTCAATTTGATAGCGTGCGATAAAGTCTGTTAAGTAACGCCGAGCGCTGGGTCTTGATAGTTTGAACTTATCTTGAAAAGTGCCTGTTTGGATCTCTCCTTGCCAAAATAACACCGCCTCAATATATCTAAAATATTGCTCTTCCTTAGCCTGCATAAATCACTTTTAGTAAAATTAACGTGAACAAAATGTATCAAAACAAGGTGAGAAAGTCATTGATCCGCGACAAAATGCGGCACTGTTTACATTGTTTTTGTGTTCAATTGCTCATATATTTTATTACAGACTAGCCTGAATTATCCTTTCTATTAATCAATAGAATGGTTTCTGAGACGAGCTCAGAATGACACACTTCATATGCGTACGTGTTGTTCAAGAGCATACCAATCCTCATAGCTCAATTACATCTCAGTTTAGTTCAGTGTACGGGGAGCACTTGGTAGTATTGCTCTGCACAATGTATAAACCCAGTTTAACCCCGTGCATACGGGGAACACGAGCAAAGAGCGCGATTGTCCATATCTAATATCGGTTTAGCCCCGTGCATACGAGGAACACGAGCAAAGAGCGCGATTGTCCATATCTAATATCGGTTTAGCCCCGTGCATACGGGGAACACAGGGCCGAAGTATTCAACGAGTTGTT
Organism: Pseudoalteromonas sp. MMG033; assembly: GCF_057197785.1. Classification (NCBI taxonomy): domain Bacteria; kingdom Pseudomonadati; phylum Pseudomonadota; class Gammaproteobacteria; order Alteromonadales; family Pseudoalteromonadaceae; genus Pseudoalteromonas; species Pseudoalteromonas sp. MMG033. Next base: position 319,089 of record NZ_JBXVAL010000002.1, read on the forward strand.
CTAGCTCGGTTTAGCCCCGTGCATACGGGGAACACCAAATCACCAAACTCATAATTCTTCCTAGTGCCGGTTTAGCCCCGTGCATACGGGGAACACAACGGGGAAAGCACCGCCTAGTTGTGCATAGGCGGTTTAGCCCCGTGCATACAGGGAACACTTAATTGATGCACCCACTGATGACAGCATTGGCGGTTTAGCCCCGTGCATACGGGGAACACATGCTTAACGTGCACGATGTCGTTAACTCTGGCGGTTTAGCCCCGTGCATACGGGGAACACCGATAAATCCATTACACAGCCTCACAAACCATCGGTTTAGCCCCGTGCATACGGGGAACACGTTCCTGCTTTGAAATCAAAACAAAATCACAATCGGTTTAGCCCCGTGCATACGGGGAACACGCTTAAATCTTTCTGCGGCAAAGATGCATGGCCGGTTTAGCCCCGTGCATACGGGGAACACTTGCCATCATTTCGGCCAACCATAAACAAACGCGGTTTAGCCCCGTGCATACGGGGAACACTATTGCGTATAATCAACTCAGCACGATGCTGGCGGTTTAGCCCCGTGCATACGGGGAACACAGAGGGTGACTCTGCGGGGTGACCAAGGGTGACGGTTTAGCCCCGTGCATACGGGGAACACAGCAATTACACCGAATTTTGCTAAACGAGAGTCGGTTTAGCCCCGTGCATACGGGGAACACTATGAAGCAGCAAATACAAATAATTAAAATTACGGTTTAGCCCCGTGCATACGGGGAACACGCGGTTTAGGCATGCAAAAGGTGAATTTAGAGCGGTTTAGCCCCGTGCATACGGGGAACACATTTACTGTCATTATGGTCGCTGGTGAGACCTCGGTTTAGCCCCGTGCATACGGGGAACACACACTGTGCTTTTCAGCAATCTCATTTACAGCCGGTTTAGCCCCGTGCATACGGGGAACACGCTGAATAAAAATACACAGTAGTATGTAATTCCGGTTTAGCCCCGTGCATACGGGGAACACTCAATACCATTAATTTTCTTTTCTGAGTTTTACGGTTTAGCCCCGTGCATACGGGGAACACTCGTTTTAAAGCGCTATTGCATTGTTTCAATGCGGTTTAGCCCCGTGCATACGGGGAACACTCGTTTTAAAGCGCTATTGCATTGTTTCAATGCGGTTTAGCCCCGTGCATACGGGGAACACCTGCTTCTTTAGATAATGACATGTTTGATTTCCGGTTTAGCCCCGTGCATACGGGGAACACCTGTTTTGCTGCACTGATATCGCCGTATGTTTCGGTTTAGCCCCGTGCATACGGGGAACACCATTTTGCAACAAGTTGATTGGCGAGCTCGACCGGTTTAGCCCCGTGCATACGGGGAACACAATCAATCCATTCAGCCTGTGATTTTCGGCAACGGTTTAGCCCCGTGCATACGGGGAACACAAATTACGCTTGTCAATGAAGAAAAAACAAGCCGGTTTAGCCCCGTGCATACGGGGAACACGCACCTATTGTAATCAGGTCATTTTTACTGATCGGTTTAGCCCCGTGCATACGGGGAACACACAATGCACCGTTTTCTGTGCCCGTGTCTGTTCGGTTTAGCCCCGTGCATACGGGGAACACCATTTGCATTTGGCCGGTCATATCAACGATTACGGTTTAGCCCCGTGCATACGGGGAACACCAACCACTTGTTACCGTCTGCGTCTTTCCAATCGGTTTAGCCCCGTGCATACGGGGAACACCAACCACTTGTTACCGTCTGCGTCTTTCCAATCGGTTTAGCCCCGTGCATACGGGGAACACGCAGCAACTTTCTGACCTTGGTCATTAACATCCGGTTTAGCCCCGTGCATACGGGGAACACGCACAATATATGGGCACATCACTCTACCTCTACGGTTTAGCCCCGTGCATACGGGGAACACTGCGTGTATAGTTATCCTCAAACCCGAACAACCGGTTTAGCCCCGTGCATACGGGGAACACGGCTCAAAATCCGTATAAGATGCGCCGTCCCACGGTTTAGCCCCGTGCATACGGGGAACACGGACGCAGGAGCGCGCCCAGTTGCAAGTAGAGCGGTTTAGCCCCGTGCATACGGGGAACACCCATCGGCGCCCAAGTTGAGTGTATTTAAAAGCGGTTTAGCCCCGTGCATACGGGGAACACATTTCATTCATTGGGTCGCTGAGGTCTGTGAACGGTTTAGCCCCGTGCATACGGGGAACACTCAGTGGTCAGGTATCCAATGCACGCGACAACCGGTTTAGCCCCGTGCATACGGGGAACACTTCATACCCAACATTAAACCCGAGGCCCGATACGGTTTAGCCCCGTGCATACGGGGAACACTTGCAAGCAGGTGACTTATGTTGGCCATGATTCGGTTTAGCCCCGTGCATACGGGGAACACTGATCTGTACAGAGTTGTAGGTATATATCCGGCGGTTTAGCCCCGTGCATACGGGGAACACACAAACATGTGCATGTGATTTTACCCGCAAGCCGGTTTAGCCCCGTGCATACGGGGAACACAGGTACTTAACATTACGCGAGAAGTAATCACGCGGTTTAGCCCCGTGCATACGGGGAACACGATACATAGAAGAACCGTTGACACTTAATTCTCGGTTTAGCCCCGTGCATACGGGGAACACTACATAAAGCGGATAAGCGTCCAACTCATACGCGGTTTAGCCCCGTGCATACGGGGAACACGCGGTTTAGGCATGCAAAAGGTGAATTTAGAGCGGTTTAGCCCCGTGCATACGGGGAACACTCACAGGTTAGTTTCAGAAAGGCTAAAAACTCCGGTTTAGCCCCGTGCATACGGGGAACACTTGTTGTACACTCTATTTGTTGATTAGCAAAACGGTTTAGCCCCGTGCATACGGGGAACACAAACTCGTTTTTCCATCCATCTAGACCCAGTACGGTTTAGCCCCGTGCATACGGGGAACACTCTAAAAATATACTATTGATTTATATAAGTAAATTTGAACTCTTAAAATCTACCAAAAATATTGGGAACAAACCAATCTTACCAACCCAGTAAATACCTGCCTCTCTTTTCCACTCAATAAAACCAAGTTTGCCTCAAAAATAACCATCAGGCACAAAAAAGGCCATTTTACTGGCCTTTTACATTTCCCTTTTCTAAATAGATGGATTTATCTAGAACAGTTGTTCATACAACGCCTAATAAAATCATTACAGTTTGTCCAAGGTGGCGCCCACTTAACGCACGCCTCGTAGTGACTTTGACAGCGCGCTTCACACGCATTTGATGGGGTTAGTTGGTCTAAAATGGTTGGCTGAGCTGGGTAAGTCGCTGCTGTCACACCATCAACCGTTAACGTTTGATTAGCAGTAGTCGATTGCGTATCTGCGGCAATAACTGCAGCACTCATTGCTAAACAGCTCACCGCTGTAAGTAATAGTTTTTTCATGATTTCTCCTTGAGTCGCCTATATCAAATTAAAACCACAAAACGCTATCATCATTACACAAAATTAACAATTGAGTTATATTTAACCACACCTTTTATATGGATAAACCACACAATCTTCTACCACAAAGCTTTACTCAGATTACGTAGTTATATTTCCCAAGTTTTTAAAGAGCGAATTACTTACAGTGTCTGTGCAACAAAATAGTGCAGCGCCAGAATGATACGATGTTTCGTCAACCCCCTTTACGCGGCTTTTGATTGTGCACGCCATAAACGTGTGTAGTAGCCGCCAATAGAAAGTAAGCAACGATGTGTACCAGACTCAACAATTTTGCCCTCATTGATCACCAAAATATTATCTGCATGCACAATACTTGAAAGACGATGCGCTACGGTGATCACAGTACGGTCTTTTAGCAAATTTTTGATTGCGCTAACGACTTCCGTTTGGGTAATTGGGTCAAGCGAGGCAGTAGCTTCATCCAGTAGCACAATGGGCGTGTCTTTAAGTAAAGCCCGAGCTATCGCAATGCGTTGTCGCTGACCGCCAGATAATCTCACCCCACCTTCGCCAACAGGCGTATCAAATCCATTGGGGAGCTTATTAATAAACCTAAGACACAGTGCTTGCTCACATGCATGATGTACTTCTTCAAGGGTGGCATCTGGCTTGCCTATACGAATATTATCTAAGATACTGGCGTCAATGAGCTGCATGTCTTGAAACACCATACTGATAAGGTTGTGCAGCCCTTCAGATCCAATGTCCCGAAGATCAATCCCGCCAATGGTGATACAACCACTTTGTGGCTCAAAAAATCGCGCACATAGATTGATTAGCGTCGACTTGCCACTGCCCGTTTCTCCAACAATAGCAGTAACAGATCCTTGCGGCACAATAAATGAGATATGTTCTAGGGCTTTTTTATCATCATAGTTAAACGATACACGCTCAAAGTTGAAGTCGAACTGCTCTGGTTTTTGTGGTTTGTAGGGCTCTTCTAAGGTCGCTTCACAAAGCAATGACTCCACTTTTTGCTCTGATTGCACTGCCAGTTTTAAGCTCATGCTCTGCTCTGCGATTTCATTCAGTAGCGTTAGCAGTTGCAGCAATAATATGGCAAATATAATGGCACCCAAATTGAGATGACCCACACTATTTTCAGGCGTTGTCAGCGCTAACATGACAACAAATAAAACAACCGTAAAACTCAATATGACTTGAAAGCCAATCACAGGTCCTGCGCCCCACATTTCAACTTGCAAGCTATGCTGCTTACTTGTCTCAAGTTGCTTTTGCACGCGGGCTAACCAGTGGCGTGTTTGATTAAATAACTTTAACGTGCAAAGCGCCTCTATGTAGTCGGTAATAACACTGCTGGTATGCTTATACGCCTGTACTTTTGCTTTGGCCGCCCAATTAAACCTTGCCTTTGCAACACGTAACACCCAAAAAGCACAAGGCAAAATCACACATAACCCCAAGGCATATAAAGGCGAAATGATCAGCATTAATAACAAAATAGTGACGGATGCGACGGCGGCAGATAATAGGTCTGGCAAAACATGTGAAAAAATACTTTCAACTTGCTTGATGTCCTCACTGAGTAACTCTAAAAACTCACTGCTATGGGTTGTGTGAATATACCCCAAAGGTAACTGCCGAAAATGATTTATCGCTTTTTTACGATACGCGTGTGCTAGTTGGTAACTACCTGTAAAGCTGCGTATTTGACCAAGGTAAGCGCACAATAACTGCGCGACAAAAATTGCCACGAGCACAATGAAATAATCTACTGGTGACGACAAAAAAGCCCCGTCTAGCGTGCCCAAGCTCTGCTCTGTATGAAGCCAATAAAAACAAAACATCATCGGCACAATGCCGATACAACGCTCGAATCCTCTAAATAAAACCCCAGATAAAAAGGTCTTTTTTCCGTCGTTCACGTGACCAAATATACGGCCAATACTGTTTATTACTTGTCTATCCATTTAAATCTCATAACTCAGTATAGGTGCCGGTGTAAAATGAGGCGTAGAGGCACAGTCGCCGCCTTGTAATTGCCAGCCTTTTTGATAATGCTCACAACGAACGAGCAAGGACTCATGATCTCCCTGCGCCACGATTTCACCATCGACCAAACTAAAGATCTGATCGCTGTTCTCAAGGCCAAAGTATTTATGGGTGATCACTAAAAATGTGGTGTTGGGGTAATGCCCTTTTAAGCCTTGATAAAACTTACTATGTGTTAAGTTATCCATGGCGGCGCTCGCCTCGTCCAAGATCACCAACGGAGGGGCTGCAAGCAGTGCTCGTGCAATCGCGATACGCATTTTTTCTCCGCCTGATAAGTTAGCACCACGGGCACTTACGGGTGTTTCAAGCCCTTCTCGTTGCAGATGTAGCCAAGGCTTAAGTTGAGCTGCCACCACCGCATGCTCAAGCGTCTCTGTACTAATGCCACTTCGTCCAAATATAATGTTGTCACGCACAGTGCCTTCAAATAGATAGCTGTCTTGTGTCACCACACTCATAGCCTGCGTGCGCACACTATCAGACAAACCAAATACATCTTGACCGTAAAGCTGTACACGCCCTGCACTGGGTGCCAATAATCCACATGCTAACATTGCCAGTGTCGACTTGCCGCCGCCGGACTCGCCAACAACCACGTTAATGGCATTGGGAAGCAATTTAAAATGCACATTGCTTAGCACCCTATGTTGTTCATAACCAAAGTCCACACAATAAAATTGCAACATGGGGTATTTTGAATTGACTTGTATAGGCCCGTCGTCTCGGTGGGTTGACTCGATACTAAACAACGGCGTAATACGCTGGATACTTGCCAATAATTCGCTCACTTCCATAAAAAAACGACTGACTTTAACCACTGGCCCCAGCATCCCAACGGCTAACAAAAAAGCCAGCAACGAATGACTCAATGTAATTTGCCCGCTACTTTGCAACCAAATAGTACAAGGTAATAAAAAGATAAATGCAGAGCCAAGTAGAGCGGTATACAGCGCCCAACCAGGTGCAGTTTGCTTAGTCACCTCATGGACCACTTGCTGGTAATGACTGAGCTTATTGTTAAGTATCGCGAAACGTTGGCTGTCTAAGTTATACAACTTCATCAAAGGCGCGTATTTTACATAATCACTTAATGTGGTGTTTAGGGCAGTCTCCGCGTCACTATATTGCGCATAATGTTGCGCTGTTTTTCGCATAAAAAACGTACTAACCATAAACGCAACAGGCACCACAGCAATAGCACTCAAAGCTAACCGCCAATCAATCATAAATAGTGCAAATAAAATACAGAGCGGTGTTAAACACGCATTGAGTAATTCAACACTTTGATGTGCAATGAAGTTTTCTAACTTTTCGACATCTTGAAGGCATTGTTGCTTCAGTACAGCGCTATTTTGCTTATTGAGCCACTTCAATGACAAGCTGGCGAGATTGTTAGCAAGTTTGAGCCTGACTTCAGTCAAGGCTTTAAAAGCCATTTGATGGCTAAAGTAATAAGCACCAGCCAGACAGAATGTTCTGCCTAAGACAACTGCAACTAACCCAGCACCAAGCCACATCAGTTTTTCAGTAGAGGCAATCACAGGCATTAATATTTCATTGAGCGACAGAAACAATAAATACACAGGCAGTAACTGCAAGCCACTGACCAATGCAATTAAGCTCATCGCCACCATTAATGTCACTTTGTGTGGTGCACAAATTTGTCTCAACACCAACCAAGGACTTTTAATTTCCTCAGTATCATAAGGCTCATCACGCATATAAACAGCTCCTTGAAATGCGTACTTGAATCAGGGCCAAACGGCTAGCCAGATAATATGTAAGTCACAAAGTAATGCAATCACCTTGCTACAAAACACTGACTTTGTTCAGGTGAGTTTGTTATACATCAAACAAACCTCTGACTCCTTTAAGTAAAGTCAGTGATAAAGACTGAATTCAGATTACAATGATCGCTATGTTTATCAATGTTAATTTATTCATGTAAAATACATTTATCTGGCAATATTTATCAAAAAAAGACGAGTAAACTTAAGTTTTATTCATAAATACAACGCATAAATAACCCGTCCTTTTTTCCGCCCCATCAAATTTTCTTGGATTTACCAACCTCTAAAATAACAATAATGAGCATGTAACTGGCTGTAAACCAATACATTTATATTAGGAAAACGTGGCGGCCTACTTGCGCTTGTTTAACTACTGCCGTTTCTGCTAGTACCAAATACGTAGCCTAATAATGCGGTGAGTGTTGGAAACAGTACATTGAGTAAAATAAGCTGCAAGGTATCGAACCAAAAAGCACGAAAATCACTTCTCTGTTGAGTTAACTGCATGAGTGCATCGGAATTTGCCACTTGATTTGTCAATATCAGATTTTGGGTCTCTCTCATAGCCGCAAAGAACTGATACTCACCCCACATAAAAATACAGAGAATGATGACCAAAAACCCAATTAATACACCAATGATCCCCCAAGTTAAATTAACGCCCGCTCTTTCTTTGCCAGTGAGCGGCTCGGAGACAGGGGCATCTTCAGGTGTATAATCCTGTGCAGACGCAAGATCAATATCTTGCAATGATTCTTGTGATTGGATTGCGTGTGATTGTGTGCAGTCCTGTGCACTTAAAGACATGACTTAACTCATTTAAATATTTCGTATTCTACAGATTTGTTTTGGAGATATTATTTAGCTCAGGTATGACAAGACGATGTATGTCTTTTCCTTGCTTATTTGCGGATAAAATTGTTCTATCATGGACTACCTCATCTGATGCCCAATCTAATAACGTTAAAGCGACTTTTGTAAGATCACTTGATTTTTTTAGTCCTAAACGGCTTTGTAGTGCCGCTAAATAGTCTGCATCAACCGAGAATCTCACTTCTGTCTTCTTCGTATCCGCCATTAAAACTCCAAAAAATATCCAGCTTTTTTCCAATTCTAGTGGATGTATGGTGTATGCGCAATAGAAAAAAGCCTAATATATACCCAAACTGGGAATTATTTAAGCAGGCCCCATGCAAGTGGCTTTTGCCATTGCTTTGATCTGAGGATCTACCCCGTTTAGTAAGTCGATTAACTGTGATGCGATGCCAAAATCTGACTGAACTCGGCTTTGCGCTTCATATTCATCTACTCCATTTACCAGTTCAGGCAAAGTTAAAAAAAAGCCACTATTACATTTATTCCCTATCCCCTTCAACGTCACACAGACCATCACATTGCTCGGCTGACTGGCCGTATTTAGAACAACGCCCAATAATTGCGGCGGCATAAAAGTATACAAGCTCGCCAGTGACTTAAATTGATATTCTCCCATCTGCGTATAGATAACCCAAATAGGTGCTTGCTTGTTATAGAGAGGCTGATAATTGACTACAGGGCACTTGTCGGTGGAGAGCATTTCAACAAATCCACTCTCAACTTGATTCTTAATTCGCTGCTCTACATTCTCTCTAAATTGATTGATCAACGTAATGTCATGTTCAATCCTTGTCATTCGGCCATGCTCCATATATAGTATTTACATATTTTAACATTTTAATAATAATTACTTAAACATAAAAAAATCTTTAGATTAATTAACATTTTTGTATGTAGGGCGAGACATTGAATAAAACAGTTAGGCCGCACGATGAGCAAAGCTTAAGTGACTTAAAGGTAATGAGGCTCGCAGCAAACAAGACTCAGAAGCAAATGGCCAAAGTACTCGGGACGAGTGAAGCAACAATTATAAACTACGAAAATGGCGTGAGTGATATAAAATATAAAGATTACTTAAAGTGGTCACTCGCATGTAGGTTTGACTTAAGTGCTATTGAGGAGCAACTGCAAGCCCTCAGAGAGCTAGTCATAGAGAATAACCTGCATAGGTACCGTAAAGTGAACAAGCTAAAGCATGAAAAATAACCAGCGAGTTTATCAGAGCTGAGTTTTTAATAATCAGCTTGGTAGTAGACAAAGGTGGCTACCGACAATTGCGACCTTAGCATCACTCTGAAAGACTTGCCCATGATAACCTACAAATACCCTTGTCTTATATGAAGTAAAACCAATATGGGCAGTAGAACTTAATCACCCTCTTTTAGCACATAGTCCCTCTCTTATCTGACAAACGCATTCATATGCGCTGTTATTTGCAATATGTGAACTGCAGACAATTAAAATCCAACAAATATTAACCGACTTGCAGTAACCGAAAGCAGCTTACAGGCCTTTGCTAGAGAGTATATCGGTTATGGAAAATGGCATGATTGGACTCATAACATCACTGAAAATGTACATACTTCATACACATGCTCAACAAGTGTTTATTTTATTATTATGAATAATCTCATTTCTTAATAAAAATCTCGAAAATTATCCTCTTTTTAATGACAAACCATATTGGATCTGAGAGAATCCGCCACCATAAACAGTAACATAAGTCAGTATTTACTTACTGCAAAGCAATTTATAGCCATAAGTGTATTAAAAATGCGTAACGCCCTAGTGTCATTCCTTCTACTGTTTACATTTCTCCCCTTGCTTATACAAGAAGTTGTAGCAAGCAATGCTTACTATAAAGTAACATATCACTACAATATTGGTGATGTATTCACAACGAACGAAAATGGTGTTTGGCGCACTGCGAAAATTTTAGATATTGATACAAATGAGCAGTCTTCTACAATCCATGCTCTGCTATACAGCAATACAAAAAAAAAGCCGACCTTAGCAAGCTTAGATGAGCTATTAATACAAGCTTATCACTCGACGATTGCACACGGAAATTTAGAGCAAAAATGGCTTTTTATTGGTAATGACACCCCGTTAAAAGCAGAGTTGAAAGGCTATATAAACTACCTAAAACACCATAATTTTCATAAGTATGCTGAAGCGACCAATCAAAAAGTAGACGACCTAATTTTTAGGGCTAATACCCTTTATACAAAAGGCTATGCGTTAAATCAGGCTGCCCAATACAAGCAGGCGATTGAAGCATATCAACAAGCAATCAACATATATCCATTATACTTTGAAGCCATTGATAGCATTGGTTTTGCTTATATGGATATGGGTGACTTTCAGACGGCCATTAATTATTTCAATCAATCTTTACAGATCCAACCAAAGGGTATCACCGCTCAATACTACAAAGGTATGTGCTACATAAATTTAGAAGATTATGAAAAGGCCCGTCATGCATTCAAGCAAGGCATTGAAAGCTTTCCAGAGCAAAGTCACGTTTTTGAAGAAATTTACGACAAGTTGCAGCACAACGCGCTTTAATTCCCAATATAAAAACCAATTCATTGATTGACTGATTTTCAATCATTTTAGATTGACTCCACCAACACATTCACGTAGTTTATTTTCAACATAATCACAGTGAATAAAAAGGAGTTCTCTATGGAAGGCGGTGTCGTGCTGCTTAGTGGCTTATTTGCCACAATCTGGATCACGCTAGGGGTGTATATCGCCGCTCGTTATTACCCAAACTACAATCATAAAACTCAATTTTGCAGTGAACTGGGCGCAGCTGGTAGCCCAACAGAGAAACTATCTCCACTTATCAACAATTACCCCTTAGGCGTTTTATTTTGCTTATTTGGATGGGGCATTATCACACATGCAAATGAGTCATTACTGTTAATTTGCGTTGGCTGGTTGATCATCGTTCATGGTATTGGTACGTGGATAGCGGGCTTTTTCCCTATGGATAAAGACCCTTACACAACAACACCGAGTTTTAATTGCCAAGTGCATTCCTATGCTGGCTTTATCATGCTTTTGTCTCTGCTTATTGCACCAACGCTGATGATATTCAGTCAGTTTGAAGCTTGGTTCCGGGCTTTCTCCGGCTTGTGTGTCGTTATTGCCTGTTATTACCTTTATAAAATGGCACTGACCTTTAAACAAAAGGCCAATCTAGTCGGTCTATATCAGCGCTTATCTTACTGGGTCAAACTCATTTGGCTGGCTGCGTTATCTATTATGTTATGGGTAGCCAATTAATACGTGACCTCTGCACTGGCTGTGCAGAGGTTTGACCAACTAGTTGAAAAACTGCTTGGTCATTGTTCCAATTTTAACTTGTTCGACTTTATCAAACTCAATCTCACGCACTTTAGACATATTCTTCCACAATAATTTATAGCCTCGCGTAAAACGGGTTTTACTCACTCGCCTTTGAAAACGCGCTTGTTCACTCTCCGTCGCATCCCGTAAATCGCCTAAAGTGCCATATAACCTAACGGCAGGTCGAGTGCCAAACTCACCTTTAATTAATGACTTGAGCCAGTACCACATGCTGCCATTCACCGCTAAAATACATACCCGCTTATGTGTACAAGCCGACTTAGGCAACTGAGAAGTAAATTTTTCAAAATAATAGCCCTTTCCTGACTCTGTTAGGGTTAATGAGCCGATAGGGGTAATGTGTGGACTGCCATCGTCTTTTACTGTTGCAATCGCATAGTGAAATGACGATTTAAATGAACACCTAAATAATCTTTTGATTTCGAGCCAATCTGTTTTTATATCCATATTAACATCCTGATTTTTTAGTTTTCTCTTGTCTCATTTTTGACATCTAGCAAATTCGCTGCACAAAAAAGCGTATCCATATAAGGATCTTTGATTTCATAGTATGCGCCTACATCGTTTGGAAAACGTTTCGCAAGTGACCTTTTTATTTTTTCATAAGCCATCGCAATGGCTTCATTATTACGTAAGAAATCACGGAATAGTATTGCATATGCTTGGTTGACGCGACCAACTTCCCTAACGTGTATATGGGCTTGTCTAGCCCCTTCAGGTTCACGAAAGTATAGCTTTTGCATTTCTTTATCTTGGTTCTTATAACCAATCAAATTGTCATGCGTAATATCACCACGATAGATATATCCGCCTTTTTGAAATGCAGCAGCCAGCAAGTGAGTGTCAAGGGCCTTTACACTCGCTTGGATGTCAATGATGTCTTTCGCTGCAAGCCCAACGACCGCTGTCGAGCCAATGTGATCAATATCAACCGCCAAATCACCCAATAAACACTGCAAATCTTCTTTAATTTCATGAAATTCATCTACCCACCTTGGTTGGTAGTCTAAGATAGTAATTCGGGTCATTCTGTACGCTCCTTGATATAACATACAACTAAGGGTATTTTAAAAATCCGCCCCTGCGATTACCAGCGACAATCTTGTACCTTCTTAAACCACGGAGCTGTAAATGGCATTAATTTTCGTGTCGGCAACCGTGGCAGCGTAACTTTCACAATCGGGGCCAAATGCATACCAACCAATAGTTTAACTTGGTGGCTCTCTAGCTGTGAATAGGCGGTTTGCAAGTTTTGACGAGCTTGATCTGACATATGACCACCATGCTTAACTATATACGCAGCATGGATCCATGTTAAAAGTGCTTTTTTTGATTGATTAGGAAATCCGTCCGTCAGCGCTTTTATGGGTGAATAAAGGCGCTGATAGTTGAGTATCTCGTCTCTTAAAATAAATAAAAACAGTAAATTAGTCCCTGCGGTAATGTGACCTGAGCGCTTATCAATACGCTGATAACCAGTCAGTGCAGCACGAAAATAGGCATCAGCTTCATCGTAGTTAGCCAAATCTAAAGCTATCGCCCCCAAATTGTTATCAATGGTTGCCATCATTGATATATTACGCTGTTTTTCCGCCAACAGAGCCGCCTCTTTGTATAGTGAAATTGCGTTTGGATACTTGCCCATATGTCTTGCAACCAATGCTCTGCTATTAATTAACGTAAGCTGCTGCGATGCATTTTGGGCGTACTTTAATGCGCATTGCAAGCTAATATCAGCCTCTTGTAAATGCCCTTTACGGCGCTGCCAAATGCCCAGTGCGCTGAGTACACTGGGTAGGTTATCTTCGAAGAAAGGGTGCGTACTTAACGCAAACAACGCTTGTAATGATTGCTCAAGTTGCCCTAACTGATTGGTCGGCACCGATGCTCTCACACGTAAAACATGCCAGCGGATCTGAAGTCCCAAGGGTAACGCCTCAACATCAGAGATTGAGGCAAGGATGTGCAGCGACTGAGAGGGCTTAACCGTAAGATAATCTTGCGCTTCTTGAAGCATGTCCATCTGCTGCTCAATCGAAGGACGTGCGCTAAGTAGCGATGAAAACAGCAGCCCTGCGGCAATGAATACTACCTGACCTATCAACTCAAGTTCCTATTTATTAATCATCTATTGAATATAGAGGAACAAAGTCAAGAGGCCAAATAATCCATTTTAGACTGAGAATACTGGATTAAGAAGCAAACCCAGCGGGCATTTTTGTTTCATGATTGTTGATGGCTAACCTATCACATACCGCAGCCATTTCTGGATAACTTTGCTTAAGCGCATCATGATCAGCTGCTTCAAAACAGTCCCCTGTAAAGCCCGGCGCCATCGTACAACCAAATAATGCATACTGCCCACCAGCCACCAGCTCGCCTGCCTGCCATACTCCGGCAGGAATTCGATACTGTATTTTCTGACCTTTTGAAAAATCAGTGCCCAATACAATTGTTTGTGATGTTCCATCTGGGTAGAGCAAATAAAGATTGAATGCATCGCCTTGATAAAAGTGCCAAACCTCATCATGTGTTAGGCGATGAAAGCAAGACACACTTTTTAAGGCCCTACAGTACATGCCTATCATCGCTGTACCGACCGGCTTACTATCACCTAATTCATTATCCGCGCGCCAGGTACTTTTATACAAGGTGCCCTCGACAGGTAAGCGATCGAAGCGATAGTGGGCAAGTACATCAAGAATATCAGGTGTGATCTCTTGATGGGTAAATAACTGATAGTCAACAATATCAACTACAGCGTCCAGATTAAGTTTGCCATAAATATGTGGAAACCCAATATCTGCGTCCATAGGCTCAGAGGGCGCTTCAAAAATAAGCTTAGCTTTAACACGCCGCGGGTCAATCACCGCCACCTTAACCGAGTCTAAGTTCGCATAAAATCGCTGATAGACAGCCTCTACTTGCGTAGCTGTACAGGCATGAATATATCCCTCAGATTGCAATGAGGACGGCGCATAATCTTCATCAGTTAATGTGATTTCATCACCACAAAAAAGAACAAAAACCGCATTGTGTGTTGTCATATAATTCCTTAAATATACATCTATGCATCAAGCGAGATGTGAAGTATGAACGGATCTCTCCATTCATATAAAAACAGATATTCGTATTTAGCTAGGCTCATTACTAACCAATTTCAAATGAGGCGACACCAAATGTTTGTGCTATTGGCAGGTCGGGCTCATCGGCAGTGTACATTCTGGCTGTTTCAAAAACCTTCGTCATACCCAATGACTCTGCTAACTGTACCGCGTCCTGGTTCGGCTCTGGTGTATCTAAAAAAGCGATGACAGGCTCGTTAGTGGCTGCGGTCACTTTTCCAAGCAAAGCATCAATGAGCGCTTTTGCCGTATCCAGATTCTCAGCGTAAAGTGGGCCTATTTTATGGCCCTCTTCACACGCTCTGATCACACCATAACCATTAGTAGTACCTTGGTTTACTATGCTCAATGCATCTGCATTAGGTTGCACTCGCCACTGATGGTTAAAATCATCTCGACATACAGGGAAAAATGGCTTTTCATAGGCTTGGATCTGATGTTCATCAACGTCACAGACCGTCCCATCAAAGGTTACCGCCTTGTCCGCCAATAACTCTGATGTAAATGTCCCCTGATATCGAATATTGCGATATGCAAGCTCAAACCCTGATTTTCGGTAATTATCTTGCTGTTCTACCACCCCATCTAAACCGATATTGCAACCAGATAAATAAGCCATAGCGGCTTGCCAAATACGATAGCCAAAGCCCTGCCCTCTATATTCTGGCTTAACGATATAAAACCCAATGAACCCAAAACTGTCATCATATTTAATCGCCGAAATCACAGCGATTGGCTCATTATTGAGTAAGCCAATAAGAAAACCTTGCGGATCGGCTATGGCGTAGCTTTTTGCATCACATTTTCCCGGATTCCACCCCTCTTGTGCAGCCCATGCAATGGCAATGTCGATTTCATCATCTTTCATTGCCCGGATCACAAACTCATCCTTTCCCATTTACCCGCCTCACCTAAATCATCTATTACAGTCAAATATTTCTACAGCTTAATCAAGGAAATATGAAATTCAACCACAACCAATTCTGATTGATAAATATTCGCATATAAATTGGCGATGCGTTGCCTTTTTTGAAACATTCAGTGTATTATAATTGGGTATTACAAGGAGTATAATTATATGGATATAGTGAGCAAGCCGACACAATCAGGCGCAAGCACACCATCATTAGTGCGCTTTACTGGAAATGGAAAAGATTTTTTCGGTATTTGGATCGTCAACCTAATGCTGAGTATTGTGACTCTCGGTGTCTATTCAGCATGGGCAACCGTCAGAACAAAACAGTATTTTTTTAGCAATACACATATCGATAACCACCGTTTCGAATACCTCGCAACACCAATGCAGATCTTAAAAGGCCGGATCATCGCATCAATATTATTGGTGATATACCTGTTTTTTACACATTACTTTCCATTAGTAGGCGCGATATTAGCCCTTATGGTCACACTTTTAGCACCTTGGCTTATCAACCAAAGCTTTAGATTTAATATGCGCATGACGCGCTTTAGAAATGTTCGCTTTAATTTTAAAGGCAGCTATGGCGGTGCGTTTAAGATATTTTTACTCATGCCTCTGCTGTGCGTGTTTACCATGTATTTGTTGCTGCCTTGGACATTGAAAAAAATGGATGAATACCTCCTCACGAATATTCAATTTGGTGACAAAGCATTCTCTGCAAAGCTTTCAACAAGTAAATACCTGAGTGCCTTATTAATCACCTTATTAAGCTCTTTTGTGGCAATTCCCTTTATTGCTGCAGGAATTTATGTTGCTGGTACCAGCTTTGAAGACTCCAGCAAAGTACTGATAACCTTGATACCCGCATACATTGTCTGTATGTATCTATTAAAAGCAATTTATCAGGCGATCATTAGAAACCATGTATTTAACAATGCCGAGATTAAAGAAGTCGCACTGTTTCATTCGGATTTATCTGCGGCGCGTTTTGCCTTCGTTGAAGTAACAAATATACTCGCCATTCTTCTCACCGCAGGCTTGGCATACCCATGGGCGAAAGTTCGTAAAACTAAGGTGCTTGCAGATGCGACTGCGGTCACCATCATGCCCGCAGCTGACAGCATCATTGATACCATGGATAACACTGAATCATCCTTGGGTGATGAAGCATCAAACCTATTTGATGTAGACGTATCTCTGACTTAGCAATGCGTGTTTGCGGCCAACTCTACCCATTTTCGAGCAGTGCATCCTTCGAAGTAGAAGCACTACTCGACAATGGGCAAATACATATTTCTTACGATGTAAATCGTGCGGTACGCTGCTCACTTGATAGCCTATCCTTATCGACGCCAATTCCCGGCGTCGCTACACAAGCATCATTTCCCTCTGGTGAGCGCTTTGTCCCCCACAGTTCAGACTTTGTGTGGCCAGCGCATAAAAAAACACAAGGGCATTGCAAAACTAGAAGGTCATTACGTCATGATCTTCTCAGCACTGCTTCTGACGCCTTTGTTGATTTACGCTCTGTTATTTAAAGTTGTCCCTAGCGCAGCAGTTTGGTTGGTAGATTACGTGCCTGAGTCTGTGGTCGATACCATGGGGCAACAATCCATGTATTTAATTGAAGAAAACTTCCTTTCTGAGAGTGAGCTACCACCAGAGACCCAAAATCAAATCCACCTCATTTGGGATGAAGCCTTAACCGCCGTTGCACTGTCAAAAGAGCGTTATCAACTAGATATCTACGCATCAGAGCACTTTGGCGCCAATGCCTTTGCACTACCCCATGGGCAAATAGTGATAACCGATGACTTAATAGAGGCCTTGGCGGATAATCCCAACGCCATTCGAGCTGTATTTTTACATGAAATTGGCCATGTTGAAGGCAAACATAGTATTCGATTAGCAGCACAAGCATTTGCCGGCACCATTGCTATGAGCTTTATATTTGGAGATATGGAAGGCATACTCGAACTGATTATCGGCTCAGGCAACCTCATCATGGGCGCCCAGTTTTCACAAAAAATGGAGTGGGAAGCGGATGAGTTTGCATTGCAGCGCCTAACCCATATTGGTCATTCCAGTGCAGATTTTGCCGACGCCTTAAAGCGCTTAAAAGCTCTCTCTGAAGCACAGGACAGCACACGCGAAGAAGACGGAACTTGGCTTGAGTACCTCTCTACACACCCAAGCTTAGATGAGCGCATCAAACACGCGCAAACATTCCAAACGAAATAAGGCGGAAGACACTTAGCCGCCCTACTCGATTAAAAATATACAGTATCACTCACACAGTGCAGCTGGGTAATCGTCCACCTGCGTCTGTATATGTTGAAAGTAATTATTAACCTCAATTGGCGTTGTACCATAGTGACCTGCATCATGGCCGATGGTAAAGCTATTACTCGCGCCTAACCCAGCACGTATAAACGCTTCAGCATCTGTTTTTGCATTACCATAAGCACGAACAATATCTAGCCCCTGCGCTTGTAATCGATTTATCTCCGCTATTTTATATTCAGCAGTGCGAAATAAGCTCGTTTCATTGCTCAGCGATGTTCTCAAAAAGCCTTGCGGTAATCCCATCCAATTAAGCCAATCTCTTGTCCCTTTTGCATACCAGTAAACCCGTGCTGTGAGATAAACAGGCTGATAGCCCAGATCCAAATATCGACGCACCAACGAATATGCACCCTCTTTTTCATCCGCTCGAGCAATCCCCGTATAGTCACCAATTTGCTCAGCATCCGACTCAGTCAACGTGCCGTCAATATCAAAAAGCACGGCTTGTGTACCAGCTTGAACCACTGTTACATAACCTTCGGCGCCAGAGTTATCGGCAGGAACCCCTGCATAAATACGGTATTGTCCCGCCTGTAAAGATGGCAACGAAATGCTGGCTTTGCCATCGCGGTTAGTCACTGCGTCTGCCAAGAAACGCCATTGAGTGTCTTGCTCAGAGCGAATGTAAAACTTGACGGTTTCGTACTCTAAATCTTTATGTGCCACGGCCCCATAGTCAAACTTGGCCGTGACGGTGACAGCGTGCCCTTCTACAGAGATTTCATCGTGTACCATATGAAACGCAGGTAACCAAGTGATCAACTTATTTAATCGGTTTCGATATTCTGTGGTCGGCATGTCAGGTTTGGTAAACTTGGCTTCTAGCCATGCTAAATTTGGACAGGTAGGAAGCGCATTTGCTGCGCAAGAAAAACCAGCTATCAATGCCATATAACCCAATTTTTTCATTTTCGTTTCCATCATATTTTTGTCACACGAAGAGTAAATACTCCACATTACAAAATTATTAACAAAAAATTTTCTTTTTCCAGTGACAGGCAAAAAATTTCTTGTGAGGAATTAAACTATGAATATAAGACCATGAATAAATTGGAACTTTATTTATTTTTAAGGGAAAAAAGCAGGCGTAAGAAAATTGTTTCTCAGAAAACTGCCGCTAAAAGTTACTTTTAGCAATGACATCAACTGGGTGTGCAAACTCATCCGGATATTTAAGATACTGCTTTTTACCTTCATATTGCGCAGCGATCCAACCATATTGCGCATGAGAGCGGAACAAATATTCGCCATTGGTAGTCTGCAAACTCCCCTCCACTGAACGCCCATCTAACTTCAGTTTTAGGACAATATGCTGTGATTTATCCTCTGTAAAATATCCAGATGCTACGAGACTGCCTAGCTTAGACTGCTCAATACTGTGAATGGTGATCATGTAACTACGTGCTTGTTGAGGAACATAAAATGCAATTAAGTCAGACTCTTGCAAATTTTTAATACGCCTAATGTTAAACTCTACATAGGCTTGACTGATATATTCATGATTATCAAATAGTGCTTTTCTTGCATTCGTTGAGGCTTTGTTAAAAACAAAGTGTTCTTCATTTTGATGAGATGTGGCATGCTCTAGATTGAGCTCCATATGACCATTCGCAGCATTTAAAGCATGAGGCTTTATTCCATTTGCACATACATTGCTCAGACTTCCCCAAAGAAGACATGCAATAAACAGTGCGACTGCACAGGCTATTCCCTTATACATATCACTATATTAACAATTATAAGCTATTTAGGTACATTAAATGGTGCAAGTAAGTTAATCAAGCAATAAAGGTCTTTTATCAATCACAAAATTTTCACATTGATAAAAAGTCATATGCTTGACATATTAATTTCAATAACTTGCAAGCATTTATTTCTTTACACTCATTTACAATGAATACTTATTTGTCGTTTAAAGGCGGCAAAAATTTACTGAACAGGTTGCGTAAAGTAATGCGTTTTATGGGGTTCATTAATTAATGTAAAGTGCCACCATTCTTCTTTAAGCCCTTTAAAACCTGCCGTATGCATTACCTTCGACAGCAGCATACGGTTGGCTCTTTGCTCAGTACTAATACCTTGATAACTTGGCCAAGACACTTTTGAGAAGAAGTCCCAACCAGAGCCCATATCTAACTCTCGACCTGTTTTTAAGTCAACGACAGTCAAATCAATGGTACTGCCACGAGAATGCCCTGAACGTGCTGCGATATAACCACGCTCGAAAAGCTTATCTTTTGGCACTTCAGGATAGTAGCGTGCTTTGTTTTTAGTATCATCCAGATCTTTTGCCCAACGCACAAAATGATCAACAGCCATCTGTGGTCGATAGCAATCAAATACTTTAAGACCCAAACCAAATGTGTTGAGTTCTCGCTGTGCTAAAACAACCCCTGATGCTGCCGCTGCGCTTAGTAAACATTTAGGCGCTAAATAACCATCGATTTTTTCACCAACAAAGTTATCTTTCGTAAAATAACGGATCTCTGTGTGGATATTTGGCACTTTAGTGGTGATGTCAACAAACTCTGCCGTAGATATCTCTGTGGCAGAGAGTTTTGAAGTAGCCAAAGCGATCAAAACCAGCCCGTAAACTGATGTTTTCATTTAAAACCTCTAAGTACCTTTACTAAAAACAAGTAACACAGTGTGGATTGAAATTATGGAAGAAGTATGGACTAACGACTTGTAATTTCAACAGTTCAGTAAATTACGTGGCAGTGAACACAGTTAGATGATGAGACACCCAAAGCTTAAAGTAGGTGCTTACTTACACTTTTTTACTTATTCATACACTCTATAACGGCATTTCAAACGTAATGTCATAAGCTATAAGTAAGCTACTTTTGGGATGGACAAATGCTATATGCATTATTTTTCAAGGACGATGACTTTTTCACGATGGTAACCCATCGCTTACTGCGCCCCTTGACCAGTTGGCTTAATAAATTGCGAAAACAAATCACTCACTTCAACTCTAGCGCGCAATCTCGCTGCGATTAAGTACAGCCCAGCTAATTTTCGATGTATAAAGAGTGCGTCAACGGGTGGTGTATGCCATTGCCTTTCTCGTGTACTAAGATCCATTCCTTTATCGCGGATCCGAGCTGCAATATCACTTGCAGAAAAGTCGAAAGGTTGTTTTGCTCTGAGCGGCTCTGTTGCCATAAAAAATAATTCCAAAACAATGTCTCGATAGGCATCGTCGATGTCATCGCAAAAATAACCAATTTCATAAATTGCGTCAGTCATGGCGTCTTTATCGTAAGTTTGGCCAGCACGCAATAATGACCAATAGCCTTGAGCAAGGCTCATATTGATTGTACGAGAAGCGCCAAAGTCCAATAGTACGACCTGTTGCATCTTATCGTCATATAGGTAATTAGCTAGATTAGGATCACTTTGAATTGCGCCAAGCTCAAACATCTCAATGAAGAACAATCGGATCAAATCTGTGGCAATTTTATCTCTTTGTGTTTGAGACGCACTGTCATAACACGTCAGCTCTTTTCCAACCACATACTCCATAGCCAATATACTGCCTGTCGAGTACTGCGGGTAAAAATTTGGCACACGATACGCTGGGTCATTTTTTAACCCTTCCTTGAACTCTTGTAAACGCTGGCCCTCTGCAAAGTAGTCTGTCTCAACCAAAAGCTGTTGCTTTGCTTCCTCAATAAGCGGGTCAATCACTACTTGCTTCGGGATCAATCCTGACATTTTTATTAGCATTGCCACATTGTCTACATCGCTATCTATACTATTTGCGACGCCTGGATATTGAATTTTTAAAGCAAGCTTTTCACCTGACTCAGTGGTGGCCTCATGCACTTGGCCAATCGATGCCCTTGCGAAGCTTCTTAATTCTAGATGGCTAAATTTATCTAACCAATCTGGGCCCCAATTCTGTTTAAGCAACTGTACTAGCTGTTTATGCGGCATTGGCTGAGCATCAGCACGTAGTTTTTCTAACAGTACAGCCAGCTCTTTAGGTAGCAGATCACCTGCATCCATAGACACCAGCTGACCAAGCTTCATCGCAGCCCCTCTGAGATGGGCTAGCTTATCTGCCACTGCATGCACATTTTTAGGCTGTAACAGCAGTTCTTTTTTATTCACACTTTGCCCTGAAAGCACTTGTTTTGCGCCAGAGAGCACAACATTAGAGGCAACTTTAGAAGCCAATCCACCCAAATGGGCTAACCGAGAGATACGTGAGGATGGAACCCGCTTACTTTTATCTGTCATTTTTAAAACCAATCAAGTTTATGTTGTGCGTGCGCAATAAAGGTACTTTGCTTTTTGCTATTTGGATCAATATTGTGACCGCAGTGATACAAAAAGCATAGAGAGATCACACCGAGTATATCAAAATCAATACGTTACCCCCAACGCTCAAGCACATCCTTTTATTAAATAAGCTCTGCGCTATACTTTGGGTAGTTTTATAAATCACCCACTGTCGCCAATGAAGTATTTGATTGCAGCTTTTTTTTTACTATTCACCCAGCCTCTATATGGCCAAACCTACCATTTTGTCTCGATCAATTATCTCATTGAACAAGAAGTAGGGCGAATTGTATTAACTGAAGTCTATAAGCAATTAAATATTCAAATTACCATTACGCCATTACCAGGAAAGCGGGCACAATTTGAGGCACAAACAGGGCTTAAACATGGTGAAATTATGCGCATTTTTAGTTACGGTGATGAAACACCTACAACAATTAGAGTACCTACACCATATTATTCCCTTGAAACAGCAGCATTTGTTCGAACAGACAGTAACGTTAATATCAAAACAGCTGCTGATCTACATGAATACCATATCGTTAAAGTAAGAGGGGTAAAGCATACTAACAATATCACCCAAGGCATGAAACACGTTGAAGATATGGATACGACAGAGCAAATACTAAAACTTGTTTCAAAAGGACTCGCAGATGTGGCACTCACCAATAAAATGGATGGCGTTATGTATTTAAAGAAGCTTGGAATAAACAATGTCGTGCATGGCCGAAGCTTGGCAGAGCTTGATTTATATCACTATATACACGAATCACAGAAACACCTTGTACCTTTAGTAAACGGCAAACTCAGTGAAATGAAAAAGTCCGGAGAGCTAGAACGACTCATTAAAATGGCTGAAAAACAAGTGATGTCAGCACAATAAACATGATGCTTGAACAAGATTAAACATTCTTAAAATAAGAACAAACACTTCTCTTTTTATCAA
The DNA here is from genome assembly GCF_057197785.1 of Pseudoalteromonas sp. MMG033. Classification (NCBI taxonomy): domain Bacteria; kingdom Pseudomonadati; phylum Pseudomonadota; class Gammaproteobacteria; order Alteromonadales; family Pseudoalteromonadaceae; genus Pseudoalteromonas; species Pseudoalteromonas sp. MMG033. The sequence continues at coordinate 342,289 of NZ_JBXVAL010000002.1, forward strand.
TTTTATTCGACTAGATTGATAGCTATATTACACTTATTGGCACATATAAGTGAGACAGCTATGAAAGTTTTAAGGCTAACTAAAGCACAAGCAACGCAAGATGGGGCAGGTGTAAAAATACAACGGATCGCTGGGTTTGATGGAAAAAGCATAGACCCATTTTTAATGATCGATGAACTCAAATCCGACAACACACAAGACTTTATTGGTGGCTTTCCAGCACACCCCCATCGCGGAATTGAAACATTTACCTACATTCGTAAGGGGGGCTTCGAGCATCAAGATCAAATGGGAAATAAAAAAGCCATCCGCGCAGGACAAGTGCAATGGATGAGCACAGGTAGGGGCGTTATCCATTCTGAAATGCCATTAGCAGATGCAAAGCAGGGGATGCATGGCTTTCAAATATGGCTAAATATGCCAGCGAAAGACAAAATGAACCCACCGAAATATCAAGACTCTAGTGCTCGTCCATTGCCAACGATCACCACTGCTAGCAAAGCGACCTTAACCGCACTGGCCGGTGAGTGGCAAACAGCGGGCAAAACAATTACTTCCGATTTGAATCAATTAGCAGGCGATGGCGCGATCAGTGATATCTCTCTGCCAGTTAATAGTGCCTTAAGCTTAGATTTATCACACTTTGGTAAAGTCGTTGCCTATATCCACTCTGGCCGATTAAAAGACACAGCTCATCAAGCTGGATATCTCCTTACCTTAGACCCAAAGACACCCATAGTTTTGGAAACAGCAGAGCACGAAGCAGGGCTTTTGCTACTTGCAGGTCAGCCGATTAACGAACGCATTGCCCATATGGGACCATTTGTGATGAATACCCAAGCCGAGATTCAGCAGGCGGTCCGGGATTATCATGCCGGCTTATTTGGTAATATTTAGCAAATACTGTCAACCCCGTTTACAGATGACAAACTGATATTTTTCAAGTATTTACTATTAATTGAGTGCAGCCTATAATCGCTGCGCTTTAATTAACAAGGAAATTAACTCAGTGAAAAAGTCAGTCCTCGCGTTTATAACGATAATAACAACCTATGCCAGTGCAAGTGGCAGCGAGATCAATGTATTGCACGACGAAGCTCGAAAAAGATCTATTCCCATTGAAATTAATCAGCCAACCAATGCAGCTTTTTGCACAAAAGACAATCCGTGCCCAGTCGCTTTTATCAGTGCAGGTTATGGTGAATCTCATCAAAATTATCAATTCCTCAGTGATACATTGGCGCATCAAGGCTACCTTTCGGTGTCTATTCGCCATGAGCTAAAAGCTGATCCCCCTCTATCTGTGACCGGCAATTTATTCCAGACTCGACAAGAAAATTGGCAACGAGGGGCAAAAACACTGGACTTTGTGCGCTCAACCCTAGCAACAGACTATCCAGAATATGACTTTGATAACCTCTTGCTCGTTGGCCACTCCAATGGCGGAGATATATCCGCACTATTAATCAACCAGGGCAAAACATATGTCTCTGGACTGGTCACATTTGATCATCGACGTGTACCACTGCCACGCAATAAAACGGTCTCTGTGCTCTCCATTCGCGGCAGTGACTTTCCAGCAGACAAGGGCGTTTTGTACACGGAAAAAGAATTGCAAACTTACCCTGGGTGTGTGATTAAAATTCCCAACTCAAAGCACAATGATATGACAGATGCAGGGCCAATGTGGCTAAAAAAATCAATGTCAGCATTATTCAAAGGACATTTAAATGGCCAATCTTGTCAGCGGTTGCAGAGCAAAATAACAGAAAAATAGAAGGGCAGTATAGCTCCAATTGCCATAGGTTGCGTTTCGCCGCACCCTATGGCAAATAACGCTATAAAAGCAAAGAAGATTCTATCGGGGTAAACTGAGTGGCGACATTCATCAAACTCGCAGCTGTCAAGGAAGGTACACCATACACATGCGCCTCTGATTGATATTTATTACGTACCGTATTTAGTAAAATATCAAAGTCACCATCTCCTGATGCCAAAATTATTAAGTCAGAATCCTTAGCTGACTCAAGCACATCAATGGTGATCCCAACATCCCAATCTCCTTTTGCAGTGCCATCCGAGCGCTGGATAAAAGGCTTTAGTTTGACCTCAAACCCGATGGCCCTAAGAATATTTTGAAATTGGCGCTGCTTTTCATCGCCTCGGTCTATCGCATAGGCATATGCGTTGACTACTTGTCGATTGTGCGTTACTTCAGCCCAAAAACGGTTGTAATCAAAATTACGCTGATAAGCGCTCCGAGTGGTGTAATAAATATTTTGTACGTCCACAAAAATGCTCACAGTTTGCATTAAGCTCTCTCGACAATTCGCTGATGAATAAAAACCTTAGTCTAACATCAATGCAACGAATGACCATGCGCAAAGCAGCTATAGTGTATAAGGATAAACAAATAGCAAAGGAATAACGTATGAATAAAGAATTACAAGGTAAGGTTGCATTGATCACTGGCGGCGCTAAAAACATGGGGCAGGCATTCGCTATCAATTTAGCATCAAAAGGATGCAACATCGTCATACACTATCACAGTGATAATGCCTTTAGTGAGGCAGAAAAAACAGCGGCACATATTCAAACGCTTGGACAAAAAGCACTGATAGTCCAAGGCGACCTTACCAACACCTCTCATGTCACAAATCTCTTTTTACAAACATTAGAAGCATTTGGTCGCATTGATATCGTTATTAATAATGCCGGTAGTGTGCTCAAAAAAGCATTTGTTGACTATTGTGAAAACGATTTTGATAACTTATTTAATATCAACTGCAAAGGTGCTTTTTTTGTCATGCAAGAAGCGGCCAAAACCCTTGAAGACAATGGCAGGATCATCAACATTGGTACATCATTGTTAGGAGCATTTACTGGCGATTACTCGCTCTATGCAGGCTCTAAGGCACCGCTTGAGCAATTTACCAGAGCGCTTGCCAAAGAAATCGGCAATAGGGGGATCACAGTCAATTTGGTTTGCCCAGGTCCCATTGATACTGATTTTTTCCACCAACAAGAAACACCTGAATCTGTGGCTTATTTAAGTGCCGCCAGTGTTTCTCAGCGACTTGGCGCCATCGATGACATTGTACCAACCGTCGCGTTTCTCGCTTCACCTCAGTCTCAATGGACAACAGGCCAAACACTGTTTATAAATGGCGGCTTTATCACGCGATAAATGCAATGGACTTTTCATCATGAAGAGCCCACAGAAGCCAGTACTTTCTCAATAAAGGGCCATTTTTGTTGTGTATAGATCTCTCGGTTATGACGATGAATTTGCGCTAGTGTTTGCTTTAAATGTGCGTATTGCCCAGCCACCTTAGCGTTCGTGCGAAGAATATCTCTAAAATTAATGTGCTCAAACCAAAGCGGACTTTGGTTGGGGATCAAATGCACATGATGCGTTCTAAACTCTGGCGAGGGGCGACAAAACCAATGCATTTGCTCAGGTTTGTATGGGTAATAGCAATATCCATTGGTGCTCAGTACATCAATCGCGCCACGTGCATCTTTTAAGTTATTTACCCCGACCATAATATCAATAATGGGTTTCGCAATCATGCCAGGGACAGATGTACTGCCAACATGTTCAATGTCACCTACCACCCAAGGTGCAATCAATGCTTGGAGTCGATCGCGTTCCTTTTTAAATTGACTGGGCCAAGTTTCATCATAGTTGACGAGCGCAATATTCATCTTTTCTCCTAATTATTCTCACGTTAAGACGCTAAGCTCATCTTTATGTTTAGTACGCTCACACCCACCAGCTAATTTAAAATCAAAATAGACCAGCAATCCAAGTTTTGTCACTTTTGTTTCGTAGAGTGTTTAGGTAAAGGTAATCATACTTTGCAAGACAATGCTTTCTTAGCACAGAGGTGAATATGAATATCATACTTCAGGTCGCCACAGAGTCAGACAAAGACTTTCTGCTGTCTTTACGCACGCAAACAATGACAGAACATTTAGAACGGCAAGGGATCTTCTTATCTCAAGAAGCTCATCTAAGTCGCCTAGAAGAGCACTACCAATATGCCAATATCGTTTATGTAAACAATGAAAAGATAGGCTGTCTTAGATACAAGGCCACTGTGCTCAGCCTTGAGATTATGCAAATACAAGTGTTACCGCAATTTCAAAATAAAGGTTTTGGCTGTGCCATACTCAAACAGCTTTTAGGCCAATATCCACATCTTCCAACGCGTTTGAGTGTACTAAAAAAAAGCCCGGCTACACGCTTTTATCGCAAGCTCGGTTTTGTTGTACATGCCGAAGATGAGTTTGAGTACCACATGATGTTATTACCGAAGTTTAACGGCTAGATAGAGACTGTCAGCCCCCTTTACACCAAGGGGGGCTTTTCAATTTGATAATGAGATTGCACTAATTGTCCTATCAACACGGACGTCGCAAGCAAGCTTATCTTTCCTTGCAAAGGTTCACTTGGTAACCACTTTAAACCTTGTCCCAATACCACAGGTACAGTGAGCACAATTAATTCGTCGATCAGGCCTTTGGTTAGAAAGCTTTGCACCAACTTTCCACCATCTATATAAAGTCGGTAATGACCCAACTGATGCAGTTGAGATACAACTTCTTGCTCACTGGCACATACTAGATAAGCTTTGCCTTTGCTTTGCTCTGGCAACTTTTCAAGGGACTGACTCAACACAAATACAGGTTTATCATAAGGCCACTGGCCATAGCGCATTACTTGCTCAAAGGTATTTTTGCCCATCACAATTGCATCTATGTCGGCCATGAAGTTACCAAATCCCAAATCGCTATGCTCTGGGTTGTCAATTTTCGAGAGCCAATCAATGTTACCATGCTGATCTGCAATATAACCATCTAAGCTTTGTGCTAAATATACTGTGTTTTTTGTCTTCATTACCTTAACCGCTTGCCTTAGCCAATGATTATGTATCGGCTAAAAGTCTAGATTAATTAGCTGCTTTGATACAGTTTTTAGTAAAAAAGCGCTCAAGCAATTATAGTTCAGACCACAAATAATCCATTTGGTGGGCCGTTTTCCTCGCCACATCAAAACCAAACCTTTTTTTCACCATATCCAGGCTCATATCGATACCCGAAGCCACACCCGCTGAGCTAGTAAAATTTTGATCTGTGACGAATCTTTTGTCATTGACCACAGATAGGTGAGGGTACTTTTGACTTAACTCTTCAATGCGTTGCCAGTGGGTTGTGACAGTTTTTCCTTCAATTAAACCTGCTTTTGCAAACAAAAAAACACCACTGCATATTGAAGCACAGTGCCGTGTATGCGTTGCCGTTTCAGCCAACCAATCTAATACCGCTTGATTATCTATCACTCGGTCAAGCTTGCCGCCAGCGACAATCAATAAATCAAACCTAGGGTGGCCGTGTATGCAAAAGTGAGGATTAATTGATAAATCGCCCCGCGCTCTAATCGGCGAGTTGCTAGGTGCAATTAAACTGACATTAATGGGACGTTTTGAAATGCGAGAGGCAGTTGTGAACACTTCGAGCGGACCGCAAAAGTCCATGGACTCGACGCCATTATAAATAAAGATACCAATTTCCATGATGTCATCACGGGTTTGTAGTATGTGTCATTAAAGTGGCTCAATTTTAATCAACAATCAAGGGAAAGTTTTATGAAAGCAATTAAAATTTACTAAAAACAAACATTGAAAAATAAAAAATTTCATTGTTTTTTCGATAAACAGTAGCTTATCAGCGATAGAATCACCGACTTATACTACCTAAACATTTTGCAATACTTTTACTTTTCAACAAATTTGCACTTTACCGGTATTGCAGTAGTATGTCCCCGAAACAGCAAGCTTGTATCTCCAAAACATCAGATATAGCGACCAATATTTGGTCAGGATTACAACGTAAAGACTCACAATTATCAATCGAACAAACTGAGAACACTATGAAATTAAAAATGTCATTTTTAAGCGCTGCGGTATGTTTAGCGCTAGCTGGATGTGGCACGACCCCTAGCTCACAAGACTCAGCTCCAGTTGAACAAGTAAAAAAACAATACTCGAACCCATTATTAAAAGAATATACCGGCCCTTATCAGGGGGTTCCTCAGTTTGGCGAGATGAAGCTAGAAGATTTAGTACCAGCGGCAGAAATTGCGCTTGCTGAGCAACTGGCTGAGCTTGATGCTATCGTCAACAACACTGACGCACCTACATTTGAAAACACCATTGCAGCACTTGAACGCTCGGGAAGCGCTGTAGACAATATGTACCCTTATTTCGTTACCTATATTACGAACCTGTCCTCACCGGAAGTGCGCAAACAGCAAGCTATTGTGATGGCAAAGATGTCTGAGTTCGAATCTAAGCGTAACCAAAACAAAGCACTATTCCAACGTGTAAAAACGGTTTATGAAGGTGCTGAATTTAAAACATTGACGCCAGAGCAACAACGCGTCACTTGGAGTCAATACAATAGCTTTGCTCGTCATGGCGCAACCTTGGAAGGCGAAAATGCTGAGCGTTATGCAGAGATCAACCTACAGCTATCAAAACTATACACGCAATTTGGTAATAACGTACTAGCAGATGAAGAAGGTTACACCACTTTCTTGACCAAAGATCAGCTATCTGGCTTGCCACAAGCATTTATTGATTCAGCAGCAAGTGCAGCTGAGAAGAAAGGCCAACCAGGTAAATATGCGATCACCAATACACGTTCATCAATGGATCCGTTTTTAACCTACTCAACTGAACGTGAACTACGTAAAGCAGTCTGGCAAAACTACTACAGCCGCGGAAACAATGCAGGAGAGCACAACAACAAAGCGGTGATCTCAGAGATCCTAAAACTGCGTCGCGAGCGTGTTGAACTGCTTGGCTACGAAGACTATGCGCAGTGGCGATTAGAAGACCGCATGGCGAAAAACCCAGAAAATGCCATCGCCTTAATGGATAAAGTATGGCCTGCTGCTATTGCACGCGTTAAAGAAGAAGTTGCAGATATGCAAGCAATCGCGGATAAAGACGGTGAAAATATTACAATTGAGCCTTGGGATTACCGTTTTTATGCAGAAAAAGTACGTAAAGCAAAATATGACCTAGACTCAAATGAAATTAAGCAGTACTTGCAATTAGACAAGCTCACTGATGCCATGTTCTATGTTGCAGGCCGCCTATTTAACTATGAGTTTTCACCTATCCAAGATGGCTCTGTGCCAGTTTATCATGAAGATGTAAAGGTATGGGAAGTCACAGATAAAACAACAGGTAAGCATATTGGTTTATGGTATTTAGACCCGTTTGCTCGTCAAGGTAAGCGCTCTGGTGCATGGGCTGTATCATTCCGTAGCCATACTTCTATGGATGGCAAAACTAATGTACTCAGTACCAACAACTCTAACTTCGTTAAAGGCCCTGAAGACAAAGCAACACTTGTATCATGGAGCGATGCAGAAACTTATTTCCATGAGTTTGGTCACTCACTACACGCGCTATCTTCAAACGTGAAATACCCAAGTTCAAACGCAGGTGTACGTGACTATACTGAGTTTCAGTCACAATTGCTTGAGCGCTGGTTGTCTACCGAAGAAGTTATCAATAAATTCTTAGTTCATCATGAGACTGGCAAGCCAATGCCACAATCTTTAGTCAAGAAAATCAAAGAGTCTGCAACTTTCAACCAAGGTTTTGCAACCACTGAATACTTGGCATCTGCCATTATGGATATGAAGTTCCACACAACTGATCCAGATAAAATTGGCGACCCTGTAGCGTTTGAAAAAGCACAACTTGAAGCGATTGGTATGCCTAGCGAAGTTGTTATGCGCCATAGAACAACACACTTTGGCCATGTTTTCTCAGGCGAAGGCTATGCTACCGCTTACTACGGTTACCTATGGGCAGAAGTACTGACGTCAGATGCTGCTGAAGCGTTTGCCAATGCACCAGGTGGTTTTTACGATAAAGACGTTGCTAAACGTTTGGTAGACTACTTATTTGCAGTTAGAAATGCGATGGACCCAGCTGAAGCTTATCGCAAGTTCCGTGGTCGTGACGCAGATGTCAGTGCATTGATGCGCGACAGAGGTTTCCCAGAGACCAAGTAATATTGGCTTTTTGACCACAAAAAGGGCATATTCAATATGCCCTTTTTCTACTTAGTTCACACCCAGGCTACTAACTGCATAGTTGGCCGTGCTCATCCAAAACATTAATGCGTTTAAGCTGCTGAATTAACGTTGCCATATTAAATGGCTTCACCACAAATCCATCTACTTTTTTTAATAAAATTGCCTGCACCCGTTCTTTACTGCTTTCACACGTCACCATTAAGACAGGTACTTTTGACAGTTGTGGTGTCTCTCTAATTTTACTCAATAAGGTGAGCCCGTCGACATGTGGCATATTTAGATCTGAGATAACCAAATGATACTTACGCTTGCCCAAGAGCATTAATGCCTGCTTGCCATCTGTGGCCTCGTCAATATTATCAAAGCCCAGATTTCTCAACATATTAATCATGACATGGCGCATTGATGTCATATCATCTACCACTAAAATTCTCATCTTATGTCCTTATTACGTGCATAGAATAAGTGTCGAACTACAAAGCTAGTCAATTTTTATTTGCTTGTCTAACCCCTTTACAGCCACAAAAACAGCTATCCTAAAAGGCCTTCAGCTATGGTATGGTTGATTTAAGAAGATAAAAGCGTGAACTGGCAATGAAATGTGAGCAAAGCGACTTAATTGAAATTGCATGTATGAAGTACTTCATACTGAAAGTTAAGACAGAAACTGAAGCCTTTGAGGGTAGGGCAAAAGACATTGTATACGACGAAAAGAGAATACAATGTCTAGTCATCGAACAGGGCTCTGAAGAAGTCATGATTGAGTTAGATGCCATAAAAGAGCTGACAGCTGTGACTCAAAATCCTTTTTTTGAAACCATTCGATTTAGCTAAACGGCTTACTCAGATTTAAGAGATAAAGACATAAACACACTCAAAGGGTTATCTCTGTATAAACCAAATCGCTCACAGCGGTCAAAGCCTAAAGATTCATACAGTTTAATTGACTCTTCTTGCTTCACACCTGTCTCTAAACGGATCAGCGGTATTTGAGCATCACCCGCGTAATGCAATAAAATTTGCATGATACGCTTCGACAACCCTTTACCACGATAACTAGGCTTAACATAGAGACGTTTAATTTCACCATACAAGGTTTTATCAAACTGCTTAACAATGGCACCACATGCCACAATTTCAGATTCATCTTTTAAACCAACCGCTCTCACATTTGGCTGATTCAATTCCTCTAAAGCAAGCGATTGATCACTGGCAATAGGGTAAAGGGTATTCATTAATCGATCTATTTCCGAGAATAAATCTTGTACATTAGGATCGTCAGGCTTTAGCTCTACTAGCTGCATAGGGTCCCTTTAACATTGTTATTTTGTCGCTCGCACACTGCGAAAATACACCGATATCGGTTGTAGACGTAAGCGCTTACAACGAGCCAAAAGTTAGTTTCCAAGTGCAAACATGCACATATAAACGCTAGAAGTTACTCAGGTAAACGATTCAGTGTAATCTAAATTGACGCAAGTATAACGGAAAATAGTTAAAATGTTATTAAAATGCGATTTCTTGCGTTAAATGGGTACAAAACACCCCACTATGTGCATAAATCGTTCAATTAAATTTAGCGCAAGTGAATAGCGCTTAAAGCACGTGCATATCTTAGCCCTGCACGGTCAAAATGCGCTCGATCAGACGCGCTATGGTAATGGTATACACATAAACGACTCAACAAAGCACCTGAGTACTCTCTGAGCAAGTCATCTATTCCGCTGTGACTAGGGTTGCCTGCAACCGCACAATCGTGAAATATGATTTCGCTTTTAGCAGAAACATGAGACAACAACTCAGGGATAGGGCGGGTATCTCCTGAATAAAACATCACACCGGGTAAGTGTAATGCAAATGCAGAATTAGGCGCATGGTGACGTACTGGGTATGTATAAACTTTTAAGTCTTGATGCCAAAAATACTCGCTCACAGGATGCAGTATGAATGTCTGCCACACATCTGTTTTTTCCTCGGCAAGCTTGGTATATCTGAGCATAGCGCACAACTGCGTGACTAAAGAAACGGGCACATATAATCTCACCGGTTTGCCAGCCAGTGCCGCCTTAAAATACAGTTGCTCAAGTCCACCAACGTGGTCGTAGTGCAAATGGGTAATAAAAATATGCTCAGGCAATCTATTTGAAAATACCTCAGCAAAGCGTCTTAACGTATCATGACCGCAGTCAATTAACAGCCACGGTAGATTATTACGTATCAATAAACAGGCAGAGTTCCCTAACTCCACAGAGCTTGCATCTCCCACTCCCAGAAATAGTGCAGAGTCTGGTGCCGCTGTGCATGGCGCCTCATACTGTTGTGCGAGTGCATCTGCAATTATCACCTCTTGCAATACCTTCACCTTAGCTCACTGAGTACCTTGAAAAGAATCTGCATGATTAAGTTGACCACATCGTGACACAGAATTGACGATTTTATTACTTATAACACTATATTTTGGTCAAAAAAGTCATACACCAACAGAAAGAGAAATAATAAAAGCATTAAATATCAATGCTTTATAGGTTTATTCGAATGTGGCCTTATCTTTGCTGTAATATCAGCAACAAACTCGAATAAGACTAAAAAGATGAAAAGAATAATTACACCTATTATCGCCGGTTTACTACTAAGTGGCTGCGTAGTACACGTCAACGGACATGCTCAAGATGAACTAATAGAACAAACTAAAACACTCTCTCTATCTTCAGCAGATCTAACTGAACTAAAGATAGACAACAGTGCAGGCAATATTGTTGTCAAAGGCATAGAAGACGCCACGTCTATCTCACTCACTGCACACATCATCACAGCCCCCGACAGAAGCTACACACTCACATTAGATAAGCAGGGCGATACAGCAAAACTGATTGCCAAACATGATGCATACATAGGTGTGGCTTGGTATTCAGGCCAAAGCCCGCAAATTAGTGTTGAGGTACACATGCCACAACATATGCTACTTGAAATAGATGATAGCTCTGGAGATATTTCAGTCTCTAATGTCAAAGGCATTACCATAGACGATAACTCAGGTTACATCGAACTGGCCGATATCGATGGCGAAATCAATATTGAAGATGGCTCAGGTCATATTACTGTTACCAATGCAGCAAAAGATATCCGTATTCAGGATGGTTCGGGGCAGATCACCCTAACCAATGCAAAACAAGGCATTCATATTCAAGATGGTTCTGGAGATATTAATATCAACGCAGGTCAATTTGTCTTCATTGATGATGAATCTGGCAATATCAAGCTAAGAAATATTATAGGTGAGATCACCCTTGAAGACGGTTCGGGTGAAATTGATATCATTGGAGGTCAATCGGTAACACTCAAAGATGATGCGGGTGATATAAAAATTTCGAACATAGCAAGTAATGTTACTATTGATGACGGCTCTGGTGACATCAAGGTAACGCAAGCAAGAGGCCAAGTATCTATTGAAGATGATGCCGGTGATATTGCAGTCAGTGATAGTCACGCACTGGAAATCACAGAAGATGGTGCAGGTGACGTTAAAATCTCGAATGTTTTACATGTCTCAAACCTCAATCTAGATAGATAATGAAGCACGCTGTGCTCCCAAAAATAGGGCACAGCCTTAAAAGTGACGGCTCTACAAGAAGAACTCCCTACACACTTGCTTATGCTCAAGCTGTCACTTATTTGAAAAAAATGCATAGCAATCTGGTATTGTTAATAATAATTACCTATATCCCATCCTACTCAGTTTTCATAATATAGTTCTCTTGCTTGCTAAACCAATGGGAATTCTGTGTTTAAGGTCTTTATCTCGACGTGTTTATTGTCACTTGCGACATACTGTCATCATGCGCACTCCTTGGAAGAGTTCGAACAGTACAAAGCACAGTCAGAAGCAAAAGGTAACAAAGATAGAATTGCCCTGCTAGAAGATGCACACACTTTACTCGCAGATCCGGCTTTAACTGCGAAGCAGCGCACCTACGTTTTACATCGAAGCGCATTGCATTTGGTGAGGACCAATCAATTCAGTCTAGCCGCAGAACGACTCGAACAACTTGCCGCTCATTTAGCCCAGTTTCCGGATGCTAACTTTTTGGGTAAATATCATTGGGTAGCAGGGGACTTGGCAATCTTGCTTGGTAATAACACCGACTCAAAGCACCACTTTGAGCACGCCGTTGCTCAATTTGCCAAATCAAACGATATTCGAATGCAAAGCCATGCCCATCGTATGCTAGCTAACGTACTTTCGGAACAAAAAGATTACTTTCAAGCGCTCTCTCATGTGTTTCAAGCCAAAGATACGGCAAACAAAATTAATAACGCGCATTTATTCAGTGCCGCATTAAGTACAGAAGCCAAAATCTATAGAGATTTCCACCAAATTGATAAAGCGCTCGATGTTTTAAATCAACAGTTAGAGTTTCAGCTCGGTGAACCTGATATAAGTCTTGCCCATATTTCTTCAACTTACTTCAGCTTGGCGCGTATTTATGAAAAACTTTCAGATCACCAAGCTGCAATTGACGCATTAAATAAATCTTATGAGATAGATACCAAACTAGACGATAAAAACTACATGGGGGTGACACAGCTCCATATTGCACAGCAATATATTGAGCTTAAAGATCTCACTGCGGCGCGTATTGCAATTGACAAGGCGAGTAGCCTCTTCACGATTGTTAAAAACGAGAAAAACTTAGCCAGAGCACAAGCTGTGCAAGGAAAAATAGCCTTGGCTAACGCTGAATACCCTATAGCCATCGAGCTCATTACACAGAGTTTAAAAAAACTCAGCCCACAGGATAATAAAACCCTATTTAATGAATTTAGCGTCAATCTAGGTGAGGCACTGGCCCACGAAAAGCCCACTGAGGCCATTGCGCACCTATCCCGTTTACTAGATAACGTCAGCGATGAGGATAACCTTATCGTATTGCAAAGCCTTGCTGTGGCATTTAAAAACCTCGCAGACTTTGAACAAGCTTTACATTATCAAGAGCGCGCCTTCGCCGCTAAAGAAGCAATTAACCAACAAGCCGTTACAACCCGTCTAGAAGCGAAAAAGCTAAATAGTGAAATAGGCCTAAAGCGACTTGAGGTGAATGAGTTACAAGCAGGCCTTGCGAAATCTCAACAAGACACCAAAACGCGCACGGTTGTTCTAGCTGCAGCCATCATCGTACTGACGAACTTTCTCTTGCTGTTTTATCTTTACCATTTAAAACGACGTCGCGTAATGGAAAAAGAGACTGAACTACTTAATCAGAGTCTAAGCTTGAAACAACAACTACTGGCAGATGTGTCCCATGAGTTACGTACGCCTTTAACCGTGCTCAAGTTAAATATTGAAGCACTTGAATATAATTTAACAGAAGACCCGAAAACAACGTATAAAGTGTTGCAAAGAAGGCTTGATATGCTCAATACCCTGATTGCAGATATTTATGAGTTAGCCCAAGCGGATACAGACAACCTGCGTCTTGAATTTGAACAGTGCCAAGCAAAAGCTTTATTTGATGATCTTACAATCGCCATCGCGCCCATTATTGATACCTCGGACTTAGAAGTAATCTACATCAACCAATTATCAGAACTGCTGGAAGTTGAGTGTGACATCAGCCGACTCAATCAAGTATTTAATAATTTAGCAAGAAATAGCGTACATTACACAGACAAACCGGGCCAAATCAAAATAACCGTTTTGCAGCAAGAACAAGATATCGTCTGTACTTTTGAAGACAGTGCCCCGGGTGTAAGCAACGAGGCATTAGGCCGACTATTTGAGCGACTCTATCGCTGTGACAAATCCCGCAGTCGAGATTTGGGTGGCTCCGGACTCGGTTTATCAATCTGTGAGAAAATCATTGAGTTACATCAGGGTCGTATTGAAGCAAAACACAGTGACTTAGGCGGAGTCGTGATCCAATTTACCTTACCAATCAAGTCCTAATACCATTTCAATACCATTCACTTATTATCGATTGCGGTCTTAATTCAATGGCCGCTTTTCGCTTCTCTGTATTAATAATATACCTTAGTTGATGCGCCCCTAATCAATTTGTCATTTAGCGTCTATATTTTGATAAGAGCAAAATTAACCAATCAATTTTTTTGATTGGTTCGATTAATTCAATCAAATATACAAATTACCGTTCCGGCGACATAATAACTCCATCAACTTTCGAGGAGAATATAAAATGCTAAACAATATTGAAGGCCAAAACGTACCATCAGTCACTTTCCCAGTTCGCGTAGGTGATGAATTTCAACGCATTACATCTGACGAATTATTCAAAGGCAAAACTGTCATCGTGTTTTCACTACCAGGTGCGTTTACACCAACATGTTCTTCAACACACTTACCTCGTTACAACGAGCTGGCAAATGTGTTCAAGCAAAATGGCGTAGATGACATTATTTGTATGTCTGTCAACGATACTTTTGTCATGAACGCTTGGGCAAAAGATCAAGAAGCAGAAAATGTAACGCTTATCCCAGATGGCAACGGCGAGTTCACAGATGGCATGGGCATGCTGGTAGACAAGAGTGACCTTGGCTTTGGCAAACGCAGCTGGAGATACGCAATGTTAGTTAAAGATGGCGTTATCGAGAAAATGTTCATCGAACCAGATTTACCGGGCGACCCGTTTGAAGTATCTGATGCAGATACCATGCTTGAATACATCAACCCAAATCAGAAAAAGCCAGAACCAGTTTCAATTATTACTAAACCAGGCTGTCCTTTCTGTGCCAAAGCAAAAGCGCTACTAAGTGAAAAAGGCCTAGCTTATGAAGAGTTGGTACTTGGCCAGCAAGCAAGCTTAACCAGCTTAAAAGCACTATCAGGACGTGAAACTGTACCACAGGTATTCATTGGCGGCGCGCACATTGGCGGCTCAGATGATTTAACAATTTACTTTGAAAACAACTAAATAACAGCACTGTAAAGGGGCATGACAGCCCCTCTAAACCACATTTCCAATCTTTAGTGAGGTAATAATGAAACAGCTTGAAACAGATGTCGTTGTGATTGGTGCAGGTACTGCTGGCCTAAGTGCTTATCGTAATGCAAAACAATATACACCCAACGTGCTTATGATTGAGTCCGGTAAATATGGTACAACTTGCGCACGTGTAGGCTGTATGCCCAGTAAACTGTTAATCGCCGCTGCAGAGGCAGCACATCATGTTGAACAAGCTCCTCAGTTTGGCGTCATGTCAGAACCTGCAAAGATTGATGGCAAAGCGGTGATGGCCCGTGTACGCAGTGAAAGAGATCGCTTTGTCGGATTTGTTGTTGAAGCTGTAGAGGAGTTGCCTGCTGAAGACCGTATCATTGGTCACGCTAAGTTTCTTGATGACCACCGCGTGCAAATTGATGATCACACCGTTATTACAGCTAAGCGCTTTGTCGTTGCAACCGGTTCTAGACCAAATATTCCCCCCCCATTTTTGGCATTTGGTGACAAGCTTATCATCAATGATGATGTTTTTGATTGGCAAGATTTACCAGAATCCGTTGCAGTATTTGGCCCAGGCGTTATTGGCCTAGAGCTTGGTCAAGCACTGCATAGACTCGGTGTAAACGTTAAATTATTCGGCGTAGGTGGTAATATTGGGCCACTCACAGATCCTGTGATTAGAGACTATGCCAATACCGTGTTTGCTGACGAGTTTTATGTCGATACGGATGCAAAGGTATCTGATATGAAGGTTGTAGACGGTAAAGCACAATTAACCTATGTGGACAAGCAAGGTCAGTCTCAAACTGAGCAGTTTGATTACGTGCTTGCTGCAACAGGTAGAGTACCGAATGTGGACCAGCTTGGTCTGGAAAATACCTCTTTGGAACTGGAAGATCATGGCGTGCCGATTGCAGATCCACATACCATGCAATGTGGAAATAGCCACATATTTGTCGCAGGTGATGCCAGCGACCAAATTCCATTACTGCATGAAGCCGCTGATCAAGGCACGATTGCTGGTGTGAATGCAGGGCGCTTTCCTGATATCAGAAATGGTTTACGCCGCACACCCATCGCTGCTGTGTTTAGCGATCCGCAAATAGGTATGGTTGGCGATAATTATGCACAATTGACCGCGAACTACGGCGAGTGTGGTTGTTATGAAATCGGCGAAGTTAGCTTCGAAAACCAAGGTCGTAGCCGCGTGATGTTAAAAAACAAAGGCCACATGCGCGTGTATGCAGAGCAGGGGACCGGTTTATTTTTAGGCGCTGAGTTTATTGGACCAGCGGCAGAGCACATTGCACATTTACTTGCTTGGGCTGTGCAAAATAAGATGACGGTACCGCAAATGCTGGACATGCCATTCTACCACCCAGTTATTGAGGAAGGCGTTAGAACAGCGCTTCGTAACGTCAATGCAAAATTAAAGTTCGGCCCAGACATTATCAAACATTGCTTAGAGTGTGGTCCTGGCGCATAAGTCACAAGCAATCTCGAGTGGGCACACTGCTCACTCAGTTTGGCTGTAAAAGTATTCTGGATCAAAAACTTCAGGCTGACGGCCTCTGATCACTTTCAACGCGTCATTCATTTTATCGATAATGCGCTTATCTATCGCTTTATTACACGCAAATCCCAAATAAGAAGAGCGTAGCGGCATCACAATGCGATAGTGCTTCGGATTTATCCCAGCTCGCTTAAACTGATAACGCGCAATGACGTCACCATACGCGATAAGATCTATGCGTTTTAACTTTAACATTTGTACCAGCTCGAAACCGGATGCCAAAAATACCAAGCTCTCTTTATCAACTCCCAACTGACGCAACAACTGATGACCAATGTCATTTTTTACCACCCCAATTTTTAAGTCGCCAATGCTTCTTAGGTTCGGTAAATGATAATCTGTTTCTTTGTGACCAATGATGGCCACATGGTTATCCATCGTAGGACCAATAAATTGAAACAGCCTTGCTCGCTCTTCAGTGTAAGTCATTGAGAATATGCAGGCGTTATTATTTGATAAAGTCATTTGATAAGCTCGAGGCCAAGGCAATAACATCACCTCGTTGTCATCGAATTTCCACCCTAAGTCACGATAAACGAGCTTTAATGCTTGGATCGCAATACCTTCAACTTGGCCATTCACATGATAATTAAAAGGCGGGTAGTCTTCTGTGAACCAAACAAGGTTAGGCCCTTTAGCAACAGCGTGCTGCGCTAACAACAGCATCAATATGTAAAACGCGAACTTAGGCATCATATGTTTCCTCGCTTCACCTTAAAGTGTAGATGCTCACACGAGGTTTGTAAGGCCTATCTCCGCAAATTATCAATCAACTAAGCAGCCATTTAATTTAAGCATTCCACTGAGTACAAGCTATAATAGATCATCCATCACAGCTTAAGTCAACGAGATTAAAGTTGCTGGTAAGTTATCTTGGTACGCTTAATTCATCAGCAAATTCGCTCTAAATAATAAACCAATTATCACCTCATATTGCCTTACAAGGCAGACTAGTTTTTACTTTGGAGCCGATTTTAATGAGGATGTTTTCCAGCTAAGAAAAATTCGACTTTTGCACATTGCTTGCAAGCAAACATATCCAGCTGCTCTTTATTGACAAAGAACTCGGCCAGATTACCTAACACACCCCAACGCATCCCTTCATGGAACTCCTTGGTACCAATAAATGTGAGTGGAATATCACACCTTAAACAACATAAAGCGGCAGTGCTTGCGCTCACAGGCTTTTCACCCCTGACGCAACTGCAATTCCAGCAGACCTCAAATGCATCATCATCAATGTGAGTATGGCAATTTTCGCAAGTCCAAGTCATTTCTAGGCCCTTTTGTTTAAAAATTATGAGATACCAACATACCATCACATAATATGGTTCTAAACAACAAAATATACTTATAGGAACAAGCGATCGTGCTTAACCGCAAACGAAAAAGGCAGCTTACGCTGCCCTTTGATTACTTTGCATGTGACTATGCTTTTTTAATCGCTTTTTTTAACTTTTTGATCTTTGCTTCGTGCTTTGCAATTTTTTTGATACGTTGCTTAACTTCTTTTTTAAGTTGTTTCACTTCTACTTTTTTCGCCATTTTGATCTCCTTTTAGCGCCTTTTGCTTCGGCTTGTGCTTATTTACAAACCGCTTGATAAACTTTCTGATCTCTTTGGATGAGCTGGTATCTAGCTCATTACATAAAGCAACAAACTCATCTCTTTGGGCCTTATTGATCCGCACAATAAGTTGCGCGTCTTTATTCTTTGCCATTTACAACCTCTTTTTGTATATACAAAAGTATATACATTAACCATCTGTGTCAATGATTATTCTGCACAATATATGCCCAACTATAGTGTGTCTTATTTTGTCCTATGCTTGTCATGAATAGGTATCTACGCGCATTGTCTCACTCTTTATACTGGTCACAACAACGTAACCGTAATAGGACAAGCTCCATGAACAAAGCGCTTATCATTATTGATACACAAGATTCTTTTTTTGAAACTGATTATTGGCAGGAAAAAGACTTCACCGACTTCAAAAAAAACCTAGGAAGCCTAGTTGAGCACTTTAACAGTGCTAACTTACCAATTATCAAAGTGCTGCATAGCCGAGAAGATATGCCTGACAGCCCATTCAACCCTGCTTCAGGCTTAGTTAAACCCATGGATTTTTTACCAAGATCATTTACAAAAGTGTTTTACAAGTCAGTACACAATGCTTTTACAGATACCGGATTAACGACATGGTTGAAGCGATACAACATCGATACAGTCGTGATCACCGGCATACGAACTGAACAATGCTGTGAAACCACAGCAAGGGTCGCTTCCGATCTCGGTTTTAATGTTGAGTTTGTCACCAAGGCTACATTGACCTTTGACATGAAATGTCCGATCACCAATAAACTCTACTCTGCAGAGGAGCTGAAAGCCAAAACCAACTTAGTGCTTGCTAAGCGCTTTGCTTCCATTCAAGATCCCAGTGATTACTAATACTGTGAAATAGTATACTTTTTAAAATTCATACGAATCATATTGCCTAATGAAAAACTATCTATGCATTTCATCAGGCAAGTTATAGGTAGCACTCAATCGTGACCATATACTTTGTATTACTCGCAGATACACTGCCTCTGGATTTTGCAGGACCATTGCAGGTATTTTTAGAAACCAAACGCTTAGGCATACAATTCGAAGTTAAATATATCAGTGCGACGACACAGCTTAACTGTGATGGCGGACTGCAACTGCATAACCTAGCACCTTTGCCCACTGAATTAGCTTGCGATGATATCATTGTGCTTCCGGGCTGCCATGATGCGTTTTCTGCATATACGACACAAGATGCTGATAAAACCATTCAATGGCTGAAAAACACGGTCACTAAGCAGACAGTTTTAACAATTTGTTCAGGCTCTATACTTGCTGCAAAAGCAGGCTTATTAGCCAACAAATCATGCACAACGCATTACCAACTCATCAATAAAATGCGTATCGCTTTTCCTAACTGCCAAGTATTAGACAATAGAATTTTTGTTGAAGATGACAATATCATAAGCAGCGCAGGGATTAGCTCGGGTATCGACATGGCAATCTATTTTGTTAGTACTCGGTTCACAGAGCATATCGGTGCACAAGTAGCGCAAGAAATGTTAGTCTATTTCCGTCGAACTGGCCAAGACCCTCAGCTCAGCAGCTGGCTACAGTATCGTAATCATATGCACCGTGGTATTCATAAAGTACAAGATATGGTGTGTAGCAACGTCGACAAACACTACTCCTTGGCACAACTTGCCCACACAGCATGTTTATCACAACGACAGTTGAGCCGCTTATTTTCCATTCATTTGGGAATAACCCCAAGAGAGTACCTTCAACACATCAAAGTGGGCCATGCTCAGCAACTGTTAAAGCGTAGCAATCATAGTATTGAACTAGTCGCACAGCACTGTGGATACTCGAGCAGTCGTCAATTTAGGCGAGTCTTTACCCAAACGACTCATATGAGCCCTCAGCAATTTCGTCAGCTACACTGTGATGCTTAAACCGCTTTATGCGTCATATCAATACCTTTATCAGATAATAAATTTATATTATCTTTAGGAATGTCTAAACTCAAAGAAATCAATACTGCTGGAGTGTTTATGAGTGACCTATTACTCTATATACAATTGCGATTAGAACCAGGCTGCATGGGGCCGCAGGGTAAAGATCATATCGAAGCATTTTGCAAAAAAGAAAACGCTTCTCCGTGGCAAAATCAGTTCGCCACAGTGAGCGTTGTACCCAGATATGATAAGACCCTACCAGAGTGGGAATATAGAGTAAAAAACAAACTGCTTAGCACGGAACAAGCAAATAAGTTTATCTCAATGCACGACACGACAAAGCCTGAATTAGAAGACGACATAGAGTCACATATGGCAGAAGAAATTGACGCTTATATGCAGGGTAAACTCTAGTCTGTTGGCATATGCGTAAAAAACCATGATATGAACCAGTCACTTTTTTATGTATTTTTCATACATATTAAACACCTCAGCGTTTATATGGCGACCAAAGATCTCAAAAAATGAGATTTTCTTGGTTGCACTGATATAAACGCAGACCAGCACTAACAGCACAGTTATCAATTGATTTTGCCAAGCATTTAATTCCCATTGCCCAGACCAAGTCAAAGTAAAATCAGTGGAAAAAGGATAGAGATATTGAATAGGCCATTGAAAACCGTCAGGGCCTTTTGAACCGAGCACATCGCATATAATATGTAAATGAAAACAAATGAATGACAGGCACCACATACTTACCTTATGCGACTTTGCTAAAACAGCACATATCGATGCTATCAACAATGCAGCTAATAAATTATGCCCTAATACATGATGATATTTACCATACAGGTTAGTTTTGGCAAAGATGAGATCGACAACGACCCCTATGCCATCGAGGTCAGGCGCTACCCCAGAGAGACTAGCAAGTACACGATTTCTCCGATTTTGTAAAACTGTGGCAGACAGTGCCCAGCTCAATAAAAAATGCGTTGCTGGCGCCATTTAATAATCCTAATCATGCGTCAATGAATGGAGTAAGAATATAAAGGGAACAGGAAAAATTTATGCTGAATGTACGTGTTGAAAGTTTGCGTTGGAAAGACTTGTAGATAGTATAAAGTGTGCAGGCTAAATGCACACTTTATGAAACGATAAACGGCTTAGTTATGGGTGTAAAGCCCCTGTACAGCCTTTGCTAACTTCTGTATTTTGCATGAAAATTGTCACTTCAGCCATCACCAAACCAAACTTTTTGATGTAGGAGCGATTCATCAAGGTACACTTATCAAAGGCCCACATCCAATCGTCAAACACAACTCGGTAAGTGGTATCATCGACAGGCAAATCCATCTCATATTGCCATCTCAAAGCGTTGCCGTATACAGTACCAATAGCAGTCGTTGCAATATCCGGTGCGTTACCCGTAAACCCATTATTATCATTTTTGATTGTCCAGACACGCTGCTTAACACCATCACCGTAACCATAAGTGAACGCTTCATCCAAGACCAGTTCACCAACATCATTAACCGCGCCATCAATACGCACCTTAAAACGTTGTACCAGCTCACCACTGCGATTTTGCACAATACCCCATGCATTGACCTGCCCATCAAAAAAATCATACACATCGATGTTTGGCGTCATATTTTGATATTCATCGCTTTGTACTGAGCTACGACAAGCCGATAACAATACTAAAGCGCAAAGTAATACAACCAGTTTCATTATTTTTCTCCTAGTAACTTCAAGCGCATTTTTGGCTCTGTGGTTTTTTCACTCAGCCAGATATCGAAAAACCACTTAGTAAAATTTTGATCTGTAATTTCCCCAAGTAACTTTTCAGAGTCATAAAAACGTGTTGCACCATTTTCATCTCGTACACCATAAAGTGAGTAGTTTTCTGTTACATCAGGAAAAATTTGTTTCATCTGCAAAAGCCATTTTTCACCAAGGGCTTCATCATTGAACCCTTGCTTCTGCATCTCTTCTAATGATCGCTTTGCTATCTCTTCGCCATCTAAATCTCTTAAATAGGTGAGTTGAAGCACAAAAGGAGCGAGACTGTTATAGCTACCAGAAGGGGAATAGAGGCTAATATCGTACACATCCCAGAATAAATACGTCATACGCGCCGTTTGGCCAACTTGTGTCATGCCTTTTGTTAGGTCTAGTCCGTGATTATCTTCACTCACGGCCATTCCACTCACCAAAAGCAGCATTGCCAGCAGGCTATTTTTAAACTGTTTCATTTTTAATCCATCATTTATGTTCAACAGCTTATACGCAACGGTGGTCAGGATTGTTCACTTCATCTTAGACAATTTACCACCCATTCATTTGTGTGAAATATAACCGAACAGATGCTTTCAAACGCATTTGCGACTATTTAGACCCTGTCTGCAAATCAAAAAATTGGCAAAACTGCGCTATAAACCAACATAACTTAGGATCTTTTTGACGCGTTTTATGCCAGTATAGCTTCACTCGATAATTCGGCACGTTTACAGGCGGCTGGTGAACTGATA
The DNA here is from genome assembly GCF_057197785.1 of Pseudoalteromonas sp. MMG033. Lineage (NCBI taxonomy): Bacteria > Pseudomonadati > Pseudomonadota > Gammaproteobacteria > Alteromonadales > Pseudoalteromonadaceae > Pseudoalteromonas > Pseudoalteromonas sp. MMG033. The sequence goes on from NZ_JBXVAL010000002.1 coordinate 364,974, forward strand.
AATGATGCATGTTGGCGGCGTGTTCAGCATATTTAGCTGGTAATGTCAGTAGCCAGTCTGTGCCGGATAATAGTGCGGGCGTAGCGAGCATATGAGGCGTCGCCAATACAAGCTTGCGGGACTTTTTAGATTGCGCCAACGTTTGGTCAACAATGCCTCGCGTTTCGTTCCAAGGGGCAATCAGCACGTGGGGCTTAGATAAAAACAAGTGCAGCGGCAGCTGATGGGGCAGGGCTTGGTTCCTGCAGCTTAACGTAACATAAGATCCTTCAAACCAGTTGAGCTGCGCTAGGCTTTCAAGTGTCTCTTGTTGATGCTCAAAGCCACACACCAGATCCAACTTACACTCTTTTAATGCCTGGACTGGGATCCGCTCTTCTAATTGATTAATCTGAACTGACAGGTTGCGATATTGGCTTAACAAATCACTCAAAAATGGTTTCAAACACCACGCGGTGTAGTCAGTTGCAGCAAGCGTTAAACGCTCCACCTGCGAGGGGTCATACCATTCCGCATAAAGATTAAATCAGCTTTATCCATTCACGACTGCACATTTTCTTAACTCGTTCAGGTATTGAAATAAATTGATTCCAAGCTTTTGAAACTTCGTCAACTATTTCTACATAGCCCGAAAATATTCTATTGGATAAGCAATGTTGCCTTATCCAGCTCCATACTTGTTCTATTGGATTTAACTCAGGTGAGTAAGGGGGAAGCTTTATTAGCGTTAAGTTGCTGAATTCTGACGCAGTATCATGTGTATGCCAGCCTGCGCCATCTATTATCACTACTGCATGCCTACCAATTGGTGTAGCTTGTGATATTTGACGCATGTGCTGCGTCATCGCTTCTTTATTTACGAATGGACTTACTAGCGCTTCTGTTTGGCCCGTGGCAGGACATACTGCACCAAATAAATACCCGTATTCAAACTGTTGTTGTTTCACAATCCTTGGCCGAGTACCCGTCTTAGCCCAAATGCGTGTAGTCGGATTTTGCTGGCCAAATCGAGCTTCATCCTGAAACCATACGTCGATACGATCAAGAGGTAAGTGTCCTGGTGTGTGAAGGATCGTTTCCAGTTGGAAGTTTTTTAAAAGCTTCTTGGCTTTGTAATGACTGCTTAGGGTGTTTTGAACGACTTGTGATCCAACTAAAGCCAAGCTGCTTTAGGATTTTATAGACATGATTTAAGTGGTAATGAACACCAAATTCACTGCTAATGTAATGCACAATGTCCTCACCGGTTAGACGGCCACCTTGAAGCTCCGTGTTTGTGCGTTTAATAAATTCAGACAGTTGATCAAGCTGAGACTGTTGCAGTCTGGATGGACGTCCTTGAATAGGCTTATTGTCTAAGCCATCGAGCCCATGCTCTAGGTAACTAGAGACCCATTTATTAACACTACTCCGTGCTATATTAAGGCGTTTTGCAATGTCGGTTCTGCTATGACCTTCATAAAATAATGACACAGCAAGTAATCGCATACGTTTACGTGCGTTGGGTTCTTTTCGAGAAAGCGCTAAAAACTGTTCAGATATACTTGGGTTCAACGTTATTTAGTCTGTAATTTTATATGCTCTATATTAGATCAGATATTTAAGCGGATTGGTATCAAACGGCTTTGATTCTTGTAATCCAGATATAATCGCTTCAAATGCAGGTAATACGTCCGTTGCCAACTTATTCGCAAAGTCTGTGGCCAACATTTGATTGTTCTCTCTGACAAACAGTTCATCTTTAAGACTTGTGCGAAGACGAGTCAATGCATGGCTACATGCAGATTGACTCATATGTAAAATACTGGCCGTTTGTGTTACTGAGCCTGTTTGATACAAAACAGCAAATAGTTTGAGTAGATTTAAATCTATATTTGGTATGTTTTCCATGTAAATAATGCATGTGGCAAGTGCAAACTATGCACTTTATTCATGTATAACTTAACAGTACACTGATAAACAACTAAGTCAAATAGGGATTAACAACCATGAGTATTTCTATCCGTCCTGCAAAGATCCAAGATGCAGGCACTATTTTGCACTTCATCAATGAATTAGCAATTTATGAAAAAGAACCTGATGCGGTTAAAAACACTGTGCAAGATATCGAACAGAAACTTTTTGGTGATGACGTAAGAGCACACGCGCTTATTTGCGAGCAAGATGGGGAAGCCATTGGCTTCGCCGTCTACTTCTTTAACTATTCAACATGGTTGGGGAAATACGGCTTATATCTTGAGGATTTATACGTTACACAAGATAAACGAGGCGCAGGTGCCGGCAAAGCCATCATGAAACACCTAGCTCAAACCGCCATACAAAAAGACTGTGGCCGCTTTGAGTGGGTCGTTTTAGATTGGAACAAGCCTGCCATCGACTTTTATCAAAGTATAGGCGCAGAACCGCAAGATGAGTGGATCATTTATCGACTTACAGGCCAAGCGCTTAAAGACTTTGCAGAGCAACCTTAAACATCCACATATTTATGTTGCATTGCTTTGAGCTCTGGCGGCAAAGCAATGCCTTCGCGCTCAGCGATAGTAAACATCGCTCGCTGAATAAATCCACCATAGATATTGCCATCACTGTCAGTGATCTGCCAATCTTCAATATCTTTTAACTGGCATACATAGTTATGCGCCATTTTACCTTCATGTGTAATAGGCGGAGTGACTAAAAAAACACTCACTTCATTTCCATTAATTGCCTCTACATGCGCACCTAAGTGCTCAATCACACCGCCATCACTCTCAAAGCCAAGCTTGACGAAAGCATCATTTGGATACTTTAGAAACAATGCTAAAAACTCATCTAACGTAGCTTTAGCAAGCTCTACCGCTTCTAACACTAATGGATCATTTGGGTCAGTCTCAAGTGGCGGAAAATCTTGAGACTCAGAGCTATAGCGGTTGTGTAACCAGAAACCAGCCAAAACAACCACCACGATTAACCCCCAATACATATTTCCCCCTTGGCCTCTAATCAAGATAAGTAAGACTCTATCAACATAAATGATAGCCTTACAATCCTAGTTTAGGACAAGTTTGATCTAAGGTAATGTTTGTAGCGCATCGACTGAGTAGACAAGACCAATACAGGACTGTTTTATAGTGTCACTGCATCAACTTCCAAAAACGCACATAAAAGTTACAATTCAATGTAAACAAATGCAAAAATTAGAATTTTCACATCCCTTTACAATAAAAATATTAATGTTTGAACACAGCTTTAAGCCGCTCGTTTATGTGCTCGCTTAGACTCTTTTCTGCGTATTGAATTTCCCAATAAATCTTCTCTGCTTACTAAAAATCCACATATGGTGCTCACAACAATGTATATCCCGTACATTGATCCAATATAGACCCAATCATTTTCACTGGTAAGCAGAGAGATATTCGTTCCATCATTCACAAATAACACATTCACGATAGATAAAGAGAATACAGCACGATAATAAAGCGAATGCCCTAGATGGCTTGCAAATGCAGACACTAACAGTGCAAATAAACACAAATAAAATCCAATAACGGAATTTGCACCCGGTTGGTAACTAGGATAGATGGCAAAAATCGAAATCAATACCGAGATCCATCCCGATAGATGATAAATCATTATCAGTTCCTTTGAATTAAAATGTTATTTTTTGTAAACCAAAGTACTTGGCGATTATGGTAGATGTACAACAAATTCGCAACTCCTTTGAGATGACTCACACTAAGTTTAACTCATTAAAATGTCTGAGACGCGATTTTTTAATGCAGGAATTGCATTTATCTCAAACCATGGGTTTCGTTTAAGCCAATGATGGTTTCGTGGGCTTGGGTGCGGTAATGGGATCTGGGTTGGCATATAGCTTTGCCATTGCTGCACTGTATCAGTCACATTGTTAAAACTGTCTAAATGGTATGCCTGCGCATACTGACCTATCAAAACCGTCAGTTGGATATGATTAAATTCAGACAGTACTTTTTCCCGCCATGTTTTAGCACAAAGTTTGGGGGGCGCTTTATCTCCACTTTTCCCCTTCCCAGGGTAACAAAATGCCATGGGAACAATGGCAAATAGCGCAGGATCATAAAACTGCTGTTCAGTCACGCCTAACCAAGATCTTAGTTTTTTGCCACTTGCATCGTTAAAAGGTTTACCTGTTTTGTGCACTGTCAAGCTGGGGGCTTGGCCCGCAATCAATATCTTCGCATTTTTGCTACCTTGAATAACTGGCGAAGGTATATGGTTAAAGTCTGCTTGGCACAAACGACAAGCGGTAATGTCATCAAGTAATGTCATAATTCAACTTTCATGAACCAAAAAGGCTGACTAGTTATTGCTTTAATAGACCGGATAAATCAGAAAGTAATTCAATCAGCTGAAAATTTTTCCAATTAGATTAAAAATGCTCGCCATTTGCAATGGTAAAATAAACCATTCTAAAAGAATAAACATTACCAATAAATTAATTTTTTTTCTCTTTCTTGTAGCTAAAGCTTTAACGCTTTTCTTTAAACCTGAATCATTGTGCATTTAGCGCATTTAATAATGATAATTACTGTTATTTGCAAAACTATTCGTAGATAATCACTGATCTGATAAAAAAATTTAGGAACGTTATGTCACAAGCCGATAATGCTTTGACTTTTCAATACAGGTTGAGCGTTGTGTCCCGATTTTGCGCGGCAATTTTGGGCGGTTACTTTTTTACAGCCTACTGTATTTCACTGTTAAGCCTCCTGCTTCCAACCAGTAAAGTAGATGCCGTTTTATACAGTGTTTGTCTTAGCATCTTAATTTATAGCTGTGTATTTATTGCTGCTTTTGCCGCTCGCTCTTTAATCAAGGTTTGGGCAGCTTTAATTATTAGCACCGGCGTCATTGCGCTGCTCACCAATTTTTTTCAGGGAAGTATATGAAAGATAGTTTTTTTCGATCAATGACTTGGCTTCACACTTGGGTTGGTCTTTTGCTATGTTGGCTATTATTTTTAATTTTCTTTGCTGGCACGATTAGCTTCTTTCGACACGAAATTAGTTTATGGAATCAACCTGCTGTTCACAAGATTGAGCAACCCAAAGTTGAACAAGCTATATTAATTAATACTGGCTTGGATTACTTACAAAACAAAGCACCTGACGCAAACAGATGGTGGATAGGGCTTCCTTCACCAAGGCAACCTGAAGTACATGTATCTCATCGCCATAGCCAGCCCGATGGACAAAGAGACAAATGGATAGATGAGCAGCTAGATCCAAATACACTGGATCCAGTTGAAGGGATGGTAGAAACTCGAGGCGGTAACTTTTTCTATCGATTACATTTCGATTTACACTATATGGACCGCAAACTCGCCCGCTGGTTAGTCTGTTTAGCATCGCTCTTTATGCTCATCGCACTCATCTCCGGCATTGTGATCCATAAACGTATCTTCAAAGACTTATTCCAATTTAGACCACAAAAAGGCGTAAGAGCATGGCTTGATGCACACAACTTATCATCAGTACTGGCGTTACCTTTTCACCTTATGATCACCTATACAGGATTGGTCACTTTGATATTTATGCTATTCCCAGATCCAGCAAATACACTATACGAAGATGGTGTAAAAGGGTTTAGAGCGGACTTTTATCCAGAACGTCAGCGTATCGAACAATCAGAGCAAGCGCTGAACTCACCCGCTTTCGATGCCGCATTTGCACACTTTCATCAAAACTGGCCGGAGCAAAAAATAAAGCGCGTGATCGTTGACCACCCAAGTAGTATCAGTGCAACAATCAAAATTTATGGTGACAATGGCACTTTAATTCGTGATGAATACCCGTATTGGCAATATTCTGCGGCCTCAGGTGAACTGATAAAAACAGCGCGTCTTGATCCAACTGGTGGTGAAATAATGTATGGAGGCATGATTGCAGTGCATAGCGGCAGACTTGCTCACCCAGGCCTGCGTTGGTTGTATTTTATTTGTGGTATTGCGGGCTGCGTAATGATTGCCACCGGCTGTATTATGTGGGCTCAACGCATAAGAGAGCGCTTAAAACCAAATCAATCACCAAGCTTTGGGCTCAAATTAGTAGAGGCGTTAAACTTAGGCACGATAATGGGCTTGCCACTGGCAACTGCTGGGTTTTTCTACGCAAATAGGCTTTTGCCAGCCGATATCGCAGGCCGAGCAGATAAAGAAATACTCGCTTTCTTTTTAATTTGGCTCGTTTGTGCAGTAGTAGCAGGGCTTTGGCGCACTAAACGCGCATGGCAAGGTTTCGCTTATTTGAATGCGATAGTCTGGCTATTACTACCAATTTGCAATGCGCTTACAACAAATGGCAATCTAGTCACCTATTTGATGGATAGCAAATGGATTTTAGCAAGCTTTGACCTTGTATTTTTAGCGACTTCAGCGGTGTTTTTCTTCCAAGGAAACAAGCTCGGTATTAAAGCAAATTCGGTCAAGTCAACTAATCGCCAAAAACGTCCCGCAGGTAAGGAGCAAAAAGCATGATCTACAGCTTAGCCACCCTTCTGTGTTTCAGTGCGTTTTATGGATTTGCAATGGCTAAAACCGCTCACTATAAAAGTGTGTTTGGTGTTCGCCCAAATCAAACCATAACCCAGCGTTTTACCTATGGTGCCTGGATCATTATTTTACTAAGCTTTGTCATTAACCTATCACAATCAATCGGCTACGGCAGCTTAATGTTCTGTGGGCAGATGGCACTCTCTGTACTCGTGATCTCATTGAGCATGACATATAAGGCAAAGTGGTTAAGATCACTATTTTACTTACTTCCCACTTTAACAAGTCTTTTAACCATACTAACTATCATTAGTTAGTGCTGTTCGGCGGCTGATATATCAATTATCAGCCGCTCAGATCATCATTTTACTAGCTTTCTTTGGACAACCTCGCTTTCGTTACCTATTTCGACCTATTCACATCCGATTTAGTTAGTAAAAATATGATCTATGATTCAATGAAAGCATCACCAGCTAGTAAAAAACTGATCCCAACCATCAATCGCACATAAAAAGTTAGTAAAAACCTGATCTAAGAAAAGTTGACTTGATAAAAATGTGATCTCTCATTTATAGAACGGCAGGTAAGTTAGTAAATTCGTGATCTATGGGACTATACAGAGGGCAACAATATATTGAAAACTGTTGGTTTTCTTCTACTTAATAGATAAATGAATAGATTAAGTAGGCTGAGTTAGTAAAAATTTGATCCCAATTATAATAAGTCAGATTTTTACCAAGTTACCTGCGGCTAAGTTAGTAAAAATATGATCTCTTCGACTTTAACTTAGTAAAATTGTGATCTCCAGGTACTAAAAGCCTATAATTAAAGAAAATACACCTTGAAAAGTAAGTAAGAGAGCTCACTATTATGTATTGAGCCCCAGCTTAACCAATCAGTAAGTAAAATCATGATCTCATGGTGAAATCGCCACTTGATACATCAAAGAAACGTCGCTGATTCAATTTCATATGACGCTCTTTGATATCTTCAATCTAAAAACCATTAATTTTTAGACCAATCTAGCTGCATATCCCATTTAAATTGCTTGTCTTGTTGCAGTGGAGCTTGTGAATCATCTACGTTCTGCAATACATTTTTCGCTTTTACAAGCGTTGCATCACGACCAAAGAGATAACTTTGCTCTCTCACAATGGTTAAATACGCTTTGTTTAAAGCCAGTGCACGTTCCTTTGAAGGCGTTATTAACTCGTAAAGGTTAACTGCCTTTTGTACTTTTTCCATATCAACCTTGCCGCCGGTAAACCACTTTTTAAGCATCTCTTGGTTTTGACGAAACTCATCACCGCCGCCAACTCGGGACATATATGTCAAAAACTCACCGTGCTCTTCACCTACATTTGGCACATCTTTTTGCGTTTTTAGATTGATGTACCCCCAACCAGCAGCACCTTCAACCTTGCGAGCAAACGAAAATGTTTGGTCATACGTTGCCCCCACAGTCTTATGACAACCATTACAAAATGCCAATTCTTGAGCATGTTGAGGGCGCAGCTCACCACGGCTGTCCTCTATGTAACCATTAATCATCCAACCAAATGTGTTATTTACGCCTTTATCGCCCACATAAAGTGTCACAGGGAGCTTTTCAAATTCCTTTTCTTTTGCTTCTCGGTAATAAGAGCCTGCGATTTCTCTTTTTGATTTAAAGTTATGCTTTCTCATATAACGTAACTCTTTGAGCCGAGGTGCATTATAAATTTTACCGTGTTCATCAACGCCCAAATAACGTACCGTGTGCAAAAACTCCGTGCCTTCTGGGTAGAGCATATGCACTAATTCCGTTTCTGTGTCTCCGATATAATGTGCTTGCTTCACTATGCGAGTAATATCACTGAGCTTGCCATCTCCATTCAAATCTTGACCAACAGCATGCTCTGAAATTCGCGGTACAGAAATGGCCTCCAAACCTTTCACGGCCAATTCGGTCAGGCTCAAATTCGCCAGATAGATATCCCGACTATAAAGGCCATCTTTGGTTTGAAAGCCGCGTGGGAGCCTAATCATCACGTCCCCTGTTGAACCATTTGTTGGCCAAAATGTACTTGGAAAAGGCTTATAATTAAATGCAACCCAACCACTGCCGTCGCGGGCAAATCCCAACTCGTCAAAGGCTTTCTCTGGAAACGCCAAATTCTTAAGTGGCGTTACTTCACCACGCCAGTCACTGCGCTTGATCATTTTTGTTATAAAAGGTGTGTAGTTATCCTGCTCGATCCAGTTAGTAATTTCTTGATCTGAGATCCCATTAATCAAATCCGTACGGTCGATAAACAGGTTCTTCCAATGGTTTTTTAAACCGAGATCTGAAAACGCATAATCACCTTGTAAATCTCCATCTTTCATCACATTAGGTCGCGTTTTGTCATCATGATATGACTGGTGGCAGGCATAACATGGGTTGTTTACTCCGTCAGTCTTGGTATAACACTGTGGCGGTATCACAGACTCGGGGTTATAGACTTCTTGATGTTCAATATACGCCATTGCAGGGATATCATCCCCTTGTTTATATGGCGTGAGGTGACTGACTTGCTTAGTGTCGGTTGGTAAAATTTTGTTCTGTCCAAGCGGCTCAGTGCAGCCGCTCAACACGATGGTCAAAGCGAGTGTGGAAATAAGTAATGGGTATTGCATTTGTATGACTTCCATTTTTAATGCCAAAAAAGCGGTGCAAAGCACCGCATAGTCGTTAATTTTTATTCTGATTTTGGGTCATACATCCATAATGTATTGTTGTATTTCCAATCTGCACTGTGATCTTCACCAATCAATATGCGTCCATCGCGCATAACAATCACATTGTCTGGCTGCGCCAGTAAACTTGCGTCACAACGCTCACTTTCATCCAGTGAAGAACGATAAGTTGACCCCATTACCACAGGTTCAATGCGCGTAAGGCTGTAGTTGTTATCAATATGGGCGCGATAAACGCCACCACAGCTTTTTACACGATCAGACAATTGAATATCGCCTTCACCATCAATCATGGTCTTATTGATATCAGCAATACCTATGTATAAGTAGGCTTTTTCTACGACTTCGCCTTTAACCACGTCTTGACCTGACACGGCTTCAAGCACACGGTCATGATTGATTGCCAAACCTTCAAGCTTACGCCATTCGGCAGTTGCACCTTTAAGACGTGCAGCTTGACGTGACTCTAAAAATGCTACTCGGTCATCCATTGGCTTGCCAGCAGTAACTGGAGAGCCACCTTCCTCAGCGGTCGGATAAGTTTGCTTATCATCAGCCCATGCTTGTACGTCAGCCATAGCAATATAATTCGTTTTACCTTCCACATATTCATCAGGTGTTATGCCATCATACTCTTCAATCCATTCAAGTATTGTTGCATTTGTGCCAGAAGCAATTTCCACCCACTCGATATCAAACCCAGTCACAGCGGGGTCGTTTAATCCTTTATCTTGGGTCAATTTTGCACCATATAAGGTACCAGCGCTTAAATCTTTCGCTGTATCTGCAACAAACTTAAATAGCACACCACCCGTATCATCTTGCGAGGAGTAAACCGTGCGACTGTCAGGCATCACAACCGCGTTTTCATGTTCGTAGCGACCGATAGTGTAGTGCTTCTCAACAACAGGATTATCTGATAATGGTGATTTAACTTCTGCGATATAGCCATAGCGGTATGGGTTTGGTGATTCCGGCGCTAAAAACTCTCTAAATTGCGTTAAGCGTGAATTTACCTCTGGCGCATTCCATTCAGGGTTTGTCGTCGTATCCACTTCTGAATTTACGATCCACTCTTCTGATGTCAAAGGTGTATCCCATGGAGATACCGAACCGAAGCAATTCGCTGCGGTGCCTTTGACAGCGTCAAAATCCAACATCATGGCTTCTTCTACATTCCACTTACCACTATCACTTTTCGACATTTTTAAACGGCTCATACCACCAGGATAATCTTCCCAGTTGGTAAATAGATAACCTGTCGTTTCAGACTCAAAAATGAAACCGTTAAAATCTGGCATATCATTTTTGATGATTTCATCACCAGAAGTCATACCGTAAATGACGCCTAAACCGCCAGCTAAACCTTTATCGCCAAGATCTAAAAAGGTATCTCCCGTCTGGCCCAGTATTTGGTATTGGCCAATTGCAGTGACCACAGTTTGCTTTTCGAAGTCAGATGAATGAAGGGGGGCATCAGCCAAATTGCGCGGTAATTCATTGAAATTCACCCCAGTAAGCACACCGACAGTGCCTGTATTAAATGGGCGTTTGTTAAAGTCATCTTCAGCGGCATTGCTATCGCTTGGATGCTGAGCATTAAAGAATAGATCCCCTTGCTCAGTTAAAAATATTCCCGTTACCTCTGAGCCAGATGGTACAGTGGCAATACGCACCAAGCCAGCCCCTGTATTTAGATCCGGCTGAGCATTTTTACCATCCACCCCATTTTCGCCAACAGTACCTTGATCCCCTTGAACACCAGGTGCACCATCATCACCATCACATGCTGTTAATGCCACAGTGACGGCCACGGCAATTAACGAATAGGCTATGCGCTTCATTTTTATTACTCCGAATTATTTGTTGCTACATTGGGTTTTTATAAGCGCAACTAGCCTGAACGGAAGTAATGACAAATAAGTTTATGAAATATTAATCTTTTTGGTCAAAAGAAAGACTCTATTAATATGACTGTAAAGGGGGCTTACAGTGAACTAATGCTGTGATGTTCCATATAAATTAGCGCGTCGACGTCATAACCAAGTTTCAAGGCTGTCTTTTGAAAGTCTTTCAAAACAGCATTAGATACTTGTGGTGTGCGAGACAATAGCCACAAATAGTCTTTGTCATAACTTGTCACATAAGCGTATTGATAGTCTGCTTCGTCTAATTTAAAAACAACATAACTACCATAAAACGGACCGAAAAAAGACACTTTTAAATGACCTATATCTTGCTCAGATACAAACTTAGCCACACCATCAGCCTGCTTCCATGTTTGCTCGGCAGTCACATAACCTCTGTTAACAACACCAACACTGCCATCTTGATTTAAAGTATATGTTGCAGTCACATTTTGCATGCCACGCTCAAAGCGGTGATCGAGGCGCGCAATTTCGTACCAAGTGCCTTGATAACGCTGCAGATCAAAGTTTTTTACCGGTACAACCCCTTCGGGTAAACCAGTACATGCTGTTAAAGCCACAAGAGCCACCAACACACATGCTTTTGCAAAGTACTGTATTTTCAAAACGCTGTACTCCTATATTGGTAAATAGACTGATACAATTAAATATTGTGGTCTATACGGCCACTGAGTGCCAAACGATCTATCTGCTGGCAGAATATTAAGTTGTTGAAACTACTTGGCAGTTCATGAAAATACTAACTCATGGTTTTGGCGCGTCAGCGGGCATTTTAGCTGTATACGTCGAAAATAAACCTAATCTCATAGAATACAAAAACCTTAATGAAGTCATACCATTACGTCAGGGTGAGATCGACTATATTAATCAGGAGTGCGGTAATGGATGGCGAAAGCTGTTCAATGTATATAGTAAATTTCTCTCTGAGTTAAGTCATCCAGATCATGATTTTACTAAGGAAGAGAAAAACACGCTCACATGGCAAGCATATAGAGATAAAAGCTTACTGCAAGCCGAATCACAAGAAGCTCTGCTGTTTTCTCCGCCAGATCTGGGCCAAGACAACTACCAGTGGCACATCATTGCAGGGCGAACATATGCTAAAAAGCTCATCAGGGATCACGATTTTACCCACTCAATGGTCTGGTTAGATGAAGAATTTGCCATTGATAAGGTAAGCAGAATCATCGTGTGCCCGTATTTTGATTATCGCCAGCTCAGCAATATCAAGATCACCAAGCTGGTCGAATTAATTAGGGCACATACGCCTTAATCACTATCCTTTTGCAATGGCATGGGCACTAAAACCAAGTGCCTTAAAATAAAGGGTAGGGGAGCAAAACCCAGTAAGACTTGTCAGTTCATGCAGTCTTGCACCACTTATAGGGTAAAAGGCTTCTTGGAATTGATGACGCATCGTTTGCGCCCCAACTTCTGTCAGCCCAAGCTCCTTCTGACAATAATGTAGCTGTGCCGCGCGTTCAAAGTCGGTATCAGGCTGCATCAAATCAGCTAAAAACAATTGCCCACCGGCACGCAAATTCAAGCCAATTTGCTTTAATAGCTCAGCTTTATCGCCATTATCCTTTACAAAATGAAGTACTAATAAGCATAAAGCTGCATCTGCTTGATAGATTGCATCTTTAATTGGACCAAGATGAATAGTGACTCTGTCACTCAACCCCAAGTTAGTAAAATTTTGATCTGCGATAGCGAGCATATCCGCAGAAATATCTTGCGCAATAAACTGCCAGCCAGCATTATGCTTTGCCAGCTCAATAATGTCCTTGCCTGTGCCTGCACCAATAACCAGTATGGTTGCATCTTGATCTAACGTCACACTCAGCTGTGCTGCAGTCGTATGATGCAGCAGCTCATAGCCTGGCACCAATTTACCAATGCGTTTATCGTAACTGAGCGCTTCATCACCTGTGAATGTAGGCATATATTTCCTCTTTAACTTTCCTTTGTTGTCACGGTAGAGTATCCACCGGACTGCTTTTTAATCCTAATTTGTGTCGCAACACGTTCTGTCATTTGAGCCACATGAGAGATAACTCCGACCTTTCGACCCTGTGACTGTAAGGCATCCAGTGCATCCAATGCCACACTCAATGTCTCTGGGTCGAGTGTGCCAAACCCTTCATCGATAAATAAAGAATTGATTTTCACTTGGTTTGATGACAGAGATGCTAGCCCTAGCGCCAACGCCAGAGAGACTAGGAATGATTCTCCACCAGATAGGGTATTCACGCTACGCTGCTCATCGGCCATATCACGATCGATAATGGCTATTTCCAATGACTGACCAATTACAGTCAGACGATAACGCCGCGACAAGCTCATTAAATGATGATTGGCATAATGCAGTAGGATTTTTAGCGTTTGTGTTTGCGCTAAATTACGCATAGTTTTGCCTGTTGCATCCCCTAGTAAACGATTAAGTAAGTGCCAATGCTCATAGTCAGCTTGCATTTGTACTAGCTCACCTTGCTGAGACTGTAACTTTTGCATATTGTTTTGATGAGTTTGCAGCGCTACCGAAACTGTCACCATTTCAGTTTGCAACTGATTATGCTGCGCATTGAGTGCGTCTAAAGCTGTGACTATTTCCGACTGTGCATGTTCAGGTTTGCCACTCTCTGTATGCTCCGCCAAATTCTGCTTTACATGCGCTAACTGTGACTTTGCGTTATCGCGCTGTTGTTCTAATAATTTTGCCTGTTCGATTAATGGCATCCATAACTCAGGCAGCCAAGCGAGTAACTCATCGACTAATACTTCAGTCAGAGTAGGGTATTGAAGTTGAGTTTGCGCCAACCAATCTGTAAAGCGAGTGTGGTTGTCAGCTAGGTTAGCCTCATATTCTTTTATCTGCTGGATAAGATGTGCTTGACGTAAAGCCTGCTCATCACGCACCTTATTTAAACGAGTAAGCTCATCTTTATGCGTTTGGAGTTGTTGCTGCGCCAAAGAAACACCTTGGTGTAGTTGCTGACTCCATTGCTCTGGCGTTGTTTCAAGTGCCAGCAATGCACCGCGCTGAATTTGCGCTTGATCGCGTAGCTGCTGATATTGACTAAGCTGTTCGTTAAAGCTGCTTAATTGCTGTAAAGCCTTATCAAGCAGTGCTTGAGTGGTGCTCTGCTGAGGTAAACATTGCTCGATATCTTTGACTATTTGCGCACGCTTATCTTGCAGCGCCATCACAGCATTCACTTGCTCACACAAGTGCTGCACTGCGGTATCCGCAGAGTGAGTCAGCTGAGATAACCACGCCTCATTGCCATAGACTTCAGAAATTCGTAGCGTCAACTTCTCACAAGTCTGCCCTAATTCATTGCTTCTTTGTGTTAATGTGGCTTGTGATTGCTCAATTGACTGAAGTTGCTGCTGATACTGTTGCAAAGTACTTCGCTGCTGCTGAAGCTGCTGCTGATTCTGCTGTAGTAATTGCCATTTATGCTGTTGAGATTTACTCAGTTCGCTGTAAAGGGCGAGGTTGTTATCAATCTGCACAAGCTGCTGCGCGTGTTGCTTAGCATCGCGAAGTGACTCAGGTAGTTCATCAAGCAAGGTTTGATTAACTTTCTGCTTGTTTAATATCTGCGCTTTTTGTTGCAGCGCGGCTTGCAGCTGTCCATTTATTTGCTCTAAGTTAGACACCACTTCATGATAACGGGCTTGCGTTTGCTGACGCGCCTTTTCTGCACTGTGATACTGGCCTTGAAAGTCTCGGATCAATTGCTGCCAATGGCTATCGATATGATCTACACGATAAGGGTGCTCGGTCGCACCACACACCATGCATTCTTTGCCATGCTCTAACTGTCCGCGCAATGCACTTATGTTGTCACTTGCACGCAATTTAACCTGATGTAAGTTTTCTTGGGTTAAATTCAACTGCTGACGAGTAAGTTCATCTTGATGCTCTGCATCTTTTCTCTGAGCCTCCGCACTGTGCTGTTGATGCCTCAAACCATCAAGGTGTGCCTGTAACTGCAGTAGTTCATCACTCAATACTCGCTGCTGCTCTAAAGCTTGTTGCGCCTTATTGAGTTGTGACTTCTGAAATTGCAATTTTTCGTAGTCCAATTCACTCAAGCTATGCTGTAATTGATTCACTTCAGCCTGCATTGAATTAACATGTTGCTCAACCTGACTGCATTGGGGCTGCGCTTCCATAACAGCTTGCTTCGCAGCTTGATATTGCGAGCCCAAGGCAGATTGCTCGGCCTGTAATTCATTTCTGTCATGGTGCGCACGTAAATACTGTTGCAGTACTTCGTAAGTTTGAGGCCAAGATGCACACAGCGATATCAACTGTGGCGATTCTGACAATTGCTTATCCACCAGTGTTTTCTCAGCATCAAACGCTGTAAGTTGTGATTTCAGTGTTTGAAGTGTATGAGCATACTGTTGCTCCAACCGTTTTTGCTGAGCGACCTGTGCTTCAAATTGCTCACAAAGTGTCGCATTTTCATTGCGCACTTTATCAAGCTCTCTCACTTTAGTAATATCAGGCTCATGTTGTTTCAATGCAACTTGTGCAAGAGATAATTGCTCATTGCTGGCTTTTAGGGCAGATTCTTGAACCGAGATCTCGCTGTGGAAATCCTGCGCAGCCAAAGCGCTCAGATCAGATTGGGCACGCACTATATTAGCCTGAAATTGCTTAGCCTGAGTACGGTTATCAGCGATTTGCTGAGTCAGTTGTGCCAGCTGTGCACGTTTGAACTCATCACTGCGGCTAGCCAGCGCCGCGTCTTGTTCTTCGACGCTACTCGACAAAACAGTCAATTGCTGTTCTAGCTTGGTTTTTGCCGTGTACCAACCTAGATGCTGTTCGAGCGTTTTTACTTGTGATTGTAACTGACTTTGCTGTTGCTGTAGCTCAGCTAAAGATTGCTGCTTTTGGGCAAGCGCCTCTTCACTGAGTAGCTCAATATCACCAAGCTTTTGCTTAAACAAAGCAAGCGCTTCAGACTTTTGCTTATGAAACTCAAAAATGGTTTTGCCAACTCGGCTAAACTGCTCAGTCGCAGTCAGACACTCCAGCAACTGAGCGCGCTCATCCGCATTCGCCTTTAAAAAAGCAGCAAAGTCGTGCTGAGCTAGTAGCACCGCTCGGGTAAACTGTTCAAAATTCAACCCTATTAATTGTAATAGCTTTTGCTTTGCGTTGGATTTTTGCGCCAGTACCTGATCAGCAGCGGCATCCAGTAACACTAATTCTGCTTCTTTAATTCGCCCATCTACTTTATTGCGGGCACGAGCTACTTGCCAACGCGCAGTATATTGCTCACCATCTTGGGCGACAAATCCGACTTGCGCATAACCTGACACTGTCCCTCTTCGTAATAAATGTCTAGGGTCACTCAGTTTGATTTCATCGCCATTAAAAGCGACCTTGTTTTTTGAGTCTGATTTTAATCTCGCCGTTTTACCGTAAAACGCCAGACAGATGGCATCTAACAGGGTACTTTTACCAGCTCCAGTTTCACCTGTGATGGCAAACAAACCCGTATTTTTCAAAGGAGGAGCGTTAAAGTCGATACGCGCTTCTGGCAAAGAGGCTAAGTTTTTAACCTCAATAGTAAGGATCCTCATAGTTCTCCTTGCTCATTTAATGCAACTAATACCGTCTCTAAACATGCTTGTAATTCTTGTGGCAATGCAGATTCCTTATCTATTTGTTCTTTGTATGCCAACTCTAATAAAGTAAACGGTGCGAGGTCATTCACTTTACTTAAGTCCTCAAACAGTGGCGTATTCTCATTATCTGTCGCCTGCGAGACACGCTCTATACCGCAAAAATGGACGCGTTTATCAGCCAGAGCTTGTTCTATTTTGTGACGAAATTGACTGTCAGTTTCGTTAGCATTCAAACGCAACCTTAAATAAGGCTTAGGTTCTGCTCCCTCTGCTGGTAACTCCAAGTCTTCAATCGCTTGACAAAGCGCTTGCAAAGTCGCGCCGCCTTTTTCTGGTAATAAAATGACATCCTTGTGTCTTGGCACATATCTTGGTGTTATCTCAGTGATTTGCTTACCAGAAAATTCAACCAGCAGTATCTGATGCTTATAGTTGCGCTCAGAAAACGACATCGGGAAAGGTGTACCGCTGTAACGTATTGCCTCATTGTTTGCGACTTTTTGTGCTTTATGCAGGTGACCAAGGGCCACATAGTCAGGCGTGTCTCCAAACACATCAGCATGAATCGAATCAAAGCCACCAATGGTAATATTGCGCTCAGAGTCCATTGAAATATCCCCACCTTTTGCATGTAGGTGACCTAAAGTGACCACAGGAAGCGACTTATCGCTTATCTGCTCATACGCAGACAGGTAAGCCTGCTGCACTGCTTGTGCGTAACCAGAGTCGTCGCCGTCAACTTGAGTCATATCGGCACTGCGCAAAAAAGGCATCGCGACAACTTGAACCGCACCACAACGCGTGTGGATCAGTTTAACCACCTCTTCTGGTGCATGTTTGTCATATTTACCGACTACATGGGTATCAAACTGTTGTAGCAATGGTTTCGCTGTTTCAATGCGATTGGCAGAATCATGATTGCCCGCAATAATGACGATATGCAAATGAGGGGAGGTTGTTTTGACAAGCTTGATGAACGCATATAACTGTTGCTCAGCTGTCGCTGGAGGCGTTGCTGTATGATAAATATCGCCACTAATAACCAACAGATCAGCATCAACTTCAACTAACTCTTGGATGAGCCAGTTTAAAAAAGCCTGATGCTCTTCATAGCGATTATGTTCATAAAATTGCTGACCGAGATGCCAGTCTGATGTGTGTACAACTTTCATACAGCGTTCCTTTCCTAATTAGGAACGCTAATATAACATTGCTTGGGACTATTTATTAATAGCTCAACCGCCACCATGCGAAAATTAATAAAGGTAACGCCAAAAGAAGTAGCATTGGTGCTCTATATAGCTTACTTTGCTTAGCCTCTAAGCGCTTAATTGCAGCACGTTCATTACAGGCAGCCACTTTATCAACGTAACAGTAGCCATCTTCTATGTACGCTTTACAATTTTGTTCATCAGCAGGTATCGCTACGAGCTTCTCTTGTTTTTTTAGTATGTAAAAGTCCATACTGCTCACCACATTTTTTTCTATAAACGGGTATTAATCAATGAGCAAAACTAACGCCAGTTTTACCCAAAATAAGGAAGAGCGCGATTTTAATGATAAACAATGCCAAATATCAACAGTAAACTTGGGGTTTTTAAATTTTTTTTCAAAATAGAGACAATAAATATGGAAAATGCATACTTGGCATACAATTAAAATTGTCATTTTTTCATCACTTTTGGCCCTATAACCAGCCTAAATGATCGAGCTGAACAATTTCTGAACCACCTATCTATTCGTACAATTTATTACATTTAATATTAATATGTTGATATACATGAGATAAAAGAACTCGACTTAACAGTAGATATGTTATATCAATACACCCTCAGAGGTCAAAAAACCGACATTTAGCTTGCAAGATATTAGAAAAAAACACAATAATCCTCTTAAAAGTATTTAGAATCTTGTAGACTGTAAGTAAGTGAGTAAACACTATCATTTATCTTTGAAGGAGTTAGATATATGAGAACTTGGCTTATTGCCGGGCTCAGCTTAATGTGGCTTTCACCAGTACAAGCACACAAATTAAAGGCATCACTGGCAACGGCAAAAGTGTTGCCACACAGTGGACATATAAAACTAGAGTATAGATTTCATATGCACGACCTTGAGCATGCTGTAGTTCATCTATTTAATGATTCAAAAAATATTTATCAAGATATAAAAGTGCAACAGCAATTTTCTGACTACGTCTATACACAAACATCACTAAGGCGCTTGAACGGCCAAGCACTGGCTCTATCAAAACCCACTTATGAAATAGACCGCAAATACTTCAGAGTTTATCAAGAAGCGTTATACGAAAAGGAAGTGCCATTAAAAGGTCTACAAATGCGCAATGGCACATTGAGAGATATCTGGCCTGAGCAAATCAATTTAGTCAATTTCAGAGGCATGGGGCCAGTAAAAACCATGTATTTTGATAAAGATGACAATTGGCTAAGTGTACAATTTGATGAAACAATCAAACCAAGCCAACATTAAAAAAAATTAAGTAGCCACTTAAAAAGCGGCGTAGATAATATCACCTACCACGCCACATAGAGATAAACAGCTTCATAAACACTGAATTACTGACATACCTGTTCGTCTCGAACGGCAAACTGCGAGTCACAGCGTAAAAACGCTTCGCCTTGCTCATCAAAAAAGCGCCCATACCACCCAGAATAGCGGTCTAATTCCAGTTCTAAAAAACCAAATTTTGCTTGCTCATTGCCATTGGCTTCCAACCCATCCACAACGGCCTCAAAGCTCGTGTAAGGTAACTCTTCACTGAGACTCACACCACTATTGCCAACCACTATTTGTGGCGGGCGTTTGTATTGCTTATCAAAACTCAATGACTGATAAATATGCATATGGCCCGATAATGCCAAAGCTACTTGCTCAGGCAGATGTCCAAGCGGTGTATCCGCTAATGCCCGCTGCAACATGATATTTAATGTATTGTCAGTTGCCACATTATTGACCCCCCACAGCGGCCTATGCGTCACCGTCCAAATTGGCTTATTAGGATATTTGCTCGCAAATTTCTGTAAAGACTCGTATTGGCTCTGATACTGCGCGGTTAGCGCATTTGAAAACCGATCATCACATGCATTGGCCGAATCCTGCACCCAAATATTGAGCTTTTCAAGCTTCAGCATATATGGTTCTATCATCGCGATGGCAGAGGCCGCTGAATTCAGAGGCTGAGAAAAATTGCCTTGTGCTGGGCACGCGCGCTGGGCTATGCCTTGCTCCAAACTAGATCCTGGGCCGAAAAAATAAAACCAGCCAAGTCCGGCGCGGCTACACAATTCATGATTTCCCCTCGCAAACACCCAAGGCGCCTTCGTTAGAATAGAATCCGCAGCGCTGAAAAAGTCAGCTCGCCAAGCGCGCCACGTATCCGGTTTTGGGCTGCCTTGTGCATTTTGACTATAGTAGGTTTCTTCTAACCCACAGGTTTTTCCGCCATAGCCACCATCGCCTGCATCATAGGCATAAACGCCTTTACTAATACTGCCACTGGTGCCTCTGTAATTGTAGTCCCCCATATGTAGAATAAGGTCAACATCTCGCTTAGCCCCCTGTGTTATCAAGGTTTTAAAAGGCTCAGCAGGTCCATTGCCGTCACATACATGTGATTTACAGCCCGAATCACCATAGACCTGAATACGCTTGGGGTTGAGTGTCATTGCATCAAACTGTAGTTCAGTGCCGCCCACTTGATATGCGATACCAGCCTGAACGGTAGACTCACACACTGTGACCGGAAAGTGTTTACCTGGGTGAAGCGCACGAATTTTCATCTGACTACGCTCACCACTTTCGCTCTCAAGTACAGGGCACACTTGATCTTTACTCTGAATTCCCGGAATGATGGCACGCACATAAATCAGTGTTTCGCCTGATTTGCTGGGAGCCAGCATTGAATAAGCCGTGATCACTTCGGCTTTTTTTATTGGCTTTGGACTACTGCAACTGGCCAGCACCAACAGCCCACACAATATACTCACAACTCGCATTGTCATTTTCCTTCTAGTTTGCGTCACTAATTCCTTGTTTAGTGTAGTAAAAACTCTGTAAAGGGCTATTACAGATAATTACCTACACGGACAACGCATTATTTGCAGGCTGCAATATCTCGCCATTTAATACCCAACTTTGCTAGGTACTTTTGCAATCGACTGGAATCGTTAATGGTGGCTTTTTGCGTTCTACTGACATCAAATAACACGCGCCCCGCAGCTGCCATACAGGGGCTTTGCAAACAAACGGTGACGACATACTCTAATTGTTGGCGATCAAATGCATCTATATGTGCAATTTAATCGTCGTTCAGGATAGAAATTAAGCAAGAACTGTGCTTGTTCGGCTGATGTATAAACAATTTTGTTGAACCTGTAAGTTAACGCTTTGACTTTCGCTTTCCTGCGTAACTCTGAGTGGATGATGCTTGTCAGTCATTGAAATATTTACCCCAAACACTGTTTAATTTCGTTGATCAGGGTATTTACACGCTGTGGCTGTGCTGTATTTCGATGTGTACCTAGATAGACAGTCTCATAGACAGGATGTGTTAAAGGGTGAGCTGCTATAAGCTCTGGCTGTGCAAAGGCTGCGACAGCATGAGCTGGCAATACCGTAAACCCAAAACCTCGTGCGACAGGCTCTAGAATTAACCCAATTTGATTTGAAAACCCTTTATTTTTTAGTAAGTCACTATGTTGGAACTCTGAAAAATTCGGCCCAAGTAATAACTCTGCATGATGACTGCCATCGGGGTGGTTGATATAGCCCAAAGCACTGAGCGACCGCCAATCAAGTGAGCCCAAGTTTTTTGGCGTCACAAGTAATAATTGCTCCTGAGCAATGGCTTCACAGTGCACGTTGGCATCACTGGACTTTTTACTCATCAAACCAATATCGATGCGTTTACCAGCAATGGCCTGCTCGATTTCACGATTAGGAGCAAAACGATAATCAATCGTGAGGTCCCGATAGCGCTGCTGTACATTCAGAAGACTCGGGTACAGCTTTAGCCCCACACTGCCAGGTGACATCATTCGCACGTTACCTTTATAAGCAGGGTCTTCCCCAATAAGCTTTTCTAACGAAGCTACCCCATGAAGAATATCTTGCCCATGCACATATAGCTTTTCACCGGCCTCAGAGAGTGAAAATTGCTTGCCTTCACGCAACAACAATATTTTGTCAAGCTGTTGCTCTAGCTTGTTAATATGTTGGCTCACACCTGATTGTGTCATATGAAGATGCTGTGCGGTGCGCGTGAAGTGACCAATTTCAACCAAGGTGCAAAAAGTACGTAGCCAGATTAGATTAATCATTACATTTTGTACTCAAATTAATAAGTATTGATAATTTTACTTAATGAACTTTGATTTGTAACCTGCTCACATCACAATGAGGAGCACATTTTATGAACAAGGTTTATCCAAGAAATTTTTCCCATATTGGTATTTCAGTACCAGATCTTGAAAAAGCTGTTGAGTTTTATACCCAAGTATTAGGTTGGTATTTAATCATGAAACCCACAGAGATCACTGAAGATAACAGTGCCATTGGCCAAATGTGCACCGATGTATTTGGTGCAAATTGGGACAGCTTTAAAATTGCACACTTATCAACGGGTGACAGAATTGGCGTAGAGCTATTTCAATTCAAAAACCAAACCAACTCAGATGACAACTTTGAGTATTGGAAAACTGGTATCTTTCACTTTTGTGTACAGGACCCGAATGTAGAAGAACTTGCGGAGCGTATTGTTGCAGCTGGTGGCAAAAAGCGCATGGCAGCACCTCGATACTACTATCCAGGTGAAAAGCCATATCGCATGATTTATATGGAAGACCCATTTGGCAATATCTTAGAAATTTATAGCCACAGTTATGAGTTGATATACAGTGAAGGCGCCTATTAATCTCATGTTTTAATTCTCTCAATCACACTCATCAAGTTGCATGACTTGGGTTTAATAGGGGTGTAAAGCCCCTTTACTTTTCGTTCCAGTGAAAAAACAGGATCTCTCTAAAATATAAAAAAACAAAATCAACACTCCAGCTTTGTACTTTGTGATTAATCACCACAAAAAAGTAAATTTATCGACTTGTCATACGACTTATATAGATAACGCTATATGCAGGAAAACACGTAACCATGACAGATAAACACACTTGGCCAGCCGATGCCGATGGGGAAGTACTCAAAGTATTGGAAGAAAGAGGCTTTGATTTTGGCTCCACACACACGATTGAGTTTTATCTAGAATTTAAGGCTTGGCCGCTGAGCAAACAACAGCAAAATGAAATATCTGAAAAATTACACGGCGCAGATTTTATAGAGTCAGATCCAGAAGATATTGAGCTTGGTGATGCGCCAGGTTATGTCTTATTTACAACACAAAATAAAGTCACCCATGAGTTTGTCGGCCAAGAGCAAATCAGACTAAGTGAATTAGTTGCCCATTTAAATGGCACTTGTAACTCATGGGCCGTATGTAGCCCCTGTGGCGGATAATACCTAATACAGCCAACTCACTAACATAATCCAATCTATTCATGCTAGTGAGTGGCATCATAACTTACCACACCGAGCTCTTACCCAAAAAGCTGATAAGCTACCCTGCACTTGGTTTACATAAAAAAATCGTGCACTCTACTAATTAAAATAAAAATAAATGTGTATCAGAGATCATGCAATACAAAAAAGACAATTATCGAATTAGTGATTCACGAGAAGACATTCAAATCGAGCAGGTTGAATCATTACTAAGGAGTTCCTATTGGGCCAGCAAACGCGACTTAGCAACCATTAACACTTCTATAAAAAACAGTGAATGCTTTTCGCTCTTTTGTCAAGAGCACCAAATCGGCTTTGCAAGAGTCGTCACTGATTTTGCAACGGTTGCCTACGTCGCCGATCTGATCATTCACCCAGATCATAGATCTCAAGGACTCGGAGTATGGCTTACAGAAACGATCGTCAATGATCCACGTTGGTGCACTAAATTTAAATTCCTCGTCACTGATGATGCGCACAGCCTGTACGAAAAGTTTGGGTTTTCTGGCAGCCCGAAACTACTAAGCACCCAGGTGTAAAATTTACTAACTCAACCATTAGATCGATCTAATTATCAGTTTAAGCCCCAGCCTCAAATTGATAGATAAATAACCATCAAAAGCACAGCACAGCACAGCACAGCACAGCACAGCACAGCACAGCACAGCACAGCACAGCACAGCACAGCACAGCACAACGACCATGCTATACCACATATTACTTTGCAAACGCTTTATAGGTCTTAGTAATAAACAAATCTTTTTGTTTGATATTAACGAGGTGATTGCAGGTTGAGGTGAATAACGGCGTTTGAACTATGCCCGTTTTTTGCCCCGTGGTAACTAACGCCATAAACGGATTACGTTTGTATGCTTTTACCGACTTACCTTGGTGCTTTCGCACTATCCTTTTAGCCAAATATTTGCCTTGCTCCACTGCCAAATAACCCAGTTTGGCTTCGCCCACATCGGCAATATCACCCAGTGCATAAAAGTTATCTTGGCCCACTACTTGAAGCGTATCATTCACCACAATCAAACCTTTAGCATTGAGTATATGTGAGAAGTTTTCTTGCAAAAATACGTTGTTCGGTTTGGTACCCGTCGCACATAACACCATATCCGGCTTTAACACATCTGTTGAGCGCTTATCTTGGAAGCCCTGAGTCTTGTCACACTGGCGATAATCACTATTTAACTTAACCTGTACGCCTAACTCTTCCAACTGTTGATGTGCTTTACGCTGTGCTTTTTGACTAAAGCCAGTGAGTAGTGCTTTATTTTTGTGAGCTAAAGTAACCACTTTATTTTTGAAGGTATAAGCAATTTCACCAGCCAGCTCTACGCCAACGACACCACCGCCTATGATTAGTATCTTAGTTGCGTCTTTGAGCTGCGCGTAATGCTGTTTAAGTTCAGCCTCTCTGTCATGTAAGCTATGTGCATCCATGCTCTTGGCCAATGGCAAAGTCGGATATCTAGACCCACTGGCAATCACAACCTGCTCAAACTCAATTCGCTCGCCATTTTCCAGCAGCACGATATTCTCCCGGAGCGTTTTTACACCACTTTGAACAAACTGACCGGCCAAAATATCTCGATAATATCGGCGTGTTCTCCCCTTAAATTGGCCCTGTGCTGTAGACTCTCTGAGCACAGCATACGTGACTTCAAAATAATCTTTTTTGTCTACGAGTATGGTCTGCACACCACTTTCATGTAATTTTTGTGCAGCCGCTACGCCACCAAAACCACCGCCAATGATCAGTACTTGCGTTTTCATATCTATTGCCTCAATTTACTCAATGAGATGTAGCATATACCGTTGCAAATTTGTTTTTAATGTGTATTTTAAATACCCTTTCGTGCATATATGCAACGGAGACATATCATGGATAAATGGACAGAGTTTAAAACCGCCTACCGATTAGCCAAGCTAGGGACACTTAGCGCCACAGCAACCGATCTGGGCATACACCGCTCAACAGTCATGCGGCAAATAGATAGCTTAGAAGCGCACTTAGGTATCAAGCTTTTTCAACGCAATGACAAAGGTTATATTCCAACAGAAGCAGGGCTGGAAGTGATGCGGTTGGGGGAAATCACAGATGTACAATTTAATCAGTTTGTCGATAAAGCAACAAACTCAGATGCCATGATGAACGGTGTGCTTAAAATCACCTGTGTTAATGAGCTAGCCGAGTTGTTGTTTCCAGTGATAAATCAATTCCAAGCGCAATACCCAAACGTAAGATTCGAGATCTTAGGTGATATACGAAAATATGCGTTAGAGTATGGCGAAGCAGACTTAGCCATTCGGATGGGTGAGAGACCACAGACACTTGATAACATAGTGATCCCATTTCAGTGCATCGAAGTGGTCATGTGTGTGCATCAAAAATATGTAGAACAACATGGCCTGCCAACAAAAGACAATTGGTCACAACATAAATTTATCGCCAATTCCGAACGCATTGCACATTTACCGTGGAATGAGTGGATCCACACTCAGGTAGAAGCAAGTCATATTGTTACCACCAGCAATGCTCACCAAGTACTCGACTACGCGCTGCATGCAGGGTGTGGGATCTCTGTTAGTACAAAAGAAGCTGCACAAAACAACCCAATGCTACACATATTACCCATAGGCGACACGTGGCAGGTGAACACTTGGATATTGGTACATCGTGATATCGTACATATTCCAAAGGTACGTAAATTTATCGACATACTAAAGCTAGCACAATAAAAAACCAAACTTATACTTTATCAGCCGCTTCAATTTCTTGTATAAACCCACTTAACACGGCTCGATTTTTTGCCAAACGAGCCGCTTTTTCATCGACCTCTCTTAACTGGCTGTGTAGTAGCACTCTTAACTCGTCACAAGGTTCAAAAATGGGCCGCTCGCCTCTAATACAAGGTAAAAATTGCAATATGATACTTAGCGTCATACCAGCTGAACTAAGCAATTTAATGCGCTCTAACGTCAGCACCTCACGCTCATCATAGTCACGATATCCAGCTGCGGTACGACGTGGTGTTAACAATCCTTGCTCTTCATAATATCGAAGCATGCGCACACTCACACCGGTTTGCTCTGATAGTTCACCAATTCTCATCTTTACTCCTTGACCTTAACAGCATTGTCAGGGTTTATCGTATTGGCTTCTAAATATGGACTCAATGGAAGTAACACAATGACTAATAATGAATTTTCACCAAATACCTTTATCAATGGTGAGTATCAACCCAACTCTGCACTTAACCCATTAGCATTTTCTGGCTTTGCACACTTCAGTGCGATGCAAGTGAGGGAAGGAAAAGTCAGAGGTATAGACTTACACTTAACGCGTCTGCGTAACGCGTCGAAAAAGTTATTTAATAATGCGCTCTCAGATCAACAGATACGCACTTACATCAGAGACGCAATTAGGAAAAGTCCATTAGATTGCTCGCTGACTATCACACTGTACTCTTCTTACGGTGAATTTACTGCCCAAAGTATGAACACGCTGCCGCAAGTACTCGTGCGTACTAGTGCGCCTTCAAACGGCCCCGTCGGACCGCTACACCTCACCGCGATTAAACACCAGCGACCTATGCCTGAAATAAAGCATGTAGGAGAAATTGGCAAAACCTTTTATTTACACAGAGCATTAGAAAAAGGGTTTGATGACGCAATATTTGTTGATGGGCAAACAAGGATAAGTGAGGGAACAATTTGGAATCTTGTCTTTTGGGACGGACACACCATTATTTGGCCAAAAGCTCCTATGCTCCAAGGTAGCATGATGAGCATATTACAACGACAACTCACCAAGCTTCAGATACCACAGCGCACAGTAGAACTTAAGCTGACCGACCTTACAATACTCAGTGGCGCAGCGGTAATGAATTCGTGGACGCCAGGGATAAGTGTAAAGGGCATTGACAGTACTTTCTTTAATGACTCAGATAAACTAAGCGCACTGTTACATAACGCATATCAATGCGAGCCATTAGAAGAGGTTTAACGCCTTGACGATAGGGAACACCAATATAGCACTTGCCTTTAGTGCCAATACTGTTGATTGCTCCATGGAGTCCTGTAAAAACAACACACAGCTATCTTAAAGTTTAAGGGCGTAAACACACATTTTTCTGGTTGTGTCTGAAATATCCAGCGTGGTTGGCGCAGTACTTTGCAATACAGCGCCGACTTTTTCAACGTTTCGAATACTGGCTATGTTGTCTTCTAAGCAATGAAACTCAAGTGTTTTTGCACCTTGAGATTTTATCCAAGGAATGAGTTCATTTAAAACTCGTGGAATGACCTGCTGTCCTCGCGCCTTCTCACATAGCCAGTACCCGACCTCACACCGGCTTGTTACCGGATCTATGTACTTCACACCAAAGACACCACTAAAGCAGCCGTTCACAGAGATGGCTAACCACCTTGAACTTGGCTCGCCACTGTTAATTCGCTCATCAATATATCGCTGTGCACTATCAACACAAGTTACCTGCTTCACCCAAGGCAAATTGCGTTCTAAACTCATCCTGTTGTGTTCTACTGCACTATACAGTTCGGGGCTATGATGCAACCCCAATGAAGTTAATTGAATATCAGGTAAAGTCATAGATCTACACCCTTCCTTGCAAGCATTATTATTCGTAAGTCTGTTCTATGTTTCTTAAATAAGAACATGACTGTACGAACAAAAAAACATGAAGTCAAAGCGGCTACGTTCAGGTTAGGGCCAGTTTTGTAGTCATAAAGGCTGTATTTGAAAAGAAAGTTACAAAGCGTAACACGCACTCACAAGGGTTTGCACACTGCATCGGGATTGCAACACAGGTTTTAGGTAGACTTTACCTCGTTGAGTAAACACATATACACCTGCAGTTTGTAGATACGTTTATTGTAGTTATTTAACATGTTGATTTCCCTGTCTTAAAAGACTTTTGGCGCACCTTTGGTGCGCTTTTTTTATCTACATTAGTTGTAGCAGCTTACATGTGGACCATCAGTATGGCACACAGGGTAGCTATATTTGCACAACCAAGGATCCGTTTTGTACTGAACCTGATATTGACCACCGGCAATAGCACCAGTTTGTTCTTTAGACACTTCATTGTTTGTTAATGACTTTAGCTTCGTTTTTTGTAATTTAAGTTTCATTACTATTCCTTTAATTCATTGTTTTTTATATGCAGTAATTAGGCAACACAGCCCAAATACTGAACACCACTATCCGCAAAATTCATCGCACAGTAAACATGGAAATTTTCATCCGAAATAACACTTTCACATCATCTTGTTGAGTATTTCTTAACAAGAAATAGTTCTTGAAGCTATTATCAACAATAAGAACAAGTGGCGTGTATGGTGTTATCTACTATATTTCTGACTAATAACAACATTCATTAATTAGGTGCCCTATGATATTTTCATCAAGGACAGATCGTCAGAAATTACACTCCCTCGAAGCCAAACTTAACGTCTTTTTTGAAAATCAATCCATCATAGAACTCAATGATGATGGAATAATCACACATGCCAGCACACATTTCTTAACACAAATTGGCGCGCAGCATCATGACATCATTAATCAACATTACAGCCGCATTATAAAAACTCGGTTCAGCTTAGACGAGCAAGCTGATAGCAACTGCCAAGAAGTTCAATTACGGTGCTCAGAGGGCTTGGAACTTTGGTTTCAAGTACATGTGCACGCCACTTATGACCAACAAACACGCACTCAGCGCAAACTATTATTACTCAATAATATCACCAAATATAAAAACGGTAGTATTGACCAACTTGGGCAAATAGAAGCAATCGGCAAATCCCAAGCGGTCATCGAATTTAATATGGATGGCACGATTATCCACGCCAATGATAACTTTTTAAACGTAATGGGCTACACACTTGATGAAGTTGTTGGCAGGCATCACAGTTTATTTGCAGAGCCTAAATACGCGCAAAGTGAAGATTACACACGATTCTGGCAACAACTAAACCAAGGACAATTTAGTACCGGAGAATTTAAACGACTGGCAAAAGACGGCAAGGAAGTTTGGATCCATGCTTCATATAATCCTATTTTTGATGCCAATGGTAATCCTTATAAAGTCGTGAAATATGCTTCAGATATTACTCAAGCGAAATTACAGGCAGCAGACTATCAAGGGCAGCTTGAAGCCATCAGCAAATCTCAAGCAGTGATAGCGTTTAATATGGATGGCACTATCCTAGATGCCAATGACAATTTTTTATCGACTATGGGTTACACCTTAGATGAAATTAAAGGCCAACATCACAGCATGTTTGCCAGCCCAGAGTATGCAGCAAGCGCTGAATATGCTGCATTTTGGGCTGATTTAAACGCAGGTCGCTACTTTACAGGCGAATACTTGCGTCAGGGCAAACACGGTAAGGAAGTTTGGATCCAAGCCTCTTATAATCCGATACTAGACCTCAGTGGCAAGCCATTCAAAGTCGTGAAATATGCTGCGGATATCACAGCGCAAAAACGTCAAGCTGCCAATTATGAAGGTCAACTCCAAGCGATAAGTAAGTCCCAAGCCGTGATCGAATTTAATATGGATGGCACCATCATAGATGCCAATGAAAACTTTCTAAAAACAACCGGCTACGTACTGGATGAAATCAAAGGTCAACACCATAGTATGTTTGCCGAACCTGATTACGCTCAAAGCCAAGCATATAGCGACTTTTGGCAAAAACTCAATCAGGGTAAATTTGATTCTGGTGAGTATCAACGCATTGGTAAACATGGTAAAAAGATTTGGATCCAAGCAACCTATAACCCGATATTTGACGCCAATGGTAAGCCTTTCAAAGTCGTTAAGTTTGCCACAGATATTACCGCACAAAAAATACAAAGTGCTGATTTTGCAGGGCAGCTTGCCGCCATTCACAAGTCTCAAGCTGTGATTGAATTTAATCTAGATGGCACCATCATTGATGCCAACGAAAACTTCCTAGCAACAACTGGCTATACACTTGCACAGATCAAAGGGAAACATCATAAACTATTCGCCGAAGCAGAGTATGCGAACAGTGAAGAATACCAAGCGTTTTGGCAGCGTTTACGCCTCGGTCAATTCGACAGCGGTGAATACAAGCGCATCGCAAAAAGTGGTAAGACAATTTGGATCCAAGCTTCTTATAATCCCATTTTTGACGCTGAAGGCAATCCGTTTAAGGTCGTTAAATACGCCACGGATATCACAGCAAGAAAGCATGCTGTCTCTAGTATCAAGCAGGCGATTATGGCACTTTCCCAAGGGGAACTCACACATACCATTGAGGAGGACTTAGGCGTTGAATTTAATGTTTTGAGAGACGCCATGAACAGCTTAATGGATAACTTAAGTCGTATGGTACAAGAAATCACGGAAGCCTCCAATAACGTATTTCAAGGCGCACAAAGTATTGCCGTTGGCAACGAAGAGCTTAATAAACGCACCGAAAACCAAGGTGCAAGCATTGAGGAAACCGCCTCTACCATGGAAGAGTTAACAGTGACCGTGCAGCAAAATGCAAAAAGCGCAAAAGATGTGTCAGATCACGCGGATGAAGTAATGAAGAAGGCACAACAAGGGGGCGAAACTGTCTCCAACGCTGTTGCAGCCATGAATGAAATCGAAACCTGCAGTAATAGTATTTCAGATATTATTGGAGTCATTGATGAAATTGCCTTTCAGACCAACTTGCTGGCACTCAACGCCTCTGTCGAAGCGGCAAGAGCAGGGGAGGCAGGCAGGGGGTTTGCTGTTGTGGCCAGTGAAGTACGTAATTTAGCGCAGCGCAGTGCATCTGCCGCCAAAGAGATTAAAGGGCTCATTCAAGACAGCTCTCAAGCCGTGTCCAAAGGGAGCCAGCTTGTCTCTGCATCAGGTGACACCTTTAACCAGCTCATCCAAGTCGTTAAAGAAGTGAATGTGATGATCACAGAAATTACGTCCGCAAGCCAAGAGCAATCAGAAGGCGTGGCCGCAGTCTCCTCAACCATAGCGCAAATGGACAATGAGACCCAAAACAACATGCATTTGGTTGAGCAATCAACACATGCCAGTCAGATCATGAGGCAGCAAGCACAGCATCTGCTGCAGCAAGTCGATAACTTCAAAATTCAGCCACAGACGAATCAGGAATTATTACCTGCACCAGAGGCAAGAGGCATGTTAAGGCTCAATGCAGGATAAGCTTCATCTGCGTATAAGTTGAATAAGTCACAGCTTAGCTGTTATGTAGGCTGTGACTAACCCATTCACTTCAAAACACTTGGGTAACATAAAAATACCCGAGGGCACCCTTTTGCGTTGTGACTTTAAGAGTTTGACCAGCTTTAAAATGCGCTCGATGCTCAGGTAGATAATAGAATGCGCTTGCATCATTCCAAAGTGTGTAGTACTTAATAAAACTGTAACGCATTTTAAACTCATCAACATGCTTAACTATGTAAGTATCGGTCCGATAATCCTCTATCTTGATACTATTGTTGATCAATATAGCGAATATCATCCCAAACAAAATATAACCACATGTCGTGATTACATAGTTTGATTTGCGCTGAAACCATGGCATCTTTTCTTGCTCAATGAGCCATTGCATACTTTTTTTCGCTTTATAGTACTTGAATGAGTAATAAATAAAGGCAGCAACAATACCAGTAAAGCCACCCCAAGCCACTAACTTTTGGCCGTTCACAACACTTTCTGTGAGCAAAAAGTTAGCTTGGAGAATAAAGCTCAATAATGCAATTGGAATAGCAAAGCGTGATAATAACTGCAAAGTGCAAATAACTCCTTTTATCTTCAAAGCAGCAAATTTAGTTAATAATGATTAAGTATCAAACACATATACAGTTCAATAACGAATATATGTGTTCAATTCGACTTATTAATTGGTTTTGCTTGCTAACTTTGACAGATGACGTAAGCCAGCCTTTAGCGCAAGATCTTCGTTCTCAATATTGTCGACATGATCGATAAGGATATCAGGTAAAAATGCTTCTCTGGGCGTGCCATTGATATGAAATAGCTTTTCAACGGGGATCACCACATTTAGCTGAGAGTGCGTCAGTGTATGTCCAGAAATAGCACCTAGCAACTGCGCCATAGGTGTACCAATGACAGTCGCACGTTGCATACCGTGTAAACCAATGGTCATACCCTCTCCCATACTCCCGGTCCAACGATTGCTGAGCACCACCAACGGCTTAGTAAATGTCATATCGCCTCTAGGGTACACAAACTCTTGCCAGCGTCTTTTCACACCAAACTCGTGTTCTACAGCCACCAGCTCATGCTCTTGATAGGGAAAACGCTCAGAGATAAAGCGGCTCATTATGCCACGTGCCACATCGCTGTTACCGCCACTGGGAGTATTGCGTAAGTCTAAGATCAAAGCTGATGCTTCTTTATACTTTGCCAGAGTTTCATCAAAGGCGGGGATCAACGCATTGTTACCAAGACTGTTTTCGGGTCGAATATAAGCAATGTCGCCCAGCCATTCACTGGTCAAGATGGGTTTTTCTTTGATGATTTCATCAACAACTTGCTGAGTATCTATGGTGAGGGTTTGTAACTGCCCTTGCCACTTTACAGTCACTGAAATAGTCTGGTTTCGAGTACCAGTTAGCAAACGGTTGAGTACCCAAGTCTGAGCATTTTGCTGCCCTGATACATTCGCTGCCTTAATGGCATCAAAAACGGCTTTACCATCGATTTTCTCAATCGTCATGCCAGCTCTAAAGCCAACTCTGTGAGCATAACCATTGTGCGGTATCGAGGTGATCACAGCCGTCTCACTTTTCACTTCAGCCCACATAGTTAAAGCGGTTGGCATAGGTAAATAGTAATCCCGAGGACGCGGCCTTATTTCGCTGTGTTGGTCGTAAAAAAATTCAAAGCAATGATTCAAGTGACCAGATAGCGCATTCACCGTTTTGATTTGAGAGACTTGCTTTTGCAAACAAGCTTCAAAAGATGCTTGGTGTACATTTTTTTTATCGAGATAAGCGTACCTTTGCTTTAAAAGCTCAGTAAACTCTCTAATATCCTCATTGATTTGCTGAGCAGACAAACTTGGCGTACTACCTTGTGCAAGGCTATAGCCAGACACCATCATGGCACTGCAAAAAAGCGTATTTATTATGTGTGCTTTCGCATTACGTGGCATTTTAAATATCAATTTAACTTCCTTCTTCTTCAAGTTGAGCTTCTCGCTCTCGCAAAGTTGCTTCCAGTTCATGTAATGAAATCTCTCCTTGTTGATAACGCTGTTCTTGTTCTAATACATACAGCACAAAGTTTAAATTCGACAAAAAAAGTTCGGGTCTGTGCGTATTTGCGCGCTTCATTAAAATGAGTGATTCACTTAATTCTGTCAGTGACTCTTGAGATAAGTTTTTAATAAACAATTGCTGAGACATTAGTGCATCGAGGTACTCGGGGTAGGGCAAGGGGTTATCTTTAAAAAATTGTGCTTTAGAACGCTTCGTCTCAGTGCCAGCCTCATTTTTTTGGTAAAACGCCATCACCGCTCGACTATAGTCGAGGCTTTCTGTCGCCACCGCTTTTGCAGCATGGAGCAACTTTATTAAATCACGACGCTCTTTTTCATCTTCATGGTAGTTACTAATGGCT
The DNA here is from genome assembly GCF_057197785.1 of Pseudoalteromonas sp. MMG033. NCBI lineage: Bacteria > Pseudomonadati > Pseudomonadota > Gammaproteobacteria > Alteromonadales > Pseudoalteromonadaceae > Pseudoalteromonas > Pseudoalteromonas sp. MMG033. The sequence goes on from NZ_JBXVAL010000002.1 coordinate 399,014, forward strand.
ATTGCCAATAATACACCAATAAGTGTTGCGACCATGGTCAGTGCAAAGTTACATGCCAGTTCATTGTCTTTTGTAAACTGTCTAAAAGAGGGTATAAAAAATACGGTACAGCAGGCAATGAGAATGACGGTAGTAATTAAATAAGCCAAAGTGGACACCCTAGTTATATTTATTGTGTGGTGTTTTTTATTACTTTAACAGTCAATGATATGAATTTTAATATAAATTTAAAAGAACAGCTTATTTACGCAGTCACGTTACACACATGCACTCGATGCATTTAAGCGAGTTGAATTATTCGATACGCGCTTTTCTTTTATCGCTATTGAGCATCATAAATTGCGCAATTTTTATGACGCTCAGGTAAGTCCTGTGACATCTGTTGATTATTTTTTACTGTGATCTTTGCAACCTTATATGACGTACTCTATGGTTAAAGGCAAGCAGAGTGTCTTGCTACGGAATACGAGGTAAGAAGCACATGATTAAAGGAATTATTTTTGACTTGGATGGGACCTTGGTGACATCCAATTTAGATTTCGCAATGATGAAAGCCCAGCTGGGCTGCCCAAGAGATGAAGATCTGCTCGGGTTTATTGAGGCACTGCCGTCCCCCTACATGCGTGAAGAAGCCATGTCACTCATTCACCAGCATGAGATGCAAGATGCCCATCAAGCAGAGTTTTTACCTGGTGTTAAGCAATCTATTGATGCGCTTCATAGCAAAGGCTTTCCTATGGCCATCGTCACACGTAATTTTGCAAAAGCGGCAAAAATAAAGCTTGAACGATGCAAGATGCCTATTGATATCATTTTGACACGTGATGATGCACCCGCTAAGCCCAACCCAGCGGCACTCAACCTTGTTGCGCAGCAGTGGGGATTAAAAAATAGTGCGTGCATGTATGTCGGAGACTACTTGTACGACATAGAGGCTGCAAACAATGCCAGCATGATATCTTGTTTATACACACCAGAAGTAACACCTGATTACGCGCAGCAAGCAGACATGATTTTTCGCCACTGGGAAGCTTTTTTACCCTTGATAGAGCAAAACAACCTCAATTTTCAACACCAGTTAGCCTGACATACTCGTTTTATCGTAATAAACCTGTCTTATCACCAAGCTCATGCCCGATAGGGTATAGCCCAACGCGTCGAGTCTTGTTAGAATCTTGTGCAATTGAATTTCAAATAACGAGAATTAAGATGGGTAGAGCATTTGAAGTCCGCAAAAACGCCATGGCAAAAACGGCAGCGGCAAAAACTAAAGTTAACTCAAAATATGGTAAAGAGATCTATGTAGTTGCTAAAAATGGCGGCGCAGATCCTGAAACAAATCTATCCCTTCGTCGTTTGATCGAAAAAGCTAAAAAAGATCAGGTTCCAGCACACGTTATTGATAAAGCCATCGAAAAAGCAGCTGGTGGCGCTGGCGAAGACTACTCACCAGCACGTTATGAAGGTTATGGCCCAGGTAACTGTATGGTTATCGTTGACTGCTTAACTGACAACCCAAATCGTACAATCAAAGATGTACGCCTACCGTTTACTAAAACTGACTCAAAAATCGGTAGCCCGGGCTGTGTAGCACACATGTTTGATCATTTTGCTATTTTAGGTTTTGCTGGCGACGATGATGAAGCAGTGCTAGAAGCACTAATGATGGCTGACGTTGACGTAACTGATGTCGAAGTTGAAGATGGTAAAGTATCTGTATTTGCGCCTAACACTGAGTACTTCAAAGCAAAGACTGCATTAACTGAAGCATTTGAAGGCATTACATTCGAAGTAGACGAAATCACATGGATCCCACAAACTCATGTAGAAATCGAAAACGAAGATGATATTGCTAACTTCGAGAAGTTCATGGGCATGCTTGAAGACTGTGACGACGTACAAAACGTGTATCACAATGCTATCGTTAAAAAGTAATCGATAAAATTACTTAAAAAAGCCGGAGTAAATCCGGCTTTTTTATATTTAAATTTTAAAAATCAAAGGTTCGAGACACTGAAAACGCAATGCGCTCGTCCGATGTATCCGAATCAATTGATGTATCTTCAGCGGCAATGGCTAAATCAAAGCCCGCTAAGCTGGTGGAATATGCTATTTCATAGTGATGATAAGAACTGTCCGTACCATCCCACGTTTCATCTCCGCCTACATAATTAGACACCGTATAACTTACAGAAATATCGTGATTCTCAGCCACTTCAAATGTATGAGACAGGGTTGTTATGATATGTTTTTCATCTAAGCCAGCATAATCCCAGCTGTACCAGAAATTAAATTCAGTAGTGCCGAGTGCATTGTCAAAACCAAACTTTGTGTATGCTTCTGGATAATTGCTATCACTAGAGTCATCGGCGCCATGGTAACTATAATAAGCAATCCCAGTATCTAAGCTAAGCGACTCTGTAAGCGTCCACGTTCTGCCAAAGTAGACGTCGACTTCAACATCTGTACCATTATCAAAGTCAACATTTGAAGCCCAAGAGCCTGCATACCAGCTAGTTTCAGAATTGCTGTAATCGAGACTGGCTTGCAGTGCAAAGTCATTTTCCGTTTGGCTGATACCGTTGAATGTATAATCAGAAGCACCTGTAATAGTCGAAGACCAATCACTTGCAATAACCGTATTAGCTACCAGTAAAGCAGACAGTGTAGACAAAGTGAGTCGCAGATTTTTTTTCATAATATTTATCTCAAACGTACGGTGTTCCCGAACCTATTTAGTTTAAAAGTCATAATTGCGCCGTCTATAAACTTCATTAGCATCAAGTTTAGTGTAACTAACCAGTTAAACAATACGTTTCCTATGGCTCGAAACACTCTATACATATTCCAACCGGTGAGAATTTCAATAAACGCAACACACAGCAGGTAGACAGGCTTTATAAAGACGCAAGACTTTATCAGAAATTAACTAAAAAAAATCACAAAAATTTATATAAATCATTATTTTTAATAACTTAATATTAAATAACCGACAATTTAAACAGCGTCTAATGACATAAAGCATATAATTTACTCGATACAGATACTATGCCTATATTCTCATTTATAAATTTAAAAAATCTCATAAGTTACGTTAAAGAAATAAAAAATTAACACAAAAGGGGTTAAATAGACAAAAAACACTAAAATTAGAGCAATTACTTATGAATATTTCCCGTCGCCAGTTTATTAAAAGCAGCATGATTATATCGAGCTTACCATTGAGCCTATCGCTATCAGGCTGTACCTTTTCAGAGAATCCTTTTGGCCATGGTGTTGCAAGCGGTGACCCTTTGTCTGATAGCGTGATATTGTGGACTAGGATCACGATTCCTAAAGAAGTAAAAGAACGGGTAGATATCAACACATTAACGGTCAAGGTAATTTGGCAAATAGCAACTGATAGCAGTTTTTCAACTATCGTTTCCAGTGGCCATGTCATCACGAGCCAAGCGCAAGACTTTACTGTAAAAGTAGATGCCAAAGGCCTACAGGAAAACACACGATATGTGTATCGATTTATTATCGATGAGCTCGATGAGCCAATTATCTCACCAACAGGAAAAACCAAAACCCTGCCAGAATATGATGTAAGCACAATCAAATTAGCGATGGCATCATGCTCTCACTTCAGTTACGGCTACTTTAATGTGTATGCACGTATCGCAGAGATTGCAGACTTAGATGCGGTACTGCATCTGGGTGATTATTTATACGAGTATGGCAATAAAGACATCTACAGAAATCCTTTTTTATGGAATCGTAAAGTCACACCAAATCACGAAATGATGACATTATCAGACTACCGCCAAAGACATGCTTGCTATAAAACGGATACTGATCTACAAAAATTGCATCAAACCCACCCGATGATCTGTATTTGGGATGATCATGAGTTTACTAATGACGCATGGCGAGAAGGTGCAAAAAATCATAATGATGGCGAGGGCACATGGCAAACGCGCAGCCGTGCCGCCATTCAAGCCTACTATGAGTGGATGCCAATAAGAGAGCCTCAACACACTAACAGAGAAAAAGCATACCGCCGCTTTCGATTTGGTAACCTAGCTGAGCTTAATATGTTAGACACCCGCTTTATTGGTAGAGATCAACAAGTCGATGTGAAAGACCCAGCACGCCTCGACGAACAGCGCACATTACTCGGCTATGAGCAAGAACAGTGGCTACAAGACAACTTGTTAGATGCCAAACGCAATGGCGTAACATGGCAGTTAATTGGCCAGCAAGTGCAAATGATGCAAATTCAAATGCTTGGTAAGCCTATTAATACAGATTCTTGGGATGGATATCCAGCAGCCAGAAACCGACTATTAGATTTTATTGAACACAATCACATCAATAACGCCGTTATATTGACCGGTGATGTGCATTCGTCATGGGCAGCTAACATCTGTAAAGATCCTTACGACTGGCAAAAATATAACCGCTTTACTCATGATGGTGCCGTCGCTGTGGAAATCGTGACTTCATCTGTGACCTCACCCTCTATTCCTGTGCCAGGTTTACAGCAGCTAGTCGGTGACGTTGGCAAAATCTTAATGCCCGAAAACCCACATATTCGCTATGTTGATCTCGCTAACCGCGGGTTCGTGACATTGGAAATCAACGAAGAACGACTGCAAGCCAATTGGCATCACGTACCTTTTGTTGGCTTCAAAAATGACCAAGTACATATTGGAAAGCGCTTTACTGTGTATTCAGGCGAATCCAAGCTATGCTAAAACTCCCCTTAAAAGCCCGAAAAATGGGGCTTTTAAAATTTATTTTAATTTTTTACTTGAAAACTATTTGCCCCGTCCATAGATAGTATTGTGAGGACGCCGACAGGGTCCCAACCAAAACAAATGTTATTTTTTAGTTTGTTTATCCGTTCAAAAGAAGGGTAAACAAACATTATCGCTTATTAAGAGGATATTATTATGCGCAACGTAGATCTAACTCCACTATACCGTTCATTCATTGGCTTCGATCATTTAGCATCACTCATGGACCGCGCTGCCCACAATGGCAAGCAGGCAAGTTATCCACCGTACAACATCGAAGCACTTGACCAAGACAAGTACCAAATCACCATGGCAGTGGCTGGGTTCAGCGAAGATGAACTTCACATAGAGTCAGAGAACAATACGCTCAGAATCAAAGGCCAAAAGGTCAATAAAGATGACAGTGCAGAGCGTAAATTTATACACCAAGGCATCGCTGAACGTAATTTTGAACAAAGTTTCCAATTAGGAGATCATGTTCGAGTCATTGGTGCAGAATTAGAAAATGGTTTACTGGTAGTCAAATTAGAAAGAGAAGTGCCAGAAGCATTAAAGCCAAGAAAAATTGAAATTGGCAAAGGCAAATTGCTCGAAAGCGAGAGCTAATCTCAGCAAGCAACCTATTTGATTACCCCCTGGATAAAGTCGCTATATGCGGCTTTTTCTGTTGCCGTAAACCCCCTTTACAAACTGCCACTCATCGCTTTCTTTCAATTCCACACAGGTCACTATCTGAACATGACTTTGCAGATTCCTCAGTGCCTTTGGCACCTTGTTCCGAGTGTGCTCTGTCACCGCATTGTTTTTTGTACTCTATTGAGTCCTGTATATTGTCAAATATATAAGCAATAGATGAAAATGCTGCAGATGTTGCGGCGACCAATGCTGGAATATAAATATCATTCGGATAGTAAGGCGTCACATTAGATGCTTCATCAGCAAAGACTACGACATCAATATCCGTTTTTTCTCGCACAATATCACAGTGCTCATCTAAATAGGCCGTTTTTTTCGGTGCAAAAACGCAACCACTCAAACCTGCCGCCATTACCAATATTGAACACCATTTATACGTTTTCAAAGTCGTCTCACAAAATTAAACCAGTCAATAAATGTATCAGATTAACTATATACAATATGTATTATTTTGTATAAAAATTGGCAGTCAGTTTACTCCAAAAATTGCCTAAGTTAGCTCAGGGTCTATTTAAGAATAAGCCTTTTGGTTAGAACTGTCTTATAAAGCCAATAAATAAATGCAAAAAATGAAAAGATCACCAAGAACACGGATATAAGGGCAACATGATAATTGTTAGTATAGTGGAGTACCGCGTGAAAATTATATTTTGAATGGCCAAAATACGGGGATTTTGGCCATTCAAATAACTCTAAACTAGGTCAAAAATTGATATTACTAAATGCTCCCTATTACAGCTTATGTTTTATATGCGTATCCATTCCATTCCATCACTCGAATCTTTGACTTGAATTCCCATATTCAAAAGCTCATCTCTCAAAGCGTCTGACTGTGCCCAATCTTTATTTGAGCGAGCCACTCGCCTTTTTTCTAACAGGTTTGCCTCTTCATTGGATAACTCTCCACGAGTTATATTTTCTAATCCAAGGCCCAACACAGAATCGAACTCTAATACTAAATATAATTTTTGCGCCTCTGATAACAAACTCTCTTTAATTACAGCCCATAATATTGAAAGTGCAGATGGTGTATGCAAATCTTCTCTCATTGCCGAGAAAAATTCAGTGAGATAAGATTGAACTAGTTCGTGCTCTGCATGTTCACAACTTAACTCGGCATTATGGTTTGCTTTCCACTCTTGAACCTTATTTACAATACCATTAAAAGCATTCTGAGCTGATTCTAACGCCTCGTAACTGAATTTTAGTTCACTTCTGTAATGTGCTGTTAGGATTAAATAGCGATAAGAAAGTGGATTAAACCCATCTTTTACAAGCTTTTCAATCGTTAAAAATTCGCCACTTGATTTTGACATTTTACCCGTATCTACCGTTAAAAATGCACCATGCATCCAATAGTTAACAGATTTATGACCGTGAAAACAATCTGACTGAGCTATTTCATTCGTATGGTGTACACATATGTGATCTATCCCACCACAATGGATATCGAAGCGACTACCTAGATACTTGCTTGACATAGCTGAGCATTCAATATGCCAACCAGGAAACCCCACACCCCAAGGTGAATCCCATTTCATTATTTGATTAGGGTATTTGGATTGAGAAAACCATAACGCAAAGTCTATTTGATTACGCTTATTACTATCAAGATCTACGCGCTCAGTTGCTTTTTGAGCTTCCAACTGTAAGTTTGCAAACTCGCTATAACTTTTAAATGTAGAAACGTCAAAGTATACATTGCCATTTGACTCGTAAGCATGACCTTTTTGGATAAGCCCCGTAATCATATCTATCATATCTGTAATATGATCAGTCGCTTTACAAACAATAGTCGGCTTTTGGATTCCTAGTGCATGGCAATCCTTAAAAAATGCATCGGTATAATATGCAGCAATGTCCCATGGGGATTTTTGCTCACGCTGAGATGCTAGAGACATCTTATCGTCGCCTTCATCCGCATCAGACTGAAGATGGCCTACATCTGTAATATTCATTACATGTCGTACTGTATATCCATGTTTTTCAAAAGTACGAGAGAGGATATCCTCAAAAACATATGTTCTTAAGTTGCCTATATGCGCATAATTATATACCGTAGGCCCACAGCAATATATGCTAACCTCTTTCTCATCTAAAGGGACAAAGTTTTCGACTGAGTTTCTTGCTGTATTATATATTTTTATTTTACTAGACATACATTGATTTACTTTTTTTTCTTACTTTATTACTTTTATAACATGGAAAATGGCCACTACAAACTCAACAATGAAAAATCTCCCAACTTAATTTCATCGACCAAAAAACTATAATAACAACACATCTTGCATGGAACAAACCAACTTCAATATATAAAAAAACTAATTCACATATAAATTATGAATCTAAAAATTATAATATAATTAGATGCATGTAAAAAACACAAGCCTTTACGGCACGCAAGTTCTCTTTTCAAAGCACAAATTACGAGTTAGGAAATACACTTATTGTGTCCACTTATTTGAACCTTTCGCCCTTCATTGACGTTTTCAAAAGGCCAAACAAGCACCATATCTCCGTCATAAATATCTCCACGTACTTGAACTAACTCATTGTCACCTTCTTCCATAATATTGACTTCTATCTTCTTTATGGTGCATGCATCGGTCACTTTCAATAAATATGGCTGAGCACCATCAGTTAACCTTAATGCAGTTCTAGGGACCGCAATATTGCTATCATGTTCAATGTCAAACGTAACCAAAACTCGACTACCAGTGACCAGCGTTTCACTTACTTCTTTACTAAGGACTATAACAACATCTATAGCCTGTGTTTTATGATCGGTAAATGGCACCACTGCGCCTATATAACCTTCCTGACGCGTATGATAGCTATCAATTGCCACTTTGTGGCCTACCTTGATATGATTAATATATTTTGCCGGAAGCTTCGCAACCACTTCTGTAGTCTGTGTATCAATTAGTCCTAGTATTTTTTCTCCTTCGCTAACATATTCATTATTATTAAATAATCGTGAATACACAACGCTGTCATTTGGAGCATAAATTGTGGTTTTCTCTAAAAGATCTCTGATAATATTCAATCGGCTTCTTGCAACATTTATGCTATTTTTTGCGATATTTAATTCACTTTGAGTTAGCTCAATATCTTGTTCAGAAATGTAGTTTTCACCTTGTAACTTTTTAAGTCTTGACAGCGTTATCTGTATTTTTTCAAGTTTACTGATTTCCCTATCAAGAATTGATTCTTGCTCGGCTAACTCGAGCGCTAGAGGTTCCTCAACGAGTTGAACAATGACATCACCTTTTTTCACAAGGCTCCCAAGATCAGCAATATACTTAATAGTCCCTTTAACTTGTGTATGAATGCTCAAATCACCTTTGCTCGTAACATTTCCAGCTACTACAACTTGGTTAGAAACTGATTTTAAGTTTGCAACTTCAACTTCAACTTCAACCCCATATGCCATTTTTACCCAAATAAAGGATAACAAGTTTATAATTAATATAGTTATTCTCATCTTATGCTCTACTTATTATTTTATTTCTTATCTCACTATCTCTTTCATGGAGCACCTTGAGAATTGCTGACATTAGGAAAGGTGCCAAAACTGCATTAAACAATAGGCCTCCAATAATTACAGCAGCCATACCGCGATATATTTCTGTTCCAACAGCGGGACTTAACAGGAGGGGGAGCATGCCTAATACAGTAGTCAATGTACTTATATATATTGGACGCAGCCTTGAACGAATAGATGTACAAACAATCTGATTAAAATCAGAGAGTGATTCATTTAGCTTACGAGCTTGGATTAAAATTAATATCCCATTATTTACAACAACCCCAACTAAGATGATGAAGCCTAACATAGTCAAAAAGTCTACAGACTGATAAGTAAATAAATTAACTATTTTTAATGTTAGCAGCCCACCAAAAATAGATATTGGTATAATAGATATAACAATAAATGCATCTTTTATTGATTTAAATAAAATAGACAAAAGTACAATAACGATAAATATTGCAACAAAGAAGTTTACTTGCAATGATGCTGCTATGCTTTCAAAGCGCTCACTTGTACTTCTCAGTTGTATATGAATACCAGAATCAACAACTCGACTTTGATGCTTTTTAAGTTCTTTTTGAATTACCTCAGCAGCTTCACCAATAGTGATATTAGCTCCTGGGTTAACAACTAAAGACACCGTACGCTTACCATTTATTCGTTTTAAATTGCCATACCCAAGTTCCCTAGATAAGGACACTAAATTAGATAGAGGTTGTATACCACTTTCAGTAACGACAGGAAGGTTCAATACGTGTTCTGTTTTAGGTGTTTTTTCTGCAACAAGTTTAATAGGCATATTATAGTTACCATCAAAATAAGTATCTATATACACCCCACCAACCATGCTCTGCACAACTCGAGCTAATTCAGACCTATTCATACCTACTTGCTGTAGCCAGTGATCTTTTGGTTCAAAAATGAGCTCTCTTTGTTGCGAAGAAGAGTCAGGGATCGATCTAATTAATCCATCGTGAAAATGTTTAATTAACTCCGTTTTCAGTAATTCTGAAACTTTATATAAATCAGACTGACTAGAACTACTGATATCAACTATAAACTCTCTCGAATTTGGAATCGCTAGGTCGAGCAATGAAGATTGATACAACGAAAATGACCATCCCTCTGCGCCAGAAAAAATCGTATTTTTTATCTTATCTATGAGCTGAGCAGTCTCATCTTCATTTTTGGCCCTGATCCCCATGCCTGTAACACTTGAGCCATAGCTATAAAAGAAGTAACTGCCTATATGCGGCTCCATGCCACTTTGTATATAAGCTTTTATTCTAGCACTGACATCATCACCAACTGACGATTGTATATAGTCTAAGTTTCCCCCTTCAGGTAATTTAAAATATACGTCAACTCTATTGTTATTTACCTGAGGTAAAAAATCAGTTTTAGGGAACAACAAATAGGAACCAATTGATGTCACAGCAATAGTCATTATAAGCCAAGATATATTTCTGCTTCTTGATAAGGTTAAGGTATTAACGCATTGAGCAAGCCTGTTCCAAACAGAGCTCATTTTATCTTGCTTACCCGGTTTTTTAATTATGTAATTACCCAAAACAGGCATTACATAAATTGAGAAAAATAATGATGCAGTAAGTGAAAGTGAAACAGATAAAGCAATATCAGAGAATAATGCTCCCTCAAAATCTTGCAAAACAAGCACTGGGAAAAAGATAGATATCGTTGTAATCGTCGAAAAAGTCAATGCTGGAGCGACCTCTTTAACCCCCTCAGATAAAGCACGAAGTTTACTCTCGCCTTTTTGATATAGGCGTATGATATTTTCTTGGGCCACAATAGCAGAATCTAGAATTACACCTATTGAAAATGCAATGCCTGCCATTGAAATAATATTCATTGTTCGACCCATCAGCCAAAATACAATGAAAGTAACAAAAAGGGAAAAAGGAATTGAAATGGCAACAATCAAAACACTATCCCAGCGCCTCAAAAAAAGCATAAGAACCAAGCATGCCAGCCCAATTCCTATAAATAAATTCACTTGTAAAAAAGAAATTGCCTGATCAACAAAAACAGAATTGTCTAATGTAACTTTTAGCTTGAGTTCATCATCAACATGCGCCTCATTGTACTTTTGAACCTCACCTTTGAGTGCCTTAGTTAATGAAAGCACGTTTGCATTCGGCTCTCGATAAATTGCCATGCCCAACGCGGGCAAACCATCAACAATTGCAAATGCAGTTCTAGATTCAATTCCCCTAGTGACCGTCGCAACATCTCGCAAAAATACATCTCTTCCGTTTTGGTGTGCAATCGCTAAATTTGCAATATCATCCAGCTCATATTTACCATTATATCTAGCTGTGTATTGTAGTTGACTTGAGTTTACAGAATCTAAAGAAACATTACCGGATGCATTGACGGCTTCTGATATATGCTCAATTGTGAGGTTATAAAATGCCAAGGCGTGCGGGTTATATACAATATTTAAGATGTTAACCCTATCTATAGTAAAATCGAGCCTAGAGACCCCGTCAACAGAATTAAATTGTTGTCTAATTCTGTCTTTATATGGGTTTAATTTAGATTCAAACAACTCGCTGTCCATCGAACGAGTTGAATGTAAGAACATATACATTATCAATGTAGTATCACCGCCAACAGTGATTTTAGGCTCTTTAACACCTAAGGGTAAGTTAGTAACTTGATTTAACCTATTGGTGACTTCAATCAAGGCACGATTAAGATCTGATTCAGGTGAAAGAGTCATTGTAATTGAACCAAAACTTGGATAAATCGTGCTTTCTATTAACCTCACCCCAGAGACATGTCTCAGCACCCGCTCTTGCCTTTGAATGATTAACTCTTCAATCTCTTCAGCAGAAGCCGAATTCCACTCAGTTGTAATCGTAAGCTGTGGATAGTTTATCGAAGGTAATAGCTGAACAGGCAAGCGGAACATACTCAACAAACCTAGAATGATAATAATGAATACGCCACCAACAATATAGGGGCTATATTGATTTATTATTCTTGATTCCATAATACGCTCTTCTCAAACCACAAATTGATCTCATTCACCTTCTGCTGAAGTTCAGCTTCCGACTCACCTGAGAAGATAAAATGGGCAGCTTTTGATACGCTACATGTTGCCTTATCACCAGTAACTCCAATTTGGCTATGCAGTTTGTACTCATGTACCCAATCATAATTACACGAGCTCGGAGCATATATCAGTGTTGATTCCTTTGGAGGGATCAAACACCAGCCGAAGAGCTCACTGTTCACTTTCCTAATTTCTATATTATTCCGCTCTACAGCATCAATTTGGCATAATGCAAATGTGTGCTCTAGGTGCAGTCCCATAGCCCCTTCATAAGCTTCAACAACGCCGGCACCGCCAATGCGGCTAGCAATTTCGCAAAAAACAATTTCTCCTTGAGGTGTAACAAAGAACTCAGCATGAAAGCCAAATGAAGTAGGGGAAGGAAGGGAGTTAAGTACTTTTTTTGTCGCTTCAATCAGTTTTTTCGTGAGAGGATTATGTTTATCTAACGTGTAACTTGCTAGTGATTTATTCTCCTGAAATGCTAAACACCCATTTATATATAAAGATGGCCAGATAGAATATATTTCATCATGAACAACTATGCCGTCAACGTGATACATCTCCCCCTCAACAAAGGACTCTAGCATTAGGTTTGCGCGCTCTAAAGAGTTAAAAAGGGTGGTGATGCACGCGTTAAAGTCCTCCTCATTTTTAAGTATGCGAGTACCTTCAGAGCCGCCGCCACATCTAAACTTAAGTACACATGGAAATTGAACTTTATTAACCGCATCAAGTAGTTGGCCCATATCATCCACCGGATAATATTCTGGTATAGTTACGCCGCTCTGAGCAACATAGTCTTTCATCACGAATTTATCTCTAAACGCACTTGCGCTTATGGGCAACTGCCCAGCTAAGCCACAGGCTTCTCTAATATAGGCTGCACGTTCAATATCGAACTCAGCAAGTGCGACTACGCGATCAATTTTGTATTTTTTAACCCACTCTATTGCCTGTTGCGTCACCATGCCATTTAGCGAAAAGTTATTTAAAAATATATATTTTTGATACTTTTCCAGCGTTTTCTCGCCAGCCTCAGGTTGATTTTTGAAGTAATTTGGTGAAGAAATAAGGTAGAGGTTATCAGCATAGCCTTCAAACCAGTCATGATATGGGGCATTTTCTAGTAATAAATCATTCAATATTAATATATTCATGAGTTAAGTACTCCATTTATTATTCTTAATTTAAGAGGTTGCATTTACTCAAGAATTTTCGATCCTTTCTAAAAATTTCAGCGTTGAGCGTTCGACAAACACCGTATAGAGAAAGTAAAAAAATCCCAAAACAAAAGTATAGCGTCTGGAAGGAGCCGTATTCTGCGACTAGACCAGCTAGAATAGAGCCTAGAGGGAGCGTTCCCCAAGAAACCATTCTATAAAATGCATTCACTCGACCGAGCACATTTTTTGGTGTGTTTTGCTGCCGATATGTAATTGTCAAACAGCCCCATATGGCATTCAGCAGACCTAAAATAATTACAACTGCAATCAATGAATATAGAGATGGCCAAAAGCTAATTAAAAAAAATGGGATAGGGAACACCACAATAACACAGCGCAGAATTGAACTCAGTTCAAAATACGCAGGTAGCCTTGGAGCATAATATGAACTAACGGCAAACCCTACTGCATAAACTGTATACATATAACCTATATACGCATTCGGTAAATTTAGTAATTGAGTTAAAAGCAAAGGCTGTACCGCAACAAAGCCTGAGAGTACTGCATTTGAAATACATGTAGTCATAGCCATATTTCTTAGTACTGTCGATCGAACAACGATGCTCGCTCCAGTCCACTTATCTTGCTTTTCTGTACTGGGGGATATGTTCTCTTTTTCCATATCTAACAACTGTACATGAAATACGATGAGTGCAAGAAGGTATAACACCCCTGTAGTTATCACCCCATAACCTAAATCATTAGTAAATATGATTACAGCAAGAGAAGGACCAATAAAGAAGCTCAGCGCGGTTTCCAGAGTCTGTAACCTTGAATTAGCGCGACCTAACTCTTCTTTTTCTACTAACGACGGAAGGAGGGTCTGAGACGAGTTATCTGAATAAACCTCGCACACTCCAATAATAAAAGCACATAACAATAATATTGGATAGCCAAGATAATCCAGACCTAAAATCAAAAAAGCCAATACTATGAGCGTCAAGAAGCGGACAGATTGTGCATACTTAAAGACTGTCGAAGCGCCTTTGTTGTCTATAAACTGCCCCGCATGAATAGAACAAATTAGCCAAGGGATTGTCCTTGCGAAAAAAACAGCACTGACTAGAAGGGGTGACTCAGTCAACCCCAGAGCCAAAAGAGGCAGCAAGACAAGCGAAAACCCATCTGCTAAAAAGGTAGCAGAATAGGCCCAATAGAAAAAAGATGAGCCTACCTTTGTACCTTTTTCTTCAGTCAAATCACGCATCAGTTAACGCTCGAAAGTCTGAAACTGTAAAGGGTGTATGTAACTTTAACTTGTCAGAAATTTTTGCACACAACGACGGAAGTATAGGCGACGCTAACAACACAAATGTGATTAGCCAATCTTTAGATGACAATCTTTCTCCGCAAGACTGTTCATCATTAATCCACTCCTCAATTACCTCGTATGCCCCCGACAATTTAGGGCAACTGTGATCAAGTAATGAGGATTGTTGTGATAGATAGCTGAGAATGCGCTGATGATTTGTTGCTTGTATTGAACTCGGCTCATTCACATCTACTATTTCAATATGATGAGCCACTTTTGCTTCAATATTATGTCTTATTTTTGCAGAAAATGAATGCAACTCCGTGGTTGAAATATCGAAATCCTCATCCACCCTATGTTTATGACATAAATATGCCCTTACCGAATCACTGCTAATTTCATCCATGGAATATAAATCTTCAACCCATATCGCATGAGGCCTGCTTGTTGAAATTTTTTGACTTTCCAGCGTAACAAAATCACTAATTAAAATATGATCATTCGCTTTAAATTTATTTGTTGCCAATGCAATTGCAGACAAATCTGATACCACGGCCCCTGCATTATCCTTACCAAACGCCAATACCACCTCACACTCTGAATCTGCATCATATGCATTTACTTTCAGATCTAGTAAATCACGAACTACTTCACCGATTGTCACTTGATCTATAAAAGTAGAGTGGCGATATAAATATACTTGATATGGATACTTGCCAGTTTCTATGCCCCAACGATCATAGGTAGTCCATGGTATTAAAATATGATTGTCTTTAATTTTCTCTTCCACTAAATATCTGTATTTATTATGAAAGTTAAGTTGATTGGTATACTCTCTAAGTTGAGTGGCATTAATTCTAAGATGTGTATTTTTTACAGTACGCCAGACGATAGGTGAATTATCTGGCGTCACTGGATCCACAATATCGGTTGGCGCCAACTCCCTAGAACAGTAATCACAAGTGTAACCACAAACAGGGGCTGAGCAATGACAGCACTCTCCACGAAGCCATCGTCCACTCACTGGTAGGCCTGACTCTTTTTCATATGGAAAAAGCTCTTCAACCTCAACTTTATACTCTGCCAATAACGCATCCACTTCAGTTAAGCTATTGCGAAATCGTAGATTCCAGTCTTTCTCAATGTAATTCGCAAAAATATCTTGTTCCATATTCAAGTAACGCAATGATGACTGTATTGATGAACAATAATAATTAACCGTATCGGCAACAGACTGAGATCGCTGCTGTGCACTAAACATCACTGAATTGTCAAATGTATCCGTACCATTCACTGTTACAGCTTGATGGCCCAGTCGATTGTAATGACGCTTTAATACGTCCAACTTCAAATACTGACTTCCTATATGGCCCAAATGTAATTTACCATTTGGCGTTGGGATAGATGACATAAATACATACTTACTCATGGCAAGTCCTTTTAGGTAGATTTTGGACAAACGTATTTCCACTGATTTCGGCACTTTCAAGTGCTTTACTCTTCATTTTTTTCTGGAGCTTTTGGTCACCCCACTTTTGCTGGAACTGCTCTGGTAGGCTATGTAATGGATCTGCGTATATGAGCTTTTGTCCTTTTCTTACAGCAGGTGCAACATAAACACTTAACCCGGTATTAGTATCATAATGTTTAAATGACCAAGCATTACGTTTACCGCCACCTCCAGGTAAGTCGACAACAAAGGTCGGTGTATTAAACCCTGCTGTCATCCCCCTGATTTGCTCTTCTAACTCTAGTAACTTCCAAAGTGGCGTCCTCAAAAACTCTAAACCACTGACCATGTCATGTTGATAAACGTAATATGGCTGAATATTTATTGCTGATAGCTTTTTAATTAAAGTGCTCAATGTCGCAGTATTATCGTTAACGTGGCGCAACAACACAGTCTGATTTCTCACAATCACACCTTTGCTATGCAAAAACTCCATTGCCTTTTTAGTAAGATCAGTTATTTCTACGGGATGATTAAAGTGAGTGTGTAGCGCAACTTGTTTATTTAACTTCCTTGCATAGTCTGTTACATCTAACAATGCTTGTGTCCAATCATTGTCTTCCGTAATGCGCGTTGGATTAATTGCAAGACCTTTAGTTGCAAGCCGGATACGCAATACGTTTGGTATTTCTAGCAAGCTCCGCGTTATGCTTCTTAAATGTTTGGCTGATAAGTTATAGACATCTCCACCACTTAGCACTACGTCTTCAATATCAGGGTTATTCTTTATATACTTATAAACCTGCTCTTGATTTTCCAATGACCAACCACTTGTAGATTTTGACACAATGGATGTATCAGACCCTACACTATAACTCCGAGTACAATATCGACAATAAACTGGACAACGGTTTTGAGGCAAAAACAAAACCTTATCAGGATACCTGTGGACTAAATTGGGCAGTGGAGAATCATCCTCTTCTGCTAGAGAGTCTAAAAGCAATAATGGATGATCCGGCAATATTTCAGAAGCTAAAGGTATAAATTGCAACCTAATTGGATCTGACAATGGATCATCCCAGTTAATTAAACTGAGTAAATAAGGTGTAATCCTTACTTGCATCGGAACCAGATCTAACGCTTGAGTTACATCGCTTACAAATTCGGGCGACGATACCTCAATTAAAAACGCTAGAATGTCTTTTTTAGTGAAAATAGTATTTTTATTCTGCCACTTAAAACTCGTGAACTCTTCTACTGTTACGTTTTTATATGGTGAGATTTTCTGCCAGTACTTATCTGCTTGAAATTGCAGGTGTTCAGGTGTGCTTCTTTTTTTCTTTTTAGTTATTGTTATATCTGGAAAATATGTATCTTCAGAATACAAAGTATCCATATGGCTACCCCTTTTTTACTAACCAATTTTCCAGGTCACCGATCAGCATTTGTGTCTCTTCAAGACCAATACTAATCCTGTACATGGTTTGATCGTCGGGCAAAGCTAGGCATGTTCGCTTAGGCTTGGTTACGGAATCGGCCATACACATAATGGCACTTTTATATCCCCCCCAACCATGGCCAACTCGAAAGTACGTAAGTAAATCAGTGCTGCGATTGAGTTTTCTGAAGCTGTCTGTAACTGTAAATGCAAATAATCCAGAAGAGCCACTAAAGTCTCTGATATATATATCGTTCTGTTCAAAGCCCATACACCCTGGATAATACACTTTGCTTACAGAATCCATTGATTGTAATGACTCAACCACTAAAGCGGTGCTCTTTTCAATTAGATCTAATCTTGATGGCCAAGTATGTAAGCCTCTAAGCGCAGACTCACATGTTTTCTCATCGACTCCATCATCAACTCCACTGACATAGATAGCTCGCTTTATTTCCTTAGCAAACTTTGTGCGGGAGACGATTGCACCCAAATACAGGTCAGAATGACCACCAATATATTTTGATATTGATTCGATCACAATATCAGCACCCAACTCTAATGGCCTGTATAAATAAGGTGATGCCCAACTATTATCTATTGCAATAGGGATGTTATAGTTGTTTGCTACACTAGAGAGTGTGGGCAAATCAATTAATTCAAAAGACCAAGAACCAACCGTTTCACAGACTATAAGTTGCGTATTCTTGCGAATATACTCAGATAATCGTGATACATCATATGGTGAGATATAAGTTACCTCGATATCGATTTTGGCTTTAAGCTCCTCACAAATTGTTCTAGTGGGGCCATATATATTATCCACGACTAAAATGTGACATTTAGTATATGTGAATGCTGAAATAACCGTGTACAAGGCATTCGTACCTGTAGGCACAATGAACCCTTCATCACCCTTTTCGAGCATGCGCATAACATTAGCCAATCGACTTTTGGCACTAACTTTCAGATCGATTAATTGTTCTGTACTTCGAGCCAGTATTAACCTGCTGTCCAACTTATCATTCATAAAATTTGAGTTAATAAAGTTAATAGAATAGGGGGCATGAAATGCCCCCAATATCTGAAATCAACAGATTGACTTAATTAGGCCGAGATCATTTTTTCAATGTCACGAGTATATCGGGTGACCTCTTCAATTAAAGCAGATTGTTTTTGCTTAAATTCATCACTAAGCTCAGCGCCTATCATCGAAGCCTCAGCAATACCTAAACCGCTATACAGTAACTTTGCAAAGCGTTGAGTAACGCTAGGTTTATGCTCCAATAGGTTTAGTAAATGCTCAACACTGACAGTATGATCACGTAAGTGCCAACCTAATCTATCGAGTCTAAATTTAACAGTAACAGGCGACGGCTCCCACCACACTGAGCGGGTATTAATCTCTTCATCAGTAATGGTCGAAAACTCTGCTACGGTCTTATTATGAAGCTCTTCAAATCTACCAAATAATTCAGCTGTTGTTTCGAAGTTCTGAATTGGTTCGCCAAACTCAGTCATAATACTATCTGAATTAATTTTTGAAGGTTCCTGACCAGTGCGCTTCTGATAAATAGAATGGCGTATTTGAGGGCCGTGAGCCCACCACTCTGTCAACATACAGTGTACAATATTTTCTCTTAAAGAACGCTGCCCCAGTAATGGTACTTTGTCTAATAGGCTATCTGGCATACCAACGAAATGTGACTGAAAATCTCGATAAGATTTATGATGTAAATTCAAGATTCTCTGAGCCTGATTTTGTGCAGTCCCATTATTTATTCGTGCTTCATCAAGCTCATTTGCGAATGAACACAAGTTTTGATAGGTCTGAAACACAACCTCCCTCAAACAATCGGTGTACCAGCGCCAATCACTATCTGGAAATTGCCCCTTCCAATCATCCATTACATTTCTGTCTCTCACTCGAGAGACGGTGTCAGCGAACTTCTCAATTGTTGCTGCGAACGGAGACATATTTTCGGTAGGTGTTCTAGCAAAAGTTACATCCATAGCACCACTTGAATTAGCAACATCTAACCAACGTTTAGCCTCGGTTAGACCAAGCTCATCTGCTACATTGGAATGTTCGATCACTGACTTATACATCGAGGCAGCTTCTTTAAAAGCTCCTTTACGTAATAAAGCTTTACCCAATCCTATTTTAAGTTGAGAAATAAAACGACCAGCATCCAAATTACCATCAAGCTCATGGTGAGTTTTATCGTACCCGACTGAGTGCCTTGTTTGGCGAGGTGCTCCATTGAATTCATGAAACCGATCACCATTTGGTGATAAGAGTTGTACCGTAGATGACCAAACGAAAATATGGTTGTTAATAATACTACGACTCTTCTCATCAGGATTATCTGTCATTACTCGCAACGGTATAACACTATCGCCAATCAATGAGAGAACTTCTTCATTAGAAAATACATCGCTCTCCAACCGGTTACACCCCTGGCAAGATATTGAATGTAGATCTAATAAAATGGGTTTATTTTCTGCTTTAGCTTGCTCTAGAACTTTTTCATAATCGTATTGATTATTCCAATTTACTTCCTTGACTAACACGTTAAGTACCCCTAGTTATAATTGTTATAATATAACGCTTGTTAAAACGTCGAATCTAAAAATAATTATTAAAATCAAATTGTTTAGATTTAAAACCCTGCACAACTCAAAAAGCGCCAAACTAAAAACCAGAAACAACTCAAAGAATATATTCGATTTCGAATTTAATTTATCAATTTTACCTTGTCAAGGTTAAAAATTAACAAAAAAAACACAACGAATCCAAAAAAATAAATAATATTGACATTCATTTTTTAAAGTGAGAATAATATTTATTAATTAATAATAATAAGGGGCATAAGTCGTGTTAGTTTCAAATAGCAAGCTAATTTCTTATAAAGAGATAAGCTTTGAAAACCTAAACGTTGATGAGAATATAAAATACTATCAACAAGTCAATGAGTGGGGCGGTAAGCGATTTAATGGAAAATCAAAGTCCTTGTTTTATCCATTTGGAGGAATAGACCTGCTATTTCCACTAAACCTATTCGTAAGTAGTGGAATAGAAGAGTTTATTATCTTCAGCCAAGAACAAGCCTATCCCTACGAGGATATAGATCAAGAAATATGCATAGAAAAGTTTGAAAAATTCATAGAGAGTTCGACTTTCATCAAAAGCGGTTGGGCAACCTCTTACAAAGAAAAAGAAGATGAATACACTTTAGAATGCTTAAAAGAAATGGGCATTGCCAATGTTCTTCTAATGATGCTGAAACTTTTCAAACTTCAAGTGACTGATATATCTACATATAAAGATTTTGAAAATAGCGTAAGCATTACCTTTAGACATGATGGAGTAGATAAAAAGCTTGTTTATTTATCAACAGATTTATCTAATGAGGGGCTAAATAACAATGACGTATATGAACTTATTTCAGAGCTTGCCACAGAAACAGTCTTTATAAAAGCAGCCCATTACAACCTGTATAAAGAGTCTTTTTCCACACTGCGAGACTTAATAATAGATAACTTCTCTCATTTAGTGCAAGACCAAACAGGAATTCATTTATTAGACCTTATTAATTCAAACCCTATTATTGAAGATAACATAAGGGTGTTTGGCAGCATTGATCAAATAGACAAACTCTATTATGAGGTTTTTGACAATAAAAGTTTTAGGTTAGATTCATTCCTGAGTAAGTTCCATTCATTTAACAAAGAGTGTGACATTCCTTTCAATGTAAGCTATGTAGGTTCAAACTGCCTAATTTCGGCTTCAAGGGCTTAATTAACTTAGAAACTTAAAAGAAAAAATAAAAGTCCTATTTTTTAAAATTAACAACAAAAATTAAAATAGAACTAAAAAACAAAAAGGCCAATTCATTAAGAAAAACAAAATAAATAAATTTTGTTTTTCTTTTAAAATAAAAACCTATCAAAATATAAATATCATTAATATTTACAATCGTCAGTTAATTTAAAATAAACCTATCAAAAACGACAAACGATATTGATAACAATTATCATTAACAACTTAATAGTTAAGAATTATCTAATATGCAAAGCTCAAAAAATAAAAACATTATAATAATGAATCATTGGGATAACGATTTTTCATGCTATGAAAATTACGTCAACCATAAACTGCACCATGTAAACTACATTTGTAATGCAAAAGGCCGACGCTCAATAGATGAAAGCTTAGCAAACATTATTATAGAACTAGATGAATATGAGAACCAAAAACAGGTTATAGAGGCGGCAAAAGAAATTGAATTACAAACAGGGCCTATTGATATAGTAATTGCACTTTCTGAATTTGACCTTGAAAATGCATCTGCTATTCGAGAACACTTAGGAGTTCAAGGATACAAACTTACTCAAACGCGTCGCTTTCGCGATAAAATGCATATGAAACACAGCATTTCTACAGCTGGAATTCCAGTTCCAAAATACCTTGATGCGACAGCAAATACAGCTGAATTATCCACCTATCTAGATAACATTGAGTTCCCTGTCATATTAAAACCGAGGAAAGGCGCTGGTAGTGAGGGCTGCTATAAACTCACCAGCAAGCAATCTCTGGCAGCCAAGTTAAATGAGCTTAATGTGTCTGACTTTGAGATAGAGGAATATATAGAGGGACAAATTCATCATATTGATGGCCTAGTTCAAGATGGAGAGTTGCTATTTTACAAATGCTTTAAATATATAAATACCTGTCTAGACTTTGCCAATGGGCAGCCGGTTGCTTCCGTATTGCATCAATCTCAAGCACTCACTGAAAGGCTTATACACTTTACAAATCATTGCCTCAAAACATTATCACTTGATAATGGCGCATTTCACCTAGAAGTCATCGAAAAAGACGAACAGCTATACTTTTTAGAAGTAGGTGCACGTATAGGAGGCGCTGAAATCCCATACTTTATGCAAGACCTATTTGACGTTGATATGGTTCAATCTTGGGTCGATATTTTCCTAGGTAAGCCTCTAATTATTGATAAAAAAAAGCTTGAAAATAACCTCTCTGGAGGGTTCCTTCTATTTCCAGAAAACATAGGAAAAACATTTTTGTCAGCAAAGTCCTTACTCGGTAAAGTTGAAAGTATGTATTTCGAGAAATACCCTGCGTCAGGAACGCTCTTTGATGGCTCTGGTGGCTATCAATTGCTGCCTGGGCGTTTTAGGTTTCGCTCAAACAGTGCAAATAAAGTTGAGGCTGATATCATGACGACGATAAACCAATTTGAGTGCAAATTACAAATCCCTTAGGTTATTGCTACACAAACAACCCCCCGTATTGTTAAACTCGGTAAGCTGATTTACCGAGTTTAAAACACATTTACAGTACGTCTTTACTACATAAATCCATGTTTGCTTTATCTTTAAGCTTTAAGCAATACATAGAGGTTTCGTTCACTTCAATACCATTAATCATAAAGGTTGAGAACCAGCCAAAAACTAACGCCAAAGCCACGATTGCATACTTTTTATATGGAGGTAATGTTGTCATGTTTAATACCTTACTACTATCTTGTCGGCCTTCTACTGTGGCCAAATAAATCTTGAAATTAGGTGCCAACTGCTTGTATCCAGCTAGGTAGGCACCTTGTAAAAATTAGCGATATACGCGAACGTTTCTGACTTCACCTTTGAACGGATAAGTGTTCTTTGGTGTAGAGCCAACGCTAAGTGGCACGTCATTTTGCTTTGGTATCACAATGCTCTTGCTACCCATTGACTGACCATCAATGCTCAGTGATAAAACGTTGCCCTCTAACTGCATTTCAAGTTTGTGCCATTGACCATCAGCAAAATTACCAGCATTGACGCCTTTGCCATTGATGCGCGCACTGATCACACCTTCTTTGTTTACTTGGATATAATACGCGTTTTGTGTACCGTAATTGCCTTTCGATAACATGAAACCCGTTTTAGTTGTGCTGAAATTATCGTATTTAAACTCAAGCTCGATCTTGCTGAATTGGTCGATGTCACCAAGCTCAATACGCTGATCAACGCCGTTAAATGTACCTTGGTATTCACCATACACTTTGCCGTCTTGCCCTTGACCAGACAGGTCACACACACTGCCTTTCAATGACCAAGCACCAATTAAATTGTCACCAGTCACTTTTTTTGCACAGCGGCGTTGCTGTAACTGTTGCGCGTATAAACTTTCGATATCAGTGTGACTTTGCACATGTGCCTGTGACTTATCAGCCAAACTTGTGTCGTATCTTTGCTGACTCTCAAAGCCATTAAATCCAGCGCCTTTTAAGCCAACAACATACGGCATGATCACACGGCCATACTTGCTGTCATGGCGCATAAACGCCCACTTATCAATTGACTCGTTTTGTGCTGTATTGGTGATGTTCCAAAATACTAGATGCTTAAGGTGATTAGGCTGTGCACCGACAGAGCCGCCCATAAAGCCATAATTCCAACCGCCAGTACTATTTTCAATTAAATTGCTGTAAGGCATATTGGCATGCAAGTTATGGAAGCGATCAGGCGAGTGCGTTGAGCCAGAAATTACGTTACCCGCAGCTTTATGAGAAAAGCCCGCCGCATGCCAGTGCTCAGCTTGATCATCAATGTTTTGTGCCAAAACATGGGTCGATGCATTAATGTCCAAGCTGATATGACCAGGATTACCCGTAAACGCTAAGTCTTTTAGGGTCATCGCAGCGCTGTTTACCACTGAAACGCCTTGGTTTAAGTCGATAAACTCCACGTTTTTAAGCCATGCATGCGCAACGCGAGAGAAACGAATAGCGCTCCACCCACCATCATGCACACCGCTTTTATGGTGTTTAAATGCTTCCTGCCAATTACCTTGAATCGTCAGGTTTTCAACACCGATATTTTGTACCAGACGTGCTTGTTTCAAGCCCCAGTAGCCATCGTTTTCAACATCATGATGAATAACCGCGGCGAATGTCACTTCATTACCTTCAATGGCAGTAATTTGATGAAATTCTTGTGAACGAACCCCTTTTTTGATCATGCCCCACTTACCATCTAACTTATAAGGTGATAATGCTTTGGCAATCGTCTCTGGGCGAGGGTCAAAACGAGACAGTTGCACCCACTGACCGACTTTAAGCAAAGATGTATCACGAACTTGCACTGAGCGTGTAGATTGCCTTGGGTGGCTAGAAGTAATATCAGTAATAAAACGCTCTTTGCTAGGAGAGGTTACCGACTCGCGCACACTTTTCACTTTAGGGTCGCGGTTAGCGTAGTTATAACCAATTTCAAATAGATAAGGACTTGTCCACATTTTATTTGGATAAATCAAATCTAAGTGTTGATCCATTTTTAAAATACTGAGTTGGCTCTCACCACGCAATATCATGTTGCCACGTGATATCTTAATAGTTGCGCTTTCACGGCTTTTACGACCTTCAACAGTATCGGACTTATCTATGTCTGCAACATCAGACAAAGTGTTCAAGTCATACGTACCGTTAGGGAAATAAATCACTGCGCCTTTACCCCCCTCATCGATGTGCTTTTCAGCTGCCGCAATGGCATCACGTACCGCCTGCTTGTCAGAACGGCCAGGAGCGATATCTGCGCCGTAGCCAGTTACATCAAAAATACGGTAGCCCAGTTCATTGACACTCGGGATCGCTTGGTTTGAGAACTGGTAACCCGCGTATGAAAAGTTAGAGATGATCTGATCATCTGCTATTTGCGTGCTTGGATCTCTCAGATCAGATTGTGTTGATCTAGACTCTAGGTAGCTATGCCAGAAATCGTTTGCATAGCCTTGCATTGGAAGCCAACCTGTCGCAGCGCATAGTGCTACTAGCATTGGTTTATTAGAAAATGTTTTCATATCTATCCTCAAATAACTACGTTCAGTAGTGGTATTGAGTAGATCTGGCAGTCACATCCCTCTTGAATATTCACAGTATCCCTAACTATGAAGCAACCCCGCTATCGTGTGCATTGCATGAATATACAGCGCATTTAGACCGGAAGCTTTGCGTCCTAGGCTTTCACCTAGTTTGCCAGTAACTACAGTTTGTGTAAATTTCAGGAGGAATGTATAGGAAGGTTCCAAATTGGTCAAACACAAATTAGAGCAAAAATCCTAATCCGTTGTACAAACAGGAATTATAAATTATTAAACTTATGTTACAGATAAATTATTCCCTTTTAAAGGTACCAATATCAGCGTATTAGGCACTGTTTTGTGCACAAAGCACGCGGACTTTTAGATCCATGAAAGCTCAAATGCAGATTATAGCAATGAAATCGTTAGCATAATTATTCACCAATATAAGTGTCTTTATAAGGCTGGGAACTTCACGGTTATGCAAGCACCTCCTAATTCAGCGCAAACACCCGCAAAGATTTCCCCTCGATAGCGCGCAATAATTTTGGCACTGAATGCTAAACCAATCCCAAATCCAGTACAGTGCTGGCGATTAAGCCTGACAAACGGTTTAAATACTTCAGCGGCTTTGCTCGCATCAATGCCGTCTCCATCATCACTGATTACAACCACATACTCATTTTTCTCTTGCGTTACCGTCACCACACAACGGCTATGTCCATACTTCAGCGCATTATCAATGATATTAGAGATAGCCATAGTAAAATAACGTTGATCAACATGAATTAGCGCTTGTTGCAGTGTGATATTCAGCTCAACGGTATCATCAAAAGAGAGGTCAACCAAATTAGGGAGTGCCGTGACCAGATCAAGCGGCTGAGGGATAGCCTCATCTAAAATATGCTGCAATCTAGCAAAATCCAACATATGTATCAGCAAGCCTTCCATGTCATCTAATTGCTGGTTTACGCGCGCTTCGTATTTGCTCCTAAGCGCTTCATCTTGTGTTTCGACAATGGTATCTAGGCCCATGCGAATTCGGGCCAATGGCGTCCTTAACTCATGGGATAACCCACCAGCAAGTAATTTAATATCATCCATAAGCAGGTTAATCTTATTTGCCATCTGATTAAATGACAGCTCAATATCTCGAATATACCAAAGCGTGCCCACCTTTAACCTAACATCTAAATGGCCATCCCCAAATTTGGCGGCGGTATCGCTTAAATGCATTAGCCGACGAACAAAAGGGGTTAAGAAAAGCACTAAA
The DNA here is from genome assembly GCF_057197785.1 of Pseudoalteromonas sp. MMG033. Classification (NCBI taxonomy): domain Bacteria; kingdom Pseudomonadati; phylum Pseudomonadota; class Gammaproteobacteria; order Alteromonadales; family Pseudoalteromonadaceae; genus Pseudoalteromonas; species Pseudoalteromonas sp. MMG033. The sequence continues at coordinate 425,614 of NZ_JBXVAL010000002.1, forward strand.
ATGATGACGAGAAGAAAATAAAAAATAAGCGTTAAAGAAAGACGGTAATCATCTTGTTCAGCCAGCTTATCATACCGATAAACCAAAATATTCTGATCACTGGTCAACAGATGAACTTTCACGTGATCCTGCGTCTCGAGGTACACAGGCTCTTGTTTTTGAAGCTGCTGTTGCAATTGAATCGGTAAAGGGTACTCATCCATAGAGTGAAGACGCACGGATGTATTGCGATCACCTAGCGTTCTCTGCTGAAGTTGTTTATCGAAAACGAGGTGACTTTCTTGAGATGCCATCATCTCTAATAATGGCAATGCCAAAGCAAGCTGCTCTGATACATCGGATTGTGCAGACTCCTCTGAGGAATAAAGCGCATCAAATACCTGACCCAGGGCTATGCTTGCGATGATCAACACACTTACAAGTGCTATGACAAACCGCCACATTTAAATAGACTGCCTTCTAGATAAATCCATTACCAAGTATCCTTAGACAGCTGATAGCCCTTGCCCCACACAGTGGCTATTTTGTATGGCGCCTCTTTATCGCCAAGTTTTTTCCGTAACCGAGATACGCGCAAATCGATGGTGCGATCAAAGCCGTCGTACTCAAAACCTCTTAGCTCCTGCACTAAATCCTGACGAGTTACAACGCTCCCGGCGTGCTTAGCTAGCACCCATAAGACATCAAACTCATTGCTTGATACTTGAATATTTTTACCACCGAGTAGCACTTGTCGATTACCCACATCGACTTCAAGGGCACCGATCACTAACTTTTCATCATTAACTTCTTGAGTCACTGTGGCACGCCTCAGCAAAGTCCGCATTCGGGCTTCCAATAAACGGCCTCTCACCGGTTTTGTTAAATAGTCGTCAGCACCCATTTCTAAGCCTAAGATTTCGTCAATTTCTTCATCTCTGGCCGTCAACATTAAAATCGGCGTTTGCATTAACTGCCTCAGCGCTTTGCACACATCTAAACCGTCCATACTGGGTAACATGCCATCTAAAATAATGAGATCGGGTTTGGTCTTTTGGATCGCTTCAAAACCAACTAACCCATCATGATAAACATCAACATGGTACTGTTTTGCGCTTAAATAATCGGCTATCCACTGGGCCAACTCAATGTCATCTTCTACTAAAGCAACCTTGCACTGGCTCATCTACACATCCTTAAAACATTCTCCATCGTACCGCTTTGCTTTTTCTTTTTTTATAAATCCAAGCGTATTCTATTGTTTTGGTGAATATAATTTTTTCACTGTCGCTTTTTAGGCGAACGGCTAAATTATCCGTCATCATAATTTCGCTTTGCCATTTTCCATGTGCAACGTTTTGCCAGCAATGCAACTGCTGCTCGTTGGCAAATAAGCAATAGTTACCGACACTGTTCGTTTTCCAGCTCACAGAAACATCGACATAGCATTCCTGTCCCTGCTCCAATGCAACGCATTGCTCAGGCTTAATGGTAAACTGTGGCTCGTTAGAGGCTGCGCATGCTAGGACTGGCGTAAGGAAAAAAACAGCAATATATTTTTTCATTTCGCCTCCTAAAACACGTAGCTCATGGTAACGCTAATATGGCGACCAAGCCTGCTACGATTGGAGGTAGTGTTAAGCGCATCTAACGAATACGGACTATCGTCTATACTAGTGGCATAATCAGTCAGACCAATAGCGCCATCAACCACCCAGCGCTTGCCAACTGGCGTCGTAAAGCCCAACTTTAATTTAGTGTTCACCCCACCAGAGGCTTGATAAGGATCTACTCTTGCTGATTGGTAAGGCACACCATAGTAATAATTAAGCATAGCGCTGTTACGATATTGAAAGCCGACCGAACTATAAAAGTGCCAATTTTTATGTTGCCATGATTTCGCAATCCAAAAAGAGGCGTAAGCCCCTCCATCATATTCACTATTGTCCGCTTTAGGCGCAAGGATGGTTTGAATTTGATAGCTGCCTATGGCGCCAGTGACACGAAGCCCTACATACCCAGTCAAATCCCGCTCATCATATGCATTTGATACATATCCATAGTACGATATGTGCGCATGCGCAGCAGAAAAAATGACATCAAACTCCCACTCGCTGGAATTATAAAGGTTGTAGCCCATCGCCCATTGCGGCTCAAATTTACTGTCACTCCCAGGCACTTCAACAAAAAGTCCATTTTCAAAGTAATAATTACCGTTGATATTTAAAATTGGCCGGGTAGCAATATTTGTAAGTAATCCCCCGCCATAAGAAGCACCTAAACCCAGTGACAGAAATCCGCCTGCTTCGCGCTTATTTGAAAACCCTTCCCAAAAGCTGGCCTCTTCTTCTGCGTAAGCGGCTGGAAAATGAAAAATTGAAGCAGCCAAACATATAGGCATCCACTTTCTTTTAGAGTACATAGAAGTTTCTTATCTTTATTATTAGCTAACTAATATATTGAATTTATAGAAAAATAGCGTGTGGAATTATAACAAACTGTATCAATTTGTATCTAACAACAAATCATCAAAATAAGATGGGTAATTGGAAAGGGGGTTTACAAAAGTGCTCTGGCAAAAGTAACTCAGAGCACTTAACAGAATAAATATTAATGTGCCTGTTTTTTCAGTCTGCGATAATAATGTAACAAGGGTTCCGTATAGCCGTTAGGCTGTTGCTTTCCTTCAAGTACAAGCGAAATGGCAGCTTGATATGCTAGGCTATTTGAGTTTGGATGACCATCTGTACACATGGGGACGTAATTGGGATCATGGCTATTTTGACTGTCGACCACACTCGCCATTTTCACAAATGTCGCCAGCACCTGATCTTGAGTACATATTTTGTGTTCCAACCAATTGGCAATGTGTTGGCTGGAAATTCTTAATGTGGCTCTATCTTCCATTAATCCAACATGAAATATATCAGGTACTTTTGAACACCCTATTCCTTGATCAATCCAGCGCACCACATACCCCAATATACCTTGAATATTATTGTCCAGCTCTGCTTGTATATCAGAGGGAGATAAAGGGATATTGTCTTGCAGTAAAGGAGGCGTGAGTAACGCATCTAAACAATGACCTTGATGATTGAGCAAGGTGTTTTGCAATGCCTGAACATCTATTCCATGGTAATGAATTGAATGAAGTGTTGCAGCTGTCGGGGAGGGTACCCAAGCAGTGCTTGCGCCAGCTTCTAATTGCGCCCCTTTTGCATTCATCATGTTTGCCATTTCGTCAGGCTTGGGCCACATACCTTTACCAATTTGAGCGCGACCTTTAAATCCGCAGGCTAATCCGACTTCGACATTCTGTCGCTCATATGCAGAGATCCAAGGTTGGGCTTTGATATCTTCCTTAGGCTTCACAGCACCTGCAAGCATTGAAGTATGAATTTCATCACCTGTTCGATCTAAAAATCCGGTATTGATAAATACAACACGCGCCTTAGCAGCCTCAATACACGCTTTTAAATTCACCGATGTACGACGCTCCTCATCCATGATCCCCATTTTTATGGTATTTTCAGGTAATCCAAGCATGTTCTCTACCTGATCAAATAATTCAGCAGTAAAAGCAACTTCCTCCGGCCCATGCATTTTAGGCTTCACTATATTAATACTGGCTGTTTTACTGTTTTTATAAGGACTATTTCCCTGTAAATCATGAAGCGCTGCGGTCGAGGTTATAACCGCATCCAAAATACCTTCGTACACTTCATTGCCTTGCGCATCAAAAACCGCAGGCGTTGTCATTAAATGTCCAACATTTCGAACAAACATCATGGCTCGTCCGCTCAAAGTCAATAACGACCCGTCAATGGCATGATAGTCTCTATCCTCGCTTAAACTTCGAGTTATTTGCTCGCCATTTTTTTTAAAGTGCAATGCAAGGTTACCCTTATTCAAACCTAACCAGTTTCGGTATACCAAAACTTTATCTTCTGCATCAACCGCTGCCACAGAGTCTTCACAATCCATAATCGTAGTCAGCGCAGACTCCAAAATAACGTCTTTGATCCCCGCTTTATCCACTTTCCCGATCGGATCATCATGATCAATACAGATCTCTATGTGCAACCCATGATGTTTCACTAAAATCACAGCTGGATTTTGCAACTGCCCCTGAAAACCTATCAATTGAGATGGGCTTGCAAGCTGCACTTGGCGACTATCATTTAAAGTGACGATTAATGCTCCATTAACGATGCCATAATGGGTACTTTCTATGTGAGAGCCTGCGCTCAGAGGCAGTACTTTATCGAGTAACTGCCTTGCATAGGCCATTACTTTAAAGCCGCGCACAGGGTTATATTTACTGCCCTTTTCAGCACCATCCTCTTCGCTAATTAAATCAGTCCCATAAAGCGCATCATACAAAGATCCCCACCTTGCATTGGCGGCATTTAATGCAAAACGCGCGTTGTTCACAGGTACCACGAGTTGCGGTGCTGCAACGTGGGCAATTTCCGGCTCAGATACTTCGGTCGTTATTTGAAAGTCTTGAGGCTGAGGTAAAAGGTAGCCTATCGATTCTAAAAATGTCCGATACTTTTTAGCATCCCAAACTGGGTTTTGAACATGGTAATTATCTATCTGGGCTTGCAGCTTATCGCGCTTGTCGAGCAAAGCATGGTTTTTTGGTGAGAGCTTGGTCACAATACTTGCTAAACCTTGCCAAAACGCATCAGAGTTTATTGATAAACCATCAAGTAGCTCCTGCTCCACAAAGTCATAAAAGTTAGCATCAATGGTCAGCCCAGCCTGTTTCACAGTTGCATTCATAGCTATGTTCCTAGTGCAATTTTTTTGAACGGGTTATTCAAAAATAAAGCAATTTGTCCAAAAACAAACCCCTTGAGCCATTCATAATAAATATACTGACAATAACAACTATAAATTTAAAAAATTTTAAAAGCCGTTCTAGTGTTTAATTAAGCCGCAGCAACTCTCACACAAACGCTTTGGCACAACCAATTTAATTTAGTGTACAACTCGTTCGAAGGATATTTATCATGAGCAATTATCAGTCTCAAATTGACCGTTTTTCTACCCTATGTACAACCAAAGATCATCACTGGCAATCTATTAACCCTGAATATGCCAGCAGAATGCACTTACAAAATCGCTTCAAAACTGGGCTAGATATTGCCAAGTACACCGCCAAAATCATGCGTGAAGATATGGCTCGCTATGACGCAGACCCAAAACAATATACGCAATCTCTTGGCTGCTGGCATGGCTTTACTGCACAACAGATGATGATGGCAATTAAAAGGCACCAAAAAACAACAAAGGGGGCTTATGTCTATCTTAGTGGCTGGATGGTCGCCGCACTGCGCTCTGAATTTGGCCCGTTACCTGACCAAAGCATGCACGAAAAAACCGCGGTGCCTAAATTAATTGAAGAGATTTATACATTTTTAAAGCAAGCTGATGCGAGAGAACTCGACCATTTGTACAAGGCGCTCGATGACGCAAAAGCCAAAGGTCAAGATACGAGTCAATTACAGTCTCAGATAGATAACTTTGAAACGCATATTGTGCCAATTATTGCTGATATCGATGCCGGATTTGGGAATGAAGAAGCGACCTACTTATTGGCGAAGCAGATGATAGAAGCGGGCGCTTGTGCTATCCAAATTGAAAACCAAGTCTCAGATGCCAAACAATGTGGCCACCAAGCTGGTAAAGTGACCGTGCCACACGAAGACTTTTTGTCAAAAATCAATGCTGTGCGATATGCATTTTTGGAGCTCGGTGTTGAAGATGGCATTATTGTCGCCAGAACAGATTCACTGGGTGCAAGCTTAACGCAAAAAATCCCTGTTTCTAAAGAAACGGGTGACATCGCAAGTCAATATACTGCATTTTTGGATACACAAGTCATTCATGACGTAGACCAATTACAAGACGGGGATATGGCAATAAAATTAAATGGGCAACTACAAAAACCAGTGCGTCTAGACAATGGCCTATACCAGTTTAAAGAAGGTACTGAAAAAGACAGAGTTGTACTTGATTGTGTCACTAGTTTGCAAGCGGGCGCTGATCTACTTTGGATTGAAACTGAAAAACCCAACGTTGAGCAAATTGCTGAGCTCGTGAATCGTATTAGAGAGCAAGTACCTAATGCCAAGTTAGTGTATAACAACTCTCCGTCATTTAACTGGACATTGAAATTCCGTGAACAAGCTTACGAGACACTCAAGGCACAAGGCAAAGATTTGTCATCTTACCCAGATCCATCACTTGATCCGAAAGCACTCATGGCACCAGAACTTGATTCAACTGAGCTGGCAAAAATAGCCGATGAAAAAGTAAAAAGCTTCCAGCTAGATGGCGCGATTCATGCTGGTATATTCCATCATTTAATTACTTTACCAACCTACCATACTGTGGCACTAAGCACTGATATTCTCGCCGAGGGGTATTTTGGTGACTTAGGTATGCTGGCATATGTCAGAGATGTTCAAAGACAGGAGATACGCCGAGAGCAAGCTTCAGTCAAACACCAAGACTTGGCGGGTTCCAATATTGGCGATACGCACAAAGAGTACTTTAGCGGAGACAATGCACTTAAAGCGGGTGGTGAAGCCAATACGATGAATCAATTTTAGATAGTTTAATCCCAACTTGGGCCCGCTGGGCCCTTTACTACATCTCATCTTTATTAAATCAAACGGCAGCATATAAGATCACACTTTTACTTACTAGCCCAAATACAGATCAGAAATATACTAGCATGCATGCTCAATACAGATTTAAAGTATAAATTTGAGTAACTCGTCAATTTTTAACCCAAAATAAGTCATTAAAGCGCTCAATTGCTCAGTGAATAACAACAATGACCTTATCACTGTCATTATAAAGCAAATTTTTACCAACTATACCGACCTATTGAGATCTACTTTTTACTAACTGTTTTCTTTGCCAAATCATAATTTTACTAACGCATTAAAGCTTAGAGCACAATTTTACTTACTCGTTCCCTGTAAACCCCCTTTACATGATCCATATTTGTCACACATTTGTTGCATAGGATGCAACCGTCTTGATTTAACTTGAAAAAACATGAAAAAAATATTCGTACCTTTGCTTTTAACTTGCATATTATTTACCAATACAGCCTCAGCAAGTATAGATATTGATGAATTAAAGCAACTTGAGAAGCAAGGGAAATATCAAATCGCTTTGGACTTGATCGAACCTTGGCGATTAGAAAACTTATCTCAAGACAAGGCATTGGAAGTGTTATTAATTCAAGCCGAAATATATCGAAAGCAAGGGCTGTTTGAAAAAGCCATATCGACCCTTAATCACATTGAACAGAATCATTATTTAGATACTCAGTTAATACGCACGATTAATAATGAAAAAGGTATCAACTATCGTCGCATGTCTCGGCTTGAAGAAGCGGAAGAGCATTACTATAAGGCCTTAAAAGCCGCGCAAGAACTGAATGACAAAACACTTATAGGTCTGGCATACAGTAATTTAGGTACATTGTCTGATCACAGAAGTGAATTAGCTCAAGCTATGCAGTTTCAGTTAAAGGCTCAAAGTTACTTAAAAGATAGTAATAATCACAGTATCAAAGCGAGTAACTTTTATAATTTAGGTGATATTTCGGTCAGGCTTGATGATTATGATCAGGCAGAAATATTTTTCCGTTGGGCGTTAGGTGAAGACAAAAAAGATGGAAATATTGTGGCTATAGCAGACAGCGCATTGCGTCTATCCCAAGTATCTTTAAAAAAAAATAACCATCAAGTGGCTATTGATAATATATACGATGCACTGAAATACTTGAAACAGACCAACGCAAATGAGAGCTTATCACGTGCCTATCACATGCTTGCTAGCAGCTACATAAAATTGGAACAAGGAGATGCTGCACTTATCAATGCACATCTGAGTCTAGATTTTGCTAAAAAAGCACAAAGCCAAATACAGATGATCTATGCACATATAAGCGTATCCCAAGCCTATTTGTATCTAAAACAACCTCATATAGCTAAAAACTATATTCAAGAGTTGCAAAAGCTCATTAACTCAGAGCACCATAGCCCATTGGCAATTTATTTTCACGAGGTCTCCGCCGATCTCGCTAACCAAAATGGTGATTTGGAGCTAGCATACAAGCATATTTATAAAGCATTTAATGTCAACAAAGCAATTGGAGAAGAATTCAATAATCAAAAGGCAGAAGCCTATCGCAATAGTATAAGTAGCCTTGTACAGCGACAACAACTCGAAGTCTCAGAGAAAGAAAAAGCCCTTGCGCAAAGTGAGCTAAAACATACCAAGCTTATGCAAAAGTCATGGTTAATAGCGGGACTATCAGCGTTGTTTATATGCTCACTTTTAACTTATATCTACTCTATTAAGCACCGAAGTGCAAACCTAGCTGCAAAGCTTTACCAGCAAAACTTAAAACAAAAAGAAAAAATGCTTGCTGATATCTCTCATGAACTTAGAACACCACTGAGTGTCTTAAAGCTACATATCGAAGCACTCGAACATGGTTTGTTTGAAGATAATAATAAGGCTTATGGCAAAATCAACGAAAAAATATCTCAGCTAAACTCTTTGATAACCGATGTATATCAACTTTCTCAAGCGGAGAACAATGCAGTTGCATTGAATCAGCAAATCCAATGCGTTCAAACTTTATCGCAAAATTATAGTTATGACATTAAACGCATGACTGAAAACCATGCCCTAACTTTTAGTAGTGAAATCAGCATTCCTGAAGGTTCGACTATCAATATCGATAAACCCAAATTAGATAGAGTTGTCGATAACTTGTGTAAGAACACGTGCTTATACACAGACAGTCCAGGAAAAGTGGTATTCAAAATGTACCAAGATAAACATCACCTCAATATACAAATTGAAGACTCATCACCAACAGTAACAGACGAAGAGATCCCCAAACTATTTGAGCGATTATATCGTGTTGAGAGCTCTCGAAGCAGGGCAACCGGAGGGTCTGGTTTAGGTCTTTCGATTTGTAAAAGCTTAGTAGAGCTCATGTCGGGAACCATTGATATAAAGCGCAGTAACCTCGGTGGATTGGATATTTCAATCGCTTTACCACTTAAATAAAACATGACCGACAAAAAGCCACTTATGCAAAATAGTGGCTTTTTTGATCTTGTTAGTAAAAAAAGAAATTAATTCTAAAGTGCTACTTTTATAAATTTGTCAGCCTAACTGATCCGAGCACTATAACTTCCATTTTGATCCATTTTTTATCCACATTGCCCTGTTTTAATAAGCAACATGAACGGGAGGAATTTACTTATGACACAGCGTACAATGAAACACAATGATTGGGTCAAAATTGCCGAGAGAAAAAGGCATAGGAATAAAGTACGACCTAAAAAAAATGTATTACCTTTTTGGTCTTTGCTACTAGCTGGATTTATCATTTTGGCTTCAGCATGGAACTACTGGGTAGACAATAAATCTCATTCTGTTGTACATGCTGAAATAAGTCACGATGCCCAAGCTCGAATTGACCGTTATTTTTCTAAGCAATATATGATGGGCAGTTGGAAGCTAAGTCGCATTAATTTCAACGATGGTGAATTGAATGTTTTTGTTCAAATCCCAACGCCACTGGCTATGACCAGCAGCGAGATTAAAAGCTATATAAAGCAATCTCTTTGCCCACACCCAAAGAGTACTGTTTGGAATGACGTGAAAAATAATTCACTCTTTATCTATCTTTACTCTGATAAGCCAAGAAATGGCGACTATGCGCTGTGTACTAGGTAAATTAAGCAATATTTAAAAAGGGCGAAAGCCCTTTTTTTGTGCCTATTACTTTAATTCTAGCTTCGCCTTTTCAAGCATTTCTTCTGGTAGTTCTTTGGTGACCGAAACACCCAACTCCTTAAACTCTGAAGCTTGCTTAATTAAGTTGCCTTTTCCAGTATATAATTGTCCAACAGCCTTATCATACGTCTCTTGTGCTTTATCAAGCTGCTTGCCAACACCTTCAAGGCTATGTAAAAAACTATTAAGCTTGTTATAAAATTTTTCCGCTCTGAGTGCCAGTTCTTTGCTGTGCTTGCTTTGTTCTTCAAAACGCCAAAGCTGTTTAACGATGTTCAAGCTCGTTAGCAGGGTAGTAGGCGTGGCTACGAGTACTTTATTTTCTAAAGCATACTGATAAATATCAGGCTCATATTTAATTGCTTCTACAAAAGCAGACTCAACAGGGATAAACATGATCACAACTTCTGGCGAGTTCAGTCCAGGCAAACGTTCGTAAGACTTATCGCCCAGCTCTTTCACCCTCGCTTTCACCGCACTTACATGCTCTTTTATTGCTTGCTGTGCCGATATCTCATCCTGTGCATTGACATATCTTGTGTAAGCATTCAAAGATGTTTTCGCATCCACAACCAAATGACGGCTTTGAGGTAGATAAACAATCACATCGGGGCGGTACTTTCCTTCTGATGTGGTGAAACTGACTTCACGCTTATAATCATATCCGGGCCTTAACCCCGCACTATCTAGCACATTTTCCAGCATTAACTCACCCCAGTTACCTTGGGTTTTAGTTTGCCCCTGCAATGCCGTCGTCAATTTGCTCGCTTGATCCGTCATGGCTTGGTTGTTAGCTTGTAAGTGAAGCAGCTCAGTTTTTAAGGCCGCTCTTTGCTTCAACTCTTCACTGTGGATCGCTTCCATTTTATCTCGGAAACCTTTAATTTCTCCCTGAACAGGACTCAGGATTGTTTGAATTTTTTCCTGACTGTGGCGGGCAAATTGCTGGCTCTTCTCTTCAAATAACTTACTTGCTACGTTCTCAAACTCTTGTTTAAGCGTATTTTTAGCCTGCTCTAACTGTGCTATTTGCGCATCAAATGCCAATTGCTTTTCGGTAAGTTTAGCTTCCATATCTGTGAGCTGGAGTGCCAATTGATGCGCTTCCTCTTGAGATTGTTGTGCTTTATTTTGAGCTTGCTGCCATAAACTGTAATACTCTTTAACTTGTGCATGTTTTTCAGCAAGCCTTGCCTGATATTGCTGGGCCTCTCCATGGGTTTTTAACTGAAGTTGCTGCGCCGCATTTAGGTTGTCTTTAAGTTCATCATGCGCCTGCTGAAGTGCATCAATTTTTGCCTGAGACATTTCATGCAGTGCCCGTGCTTTTTGTTTCGACAGGTGGGTAATAATAAAAAAGCCAATACTGGATATCGTGGTACCTAAGCCTAAAAGTACCAATATGGTTTGCCAACTCATGGCAGAAAAACCACTTAAAAGCATAGTGTGACTCTAACAATTAATTCTTGTTAAATCATACCTTAGAGTCGGGTTTTAAGCACTGATAACCAAGAGATATATAGAATAAAAATAGGTGCCAACAGATGTTAGCACCCGTAGGAAAGGAGAATTAACTGTTAATATGCTGTTCGTTAAATCGATAACCAGCGCCATAAACTGATTCAACAATTTTTGGTGATATTTCGATGTTTTTAATCTTTTTACGTATATTTTTAATATGGCTATCGATAACGCGATCTGAGATATCAAAATTATCTGGTTGTATATGATCAAGAATTTGCTGACGTGAAAAGACACGATTAGGCGCATTATAAAGCATCGCAAAGACATCAAACTCAACTTTAGTTAAGCTTAAGGATTGTCCTTTTAATGAAACCAGTAATTGTGACTCATTCACCTCAATTTCAGGTGCTTCTGAAGCTTGCGGAGCGCTGCAACGACGCAATATCGCTTTAATACGCATGACCAGTTCAGCCGCGCTAAAAGGCTTACAAACATAATCATCAGCACCAAACTCAAGACCTTTGAGTCGATCGGCCTCAGATACCTTCGCAGTAAGCATAACTATGGGCACCATAGAAAATTCGCGGATCTGTTTCATACACTCAACGCCATCTTGATTGGGCAACATAATATCCATCAAAATAGCATCTGGGCTGTGTTCTCGCACCCAGTCAACCACGTCTGCACCGTCGGCAATGTGTGTTATCTCAAAGCCTGATGCCTTGAAAAACAACATAACTTGTTCTGCAATATCAAAGTCATCTTCGACGATCAAAATGTGGTTTTTGTCTTCCATTAGTTTCTCTTATTCGCTTTTAATACTCGCAGTTGCTTTTTTACCTGCTTTTTAAGATTTGCTGAAAGCGTATCATCAAAAAGCAAGGTCGTTAAAATGCTCGTCAAGTCTTCAGAGCTTGCAACTTCATTAATAAGATCATAGTCGCACAGCGATTGTGGTTCAATAAAGTTTAACTGCGAAATCGTATTTTCATAGCACAACATAATAACCCACCTTTAGTCCAATTCATTTGGTTTTCGTTTTCCTATGAGTGTATTAAAGTGAAAGAATGTGGATCAAATGTGGAACACATCAAGAAATGAAGACAAATGCCATTACACTGCATTACACCAAGTATGTTTTATTACAAAGCCATAGAAAAAGAAAAACCAGCTCAATTGAGCTGGTTATTACAAATACGTAAATGTAATTAATAAGGGGGAAATCAACATGTGCTCATTGCTGAATGTAAGCTCACAATGTGCAATTAAATAGACACGCGCTATTTGAATTAGTTCAAAAAAATTTTAATTTTTTATCAATTCGAGCATTTGTGCTTCGTTAAACTCGTTCAAATTGACACCTGTATCAGCAAACAAAGCATCCACTAAGGCCTGCTTGTCTTTTTGCATTTGATATACCTTCTGCTCAATCGAGTTCGCAACAATCAACTTGTATACAAATACAGGTTTATCTTGGCCAATACGATAAGCTCTGTCAGTTGCTTGGTTCTCAACAGCAGGGTTCCACCATGGGTCGAAGTGGATCACCGTATCAGCTTGCGTTAAATTCAAGCCCGTTCCACCCGCTTTCAGTGAAATTAAAAAGACATCCACATCACCTTCAGTAAAGCGCGCAATTGCTTTGTCTCTGTGTCTAGTTTGTCCGGTTAACATGGTGAAAGGGATTTCAATCTCATTACAAAGCGAAGAGATCATATCCAGCACAGTGGTAAACTGACTAAAAATAATGATCTTCCGACCTTCTTTTAACAAGATAGGTAAGTGCTCTTTTAACCACTTAAATTTAGCACTCTGTTGATGTCCGCCGGCTTTATCAACAAGCTCAGGATGACAACAAATTTGCCTGAGTTTAAGCAGCGCGTCTAAAAATGCCAGCTTACTACTTTCAACGCCTTGCTCCTTAAATAAATCAATTAAACTGCTTTCTATCTGGCTTTGTACGTGCTGATATAAGGACGCTTGCTCAGGCATGAACTCGAGCTTTTTAATTAGCTCTGTTTTCGCAGGTAGTTCACGTACAACCTCTGACTTGGTCCGACGTAAAATAAATGGTGCAATTAGAGACTGAAGTTCTTTGGCTCGCTTGCTGTCTCGATCTTTTTCAATAGGAAGTTGAAAGTTTTGCTTGAATTGCTGTTTAGTGCCAAGTACATCTGGCATAACAAAATCAAGTAACGATTTAAGCTCCATTAAATTATTTTCAACTGGTGTCCCACTCATGCACAGCTTGAACTCAGCTGATAACTGTTTTACACATTTTGAAATTTGAGCAGTCTCGTTCTTAATATACTGCGCTTCATCAAGTACGATTGAGTCAAACTGTAGCTCTGAATAATGCGCCAAGTCTCGCTTTAATAAAGGGTATGTTGTAATAATAAACCGCGCTTTCGCAACTTGGTTGAGCTGCTTATCTCGATTACTGCCATGGACCGTTAAAACGGGTAAATGTGGTGCAAATTTCTTGAATTCATTTTGCCAATTTCCAACTAGAGAAGTTGGGCAAACAATTAACGAAGGTTTCGTCACCAGAGTATTATGTTGCGAGATGAAATACGCAATAACTTGTAAAGTTTTACCTAGCCCCATATCATCTGCAAGAATCCCACCTAATTGATGGCGATTAAGAAACTTCAACCAGCTCACGCCTTGTAGCTGATAGTCTCTCAACGTAAAGCGCTCTTGGCTGTCACCTAATAATGACTCGTTGGCGTTGATAGGTTTGTTTAGCTCAGCTAGGTAGTCCAAAAGGCGAACATCATCAGAGACGCTCTCGACGGCATCTAACTCAAACAAACGTTTGGCATAAGACAAAGGAAATTTAAATTGGGAACTAGATAAATAATAGCTAAAACGTGATTTTAGCAGCAACAACTCTTCATAAACGTCTTTAGAGACAGCATAGTACTGCTGTGCAATTTGAACGTACTGAAATACATTGGCAATTGAGTTAACTTCATGACAAGGCGCTTTATCCCAGTCGAGGAGAATCTGCCTGTCATCAAACATGACTTTGCCAATAACATGGTGTTTTTTATCACGTTTAAGTTGAAGGGTAACCTTAGGTACTAACACTTTTTTGGTTTGATGAATTTCCTCTACCTGCCACATCTTTCTCTGCAAGTAAGGACGAACTTCACAGTTATACCAATGATGTGAAACCTCATCTTCTACTGGCAATTTAAATCCGTCACTTTGTGCTTCGAAGCCAAGGCCTAACAACATTTTTTCACAACGATTAAGCTGCTTTTCTGTCGAATACTTTTGAGCAGAGTTAAACAACGTCAATTGTAAATGCGTATACTCACCATCGTTAACTGACAATTTTGCGACCAACTTGTCTTTATCAATTAACTGTTCATAGCCTTGTGGTGGTGGAATAACATTATCCGCGAAGATATCTTGAAAACGTTTAATGACCGCTTCAATTTTATCTTTCTGGATACTGGGCATAGTATGCAAATGTGCAATTTCCTGCGCACTTAATTCCGACTCAATGCGCCCTAGCAGCATGTTTTCAGTATCAAGATAAACAGGTGGATCAGACTTAATAAGTAACCATTGCTCTACATCAGACAAATGACTAACAAGCTTAAAACTATTATTTTCATTCTGCCATGAAAAATCCAAGTGTTGCATATGGCCAAATTGTAAAGGTTTTCGGCTATTTCCAAAGAAGCATCGTTTCGTAGCTGTCAGCTGCTGTAACGCTGCAAATCCCCACTTACCTGACAACTCAAAATGACCAGGCGTATTTTGTGACCTCACCCAGCTAAATAAGCGATAGTCACTTTCTAAAATATCTTTAGGTGGAACATGCGCGTTAAGTTGTTTCTCAGTCAACACTCGACCAAGAGGATAATGTCCATCAGGTTTGTGTGGTGACATCTTGGGGTTTAATAAAACCTCATTACCTCTATGTTCCAAAACAAACAACAATACGTTTGATACATTCAAATCGGAAGACTGTTGCAAAGAGGATAATTCGTTGAACCAATCATTGACTAAGAAAGACTCTCCAAACCCACCAGAGTGGTCAACCTTCAACTTTAACAATACTGCTGCTATATGTCGGCATTTAGGGTTGTTAGAACAAGAACACTGCGCCTCAACAGAGGGGGCTCCCTTAACCAACTCTATCTTGATGTGCTGTGTAAAGGTATTGCCAAAATTGCCTAAAACTTGAGCATCTATTTTTGAAAAGTCTTCACTATGTTCTAAAAACGATATTTGATCATCATTTAGATACTCTTTAGCTTTCGCTAACATGGCAGAATTAAAATACTGCTTCAAAAAGCGATCAGACAAAGGAAACTGAGAAGACTGTTCCTGTTTAATTTCTTCAAATAAAGCTAATAGTTGCTCTTTAGATAACTGCGAGGACATTATTCTAACAAGTAATAAAACGTAAAAGACCAGTATATGAAATTACTGATTTGAGCTAAAGAGCCAATTGGGACTAAATTATGAAAAATTGACTGGTTGGATGACAAAAGGTATAAAAAAGGCCTAGAAGATCTAGGCCGCAACATACTAATTAAAACTATTTAACAGTTTCTGAAGTTGCTCTAAACGTTTGTCTGTTAGAACCTTATCATCAATTTTGACTGTCACCGCGCCGGAATTTAGGCTGCGTTGAATTTTAACATATTCATTTTCAAGCAATGATTCTGAACGATTAGTGATTGGGATTTCAAATGTCGTTAAAAACTTCGTTATCTCAATCGCACGTTTTTCATCACTCATTTGCTCTGTAAGCAATGAATGATTCGATATTGTTTTTAATTTAGTGGTGAATTGTTCTGGGCTTTCTTTACAAGCATTGATGAGCTTTTTCGCAACTTCACGGCCAAGATGATTGGGGGTAGGGTACAATAAAACGATTTCTTTATCGATTTGTTGAAATGCTTTAACAGCGTCAGCGACTGCCGTATGAGAAACGCCTTCGATCGCAGCAATCTCACGATAAGATCCTTTATTGCCTGTTTCAATCAACTTTTGACGAGTTTGATCATAAGCTTTACCCAGCTCCCAAAGACTTGGAGCAATATATTGATCAGAAGAAACGGCAAGCGCTTTTGCATCTTCATTAGTAAAGTCTTCCGAAGTTAACACCACGTAATCAGCACCAGCTAGTAGGCAAGCTTTACGTCTTCTAGAACCTGACAAGACTTGTAGTTCGTTGCCTTTAGACCAACAAAGTGCAGGATGCATATTTTTGCCGTCAGCTTTAATAGCAGGCAAAATATCGGCAACAGACTTTTCACTCAATAATGATTGTTCTCGACGGTTCTGACCAAATACAGTAGTTTTTTCGTCGATTTTGGAATGAGGGATCACTTCACAATTTAGATTGATCATTCTTTTGGGATCGCTAGGAGAGGGCATAGTGATCACATCACCTACATTTGCTTTGCCAAGCAAATCATCCAAACTACTGTTTTCAACAGGGGTTGCAAAAGGATCTAATCGAGTATCGTTTTTACGTTTTCTAGCCATTATTTAAACCTGTTTTTTTAATCTAAGTTTGACTGGGTAGATGACCAATTTGAGCGAATTAGCATTTCTAATTCGTCAACAACATCTTTAATATTTTCTTGTGCACGAAGTAATGACTCTCTGCTGGCAAGGGAATCAGAAGTTTTTTGATCAAAAATAGTGTTAAAAGAGGACGAGCTCGCTGTAATCGCTGAACTATGATTGATTGGGTAACTCATTACTTGTCTACCAAAAGCAGTTCTAACATCTTTAACAATGTCACGTTGAGAGTGATTACCTTTTACATAATTCGTTACTAGAAATTGCATGAAATCCCAGCCATCATGCCCTAGCGCAGCAACAGTGTGATAAATTTCGCCTAAACGTTTTAAATATTTGTTATTTGCATCAAAATCTACTGCCTCTGGATGAACTGGTATTAGCATCGCTGTAGAAGCCATCAGAGCATTGTAGAACATGAAATTAAGAGAAGGTGCTGTATCTATCAAGATAATGTCAAATTCGTCTTCTACAGGCTGTATGACGCGTTCTTTTAGCTTGTGATAATGTCTTGTTTCATCATAACTACTGGATTCTTTAAGCTCTGTTGCAGTTTCGTGCTCAAAATAAAAGTCATCCATCCCTGAAGGTAAGATTCTGATATTGGGAATATGTGTCTTTTGAAAAGAATCAGCAACCAATTGACTCCAAGTTTCGCCTTCATCTAATTCTATACAATCTCTCATAAGATCACCTACAGTGATCGGATCATGTTCATTAGAAGGAAAGAAACTAGAAGATGATCCTTGCGGATCAAGATCAATAATCCCGATTCTATATCTTTTAATGTTCGTAGTAGCTAAGGCAGCAGCTAGGTTAACTAAAGAAGTTGTTTTACCACAACCTCCTTTTAAGCTATTGATGACAAGAACCTGAAGCTTATCGGCAGGATCTCTATGATCGGCCTTGATCCCAAGTATTTCTGCCATAGCAAATATATTGCTTAATGTATAAGCATAATGTCCATTGGCGCCTTTTTGAATAGATAAATGATCAAAGTCGCCTTGATCATGTCGGCGTTTCAAAGTTCTATTATTCACACCTAACAAATCTGCGGCTGCTTTTTGTGTATATGTTCGCAACTCTTTATCTTCAGACTTGAGGTGAGCTCTGTAGTGCTGAATTCGACCTTCTAAAGATTGTTCTGCAACTTCAGCTGTTGCCTTTAACAATTTATAAGTGGAAAGTGCATTGCTATTGATAGACATACGTATATTCCTTAAATTTATGTCTAATATTATAATGTCCATTAATTAAAAGGTAAACATCAAAAGTAATAGACATTCAAAAAAATACTTATTGAATATTAAATTAAGAATAAATAAGGAGGTTAAGTATGTTTAAATATATAGGTATATAAGGATAAGAGGTGTAAATATATGCTTAAGTCTTTGTTTTATATATAATTGTATTAATTTAATAGATCAACAAAATACGTAGTAAAGATCAGATCTTTCTATACTCACAGATCATAAAAATACTAACTCTAAATACGTAATTGATAATATATACAGCTTATCCACATATTAATTAACAAAATGAGAGCGCTAGATCGGCTTTGTACTAACTTAAAGCCTTAACTTATCAACAGGTAAAACTAAATATATGAAATTTAGTAGATATAGATCTGATCTATACTACGAACAGATCAGATCTTTACCAAATGAAGCTACTGTTATACACAAGCCTTAGAGAAAATGGCTTTTATGCTATGCCTTTGTAGTTAAAACTGTCAGAAACAGCTAAAAAAGAACACTTAGTTAGTAAAAAAATGATCTACAAAACAACATTAGTAGATAAAATACTGATCTGAGAAAAAACTTGAGCACAGATCAATTTTTTACTAACTTTAATTATTAACTTTTGCCTTTGAATGTGTTGTTATTAGCTGTCGAAAGAATCAGGAAGTAAAAAATCATGAGCCGCAAGGTAAACATCTCTGTTGATAATCTACCAGACTCGTTGCGAGGTCAAATTCATGGTGTTGAAAGTGCGATAGATAACGAGAGTTTAGCCCTTTTCACAGACAACAAAGATGTTCGTATTTCAATTGAAAATACAAACCATGGCTTAAGAGCATATTCAAACACGTTTAACCATTACGATCTATGGGGTCGTTTTGTGCGTTCTGGTTACAAAAAACTACCATTAGAAGAAGCACCAAAAAAAACTATTATAACAAGAAGAATATCCGAAAAAGTTGATGGTATTTTATACGATGGTGAAATAAAAATTACACCAGCAGTTGTTAGTAGCAAAAAAGATGGTGAAGAAACAGAGTTTCTTGTTTGGCCTTCTGATAGAGAAGAAAAAGTAGAAAGGGCGCTCATCCGTCTGGCTTCAAAAGGTAAAATTGTAAAAATCAATTTTAAGTCCGGTATTCAATATGCTGTGATTTTTTCAATGAATGAATTGGCTCAAGAGTTAAAAGCTGTTGGCCAATCAATGCCTTACCCTCAAATAAAAGAGTCTTTAGAAGCTTTGCAAGGTTCAAAGTTATCGTTTAAATATCGTGCTACAGATACAAAAAATAATGATGTTGATGATTCTTTTTACGAATCAAATATGAACTTTTTATCTTCACTGCACTTTAGCGGTAAAAAAGGTCAAGGTGGAAATATAAAGTGTGTTGCTTGCTTAAATGCATTTGTGCATAACATGATCGATAATCTTGAATACAAAGGTTACTATTTTAATAGTGCACAAGAGTTAAAACGTGGACTGTCAAGATGGATGATGTTGCGTCTTTATCACCTGTGGCGTTATGCTGCACCTGGAAAAACATACCATTTTAGGCTTTTATCTATCATGGAGAAGTACGGTTCCATTTACTCTACGGATGAAATTACAGACAATAAACTAAAAGCACTTCGTCGAGATATGACAACCACGATGAAAGATTTGATTGAAAAAGGAGCTATTTCAGAATACAACATTTCAAATGTTAAAGATGAATCTACCGGTCGAATCATAGATTATGTGTATGAAATGCATCCATCTACACAATTTTGTGAAGAGATATTGGCACTGAATAAGCATAATAAACGTATTGAAATTCAAGGTGGAAAAAGGCTGGTTGAAACTGCTGAAATTATAGACGAAGATATTTTAGAAGAAATTGTCAAAAAGTAATTTTTTAAGGTCAATTATGTTAAATTGACCTTAAATCAGAACTTTGTTAATCATTAGGCAGATTTTCTAAATAAATACGCTCTACAAGATAAGAGTAATCTTTCTTTCGAACATCTATATTTTTTGCCGAATAATCAGGCAAAGTTCCAATTTTTGTTTCTTTTTGCGGGTTTAGCAAGATAAATGGTAAAGCCGCACTAACATGGTATCTATTTTTAGCTGAGAATCGTATATTTACCTCAGGCGTTACTCTTGTTGGCCGTTTTATTCTTAGTTTTGAGTCTTCATTTAAGCTCGATACTCTTATTTTTTCAGACTCTACTATTTGTAACCAATTTTGCTGATCTATCACTCTTGGATTAGAATATCCTGAGGATTTACTCAACATTTCGAGTGCTAGTTTCTTTGAAAGTGTCCTAGTTGAATGTTTTTTCATCCATGTAAATCTTACAGAGTAGGGGATTTGATCTTCACAGTGTATTTTCCTATATGCTGCTAATGTTATTAAGTTTGGAATTGCATTATGCACTGCGTCAAATCTTGCATCGTTGCTATTAATTTGCAAAATTAAGTTTTTAAAATCTTCTTTTGACTTGTTGACTTCTCTGATGCGTGATTTTAACCTTCCTTGAAGGTCATTGACAGATATGAGACCTGGATGTCTAGTTAAGATTTTACTACTTTTTTTTTCTCCGACAAATAAGTCTAAATAACTACTGATACATTTATCGAGTGCTTCCTTACCTGATAGTTTAGATACTTGAATATGTTCTGGTGCTTTTTTTTCGTCTTCAGTAGTTATTGCGGGAAGCTCATAATAAAAACTATTTACTATTTCATGTGTTCTAAGCTCTTCACACAAAAGATTTATTTGGTCGAATAAATAATCAAACTGACTTCTTAGTTCAAATTTAGTTGTCATATAAATATATAAGTAAGATGTGTTCCTTTTATTATAGCAAAATTAATAGATTTTTGTATGTTTTAAATAGCTTCTTATTTAGTGAGGGCTACAAGAACACATCCTACAATTATTTAGTGATTACTAAAATTTTATATTTCCTATATTGTTTATTTAAATTATAAATGAAGTAAATGTATGATGTGTTCTTATAATTATATCTAACAAAGAACGAATCTTCAACTTTAACCATTTATTTGGTTAATATGCTAAATGCAACGTAAGCATTTTATGCATACATATAAATTAGTGACATCAGGTAAACTGGAATGCAGAAGGGTTTGTAAAAACAAAATCTTTAAATTTTCCAGAATCAAATGAAAAGAAAGAAATTAAAAACTAGCTATTAGCCTGGAACGAAAAGTAATCAATTATCCTAATTAAATAGATTTAAATTAGCGCTTTAATGGCCGTTGACTTAATCTATGTCACACCAATATGATGCATGAAGTAAAGATTTTTTACTTCGATGAATCCTAAGATAGCTTTCAAATCGAATGTAAAAAGAATTGAAGTATAAAAATCTATGATATACATCCAACAATAATAATGTTGTTCATAACCCATATGCAGTATGAACCCTGGTTGAGATTGATGCAAAACCTAAAAAGTCGCAGAAAAAACATAAGAAAAGGAGTTAGTTTTGATACTTTGTATCAATTGATAGCTAAGGACTATCAAGCAGATGGATGGTTAAATAAAGAACTACCAAGAGGGCAAAAAATCAATGTAGTTACTGCGATTTACGTGATTAGAAAAAATTAAAGACTGGATTAGTACTCAAGAACGTTAATTTATTGAGCAGGACTAGATTCATATTGGCGGATGGCAAGGAGATTGTTGAAGGAAAAGGAATGTTTGGCATATAGTTACTTGTTAAAAGATTGACTAAATAACTAATAAGAAAAATAAATTTCTACTTCGCCGACCATTATTGCTCATGGTTTGAGAGGCAAGTTAAATTTATCTTCTTCATTATTAACTAGTAGAAAACTAACTTTTAGACGATTGATGAAAACTGGTCTAGAAAAGTTTAGATTATCAAATACTGAAGGAAGCCTGTTGTATCGAAAAACGAGTGGTGTATTTGAGGATTAAATTTAAACAAGTTGTGCGGAACATTATTATAATTGTTAATGCAATAGCAAAAAATTTTATCTTAAAATCTCTACTCGAAGAATATAAGTTTACTGGATATTTTAGCTCTAAATACTAAAGAGTTTGCTACGTTTAACTTTCAAAAACATGGTATGATGTGTTCCTTTATTATAGATAGATATTCTATACTCTTCAAGTATTTGTGTGGTTTAAAGCCTATATATAGATTGTTGTCTTATAAGTTATAGAGCAGGTTATTTGCAATAATTTTATTTGTTTCAATGTGTGTTTGTGGTGAGTCACTTATGGTGGTGGGTTTTGTTGACTTTTGGTATTTATGGACAGAATGATAAAACATATTACCTAAACAAAAAGTAAGATGTGTTCCTTTATATTATTGATAAGTTTTTTTACTTTTGCAAGTTGAATGTGATTCACTTTAACTGAGAGCAGTAACTTTTGTAGGATAAATAGTTGCTGCTCTCATAACAATTGAATTAAACATTCAGCGTAGATTGTTATTATATCTAAAAAAAGAAATACCTATCTTTCAAGTAGAGTTTTATCTTAGGATATTCTACAAAGCAATGTAAAACAAACTGAAAGATTAAGAAGTATCCTGAATACAGATTTTTGTGATGACTAAAATAGAAAATAAACATTCTAAATTAATATAAGCTTTGTTAATTACACATTTTTAAAATTTAAGAAAGACTATGGAAAAATTATTTTCCAAAAATCATAAATATTGAGATAGCGTCATTTCTGACAATGCATTTGTATAATTTTAATTCCTTCAAAAAAAGTGACTTGAAAATCTACTTTACAAGAAAGTAAGAATTCTAATCACTAATGTGAACTGCTCTCGATTTCTTTCAAAACAACAAGAGTTGACGGTCAGTGAATGACTAAGTTAGTTCTATTTTAAATCTGAGAATTGATGAATAATAGTTGAGTAGGGCATCTCATAAAAGGTTTTGTAACTTGTACATTGAGCTTTTATTACTAAAAGAACGAAGTAGTAATTTTCGACGGCGTAACTAGAAAGGAATTTTTTTAATTATTAACAAAAAGCACTTTGTTTAAAGGATCTTAACTCATTAAATTCTAGGCTCTAGATGTTTAAGCTAACATCAATTTTAAAGTTAGAGATAATTTATGATAAATAACTCACGTAAAGTTATAGGAAAACATCCAATTTAACATAATTTAAGTAGTTGCGATATGCTACGAACATGATTCTTAGATAATTTCACCTAAGGAGAGGTGATGAAGAAAATGACCAATTAAATCTGCTTACAATCAAGCATTGATACTAAACTAAATTTTGTTTCAGTGATATTTTTATTGGACAATGAAAACAAGTTGGATGAAGAGGTTTGTATTAATGTTCTAAATTTGCGACTGAATCTTACCTAGCATTCTACCCTGATTTCGATTTTTTCACATCGGTGATTCTTGAATTTCTTTAGTTCACTACACTTTTAATGAAAACAATTTTATAAATCTGTGTATTGAAACAAAATAGTTCAATATCGTAGGAAAGTAAAGAACGTAAATGATCACGTGATTTTCTCTAAGAGCTCGATATAGGCCAATACTATATTGCGAGAGTATAGCTATTGACTCTTAATGTTCTTGGTAGTTTTGTTTTCTGCCACGCAAAGTTTATAGCTATAAATAAAGTCTGTGAGATAACTAGCGTGCTTTGATTTCAAAAGGAAAAGTTCCAATTTGTTGGGAAAAATAAATGGCAAAACATCATGAATTCAACAATTTGGCTTCAAAGCATACTTGAAAAGTCTACTTATTTAAGACGTTCGTTGTTTAAAACGGGTGTTTATAGATATCAACCGACAAGTAAGAAACCCATAACGAAGATAAAGAAGTGAAGAAATCTAAGAATCAAGAAAATTATTGAAAATAAAGACCCATCTAAGAGCTGAGTGATTTAATACAGTTTATTCAAGTAATTTAAGGAATTATTTTACACATAATTTCCCTGTTTATTTTTTATAATTTAACTCTATTATTTCTAATGCTATGAGCATTTAATGTATGATGTGTTCTTTATAGTTTTTGTATATTAAATTAAATTTGAAATTTAACTAATTTGTGCTTGAAGCATACCGTCCTATACGATAACGTGCATTGTGAGGTAACTAATGAGGAATGAGAAATGAAACCTTGGAATCCAGATAGCTGGAGAGACTTTCCAATTGTCCAACAGCCAGAATATCCAGATCAAAAAATATTGGCTAATGTTGAGTCAGAACTTAATGCAGCACCACCTCTAGTGTTTGCTGAAGAAACAAGAAGTTTATATAAAAGTCTTGGTGATGTTTGCAACGGAAAAGCTTTTCTGTTGCAAGGCGGTGACTGTGCTGAATCTTTCGCTGACTTCAGTGCTACAAACATAAGAGATACTTTTAAAACCTTGCTTCAGATGGCTGTTGTTTTGACATACGGAGGAAAATGTCCAGTTGTTAAAATAGCTAGAATGGCAGGTCAGTACGCAAAGCCTAGATCATCTGATTACGAGACCATTAACGGTGTCTCTCTACCATCTTATCGCGGCGATATAATAAATAATTTTGAATTTACTGAAGAAGCTAGGATCCCAGATCCAAATAGATTGATGAAGGCATATCACCATAGTGCATCCACCCTAAATCTATTAAGAGCTTTTGCGCAAGGTGGTTTAGCGGATTTACATCAGGTTAGCCGTTGGAATATGAGCTTTGTTGCTGCAAATCCTTTACGTGACAAGTTCCAACAAATGGCAAACCGTATTCAAGATGCACTTGAATTTATGGAAGTATGTGGAATTGATGCATCAATTGCACCTAGCTTAAAAGAAACTCACTTATATACATCACACGAGGCACTTTTACTTGGTTATGAGCAAGCGTTAACCAGGAGAGATCACTTATCAGGCGATTGGTACGACTGCTCAGCCCATTTTGTGTGGATAGGTGAAAGAACACGACAGTTAGACCACGCACATATTGAATTCTTCCGCGGGATCAAAAACCCTATAGGTGTTAAGGTTGGGCCAGGAATGGACCCAGATGAATTGATCCGCTTGATTGATGCACTTAATCCAGAAAATATCCCAGGTCGCTTGACCTTAATCACTCGAATGGGAGCAGATGTTTTACCCGAAAAATTACCGAATCTTGTGCGCAAGGTAAAAACAGAAGGCCGAAATGTTGTTTGGTCATCAGACCCTATGCATGGTAACACTGAAAAGGCGAGTACAGGCTATAAAACAAGAAGTTTTAATAATATTTTGCGTGAAATTAGTCAATTTTTTGCGGTACACAAGTCTGAGGGTACATACCCTGGAGGCGTACACCTCGAAATGACAGGTCAACACGTCACTGAATGTATTGGTGGTGCATATGGTTTATCAGATGAAGACTTGGCTCAACGCTATAGAACACAATGTGATCCAAGATTAAATGCTGACCAAGTATTAGAGCTCGGGTTCTTAGTCGCCGACTTACTAAAGGATGCAAGAGATAGAGTATAACCATAAGGCCGCTTACGCGGCCTTTTTTAATACTTGTTTCTTGATAGACCAGCCTCGGCTATAATTTTTGCAGATATTTCTTCTACAGAAAATTTTGTAGAATTCAAAAAAGGAGTTCTGTGACGTTTAAATAACATCTCAACTTCTCGAACCTCGATACGGCACTGCCTAATTGAGGCATACTTAGAATTGGCCATTCTCTCTTGACGAATTGATGCCAGTCTATCTGGGTCGATAGTAAGCCCAAATAACTTGTTTTTATGCTCAAGTAAAAATTTAGGAAAATTACCTTTTTCTAAATCATCTTCTGTTATTGGATAATTTGCTGCTTTGATACCGTACTGTAAAGCGAGATACAAACTTGCCGGCGTTTTTCCACTTCGGCTAACACCCACTAAAATGATGTCAGCCTCGTCATAATCCTTTATATTGGCGCCATCATCGTTCGCTAGTGCATAATTAACAGCAGAAATACGAAAGTCATATGTCTTTTCATGAATACTATGCGTTCTGTGAACTTTAGGGACTGGTTTTACTTTTAATTCGCGTTTAACAATTTCGCTTGCGTAAGACAAAAAATCATAACACACACCTTTTGAAGACAAAATAATATCGGACAATTCAGGATTAACGAAAGTAAAAAACACAAGCGGAGGTTCGCCACTGGATTCTGCAACCTTATCAATTGTCGCCTTAACAGCCAATGCCTTATCAACAGATTCGATAAAGGGTAATGTCTTATGTTCGAATTCGACAGGAAACATAGATAAAGTTGCATGCCCAAAAACTTCTGCTGTAATGGCTGTGCCATCTGATATATAAAATGCTGTTCTCATTTTAACCTTTTCATTACTTTTTTAGTATTTTTTCAAGTCTTGGTTTACGAGGCTATACTTACCGTTGTAGAATGCCTTCGACCTAAAGGAAGGTCAATTAATCTCTCACATTTATTACAATTTGTTTTTGGAGACAGTTCCGTGCAAGACTACGTTCTCTGGTATCAAGAATTGGGTATGCAAGACGTACCTCGAGTTGGTGGTAAAAACGCTTCTCTAGGTGAAATGATATCTAACCTTGCTAACGCTGGTGTACAAGTGCCTGGTGGTTACGCAACCACAGCAGAAGCTTTTAATGAGTTTTTAGAGCAATCTGGACTCAATGAAAAAATCCACACCATTTTAGACACCCTTGACGTTGAAGACGTTAATGAGTTGGCCAAAGTAGGAAGCCAAATCAGACAATGGGTTATCGACACTCCCTTCCAACCAGAATTAGACAAAGCAATTCGCGAAGCCTACGCCACTTTACATGGCGATGATCAAAATGATGTCTCCTTTGCGGTAAGATCATCTGCTACAGCAGAAGACATGCCTGATGCATCATTTGCAGGTCAACAAGAAACTTTTCTAAATGTACGTGGTATTGATGCCGTAATGGTCGCAATCAAACACGTTTTTGCATCTCTTTTCAATGACCGTGCCATCTCTTATCGTGTACACCAAGGTTATGATCACAGAGGCGTTGCATTATCTGCAGGTATACAGAGAATGGTTCGTTCTGATAAAGCATCATCAGGTGTAATGTTCTCTATAGATACTGAATCTGGTTTTGAAGATGTAGTTTTCGTAACATCAAGCTATGGCCTTGGTGAAATGGTTGTTCAAGGTGCAGTAAACCCTGATGAATTCTATGTTCACAAACCAACTCTAGCTAAAGGCAAGCCAGCAGTTGTAAGAAGAAACATTGGTTCAAAAGCAATACAAATGATTTACTCAGCCGATGAGTCTCACGGCAAACAAGTTGAAATCGTGGACATGGACCCACAGCTTTCCAACAAGTTCTCAATAACTGACGAAGAAGTACAAGAACTTGCTAAACAAGCAGTCATCATCGAGAAACACTACGGTAGACCAATGGATATCGAGTGGGCAAAAGATGGAAATGACGGCAAGCTTTATATTGTTCAAGCTCGTCCAGAAACTGTTCGTTCCAACGAAGATTCAAACGTTATGGAGCGTTTCCAGCTTCAAGAAAAGTCTGAAATCGTTTGTGAAGGTAGAGCAATTGGCCATAAAATTGGTACTGGTGTTGTAAGAGTACTTTCATCAATTGATGAAATGGACAAAGTACAGCAAGGTGACGTACTTGTAACTGATATGACCGATCCTGATTGGGAACCAATCATGAAGCGTGCATCCGCGATCGTTACTAATCGAGGTGGTAGAACGTGCCACGCTGCAATTATTGCACGTGAATTAGGCATACCAGCAGTTGTTGGTTGTGGAAATGCAACAGCGACCATAAAACATGGCGATGCTGTTACTGTTTCTTGTGCAGAAGGTGATACTGGTTATATTTACTCAGGCGAACTAAAGTATGAAGTCATTTCATCTCGTATTGATTCAATGCCAGACTTACCATTGAAGATCATGATGAATGTGGGTAACCCTGATAGAGCTTTTGACTTCGCAAAGTTACCACATGCAGGTATCGGCTTAGCTCGTTTGGAATTCATCATCAATAGAATGATTGGCGTACACCCTAAAGCGCTTATTAACTTTGATAGCCAATCAGATGAATTAAAAGCAGAAATCAATGAGATCATTGCTGGCTATGATTCTCCTGTAGAATTTTACATCGCAAAATTGGTTGAAGGTATCTCAACTCTTGGTTCGGCATTTGCACCAGAAAAAGTTATTGTTCGTATGTCAGACTTTAAGTCAAACGAATATGCAAACTTAATTGGCGGCCAACAATACGAACCAGAAGAAGAAAACCCAATGATTGGTTTCCGTGGTGCGTCTCGTTACATCTCTGAAGATTTCAGAGAGTGTTTTGCTTTAGAGTGTGAAGCTATTAAACGCGTTCGTAATGAAATGGATTTAACGAACGTCGAAATCATGATCCCATTTGTCAGAACACTTGAAGAAGCAGCTAAAGTAATCGAACTTCTTGAAGAGCATGGCTTAAAACGCGGTGAAAACGGACTGCGAGTGATTATGATGTGCGAACTACCATCAAATGCATTACTTGCTGATGAGTTTTTAGAATATTTTGATGGCTTCTCAATTGGCTCAAATGATTTGACGCAGCTGACTCTTGGTCTTGATAGAGATTCAGGTCTTATTGCACATCTATTTGACGAAAGAAACCCAGCTATTAAAAAGCTACTTTCAATGGCTATTAAAACTGCTAAAGAAAAAGGCAAATATGTTGGTATTTGTGGCCAAGGTCCATCTGACCACGAAGACTTTGCAGCTTGGCTTGTAGAGCAGGGCATTGATACAGTATCACTGAATCCTGATACTGTATTAGAAACTTGGTTGTATTTGGCTGAAAAGTTCAATAAATAACTAATGAGAGAGCACCTAAACTTGGTGCTCTTTTTTTACCATCTAGTAAAACTATTTCCCTTGTTGACCTTCTGAAATATATGATTATTGCTACTTACTATTATACCTCTTTAACGTATGATGTGTTCTTTTTGTTGGAAAACCAATTATTGGTATCTTAAATAATTGGTTGGAGTAAGACTAGAATAATTAAAAACAACCTAATTTAACATAACTAATTGTCAACTATCATGATTCGAAATGGATTTGGTTTCTGAGTTTCAAGTTGTTGTAATTTTGATATGGAATTTTGTGAAAACACATGGCCTTTTGGAAGAAGCATAATACCTTGTGCATTATGCATAGCTAAACCTAATTCCATGCCAGGCTTAAGCTGATGAGCGGTTAATATGCTCATACTACCAACTTTATCTGTTTCAACTTGATCAGTGGACAGTACATTCAAAAAAGACTCAACGACTTTTGGATGATAAAAGCTACCACCATACATCTTAATTATTTCAAGTGCATTTTCTTTTCTTTCACTCATTGGCCTTTGGCTCTGATATAGGTGCTCAATATAATCTCTTGAAACAGCTAAAATCTGAGCACCTATAGGGATCTCCTTACCTTTTATGCCTTTTGGAACGCCTTGACCATTATATTTCTCAAACTGACTATAAATTGCTTCGGCCACATCACTAAGGTGCTGCGCAGGCATTAACATTAATTGAGCTGTTGCAGGGTGAGTTAAGAATACTTTTTTCTTCTCGCTATCAAGTTCGTGAAAAGGTTTTGAGTATAAACTTGGATCCATCGCTAAGAGGCCAACTTGAGACAAATAACCAGACATTCTTACCATATCAGCCACCTCATTGCTCAGAGATAAACCTTTGGCTATTTGAAAGCACAGCTTAGCGATATTCTTTGCTTTGTCTGCATCGAGATATGGATTAGCATTTATAAAATTATACAGTAGCTCAACAGTACTTTTGTGTTCTTTTTTTTCATTCTCATTTGCAGCTTCAAGCTGCTTTAATACCTGGCGGATTTGAGAAGTTCTTTTCTCAACTAAACTTTCTAAACTAGTATTGAGTGTTTTTAACTCTTCGTTTTGTGCCTGAACCTGCTTTTGTAAAATGTCGTTTTGCTTTTTTAATTTTGTCAATTCAGCAGCTTTATTTATTTCTCGAACAAGCTGTTCATTATTCCATGGCTTTTGTAAGTATCCATGTATACCACCGCTATTAATTGCATTAATTGTATCTTGGATATCGGAATAGCCTGTCAAGAGAATTCTTCTTGCATCTGGCGAAATTGCTTTAGCATGAGTTAAAAACTCCGCGCCATCCATATTCGGCATACGCATATCAGAGATGATTACATCAAAATCAATCTCTCTTACTCTATCTAGTGCTTCATGACCAGATTGGAATAGCTCAGCTTTAATTCCATTCTGTCTCAATAACCGACCCAATGAGTTCAAAACACTTTTCTCATCGTCAAGGCATAGTACGACTATTGTTTCGTCATTCATATATGAAGAGATCTCCAACTCAAAAACACGATTTGTTATTAATTTTAAAATTAGACTAAACTTTAATAAGAAACAATAAAATAGGCACGGATTTGATGAAAATAAAACCGACGAATGTTTTGTTACTTGATGATGATAAGTTGATTCTAAGAGCGCTAACTAGAGCACTAAAAAAACAACTCGGTGCAGACAACATTGTCGCGTTAAATGACCCAACATTGTTAGAACAATACCTCGCCAATGCATCAGAACCGTTTGATTTATTTATTACTGATTTTCAGATGCCAGTTTTAAACGGAGAACAGGCATTAAAGATTGTACAGCAAATCAGCCCACTAACAACACGCATATTAATGTCTGGGGACATTGAAACTTTAAGAAGTAGACCACAGAATATCCCTGCCAATCTTATGATAGCTAAGCCTTTTACAATTGATGATTTATGTCTGATAGGTGATATTTATGAAAGGTCGCAATCAACAAACCTTAGTCATGAGCAGCAGCTACGACTGGGGTTTATGCCTTATGTGCCATTACCAAATATAGAATTAATAAACTCACAAAAAAGCCAGAAAGTAACAGAGTTGGCTAATCAAACTCAGTTAATAAAACACTTAGGTAGTATCGTAGAGCTCGAAATACAAGATAAGACTCTAATACCCCAAATACAGCATGCTAGCTTTGAAATGGTACAGATTCTCAGTCAATTTGTAGAGCAGCTTATTTATACTTTATCGGCCTGTACCGCAAATAAAAGAGTTGAAAAATACTATTTGTTGGCTACTAAAGCTTTTGTTTTTGCGAAGAGAAATAATTTACAAATTAGTGAATGCGAAAAACTTTTACAGTGTTTACTTAGCTTAACAATTAATGAATTAATCAGTGTATATCTAGATGAGCTATACAGAATCCGCATTGATACTTCTTTATATGATCACTTTGCTGCCATCTGGGGGGTAGACACTCAAATTTTGGCAGGTAGGAAAATGTTTATTTGTGATAATACAGATAGTGAAATAGGACGCATATTCAGAGCCATTATGCTTAATTTAGGTACGGAAAATGAGGATTTAGTATCGGACATTATCAATTCAAGTGAATCAACACTTGATAGTTTAAAACTATATTCACAGCAATCATCAGCTAGCACATACATAGAAGAGGAATTTTTATGAAAGGTTTGATATTCAGATGCTTAGAAGAGCTCGTTATTGAGCAAAAAGGCATGGATTTATGGGAACAGTTGCTTGAAAAGCATTGCCCTGAAAATCGCGTGTATATTAGTGCAAGATCATACCCTGATGAAGAGCTTCTCGCTATTGCAACGAGTGTCGCTAGTGCATTAGATTTAAGTATGGAACAAACCCTGAAAGCTTTTGGTACTTACTTATTTTCATTTTTGGCAAAAAAACATCCAGCAATTGTAAAGGAGTTTAAAAGCTTCGACGAATTAATTATGTCAATTGATGTGGTGATTCACAGTGAAGTACAAAAATTGTATGAAGAGCCAAACTTACCAACAATTAGCGCCAAAATACTCAATAAAAATAAAATTGAACTGATATATAATTCACCTAGGCAACTTTGTTTCTGTGCTGAAGGATTAATCTACGGTTGTGCAGAGCACTTTAATGAAACTGTAGCAATAGAGCATACAACCTGCACGCATCGTTCAGATCCCGTATGTACTTTCATAATAACACATGGATAACTATGCAGAACTACTACAAGGCATATATGCGCGAGAAACAGGCTCGCGATGAACTAGAAGAGTTACTTGAAGAAAAAACGAGTAAATTGTATGCATTAAACCTCGAACTTGAAAAGAAAATAGAGATTCTTCAAAAGCAACAAGTCGCAGTCGTTGAATCAGAAAAAATGGCCACGTTAGGAACACTGTCAGCCGGCGTCGCACATGAAATCAACAACCCTTTAGCTTATTTGACATGTAACCTAGACACGCTGTCTGAATACACTAATGACATACGTCAATATCTAATTTTAAGTTCAAAACTAATAAACAAAGATATAAATATTTCTGAATTTTCTGACGAAATCGCAAAGCTCCAGAACAGTATTTCAACTTCAGATCTGATCCAAGATGTCAACGACATTACTATCGACTGTAAGGAAGGGTGTGAAAGGATCAGTAAAATCGTCGCTAACTTATTAGATTTTGCGAAGTCTAAAATTGAGACTATCGCTGAATTTGACGCGTTAGAGCTAATTGAACAGACAACTCAACTACTAGAAAATAAACTAAAACAACTAAGAGTTACTATCAATTGCGAGGCTGAATTAATAATTAAAGGCAACAAATCAAACTTAATTCAGGCATTAATCAACATATTGGTGAATGCGGCGCAATCCTGCAACTCAAAAAAAAGCACAGAGCCATCCTTTATTCCAACACTTACTATTACGGCAAAACAAGAAGGTCAAAGTGCGGTACTCAAGGTTATAGATAACGGCCAAGGTATAGACCCCACAATAATAAGCCGAGTATTTGACCCGTTCTATTCTACAAAGCCGCTTGGAGAGGGCACCGGAATGGGTCTTGCTGTAGTCTACGGCATAATCTCCAACCACGGAGGATTAGTGTCAATAGACAATAATCTTGACGCTGGTGCCACAGTTACTATAAAAATCCCCCTAGTTAATTAAACTAAACATCTGTCTTCAAAGTTATTTTTAATAAAGACACTAGACTTAAGTCTAATGTCTTCTATTTGTATGAAGAAAATAATTTAAATTTTTCACTGCGCCAAATCAAATTCGAAAAGATTTAATCATTAATTTATATAACTAATAGATATATTATATAACCTACATAAGTTTACGTGTGCGTAAACTTTCGGATAACTTTTATTTATGCGAAAGTTTACATTTAGACCTAGTTCAGACACACAACTTCATTAAGCAACTGTTATATATGCAATAGTATTGAATTTTACCTAAAAAAGAGATGAATTGGATTCATACGTTACTTTTGTAACTAAAAATTAAATTTATTCATATCGAGTCTAAAAACACCATACATAAGTACTAAAACAACACAATGAAAGGTCATTTTTTAACCACCACAACATTGACGTGTTTAATTTCTATGTTAGCTTTATTTAACAAATGTTAATCACAATTAATGTAAAGGTTGGTGATAAAATGAAAATGAGAAATCATATAATAAATGCGCTCAAGTTGAGCTCCATAGCAATTGCAATTAGCACAACGTATGCGCATGCTTATGACTGCACAGGAATTGCCGATTGGCAAAGCGGTTCTACTTACGTAGGTGGCAATCAAGTCGTTCAAAACAATACAGCGTACGAAGCAAAGTGGTGGACTCGCTCAGAGCCTGCACTTAACTCAGGACCAAGCCAAGAGTGGAAAAAACTAGGAGACTGTAGTGGTACAGGTGTTAATAACCCACCGGTTATCAGTCAGTTAAAACCACTTGAAGGTTCTGAATTTAGCCAAAATGACAGCGTTGCCATAAGCGTAAAAGCGGTTGACGTTGACGGAAGCGTCAACCGAGTGGAGTTTTATGTTGACAATAACTTAATTGCTACCGACAACTCAGGCGTTGCTGATGTATTTGATGCTACTTGGACAGCTGGGCAACCAGGTCAATATCAAGTAAGCGCAAAAGCATTTGATGATAAAAACGAAGCCTCAAATATACTTTCTAATTTACTCATCGTTAAAACTTCTACTCCAGTCAATGAGGCACCACTTGCGACTTTAAATATCAAATCAAAACCTGTTGAGTTAGTAGTTGGCAGCAGTGTTGTATTCTCACTTTCAGGAAGCGATACAGATGGTTCACTAAGCAAACTCAGTTTCGCTGTTAATGGAACAGAAGTATTAAGCACGAATGGCACAGCGACTGAGCACACATGGGTCGCCGAAGCTGACGGGACATATAACTTCACGCTTACAGTGACAGACAATGAAAATGCGAGTACGAGTGTTAGCACACAACTTCAAGTAGGTGCGCAAAACCCTGGTGACAGAGATGCTTGTAAACCTGACGGGCTTTACCAAACCCCTGGTGTGAATACGCCTTACTGTACAATTTATGACGCTAACGGCAGGGAGCTTATGGGTGCTGACCACCCTCGTCGTGTGATTGGTTACTTTACTAGTTGGCGAAACGGCGCGAATGGTCAACCATCTTATCTTGTAAATGATATTCCTTGGGACAAAATCACCCATATTAACTATGCATTCGCACACGTTGACGCAGCAAATAAAGTATCAATAGGTGACCCAAATGCATCAGGTAACCCAGCAACAAATATGGAATGGCCTGGTGTTGCAGGTGCAGAACTTGACCCCACATTGCCGTATAAAGGACACTTTAACCTTCTTAATAAATATAAAAAACAATATCCAGATGTAAAAACGTTAATTAGTGTCGGTGGTTGGGCAGAAACTGGAGGTTTCTTTGGTCCTGATGGTTCACGTGTAAACAGCGGCGGTTTTTACACGATGACTACCAATGCTGACGGCTCTGTAAACAATGCAGGCATTGAAACGTTTGTTGCAAGCTCAGTAGAGTTTATTCGTCAATACGGTTTTGATGGTGTTGATATTGATTATGAGTATCCTTCTTCAATGAAAGACTCAGGTCACCCTGATGATTTCCCAATTTCAAATGCAAGACGCGCTGGTTTAAACGCATCTTATCAAGTATTAATGAAGCGTCTGCGTGAAGAATTAGATAAAGCTGGTCAGCAGGATGGTGTTCACTACATGTTGACTATCGCTTCTCCTTCTTCTGGTTACCTATTACGTGGTATGGAAACGTTCCAGGTAACAAAATATCTAGACTATGTAAACATCATGTCATATGACTTACATGGTGCATGGAATTCACACGTTGGCCATAACGCGGCACTTTACGATACCGGCTTGGATTCTGAGTTGATTGCCTGGAATGTTTACACAGAAGAAAACTTTGGCGGTATTGGCTACCTAAACACAGATTGGGCAGTTAAATATTTCCAAGGTGGGCTATCTGCCGGACGTATCAATATTGGTATTCCATACTATACTCGCGGCTTTAAAGATGTTCAGGGCGGTACTAACGGTTTATGGGGTCAAGCTGCACTACCGAATCAAGCTAACTGTGCACCTGGTACGGGGGTTGGTGAAAAGAATAAATGTGGTAATGGCGCACTTGGTATAGACAATTTGTGGCATGACAAAAATGATGCCGGACTTGAAATGCCTGCAGGCTCAAACCCACTGTGGCATGCTAAAAACTTACAAAATGGCGTGATGCCAAGCTATTTATCAGATTACGGTTTAACACCTGATACTGACCCAGACGATCAGTTAACAGGTACATATACGCGTCATTATGACAGCGTTGCCGTAGCACCATGGTTATGGAATCCTCAAAAGAAAGTATTTTTATCTATTGAAGATGAAGAATCAATGGGTACGAAAGTCGATTATGTAATCAACAAAGGCTTAGGCGGCATTATGTTCTGGGAACTCGCTGGTGATTTTGATTATGACCAAGCGAAAGGTGAGTACTTCATGGGTTCAAGTATGACAACACTTGCCTATAACAAGTTTAAACAATCAGGTGCTCAGTATGATATCCACCGCGGTGATGTTGCATTCCAAGTACCAACTGAGCAAGTCGATGTCACATTTGAAGCTAAAAACTTCCCTGTTGGTGATGATAACTACCCAATTGCACCAACTTTCACCTTTACGAACAATTCAAATATCGATTTAACAGGTGCGAAGATTTCATTCGATATACCGGTATCAACGTCTCCGGTGTTTAAATCGAATTGGAATGCGCAAGAAAAATTAGTCATGGCAGTAGATGTAGACAATTCAAATGCTGCTGGAAATAACATTGGCGGTTTTGATGGTGACTTCCACAGATTTTCAATCACGCTAATTGATGATTGGGGTAATCAACCAAAATCATTTGCGCCAGGTGAATCAGTGGGTGCACAAGTCATGTACTACATGCCTGTAACTGGTCCTGTTAACTTCACAGCAGAAAAAGACGGTAAACGTTACGCGTTCAAGTTTGAACAACCAACGCTACCAGCTGCAAAGCCTGGTGATGGTAATGGCGGCCCGATCACACATTGTGAAGGCACACCAATTGCTGAAATCCCAGTATATCCAACTTTCCCAAGAGGTACACATGCCGGTCAAGGTGACCTAATCATCGACGGGAAGGGCGTATACAAGGCTAAATGGTGGAGTAACAAGCAACCATCAACAAGTTCAGATTATCAAAAAGTCTGTTCACTTTAACTAAGTAAGGGGGAGGGCTCCTCCCCCAAATACAAACCTAAAACAAATTAAATTAGCATGTAGTCATCAAGGTGAGCGAAATGAACACTATAAAAAGAAAGGCTTTAACATCAATTTCAGTTGTTTGTACGGCGTATTTAACATTAAACGCAATTAACGCTTCAGCACATGGTTTTATGGACTTCCCTAAGGCAAGACAATCAATATGTGAAGCACAAGGTGGCTACTGGTGGCCAGACGACGGTACAAACATACCAAATTTAGCATGTAGAGCGGCCTTTTTAGAATCTGGATATGTCCAGTTTGTTCAAGAACATGAGTTTGCCGCACTTATAGCTGACTACAATAATCAAGCAGCAGTTGAAGCAGCCATACCTGATGGAACATTGTGTGCCGCTGGCTCAAATGAAAAAAGAGGAATGAACTTACCACATAAAGATTGGCAAACAACAGATGTTAAACCTAATGCCAATGGTGATCTGGCAATACGTTTTAGAGCAACAACGCCGCACAATCCAAGTTTTTGGAAATTTTACTTGTCAAAGCCTACGTTCAATACAGACACAGATATTCTAAATTGGGCTGATTTACAGTTAATCTCAGAAGTTGGAAACATCAACTTTGTGACAGACCCTGATGGTAAAAAATTCTATGAAATGACAATCAATATCCCTCAAGATAGAACTGGACGCGCAATACTCTATACCAGATGGCAGCGAAATGACGTTGCAGGTGAGGGCTTTTATAATTGCTCGGATATAAACATTACGTCAGATTCTCAACCAGTTAATTGGTATTCCGCAGGATTTTTTGTCAAACAAGGCCAAGATGCAAACGCAGGAGATACAGTTTGGGCACGTGTATTCAATGGCACCGGACAAGAACTCGTTAAGCAATCATTAAAAATCACAACTACAAACCTAGCTAACTGGCAAGAAGAACTAGCTACAATTCTCAATACTAATTATGCAACTGATGTACAAGTCGGCGTAAAAGATGCCGCTGGCAATATTAGCTTCGATAAAATTAATCTCTTAACTAACGAAGTTTATGTTGCTGATGCAGCAAACACATACAATCTAACGATTCAGGTCAAACAACCTAATACACCACCGACTGTACACAAACCTGACCCAATTATTATGAACGAGTTAAGTGAAGTTCAGTTGCATGTTCACGCATTTGATACCGATACCATGGAACTAACATATACATGGAATGTACCGAACGGTCTTACTTACACAGGTTCTGGAGCAACAATTAATCTAGCCGCCGCTGACGTCACCCAAGATACAAATTACACGGTAAGCGTAAATGTGTCAGACGGAGAACTTTCGTCTTCCACGACAGCCGAAATTACCGTCAAAAATGTAGTAAGTACACTACAGCCATGGAGTAAATCAAAAACATATGTTGCTGGCGATAAAGTTAGCCATAAGGGCGCTGATTACGAAGCAAAATGGTGGAATAGAGGCGAAGAGCCTGGCACTACACAAGTTTGGAAAAAGATTTAAACAGATGTAAAGGTCACTCCAAATTATTTGGGGTTTGGATATAACATGTAAAATAAGGTTGAGATAGTAATGAAGATTAATAATTTAACTGCAGCAATAGGATTGGCATTAATGTCTACTGGATTAATGGCCGCACCTTCAGCACCACAAATCAGTTGGGAACCACAAACGTACTCATTTGTAGACGTTAATTTAGAAGGAAATGGTTCTTATAAACAGATTGTTCAAGCTAAAGATGTCGTTACAGTGAACATTAAGTGGAACTCATGGAGTGGTACTGGTGCTGACAGTTATAAAGTTTATTTTGATAATCAAGTTGTAAATAAAGGGTTGTTAGAACCAGGTACAAAAACTGGTGTAGTCACTTTCCCTTATACAAAATCTGGACGTCATACACTGTATCTAGAAATCTGTGATGCAACAGGGTGTGCTAAAAGTGCTGGTAAACCAATTGTAATCGCAGATACAGATGGCGGTCACTTGCAGCCTCTAGCAATGGATGTAGATCCGAATAATGCGAATAATGGTACTATCCCTGGTATGGTTACAGGTGCTTACTTTGTAGAGTGGGGTATATACGGTCGTGACTTCGATGTATCTAATATTCCAGCACACAACCTTTCTCACCTGCTTTATGGATTCATTCCAATTTGTGGTGCGAACGAATCACTTAAAGAAATTGAGAATGGCAATAGCTGGCGCGCATTACAAAAAGCGTGTGCTGATTCACAAGATTATGAAGTTGTTATTCACGACCCATGGGCAGCAGTTCAAAAAACATTACCAGGCACAGATAACAACGACCCAATTCGTGGTACTTATGCGCAGTTAATGGCACTTAAACAGCGTTACCCTGACCTGAAAATTTTACCTTCAGTAGGTGGATGGACTTTATCAGACCCGTTCCATGGTTTTACAACAAAAGCTAATAGGGACACATTTGTTGCTTCAATGAAGCAATTCCTAAAAACTTGGAAATTCTATGACGGCGTTGACATCGATTGGGAATTCCCTGGTGGTGATGGTCCAAACCCAGGCCTAGGTGATCCGGTAAATGATGGCCCTGCATATATCGCATTAATGCAAGAACTTAGAGTTATGCTTGATGAATTAGAAGCTGAAACAGGTCGTAAATACGAGCTAACATCAGCGATTGGGTCAGGTTACGATAAAATCGAAGATGTAGACTACCAAGTTGCTCAGCAGTACATGGATTATATCTTTGCTATGACTTACGATTTCTACGGTGGTTGGAATAACGTAACTGGTCACCAGACGGGTATTTACTGTGGCTCACACTTAAGTCAGGGTGAGTGTGATGGGACAGGTCTAGATGATAATGGCGAGCCAAGAAAAGGGCCTGCTTATACACTTGATAACGCAGTAAAAGCACTTCTTGCACAAGGTGTAAACTCTAAGAAAATCGTAGTTGGTGCCGCAATGTACGGACGTGGCTGGGAAGGTGTATACGATTCAAATACAACTATTCCAGGTAATCCAATGACTGCACCAGGTAATGGCAAGTATAAAGGTTCTACCAGCGAAGGAGTCTGGGAAGACGGCATCATGGACTACAAAGGCATTGCTAGAAACCTAGTAGGTGGTGGTAACGGTCTAAATGGCTTTACTGTAGGTTATGATGAGCAAGCAGAAGCGGCTTGGGTATGGAATAAAGCAAGCGGTAAACTACTTACATACGATAGCCCTCGCTCAGTTCTTGCAAAAGGCCAGTACGTTAACTTGCATAATCTAGGTGGTTTATTCGCTTGGGAAGTAGACGCAGATAACGGTGATATTCTAAATGCAATGTACGATGGTTTAACAGGCGGTATGCCAGTAAACAGAGCGCCAGTTGTAAACGTAGATGCTAACCTAACATTGAACTCTGGCCAATCTTCAAACTTGACTGTTAATGCAACAGACCCTGAAGGTGCTGCTTTAACTTATGCTTGGTCAGCTCAAGGGCTAACGCTCACTTCTGCAAATACTGCGACAGTTGGAATTACAGCGCCATCAGTAACAACTGATACGACTTTCCAACTAAAAATTGCTGTAACGGATGACCAAAATGCGACGACTGAAAAAACAGTCTCTGTATTGGTCAAAGCGGAAGTACCAGCGGGTGCTCCTGTTGTTCAGCCAATTAGCAATG
This sequence comes from Pseudoalteromonas sp. MMG033, assembly GCF_057197785.1. Taxonomy (NCBI): domain Bacteria; kingdom Pseudomonadati; phylum Pseudomonadota; class Gammaproteobacteria; order Alteromonadales; family Pseudoalteromonadaceae; genus Pseudoalteromonas; species Pseudoalteromonas sp. MMG033. Next base: position 466,014 of record NZ_JBXVAL010000002.1, read on the forward strand.
TTACAGTACAAGAAGCACAATCTGTGACTGTTTCGGCTGTAGCAACGGATCCAAATAATGACCCACTAACGTACACTTGGAATGTGCCTGCAGGCCTGACAGTATCAGGTCAAGGTTCAACAGTATCTTTAACAGCAGGTGATGTTGCACAAGATACAACGGTAACAGTAACAGTTGATGTATCGGATGGCACTAACACAACTTCAGCGTCGTTCGATGTCACTATTACAAATGTTGACGCAGGTGCACCAGCTTGGGATGCAGGTACAGTCTATGTAGGTGGTGACAAGGTTACACACAACGGTTCACTTTATGAAGCAAAATGGTGGACAAGAGGTGAAGAGCCAGGTCGTGCACAGGTTTGGAAGGCACTTTAAGTAATTAATTTCAATCATAGGGCTGATATTTATAAATTAATTATGAATTGACCAATGGATAGGCCAGCCCTCATAAAACAAAGGCATAAACTGCCTTTGTTTTTTTTTGTAAATAAATCATAATTAGAAAATAATTCAATTTAGAAAGAACATGTGAAACTACTTTTTTTTCTGCTCATCTTAGCTTCAAATTTCGCCTACTCAGCTCCCAACTGTAAGTCTGAAAAGAAAGTTGGTATTGGTGGAAGTTGGCCGCCTTACATAACCTATAAAGATGATGTGCCAAATGGCGTCGACATTGAAATTACCAAACTTGTTTTTGAAAAAGCAAATCTGTGTATTCAGTTTTTAAGACTACCTAGTTCAGCAAGAGGGTTAGTTGAACTTTATAAAGGCTTTATTGATGTTTTACCATCAGCCAGTTTTAACCGAGAAAGAGCAGAAAATGCGCATTTTAGTAAACCATACCGGCGAGAACGCATGCGATTGTTTACAAGACTTCAGCTGCCACCAGTAAAGAGCCTTACCGAATTATTTGCAGCAGAATATACGTTTGTTACAAACCCAGGCGCGTATTATGGCGAAGAGCTTCGGCAAATTTTACAGATCCCATGGTATCAGCAACGTTTAGCCGAGGTGGCAAGCGCATCAAGGCGAATGGAATTAGTAAACAAGCGAAGAATTGACTTTTTGATCGAAGATGAATATAGCGGTTACTACTATATAAACCGTTTAGGCTACGATCAGTTAAGGTTACACTCATATGTAGTCAATGATAATGCAATTCATTTTATGCTCAGCCGTGTTAATTTTACACAAAAAGAAATTGAATCCATAAATGATGCAATTGACAGCTTAAAAACGGAAATTCAAAACATACTATTAGTGTCACAACCTAAGGTAATAAAATAGGAGAGCACGTTGAAATCTTTATTATTGGCAACACTATTACTCATATCACCTATTCTACTCGCAAAAGAAAAGCCCTACACCGTGGACAGCTATTTACCTCAAATAAACATAAACCAGTTCTATCAAGAAGAGCAGATAAAACCTAATAAAAGCGATTTTATAGTAAGGTCGTCATTGGCTATGTCAAATGAAGATGGGGGTAGAGCAGTTCTTATTAATATCGAAAATTTGTCAAGCAGAAGAAGAATTTTAGAGCCTGAGCAATTAATCGTTTTATTTGCAAATGGCGATGTTCAAACGCTGACTTCTTTACCGAGGAAAACAACTGTAGCAGGAGAGTCTGCAGTGAATATAACAATTGAACTAGGGTATAATATGTACCCTGTCATTTCTGTACTAGCATCAAATAATATCTAAAAATATGAATCCATATATTGAAAAACTTTATAAGCTCTCGACCAAAAAAGAAAGAATCATAATAGGCTTAATGAGTGGGACATCTTTAGATGGTTTGGATATCGCTGTCTGCAAAATATCTAACTTTGGCACAGACACACAGTGTGAGGTTACGCATTTCGCAACTACGTCATATAACGATGACATAAAAAATAAAATACGCCCAGTATTTTCAACTGAAACTGTCGAACTTAAATATCTTACACTATTAAACCCATGGATAGGGACGTTACATGGCCATTTTATCAACCAGAAATTGACAGAGTGGGGCATAAAAAATGAGGATATAGACTTAATAGCTAGCCATGGACAAACAATCTATCATTGCCCAAATAGCTTTCATTCATTTTCTGATTTCAATAATGGTACATTGCAGATAGGTGACGCTGATCATATAGCCGCAGAAACAAACATAATTACCTTATCTGACTTTAGACAAAAACACATTGCTGCGGGCTTCGAAGGTGCACCACTTGCACAATATGGAGACTACAATCTATTCGCAAACCATCAAAAAGATACGTTGCTGCTGAACATTGGCGGTATTGCAAACTTCACGTTTATTGGTAAAGGCTATGATGTAAATGACGTCATCTGCTCAGATATAGGGCCAGGCAATACCCTGATGGACCAGTATGTACAAAAGCATTTCGGTATCGATTTTGATAAAGACGGAGAAATCGCGTCGAAAGGTGTCATAAATAGTGACTTACTCGACTCGCTGTTATCATTACGCTTCATCAAGCAAGCCATGCCTAAAACAACCGGCCCTGAACTATTCAATCTCGAATTAATAGAAAAATTGATTTCTGAGCAAAATATCGACGTATCGCACCACGACATCATGGCAACATTAAATGAATTCACAGCAAGTTGTATTGTTAAACACATACAACAATTAGATATAACACACTCAGCGGATGTACTGGTGAGTGGCGGTGGTGCATACAACTTGGCTCTAGTTACGAAACTTCAAGATAAATTAGGTAAGTATTTTAGGGTTACTAAACTTAATGAGAACGGGATCAATGCAGATTCTAAGGAAGCGGTACTATTTGCAATATTAGCTAATGAAACCGTTATGAACGCGGATACAGGAAGTAATAACGGCAAGCAATTGACGATGGGAAAAATATCCCTACCTTTGTAAAGCAAACCCATCAATTAATTCATTTTTCCACGCAGTTAGTCGCATAGATAGGGTTTTAAAGAAGGGCTGCTCTTTTTTATAAGGGAGCTCTTCTGAATTGTGATTCTCTATTGCGCGAGCGAGTTCGACCTGTGCATCTACAACGTTTTTTACTCCCCCAGTTTCGCCAAGTAAACTAAGTTGAGTCATATAGCTACCAGCATCTCCGCTACCCGTCAAAACGAGTTCAACAGAACCTTTAACAATATCCAAATCATCCAATAAGACAGCCCCACAAAAGTTGACATACCTAGCATCTACATGGGTTGCTGTAATGACTAACTTGTTTCCAGATACAGCATCAGATGGAAGCAAGCAGTCTAATACAAGTTCTTCACCTTGCATTTCAAACTCAATCTCATCAATTGCTGAAGCTTTACCGATAGGGAAAAGTGGATCAGTGTGAGTATACAATTCAAATTGGATGGTTCTAGTATTTCTCATCAGACACAACAGGAAAATAATTAACAACTAAAGTATGAATGTGTTTTATTGCATTAATATGAACAAAACCTCGACAACCATCATGGTTGCCGAGGCTTGTGCTTGTATGCTTGTGCTTAACGAACAGCTAGCATGATAAGACCAGGTACTACGAAGAATGAACCAAGTACATATCCGAACGCTGCTGTCTTGTTCTTAGCACCCACCTCAGCAAGCTTTTCAGCGCACTTGATTGGGATTTCGCGAAGTAGTGGCAGGCCATAGATTAAGCCTACAGCGAATACATTGAACATTACATGCACTAGCGCAACTGTTAACGCTACTTCACCTGCTGGGCCTGTGATAGACGTTGCAGCAAGAAGGGCAGTGATAGTAGTACCAATATTAGCACCTAAAGTGAATGGGTAGATTTGACGAGTCGTGAATACGCCGCTACCAGCTAGTGGAATCATTAAACTTGTTGTTGTAGATGAAGACTGAACCATTACCGTTACAACTGCACCTGAGCTGATACCTGCAACTGGACCACGACCGATTGCACCGTGTAGAAGGTCCTTTGCTTTACCAACAAGTGCTTGTTTAAGTAGCTTACCTAGCGTTGTTACAGCGAATAAAATAAGTGCAATACCGATTACAACCATTGCAATACCAGCAGCTTTGCCATCAAGGAAACTGACTGAATCTTTAACTACACCAACAGCAGGCTTAACCAAAGGCTTAATGAAGTTATAGCTCTTGATAGATAAATCTGCATCGCCAACAAAAAGATGTGCAAGACTTGCTGAAAACTTTTCTAATAGACCGAACATGATTTCTAGTGGTAAGAAGATAGCTACCGCGAATAAATTGAAGAAATCGTGTACTGTAGATGCAGCAAAAGCTCTTTGGAATTCTTCTTTAGAGCGAATGTGTCCGATTGATACAAGCGTATTAGTGATAGTTGTACCAATATTTGCGCCCATGATCATAGGAATTGCAATTTGCAGAGGAAGACCACCAGCAACTAAACCCACTATAACAGACGTTACAGTAGATGATGATTGAACTAAGGCTGTAGCAAGTGCACCTAATAAAAGCGCAACAAATGGATTAGTAGCAAACGCGAAAATTTCTTTCGCACCTTCAGAACCGCCGGAAGCAAGTTTAAAACCACCACTAACTGTACCTACGGCAACTAGCACTAAATAAACAAGAAATGCAATTGCACCCCAGGTTAGTAACTTTGATGGTAATGACTTTTGGCTATATTCACTCATTGATTTATCTCGTTATGTCAATGCCATTCTTTATGGCACTTTGATGACGTTTTTGTTTCAGGACGCATTTAAACAAACAAATATGACAGAAATATTTCAGTCGTGATAATTGTACCTAGAAACCATTACTGATTAATGTCCTAAATCAATGAGGACGATGCATAATACCCATTTGATTAAGCTATCTAGTTGTTTTATTGTGTTTTTATCAAAATTAAATGTGTTACAATCTTTTACATTGCACTTTAAGTTAAACAGAAATCATTCTCAGCCTCCATATTTGCTACATGATTGAAGGCTAAAATTTGACTAAAAGAATGAAGAGAATAAGTAATGCGTTGTTTTTTACTGGTACTGCTGTGTTTTTTTTGTACACCAATCATTGCTAGTCCATTGATAAATATAGAGCCAACAACAATAAAACCAAACACTCAGGCTCTCTCTTTAAATAATGCAGCGATGTTTTACCTCGACTACGATGGAGAATTTCGCAGCGCCTTTGATTTCGAGCGTCATTCATATCACTTTAGAACTATCAACGATATCAACAAAAAGCCTAAGATAAGCATTTACTCGAAGTGGGCATATATAAAACTTGATAATCAAAGTAATGTTAAAGACTGGAAAATGTCATTTGGCTTTCCTCGCCTCGCAAAATTATCTGTATATAAAAAACTGCCAACTGGCTGGCAAGACCTTTTCAACTTAGATGAGTCTGATCCTTTCAGCAAACGTCCAGTTCAAGACCCGCAAATGTATATCCCTTTAAATATGGATATTGGTGAAAACATCTTTCTTATCGAATATCAGACATTTGCAAATGCGCCAGCAAATTTACAAATACATACACCTGAAAACTACCTTAAAGAATCCCACAAAAGCTTGATAACCAATGCCAGCCTAACAGGTGTTGTCGCCGCAATTTTATTAATCGTATTAGTAAATTTGTTTTTTAATCGAAATAGCACAAATGTTTTTTATGCGGCATGGACCTTTTTGTTCTTCTTAATTGTCGTTGATACTGCGGGGTTCAGTTTTCAATATTTCTGGCCTTCACACAATGCATTTTCAGGTCAGTTTTCAATATTTTTAATGGCCACAGTCCCACTATTTCATTTACTCTTTGTTAGAGGGTTTTTACAGCTAAAGCATTACCACCCAGCGCTAAACAAGGTTTATGTTGCATTCATTGCACTTTACACAATCACAGTACCTACAGCATTGTTATTAAATACTGTCTATTTCAACCTTATATTAAGTACGCTAGTCATCCCAGTCTTTGTTTACACCTGTTCTTGGAGCATCAAGCAAAAAGGCCCAGGTATGCGTACCTTTACATTTAGTTTGATTAACCATTTATTGTTTTTAAATATATTTACTATTTTAGGCGCTAGCTATGGTAATTTTATTGATGTTTTTGATATCACATCATTTATCAAAATTGGATATCTAATCGAAGTCCTATTGTTTACCATAGCATTGGCTTTACAGCATAAATCTCTACAGTCAAGGCTGTTAAATCAACTACAACATCAAGTTCATGCGCTAAACCAAACTGTAAATACCAAGCACAGAGAAGTTAGCTACAAAGAAGAAAAACTTAAAGAAAAAGAAGAAAAGCTATTTACTGATCTGTCACATGAGTTAAGAACACCACTTACAGTAATGAAAATCCAAGTTGAATCGTTACAATACAATATAGTCGACAATGTTCAAGACTCATATAACAAGCTAATGAGTAAAATTGATGAGTTAAATACATTTATTGACCAACTCATGCTAGTGACAGATGATAAAGATATTGCCTCTTTGCTAAACAAAAAGCCAACCAATGCGCGTGTCTACATAAACGAGGTATTTCAAACTTGTATTGGTGAGGGTGATCCTAAAACATCAAAATTCACCATTACAAACAAATTAGATAGTTCGCTAGTTGTTACCCTAGATAAACAAACCATTGAAAATGCAATCTGTGAAGTTGTTAAAAACGCACTGAGGTTTGGCGGTGAAGGAGTAGAAATTTCACTCAACACATATATAGAAAATGACAGTCTGATAATAAGAATTGAAGATTCCGGCATGCCATTATCATATGAAGCCCATCAACAATTGTTCCAGCCGCTATTTCGCGAAGAAATTTCTAGAAGTACATTAATGGGCGGCAAAGGAATGGGTTTAGCCGTTTGTAAGAAAATTGTCGAGTCACATAACGGTCAAATAGAATCACATAATAGTTTGCTTGGCGGCCTCTGTATTGAAATCTCACTGCCGATGAACAATGAATTGACATTGAACACAGAAAGAGTGAGTTAAACATCTCGTTTTTAACTCTTTGCGCTATAACTGACTATACAGTAAAATCCCTCGTTCAGTTTTTTGGGCGTTAATTATGAGCAGTTTAGAATTTTGGGAAGCTAAGTCTTTATCGGACATGAGCATTGAAGAGTGGGAATCTATTTGTGATGGGTGCGGCAAATGCTGCCTCCATTCTTTTATCAATAGTGATGATGAAGATGAACACTTTGAAAGTACAGATGTATTAAGAGATGGAGAAGAGCTTCTTTATACAGACGTAATTTGTCAGTACAGCGATATTCAAACTGGCGGGTGTACGCGTTACAGCGAGCGACAAACACTCGTACCAACCTGTGTCCAATTGACCAAAGATAATCTTAAAGACATTTTCTTTATGCCACAATCATGCAGCTACCGTCGACTTCATGAGGGCAGGGGACTTGCATCTTGGCATCCGTTAAAAAACAATGGTTCAAAAGAGCTAATGCATGGTTTGAACGTTAGCATCAAAGGCAAGGTTGTAAAAGAAACTGAAGTAGACCTTGAGGAAGAGTTCGAAGCGCATATAGTTGAATGGCCTGAATTTGATTGCGATTAAAATAAATATACTCATGTAAACATAAGTATATTAAAAAGCCCATGATACACATATCATGGGCTTTTTAATTATTTTTGCTCGTCTTCAGGTAAAGTAACGTTTAGCTCAAGTACTGCTAAATCATCTTCGTTTTGTTCAAACTGAACATTTACCGCATCTGAGTCTACTTTTACATACTTACTGATTACTTCCAGAATATCTTGCTTAAGCTGTGGAAGGTAATCAGGCGTACCGCGCTTAGAACGTTCATGAGCAACGATGATCTGTAAACGCTCTTTTGCCAATGAGGCACTGTTCTTTTTTTCTGAACGGAAATAGTCAAGTAAAGACAAGTTAACCTCCGAAAATTCTTTTCAGTAGACCTTTCTTTTCAACATTTAGAAATCTAAAGTCGATAATTTCACCCAGTAATCTGTCAATAGCATCACTGTACGCTTGGCCTGCATCAGACTCTGTGTCTAAAATAACAGGCTGACCAGAGTTAGAAGCGTTAAGTACGGACTTGGATTCAGGTATCACACCAAGCAGGTCAATCGCTAAAATTTCTTGTACATCTTCTACTGATAACATTTCACCAGTCGCAACGCGTTCTGGGTTATAACGAGTAAGCAACAAATGCTCTTTAACCGGTGAAGCACCTTCTTCAGCTCTTTTTGACTTACTTTGTAAGATACCTAAAATTCTATCTGAGTCTCTTACAGATGAAACCTCAGGGTTTGTAGTAACGATTGCTTCATCGGCAAAATATAGCGCCATCATAGCGCCTGCTTCAATTCCAGCTGGGGAATCACAAATGATAAAATCAAAGTCTTCTTTTAACTCATTTAAGACTTTTTCTACACCTTCACGCGTAAGTGCGTCTTTATCACGTGTCTGAGACGCAGGAAGAATAAATAACTTTTCGACTCTTTTGTCTTTAATGAGCGCTTGATTTAAATTGGCTTCGCCGTTGATGACATTTACAAAATCATAAACCACGCGACGCTCGCACCCCATGATCAAGTCAAGGTTTCTCAGGCCAATATCAAAATCGATGATGGCTGTTTTATAGCCTTTTAATGCTAACCCCGTACCGATTGCTGCACTCGATGTAGTTTTTCCTACACCACCTTTACCGGAAGTTACGACAATAATTTTTGCCATTAGATTTATCCTTTGACCAATGCTGTTAATTCTAAAGATTCGTTTGTTTGAGTAATCTTACAAGGATTGCCCCAAAATTCCCCCTGGAGGGAATCGCTGATCCAGTAGCTACCATTAACTGATACTAGTTCAGCTTCCAATTTTTGACAGTAAATACTCGCAGAATCATTACCTTGTGCACCAGCAATTGCACGGCCCCGCAATGTTCCATAAATATGAATATTCCCGTCAGCTATGACTTCTGCACCGTGGCTAACGGCACCCATAATAATCAAATCCCTGTCTTTTGCGTATATTTGTTGACCGGACCTCACTGTTCCGTTTACCACTTGAGCAGGCACATAAACATGTTTTTCGACAACTTCCGTTTTCGTATTACTAGAAACGCTTGGTGCAACGTCTTTTGTATAATTCAAAACAGACATACCTAAGGACTTAGCAGTCTCGTTATGCTCGTCGTTGCCGTTGCAAATACCAACAGGGTTGAGTGATAGCTCACTTAAGATAGACTTTAAATCTGAGAGAACCAAAGGCTCGTCTTGAACTTCGGCCAGATTTATTACAATAGGTGCACCTTTAAAAAACTTAGGCGCCTGAGATATTTTTTCACTCAACTGCGCTTTTACAATGCTTAAGTCAGCATCTAAAAGCTGTAATACAGATAACGTGAAAAGGTTCCCTTTGAGTTCGAAAGATTGTGTAGACATAAGCGCTCAAAAATATAACTGCGTACTCTTTATTAAATCTTATTTTGACCCCGTACTGTGTACGTTTGAGAGCAGCAAAACTTTCCAATTATTATATATGTCATGGTATAGTGCTGCTCTAAGATAAGCAAGAATTTATAGGGTTATAATGCTAAGTGCAATATACAAAAGTAGTAAAAAAGCCGACACCTACCTTTTTGTTGAAAAAAGAGACGATTTCAGCAATGTTCCTGAGCCTTTGATGAGCACTTTTGGTACCCCAATATTTGTAATGTTAGTTGATCTTGCCAGAAGAGAGAAACTTGGGGTTGCAGATTTAAGTACGGTTAAGGAAAAATTAACCGAACAAGGGTTTTACTTGCAAATTCCACCTCCAGAGGAAAACCTTCTGGATGAATTTAAAAAACGAAATGGAGCAAAGAGTGACTAAGACTTTAAAAGTTATACTTACATCTCTGTGTTTTTCAGCGTCAGTCAGTGCAACGACGCAAGCCGACTTTGATAAATACGTTCAAAAACTAAAATCAGAAGCCGTTGCTAAAGGGTACGAACAATCATTAATAGACTCTGCTTTTGCAACTGCGAAGTTTAAAAAGAAAGTAATAAAAGCAGACAAAACACAGCCAGAAATCGTAGAAACACTTGAAACATATTTGCCAAAGCGTGTACCCGATTGGAAAGTCAAACGCGCTAGAAAACTATATCAAGAAAACAAAGAACTGTTAGATCAAATTGAACGTGATTTCGGTGTTCAAGGCCGTTTCATTATCGCGCTTTGGGGCCTGGAAAGTAGTTTTGGTAGAGTACAAGGCGGCTATCCAGTTATTAGTTCATTGGTAACTTTGGCGTTCGATGGCAGACGCGAAGCCTTATACAAACGTCAACTATGGGCTGCTCTTGATATTTTACGTGATAGACATATCGGCTTAGACAAGTTTAAAGGCTCATGGGCTGGCGCAATGGGTCAAACCCAGTTTATGCCTACCTCTTTCAATGCCTATGCAGTTGATTACAATAAAGATGGTCGAAAGGATATTTGGACAACAAAAGAAGATGCCTTTGCTTCAATCGCTAATTACCTTAAAAGTGTTGGTTGGAATAACAACTTAACGTGGGGAAGACAAGTTAAGCTTCCAGAAGGCTTTTCTGAAAACTACGTGTTACAAAGAGGCACTAAAAATCACAGTCAATGGCTTGAGTTTTTCAATAACTCAGAGCGCTCTTTATCAGACTGGCAAGAGCTCGGTGTAAGACGTACAGACGGCACCGATTTGCCAAATGTTAATATTAATGCCGCACTCGTCATGCCAGATGACATTAATGGCAGAATGTATTTAGCGTATGATAATTACAAAGCGCTGATGAATTGGAACCGTAGCTATTATTTTGTAACAAGCGTAGGTTACCTTTCAGATAGAATAGGCTATCCAAAAATTTAGTTAAGTATTTGGCATAAAAAAGGCAGCTGATAGGCTGCCTTTTTGTTGGGCTAATGAATGAAAATTAGTAATAAGATAACGCCTGTGTTTTTCCCCAAAACACACGATAAGAAAACAATGTATATCCAATAATTGCCGGAACCACCATCACAACACCATAAAGCATAAATGTCAGTGCTGAAGGGTCTGCAAGAGACTCATAAATAGTCAGTTGGTTTGGTACAACATAAGGGTAAAAACTGTTAAGCAAACCTAAAAAACATAATAAAAATATGCAAGTCGCAATAGCAAATGGCGCCCAGCTCTTTTTAATATTGTCGACACTTGAATAACGTGTAAGAGAGCAGTGGAGCAACACAAACAGAGCTAAGCATAAAATAGGGATAGGCAATAACAGTAAAGACTCGTTTATGTTAAACCATTTTGACGCGACGAAATCGTTGATTAATGGATTCACAATGGATATTGAAATCACACCAATTGCAGCAATAAGATTGGACTTTGTGCACCAGACTATGGCATTTTTTTGAAGTTGACCATTGGTTTTCATAATCAACCAAGCAGAACCTATGAGTGCATAAGCAGCAATTACACCAAAACCGCTCAACATTGCGAATGCATAACTTTGCATGCTCTGCTCAAAAGACATGACGTATAGACCCAGCATGAAGCCTTGCGCAAACGCAGTAATAATACTACCAACTTTAAAACTAACGTCCCATGCATCTTGATATTTTGTTTTTGCTTTAGCACGAAAATCAAATGCGACACCTCTTAGAATTAAACCAAGTAGCATTAAAGCGACTGGGAGATATAAGGCCTGTAGAATAACTGAATGCGCCATAGGAAATGCAATCAAAGCCAAACCGACAGCAAGTACAAGCCAGGTTTCATTCGCATCCCAAAACGGGCCAATGGAAGCTATCATGGTATCAGCTTGTTCTTTTTCTTTAAGAGGCAGCAAAATGCCAACCCCTAAATCATATCCATCTAGCACTGCATAAACCAAGATAGCCAATGCCATAAGTGCACCATAAAACTGCGCCAAAAATTCACTACTAAGCATAGTTTTCACCTCGCATTGGGGGGTTAAGCTCATATTCTTCAACTTCGACAGCTTTATCAGCTGTATAGAAAAGTGTTTTGATATAAGCACTCAAAAGCAGTGCATAAACGCACAGATAACCAATCAAAGTATAAAGCACATGCTCAGAAGGGACTTGTGTAACCAACTCATCAATTCTAACTAACCCTTGGACCATATAGGGCTGTCGGCCAATTTCTGTCACATACCAACCAGCCAATGTGGCGACCCAACCAGAGAAAGTCATAACGACGAGTAATTTGAGCTGCCAAGCGGGTAAATTCTTATGTTTCCATAAAGTGACTCTCGTCACAGCTGCTACTAAGATCATCAGTAAGCCGAGCCCAACCATAACTCGAAATCCGTAAAATACAGGCTTGACGGGCGGGTGTGCCCCTTCAAATTCATTAAGGCCTTTAATTTCGCCATCTAGTTCATGAGTTAGAATTAAACTCGCTAAATTTGGAATGGCTAATTCAAAATGGTTCGTTCTGTTGATCTCGTCCGGGGCTGCGAATAGTAACAAAGGTGCCCCTTTTTCAGTCTCCCAAACCCCCTCCATTGCAGCCACTTTTTGCGGTTGATGCTCAAAAGTATTTAAACCATGCAAATCACCGACAAAAGCTTGTAACGGAGCCAACACCATAGCCACTGTTAGTGCCACTTTAAGCGTTAATTTTGGCGCATGTTTATGATCATTCTTTAATAACCGATAAGCACTGATCCCGGCTATCAGAAATGAAGCCGTGATCCCAGAAGCCAATAGCATGTGTGACAAACGATAACCAAAAGAAGGGTTAAAAATGATAGTAAACCAGTCCTTGGGATAGAATACTCCATCAATAATCTCGTAACCAACCGGCGTTTGCATCCAGCTGTTTAGAGACAATATCCAAAAAGCAGAAATCGTTGTGCCTATGGCTACAACCACTGTAGAAAAAGTGTGTACAGCGGGGCTGACACGCTTCATACCAAATAACATGACCCCTAAAAAGGTCGCCTCCATAAAGAAAGCAGTCAGAACTTCATATCCCAACAAGGGGCCTGCAATATTACCAATCCGTTCCATAAAACCCGGCCAATTTGTGCCAAATTGAAACGACATGGTAATACCACTGACAACACCTAAGGCGAAGGTGAGGGCAAAAATTTTAACCCAAAACCGATAAGCCCGGAGCCAAACGGGCTGCTTAGTTTGAACATATCTGACTTTAAAAAAAACCAAGAACCATGCAAGTGCAATGGATATGGTCGGGAAAAGTATATGGAAGCTTATATTCGTCGCGAACTGAATTCGCGACAGCAATAAGGTATCAAGCATGACACACCTCTGTTAGTTACGACTTTTTCAATAACTTATCCTTGAGGTCGATCACCTTACTAACAGACGAGCCTAGCTTCATCAATGATTGCAATTGTTCAGGTGTCAACCTCTGCAATTCAGCTGACCATTTAGTCACTGTTTCTAAAAGATCATGTATGGATTGCATTTGCTCCTGAGCGTACTTTTCTTCTGGCGTATTCGCGGTATCCAATATTTGGTCACGTAATAATGTCAGAGTAGGGTCAATTTCTCGCTTGCGTCTTTCTTCAAACACTTTATTCGCAAGATCCCAGATAGTACCGTTCGGCGCATAATATTCTTTTCTATCGCCAGGAATATGATGAACTTTGACTAATTGCCATGATTGCAACTCTTTGATCCCCATACTTACATTGCCACGGGAAATCTTTAGAGCTTCTGCAATTTGGTTTGCAGTAAGTGGGTGTTCATTAATAACGAGTAACCCGACCATTTGCCCAATTGTTCTATTAAATCCCCAACGACTGCCCATTTCACCGCAATGGAGCACGAAGTTTTCGATTTTTGGTGATAAATTCATAATTCTAAACGTTCAGTAATTATTGAAAGTTAAATATACAAAGATAACTGACTCAGATCAAGTAAAGTTTCAGTTTTTTCTGAAACTTTAAAAAGCCTCTATTTTTAAATCTAAAATAATGGAGTCAGTACCTAAAGCCAGACTGTAATCTAGTCTGTTTTGAACTGTTTGTATATCGCTTGAGTAAAAAGTTTTAAAAGTTTTGGTAAATAATGAAACTTTCGAACTAAAACTGTTCAAATTCGCTATTTACAATTAATCGGAATGCCAAAATGAAGGTTTAAAATAGCTAGAATTTCACATTCAAGCACAGATGTTGAACACGTCATTTAATTTAAAAGACTAATATAAAAAGGCTTTATCTTACGAAAAAGCCTTTGGTAGTTGAGATGTAAAGGTAGGTTTAAGACTGATGTTTTCCAACTTCCCAGTTGTTTTGTTTTAAAAGTGTCTCTCCAGCATCAATTGCACCAGACTCTAAAGATGTGCCCATGGAGTCATTCCAGCGGTTTAAATAGCCAAATAACGAAATAACACCAAGAATTTCAACTATTTCTCCATCATCCCAATACTTTTTGAGTTCTGATTCAATTGTATTATCAACTGCGTTAGGTACGCTCGATGCAGCAAGGGCAAATTCAAATGCAGCTTTTTCACCAGCTGTAAATACATCCGATTCACGGAATTGCCAAATCTGCGCTAGACGTGAATCTGTACCACCATAGCGTTGAGCCGCAAGAATAGTGTGCGCTTCGCAATAGCGGCAACCTGTATTTGCACTGGTGATGTATCCAACTAACCTTTTTAACTCAGAAGTTACTCGACCATGATTTTCCATAACCGCTTTATTTAAATTAATGAAAGCGCGTGCAATTGCAGGCCTAATCTGCATTGTAAGGACACTATTAGGACAAAAGCCTAATGTTTCATTAAAAAACTTCGCGAGCTCAGTAACTTCCTGATCGTGATCTTGAGAAAGTGGGGTAACTAAGGGCATAATCAGCTCCTGTTGAATATTATTATTTGTTGCATATGCAACATAACATAACTCTGGAGATTCTAATTGTCTAGTGAAATTTCGTATCAAAATGCATTAAAAAACAGATTAGAAAGCTTTTCTAAAAAACATGACAGTGAACTTGCACTCGAGACACATATTCCATTTCAAGTCGCAGTGGTGAGCAATCTCTTATCAATATCCAGAGACCCTATTATTCGTAACCTCACAGACTGCGATACCAGAGAGCTCAGAATTTTAATTAATATAGGTTCTTATGGACCAATAACAGCGTCAGATATTGCTTATCAAACTAGGCTCGACCCTTATTCAACAACACGCGCTATCACGGCTTTAATAAAAAAAGACTTGGCTCAATACGCAAAGGTACAACCAAATACTCGTAGTAAACCTGTTGAATTAACAAATGAAGGAGTTGATATCTACAGTAAAATAACTGCGCATCTGAAACAAAGAGAAGAGAGATTATTAGAGAGCTTCACTGAAAAAGAACAAGCGACTTTGAGTGCTTTGCTGCAAAAGTTAGAGCTAAGTGCTGAAAATGTACTGGCTAACGAGGTGAAACAATGCGAATTAGAGGGCGATTCAGTGACTAGAGATCATAAAGAAATAGTTAGGTGGAACAACAGAACAAATAAACAAACCTAAATTGAACTAAATCTAAACATATTTTTTGCACATTTACTGACCAAGCTAAAGGTTAGTAAATGAAGGGGCGAAAATATGAAACTAAAAAATATATCCAACTTGGGAGTGTTAGCTTTGCTTTCCCTCTCCAGTTACCATCTCTGTGCTAAACCAACACATGAACCTAAAAAACACCCTAACAACAAAAAGCAAATCGTTAAAATTCAAACTGAAGCTGATATTCGACTTCAAGAAATCGTTATTCAACAAAACTTGAAAGCAACTATTCCCGATATATCAAGTCTACCAAGACTCGATCACCCTGTTTCACAACTGGGGATGAAATTATTCTTTAGTAAAGCGCTTGGCGGCGAAAAAACCGTTGCATGTGCAAGCTGCCATCATCCAAGGATAGGCGGCGCAGACGGCCTATCTTTTCCAATAGGGACAAATGCTGTTGACCCAGATATTATTGGCCCACTGAGACTCACATCAGATACCATCAATATACCAAGAAACTCACCGACTATTTTTAACGTCGGATTATCAAACTCAAGTCTATTCTGGGACGGAAGAGTTGAGCGATTTACCATCACAGATAACCAAGGGAACGAGCAAGAAGTGATTAGTACTCCGGACTCAGGATTTGGTGTGCCTGATCTTGATGTAGGCAATGACTTAGTTGACGCGCTTTCACGTTTCCCCGTGACATCAGTTGAAGAAATGCGAGGAGCCGCATTTGAAAATGCTTTTAATAACCAGTCCGTTCGTGAACATTTGGCCGAACGACTCGGAGACTATGGTAGTGGCAAAGGCGACTTAGAACAAAATAATTGGCTTAACGAGTTCAGACGTGCATTTAATAGTACAGATAATGCCGAATCACTCATCACCTTTGATAGCATTGCGCTTGCACTTGGACAATATCAATCTTCAGTAAACCTGATTAATTCTCCTTGGAGCGCATATCTGAAAGGCGATTTCAATTCACTATCACAAGCACAAAAACGCGGTGCCAATTTATTCTTTTCTCAAATTAGTGATGGAGGAGCAGGGTGCGTAAATTGTCATGGTGGTACTCGTTTTAGCAATGACGGTTTCTTTAATCTGGCATTTCCCCAATTTGGTATTGGCACAGGTGATCAAAACATAGACCACGGGCGTTTTAATATTGATCCACAGCAACGTAATATATTTGCGTTCAAAGTACCCAGCTTACTCAATGTTGAACTGACAGCACCTTATGGCCATTCAGGCGCTTATGAGACACTTGAGGAGGTGGTTGCACACTATGTTAACCCAGCTGACGCCATTAATAACTTTTTTTCGAAAGGTGGAGCGTGCGGCCTGAGCCAATTCAAAAACGATGCAAGTTGTGAAACTCTTAACAACAATGCCCAAAATAACAGCCAACAAGCACTCGCTTTACTTCAGCTATCACCATTTGTTGCACCGCCATTAGATGCAAACCAACAAGATGACCTTGTACAGTTTTTAAAAGCACTGACAGATAGATGTGCCAAAGATCATCGCTGTGTAAGAAAGTTTGAACCAGCGACTAAATCACCAGATCCTGACAACTTAAGATTAAAAGTAGAAAAAGCAATTTTAGGATTGAGTTAAAAAAGGTGGCTAAGCCACCTTTTTATTCTCTTATTTTGAGATTTTATAAGACAACTTTACATCTCTATATGGTAAAAACCCACGTAACCCAATGTGCCAAATGCCCGGCTTCGCGTTATCGATGATACAAGATTCATTACTTCCCCATAAGTAAGGTCGACAATCAAATCTGTGATATCTTGGCTTTTTATTGTGTCTTAAATATAGATCCGCTTCTCCGTACCCTTCGATTTTCACCTCTAAATTACTATAACCCTCTGGTACTTCAATAGAAGTGCGCTGCCACCAAAACCAACCGTAAATATTATCAATTGTACCTTCAATAACAGGGTAAGGGTCTTGCGTTTGTATGTCGATAACAATTGGATCATGATCTGATGAACGGTAGGCATGTTCGGCGTATAAAGACTGTTGATGCTTTTCTGATTTGTATTCAGTATTGTAATCGAGCGCAACAGGTTCATCTGCATTAATATGCCAATCCGCCACACCAAGTACTTTTTGCATCATAGAATCGCTTGCAAAAGCATGGTCAAGACTACCCAAACGGCCCTTGAAAACATAAGAATAGCTTGAAACATCGCCATTAATCACATTACGTAAGTTAGCGTAACCATTGGTTGTCATCTGGCTAATTGGGTCTTCCATGTTATAAGCATTAAAATCACCTAATATAACCGTATCTTCATCGACAACAGACGTAGGATTGCTAGATAACCACGCATGAAGCTCGTTTACAGCCGTAACACGTGTTTGGTTCCAGCAGCCTTGTCCATCACTTTGATCTTGATCTAGACCTTCCGCCTTACTACAGCTTCCTTTAGAACGTAAATGCGCTACAACAACGTTGAATACATCTGTCGTAGATATATCCTCAAAACTTTGCACGACAGGTGGTCTATTGCCATAGTCAAAAGGAACTGCGTCTGTAAATGCAGGTGTGCCAACTTCCTTCACCTTGTTAGTACGGTAAATAATCCCTGACATGATGGCATCAGTACCCACATTATCAGAACCAAAATCAACGTAATCATAGGTGTTGTTGCTATCCGCGTTAGTTAACACGTCTGCTAGCTCTGCGATGGCTGAATGCTCGCCAAAGCCATCATTTTCCAACTCTAATAAACCTATAACATCAGCATCAAGCTTAATAATGGCTGAGATAAGTTTAGCTTTTTGACGTTCAAATTCCTCTAAAGAGTCTGCACCACGTTCAGTTGGGAATCCACCACCTAAACCATCGCCATTAAAGAAGTTCAAAACATTCATACTCGCCAGCCTCAAGTTTCCTTGCTTTTCAATTTCAGGCGCGTCTGTTCTAGGATTATCTGAAATGAAATTTGGTGTAACCGTAGGATGAATACGGTATTGCGAGAATCCATACCCAATTACACCTTCAATACTTGATACCTTATCTCCAAGACGCAACGTATTATATGCATCCAATTCTGGTGAAGGGTAGGGGATCACCTCTGGATTTTGTTGAGATGATCCGTCATCAAGTGTAATTTCTTTCGTTGCATTTAAACGCTCGATTTCATTAGCCGCTTGACCAGGCAGTGCTACTTGAGTGCCTTGGAATAAACGCTCAGATCCTAGTTTAACTTCACCGTATCGCTTTAAGCCATATGTATCGTTTACTACGAGTTCATTTGTGATGTTTACAAACATGCCCTCATAAGCTTCAAGGCCTAACTCAGTTGGAATCGTGATATCTGTGCTAGACACCGCATCAGTACCACAAGAAGTAAAGCCTGTAACGCTAGAGATTTGAGTTTGGCCATAAGACTCTCTCACTGTGCCTGCAAGTTTCAATACTTGACCTTCTTCGATAGAAATATCTTGATAGGAGACAAATATGCCTTCTGACGTAAGCGGGTTATCATCCTGCTCCAACGTCTCTTCTTGTATAAAGAAGCCCTTCATTTGGTCATCACCTACTAAAGAAGCTGTAACGACACCTTGTATTTCAACTTGTTCACCAACTAATGGGCTTTGTGCATCTTCGCCCTGTATCGTAGAGATTAATGTGTTGTTTAAATCACATTCAAGCGCTGGTGGCTCAGTTGGGTCAGTCGAGTTGTGTAACCCGATATTAGAAAAATCATCTTTAGGAAGCGCTTCCCACTGAACAGAAGGTACAAACTCGTCATCTGCTACTACATCGCCACTCGCTACTGATGCAAAACGGATCAGTGTTTTATCCTTGGTTGAAACACCTTGGTCACTCCAAGAAGAGCCTGGGTCAACGCCTATCTGGCCAATGCTATCAACAACGACACCGTTATTAGTCAAGACAATCGCATCGTCGCCATTAAACCAGCTACCATCTTTTTGTTGCTGCGCCTTTAAACGTAGTTCTTCACTCGCCCTTGCATGCACTAAAACATGTGTTTGCTTGCCTGCAAGCATTCCTTCCAATGAAATACTCGTACCTGCTGTCGTATTACCATTGAAATAAAACTGCAAACGATAGTTTTTTAAGTCGACCTCAGTCTCATTATTATTATAGATTTCTATCGCTTTATTATAGCTGCTGCCTTCAACATATTCAGATATGAGCACTTCGGCATGAGCAGGTATTAAGAAGCATGCAATCGCAGAAGCAATTAGGGATTTTTTGAACATAGTTATTTCCGTTTACCGTGTTTTTTAATGAATTATTTAGTAATTAAGGATGCAACTTTATATGAAAAATATTTCAAATGTAATATTAATGTGATTTTTTAATATAATATTTGATGTTATTGAAGCTGTTACTAAGCGATTAATTCAACTTAGCGGTGATTTTTAATGGTTGCTAACAAATAATGTCAACCGGTACCTGAAAAGGCATATCCAAAAAATCTGTCAGAACACCGCTATTCTACACAACTCTATCTAATCTAATATTTCAAAATCATGAATAAAATAATTTATGATACCTTATAACAATTATTACACCTCAGTTGTCGATTAAATTTTGACCGAAAAAGCTTTCTTACGTTAATGTCTAATAGTCAAACAATTTGACTAACTTAAAAGCTGCTGTAGAAAAGCGGTATCAATTGAATATGGATACAGCTTAGAAACAAGCTTTGAATAACGGCTAATAATAAGTATTAGTTGCGCAACAACATGTAAAGTAAATTTGATATAAGGACGATTAAATGAAAACTAATCAATTGATTAAATTAACATTATTACCTCTGGGGTTAATGACTACCCAGCACGTATTTGCCCACGAGGTAGGGAACAATAATTCCATTCATGATACTGAGATTATAAAACGTCTTGATCTAAGTATTGATTGTAATGAAAATCCAACAGCACTTAGTCAAGCGGTGACACAAGCATATTCAGCCAAATCAGTTCAATTTACAATTTCTGGAGTATGTAATGGCCCAATTAGCATTGAACAAAGCCATTTCGAAATTCAAAATGACGAAGGGCGTACAGGGTCAATTCGAATTAGGCATAATCAAGAACATACTCAAAAAAGCGCCGTCTTAGTGGAGGCTAGTGATTTAGTCCTAAAAAATATCAACATTGATGTACCAAATGATTTGGCTGCTGTTGAGTTGAAAGCAAATAGTTTGGTAAAATTTGACCACGTTACCACGAATGCAAAATCAGCTGAAGATGCTGCATTTTTGCAATTTTCAGTTACAGACAACAGCACTGCGTACTTTAAAAATATGTCTGGAAATTCTATTGGCGTATACGGCAGCTCATATGTTGAATTCAACAAGCACACAGATCAAATGAGGCTAGAAATCTACGATACGTCTGCAGGGCAATCGACTGATAGCAATCATTTTAAATCTGTTCAAGTGGCGGGTAATGGCTACTTTTTAGCCGACAATAAAAGTAACATCAGTCAATTGATGATTTGGAGTAAAGGTGCAGCAGAGATAAATAACAAAAGTCGAGCTGGTGAAATCATGATGGGCGGGCAAAGTCACTTTGCAGCCTACAAAGAATCAACGGTAGCTGGGCCATATTCACTCTGGGGCAATGTGGTATTTGAACTCGAACATTCAAAAGCATATAACTGGAAAGCGGTAGATAAGCCACTGTCTATCATTATAGGGAACAATGCGAACGTAAATGGTAAATTGTATCCGGGTTGGAGCTGGACAGGCCAAGCAAAATAAATAGAAGTAACATATGAAAGAAGAGGTTCTCTCTTCTTTCAAATAGTATTGTACTATCAGGTTAGCTCAAATAATCAATATAAATACAAAGTTTTGATTCATTGGTATCAAAAGCAGGGGATGAACAAACTGCCGCATTGTGTTCTTGATCTTGCCAGTTTTTCCCCTTAACAAGAGCTATATCACCATTGCAAAGTGTATTAACATCACACTCTCTGGGTTCCTTTATTGCTGGCGCAAGCTGATTTTTTTCTAAAGGATGATATTTCACATACTCTTTTTCAATCCACCTCTCTCCAGAGCCACCTAGTGTCGACATCATTTTTACAACACCGTTTTGAAAATGAAAAGCTGGGCTCAATGAATAAGTGCATGGCAATATCCGCAGACCAATCTCTTTCGGCTCAAATAGCTCTTGAAACATCAACAGCATTAACTCGATATGTTCAAAAAGTAAATCACCATGCGTTGTAGCAGAAAATAAACTTTTCACCCGTTCAAACAACTCGCTCTCAATTGCACCCTGATACTGAAAATAGTTATCTGATGCCTTTTTAACATAATGAATTGCAGCATTACTTTTAGCCCAGTTTGCAGGGCTGCAAAAACAAGTTAAAGCCGTATCTGGCTCATAAATTTTTGAAAGGATGCTCGCGGAGTCATCAATGAGGTATTTAGTGCTTGTGGCAGGGACACTTACTTCTGAATTAACGCTCATAAAACCATATTGTTATGTGATAATGTAGCAACACTATCATTTTACTTAACCCAATTAAAGTGTTTACATAAAATAATTGAGAATAAGAATTAATTTTATTAGTGGGGGCTTAAGATAGAAAAGGCCTTTAACCAACTACATATCAAAAGCCTAAAATTTCAAAAGCGAATTGAGCGCTAGTCAATCTTAAAATTATCCATCGTTCTTTGCAGCGTATCACTGTTCAACTTCATGTCCTCAAAAAGTGCTTTAAGCGCAATGGATGTTTCAAGTTCATCGTTTGCCGCTTCTAATACAGCCGATGTATTGGTCGAAATATCTTGTGCAACCGTTGACTGTTGCTGCGCAGCCGTTGCAACTGATGTGGTAAGTTGTTCAACATTATTACTGTGCTCACTAACTTGCATAGAAACAAGACGTGTTTCCTCAACTTCGCTCATTATCTCGCTAGCAAGTTGAGTATTCTCTTTAATGGCATTAACAACACTTTGACTGATTTCATTTAAATTACTAAGTAGCGAAGATATTTGTTCAGACGACTCCTTACTGTTATTAGCAAGTCCACGTACTTCGTCTGCCACAACAGCAAAACCTCTTCCGTGCTCACCAGCTCTCGCAGCCTCGATTGCAGCATTGAGCGCCAGTAGATTTGTTTGATCTGCAACACTGCGGATTGAATCTAAAATAGTGTTGATTTCAGCAACTTGCTTTTCCATTTTTGCAGCCATCTCATTAACCATATCCATATGCTCGGATAGGGCATTCATGGCGTCTAAGTTTCGTTGATTATCCTCAAGAAGTTTTTGCGATTCATTGTTCAATTGATCGCTTGCAGCCAGGGTGTCAGAAGCAGAACGTGCAATCTCTTCACTGGTTGCAGCCATTTCTTCAATCGCTGCAGCAATACTCGATGCCATTGATTGTGTACGCTGTGCATCTTCGTTAACATGGCTTGCTGCCTTATCCATTTTCTCGCCTAAGTCTGTTCCGACATTAATTGATTTTGAGAGCCCTAATAGTAGATCTTTGAATGCATATACTGTGTTATGAATAGACTCAGATATTTGTCCAAGCTCGTCACTGGTTTTCAATCGCACATCCAAGGTCAAATCACCTTCATTAGCAACTTTTTCTAAGATGTCAGTTAAATGGTGCAACTCATGCTTGAGTGATGTCACCAAATGCATGTTTATGACTGCAATCACACTCATTGCTAACACAAACGAAATTGTAATAAACCAGCTTTGACTAACAAGGTCACTTTTAACAGCAGCGCTGTGATCGACTGTTTTAAGCCATTGTTTGTCGAGAATCTTTTTAACAGCAACAATTTGGTTGGTTGCTTTTGGAAACCAATCACTACTTGACATCAGTGTAGAAAAATCAGAGTTGTCTTCATCAATTAAATAGTTAATGACTCTGTCAAGTTCTTTGGCGCTGGAGTCAGACATGGCTCTTTGATATTCCTCAAGCTGCGCACCTTCTAAAGACGTCTCTAACTGCTCCTTTAATATACCTAATTGTGTTTGATAGTAAGTAAGCTCACCCCGTACCTGAGAACTAATAGCCTTCTTCGACAGCACACCGTTAATTTTTCCTCGTAATTGTCCTTTACGCTCTTTGCTTTTGGCGAGTAAAAATGCGATAGAAAGTTTTGACGCTAAATCACGGTTGCTAATATAAGCTTGCATACGCGTTGCTGTATCAATAGCTATCTGATTTAAATGGCTATAATACTTAAATGCATTTTTGCCATTTTGGCTGTCAACTTCACGCCTGATTGAAGGCTTCTCATTCAATTCTTTGAATAGAAAAGGAAGCCATTTTTTAACTTTTTCGTCGTCCCTAAACTGACCAGAATATAGATCTCTCACGACTTTCTCAGCATTGTCGGCTTTTGTTCGTTGAGCTGAAACCAGCCTTTTTTTGTCTGCGCTTGGATTACCCAAGTAACCTGCTGACAAGCCACGTTCAACCGCATGATGATGAGCAATTTTTTCTATAGCATCTAATAGCTTAATGTATTCAATGTCTTGTGTTGTAGAGGTGTAGTCATGCCAGTACTGAGTTGCCACTTTTGCAAGTAAGATAAAAATAAAAAGAATTAGGGCGAGAGAGCTAATAACGGTCAATTGTAAAATGGATAAGCGTTTTAGCAAATTCATTTATTTCTCCAGGGCGTAAACCTAATGCCAATCACTAATAGATGGCCAATAATTGTTCCTTACCCTAAAAGATAGTCAAAAAATCGCTAACGATATAAGTTTCATCATAAAAATATTCGTAAAATGATTAAAACAGCCAAATAGAGCAGTAATCTCAACTCGCTTGTGCCTAAATGGGAATCGAATAAACGAATCAAACATCCTTCAAGAAGGTTATGGATAAGTAAAAACAGATGGTTTCAATGCATGAGGTGTCTATAAGACAACTAAAAAGATAAACACGCTACACTAAATCAAAGTACCGAACTCATAGTCAGTCACTATCTACTTATTATCCTTATCATTTAATTTAGGTGGTTGCTTCTTAAGTTTTGATTTATACCTATTCCCATATATAAAGCAAATACAGATAAGGAGTATGATTAAAATTAGAAATAAGCTCCCGCTGTCGACTTTCATCATCTTCTTAATCCAGTAATATTTTACTTAAGTATAGCTGCGTCGTTTAATAATCTTGTCTAAACGACGCATATATCTTTCTACAAATATTGTTACGCAAATAAGGCAGGGCTCGCACCAAACTTGTTTAAGTTCGGAAAAACTTGCGCAAGTTCGGTATCAGATATTCCTAACCATTTACCTAAAGCCGCGCCATACTGATCAACAGACATTGTTGGGATCAATCGGCCACTGCCCGCATCTAACTCATGATTCAACTCAGCAAGAGGAATATCACCAAATACGGTGCCACCATTGATTGCACCGCCCATTACAAAGTGATGCGCACCCCAACCATGATCTGTGCCGTCTCCATTAATTGCTAAAGTGCGTCCAAAATCAGATGCTGTGAACAAGGTTACATTATTGCTCAGCCCCATACTTTCCATCGCACTATTAAATGCACCAAGCGCGCCATCTAATGCACTTTGCAATTTAGGTAAGCTCTTCGCTTGACCTGAATGAGTATCAAACCCACCCATGGAGACAACAAAAATCTGTCTATTAGTTCCTAACTGGTCTCGCACAGACAATGTCCTAGCAACAGACTCTAGCTGACGGCCTAACCCCGTTTTGGGAAACTCTCCAACACTTGCTGTTTGAGATGAAATAGCTTGGTTAAACATTTTATTGGCTTCAAAGGACTGACCAATTTTCGAAGCAAGGTCTTGTTCGAGTAGATTATTGGTTTGGTGACCTAGTGCGCTAAAGTGTGCGTTAACCGCGTCATTGCCTTCAAAGAACTCTAGTGCTTGTATTGTCGCAGCTTTGCCATCTGTTACATGATACGGGGTTGTATTCGTTCCAGTCAGTAGAAGCTCTCCACCAGCAGTGGTGACTGCAGAAAATGTATTAGATTGGACACTCCCTTGGTTTATAAGCGCATCATAAAATTTTCCTGCCCAACCATACTGTGCACCTTCGGCTTTGCCAGACATCCACGTACTTTGCTGGTCATTGTGTGAAAATAATCGCGAAGGCAGATTGGCTGTCTCATTACGAATGCTGGTGGCACTCACGTTTTCTAGCAAAGGGCCAACGTTGCCGACAACGGATAATTTACCTTGCTGATAAAGCCCTGCAATCGACGGCATTTCTGGAGGCAAAGCAAATTGTCGAGAGCCAAACCTGCTTGGTGTGGTGATCGGTAATAATGTGCTTATTTCGCGTTTAGTGGCATACTGATTCAAAAGTGACTGCCTGATGCTCGCCCACTTGTTATAACTTTGCGTGTCATAGGGGATAATGGTGTCGTGGTTGTCCATTCCACCGAATAAAAACACACAAACCAATGCACGATATTCATTTGAGTCGACTTGAGTATTTGCCAATACTTGAGCCATATTCATGATGGAAGAGGCAACAACACCTGCACTTGCTGTTTTAATAAAATTTCGTCTGTTCATTGTTATTAGCCCTCTATTTTTGTACGAGATAATCAGGAGATGACATGACCATTAAAATGGACAAATGTACTCGATCAAGAAAGCCATCTTCTTCGTCCTCACCTATCGAGCCGATCACTTGCCTAATACTTTGTTTTGTTTGATCACTTAACTGGTTCGCACATAGAAGAAGATTAAGTTGATCGATGAGGGCAGTCGGATCATTTGCCACACTCAGCAATCGATCATAATTAGGTTTAAAGCTTAATAATGCTTGGTCTAAGTTAAGATCGGTTCCTATTTCATCAAACTCTTCTTTAAGTTCTTCAAGATCAGCTTCTTGTTGTTGGCCGGTAATAAAATACGTCATGAAATTAATGTATCCCGGTATGGAACTAGCATTGGTTATCTGAAGCTCTGGTGAAACTAGGCCATTTGCAGCAGTAACACTGCCCGGTGCTTTATATCCAGGACGAAAAAAATTAAAAACACTGGGAGATCGGTAGGGATGCTGAGCAAGATCTGCGCTGGCGCTGGTATCCCACAATTGCGGCACAAATTCAGGGGTAATATTCGTTAGTTCAAACGCCCGAGCCCACTGCGTAAATCTAAGAATAGGTTCTCGAATTTTTCCACCTGTTTGTGGGTTAGGCACTCTTGCTTCTTGATCAAATAGAATTGCAGCGAATGTGGCACTGAGATCTCCACGTTGGTTAGCACCAACTTCACGACCATCCGGCAAAGTAAATTTACCTGACTCAAACGCCGTCACAACACGCTGAACGTAATCAGGGCTCGGATTAGATGTGATCAATCTTTGTATGAGCTGCTTAGTAACAAATGGTGCTAAATTTTGATGATTGAAAATATGATCTAGCGCCTGAGAGATTGATGTCGGTGCATCTGTACCGGCTGCTATCGTATGCCCCAAAAATGATTTTTCTTTTTCAGAATGTGAATCTGCAAATACAGCCATTGGCATACTAAACCGTTTACCTAAAAACTCCTCAGGATCATCCTCATTTAAGTTTAGACCAGTAAAAACGCGCGCTAAACCAGTAATATCTGAATTATCATAAAGTTCAATCGTATTGCCATTTGAGTCTAGTTGTTCACTGCCATCTTTATTTAACGCGACAACACCTAATGTAAATAGCTGAAGTAGCTCTCGCGCATAATTTTCATCTGGCATTCTTCCCGTTTCGTCATTGCCTTTCTCACTCCCCATATAAGTCAAATAGTGACCCATTGCAGGAGAGTAAGTTACACGTTCTAATAACGTTCTATAATTTCCAAAAGCATTATTTATAAGAATGTCTTGGTAGGCAGCAACTGCTTCTGGGACATCAGTTAAGATTTCACCACCCACATTTGAAACAACTAAGATTTCAGATAGTGCAAAGGCAGCACGCTGTCTCAGCTGATCAGGTGCACCTATACTATTTCTCCAAAATGCAAAACTCGTTTGCTCAATGTAAAACAGATTAAAACCTTCTTCAGGATCACTAGGTGCTTGCGCTTCAACACTTGGTAAAATCAAACTCGGTGTCACTTTGATCTGGCTTAAAAACCACTCTGAAGCACTTTTGTTTTCTAATTCAGATAACAATGTAGGCGTAGCACCAAAAGTTGCTTGCTGCAAAAATCTTGAAACCTTTGCTTGCGAAGAGAACGTTGTGTCCGTTAGCGTAGGGGTTTGATCAACATCATCATTGCCTGTTGAATCATCATTATCATTTGGCTCTGCAACAACGTTGTTGTCATCAGTGGGATTATTTGAGTTATTACTATTTGCTTGGTTTGTTTGTTGACTTTGATTGTTAGTAGTTGGGCTTTGTTCAGAGCCACTTCCACCACAACCTGATAAGAAAATGATAATAAAAGTAATAAATAACGCTCTTATTTTTATATATCGATTCATAACTTAGCCTATGTTCACTACATGATTAGACTAAGTTTAGAGTAAGTAGTAAATTTGTGTGTTACAACGCACATACATTTACCATACAAAATTGTATGGATCACAATGATGATCTTGAAATCGGTATTTCTATATTAAACACGGCGCCAGTTTGATTTGGTAGCAAAGTCAATTTTGCATCATGTACATCACAAATCGCTTTAACGATACTCAGGCCTAAGCCATTCCCCGGTTTAGACCTACTTACATCAGCGCGAAAAAAGCGCTCAAACACATGTGCTTGGTCATCTGAGTGAATGCCAGGTCCATCATCTCCAACTTGCAGTAATGCGCCACTGGTATGGCTTTGCAGTCTGATCCAGACATTCGCGTCTGCGCTACTATATTCAAGCGCATTTTCTAACAAATTACAGAGTAGTTGATTTAATAAATCAGTGTCGCCAAAGCAAATAACGTTATGAACAGTAGAGTAACTTAGCTTCCTCCCAGAATCTTCAAAAACTGGATCGTAACTAAGCGCTAGATCGTGAACCAGCTCTGATAAATTAAATAGTTCAAAGTTCTGTTTATGTTTACCTGACTCAATAGCATTAAGTCGAACAAGGTTATTAAATGTAGAAATGACGGCGTTAAGATCTTGGCTGGCTTTACTTATATGTGACTCAATCGCTTGGGTATCACCGATATCCTGACGCATGCTTTGCAGGCGATTTACAACTCTTGAAAGAGGCGTTTTCAAATCGTGAGCGATGCCTGTGGACATCGTCTTAGTCGTGCCATGCAATTCGCTTATCTTATCAAGCATTTCATTCGTGCAACTTGCAAGCTGCTTAAGCATTGCTGATTTAGTTTCAACGGATAGGCGTGACGAGTCTGGTGACTTTGCAATAACATGCATTTGTTTTTTGATGTCTAGTAATGTTAGCTGGCTTCGAAAACTTGCAAAATAGCTCATTAAAAATGCAAAAATGAATAGTAAAAAAGAGCTAAACATGCCAACATTAACTAGCACATCTGATGCGAGTCCAGTCTCATAACTATTAGGCTGCGCAACCTTTAGCAGCAATGTATCCTCTAAAACTTTTGAATACACTAAAACCTTAATTTCATGTCCATTATCGAAATCAAAATAACTCCAAGTGGGTTTAGCTTCAAAGGGAATATCTACCTCACTACCTACCAAAAGCGTATTTTCTTGAGTAATAGAAAATATGGCTTCGTGGTCAAATAACCTCTCAATACTCTGCTTTTTGTTCCAAATAGGTTTTGACTCTAAATCTAATTCCTCCAACATACTTTGAAGACCATCATCGTCATACAAAGATTGAACTTCTTCCATATAATCAACTAACTCATGTTGCTGTTCAGAAGAAAGGTTAGCTAGGTAAGATAATGAAACAATGAAGAAAAGGGTGATAAAACCTGCTGTACTGATAATACCAATAAGTAATGACCTTAAAAATATTGCTCTAGAGAGTAAGCTATTCATCAGAGATAATGTATCCGCAGCCACGCACAGTTTTGATGAGTTCAAAACCAAACGGTTTATCAATTTTATTTCTCAGACGACTAACATGCGTTTGAACCAAACTAGTTTTTGGATCAAAACTAAATCCCCAAACCTTTTCAAGTAACATGGTTTTAGTCACCAACTGACCAGGCGTTTGCATGAGAAATTCAAGAATTTGATACTCTTTGGTATTTAACTCTATCTGTCGGCCTGCTCTGATCACTTTCCTGCTAGTTCTCTCCAATACTAAATCACCCAAACTTAATGACAGTGACACTTTAGAAATAGGCTTTCGTCTAGTTATGGCTTTAAGCCTTGCGTAGAGCTCCGAAAAGTCAAACGGCTTTACCAAATAGTCATCTGCGCCAGCATTTAAGCCATCAACCCTGTCTACTGTATCACCAAGTGCGGTAAGCATGATTATAGGTGTGGCAATGCCACTCGCTCGAAGTACTTTAACAGCATCTAGCCCATCCATATTTGGCAGTAATCTATCGAATATAATTACATCAAACTCAGTTGAAGACGCCACCAATATACCTTCTTGGGCTGTGGCAACATGTTTGACAAGTTCTCCGTGTTGCAGCAACCCTTTTTCGATAAAAGCGGCAGTATCCAAATCATCTTCAACAATCAGTATGTTCATATATCATTCTTTTGATGCTTTTTGCTAAGTTTAACGCAAAGGCTTACATTTAAAATATACAAATTTGTATGGGTTTGAGATGTAATAAGCGATTTGAGTCCAAATCTAACTGTTCGGATCATAAATAGAGAGGAATGTAAGCATGTAAGATGGCGTACCTTGTCTAAAAAGTTATTTGATAACAACTTAACAACGAACATGGAAACGCAACATTAACATGATAGGCTTCCAATTAATCAAAACGACCATATACCTCAGGTAAGTAACATAATTCTTGCTGGAGAAAATTTAGATTGTAAAGCACAAGAAAAAGGTTAATTCTGCCTGTCAAAATATCCGCAGCTTTACATCAGGTCATGACCTGAGGAATAAATATAACAATATAAAACAATACTTTATTATATATAAATCCTGAATTTAAGTTGAAATTACAACCAACATGTTTAGTCATTTAAAATCGCCAAATAAGTACAAAAATCTATATAAAACAATAAATGGCAATAATTTGAAACATGTTAGTCAGCGCAATTTATTAACACTTAAATATAACTGTAAAGTTACTTTTTCAAGGCTTTTAAGAATCAATATTGACCAGTTATTTTCCCTGACACTAGTATGAAAAAGCGCCAAGCAAGGCGTGCTATAAAATTAGTTAAAAGGAAATAAAAAATGAAAAAAACAATAAGGTCATTAACGTTAATAGCGGCGGCCATGTTTGCAAGTTCAGCTTTTTCTGCAGAACTAGTTTGCGCCGTTTACTCCAAAAATGGCGGGCCAATGTGGAAAACCGGCACTCCAAATTGTGAAGGCTATGACAGGACACATGGCAATACAACTAGAGGGCGTTTTTACTTAAAAAATGTAACAAAACAGATCCTGTCAGTTAAATGGTATGGTGTTGCTAAATGCAGTGGCGGCCAATCTTGTGATGTAACTGTATTTGCTTATGGTCCAAATAGAGCGTGGGCACGCATTATGTATACTGATGGGACGTGGCAAGATACCAATGTTGCGAATGCACACTACGAAACGGGTCTATAAACTTTAAAATTAATTAAGCACCCAACTCACACCCATGTACCTAGGCATACGCTTAGGTACAACCAAACATAACAAGCTAAAAATTAACATTACTCCTATCAAGACTTTAAAAAGTCAAAGTAATAAAGATTACCTAACTAGTATGCGCATCTACCTATGTTACAAAGGGGCTAAAAAACAAGAGTCATGTAAATCATCGCTAAAAAAACGTAAACTAACGCATCGAAATTTTACATTACAATCAAAAGGTGGCATCTTTTAAAGCAATTCATTTTTTATCAAATTAATTTTTTGGAACGTTCTAAATTAGAGTTCACCATGAATCATATTAAAAAAAGCAAAAATCATATCCTTTTACCACTCAGCTTAGCGGTGCTTACTGCGTGCAGTTCGGGGCAAAATGAGTCACAGATTTCAGCTGAAAAAGAAAAGCAAGCCAATTATGTCACTGATGTCGTTACTTATGTTGATCCATTAATAGGTACCAAGGGCCCTTATAATCACCGTCAAGCTGGTAACGTAACACCCGGCGCAGTCATTCCCTTTGGTATGTTTAATTTCGGTCCAGAACATGCGTATACCGAAGACTTAATGGCAGAGTCTGAAGGCATTTCAAAAAAAATACTTGAGGAAAAAAAGCGAGTACCAGTCTCACCAGGCGGATATAACTATCAAGCGAGTCGCGTGAAAGGGTTTTCATTCACTCGATTATCAGGAACAGGCTGCCTAGGTGCCTCAGGCGACATTCCAGTCATGCCATTCACAAAAGATATTACGTTCTCGCCAGCAACAGATCCAATCAACGCTTATTACAGCGCAGGATTTAGCCATGACGATGAGACAGCCATCCCGGGATATTACCAAGTAGGCCTTGATAACGGCGTTAATGTCAAATTGGCGGCAACGACTCGAACGGGCATCGCAAACTTTACTTTTGAGCAATCTGAAAATGCAAAACTGCTGTTTAGAACAGCCTATTCGCAGCTTGGTAGTGGTGATGCTTATGCAAAAGTAGACGCCGAACGCGGTGAAATCACAGGTTATGTTACATCAGGTAATTTTTGTGGTTACCTTGGCGAGTATAATCAACGAGATTACTACACACTGCATTTTGTTGCGAAGCTTGATAAACCAATCACTGGCTCAGGTGCCTGGAAAGATGGTCAAGTCAAGCAAGGTGCTGATTCGTCAAAAGGCGGGATGGGCTATGGAGATACTGGTTGGCCAGACATTGGTAAAGGCTCTGGTGTATGGGTAGATCTTGGGATTAACAACGGTGATACAGTACAAATGCGCGTGGGGATCTCCTACGTTAGCTTGGACAATGCCAGAGAAAACCTAGCGAAAGAGCAGGGGAAACAGACATTCTCTCAACTAAAAGCTAACTCACAAACTGCTTGGGAAAATGAGCTATCAAAAGTTAAAGTTGAGTCACAGGACTCAAGCAAATTAAGAGTATTTTACACAGCGCTTTACCACAGCTTATTCCATCCAAATGTATTTTCTGATGTAAACGGCGAATACATGGGCTTTGACCAAAAGGTACATAGTATAAGTACCAACCAAACGGCACAATATGCGAACTTTTCTGGATGGGACGTATATCGCTCGCAACTTCAGCTTGTCACCTTACTAGACCAAACCAGAGGCAGTGATATTGCACAATCACTATACAATCAAGCTAATCAATTTAATGGGATTTGGGATCGCTGGACACACAATGCTGGGCCGACTGGCGTAATGAGTGGTGACCCATCAACAATTGCCATTGCAAATTTTGTTGCCTTTGGTGCCAAAGACTTTGATATAAACGGTGCATATAATTCACTTAGAAAAGCAGCGGTAGCACCTACTGAATACGACTTGTCAGATGTAGGTTGTCCAGTATTCTGCCGTGGTCAAAAGCCTTCTTTAGATCAATGGCAAGAAATTGGTTACATTTCTGATCAATCAAATAGCTGGGAAGGTGCATCGGAAACACTAGAGCAAACGTCGAGTTACTTCTCTTTATCACAACTGGCTGAGCGTTTAGGTAACAAAGATGACGCGAAAAGATTTGTTAACGAAGCCGGTTATTGGAGAAACATTTATAACCCAAATGCCACTGATACATTTGGATATATTCAAGGTCGTAATCAAGACGGTAGCTGGAAAAATGAATTTGACGCATTCTCGGGTCACCTATTCGTTGAAGGCAGTCCAGCTCAGTATTTATGGATGATACCACACGACGGAGCAGGGCTTGCCCAAATACTCGGCGGTGAAACCGCTATGAGTCAAAGGCTAGATGCACACTTCAAAAAGCCAGACGGAACTTGGGTGCTATATCGTGATTCAGCTGAATATGCAGATGTATCAAACCAACCATCTATTTTGTCACCTTGGATGTACCTTCATACGGGCAATGCATATAAAACACAGCAAACTGTCCGCGAGACAATGAAGCAATTATGGCTTGATGCACCAGATGGGATCCCTGGGCAAGACGATTTGGGTCAAATGTCATCTTGGTATGTATTTAGTAGTTTAGGTATTTATCCAAAATACCCTGGCCGTGCAGATTTAGTGTTATCAAGCCCACAGTTTACATCTGCAAAAATTGGTAATTTAACCATTCGTGCGCCAGAAGCATCAAACGATAATATCTACATCAACTCGCTACGTGTGAATGGTAAACCTAGCTTAAATAGCTGGATTGACGAGGCGTACATAAATAAGCCAATCACATTAGACTTTACACTGAGCGACGTACCTAATAAAAGCTTTGGTCAGGCTATGGAGAATAGACCACCAAGTTACTCTCCTTCAAAAGGTTAATAACGACATAGTTCCCCTTCAGAGGCAGTAACTAGCTGCCTCTTTTCAACCATACAAAAATAACTAAAGCTAATTAGCTATTATTAGTCTACTTCTTTAATTAGCCTGAAAGAATAAGAATTCTTACATTGGCTAACATAAAGCTGCCATGTATTGGATTGCTGCTATATTTAAAACTAACGATGATAGCGTGTAAGTGGCAAGGACAGCATGGACAGTAACACTCCTCACATAATTACTGATCTCAACTTGCAAATTAGATTTGTAAGCCAAGCCGCAGCTGAACTACTAAATAAAAAGAAATTTACAGATTTGAACCTTAGGGAACTATTCGAAATTGAATCCATAACAGATGATCTGTCAATTGGCTCATATCAATCTGATCGCTTTATTTTGAATTGTTATGACTGTCAGGATGGCTATTGCTTTTTGCTTCAAGATCAAAAAACCAATACTGAACATTTAGATTTTTTAATGGATGCTATCAGCAGTTCAAGTATTGGGATATGGCGCTACAACATCGAAACAAAGACGATTTACCTTTCTGATATTTCAAAGCGAATACTGGGGATTAACCCAAACATTAATCTAACATGGCGTAAATTACTATCACTTGTACACTATGATGATCGGGCATTATTTCCACTTTTCTTCGAAAACCATGTGCAATTTGGTGTGCCATTACAATTCGAGTTTAGGCTTAAGCTATCAGGTCAACAGTCTTGGTTTGGGCTAAAAGGAAGTTGCATTCATAAATCAAGCGGGCAATGGATCAATGGTACCTTACAAGACTGTACCGTTGAGAAAACAACTGTCATTGCTCTAAACGATGCTGATGAAAGCAAACAGCTAGCAATAGAAGCAGGAAAAATTGGCACCTGGCGTGCCACAAAGTCAGGAAATCAGTGGCTTTGGAAATGGGATATGCTGGCAAACACCATTTTCAAACTTTCTCCAGAGGACATAGGGGATTTAAATAAGTGGGTTGAATTGCTCCACCCAGAAGACAAGCCTCGAGTTCAAGCTGCCCTTGAAGACAGCCTGCGCACGGGTGTTGAATTTAAGCAACACTACCGAAGCATTCTCAAAAGCGGTGAAGTTATTTACGTCTTCGCCCAAGGCCGCGTAGGTAAAAACTATAAAGGTGAATATTGTCGTATAGACGGCGTTTGTGTCGACCAAACTGAAATTCACACAACACAATTAGCACTTAAAAAATTGAATTCAGAGCTAGAAACTCGGGTGAATGATAGAACAGCTGAGTTACATAATACGCTTCAAAAAGCTGAGCAAGCAAATCGAATAAAATCTGAATTTTTATCCATGATAAGCCATGAGTTACGAACGCCACTCAATGGCATTATTGGCGCTTTAGATTTGCTCTCTCACTGCCCACTTTCTAGTGAGCCTCAAGACTTAGTCGAAACAGCGTCGACTTCTGCAAACCACTTAATTACCATTTTAAATGACTTACTGGATTTAAATAAAATTGAGGCCGGTAAACTTGAGCTCGAAACCGTCAAATTTAATTTACCTTCTTTGGTAGCAAACCTAGTGAACACTTTCAGTGCCACAGCAAAAGAAAAAGGCATTGAACTAAATATATTTGAATCACCTACAGAATCCTTAATTTTAAAAGGCGATGAAAGCAGATTTTTGCAGATTTTACTCAATATTTTGAGTAACGCTGTCAAGTTCACTCATTGTGACTCAGTGCCAATCAAGAAAATTACTGTCGAGACGCATATCAATAAACTTAATATATACCAGAGTGAAGTCTGTGTGTGTGTGTCTGATACAGGTGTTGGCATGAGTAATGACACTTTACAGAAACTATTCACGCCATTCACTCAAGCAGAGAAATCAACCACGAGAAAGTTTGGGGGTACAGGCTTAGGACTTTCAATTTGTGGCAAACTTATCGATCTAATGGGGGGTAAAATTTGTGTAGAAAGTAAGCTTGGCGTCGGCAGTAAATTTACGGTTACGGCGCCTTTTTGGCTTGAGCTTACAAAGACTAATGCCGAAAATAAAAGTGCACTTAATTGTTACCCGATTGGTAGGCTATCTCATAAAAACCAGCATATACTGTCACTACTTCAATCTGCTTTCGAAGTGAACATAATAAGTCTAGAAAACCATCAGGTAATATCTAGTTCAGACATACCTCATAACGTTGTACTAACAAACGATTTAGACATGTTTATAGGCCATATCGAGACGCTTTCAACGATTAATAAAGTTATTGTTTACTCTGACCGTTCACTTGTTGAGCTTATCGCGTTATCGGCCCCATTTTTAGCAGTATTTTCTAATCAACCTATCACACTCAAACTATTAGAAAAGCAAATTAATGCCCAGCAACAAGACCAGCTTCAGATTGAAGAATTTTCCTTAGATTTTGATACTGATGACTCTATCGAGACCTCTGTAAATGAGGAAGATAATCAGTCGATAGTAGAATACGACATACATGACATTCTCTTAGTAGAAGACAACCCTTTCAATCAAAAGCTAATAAAGAGCCAATTAGCTAAATTGGGTTTATCTTGTGATGTTGCCAACAATGGCGCTGAAGGGTTTAACTTTTGGCATGGTGGAACTTATAAGCTCATCTTAACCGACTGTCATATGCCTAAAGTTGACGGGTATGAAATGACTAAACAGATCAGAACCGAAGAAGCAAAAACAGATCAGCCACCAATCCCAATAATCGCCGTAACTGGGGCCGTGATGCAGGGAGAAAGAGACTTATGCACTTCGATAGGTATGAATGACTTTTTATGTAAACCCATCCGACTAAACGACATAAAATCTATTATGGAGCGTTGGTATGAACACTCAGCTTAATGAATTAAAAACATTAAATCGAAATACCATTATTGAATTGGTTGGCGATGAACCGGCTAAGATTACCAAGTTTCACGTAGAGTTTTTAAAACAAGCGTCTGTTGTATTAAAAGGAATAGTTAAGTCTTTTAATATCAGTGACTTTAATGAACTAAAAAACCAAGCACATTATCTTAAAACGTCGGCTCGAGCAGTTGGCGCAGAACGTTGTGCGTATTTTCTTGAAACTATTGAGAGCTATAGCTTAGATCAGAACAAACCTGCGATTAAACAAGTTATTATCAAATTAAATGGCGAGTTTGGGGCAATTAAAAAGGAGTTGAGCCATGACAAGTAACAACCGGATGGCTAAAAGACACCCATCGGTTTTACTGTTGGCCCATAGAGAAGACGATGTGCAGGGTGTATCTGAACTCATTGCAGAGCAAACAGATGACTTTAGGTGCTTAATAGTCAGAAAAACAGCTTTAGATGATATACAGCAGCTAGCGCCGAAAGTACTTTTATTTGCGCTATCTGACGTTAAAAAAAGTATCTGCTTATATAATTTGTTAATTAAAGAAAATAGACTGATTAAGAACCACTATAGTGTTTTGCTTTGCAGTAATAAAGAATCCGGAGTTGCTTTTAAATGCTGTTTAAAAAACCTATTTGATAGCTATTTTGTGTACCAACCACTTTACGAAAAATTTAGATTACAACTGATTGTCTACGATGGACTCAAGCAATTTACAAATTCAGATACATATATTGAGTCATTAGACATCATTGTTCAGAACCAAAACGAAGAGTTAAACGATCTGATAGAAACTGGCTTAGGTTACAAAACGTCTCTTGTGGATGAAATTAATAAACATAAAGAAGAGGTCAATTCAATCAATCAAAATATCCTGTCTCAATTACCCGACAGTATGCATAAACAACTGATGTCGGAGCTTAATGAGTCTCATATACAGCCACTTTTACATGCCCTTGAGTCTTCAATATCAGAAAAACTCATGGGCTTAGTTGACGGACTTAAACAGTCTCAAAATTTGAACTCGCAACTGATAAATCAATTGCAACAGCCCTTACAGTCAAGACAGTCCATCCAAAATGAACTGGCAACAAGTAATAACTTTCTAAACAACGACTCAAGTACTCAACAATCAATTTTATTAGTTGAGGACAATCATATATACCGAGAAATGATAAGCGACGTTTTGAGTAATGTTGGCTACGAAATTGAACAAGTGGATGATGGACTAGCAGCAATAAAAAAAATCAAACTTACACAATATGACTTGATAGTCATGGACCTATTCTTACCCAATTTGGACGGGCTAAATACCACCAAACATATTAGGAATGTCGGAAAAAACATAAAAACGCCAGTAATCGCACTAACAGGCAATAAAAACAAGCAACTGGTAAAGAAGTGGGCTGAACATGGATTAGATGGATATATTCTGAAGCCGTCAACCAAGCAAGAGATTTTAGCAGTTGTGAATAAGGCCATCGGACATCAGCTTTAGAAAAGGTCATGACAGCTAAAGACTAGCTGATTTTGAAAGCATAAATCGTTGAAGGATTTTATACAATAGACTTTGCGGCGCAGAGCCAGTGGCTAGCCTTTTATTCTTCAATGTGCTTACCTACGTTTCTTAACGATTAAGTGACTCATCAACCAAAAGCGAGCTACGAAAGTCTAATAAATAATCTACTTTCTTATTTCCAACGGCGGAGTAAGACCTGAGACAGCAAAATTTAAAAAGATTTTTATAAAAATAATTCAGCGCCCTAAAAGAAATAAAATATAAAATAAGAATTAAAATCAAAGTATTAAAAAAACAAGCCCAACCTAATACTTATAAACGTACAATTTACGATTGAATTTTATTCATTTATCTTCTTGTAATAAGTTACAAAGCAATGCTATTAATATTAACAGGCTTGCAACAAGCTTTGATTATGTAAGCTGTATATATGGCTAAACAACTATTTTAGATAAGGAAATAGACAATGAAACTTGCAATTAAAAAGCAACAACTAAAGCAGTTAAGTAAAGATAAAAACCTAGACGCAAACGCAACACCAAATGTAGCTGGTGCAGGTTACACGCTTCGTTGCCCACCGCGTGAATCTGAAACAGGCAATAGATACTGGGCTTGCCAGTGCTAAAAAATATTTAGCGTTCAAGGGAGACACTGCGTCTCCCATTTAAAGTCACTAATGACTTAACTGTTATCAACCTACCTTCAATCCATAGCTAACTACTTTGATCAAGTTATCTCTTTATTAAAAATGTCAGGCTTTCAGTCATTTAAACCAAACTTAAGACATCGCGACAATACTCCTTAGCTAAACTTATCATCAAGCTCGTCACACACATAAAATCACATTAGCGACAATAAAAATAAGTCATAGATAGATCGCTTCATTTCATCAGTCCACATTAATAAGCTGTATTTAATACATTATTTGACCCTCAAAACATTTATTTTTAAAAATTACAGCCTTGTAAGTTTCGAGAAAGTTTCCTGGATTATTGTTTGCCTTGTAGAAACAAATACACCCAATTTTAAAGCTTAAATACTCTATTAAGGAAAACACATGAAACTAACAAAATACCTTTGCGCTTTGACACTTGCTTGCAGCACAGCTTCTTTTGCAGAAGAACAAGAACTCAAACTGGGAATTGGTGGTGCAATTATCGTTCAGGATGAAGGTTACAAAGGCGTTGGCAGTGAGGCAGAGTTTGTGCCGGCTATTGCAGTTGAATATGGAGACTTTAGATTATTAGGGCCGTACGCTTCTTACACATTTTACAGAAGAGAAAACTTTGAAATTGCAGCAACTGGTATGCTCAGACTTGATGGATATGAGCAAGCCGATGATGAATTGTTTACAGGCATGGAAGACAGGGATATGAGCTTCGATTTCGGTTTTGAAGCAGAAATTGACACTGACTTTGGCGAATTTGGTGTTAAATTCACTCATGATGTGACAAGTACTCATGAAGGGTACGAAGCAAGCCTTTCCTACGGTATTCCAATGCGAGTAAAGCAAGGTCGCATTATGCCTTACGTTTCAGCTAATTTCGCAAGTGAGGATCTAGCAAACTACTACTATGGTGTAAGACGTTCAGAAGCGACAACATCAAGATCATTTTATGAAGTAGACAGCGCAACCAACATGGAAATTGGCATTAGCAGTGATTGGTTTTTTGGTGAAAATCATATGATTAAAGCTGATGCCAGTTACACCGCTTTTGACAGCACAATTAAAGACTCACCGCTGGTAGACAAGTCCGGGTCTTTCCAATTTTTACTGGGGTACGTTTATGTCTTTTAAACGCAAAGCGCTATCTAGCGTAGCAACCATTTTTGTGCTGACATTTACATCAGCTTGTAGTGAGACTAATGCCAAGCCAGTTGCACAGATAAAAGTTCAACCAACGACACACGCTGAACGCGTATCTGCGCCTACTAAAATATTATACGGAAAAGTTCAAAGTGAGCGTGGTTATGATATGGCGCTTTTTAATAGCGGGCGAATAGAGCAGCTCTCTGTTAGAGAAGGACAATATGTCCGAAAAGATACGTTAATCGCCAGATTATACTCACCCAATTTAACAACCCAAGTCATAGAAAAAGAAGCTGTTCTCAGCGCTGCAATTGCAGCGGCTGAGGAAGCTCAAAGTGAATTTGAGCGCAAAAAAAACCTACGCGAAAAAGCACTGACTTCAGTTGCCCAATTAGAACAGGCAGAAAAAGCTGCTAGGATAGCAAAAGACACAGTAACGCAAATGGCAGCACAATTAAAACAAGCTAGCAATGCATTAGATGAATTCTCTATTTATGCGCCGCAGGATGGCGTGGTTGCATCACTCTACGCCAGAGAAGGGCAGTTTGTCTCATCATCAAATCCAATCATTCGATTCGAGGAGTCTGGTAAATTCAAAGTTGAATATTGGGTGCCTGAACGAGATGCTTTGACTCTAAAGATTGGCCAATTTGTCCCAGTTTTCATCCCAACTATAAACAAAGAAATAACCGGAACAATCAATGAAAAAGCCATACCATCGGTAAATGGCCCGTCGTTATTTAGAGTATCAGTGTTAATTGAAGATAGGGCTGAAAGCTTACTCGGTCTGACAGCTCAAATAAGGATCGCATCTACAAATAAGCAAGTTTATCGGATTCATACTAACGCTATTAGGTTTATGCCAAATGGCGAAGTCTATATGCTCGATAAAGAACACAACAAATATCCTGTTGAGCTTGTTAGCACTCGCGGGAGTGACTTATTGATCACTGCTGAAGGAAATTTAGATTCGATTCAATTTGACACATCACCTGAGCCAACACTAAGCAAAAACCTAATGGCAGCATTGGAGGAAAATAATGACTGATAAAGCCTCTCTCAAATGGTATCAAAGCCCAAGGCTTATCCTTGGGGTGATTGCAATTTTAGTCACTGTAGGGATCGCTGGCTGGTTCAGTGCCAACGAACAAGAGGATCCTCAGTTTCCATATCGCAATGGTTTTATAACTTTGAATGCCAGCAACATGACCATATCTCAGCTCAAAGATACGGCGGTGATCCCACTAGAGCGAGCGATAAGCGAGATAGATGAGGTAAGTAACTACCAGTCAAGAATCAAAAATGGCAGCGCCACCATTGATATTGAACTTCACGAACATATTTATGAAACAGACACGGTGTGGGAGCGAATAAAAGATACCGTAAACAACCAAAAACAAACTATCCCTAATGTTGCGATCCAACTCGTAGATAGGGCACAGGACACGCAAGGAATTGTGATTGCAATTACAAATCCAAATGACTTATTGCGTCAACGTGCAATTGCGCTCGATTTGAGAACAGAACTTGAACAGCTCTCAGCAATTAGAAGTGTCACGCTGGTGGGTGATCCGCAAGAACAAATCGTCATCAACTATTCGCAGCAAGCAATGACAGAGTTTGGCATTTCCCCAATGCAGATTGCACAAAGGTTCAATAATACTGCTGGAACGGGTATTAGCTTTGAAAACCAAGGTTTAGCAACCAACTCTAATGCTGTTGGCAGAGTACAATCTTTAGAGGATATAGCTAACAGCCAAATAACACTCGATGATGCAAGCCCTATCAAGATGTCAACCATGGCTGATATCTACTACCGAACGAATCCAATTGCACCTGAGCGCTTTATGGTAAATGGTAAAACTGCGGTTGGATTAGCCGTGACTTTACCCGCAAACACTGTGCGTGTAACCGCAGTCGGGGAGCAAATAAAGCAAGTTGTAGAGCGTTTTAACAACCAATTCACAGCGCCACCAGCACAGATAGTACTATTTCAACCTAAGTGGACACAAAAACGAAAAACAGACTTACTCTCATCACTGGCAACAGGATGTTTGGCGGTTGCAGTAGTGCTGATTTTACTCATGTCAGTAAGAACAGCTGTTATCGTAGTCATATCGATACCGACTATTACGCTTATCGCAGTGGGTTTGTTTACTGCCGCACAAGGCGTTATTCATCAAATGACCATCGCAGGTTTGGTCATCTCGCTTGGACTAATGGTTGATAACAGTATTGTAATGGCAGAAAAGATTGTACAGCTAATTGACCAAGGGCTAAACCGACTAGAAGCAAGTAAGCAAGCCGTAAAGGCCCTTTACAAGCCACTCGCTACTGCAACAGTTACCACAATAGCCGCATTTTTACCTATGTTATTAGCAACAGGCAGCGTCGCGGATTTTATCGCAACCATACCTGTGCTAGTGATCCTTTGCATTAGTATTAGCTATATTATTGCGCTAGCGTTTATACCTATTTTGGCAAACTTTACCCTTAAAAATAATACAAAAAACACCTTTAAAAATGACCAACTGCAGTCGATGGGTAGCAAGATAGCAAGGTTCTCATTAAACAAGAAAAAAACAACATTAGCGGGAGTCACCTTTGTTTTATCTCTGATATTCGTGCTACCAGCAGTTAATGGCGAGTTTTTCCCAAAAACCAATAGGAATCAGGCTTATGTGGATATCCAATTACCCTATGGCTCTAGCATTACGAAAACCACACAAGTCGCGAACGAAGTAAGTGACAGCATTCAAACGCTTGGGTTTGTCACGCAAACACTGACTTTTAGCGGCTCATCTGGCCCAAGATTTTATTACAACTTAGTGCAACAGCCAGGAGAAAGTCACATCGCCCGTGTTGTTTTCGAAGTTGAAGAAAATATCAACCTTAAAGAAATAGTTGAACGACTTAATACATTTTTACCGCAGAACTTTCCAGAAGCACTCATAATTGCGAGAGAACTTGGACAAGGTCCGCCGATTGAAAGCCCGATAGAAATAAGACTGATAAGCAACGATACAACTGCAAATTTACGTGCAGCAGAAGACATTTTTATGCTTTTGAATAAAAGTAAAGCCACACAGCATGTCAGAAGAGCTTATAGCTATGGCATTGCGAATATAAATTTTGAAATTGATCAGCAGTCCCTTAGTTTGTCTAGCTTGACAGAGGCAGAACTTGCAAGCTATTTCGCATGGCAGGGGACCGGGTTACAGTTGGCTGATCTAAGATACAAAACGGAAGCGGTTAGTCTGATATTACAAGACACCAGTTCGTCACAAAGTGCTGAGCGTTTAATGTCATTACAAGTGATAAATAATGAACAGTTTTTACCAATTTCAACATTCGTTTCTACGAAAATTACAGGGGCTGCTGCCGTGGAAACACGTCGAAACGGCAGAACAGAACTAAGAGTACTTGCAGATGTTAAAGCTGGATTTGATGAAGAGTCTGTTCTAGAACAATTGCAACCAGAGCTCGAAACAATAGCGAATAAATACAGCGTTAAAATGGAATTTGGTGGTGAATTTGAAGAATCAGAAGAGGCAAACTCTGCGCTGCTCATGGCATTACCAGCAGGTTTAATCCTGTTATTTGTTGCGCTTATGATTCAGTTTAATTCTTACAAGCTCACCGCACTGGTAATGATAAGTATCCCAATGGGTGCTATTGGCGCACCGATTATGCTTTCACTTGTAAATATACCTTTTGGATTCATGTCTTTGCTCGGGATACTCGCATTAATGGGGATTGTCGTTAACACAGCCATTTTGCTCATTGATTCAACAATCGAAGAAATGAAAAAGGGAAAAAGTAAGATTGAAGCCATTGAGCTTGCTATATCAAGTAGACTCAGGGCCATTATTTTAACCACAATCACAACAATTATCGGGATGTTACCACTCTCATTTGGTCAAAGCCCATTGTGGCCACCACTTGCTTGGGCTGTGATTGGCGGGTTAATAAGCTCTACTCTGATAATGTTGTTCGTTATGCCAATTTGTATGCACTGGTTAATTGATCCAAAAAGGCATTTAAAACGAATTAATATAGAACAATAAAAAAGGACAATTTAAATCTATGCGCATTTTAATCACAGAAGATAATCAACAACTTGCAGAAT
This sequence comes from Pseudoalteromonas sp. MMG033, assembly GCF_057197785.1. Lineage (NCBI taxonomy): Bacteria > Pseudomonadati > Pseudomonadota > Gammaproteobacteria > Alteromonadales > Pseudoalteromonadaceae > Pseudoalteromonas > Pseudoalteromonas sp. MMG033. Next base: position 510,226 of record NZ_JBXVAL010000002.1, read on the forward strand.
TTATACAACAAGCAATATTACAAGATGGCCACGCGGCAGATATCGCAAACAGTGCAGGTGAGATGAATAGTCTGATTGACAACTGGCAGTATGATGCGCTGGTTCTTGATCTTGGGCTACCGGACACAGATGGTATTGACGTGATCAGGCAGCTTAGGGGTGCCGATAATCCAATTCCCATTCTTATTTTGACTGCCCGAGGAGGCGTCGAAGACAGAATTAAAGGGCTAGATTTAGGCGCAGACGATTATCTCAATAAGCCCTTTGCAATTGATGAATTAAAAGCGAGACTTCGTGCCATTTTAAGACGGCCAGTAGAGTATTCAGGTAACCTATTAACCAGAGGCAATGTGTCTTTAGATAGTAAGGCAAGGCGCGTTATGGTCGACGATAAAAATATCAATATGGGTAAAACTGAAGTCGCAATTTTAGAATATATGATCAGACACGCTAGCTTGACCGTTAGCAAAGATGCTATTTATGACGCAATATACGCGCTAGGCTTTGAAGTCACAGACAATGCCATTCAAGTGGCTATGCACCGCATTAGAAAAAAACTTGAGCAAGCAGGGTCAAGTACAGACATAAAAACAATCCGAGGAATAGGATATATTTTGTCATGAACCAGTCAGGCATTACCAAAAAGGATTCGCTAGCACGCAAACTATTTATACTATTTAGTGTGATGGGCGGTGCCGTATTTGCGCTCATCGGCGCAATTTTATTCTTGTTTTCAATTAACTTTGCCAACATTGCGGTGGAAAAAAGTATGCATGGCATGGCTGAAGACATTCCCGAAAGCCTATATTTTGATGAGCAGGGCACGTTAATTTATTCATCCACAAACATGGCTAAAAAATGGGGCTATGACGCACTGTTTAACAACCTTGCATTTAAAGTTATCGACCGTGCGACGAATAGTGTGATCCTGACTTCTAACGAGCACTTGGAAACATCTGCTGCCTTGCTGGCTCTGCCGCTAGATTTACCAGAAGGGTACTCGTTTTTGAATGGCATTGACAGATACCGATTTTCGGTAACTTTACAGGGCAAAGACTTATATGTCGACTTGGCGAGAGACGACCTGATTGGCGAACTTGCCAATGAAGCTGTATTGCCTATGCTAGGACAAGTGCTCACGCTCACAATGATTGCCGCTTTCTTAATATTTATATGTGTTGGCTATGTCTCTATTAAGGCCGTCGTCAAACCCGTTAACAAAGTGGCTGAGCAATTAGATGGCATAGAGCCCTCTCAACTTGATAGACGACTTGATAAAAAAGGCGTCCCAAGCGAAATGCTGCCGCTTGTCAATGCACTTAACGACACCATGGAGCGCGTTGAAAAGGGCTTCAAGGAGCAAAAACGATTTGTTGCAAATGCAGCACATGAATTAAAGACTCCGCTTGCTGTACTTCGCACACGCCTAGAATTAGCAAATGTGCCAGAAAAAATTGGCTGCGAGCTAATGGGTGACATTTCATATATGACGCGTGTCGTTGAACAGCTACTAGATTTATCTCGTGCACAAAATCAAAATAGCTATTTGCATAAACCAGTGAATATATCTGATGTCGCAAAAGATGTTTGTATGTTACTGGGCCCATTAACATTGACATATAAAAAAGAATTGGCGCTCGAAGAGATTGATAAAAATGCGACTGTTATTGGTGACCAAGCAGCGCTAATCATTATGCTCAAAAACCTGTTAGAAAATGCACTTAAGCATGCAGACGAAGGCGCAAATATTATTGTTGAAGTTGCGAATGACAGGATTTCTGTGAAAGATTCAGGACCTGGCATAAAAGAAGAAGACAGAGTTAAGCTGTTTGAACGTTTTTGGAGAAAGGAGCAATCAACTTTAACTGGCAGTGGTTTAGGCTTAGCCATCGTACACGAGGTAACGCTCGCACATAACGCTAAAATTGACGTTGAATGTAACAATGAGCTCGGCGGAGCTACCTTCCATGTATATTTTTATGATAGGGTGGAAAATACACATGTTTCATAGCATTTAAAGGAGTTTAGCTATGCAAATTAGAGCCTTAAAAAATGGGGATCTGCAAAGTATTTCAAAGCTCGTATCTGATGTATCCAATATGGATATACTGCCGCATTTTTGCAGGCAAGGCCAAAGCGAATTCATAAGTCGTGTCATACCAGACCTTGAGGCAACCATGAATCCAGCCCTGTTTAAAAGCATAGTAGCAACAGATCTAGGGCAAATCATTGGATTTGGAGCAATCCGAGAAAAAAATTACATTACCCACGTTTTTGTATCGAAAAAAGCTCAGGGCAAAGGAGTAGGGAAAGCCCTAGTTAATAAGCTCGTGAGCTTTGCTGATGGCAAGCAAGTGTCTCTTCGAGCATCCATTAATGCCCGTAGCTTTTATGAGGGGCTTGGATTTATCGCAACTGAGCCGGAAGGGCGATTTAATGGGATCCGCTTTATTCCAATGTCTATGCCGCTGGATAAAGTTATGTAAAACATGAATATAAAATTGCTTTCGTATTTTTAATTTGCAACGCAATTTGCGTTTTTCGTTAGTCTAAAACAGCTATACCTCATACAAATCAGACACTTAAAAATGGCCTGCTTTTTGATGTAGTTAACCATCAAAATCAAATGAGTAGGCCAGTGAATGAAACATATTGGAATTTATACAACATCGAGGAATATCGACGAAGTCTCCATGATGCTCAGTGAAGCAAATGCACTCGCTGAAATCGGCCATAAAGTAACTATCATCACCCGCGTTAAATATAAAAATATCAGAAACTTACATAAATCAGTTTCAATTGCGTATTTAGGTTCTCCAAGCCTTATTGAGTCCAGTGGCCTGTGCTCAACAATTGGATACTTACGACGATGTTACGCAATTCGGAAGCAATTCAAAGGACAAAACTTCTTCGACTTGTTAGGTAAGGGTACAAGGCTTACAAAGTTACTCAAGAAGAAAGATATTGATCATTTACACTGCAGCTTCAACCAAAATGACTACTATATCAGCCTTGCCAGTACAAAATGCGCCGATATTTCACTATCAAGCTTTTGGGATGTCAAAAGCCAAAACAAGATAGGTGAAAAGCAGTTTAAGCTATTTGAGCAGTGCGACCTGCCACTCATGGAGCTTGAATGCCAAAGGTTACCTGAGCATGTTCAACCTTTGGTGTTGAATAGAGGTCTAGATATTTCTAAATATAAGCCTTACGAACGAAATAAACCCAGTCTAAAACTGGTTTTCATCGGCAATATTGTTAAGGAGTCAGGGCTAAACGTTATTCTAAACGCACTGGCAAGTCTGCCTGCTCGCGTTGAGGTGAATCTCGATATTGTCGGGGATGGGCCGATTAAAAAATCGCTCGTCAATGAGCTAATTAGAAAACGACTTAACAGGCGCGTGCACTTTTTGGGTGCGAAACCACGCTCTTGGATATTGAAAAACCTGCCAAAGTACAGTGCTATCGTTGCACCTTATTGCTCAGATAACAGCATAGCGCAAGTAAATAACATCACATATATCAAAGAAGCAATGGCCTGCGGACTACCAGTATTAACGTCAAATATCGCTGCATGTAAAGAAATTACCAGTTCAAATACTGGGATGAAATGCCCGCCAAATAGTATCGATGCTATGTCAAACATGTTGACTGCATTTATGCAATTAAGTGCCTATCACCAACATTTACTTGGTAAAAACGCCAGAAAATATGCAGAGGACAATTTTAACGTTAAGCACCAAACCAGAGCTTTATCGAGGTGGATACAAGCTTTGTAGCCATAAATCACCATATTCGCAGATTTTGTTCTATACCTATATCTTAAGGTGCCGGAATTTAGGCGGCACCTTCTTGACTAATTATCCATAACAAGGAGTAATGGAGTGTCTGATTCGATATATAGAGCATTACAAGGGCTGAGCCGCAGAGAAACTATCCTATGCAAGCAGGGAAGTCGATTACCTAAACACCTAGAGTTTAAACTGTATGCCTTTTATTTGTCTCTGATCTTAATTGCCATTGTTATTGCGTTTGTATGGCAATTAACTCGGCTAGAAACATTCAAAGTAACGTCTTTGATTTTTTTACTTTCTGGCTACTTTGGGATAATTGCTCATCCAGCGTTGTTGTTTATCGTGAGAAGCAAAGAGATAAGTTTACATTTCAAGAACCCTTTCAACTTAGTGTATGCCAGCGCTAAGGAAACTGAAAAGATAGACAAAAAATATATAGATTTTTTATCGAAAAAAAGCCCCGAAAAGCTAGAAATAGTTTTATTAGAAGTCAAAGCACAAAAACATATCTTTGAGCAAAAGACAGCCTTGCTTGTTGGCTCAATCGAACGCATTGGCTTTGCCCCGGGTATATTGGCTCTACTTATATCGCTCGATAAACTCAGCGAAATAGAACTTGATTGGGTGTTATCAATTGCTTATATCATTCCAATTATCTATTTTTTTGGTGCCTTTAGTCGTCTGCTTGCCTCTAAAGTGTCACGCCATATCTCCATCCTTGAATTAGCAATTGCAAATCAAAAAACACATAACTGACTTTAATTTTTTAATCAGATGCACGACAAAATAGTGTGCTGCCATGACTTATTTCATTGCCATCATTTTAAAACACGTTAAACTCTAGATGTTAACAGTGACATATCATAAATTAGTCAAGGACTTAGAATTAGTGACTGATGTGAAGCGTATTACATATTGTTTAATGGTAGGACTCATTTTTTTAAGTCCACGTACTCTTGCACAATATACATTTGCCTTAATAGGTAAAACTAAAAATGACAGTTTTTATCAGCAGGCTTTTGCTGGCTGTAAAGATTTTGCACGTGTTCAAAGCAACCTAACATGTGTTTATGATGGCGCAGATGACTACCAAGATGTGCGGACTCAGGTGCTCATTGTCAAAGAGTATATAGACAAAGGTGTAGATGGTCTTTTGATATCAACAACAGACTCTAAGCACCTTGTATCTGGCGCATTAAAGTATGCAAAGAAAAAAGGCATACCGGTCATCACTTTTGACTCTGATCTACTAAAAAAAGAACGCGATTATCGTTTAGCGTATGTTGGCACCAACAACTTTGATTTTGGCGTTGCGCTGGGTGAGGCCGCCAAACAATACAAAAAACAAACACCACAGCCAATCTGTATTCAATCAGGGCATTACACAACACCTAACTTAAACATGAGGATAGAAGGAGTAAGGTTTGCATTGTCGGGAAATGCAAAGAAAAAGCTGGACGGTACATCTGGTTGGATAGAGTACGATAGGTGTCCGCTTTATACACTCGGTAAGCGGGATGAAGCACTAAATCAACTACTTACTATTTTGAATTATGACAATCCGCCGATATTTATTGCTGTCGCAGGGTTTGCTCAATTCAATGCGAATTACATAACGGCGTTAACCCCCTATAAAAAACGATTATCAAAACAAGAAGTCACGATTATTTCGGCTGATACAGAAAATATTCAACTAAGAGCACTTGGGTTTGGATTATCCACTATCAATATAGGTCAGAAACCTTACCAAATGGGTAAACAAAGCACTGAGCTCCTTTACGATTATGTTAAATTTAAGACTAAGCCAAAACAAAGTGCCTATTACCTTGATTTTCATTATTGTAATCAAGGTAATGCAACGACATGCACCAGCAACAGATAAGGTATTAGTTCTCTAGTACCTGACCGGGGTTACTTGCAATCTTGCTTTAGTCATAGCCTCCAAAGACACTGCAGTTGGTACCTCACATAACGCATTCAACATACCTAAAGTCTTATTATGTGCTGCATCATTAGGGTTGATCGACATACTTTCCTGATAATGATACTGCAAGATTTCAGAAAACTGGTTAGAGATTGTCACATCGAAAAACTGATATCCAATCTGACATTTCATCCAATGTAAATACTCTGCTGACGTACAGCTATTAACCAGTGTGCTGGTGGAATTTGGCATATCGATAAATAAACGACTGGCTGTAGTTTGTAAAATGGCTCTTCTGATATCTTGTATTAGTAACAAAGGCATTAAGTCTGTGATTGGATTACAAGGACCGAATATAATTAGATCAGCATCTTCTATCACCGCGACAGCATCAAGGGATGTATTTACATCTTTTGAGAGAAACACTTCTTTTGGCAGAGCTGTGAGGTCGTTAATATTTTTTGCACCAATAACCGTTTCTCCGCCATACGTAATTGCAATCAAATCGGTTGCAAAGTCCGACATGGGTAGCACACTGTTAGACGTATTTAAGGACTGATTAAAAACAGTCATCGCTTCTGTGGGTGTATAACACATTAACGCCAATAATTCCAAGTTGGCTACATGCCCATGAGTTGCTATTTCCTGCTCTTTGCACGAGTTCAAAGCAAGACTCATACTTTGTAAAATCTCCAATTGGGAATATGAGAGTAACGCGCATTTATTATCAATATCCAAACTCGGCTCAGCAGTTGCGCATATTGCACTGAGCCTTTGACACATAGGTTTAAGTGACTTCATCAAATCAAGCATTTCTTGCCCTGCACCTACAAACACTACATTCATATTATTAGTCCTCGCCTTTAAATTTGCTAAGACTTTTGCAGTTAATAGGCCAATAAGCAACCAGTTGATTTTTATAGGTATAGTGGAAATGTAGATAGAAAAATTTGCATTTTCAAAATGCAAATTGAAAAAGTTTACTTAATGAAAAAGGGGAGATAAATCAAAAAAGAAAGGGGCAAATGCCCCAATCTAATTTTATAAAACCATTGCCGCTATCCAACCAAAGATCAAAAGCGGAATATTGAAGTGGATAAAGGTCGGAACAACAGAGTCCCAAATGTGATCATGCTGACCATCTGTATTTAAACCCGAAGTGGGGCCTAATGTAGAATCTGACGCAGGGGAACCTGCATCTCCCAAAGCACCAGCAGTACCAACCAGCGCCACTGTAGCCATAGCTGAGAAACCAACTTCTAAAGAGAGAGGGACAAACAGCGTCGCAATGATTGGAACCGTCGAGAACGAACTACCAATACCCATAGTGATCAATAGGCCAACAAGTAAAATCACCGCAGCAGCAATTGGCTTGCTGTCACCAATTAAATTGGCACAAGTTTGCACCAAGGATGCAACATCACCTGTCTCTTTCATCACAGATGCAAAGCCTTGAGCCGAGATCATAATAAAGCCTATCATCGCCATCATTGCAACGCCTTTGGTGAAGATATCAGAGTTTTGCTCCCACTTAATTAAACCAAAAAGAGCAAACATCATCACACCAACTAGGCCACCTAAAATCATTGAGCCACTGACATTTTGCGCCAGTAGCGAACAAATAACGGCGATTCCACCAGCAACAAGTACCTTGCGCTGATCTTCTACAACTAAATCACTTTTTTCAGAAGTCATTTCATTTGACTGATACTCTCTTGGCTTACGATAGCTGATAAAAACAGCGACCAATAATCCTATCAACATGCCAATTGCAGGAATTATCATTGCATATGGCACGGATGTGTTAATAATTTCAAGTCCATTATCAGTTAAGTTTTTATGCAAAATTGAATACAAATAAATGCCACCAAAACCATAAGGTAAAACCATATATGAGGTTGCAAGACCAAATGTCAAAACGCATGCAATTGCGCGCCTATCCATTTTCAGTTTATTGAATATCACAATCAGAGGAGGGATCAATATAGGAATAAATGCAATATGAACTGGTACTAGATTTTGTGATGCAATCGCACAGCCCATAATAACCACAAGGATCAACATACTTAAATAAGAGGCAGAGTCTTGGTTTTTACTATTCACCAAGCTAAGTAGCTTATTGGCAAGAATCAAGGTTAAACCGGATTTAGAAATAGCTACGGCAAATGCACCTAACATTGCATAGCTAAGTGCAATTTCGGCACCACCAGACAAACCATCATTAAACGCATTGAGTGTATTTTCTAGCCCTAAACCAGCAGTTAAACCTGCAACCAAGGCGCTAATTGTCATTGCTACTATTACGTTGACACGCAATAGTGAGAGGCCAAGCATCAAAATGACCCCAATAAATACTGCATTCATATTATTTTATTTTTGCCTTTTTTATTATTTGTTTGTTTAATTGAGAAAGCCTTCGAGATTGCTTGGCAGAAAGTGGGCGCATGTGAAAACGCGCAATTTCAAACAAACTATAAAACTCATCCAGTTCTTTAGAGGCACTTGGCCATTTAACTTTGAGGTTTTCACACAATTGTTTAGGCGTTAATTTATCAGATTTTTCATCACTCAACACCATCAACTTTTTATATATTCTTACTTCTTTAGGGTCATTAAACCGGGTTCTTAGGTTTAAATAAGTAAACCAACTGCCAAACACGATTACCAGCAATAAAATCACACTCAGTGCAGGTAAAAATTTATGCTTGTTTCCGAACAACATTTCTAGCAATGACGACTGTTTTTTATCATCAAAGTTTAATACCCAACGCGTCCAGTGAAAGTCTAATTGCTCTAATTGCAATCTAAGCCAGTTCACTGCTGCAAAATTAGAGAATGCCTGTAAGCTCAGTCCCAGATTATCTTTAAATTCATCTTCAAGGTCCTGCAAGTCTGCCAATGACCCGAGCATCCTTTGCGGTGAAACCCAAGCAGTTGGATCTAGTCTTTGCCAGCCAACTTGCGGGACATAATATTCGACCCAAGCATGGGCATCATATTGATATACCGCATAATAGTTACTTTCTTCATTTAACTGCCCGCCCAAATAACCAGATACAAGCCTAGTTGGGATCCCAGCTGTACGCATTAAAAAAGCAGCGGACGATGCATAATGTCCACAAAACCCGACTTTAGAACCAAACAAAAATGCATCGATGGTGTCTTCTGAATTAATTCTGGGTGGAGTCAAGCTGTATTCAAAGTTCTGCGTCGTATAAAAAGATTCCATCTTAGCGATAAATGCTTGAGTCGAGCTTGTCTGTGCATCCCACTCCTTTGCTAAAGCGATAGCTTGAGGGTTGATATCATTCGGTAAAGCCGTATTTAAGTTATATTCCCAACGCGACATTCTCGCATCATCTAACTTAACTGGAGACACCTCATATTGCGTAGGCTTATTGGATAAATGTCTTTGATACACCATACCAAAATAATTAACCCGAATTCCCTTACTCGCAGGTATGCCTTCATCCAAGGTATACAACCAACGGGTATTAGACGGACTTGCAATAACAGTGTAGTTGGCAGCAGTAGGTTCATAGGTTTTACTTAAAAAACGGTTTTGTAAGTCAGACATTGCCCACTTTTTACCATCAAATCTATCATGAATAATTGCACGCCAATAAAAGGGGGGCTCAAAACCATTGGCGTCGGGTAATAAAGCGCGAAATGCCAATTCAGACGAACGGGATAGCTCTGAAATCTGAAATGGATCAACATCTTCAGATAACCCCGTCGAAGCATTTTTTGCACTGGGCAGCTGCCAAAAGGGCGGCAGCTTTGGCACCAACACCACCATAGCAATGGCTAGCGGTAAGCTAAATACAAACTTTCTAACTGAACTGTTAACAGAAGCTTTTAATGGCACACGATGTGTAACACTAAATAATTGTCCTAAATTTAGTAGCAGTAATGCAGCAACTAACAAAAATGATAAGATATTTTGCGAAAAAAGATAAAAACACGGGTAGGTAAAAAAGTTTAAGATATAAACACTTTGTGCTTGTTTTGTCGTACTCACATTCAACATTTTTAAAGAGCAAGCGCCAAACAGCATAGCAACAAACATCTCAATGGCTTGGTTAAAGCCAAGAGATAAAAAGACCACAACAATTACCGTTATCGCTAGCAAATTAATCACCAGCTTTGATGGATATTTAACAGCCCCTACAGACGTGCTAATTTTAAAAATACAAATCAATAAAATTGAAACACAAAAAACGTAGCCCAAACTTTGGAATAGCAATAATGACAAACCACAGTATGCAAATGAAGTAATTAGCGTATTCTGACGAATTAGCTCTTTAGCACTCACTTAAGTTCTCCAAACACTTAACGACATGAGCTTCGGTATCACCAGGCGGCGTATAGCCATTTGGAAGATTTAGTGCAAATTCATATCCTAATCTATCAGCTTCAAGCACCTGAAAACATAATTGAGACAACCGAGATTCCTTTGTACCTTCCATAAAATTGAAATCGAGTACTAAGCTGACACCATGGCTGTCACCTACATAGTCTTTGACAAGCAACTCTTGATTTTTAGCAAAATGCCGCCACGAAATCCGATTACGACTCATTCCTTTTTGATATGGTTTTAACCCAGAAAATTCGTCTAAACTATCGGATTTATTCGCCAATAACTCAGTGTCATCACTCATATTGACCGACTCATGAAGACTAAGCTCACATTTTTGCGGAGCAGGGTAAGTAAAAAAGCTTTTGTCTGTGAGCAGATAACTCCAAACATTGACTAATCCAAATGGGTAATTGCTATGAATTTTAAATTTACCGCCAACATATTTCCCCCGCTTTTTTTGATTCAAACGGACCAGATGAACTGTGTTTGTGTCGACAATGTTTTGCTGCTCAAAGCCATGACCATCCCAATCTGAACTGAGCACGTTGAGCGAGTAAACTGGTTTAGAAGAATGCAACTTAAATTTACACTCATTGTGGTTACCAAAAAAGTTGCTTGTAATATCAAGCAACTCTAGCTTTACGCCGTGTAAGTTGAAATAACCATAAAACAATGACGAAATTTGCAGCATAAGCATTAAATAAGAAACACCAAGGATCAGGTTATTTTGATAATTGATACCGAGAATAAAGTTGAGTAGGGCAAAAGCTAAAAAGAACAAGCCAAGAAGTGAAGGCATAACATAAATGTTGTTATGTGAAAACTTAATGGTATTGGCACTGTGCTTTTTTGCGATAAGTTTGTCTATCCAGCTTCTATAAATAGCCTCACGCATTACACTGCTACCGCGACTCGTTCAAAAATTGAGTTAACAACGGTATTTTGTTCATTACAAGGGATATTTAGTCGATGCCCTGCCACACAGCCAAAAACAGCTTGTACATCGTCTGGCAGTGCAAAGTCACGACCATTGATCAGTGCATGTGCTCGAGCTGATAATCCAAGAGCGATACTCGCTCTAGGCGATAACGGATCGCTAAACTCTCCAGAATCACGGGTAAAGCTCACTAAATCTAAAATATACTGTACAACTGGCTCAGACAATTTCACTTTCATAACTTCATCTTGAAGCACTGCCAACTGCTCATTGCTTATCGCAAGACTTGGGTCGGCAACATCTAAATCTCGCTTATTACCTTGCTGTATTAATGATTTTTCAACTTCTGAATCGGGGTAACCCAAGCTAATTCGCATAAAAAACCGATCCAGTTGTGACTCTGGCAATGGGTGAGTGCCTGATTGATGGAGTGGATTTTGAGTCGCTATCACAAAAAAAGGCTGTGCCAAAGGGTGTGTATGACCATCTATGGTGACTTGGCCTTCTTCCATTGCTTCTAACAGCGCGCTTTGTGTTTTGGGGCTTGCCCGGTTTATTTCATCAGCAAGTAAAATTTGGCTGAAAATAGGCCCGGGATGAAAATCAAACGTGTGGGTTTGAGTATTGAAGATACTTGACCCGGTTATATCAGCAGGTAGTAAATCACTGGTAAATTGAACACGCTGATAACTTAAACCGAGCACGCTTGCAAGGCCATGAGAGAGCGTTGTTTTACCCATGCCCGGTAAATCTTCAATTAACAAATGGCCTTTACTTAACAAACAGCATACAGCTAATTTCAACTGCTCGTTTTTCCCTAAAATTAATTGGGATAAATTTTCTATTATTTTGCTGGTAATTTGGTTCATGCAATCATTTCTAATCTTTTCATTACAGTATCAACTTTTTTGGCATTGAATGGCTTTGCTATAAACCCTTTAGCGCCAAGCTCCCATGTATTTTGCACATTTTCCAGGCTGTTATGTCCTGAGCACATAATCACATGTGTATTTGGGAACTGATCATTCACATACTCAAGTATTTGCGTACCATCTGTATCTGGTAATTCTATATCGAGAAAAAGTACGTTGGGAGATTTGGATTCAAGTAAAGGTTTGGCTGACGTAAAGTCCTTTGATTCGTATATTTCTTCGAATCCTAAGTTTTCTAAAATATCGATTAAGTAGCTTCTGACTTCTTCTACATCATCGATAATAAGTATAGGTTCTAAAGGTCTAACAAGTTCCATATTGTAATACTATCTGACTGCGACTGACTTAATACTATGTCATGGCGGCTATGAGCTCAATGCTTTATTTATATCAAATCAAAGTACTGGCTAAGTTAGTTTATTTTTTCAGGGCACAGTCATAGCACCCAACGCGATGTAAATGCTTTAAACTGGTATTTAGCTGTTTGCAACAAAGAGCAAACCAACAAAAGCAAACATAAATGATGAGCTAGCGCTTTATATGCACATTTCTCTTTATGTATTGCTCAAGGTATGCCTTAAGCAAACTGTGCTCTTCGTTAGGTAGGTAATCTAAATGCGCTTGCAAAAATGCATCGCCGCTATAACTGTTTAACAAAATTTTATTTACTGTTGCGATAAACTGTTTGCTGGTCGGGGTTTTATTACACATGAAATGTCCAATAATCACTTTTGGTGAGCCAGCTATGTAGTAGGAGCGAATAGGAAAGTCAACGTTGTTACTATATCGATGAAACTCAGCAGGATAGTTGAGTAAAAAATCGACTCGGTTTGATATGAACATCCGGTATACCGTTTGATAGTGATCTGCACCACCGCGCAAAATCAAATTGCCTGCACTAATAGAAGCCAATTGCTTGTCAAGAAAGTCACCATACGAGAAGTTCTCCGCAATAACTATTGCGCTCTTGTCATATGCATCAAACAACGCAGGCAGTGATGTTATTTCACCCTCTGCGTTTAGCACACCGTCAGATGCTTTTGACAAATCATGATGGGAGTAAAGTTTATGTGCCCAATAAAAGTTAACAGGCAAGCTGAAGTAATAATCAGACTTGCGCTGCTCGTTTTTAATCATATTGATGTTACAAGCCGCAACATTAGACTGCTGTAATGATTTAATCGCCCGTTTCCGGCTAGATTTAACATAATGAACGACAATGTCTTCGACTTGTGAGAGCACAAACATATTCGTTGCGCCGGCGATATTAAGAGGCTGCTGATCGCCAGAGCTAAAAAGCTCGTAGTCCAATTGATCATCTAGGTAGATATGCACACCATGTGCATTCAAACTTTCGCTAAAGGTGCAAGCAACTATCAAAAGCAAACCAGCCAACCTATCACTGCAACTCACTATTTATGCCTCTATCATCAAGTCACTATTAAATTGTAGCCGAGAATCTCATTTCTCTACACAACATTTAGAAATTTGCCTAGTAAGATAACAAGTATTCCTCATAAAGATTATCTATCACGCCTGAACAAAATGACCATAATCAAGTGCTTCTCTATTGCATTTCATTAAAACCTCAGGCCCAAAGGCACTTGCCACAAAAATGACACATCATTTACATATGTAATGCACTGTAATAGAAAAGCCACACTCATTAGTGTAATTTACGAAACGATTTCAAAGCCAGTGTAAATGCCTTTGAGCGTCGTGTAATTAAACAATAATAAATTTTGGAGTAAATAATGGGTTCACGAAAAGGGATCGTAAATTCAGCAGTCGTTGCCTCTGTGGTAGCTGGCTCTATGGTGATGACGAGCCAAGCAAATGCGTTTGGTTGGGGCAGTATTGGTGACTTCTTTAAAGATCCGATCGGGACCGTTGGTGGTGCGGTTTCACAAGTGGCACAAGTAGTTAGACACGTTACAAGCCCTGTAACCAATATTGCAATTGACACACTGAGACATGGTGCAAATGTTGTTAACAGCGCAACTAACTTGGTTGGTGTAGATTCATCAGCAATTACTGATAAAGCCATATCGCTTGCACAGCAACTGGCCACTTTAGACAACATTGGAACATTTGTAGCAGACCAACAACAAAAACTCGCTGCACTTGAGCACTTTGCCACTGTTGCAGTCACCAATGCACACCACCTAGGTCAATTAGAAGACCTAGTTGATGGCGTTAATGAAAACAACGTTGAAGTAGCAAGAACCATAGTACATAGCCTAATCAAAGATATTGACTACAATACCTTAAAGCAGGTCGTTGATCAGGTTAAGACATATGATGGCGCACAATCCCTAATGTTTATGGTCAATAAAGGTAATCTAGGAGTCGGGGTTGCAGTTGACGTTAACGAGCTTGAACGCATAAAGTATGGCCATCACTCTAACCGTCACGAACCAATCATGAGCTTTTTTGTTCAGGCTGTGAATCCAGGAACACCTAACAACCAATTAAAGTTTTCTGTTGGTTATCATAAGAATGCTCCTTTGCAGGTATCCGGAAACAGCGTTAGCCTATCAAGTACGGTTAAAAAGATGAAAGTCAGCCTGGCATTTGCATCATTGAATAGCAGTGACTTCCTTTCTCTGGTTGATGTACAAGCTTTGCGAAACCAACATAAAATGACCGCGGTTGGAGTCAGTGCAAATCCAATCAGCTTGCAGCCAGGTAGCACATCAAGACAAGTTGCATTTAAAGAATGCCAAAACGGCAGATTACAAGCGAACGGCGTTGATTGTAATCAACAAGACTTGTCTATCAGTGCACTGACAGGTGTCCACGCTTTAGACCAGCACACAGCCCTTGGTGGTGTATCATTTACCTTTAAATCATTTGGCAAAGTAGATGGTATGTACTGTGTACAGACAGTGGAGCCAGCAGATCCGCATACGTGGCACGACAACTACTTCTGCTCATCCCAAGACCTTGGTATGAAATGGTCCTATGCTGGCCCAATTGATGGCATGCGCTGTACGCAAATCATTGAATTAGCAGATCCGCATGCATGGCAAGACAATTACCTGTGTTTACCAAATGACTCAGACTATCTATTCTCATGGAGAAGTGCTGGTAAAGGAAATATGAAAAATACAGTAAGATGGCTAGAATCCGCAGATCCACACACTTGGAATGACAATTACCTAGGCATTGAAAAACATGTTGAGATGAAGCTATTCGATAGGTGTTTAGATATTGCAGGGTATCATCCAAGCAATGGCCAAGACATCATGCTGCACGACTGTCACAATGGTGCAAACCAGAAGTGGTTATTCACCAATGATGGAAAAGTGAGAAGTAAAGTAGACTATAACAAATGCTTAGATTACAGAAACGGAGCGACCAGCAACGGTGAAAAACTCATGATTTGGGACTGTAGCACCAGCCCAACACAGCAGTTTGAATACATTAACGGCCAATTAAAAACGGTATTGCAACCATCTCGCTGTGTAGATGCACCGGCACCACATAACTTCACAAGAACACACTTGTGGGATTGCCCAGTGTTAACAAGGCACAACAACGTGGTTATTTCTAACTAATAAAATACACACTGCCGGAAGGTGAGGCGCTTTCCGGCAGGGGTTTTGATTGAATGGGGGAGTTACAGCTGCACTTTCTACTGTGTTCTGATTGGTAATATTGAACACCACATTTTGGCCTGCAGCTTGTCTGTTGCCAGCATTATAATGCCTGGACATATGGTTGATCTCAATGTTTTTTTAAGTGAAAGGACACGCTCGCAGCGTTTTAGTAAGTATGAGTTTTCGTTTGGTACCTATTCTAAACCACTATATGCGATGCCAACAGGTTGCGGTGTTTTAATCATACAAAAAGCCATATAGCTGAGAGCACAGTTACCAATAAGTAAGACTTGAAAACTTTATGAGACTTACACTTTTCCATTACACCAACTATTGCTGCAATACACGATAAAGTAATCAAAGCAAGAGCGAGATGGTGTTCAGAATAGGTAGTAGCTGAACGATATTTTTCACCTCCATAAAATACCATCGCTTCTGAACCAAAATTATAGTTTTTTAAAACTTCTGGGCTTTGAATTATGGCAATGGTCCAATATTCTAAAAAGCTAATTACGGATACGATACTTAGCATAATAATCAGTGGTAGCACCGGGTAGTAGCGGCTTAAGTTGTTCACAAATTTAATCTTCCATACTGTCGACATATAAAATTTCAAAGTTAATATCTGCATACAGTTCGCCCTTACGAAAAGTAAACTTCTCAAACCGTATCGATTTTATTTCATATTTGTATTGTTTTAAGGTTTTTTCTATTAGACGGTACTCTGAAGTAGACCTAATTGCATTTTTAAAGTTTTCTTTTAAGGGGGATAGAGCTGGGTTATGCAAATTGCCTGAAGATTTTAATGCTACTTCTAGTTCACTGGGAATGTGATCTTCATAATACTTAACCACTTCACCAATAAAACTCTCCTCACCGAAACAGCACAATAGCCGCACACTATGCAAACCACCTTCACTTTCATTTAAAAGCAGTTCATTTAAGCTAACCAGGCTGGCTACATAGTACCGTACATGATATGAGCTAGAGCCCGAACCAATCAGCTCTGATTCATTAGCACTTAAACTAGTTGAAAATAGAAGGTAAAAGCTAACTACACTAAGCATTTTAAAACTCATGTACGATATATCCTTTATTGGGGTTTTACCAGACTACACCAAAACATAACAAAAAAAGCGCCTAATTTCCCTGCTCAATTCACCAGAACAAATTAATCGTTACAGCCCCAAATAGGTCTATCTATAATGCCTATGATTTTTTCAAACTCTTCATCAGTTATATCTGAATGTATATCTGAGGCTGCTCCAATTCCACCTTTAGCGGCGTCTGACCCAAATGAGGATATTTTGTATCCACCAGAAGTGGTGTCATAAAAGTAATCTTTGTCCCAGACGTCTAGTGGTATTTCTGAAGCGTACTTTGGCACAAGGTCTTGAAGAGACTTTGGTAGCGAGTTATTTTCTAGTCTGTATAGCTTAACAGCCTCAGACAAGATTGTAATATCTAAAGCAGTTTTATCTAAAGCTAATTTATGTCGAAAACACCTTTCTGGGTAAATAGTCGAAAATAAGAACCAAATAATAAATATAAAGACCCCTGTCAGTAGTGCTTTCATGAGTACCCGTTATCTCTAGTCAAAATCCAGCAATACATTAATATGAATCTCCTGAACTAAACATGAAGTGATTGAACGACACGGAGTCTTGATTTAGCCTAATATCTTGCCTCACTCATAAAGCCACGCAAAACATTTTACACTTAATTTGCTAGACCAACTATTTAACTTGCGACATGAAAAAACAACAAACAACTTATTAGCCATGAAAGGGATGAACGAACAGTTTATATGTACCCAAACGGCTATCAATGGATTGGTGTTGGCTGGAATATTAAACAAAGTGGCCTAACTTATGACAAAATTAATTACCTACTTAACGAAGAAATTGCATACTTTACAGCCCCAATTCAAAAAACATATCAACACCTCAATATACAACTCCGCTTGCAAACCCGTAATCACTAAGAAAGTATTTAACCTTTGTATTGATGGTCTTATCAATTCTAAAAAGACAATTTAAGTTATGA
This sequence comes from Pseudoalteromonas sp. MMG033, assembly GCF_057197785.1. Taxonomy (NCBI): domain Bacteria; kingdom Pseudomonadati; phylum Pseudomonadota; class Gammaproteobacteria; order Alteromonadales; family Pseudoalteromonadaceae; genus Pseudoalteromonas; species Pseudoalteromonas sp. MMG033. The sequence goes on from NZ_JBXVAL010000002.1 coordinate 527,821, forward strand.
TTTTAAAAAATTGACCGATAACAAAAACGGGCAAGAAACGCGCTTTGATTACATTGGAGAGAATGCCGAAAAAGTTGAAGAAAAGGCCACACCAAGCTGGTTCAAAATCGCAACTTTAGTTGACTGTGCTGGATTGGCAGTAGCAATAGCAGCTGAAGAGTTAGAACCAGATCGAAGCTCTTAATTTTACGACTGGGCAATCACACCAATCTTAATAAATTCAACCAACTAAAACTCACACAAAATTTAATCAAAAAATATCAATAATTTTATTTGTCACTTTGTGCTTTGAATTGCTAAACCTAACAATGCAAAGAGCAGTTTTAGTCTGTTCTACACATACAACATGCTAAGCAAAGGGAGTGAATGATTATGGCACTTAAACCAACAACCACAGCACAAGATGCCTATGTTGAAATGTTTGAGAGACACCATAGCCAAGCGCACAATGAGTTGATTGATAAACTCAACGAAGTGGCCTTAAAGCTTTATTCAATCTCCATGGATAAGCATTATCTAAGAGACGCAATCTTGGTTGAAGTGTCAAAAGCACTGATGGAGACCAAAAAGTATTTTCGTGCATTAGAGTCCAATACACCTCGCAATTATGAAACTGAAGGCAAACTTGTCATGCTTTGGGGCTTAGCCGCAGCACCACTTAGCATGTTAGACAAAGAGCTAGGGATATTATGTGAATTAGAAGACGAAAACTGGTTGCACCCAGATGGCTGGACTAATGATGAAATCATCGAGTTTGGTGTAAAACTCGATTTAATATCGCGAACATTTATGCGTTTGTCATTTCCAGTTTCTGTTTGGCATTAGATAAAAGAAAATATTTTTTACATATACCTAGGTTACCTTGGGGGCTGATGGTGAAGTCTATCACCCTCAACTTACAATTGTATTTTATGAACATGGGGGCATCCTAGAGGTACAGATATATTTTGAAGCGTTTTTTAAATATATTGCAGCTAGCCATCTATGCACCTATCGATTAATACCATAAAGGTACTAATGACATACATGAGTGCAGTGCTTTTTTGACATAAAAAATGCAACTGCGAGTGCTCAGCTGCATTTTGGCTTTGGTCAAACAACATCTTTTTGCTTATAAATACTTTCTTTAGCTAATACGGGGTAATGTGAACCTCAAACAGCCTTTCAATTTCATCAATAGTTTACATGGTGCCTGACTCCCTATTCACCGTTAAGTTTTACATGTATTCGCCTAAGCATATTAATTTTCATCCTCTGTTTTAAACAAAGTGGTGAAAAATAGGAATGTTATTTTTTCAAAATAACTTAAGATTTGGTTACAACCCCTATATAAACAAATGTTCAAGCCGACATCACTATCAGCATAATGAGACTAGAAGACCTCACATAAAAAATAAAAATAAACTAATAAAATCATAAAAAAACAGCAAAAACATATCTTTCATTAAAACTAAAAATAATAAAAGAAAAAGATCTTAAAACTGTATCAAAACATATAAAACCTAAATTTCTAAATGTTACAATTTAACAATATTTAAAAGTGTTAAATACCTCCTTATACACGCAATATTTTAAACTTGGTTGCAGGCCACGACGCTTTAGCATTTTTACACACCAATATTTCAAACCTGTAATTGTTGACCTCCCCCCATTCTTAACTGATCATAAATTACCCATAGATTGCATTATTGTTAAATTTGGGTTTTTCACTTGTTATCTAATGTTTATAGATGTATCCTGCATGGGAACGATTTGGAACTTAAAGGTAAATCAGTTGCGTTTGAACTGTTGGGGTTGAGTGTGTTTAATATTGAAAAAAAAATAATGACAATTTAAAGCTCACCATTGAAAACCCAATTATTTCAGCATATTAAATATGTCAGCAATACGAGAGCGCGTATAAAAAATATCTTTATGCCACCAAAGAAATTGTTTAAAGGAAATTTTTACAAACAAGATTTGGCAAATAAAAATGGCTTTATTTTTAATATTTAGGCAAATCAGGATTGAAGTATTTATAACTAACGTACTAAAAACCTAAATTTTAAAAGACATCAATATTGCTCAAAAGGAAATTAATTAATGAGCCCTAAAGAATATTTAAGAACTTATTATTCAGACGATCCCTCTTATGATTATGAAGAAGGATTTCATTTAAACTGGTGGCAGCATTGTTATGATACGACTAAACCAGAAGGCTCTCTTTTGGTTATTGGTGGCGGACCAGTTATTAGCTCCATAATTACAGCTTCAAAGTATGTTGATTCAATAGACTTTACTGATTTTAATGAGGAATGTCTGACTGAAGTCAGAGAATGGGTAGAAGGGCATGGTCACAACTGGGACTTTTATGTAAAAAAAGCATTAGAACTTGAAACACAGCCAAATGATGCCGCAGAGATAGAAACAAGAACACAATTAATTAAAGATAAAATTAGAAACATTACCCAACTCGATATTTTACAGCCACACATCACTGAAAAATATAGCATCGTCGATGCACACTTTGTTTTAGACTGCATTAGTGACTCAAGAGAAATCTTTCTCCAGTCTCTTCAAAATGCATGCTCCCTTCTAAAAGACGATGGAATCTTCCAAGGCGCATTTTTAAACCGTACAAATGGTTGGCGTTCTGGAGATAACTTCTATAAAAGCATCCCTCTGACTGAAGATGAGTTGGATATGTGCTTCTCTGATTTAGGATTTAAAATTTCCAAATCCGCGTCCATTTCATTAAAAGAAGATAATCGAACTGGCGGCTATATCTTTGTAAAAGCAATCAGAGTTTCTTGAACTCGTTTTTAAATGGCCTTTTAGGTACCGTTTTTATTTTAATTTCTTGAAATTGTTTACTCCAACTTCGATCTTTGTACCTTTTAAAAAGCTTAGGTATAGAGCCCTCGTATAGCTGGAGGTTGAGGGTTTATTCTATGCAAAATAAAAAAAACAATATAAATCAGACGATAGCCACCTCTGTTGATGAGAATTACCTGAAGCAAGTATGTGAGTGGAATGACACAGACAATGCATACCCGCATGATCAGACACTGGCGGAATTGTTCAACGAACAAGTAAAGCTATACCCAGAAGCTATCGCTTTAGTCTATGAGCATCAGAAGCTTAGTTACCAAGCATTAGATGAAGCCTCTAACCGCCTAGCCCGAGAAATTAGAGCTCAGTATTTAGCCTGTCATGGTCAACCATTGACAGCTGGCACCCTCATCGCAGTATACCAAGAGCGCAGCGTGAACATGGTGGTCAGTATTTTAGCGATACTCAAAGCGGGCGGTGCCTATGTGCCGTTATCACCTGAATATCCGGACGCTCGAATTAAATACATTTTAGATGATACTAACACTGGAATAATCATCACCGAATCGCACTATCAAACGCAACTGACACAGTGGATAGACTGTGACAATATGGCATTGGTGTCAGCATCCGCGGCATGGTCATCAACTCATTCTATTGAGCCATTAGACTCATACAGCACCGCTCAAGATTTGGCGTATGTAATTTACACCTCGGGCACAACAGGTCAACCCAAAGGGGTGATGATCCCACACCAAGGCGTTGTTTCTTTGCTTAAAGATACAGACTACGTCGACTTATCAAGCAAAGATGTATTTGTGCACATGTCATCGCCTAATTTTGATGCTGCAACCTTTGAGATATGGGGTGCGTTACTGCATGGCGCTAAGTTAGTCGTCGTGCCATCTAAAGCGCCTCTCACTGTTGACTATGTCGAACAGCTCCTCACTGAACATGCTATTAGCGTACTTTGGCTAACTCGAACTTTATTTGACACTTTGTATATAGAATCACCAAATGTGTTTGGCAGCTTGCGCTATCTGTTAGTGGGAGGTGAAGCCCTCACGCCGCATTTAATAGAACGTTTAGCGCTACAGGATGTTAGGCCTCTATACATTCTTAACGGATATGGACCAACAGAAAGTACCACCTTCACCACGGTTCATCGCTGTGAAGGTAAACAAGGCAACTCGGTTCCGATAGGCAAACCCATTAATACCCGTAAAGTGTATGTGCTGGATGAAAAGGGAGAGTTAGCTCCCGTCGGCAGTCCCGGTGAACTTTACATTGGTGGTGCAGGTCTGGCGCACGGGTATTTGAATCGCCCCGAACTCACTGCGCAGCATTTTGTCGATAACCCTTTTGCCAGTGAAGCTGACAAAGACAAAGGCTATACCCGTTTGTACAGAAGCGGGGATATTGTGCGCTGGCTACCCAGTGGAGAATTAGAGTATATCAGCCGTAATGATGACCAGGTTAAGATCCGTGGACATCGTATTGAGCTAGGTGAAGTTGAAAACGCGGTGAGTGCTTTAGATGGAGTACAACAGAGTGCGGTCATTGTGCGCCGCCAAGCGCAAAGTCACTACCTTGCAGCCTATGTCGTATCAAAACCAGGCGCTTCTATATCGATTGAGAGATTACATGAACAGTTACGTGATCAGCTGCCCGGTTTTATGTTGCCAAGTAGTATTATGGAACTCAAGAATCTACCTCTGACACTAAATGGTAAGTTAGACAAAGCTGCTTTACCTGATCCAGTACTGGTTGATAAATCTCAGTATGTCGCACCAAGAAATGACCTAGAGGCTGGCTTGTGTGAAGTATGGCAATCGGTCTTAGAATTGGAACAAGTGGGAATATACGATAACTTCTTTCATATTGGAGGAGATTCCATCATGGCGATTAAGCTTAACCAGCTTAGCCGTCGTATCTTGGGTGTAGATATTCCATTAGCACTGTTGCTTGAACATAAAACAGTTTCAGGGTTGGCAGAGAACCTAAATGATGCACCGCTTATCATTATTGAAAAAACACAGCTAACTCGGGTTCCACTATCTTTCGCACAAGAGAGCCTACTTTTCATCGAGCAGTATTCTGGTGGTTCAGATGCCTACCATATCCCTATGGTGGTCAAACTGGCCCCTGAAACACAGGTTTCTCATTTAGAAGCCGCCTTCAATATCTTGATGGATAGACATCCGGTATTAAAAACGGTGTATCTCCATGATGAGCATGACAATACTTATCAAACCCCGCTGGAACAGTCATTATCACTGATATGGCAGTCATTTGAAGATAAAGAAGACCTACATGCCACATTAGCCGAGCATATATCGACTCCTTTTGATTTGAGTTCACAGCCTAGCCTCAGGTTACATGGTTATGAGATGTTGGGTTGTCGCTATCTACTTATCATGTGGCATCACATTGCCTTTGATGGTTGGTCAATTGATATCTTTATGCAGGAATTAGCACAGTGCTATTACACATTGTGTAAGGGGCACGCGATATCATTGCCAGAACAAGAGATTGTCTACGCCGACTACGCAGCATGGCAGCGAACCTACTTACAAGGCGACACTTTAGAACCATTACAGTCATATTGGCAACAGCAGTTGGCAGGCGTTGAACCGCTGCGCTTATATACAGATAAAGTCAGGCCTCAAGTTCAAGATTTCAAAGGTAGAGATCACAGATTTAACCTAAACACTGAACTGTCCGACCAGCTACGAGCAATGGCCAAAACACATGAAACAACTTTATATACCGTATTGTTAAGTGGCTTTTATTTGACGTTATCGGCTTTATCAGGCCAACGCGATATAGTTATAGGTACACCTTCGGAGAATAGGCACCATGCACAAACGCAATCCTTAGTCGGCTTCTTTGTGAACTCCTTAGCACTGCGCACACAAATAGACGAAGCACAGCGCCTAAAAGACTTTATTGCACAAGTACATGAGGTGATCAGCGGAGCCAAAATTCACCAAGAACTGCCTTTTGAGCAGGTAGTCGAACTCTTAGACGTCGAGCAAGACCGTGCAAGACACCCAATTTATCAAGTGATGTTCAGTGTGCAAAGTTTTGGTGATTCTATAACTGGTGATGCATCCTCACTATTTGAAAAAATGAACTGGCTTGAATCTGAGGAGCTTTTTAGTCCAGCTAAGTTTGACTTGAGCTTAATTGTAACGGATGCTGACGCGAGTATTTCTGGTCAGCTGAACTATGCACTGAGCTTGTTTGAAGCCGAGACTATTGAGCGACTATTGAGCTTGTATACACGCATACTCAAAGCCATGGTGAGTGGTAAATATGATCGACTAATTGATATACCACTCCTTTCTAAGCAAGAACAGCAGCAACTTTTAGTAGATTTCAATAATACATATTGCGAACAAAAAGAGCATAACGGCCTTCACTCTTTATTTGAGACTCAAGTCTTAGAGGTACCAAACCAAGCCGCAGTAATATTTGGCTCTGAATCCATTAGCTATTATGAATTAAACGAAAAAGCAAATCGTTTAGCTCATAATATACGGGACAACTATCACAATCAGCATTCTCAGCCGATGCCTGCACAAACCATTATTGGTTTGTATGTAGAGCGTAGTATTGACATGGTTGTGGGGCTGCTAGCCATTTTGAAAGCTGGGGGAGCTTACGTTCCAATTTCAGCAGAGTTACCAGAGCAGCGTGTATCATTTATGCTATCTGATACTGCTGCTCCTATGGTTTTAACCCAGACTATCCACCTAGAAAAGCTTAAAGAATTAACCTCTCAAATGGCACTGGAGCCCATATTAACAAGTATTGACGAGTGTGAGGGCGATTGCACAAATACCGATTTGACACTTCCTATACAAGGTAATGACTTAGCTTACGTTATTTATACCTCTGGTACGACGGGTAAACCTAAAGGTGTTTTGATTGAGCATCAAGGTGTCATCAACACAGTTATAGATAATGCCAAGGCTATTTGTGTTGATAATGATAGTGTCTTTTTCCAAAACACCTCTCTAAATTTTGATGCCGCTACTTGGGTGATATTTATGGCGCTAAGTCGCGGTGCGCAATTGTGCTTGTCAGATAATTCGTCCGATTTATCTGAGCAAATAAACACACACAAAGTTACTCACCTGATGATGACTCCATCTATGCTGAAAATGCTTGAACCAAAGAGTGTGCCAAGCGTAACCCATGTCACTGTTGGTGGAGAAGTGTGCGACGAGGCGCTGATACAAAAATGGGCTCATAACGTATGTTTTTACAACGCATACGGACCCACTGAATCTTCAATATGTGCAACGATAAAACAGTTGGATGTAATGGATAAAGTAACCATTGGTGGGCCAATCAGTAATGTAAGTTTATACGTTCTTGATGAACAACAAAGGTTGGTACCAAATGGCGTCGCCGGAGAGTTGTACATAGGTGGCGCTGGTGTTGCAAGAGGATATCTCAAACGTGAGACATTAACAGCTGCTAAATTTATAGAAAACCCATATTACGATGAAGCCATAGTAGGCAGTAGTAAACGAATATACAGAACCGGAGATCTAGCCTGCTGGCTACCCAATGGTGAGCTTGATTATATTGGCCGCATTGATGATCAAATAAAAATCAGAGGGTTTAGAGTTGAGCTGGATGAAATTACTAATGCTCTTATGTCTTTGGAGGGAATAAAACAAGCAGTTGTGTTTGATGTAACAAAACATAGCACCCAATTTTTAGTCGCTTACTTTGTCACTGACAAGAACCAGTTGTTGTCAATTGAGACCATTGAAAAACAGTTACGCACATCTTTGCCAGATTATATGGTGCCAAGTAACTTAATAGAAGTAGACAAAATTCCATTAACGGTAAATGGAAAAGTAGATAAAGCTGCATTACCAGAGCCCGAATTGGTGGAAAATTATCAATATGTTGCGCCTAGAAATGACTTTGAAGCAAGCCTTTGTAAGGTATGGCAAACAGCATTAGAAATAGATCAAGTGGGGATATACGACAATTTCTTCCGTATTGGTGGCAACTCCATCATGGCGATTAAGCTCTCTCAAATAAGCCGACGTATATTAAATCTGGATATTCCCTTAGCACTGCTGTTCGAGCATAAAACGGTTGCAGGAATTGCGTCAAACCTAAACAAAGAGCCATTAAACAATATTGAAAAGACAACTTTAACTCGTGCACCTTTATCTTTTGCACAAGAAAGTTTGTTATTTATAGAAAAGTTTGAAAATGGAAGTCACGCTTACCACATCCCTAATTTAATTGAATTAGACGATACCTTTGACTTAGAAACTCTTCAGCAAGCAATCAACATTGTTATTAGGCAGCATCCTATTTTAACGACGGTGTATTTGGAAGATGAGCTTGGTAACCCATTCCAACAAATTGTTGATGTCGACGTAAACATTAAAACTCATAATATTGAGGAGCACAATGAACTTCAACAGGCTATCAGACAGGTTATTGAAACGCCTTTTGAACTGGGGAAAGAACCGAGCATTAGAGTAAATTATTTCCAGTTAAAAGCTCATCGTTACGTGCTGTTTCTTTGGCATCATATCGCGTTTGATGGCTGGTCAGTAAATATATTTATGGAGGCTTTAGAAAAAGCATATGTTTCTATCAAAGATTCTTTACCTATTGAGCAAACTGAGCCGACACTCCGTTATATAGACTATGCAATATGGCAAAAAGATAAGCTGCAAGGCAGTTATTTTGATAACTTGCAAGCATATTGGCACGATTATCTAGGTGACTTTGAGGAACTTGAATTACCGATAGATTATCCGCGGCCTAAACAATTTGACTATACCGGAAGGAATCACCTTTTCACTATAGATGTAGAGTTATCGTCTAAGTTACGGACAATGGCTAAAAACCAGTCCACGACATTGTACACGGTTTTACTCAGTGCTTTTTACATAACACTGGCTCGCTACAGTGGACAACAGGACATCATTGTAGGTACCCCTTCAGAAAACAGAGCACAGGCTCAAATTCAGTCTTTAGTAGGCTTTTTTGTAAACTCATTACCTTTAAGAGCACACATTGATTTTAGCGACAGTGTCAGCGCGTTGATACAAAAGGTTCACCAAACCGTGACACAGGCTAAAATACATCAAGAGATGCCATTTGAGCAGATAGTAAACACTTTAGATATCAAGCGTGATCCAGCTAAACACCCAATATTCCAAGCTTATTTCCGATTAGAACAATTTACTCAAAATAACAACAGTTTATTTCCTGTTGCATTTGAAACACATTCAATGTTGGAAAGCTTTAGTCCCGCGAAGTTTGATCTGGATTTATTTTTAAATGATGATAACCACATTATCACTGGTGGGTTTAATTATGCGGTCAGTCTCTTCAAACCTGAACGTATTGAGCACATAGTCAATTCGTATCAACAAATTTTACAAGAGTTTGTAAGCAATACCGTACCCAACATTGGTCAAATCAACTATTTGTCAAATTTAGATGTAACTAAGCTTTTAAATGTATGGAATCATTCAGAAGAGCCTGCTTTTATCGAGCATACCCTTTATGAAGCATTCGAAGAGCAAGTTAATAAAACACCGAACAAAACCGCACTAGTTTTTAATGGTCAAACTTTAAGTTACGAAGAGTTAAACAGTCGAGCTAATATACTTGCTCATAGAATTAGAACTGAGTTCATTTCTCGTAATGCTGCTCCTTTAGAGCCAAATCAATTTGTGGCTTTGTATTTAGACCGTAGTTTAGAAATGGTTATTAGTATACTTGCAGTGCTCAAAGCAGGTGCAGCCTATGTACCGATTGCGCCAGAACAAACAACAAATAGAATACAATTTGTATTAAAGGACACGCAAGCTTCTATATTACTTAGCCAAAGTTGGTTTAGCGAAAAGTTAGAAAAAGATTTAGCAGACACTAGGCTTTGTTGTCATGTATTAGAAGTCGATAAAGTTGACTTTTTAGACGTTAGTAATAGACAAAATCTAGACCAGCTTTGCGCTATTGATGATTTAGCTTATGTAATCTATACATCTGGCACTACTGGCACTCCGAAAGGGGTTAAGATCTCTCATGGTGCAAGTACACAAAGAAATGCCTGTATAGCAGAGTTGAGCAATTCAGCGCAAAATCACTACCTATTTAAAACCAATTATATCTTTGATGTATCAGTATCTGATTTATTTAGTCACTTAACAGTTGGTGCTACAGTCTACATCACTAAATCAAGTTTTGATCCACAAGAAATTGATAGTTTGTGCAGTTCAGAACCCATTAACGCTGCGCATTTTGTACCTTCGCAATTTAATGCATATTTGTCTTTATGTAACAATCAAAAGCCTTTAGAAAGGATCTATTTTAGCGGTGAAAATCTCACTAAAGAACAGCTTCTATCAATTGATTTCACAAAAACTGTAGTACTTAATTACTATGGCCCAACCGAAACCGGCGAAGCAACTTTTCATCAAGTAACCAACGTTCAAGAGCAAGGCGTTATAGGTCGACCTTTGGCTGGTGTCAAAGTATATGTATTGCAGCCTGACCTCGGATTATCACCCATCAATGTTCCTGGAGAATTATTCATTGGAGGGGCAGGGTTAGCACAAGGATATTTGAATTTACCGGATCTTACCACTGAACGATTTATTAAGAATCCTTACAAACATACTACAACTCCAACAAACAAAGATGAGCTGCTGTATAAAACTGGAGATATTGTTCGCTGGCTGCCTGATGGCCGGTTACAATTTCTTGGGCGCAATGACGATCAAATTAAGGTTCGTGGATATCGTATCGAACTAGGGGAAATTGAGTCTGCATTGATATCGATCCCTGAAGTTGAACAAGCTGCTGTGGTACTGGACGAAAATGACTTTTTATGCGGCTATATTGTAGCTAAGAAAGATATTAACCCTGATTCTGTTCAAACTGAACTAGCCAATACGCTTCCTGAACATATGATTCCAAATGGAATAATGCAATTACCGCAAATTCCATTAACTATCAACGGTAAACTTGATAAGAAGGCACTTCCAAAGATAAAAGTCGTTTCTAACGAAAACGACACAGCGCCAAGAAATGAGTTGGAAAGGCTGTTGTGCTTAGTTTGGCAAAGAGCATTGGAGCTTCCAAAAGTTGGAATTAATGATAACTTCTTTCAAATCGGCGGAAACTCTATAAAAGCACTAAAACTAGGATTTGAATGTCGACGCGAGCTTAATGTTGATATCCCATTACCTCTGCTATTTGAAAAGAAAACAATCGCTAAAATCGTACCTTTTTTGAACAGCGATTCGATTAATAGAATTAGCCGTGCGAGTGTAGAATTTCCGCCGTTATCATTTGCTCAAGAAAGACTTTGGTTTATTGAACGCTTTAACGAAGGTGAAGATACCTACCATATCCCATATTTGGCAAAGTTGAACAGCAATGTTGATATTGGATTATTAGAAGAAGCGGTCAATATGATCGTCACCAGACATGATGTCCTAAGAACGGTCTATCGTGAAAATAAAGAAGGTGAATTCTATCAATATAAGTTAAATAAACGTCTAACTATCAGTATAGAAAAGCAAATAACCTGCAACGAATTAGATCATTATGTTTCTCAACTAAGTGCACAGTCTTTTGATCTTCAGAGTGACCTAAGTGTCCGGGTGCACTGTATATCTGCAAAAGAACAGGATTATATTCTTATTGTCTGGCATCACATTGCTTTTGATGGTTGGTCAATTGAGTTATTTATGAACGAAGTTGCGCAGGCATACACAAGCTTAGTTGAAGGTCAATCTGCCCAATTGCCAGAACTATCAATTGACTATAGTGATTATGCAATTTGGCAACGAGATTTAGTGAGTGGTGATACATTAGATAGATTACTGGGCTACTGGAAAGAGCAGTTAAACGGTTATGAACCGCTTAACTTGATTATTGACTATAAAAGGCCAAATCATTTCGATTATCGTGGTAATGATATTAAGTTTGAATTAGACGCTGACTTATCAGAATTATTAAGAGGGTTTGCTCAAAGCAATGAAACTACCCTCTATGCTGTGTTACTGAGTGGCTTCTATTTAACATTATCGGCGTTGACAGCACAAAAAGACATTGTCATTGGTACACCCTCTGACAATCGTGACCATAGCCAAATTCAGTCTTTGATAGGTTTTTTCGTTAATGCTCTACCGTTGAGAATTTGTGCACAAACAAGCGATAAAATTGAAACATTAATTAATCGTGTCCACGGCTTACTTACTCGAGGTAAAGAGAATCAAGATCTGCCATTTGAAAAAATTGTTGACGCATTAGATGTAGAACGGGACACCTCTAGCCACCCTATTTTTCAAGTCATGTTTTCGTTGGACAGTTTTAACGATACGCCTCAAAAGAATAGCAATCTACCTTGGTCAACAATTCCACTGCCTAACACAGTCAATAGTCCAGCTAAGTTTGATTTGAACTTAGTCATGACCGATGGGCAAACCAGTATCGCAGGCCAGTTGAACTATGCAGTGAGCTTGTTCGACGTTGACAGTATCGAACGTCTATTGCGCTTGTATCAACGTGTCCTAACCGGCTTGGTCAGTGACCAATATACCCAAGTGGGTGATATTCCTCTGCTGTGTGACACAGAGCGCGACACCTTATTGAATACGTTGAATGACACAGACAAGGCGTATCCACAGGCGCAAACACTGGCACAGTTGTTCAGTACTCAAGCGCAACAATCCCCTGAGGCGATTGCATTGGTGTGTGACGATGAACAGCTCAGCTACCAAGCATTGGATGAAGCTTCTAACCGCCTAGCGCGAGAAATTAGAGCCCAGTATTTAGCCTGTCATGGTCAACCATTGGCAGCTGGTACCCTCATTGCGGTATACCAAGAGCGCAGCGTGAACATGGTGGTCAGTATTTTAGCGATACTCAAAGCCGGCGGTGCCTATGTGCCGTTATCGCCAGAATACCCTCATGCTCGCATTGAATATATTTTAGAAGATACGAACGCAGGGCTCATCGTCACGGAGCCTCAGCATCAAGCGCAACTGGCACAGTGGTTAGAGCAGGGCGACCTCGCCATGGTATGTGCCTCTGCAGCTTGGTCAGCAGCTCACTCATCAGCACCAGTAGAGGCGTACAGTGCGGCACATGATTTGGCGTATGTGATTTATACCTCGGGCACCACTGGAAAACCCAAAGGGGTCATGGTGGAGCATGAAGCCGCTGCCGCATTTGTCTTCAACCAAGCCTATGTGGATCGTGATCGTGTCAACCGAGTCGCCAGTTTAGCGCCTTACTCATTTGATGGCTTTGTGTTTGATGCATTCTATAGCTTATTACAAGGCGCAAGCTGTCATTTGTTCGGTAAAGACACCTTACTCGATACGACCCGCTTTAATGATGCATTACGTCAGCATAATATCGATACGTTCTTCACCACCACCGCATTGTTCAATCAACTTGTTAAAGCAGGTGCGTTAGACAATACCAATGTGAAAAATGTCTTGTTTGGCGGTGAAGCCGCTGACGTGCAACTTGTACAGCGCGCCATCGAGCAATACCAAGCCATTCAATTTATACATGTGTATGGCCCAACTGAAACCGTGGTGTTTGCCAGTGCTTATCATTTTGATACACACGCAGGGGAAGCACCCATTGGCCACCCGCTAGATAATAAACGCTTTTATGTGCTTGATGACCGAGGTGAGTTAGCCCCAATGGGTAGCCCTGGTGAACTTTATATTGGGGGAGCAGGCTTAGCACGCGGTTACTTAAATCGCCCTGAACTCACCGCACACAGCTTTGTCGATAATCCTTTTGCCAGTGAGGCGGACAAAGCCAAAGGCTATACCCGCTTATACCGAACCGGTGACATAGTTCGCTGGCTCCCTGATGGCGAATTGGTCTATATCAGTCGTACTGATGACCAAGTGAAGATCCGCGGACATCGCATTGAGCTTGGTGAAGTCGAAAGCGCGGTGAGTGCATTGGCCGGAGTACAACATGCCGCCGTTATCGTACGTAGCCAAGCGCAAAGTCATTACCTTGCGGCTTATGTGGTACCACAAGCTGATGTCACGCTCTCGATTGAGGGGCTGCATGAACAGTTACGCCAGCAGTTACCTGATTACATGCTCCCAAGCAGCATTATGGAGATCCCGGGGATCCCACTGACAGTGAATGGGAAGTTGGACAAAGCAGCGCTGCCGGAGCCCGAACTGGTAGACAAAGCGCAGTACGTTGCGCCAAGAAATGACCTAGAGGCCAGCTTATGTGAAATATGGCAAACCGCCTTAGAGTTAGAGCAAGTGGGGATATACGATAATTTCTTCCATATTGGCGGCAATTCCATCATGGCGATTAAGCTTACCCAGCTTAGCCGCCGTACCTTAGGTGTCGATATTCCCTTAGCGCAGTTATTTGAACATAAAACGGTGGCGGGGCTGGCTGCCAACTTAAGTGATGCGCCGCTCATCACCATTGAAAAGACGACCCTAACGCGGGTGCCTCTGTCTTTTGCACAAGAGCGTTTACTGTTCATCGAGCAATACTCGGGTGGCTCAGATGCCTACCATATTCCGATGGTGGTCAAACTCGACCCAGCAGCACAACTGTCGCATTTAGAGACCGCGTTCAATCTCTTATTAGATAGACACCCAGTGTTAAAAACAGTCTATCTCCATGACGCGCATGATAATGCTTATCAAACGCCGCTTGCACAGTCGTTGTCACTGACATGGCAGTCATGCGCTGATGAGGCAGCCCTACATGCAGCATTGACCGAACGTATGTCAACGCCTTTTGATTTGACTGCACAATTGAGTCTCACGTTACAAGGCTATGAAGTTTCTGGCGCTCGATATCTCCTTATCATGTGGCATCACATTGCCTTTGATGGCTGGTCACTGGATATCTTTATGCAGGAACTGATGCAGTGTTACCAAGCCCTTTGTGACGGACAAACCATTTCATTGCCAGCACAAGATATTGTGTATGCCGACTACGCAGCATGGCAACGCAGCTATTTACAAGGGGAGACCCTTGAGCAGTTACAATCATACTGGCAACAACAGTTGGCTGAGGTTGAACCGCTCCGTTTGTATACAGACAAGATCAGGCCTCAAGTTCAGGATTTTAAAGGCCGAGATCACCACTTTAGTTTAGATAGTGAACTGTCAGCGCAACTACGTGCGCTGGCCAAAACACATGAAACAACCGTGTATACCGTGTTGTTAAGTGGCTTTTATCTGACATTATCGGCTTTATCTGGTCAACGAGACATCGTAGTAGGGACGCCTTCGGAAAATCGCCATCATGCACAGACGCAATCCTTGGTGGGCTTCTTTGTAAACTCCCTCGCACTGCGTACACACGTAGACCAAACACAACACCTAGAAGACTTCATTGCACAAGTCCATGAGGTGGTCAGCGGTGCCAAAGTGCACCAAGAGCTGCCTTTTGAGCAGGTGGTTGAACTTTTAGAGGTCGAGCGAGACAGTGCAAGGCACCCAATTTATCAAGTGATGTTCAGTGTGCAGCGTTTTGGTGGTGAATTACTGACAGACAATAAGCTACCATTTGGAACCCTTTATCAGCTCGATGAAGAGAACGCATATAGTCCAGCTAAGTTTGATTTGAACTTAGTCATGACCGATGGACAGGCCAGCATTTCAGGCCAGTTGAACTATGCGATGAGCTTGTTCGACGTTGACAGTATCGAACGTCTATTGCGCTTGTATCAACGTGTCCTAACCGGCTTGGTCAGTGACCAATATACCCAAGTGGGTGATATTCCTCTGCTGTGTGACACAGAGCGCGACACCTTATTGAATACGTTGAATGACACAGACAAGGCGTATCCACAGGCGCAAACACTGGCACAGTTGTTCAGTACTCAAGCGCAACAATCCCCTGAGGCGATTGCATTGGTGTGTGACGATGAACAGCTCAGCTACCAAGCATTGGATGAAGCTTCTAACCGCCTAGCGCGAGAAATTAGAGCCCAGTATTTAGCCTGTCATGGTCAACCATTGGCAGCTGGTACCCTCATTGCGGTATACCAAGAGCGCAGCGTGAACATGGTGGTCAGTATTTTAGCGATACTCAAAGCCGGCGGTGCCTATGTGCCGTTATCGCCAGAATACCCTCATGCTCGCATTGAATATATTTTAGAAGATACGAACGCAGGGCTCATCGTCACGGAGCCTCAGCATCAAGCGCAACTGGCACAGTGGTTAGAGCAGGGCGACCTCGCCATGGTATGTGCCTCTGCAGCTTGGTCAGCAGCTCACTCATCAGCACCAGTAGAGGCGTACAGTGCGGCACATGATTTGGCGTATGTGATTTATACCTCGGGCACCACTGGAAAACCCAAAGGGGTCATGGTGGAGCATGAAGCCGCTGCCGCATTTGTCTTCAACCAAGCCTATGTGGATCGTGCTCGTGTCAACCGAGTCGCCAGTCTAGCGCCTTACTCATTTGATGGCTTTGTGTTTGATGCATTCTATAGCTTATTACAAGGCGCAAGCTGTCATTTGTTCGGTAAAGACACCTTACTCGATACGACCCGCTTTAATGATGCATTACGTCAGCATAATATCGATACGTTCTTCACCACCACCGCATTGTTCAATCAACTTGTTAAAGCAGGTGCGTTAGACAATACCAATGTGAAAAATGTCTTGTTTGGCGGTGAAGCCGCTGACGTGCAACTTGTACAGCGCGCCATCGAGCAATACCAAGCCATTCAATTTATACATGTGTATGGCCCAACTGAAACCGTGGTGTTTGCCAGTGCTTATCATTTTGATACACACGCAGGGGAAGCACCCATTGGCCACCCGCTAGATAATAAACGCTTTTATGTGCTTGATGACCGAGGTGAGTTAGCCCCAATGGGTAGCCCTGGTGAACTTTACATTGGTGGTGCAGGTTTGGCACGCGGTTACTTAAATCGCCCTGAACTCACCGCACACAGCTTTGTCGATAATCCTTTTGCCAGTGAGGCGGACAAAGCCAAAGGCTATACCCGTTTATACCGAACCGGTGACATCGTACGCTGGCTCCCTGATGGCGAATTGGTCTATATCAGTCGTACTGATGACCAAGTGAAGATCCGCGGACATCGCATTGAGCTTGGTGAAGTCGAAAGCGCGGTGAGTGCATTGGCCGGAGTACAACATGCCGCCGTTATCGTACGTAGCCAAGCGCAAAGTCATTACCTTGCGGCTTATGTGGTACCACAAGCTGATGTCACGCTCTCGATTGAGGGGCTGCATGAACAGTTACGCCAGCAGTTACCTGATTACATGCTCCCAAGCAGTATCATGGAGATCCCGGGGATCCCACTGACAGTGAATGGGAAGTTGGACAAAGCAGCGCTGCCGGAGCCCGAACTGGTAGACAAAGCGCAGTACGTTGCGCCAAGAAATGACCTAGAGGCGAGCTTGTGTGAAATATGGCAAACCGCCTTAGAGTTAGAGCAAGTGGGGATATACGATAATTTCTTCCACATTGGCGGCAATTCCATCATGGCGATAAAGCTTACTCAGCTTAGCCGCCGTACCTTAGGTGTCGATATTCCCTTAGCGCAGTTATTTGAACATAAAACGGTGGCGGGGCTGGCTGCCAACTTAAGTGATGCGCCGCTCATCACCATTGAAAAGACGACCCTAACGCGGGTGCCTCTGTCTTTTGCCCAAGAGCGTTTACTGTTCATCGAGCAATACTCGGGTGGCTCAGATGCCTACCATATTCCGATGGTGGTCAAACTCGACCCAGCAGCACAACTGTCGCATTTAGAGACCGCGTTCAATCTCTTATTAGATAGACACCCAGTGTTAAAAACAGTCTATCTCCATGACGCGCATGATAATGCTTATCAAACGCCGCTTGCACAGTCGTTGTCACTGACATGGCAGTCATGCGCTGATGAGGCAGCCCTACATGCAGCATTGACCGAACGTATGTCAACGCCTTTTGATTTGACTGCACAATTGAGTCTCACGTTACAAGGCTATGAAGTTTCTGGCACTCGATATCTCCTTATCATGTGGCATCACATTGCCTTTGATGGCTGGTCACTGGATATCTTTATGCAGGAACTGATGCAGTGTTACCAAGCCCTTTGTGACGGACAAACCATTTCCTTACCAACACAAGATATTCTCTATGCCGACTACGCAGCATGGCAACGCAGCTATTTACAAGGGGAAACCCTTGAGCAGTTACAATCATACTGGCAACAACAGTTGGCTGAGGTTGAACCGCTCCGTTTGTATACAGACAAGATCAGGCCTCAAGTTCAGGATTTTAAAGGCCGAGATCACCACTTTAGTTTAGATAGTGAACTGTCAGCGCAACTACGTGCGCTGGCCAAAACACATGAAACAACCGTGTATACCGTGTTGTTAAGTGGCTTTTATCTGACATTATCGGCTTTATCTGGTCAACGAGACATCGTAGTAGGGACGCCTTCGGAAAATCGCCATCATGCACAGACGCAATCCTTGGTGGGCTTCTTTGTAAACTCCCTCGCACTGCGTACACACGTAGACCAAACACAACACCTAGAAGACTTCATTGCACAAGTCCATGAGGTGGTCAGCGGTGCCAAAGTGCACCAAGAGCTGCCTTTTGAGCAGGTGGTTGAACTTTTAGAGGTCGAGCGAGACAGTGCAAGGCACCCAATTTATCAAGTGATGTTCAGTGTGCAGCGTTTTGGTGGTGAATTACTGACAGACAATAAGCTACCATTTGGAACCCTTTATCAGCTCGATGAAGAGAACGCATATAGTCCAGCTAAGTTTGATTTGAACTTAGTCATGACCGATGGACAGGCCAGCATTTCAGGCCAGTTGAACTATGCGATGAGCTTGTTCGACGTTGACAGTATCGAACGTCTATTGCGCTTGTATCAACGTGTCCTAACCGGCTTGGTCAGTGACCAATATACCCAAGTGGGTGATATTCCTCTGCTGTGTGACACAGAGCGCGACACCTTATTGAATACGTTGAATGACACAGACAAGGCGTATCCACAGGCGCAAACACTGGCACAGTTGTTCAGTACTCAAGCGCAACAATCCCCTGAGGCGATTGCATTGGTGTGTGACGATGAACAGCTCAGCTACCAAGCATTGGATGAAGCTTCTAACCGCCTAGCGCGAGAAATTAGAGCCCAGTATTTAGCCTGTCATGGTCAACCATTGGCAGCTGGTACCCTCATTGCGGTATACCAAGAGCGCAGCGTGAACATGGTGGTCAGTATTTTAGCGATACTCAAAGCCGGCGGTGCCTATGTGCCGTTATCGCCAGAATACCCTCATGCTCGCATTGAATATATTTTAGAAGATACGAACGCAGGGCTCATCGTCACGGAGCCTCAGCATCAAGCGCAACTGGCACAGTGGTTAGAGCAGGGCGACCTCGCCATGGTATGTGCCTCTGCAGCTTGGTCAGCAGCTCACTCATCAGCACCAGTAGAGGCGTACAGTGCGGCACATGATTTGGCGTATGTGATTTATACCTCGGGCACCACTGGAAAACCCAAAGGGGTCATGGTGGAGCATGAAGCCGCTGCCGCATTTGTCTTCAACCAAGCCTATGTGGATCGTGATCGTGTCAACCGAGTCGCCAGTTTAGCGCCTTACTCATTTGATGGCTTTGTGTTTGATGCATTCTATAGCTTATTACAAGGCGCAAGCTGTCATTTGTTCGGTAAAGACACCTTACTCGATACGACCCGCTTTAATGATGCATTACGTCAGCATAATATCGATACGTTCTTCACCACCACCGCATTGTTCAATCAACTTGTTAAAGCAGGTGCGTTAGACAATACCAATGTGAAAAATGTCTTGTTTGGCGGTGAAGCCGCTGACGTGCAACTTGTACAGCGCGCCATCGAGCAATACCAAGCCATTCAATTTATACATGTGTATGGCCCAACTGAAACCGTGGTGTTTGCCAGTGCTTATCATTTTGATACACACGCAGGGGAAGCACCCATTGGCCACCCGCTAGATAATAAACGCTTTTATGTGCTTGATGACCGAGGTGAGTTAGCCCCAATGGGTAGCCCTGGTGAACTTTACATTGGTGGTGCAGGTTTGGCACGCGGTTACTTAAATCGCCCTGAACTCACCGCACACAGCTTTGTCGATAATCCTTTTGCCAGTGAGGCGGACAAAGCCAAAGGCTATACCCGTTTATACCGAACCGGTGACATCGTTCGCTGGCTCCCTGATGGCGAATTGGTCTATATCAGTCGTACTGATGACCAAGTGAAGATCCGCGGACATCGCATTGAGCTTGGTGAAGTCGAAAGCGCGGTGAGTGCATTGGCCGGAGTACAACATGCCGCCGTTATCGTACGTAGCCAAGCGCAAAGTCATTACCTTGCGGCTTATGTGGTACCACAAGCTGATGTCACGCTCTCGATTGAGGGGCTGCATGAACAGTTACGCCAGCAGTTACCTGATTACATGCTCCCAAGCAGTATCATGGAGATCCCGGGGATCCCACTGACAGTGAATGGGAAGTTGGACAAAGCAGCGCTGCCGGAGCCCGAACTGGTAGACAAAGCGCAGTACGTTGCGCCAAGAAATGACCTAGAGGCCAGCTTATGTGAAATATGGCAAACCGCCTTAGAGTTAGAGCAAGTGGGGATATACGATAATTTCTTCCATATTGGCGGCAATTCCATCATGGCGATTAAGCTTACCCAGCTTAGCCGCCGTACCTTAGGTGTCGATATTCCCTTAGCGCAGTTATTTGAACATAAAACGGTGGCGGGGCTGGCTGCCAACTTAAGTGATGCGCCGCTCATCACCATTGAAAAGACGACCCTAACGCGGGTGCCTCTGTCTTTTGCCCAAGAGCGTTTACTGTTCATCGAGCAATACTCGGGTGGCTCAGATGCCTACCATATTCCGATGGTGGTCAAACTCGACCCAGCAGCACAACTGTCGCATTTAGAGACCGCGTTCAATCTCTTATTAGATAGACACCCAGTGTTAAAAACAGTCTATCTCCATGACGCGCATGATAATGCTTATCAAACGCCGCTTGCACAGTCGTTGTCACTGACATGGCAGTCATGCGCTGATGAGGCAGCCCTACATGCAGCATTGACCGAACGTATGTCAACGCCTTTTGATTTGACTGCACAATTGAGTCTCACGTTACAAGGCTATGAAGTTTCTGGCGCTCGATATCTCCTTATCATGTGGCATCACATTGCCTTTGATGGCTGGTCACTGGATATCTTTATGCAGGAACTGATGCAGTGTTACCAAGCCCTTTGTGACGGACAAACCATTTCATTGCCAGCACAAGATATTGTGTATGCCGACTACGCAGCATGGCAACGCAGCTATTTACAAGGGGAGACCCTTGAGCAGTTACAATCATACTGGCAACAACAGTTGGCTGAGGTTGAACCGCTCCGTTTGTATACAGACAAGATCAGGCCGCCAGTTCAGGATTTTAAAGGCCGAGATCACCACTTTAGTTTAGATAGTGAACTGTCAGCGCAACTACGTGCGCTGGCCAAAACACATGAAACAACCGTGTATACCGTGTTGTTAAGTGGCTTTTATCTGACATTATCGGCTTTATCTGGTCAACGAGACATCATAGTAGGGACGCCTTCGGAAAATCGCCATCATGCACAGACGCAATCCTTGGTGGGCTTCTTTGTAAACTCCCTCGCACTGCGTACACACGTAGACCAAACACAACACCTAGAAGACTTCATTGCACAAGTCCATAAGGTGGTCAGCGGTGCCAAAGTACACCAAGAGCTGCCTTTTGAGCAGGTGGTTGAACTTTTAGAGGTCGAGCGAGACAGTGCAAGGCACCCAATTTATCAAGTGATGTTCAGTGTGCAGCGTTTTGGTGGTGAATTACTGACAGACAATACGCTACCATTTGGAACCCTTTATCAGCTCGATGAAGAGAACGCATATAGTCCAGCTAAGTTTGATTTGAACTTAGTCATGACCGATGGACAGGCCTGTATTTCAGGCCAGTTGAACTATGCAGTGAGCTTGTTCGACGTTGACAGTATCGAACGTCTATTGCGCTTGTATCAACGTGTCCTAACCGGCTTGGTCAGTGACCAATATACCCAAGTGGGTGATATTCCTCTGCTGTGTGACTCTGAGCGAGAGACCTTGCTCACTACCTTGAATGACACAGACAAGGCGTATCCACAGGCGCAAACACTGGCACAGTTGTTCAGTACTCAAGCGCAACAATCCCCTGAGGCGATTGCATTGGTGTGTGACGATGAACAGCTCAGCTACCAAGCATTGGATGAAGCTTCTAACCGCCTAGCACGAGAAATTAGAGCCCAGTATTTAGCCTGTCATGGTCAACCATTGGCAGCTGGTACCCTCATTGCAGTATACCAAGAGCGCAGCGTGAACATGGTGGTCAGTATTTTAGCGATACTCAAAGCCGGCGGTGCCTATGTGCCGTTATCGCCAGAATACCCTCATGCTCGCATTGAATATATTTTAGAAGATACGAACGCAGGGCTCATCGTCACAGAGTCTCAGCACCAAGCACACCTAGCCCAGTGGTTAGAGCAGGGCGACCTCGCCATGGTATGTGCCTCTGCAGCTTGGTCATCCTCTAACAGTTGCGAGCCACTTGATGCATTCAGCTGCGCTGAAGACTTAGCGTATGTGATTTATACCTCGGGCACTACAGGTCAACCCAAAGGCGTGATGATCCCACACCAAGGCGTTGTTTCTTTGCTTAAAGACACAGACTACGCCGACTTATCAAGCAAAGATGTATTTGTGCACATGTCATCGCCTAATTTTGATGCTGCAACCTTTGAAATATGGGGCGCATTACTGTATGGCGCTAAGTTAGTCGTCGTGCCATCTAAGGCGCATCTCACAGTTGACTATGTCGAACAGCTGCTCACTGAACATGCTATTAGCGTACTTTGGCTAACTCGCACCTTGTTTGACACTTTGTATATAGAGTCACCAAATGTGTTTGGCAGCTTACGCTACTTGTTAGTGGGTGGTGAAGCCCTCACGCCGCATTTAATTGAACGTTTAGCGCTACAGGATGTTAGGCCTCAATACATTCTTAACGGGTATGGACCGACAGAAAGTACCACCTTCACCACGGTTCATCGCTGTGAAGGTAAACAGGGCAACTCGGTTCCAATAGGCAAACCCATTAATACCCGTAAAGTGTATGTGCTGGATGAAAAGGGTAAGTTAGCCCCAATGGGTAGCCCTGGTGAACTTTACATTGGTGGTGCAGGTTTGGCACGCGGTTACTTAAATCGCCCTGAACTCACCGCACACAGCTTTGTCGATAATCCTTTTGCCAGTGAGGCGGATAAAACCAAAGGCTATACCCGCTTATATCGAACCGGTGATGTTGTGCGCTGGCTACCTAGTGGAGAATTAGAGTATATCAGCCGTAATGATGACCAAGTAAAGATCCGTGGACATCGCATTGAGCTAGGTGAAGTTGAAAACGCGGTGAGTGCTTTGGATGGAGTACAACAGAGTGCGGTCATTGTGCGTAGCCAAGCGCAAAGTCATTACCTTGCAGCCTATGTCGTATCAAAATCAGGTGCTTCCATATCGATTGAGAGATTACATGAACAGTTACGCCAGCAGTTACCTGATTACATGCTCCCAAGCAGTATCATGGAGATCCCGGGGATCCCACTGACAGTGAATGGGAAGTTGGACAAAGCAGCGCTGCCGGAGCCCGAACTGGTAGACAAAGCGCAGTACGTTGCGCCAAGAAATGACCTAGAGGCGAGCTTGTGTGAAATATGGCAAACCGCCTTAGAGTTAGAGCAAGTGGGGATATACGATAATTTCTTCCACATTGGCGGCAATTCCATCATGGCGATAAAGCTTACTCAGCTTAGCCGCCGTACCTTAGGTGTCGATATTCCCTTAGCGCAGTTATTTGAACATAAAACGGTGGCGGGGCTGGCTGCCAACTTAAGTGATGCGCCGCTCATCACCATTGAAAAGACGACCCTAACGCGGGTGCCTCTGTCTTTTGCCCAAGAGCGTTTACTGTTCATCGAGCAATACTCGGGTGGCTCAGATGCCTACCATATTCCGATGGTGGTCAAACTCGACCCAGCAGCACAACTGTCGCATTTAGAGACCGCGTTCAATCTCTTATTAGATAGACACCCAGTGTTAAAAACAGTCTATCTCCATGACGCGCATGATAATGCTTATCAAACGCCGCTTGCACAGTCGTTGTCACTGACATGGCAGTCATGCGCTGATGAGGCAGCCCTACATGCAGCATTGACCGAACGTATGTCAACGCCTTTTGATTTGACTGCACAATTGAGTCTCACGTTACAAGGCTATGAAGTTTCTGGCACTCGATATCTCCTTATCATGTGGCATCACATTGCCTTTGATGGCTGGTCACTGGATATCTTTATGCAGGAACTGATGCAGTGTTACCAAGCCCTTTGTGACGGACAAACCATTTCCTTACCAACACAAGATATTCTCTATGCCGACTACGCAGCATGGCAACGCAGCTATTTACAAGGGGAAACCCTTGAGCAGTTACAATCATACTGGCAACAACAGTTGGCTGAGGTTGAACCGCTCCGTTTGTATACAGACAAGATCAGGCCTCAAGTTCAGGATTTTAAAGGCCGAGATCACCACTTTAGTTTAGATAGTGAACTGTCAGCGCAACTACGTGCGCTGGCCAAAACACATGAAACAACCGTGTATACCGTGTTGTTAAGTGGCTTTTATCTGACATTATCGGCTTTATCTGGTCAACGAGACATCGTAGTAGGGACGCCTTCGGAAAATCGCCATCATGCACAGACGCAATCCTTGGTGGGCTTCTTTGTAAACTCCCTCGCACTGCGTACACACGTAGACCAAACACAACACCTAGAAGACTTCATTGCACAAGTCCATGAGGTGGTCAGCGGTGCCAAAGTGCACCAAGAGCTGCCTTTTGAGCAGGTGGTTGAACTTTTAGAGGTCGAGCGAGACAGTGCAAGGCACCCAATTTATCAAGTGATGTTCAGTGTGCAGCGTTTTGGTGGTGAATTACTGACAGACAATAAGCTACCATTTGGAACCCTTTATCAGCTCGATGAAGAGAACGCATATAGTCCAGCTAAGTTTGATTTGAACTTAGTCATGACCGATGGACAGGCCAGCATTTCAGGCCAGTTGAACTATGCGATGAGCTTGTTCGACGTTGACAGTATCGAACGTCTATTGCGCTTGTATCAACGTGTCCTAACCGGCTTGGTCAGTGACCAATATACCCAAGTGGGTGATATTCCTCTGCTGTGTGACACAGAGCGCGACACCTTATTGAATACGTTGAATGACACAGACAAGGCGTATCCACAGGCGCAAACACTGGCACAGTTGTTCAGTACTCAAGCGCAACAATCCCCTGAGGCGATTGCATTGGTGTGTGACGATGAACAGCTCAGCTACCAAGCATTGGATGAAGCTTCTAACCGCCTAGCGCGAGAAATTAGAGCCCAGTATTTAGCCTGTCATGGTCAACCATTGGCAGCTGGTACCCTCATTGCGGTATACCAAGAGCGCAGCGTGAACATGGTGGTCAGTATTTTAGCGATACTCAAAGCCGGCGGTGCCTATGTGCCGTTATCGCCAGAATACCCTCATGCTCGCATTGAATATATTTTAGAAGATACGAACGCAGGGCTCATCGTCACGGAGCCTCAGCATCAAGCGCAACTGGCACAGTGGTTAGAGCAGGGCGACCTCGCCATGGTATGTGCCTCTGCAGCTTGGTCAGCAGCTCACTCATCAGCACCAGTAGAGGCGTACAGTGCGGCACATGATTTGGCGTATGTGATTTATACCTCGGGCACCACTGGAAAACCCAAAGGGGTCATGGTGGAGCATGAAGCCGCTGCCGCATTTGTCTTCAACCAAGCCTATGTGGATCGTGCTCGTGTCAACCGAGTCGCCAGTCTAGCGCCTTACTCATTTGATGGCTTTGTGTTTGATGCATTCTATAGCTTATTACAAGGCGCAAGCTGTCATTTGTTCGGTAAAGACACCTTACTCGATACGACCCGCTTTAATGATGCATTACGTCAGCATAATATCGATACGTTCTTCACCACCACCGCATTGTTCAATCAACTTGTTAAAGCAGGTGCGTTAGACAATACCAATGTGAAAAATGTCTTGTTTGGCGGTGAAGCCGCTGACGTGCAACTTGTACAGCGCGCCATCGAGCAATACCAAGCCATTCAATTTATACATGTGTATGGCCCAACTGAAACCGTGGTGTTTGCCAGTGCTTATCATTTTGATACACACGCAGGGGAAGCACCCATTGGCCACCCGCTAGATAATAAACGCTTTTATGTGCTTGATGACCGAGGTGAGTTAGCCCCAATGGGTAGCCCTGGTGAACTTTACATTGGTGGTGCAGGTTTGGCACGCGGTTACTTAAATCGCCCTGAACTCACCGCACACAGCTTTGTCGATAATCCTTTTGCCAGTGAGGCGGACAAAGCCAAAGGCTATACCCGTTTATACCGAACCGGTGACATCGTACGCTGGCTCCCTGATGGCGAATTGGTCTATATCAGTCGTACTGATGACCAAGTGAAGATCCGCGGACACCGTATCGAGCTAGGTGAAGTTGAAAGCGCGGTGAGTGCATTGGCCGGAGTACAACATGCCGCCGTTATCGTACGTAGCCAAGCACAAACTCACTACCTTGCGGCTTATGTGGTACCACAAGCTGATGTCACGCTCTCGATTGAGGGGCTGCATGAACAGTTACGCCAGCAGTTACCTGATTACATGCTCCCAAGCAGCATTATGGAGATCCCGGGGATCCCACTGACAGTGAATGGTAAGTTGGACAAAGCAGCGCTGCCGGAGCCCGAATTGGTAGACAAAGCGCAGTACGTTGCCCCAAGAAATGACCTAGAGGCGAGCTTATGTGAAATATGGCAAACCGTCTTAGAGTTAGAGCAAGTGGGTATCAACGATAACTTTTTCTACATCGGGGGCAATTCAATTCAAGCCACACGTTTAATCGCGAAAATAAAACGCGAACTAGATGTAAATATCAATATTAGCGATTTGTATAACAACCCAATGATCAATTGCTTAGCAGTTCTAATTGAGCAGCAACTTAGTTGTTATGAAGATGAAATTATTTTTGAAATATAGTGAAGTATCCATGTTATTTTTAATCAAAGAAATAAGAAAAGCACAAGCTTCTATCTGGGCTGAATCCGGCGCTTTGAAAATGTCTGGTTCTAAAGAAAACCTTGATTTAAATAAGCTACTCCCTGTAATTAAAGAAAACAAAAAGCGACTATTAGATCTACTAGACTTTAATGGTATCCACAGCAAACAAGATTTTAGAGAAAATCAAATTTTAAAAGATCAGGATAACGATTGCTACCCGGTCTCTTTCTCACAACAAAGTTTGTTTATCATTAGCCAGTCTGATAAGACGTCTAGCGCATACCATATACCTAGCTTATTTAAACTCTTACCTGATACAAACTTTGATCTTCTGATGAGAGCTATCAATATAGTTGTTGAACGTCACCCGGTGCTCAAAGCTGTTTATCAATATGACGACCATTACAATATACATCAGAAAGTTTTAGAACAAGAAATTAAGGCAAGTTCAACGAACTTAAATGAAGATGATTTTAAGCAGCAGCTTATTAAGGATTTTGAGCAGCCATTTAACTTAGAAAAGGAGCCTAGTTTTCGTGTTAAGCACTACCAATCAGAAGCGGGGCAATATGTACTACTCCTTTGGCACCACATTGCATTTGACGGTTGGTCTTTAGGTGTATTCTTTAACGAATTAACACATGCTTATAACGCACTGAAGGATGGTAAAGTTATTGATTTACCTAAGCTTCACATCGATTATCGGGATTACGCTGCATGGCAGCGCACCTACTTACATGGCGAAACCCTTGAGCAGTTGCAATCATACTGGCAACAGCGTCTAGCTGGCATCGAACCGTTGTGCTTGCACACTGACAAAGTTAGGCCGCCAGTTCAAGATTTTAGAGGCCGAGATCACAGCTTTAATTTAGATACTGAGCTTTCAGAGCAATTACGCACACAGGCCAAAAAGCAAGAAACAACCTTGTATACGGTGTTATTAAGTGGCTTGTACCTCACGTTATCGGCCTTATCAGGTCAAAAAGATATCGTGGTAGGAACTCCATCAGAGAATAGACACCATGAACAAACGCAATCCTTAGTGGGCTTTTTTGTTAACTCTCTAGCACTGCGCACACAGATAGAGCAGACACAAAGCCCAGAGGAGTTTATTGCACAAATTCATGAAGTAATAAGTAGTGCAAAAGTTCACCAAGAACTCCCTTTTGAGAACGTAGTGGAACTAATGGAAGTAGAGCGAGACAGTGCAAGGCATCCAATTTATCAAGTGATGTTTAGTGTGCAGCGTTTTGGGGGGGCTTTAGATACTGAACAAGGACTGCCATTTAAGACAGTGGATGAATTTGGGCCTGAAAGTTTATATAGCCCAGCAAAGTTTGACTTGAGCTTAGTCATTACAGATGGCCAACCAAGTATTTCTGGTCAGCTGAACTATGCACTGAGCTTGTTTGAAGCCGAGACTATTGAGCGACTATTGAGCTTGTATACACGCATACTCAAAGCCATGGTGAGTGGTAAATATAATCGACTAATTGATATACCACTCCTTTCAGAGCAAGAACAGCAGCAACTTTTAGTAGATTTCAATAATACATATTGCGAACAAAAAGAGCATAACGGCCTTCACTCTTTATTTGAAACTCAAGTCTTAGAGGTGCCAAACCAAGCCGCAGTAATATTTGGCTCTGAATCTATTAACTATTATGAATTAAACGAAAAAGCAAATCGTTTAGCTTGTAAGATACGGGACAACTATCACAATCAGCATTCTCAGCCGATGCCTGCACAAACCATTATTGGTTTGTATGTAGAGCGTAGTATTGACATGGTTGTGGGACTGCTAGCCATTTTGAAAGCTGGGGGGGCTTATGTTCCAATTTCAGCAGAGCTACCAGAGCAGCGTGTATCATTTATGCTATCTGATACTGCTACTCCTATGGTTTTAACCCAGACTATCCACCTAGAAAAGCTTAAAGAATTAACCTCTCAAATGGCACTGGAGCCCATATTAACAAGTATTGACGAGTGTGAGGGCGATTGCACAAATACCGATTTGACACTTCCTATACAAGGTAATGACTTAGCTTACGTTATTTATACCTCTGGTACGACGGGTAAACCTAAAGGTGTTTTGATTGAGCATCAAGGTATAATCAATACCATCACCGATAATGCAGACGCAATTTGCATAGATAGAGATAGTGTATTTTTCCAAAACACCTCACTAAATTTTGATGCCGCTACTTGGGTGATCTTTATTGCTCTAAGCAGAGGTGCGACATTGTGTTTGTCAGATAATTCGTCCGATTTATCTGAGCAAATAAACACACACAAAGTTACTCACCTGATGATGACTCCATCTATGTTGAAGTTACTTGATCCTGGTAATGTGCCCTACGTATCTCATGTCACTGTGGCAGGGGAGGCATGTGATGAGTCGCTCAAGCAGCAATGGGCTGATAACGTATGTTTTTACAACGCATACGGACCCACTGAATCTTCAATATGTGCAACGATAAAACAGTTGGATGTAACGGAGAAAGTAACCATTGGTGGGCCAATCAGTAATGTAAGTTTATATGTTCTTGATGAACAACAAAGGTTGGTACCAAATGGCGTCTCCGGAGAGTTGTACATAGGTGGCGCTGGTGTTGCTAGAGGATACCTCAACCTCAAAGAACTCACCGCATCAAAGTTTATAGAAAATCCATATTACGATGACACCATATTAGGATGTAGTGAACGTCTATATAGGACCGGAGATCTAGTCCGTTGGTCATCCAATAGAGAACTTGAATATATTGGCCGCATTGATGATCAAATAAAAATCAGAGGGTTTAGAGTTGAGCTGGATGAAATTACAAATGCTCTAACCTCATTGGAGGGAATAAAACAAGCAGTTGTATTTGACCTAGCAAGGCAAGACAACCAATTTTTAGTCGCTTACTTTGTCACTGACAAGAGCCAGTTGTTATCAATTGAGACTATTGAAAAGCAGTTACGCACATTTTTGCCAGATTATATGGTGCCAAGTAGTTTAATAGAAGTTGATAAAATTCCATTGACGGCGAATGGTAAGGTAGACAAAAAAGCGTTACCAGTTCCCGATGATGGCGCTTTACAAGGGGAGTATATTGCTCCAAATACGGAAACAGAGAAAGTTCTGGTAAGGATATGGTCTGAACTGTTGAACATCAAAGAGGACAACATTAGCACCACAGCAAACTTCTTTGCTTTAGGAGGACACTCGTTACTGACAATGAAGCTGGCTGATAAAGGAAAAAAGCACAAGTTATACATAGAAGCGAAAGATATATTTGAAACTAGCAACTTACAACAATTAGCAGAGCTAGTTGATGAAAATTTTGAGCTACGCAGACGAGTTTCTTTTGAAGTACCTGAAAACCTTATCCCTACAGGTTGTCAGCATATAACCCCGGAAATGCTGCCTTTAGTCCAATTAACTACTGAAGAGATTAACTATATAACCCAGCATGTTCCATATGGCATACAAAATATTGAAGACATTTATCCTCTAGGGCCTTTACAGACAGGTATATTTTACACACATCTTATGAGTAACAGCAGTGACCCTTATGTCACTCCGCTACTTTTTAATATGTTTACACTTGATGCAGTTCATTCATTTATTGAGGGTATAAAGTTTCTAGTTAAGCGTCACGATATACTCAGAACATTGATTCTTCATGAAAATTTGTCTGAGCCTGTGCAAGTTGTGTGTCGTGAAGTGTCGTTACCTGTCGAGTGGCTATCTTTGAATGATGACATTGATGTAAAAAGTGCCATGTTAGAGAAGTGCTTACCACAAAATCAGTGGATCGACTTAACACAAGCACCATTGATGCAAATACAAATCGCAAGCGATAATCAACAGGGTTGTCATTACGTACTATTCCAATTACATCACATGTTGGTCGACCATGTTGGGTTAGAAGTTATTCAACATGAGTTGAAGTATTTCTCCCAGGGTCAAACAGCTTCTCTGGCCGCCATTACCCCTTATCGCGATTTCATCGCGCATACCCAGCATTACTTTTCAGTTTCAAAGGCAGAGACTTATTTTAAAGAGATGTTAGGTGATATGGAAGAGCCCACATTGCCATTTGGTTTGGTAGACATACAGGCTAAAGCTGACGCCGTTGAAGAACTTCACGCAGATATCCCTGATGCAGTAGCTCTAAATATTCGCCAGCTATCACGACAACTTCAACTCAGTCCCGCGAGTATTTTTCATGCAGCCTATGCAATGGTTTTATCAGCATGCAGTGGTCATCAAGATG
Source organism: Pseudoalteromonas sp. MMG033 (assembly GCF_057197785.1). Taxonomy (NCBI): domain Bacteria; kingdom Pseudomonadati; phylum Pseudomonadota; class Gammaproteobacteria; order Alteromonadales; family Pseudoalteromonadaceae; genus Pseudoalteromonas; species Pseudoalteromonas sp. MMG033. Next base: position 559,139 of record NZ_JBXVAL010000002.1, read on the forward strand.
TTGTTTTTGGGACGGTCATGTCAGGACGTTTACAAGGCTTAGCAGGTGGAGAACAAATGCTAGGTGTATTTATTAATACACTGCCTATTCGTTTGCGATTAATGGATGTTACTGTTGAAAATTTTGTAGAAGAAGTACAAGCGTGTTTAAGAGACTTGTTAGCATATGAGCAAACTCCTTTATCGCTGGCGCAAAGTTGCAGTGCTTTGCCGAATAATACGCCATTATTTAGTGCAATGCTTAATTATCGCCATTCTGTAATACCTGTGCAGAGTGACGATAATAGTTCTGATGGTGCCTTGGATATGGAACTTGTGCATTGTCACGAACGTACGAACTACCCGTTCAACCTGAGTGTAAACGACTTCGGCGTTGATTTTTCAATGAGTTTGCAAGTTGATTCATCCATTGATCCTGAAAGGGTGATGGACTATATGCAAGTTGCTCTAAAATCTCTAACAGAGTGTTTATTATCGTCACCAGAGAGTAAAGTCTCATCTTTATCAGTACTACCAGAGTTAGAAAAACGCCACTTAATCGATACACTTAATGATACAGCAGTGGATTACCCTAAAGACAAATGCATCCAAGAGCTATTTGAATCGCACGCGAAAAATAACCCTGACAATATAGCTGTTGTATTTAAGAGTGAACAACTTACTTATCAAGAGCTGAATGAAAAAGCCAATCAACTTGCGCATCATTTGGTAGAAACACAAGGCGTAAAACCAGAAACCTTAGTGGGTATATGTGCTGAGAGAAGCCTTGAGATGATGATAGGGATATTAGGAATATTAAAAGCAGGGGGAGCTTATGTGCCCTTAGATCCTAGTTACCCACAGCAGCGTTTAGATTATATTATTAAAGATACTAATATCACTACAATTATCTGCCATGAGCAATCCTCCAATGTCCTCAATGAGTTTAATGGTCAAGTTGTAAATATTGATCGTGATAGCTTACTAGAAAACTATCCAACAGTTGATATAGACAAAGATATTATCGGATTAACGCCTAGTCATCTGGCGTATGTAATTTACACCTCGGGCACAACAGGTAAACCCAAAGGGGTGATGGTCCCACACCAAGGCGTTGTTTCTTTGCTTAAAGACACAGACTACGTCGACTTATCAAGCAAAGATGTATTTGTGCACATGTCATCGCCTAATTTTGATGCTGCAACCTTTGAGATATGGGGTGCATTACTGTATGGCGCTAAGTTAGTCGTCGTGCCATCTAAGGTGCCTCTCACAGTTGACTATGTCGAACAGCTCCTCACTGAACATGCTATTAGCGTACTTTGGCTAACTCGCACCTTGTTTGATACTTTGTATATAGAGTCACCAAATGTGTTTGGCAACTTGCGATACCTGTTAGTGGGTGGTGAAGCCCTTACACCGCATTTAATTGAACGTTTAGCGCTACAGGATGTTAGGCCTCAATACATTCTTAACGGGTATGGACCGACAGAAAGTACCACCTTCACTACGGTTCATCGCTGTGAAGGTAAACAGGGCAACTCGGTTCCAATAGGCAAACCCATTAATACCCGTACAGTGTATGTGCTGGATGAAAAGGGTAAGTTAGCCCCAATGGGTAGCCCTGGTGAACTTTACATTGGTGGTGCAGGTTTGGCACGCGGTTACTTAAATCGCCCTGAACTCACCGCACACAGCTTTGTCGATAATCCTTTTGCCAGTGAGGCGGATAAAGCCAAAGGCTATACCCGTTTATATCGAACCGGTGACATCGTTCGCTGGCTCCCTGATGGCGAATTGGTCTATATCAGTCGTACTGATGACCAAGTAAAGATCCGCGGACACCGTATCGAGCTAGGTGAAGTTGAAAGCGCGGTGAGTGCATTGGCCGGAGTACAACATGCCGCCGTTATCGTACGTAGCCAAGCGCAAAGTCATTACCTTGCGGCTTATGTGGTGCCACAAGCCGATGTCACGCTCTCGATTGAGGGGCTGCATGAACAGTTACGCCAGCAGTTACCTGATTACATGCTCCCAAGCAGCATCATGGAGATCCCGGGGATCCCACTGACAGTGAATGGGAAGTTGGACAAAGCAGCGCTGCCGGAGCCCGAACTGGTAGACAAAGCGCAGTACGTTGCCCCGAGAAATGACCTAGAGGCCAGCTTGTGTGATATATGGCAAACTGTCTTAGAATTAGAGCAAGTGGGTGTATACGATAATTTCTTCCATATTGGCGGCAATTCCATCACGGCGATTAAGCTTACTCAGCTTAGCCGCCGTACCTTAGGTGTCGATATTCCCTTAGCACAGTTATTTGAACATAAAACGGTGGCAGGGCTGGCAGCCAACTTAAGTGATGCGCCGCTCATCATCATTGAAAAGACGACCCTAACGCGGGTGCCTCTGTCTTTTGCCCAAGAGCGTTTACTGTTCATCGAGCAATACTCGGGTGGCTCAGATGCCTACCATATTCCGATGGTGGTCAAACTCGACCCAGCAGCACAACTGTCGCATTTAGAGACCGCGTTCAATCTCTTATTAGATAGACACCCAGTGTTAAAAACGGTCTATCTCCATGACGCGCATGATAATGCCTATCAAACGCCGCTTGCACAGTCGTTGTCACTGACATGGCAGTCATGTGCTGATGAGGCAGCCCTACATGCAGCATTGACCGAACGTATGTCAACGCCTTTTGATTTGACCGCACAATTGAGTCTCACGTTACAAGGCTATGAAGTTTCTGGCGCTCGATATCTCCTTATCATGTGGCATCACATTGCCTTTGATGGCTGGTCACTGGATATCTTTATGCAGGAACTGATGCAGTGTTACCAAGCTCTTTGTGACGGACAAACCGTTTCCTTACCAGCACAAGATATTCTCTATGCCGACTACGCGGCATGGCAACGCAGCTATTTGCAAGGGGAAACCCTTGAGCAGTTACAATCATACTGGCAACAACAGTTGGCTGAGGTTGAACCGCTCCGTTTGTATACAGACAAGATCAGGCCGCCAGTTCAGGATTTTAAAGGCCGAGATCACTACTTTAGTCTAGATAGCGAACTATCGGCGCAGCTACGTGCGCTGGCCAAAACACATGAAACAACCGTGTATACCGTGTTGTTAAGTGGTTTTTATCTGACATTATCGGCTTTATCTGGTCAACGAGACATCGTGGTAGGGACGCCTTCAGATAACCGACATCATGCACAGACGCAATCCTTAGTGGGCTTCTTTGTGAACTCCCTCGCACTGCGTACACACGTAGACCAAACACAACGCCTAGAAGACTTCATTGCACAAGTCCATGAGGTGGTCAGCGGTGCCAAAGTACACCAAGAGCTGCCTTTTGAGCAGGTGGTTGAACTTTTAGAGGTCGAGCGTGACCGTGCAAGACACCCAATTTATCAAGTGATGTTCAGTGTGCAGCGTTTTGGTGGTGAATTACTGACAGACAATACGCTGCCATTTGGAACCCTTTATCAGCTCGATGAAGAGAACGCATATAGTCCAGCTAAGTTTGATTTAAACTTAGTCATGACCGATGGGCAAGCCAGTATCGCAGGCCAGTTGAACTATGCAGTGAGCTTGTTCGACGTTGACAGTATCGAACGTGTTTTATGCATTTATAAGCGTGTACTGGCAGGCTTAGTTAATGGTCAATACAGTCAAATCTCAGATATTCCTATGTTGTCTAACTCCGAGAAAGATAACTTATTGAATATGTGGAATGACACAGACAATGCATACCCGCATGATCAGACACTGGCGGAATTGTTCAACGAACAAGTAAAGCTATACCCAGAAGCTATCGCTTTAGTCTATGAGCATCAGGAGCTTAGTTACCAAGCATTGGACGAAGCTTCTAACCGCCTAGCCCGAGAAATTAGAACTCAGTATTTAGCCTGTCATGGTCAACCATTGACAGCTGGCACCCTCATCGCTGTATACCAAGAGCGCAGCGTGAACATGGTGGTCAGTATTTTAGCGATACTCAAAGCCGGCGGTGCCTATGTGCCGTTATCGCCAGAATACCCTCATGCTCGCATTGAATATATTTTAGAAGATACGAACGCAGGGCTTATCATCACCGAATCGCACTATCAAACGCAACTGGCACAGTGGATAGACTGTGACAATATGGCATTGGTGTCAGCATCCGCGGCATGGTCATCAACGCATTCTACTGAGCCATTAGACTCATACAGCACCGCTCAAGATTTGGCGTATGTAATTTACACCTCGGGCACTACAGGTCAACCCAAAGGGGTGATGATCCCACACCAAGGTGTTGTTTCTTTACTGAAAGGCACTGATTACATTGATTTATCGAACACGGATGTTTTAGTGCATTTGTCATCGCCTAATTTTGATGCTGCAACCTTTGAGATATGGGGTGCATTACTGCATGGCGCTAAGTTAGTCGTCGTGCCATCTAAAGCGCCTCTCACTGTTGACTATGTCGAACAGCTCCTCACTGAACATGCTATTAGCGTACTTTGGCTAACTCGAACTTTGTTTGACACTTTGTATATAGAATCACCAAATGTGTTTGGCAGCTTGCGCTATCTGTTAGTGGGAGGTGAAGCCCTCACGCCGCATTTAATAGAACGTTTAGCGCTACAGGATGTTAGGCCTCAATACATTCTTAACGGATATGGACCAACAGAAAGTACCACCTTCACCACAGTTCATCGCTGTGAAGGTAAACAAGGCAACTCGGTTCCGATAGGCAAACCCATTAATACCCGTAAAGTGTATGTGCTGGATGAAAAGGGAGAGTTAGCTCCCGTCGGCAGTCCCGGTGAACTTTACATTGGTGGTGCAGGTCTGGCGCACGGGTACTTGAATCGCCCTGAACTCACTGCGCAGCGTTTTGTCGATAACCCTTTTGCCAGTCAAGCTGACAAAGCCAAAGGCTATACCCGTTTGTACAGAAGCGGTGATATTGTGCGCTGGCTACCCAGTGGAGAATTAGAGTATATCAGCCGTAATGATGACCAGGTTAAGATCCGTGGACATCGTATTGAGCTAGGTGAAGTTGAAAACGCGGTGAGTGCTTTAGATGGAGTACAACAGAGTGCGGTCATAGTGCGTCACCAAGCGCAAAGTCAGCATCTCGCGGCTTATGTTGTGCCACAAGCCGGTGTCACTCTCTCGATTGAAGAACTATACGAACAGTTACGCCAGCAGCTACCTGATTACATGCTTCCAAGCAGTATCATGGAAATTGAAGGGATCCCACTGACGCTGAATGGTAAGTTGGACAAAGCAGCTCTACCTGAGCACGAATTAGTGGATAAGGCTCAGTATGTTGCGCCAAGAAATGACTTAGAAGCTGGTTTGTGTGAAGTATGGAAAACCGTCTTAGAGTTAAAACAAGTAGGTATTTACGACAACTTCTTCAAAATTGGTGGGAATTCTATCTCAGCAATACGTGTTGTGAGTGCGTGTAAAAAATCATTAGGAATAGATTTTTCGGTTTCCGTACTTTTTGAATATCAAACTATTGCTGAGTTACACAGTTATGTAACTGAGAAAAATGAACAAGAAGTACAGCAGCTATCGCTCAGCAAGCACTTTTTATCAACGGATCGTGGGCTATTAGACCAAAGAGACCGCTATTTAATCGAAGCGCTAAACATTAAAAAGCAGGAACAAATATTCCCTGTAACAGCTACTCAAAGAGATTGGCTATTACACACATATACTCATCCTGGGGACGAAGCGTGGTGGGTAAATATGTTATTCAAGGTTAAACCTGTAGTAGCTGAAAAATCTGTTAATGGCGGACTATTAAATGCTTGGCATAGTACTGCAAAGTCGACCCCGGCACTACGTTCTAGGTTCCATATTGAGAACGATAGGGTATATCAGATAGTTACAGATGAACCAAATATCGAGCAGTATGAAGTAGACGTGCATGATTTTAACGAAGTTAATGAAGTAATCAAACAAAGGATGTCAGATGTGATAAACGTATCTACTTCTCCTTTGCTTCGTATATTTATTTTCAATACATCAAACAATGAGCAGTATCATGCATTTTTTGTTCATCATGCGATAGTTGATGGATGGAATTTATCTAAAATCGTACTAGAAACTTACAACACTCTATTTGGTTTTTCTAAAGAAGGAGACTCTGAAGTTAGTTCTGGTATCGATTATGTGAGATGGCAATTAAGCCAAGATCAAGAGAAAGCTTTAGATTTTTGGCAACATGAATTGAAGTCACTAGTTGATTCCACGCCATTTTATACCGGTCAAAGCTATATCAACCGAACCAGAGATAACGTTTGCCAGCCCGCTTTTTCATTAGGAATTAAACACTCACAAATGATTTATAGTGCTGCAAAGCGCTTATCAATTACACCTTATATTTTGATAGAGGCCGCTTGGGCAAAAACATTATCACTGCTGATTAATCAGACGACAGTGTATTTTTCAACAATTGATTCAGGGAGAAGTATAAACCTTAGTGATTTAGATACATTGACTTTTAATACCCTTACTGTTCTTCCAGTAAAAATCGATGTATCTCATGACGAGAATACTGATGATTTTGTTCGGTTACTTCATAAAAAAATGATTAAGCGACAGGGAAATGGGTATATAGATGTATCAAAAATAAACAAAAGCTATAAAAACTCAGGGTTTAGTTCACTCATTATCTATCAAAACAATGAGTTACTAGAATCAAACCCAGGGGATGCTTCAGGGCAAGATGACTTAATTGAGCTCTTAGATAAGTACGATCCGTGTCCTTACAAAATTAGTTTAGTAGTTCACCCACATGAAAACTTATCTGGCTTCTTTGAATATTTTACTACAGATATTAAGGAAGAAGATTTTAATAAAATAAAAACAACCTTTGAAAACGAATTAAAGAAATTAGCTGAGCACTTATCAGAAGTTAAAAATAAGGATTAATAATGAAAAATTTGATATTGAAGTTTGGTTTAGTCCAAGCAGGTGTTGCCGCAATAGGTGGTGTTATCGCTCCTATTATGTATTTAATGTTCATGGATAAAGGTCTTGGCTTAATTGAAATGGGATTACTATTGGCAGCCAGTACTTTATTTACTGTTATATTTGAAATTCCATTTGGATCGCTAGCTGATACCTTTGGAAGAAGAAAAACATTTCTGATCGGTGAGTGTACCTTGTTGCTCGTTATAATAGGTTTTACCTTCGTAGATAGATTTGAGGGACTACTATTAATAATGGCCTTGAATGGTATTTCAACAGCTTTATTCTCAGGAACCTTAGATGCGCTATTTGTCGAAAAATTTAATGCGGAAAAAGGTTCTGACTCACCGAACATAATGGAGGCACAGGCACAAGTTACATCATTTCAAGTGTTAGGTTTAGCTTTAGGTGCCGTACTAGCTGGGTTTTTACCTATATGGTTTGAGTTTATAAGTGAAGGGAATGACTTTATTGGATTCTATGAAGTTAACTTCTTCTTATTAATACCATTAGTTATCTTGCATATCTTTATGACTGTTAAATTTATTGATGAATCTGATGTAAAAAGAAGTAATAAATCTGTTTTTGATGGGATAAGTGAAGTTCTTAGTGAAGCAGGTAAACAAGTGGCGTCCAGCCCAATATTAAAGATATTATTTATTCTTGATTTTATGGGAGGAGCTGCATTTATATCTTTAGAGCAATTGTGGCAACCTATGCTAAGCGAGATTATTAATGATAAAAGCTCATCATGGATATTTGGTTTAGTTTTCGCAGCAAACTTTATTTGCTTGGCAGTTGGACAGGCTCTGTCTATTCCGTTAGCTAGATTATTCAAAAATAACTACGTCCCACTGTTAGTTATAATTAGTTTTATAATAGGCGGTTTATTTGTAGTTTTTTCAATTCAAGAAAGCTTATTCGGCTTTATCAGTGTTTATTTATTAATGTTCATGTTCTCTGGGATCACAGTTGCTCCTATTTTAGCCATGTTCCACGAAAACGTTGAGGAACAAAGCCGCTCTACGATGCTATCTATCAAATCTTTAGTGGCACAAGCAGGAGCATTCTTAGGAGCGCTTACAGCTGGCTTTGTTGCTGATAAATTCGGTCTGCCTGCGGCATGGCTTATAGCAGGTGGGATAGTTATAGCTTCCACACTCTTATACTTTGCACCATCAGTTATTAGCTTCTCTAAGCAATATGCTAAAAAGCTATCAGATGAGCAGAATGAACTAGGCGATGAAGCATCTGTAAATCAGCAAGCAGGATAAAAATAAAACTTGTCCATTTAATTTTTTAAATGGACATACACTATCAGTGTTTTACATGTTATATATAAAATAAAAACCCTGATTAACACGATATTTATTATAAATATATAAGCGATTGGTGGATTGAATGGACAATGCTACGCAGTTAAAAAAGAGAGTTAATCAACTAATTAATAACAATGAAATATCAACTCCCTGCCTAGTAATGGGGCTTGGATTAATTGATAAGCAATTTTCTTTGTTAAAAAAAGTTTTACCTAATGTAGAAGTCTACTATTCGGTAAAGTCAAATCCAGATCCTTTGGTGCTATCGCACCTAAGGCACTTGGGTTCAAGCTTCGAAGCGGCAAGCTTAGGTGAAATACAAAGGTGCTTTGAAATTGGTGGATTATCTACACAAGTCCACTTCGGGAACTCGATAAAAAAACGTGAGGAAATAGCACGCGCTTACGAATTGGGTATACGCTCATTTAGTGTAGACTCTGAACAAGAAGTGATGAAAGTTGCAGAAATGGCACCCGGTGCTCAAGTAATGGTACGTCTATCAACAAATGGTAAAGGTGCCGTATGGGGACTATCAAAAAAATTTGGTACTTCTGTAACTAGAGCGACAGAACTATTGAGATTAGCAAATAGCCTCGATCTAGTTCCTCATGGATTATCATTTCATGTAGGGTCACAGCAACAGAGTGCCGATGCTTGGGCTGATGCACTTAAAAATTGCGAATTAGTCGTTTCTGAACTTAAAAAAGACGGTATTAAACTGAATGCGATTAACCTAGGTGGAGGTCTGCCAGCCAATGGTTATATTAACCGTGATAGAGTAATGGATTTCGATTTAGTAAGTTATTTGGAGACGTTAAAAGCGCACATCGACAAATTTGAAGATAACTGCAAAAGTAAATTTAAATTTATGTTGGAGCCTGGGCGTTTTGTCGTCGCGAATACGGGGGTTGTAGTCAGTAAAGTGCTATTGAGAGCACAAAGGGAGTTTGACGGAAGAGTCGAAAACTGGGTTTATATGGATGTAGGAAAGTTTAATGGACTATATGAAGCAAGTGACATTCAATTACCTATTCATTTGTTAGATGATGTCAACCTACACTCCATGAAAGACACTACCCCCACAGTATTATCAGGCCCGAGCTGCGATAGCGATGACATGTTGTTACCACCGAATACGACCGTTGTACTTCCATCCTCACTCAAAGAGGGTGACCATTTATTATTTGCTTCCACAGGTGCTTATTCTAACAGTTATGCTACCCAAAATTTTAACGGCTTTAACCCGATAAGTGTTGTATGTGTCGATAGTAATGGCGAGCTCATCACGAAAGAAAATGCTGTAACCTATGGTGTTCATAAAATAGCCATTTAATTTGAGTTATTTTATTACTAATTTTTAAAGGATTTATTGAAGAGATTTTTATGAGTTATACAAATAGTCCCGTTGCTCTTTTAGATATATTTCTTGCTCCAAGAAACGTTTTTGAGCAACTTTGTAATATTAAGAAGTGGAGCTGGTTTGGGCTCTTAACGCTAATTATTCTAACAATTTTAAGTACAGCAATATTTTACTCTAACATGTCGCAAGATTGGCTTATTGAACAACAGTTGGCACATGCAGGAGAAATTTCACCATCCGAGATGGATGCTGTTGTTGATTTAATGAAACAAACCGCAGAACACTTCGCTCTGATTAGTAGTGTATCTGCAACAATTTTTATCTTATTTCTCAGCCTTATTATGGCAGGCTATATAAAACTAATCGCGAGTATTTCAAAAAATGTAAAAAGTAGTACTTTTGGAGACTGTTTTAGCCTAGTTGTTTGGACTTACATGCCATTATTAATCCATGCGCTGGGATTCATTTTCCTATTTTCTACCGCTAACGATACTGATTTACCAATCGTACTGCAGAATTATTCTTCTTTAAATCAGGTATTCTTCAACTTTTCACCTGACGAAAAGTTCTACAACATATCAGATAATTTCAACTTATTTTATATATGGTCAATTGGCTTAATGACTATTGGAATGAAGGTTTATTTAAAGCTATCGGTAATAAAGTCACTACTGATTTCTGTTTTACCCTATGTTCTTGTATTTGGCTCTTGGTTTTTCGTTGTAATGTAGTAAGGGTGTTTAACTATGAAAAAAGTAATTATTTTTTTAGTGATTTTAGCTGGTTTTTTCACGCTCATTAAATTCTCGGCAGGGAAGGGAAGTCAATCAAAATTAACTGTCAGCAGTGAAAAAGTTGAGCGTCAAGTTTTAGCCGACACTATTTTAGCATCTGGTAATTTAATATTTGATTCGAAGGTAAAAGTAAGTTCAGAAGTAACTGGCTTAGTAACCGAAATACTAGTCGAGGAAGGAAATTTTGTAGAAAAAGGCGATGTACTTTTACAACTAGATAAAACAGCTTACGTAGCAGATGTATCGAATTATCAGTCAACAGTTAAAGCGCAAGAAATAGAAATTGATTATACCAAAGAGGTTTCTAAGGACATTGAAAGACGCTTAAACCTACAACGCAAACTCTATGAACAAAGTAGCATTGGTTTAGAAACCCTAGAAAGCCTTAAAAGTGAATATAGAATTGCAAAAATAAAGGAGCAAGCAGCAATTGAAAGCCTTAACCAAAAGAGAGCTTTATTACTCTATGCCAAAGATAAGTTAAATAAAACAACATTCAAAGCTAGCATGTCAGGTTTAATCTCCTCGGTTGACGTTAAGATAGGAGAAACTGTTATTGCCAGCGCTATGAACTTTGCTGGTACCTCATTACTCACACTCGCAGATCCTCAGACTCTGATAGCTGAGCTAAGAGTAGATGAAGCTGATATTGCAAATGTTCATATTGGACAAGTTACACATATTTATACCGCAGCTAACCCAAGGCAATTCATAAAAGGGAAAGTAAGTAGTATCGGTACAACCGCAAGAAGCTCTAAAGTAGGGCATGGGCTTTATTATGCTGTAAAAGTAGTTCTTGATGACTCAGCTGAGTTACACCCAGGTATGAGCTGCCGTGCAGAAATTATTACACAAGAAACAAATCCCTCTTTGAGTGTATCTATTTCAGCAGTTCGTAAAGAAGATAATCAGCATTATGTATGGGTATTAGATAACGGGAAAGTTGAAAAGCGCTTGGTTGAAGTTGGGATGGCCACTGATACTCACCAATCAATCCTCTCAGGATTAAACCTTGAAGATGAAGTTGTAACTGGCCCTAGCCGCTTGTTTAACCAATTTAAAGATGGTACTCGAGTTTTACTTAAAGAGAGTAGATCATGAGTTCTCCAATAATTATGTTAAATAATGTATACAAGCAATACATGATGGCTGAGGAAGAGTTTTGTGCTTTGAATAGTGTAAGCTTGTCTATCAGCAAGAATGAGTATGTTGCTATCACTGGCCCTTCGGGCTCGGGGAAATCCACATTAATGAATATTATTGGCTGCTTAGATACTTTGAGCTCTGGAGAATATATTCTAGACAATCAGGATACTGCTAATGCAACAGAAGACTCCTTGGCTAAAATTAGAAACCAGTCCATTGGGTTTATTTTCCAAAGTTTTAACCTGTTGCCGAAGTCATCGGTGCTCAATAATGTTATTCAACCATTAGTCTACAGAACAATGAGTAGCGCTGAGAGAAAAAAGCGAGCATTGAAAGCCTTAAGTGAAGTGGGTTTGGCAAACAAAGTAAACCACCTTCCAAATCAACTTTCTGGAGGTCAAAGACAACGCGTAGCAATTGCGCGAGCATTAGTAACTGAACCAGCGATATTATTAGGCGACGAACCAACAGGTAATCTAGATAGCAAAACAACTGCTGATATTATGTCTTTATTCGATAGATTACATCAAAAAGGCCATACCATCGTAATCGTAACGCATGAGAGTGAGATTGCAGACCACTGTGAGCGAGTCATTCGCCTCGTGGATGGCCAAATAGAATCTGATAAATACAATCAGCAACGTATTAGCGTTGTAGATAGTTCAAAGGAGGCTAGTTATGGGTGATTTTGCCAATACTGCCTATCAAGGATTACGCGCTGCGCTTCAAGCTATTTATTCAAATGCTATGCGTAGTATTTTAACTACTCTCGGGATCATTATAGGCGTAACCGCCGTGATATCTGTGGTAGCAGTGATGAATGGACTAAGCTCTAATATTAGTAGACAGTTCAATGATTTGGGGAGCGATATGGTCACCCTGCGAGCCTTTACAAGTGCTAACCAAGAGATGTTAGGGTTTATTAATAAGTTAACTTATGACGACTTCATCGTTTTAAAAGGGAAGGTCAGGGGTGTTGAAGATATGACCGTCACAATGAGGGCATATAGTTTGGGCGCGAATATTGAGTATGGTGGAGATACAATACAAACTCACATAATAGGCACTGACAGTAGTTACCAAAAAGTAGTCAACGTATACCCAGTTGAAGGACGCTTTTTATCTGAAAGTGATGATTTAAGACGCCGAAGAGTTGCGTTTGTTGGGAGTTCAGTGATTAAAAAATTGAATATGCCAGAAAACCCAACCGGTGAGTTCATAAAACTCAGTGGTGATTCATTTCGGATCATTGGTGTTGCAGAAACATTGGGAAGTATTCTAGGTTATGATCAGGATAACTACATCATCGCGCCTTTTAGTACAATAAGATCATTAAATGGTAGTCAAGTTACAGAGAATATTGAAATCATGTTTCGCCCCAAAAAGGGGACTTCACTAGAGGTAATTAAGGCTCAAATGCTTCAGATATTACGTAGCCGCTATAATATTGAGGATGGAGAAAAAGACTACTTTGAATTTGTCACTGCAGAAAAAACAAAAGAACAGTTTGATAGTATATTAAGGTCTGTAACACTGGTTGCATCTGGTGTTGTTGCAATCAGCCTATTGGTTGGCGGTATTGGCATAATGAATATTATGCTTGTGTCTGTCACAGAGAGAACTAAAGAAATAGGAATTGCAAAAGCACTAGGGGCTTCGTCAAACATCATACTCTATCAATTTTTAGTCGAAGCACTGATTTTATCGTTGATTGGAGGAGTAATAGGCATAGTACTAGGATATGGGATCGCAGGTTTGATTATTTTATTTTTACCTGGAGCGCCAGAATTAGTTGTTCCAATGTGGTCTGTAATGCTGTCATTTGGCTTTACAACATTTATTGGAGTAGTATTTGGCTTAGCACCCGCCATAAAAGCCTCAAAACTAGTGCCCGTTGAAGCGCTTCGTTACGAATAATACAGGCTAGTTTAGTTTTAACTTATTGGCAGTTACCCATTTATTATTGGGTACTGCCAATCTTGTCGAATCCATTTAGATATAATCCGAAACCAAAAGCCCGTTGGATGTCGCCATTGAGGCAATGCTAAAAGCTGAGACTTCCACGTTATATATGATAAACCTAAATTTAATTCAAAACTTTCCTTGAAAAGAAACACCCACATAAAGTCCGATACTGTCTATTGTATATAGTGTTTATTGTGTACTTTTAAGTTTAAAGCCGTTTAAAACTTTAGCGAAACACTGCTTTACAGCTTTAGATGTAATCTATGCAGAAGTGGCTAGGCTATATTTGGTTCAATAAACTCGAACACAACTTTAGATGCCATAGCTACCACTTAACTAAAAGTGTCAAATGGCTAGAAAACGTCGAACATTTAGTAATGAACATAAACTTGAAGCGGCTTGCTTGGTTATAGATAAAAGTTACTCATTTCCAGAAGTCTGCCGTACCTTGGAAGTGCCCAAAGACGGTGGGACAGCAACTTGAAATTGAAAAGATTGGTGATAAACCGTAGCCGAAAGCTTTGACGCCCGATCAGCAACAGATCCAAGAACTTGCCCCCCGTACCAATCGCTTAGAGCGAGAGAGTTAAATACTAAAAAACCTTAATATCAGAAGAAATAAACAGTATTCGATTATAGACAAATTAAGTGTACCACTATAGATAGCTAATTTTTAAAGAAACAGGAAATTATTAGAAAAGACGGCTAGGCTATGTATGTAGAGTTACTTTAAGCTCTAAATCAATAAAGTGTGGTATATGGTACTGCCTAAAAAACTTTAGGCAAGGCTTGAACTACGAAAAAAACAGCATTTCAGTTTTGGTAATGCTTAGAGATTATTTCTATTCGATCTAAAATGAGTCAATGAAATATGACATCTGTTAAGGTAATAGCCAAAGTTATTGAAGACAATACGGGCATAGAAACTGATTTGCCCATTTTGCTAACCGAGCAAGGTGAAATTAGTAGCCTAACAGATTACATTATTAGTATGGACACTAATGGATATAGCAATTCCTCAATCAATGCGACAATACGTACAATAATGCTTCTACTAGACTATATGGAAGCCAATAAAGATATTTTTTCCGACCCTAAAACCTTATTTCGCACTTTTTCTCGTCGTTTATATGAAGGAACTATTGACTCTGAAGGGTATGACTCATCAGGACTTTACTGGCTTCCTAGATCAGTTACCAGTGTCAACATGCATATCAAACGGCTAGCAAAGTTTGTAGATTGGTTTAAAGACAATAGTTTAACTGAATTTACCGACTATAAACACGGCATACCCTCCGATGAAAAGCGACTACAATATGCAGCTTTCTACTACGCTAGCCATCGGCAGCTTCTTGGACACTTATTCAATGGTAATGTGAGTAAAGCAACTACGACGGCCCATATATTAAAAGGGAAAGCAACGTTGAGTACGCAACAGCAAGATGTATATTGTTTTCCCGAACAATACTTTCAAAAGTTTCTTGAATCTGGAGTGGGAGGCTCAAAAAAAATCGCGGTGGCAATCCGAGATCAACTGCTTGTGCTTTTAATGCACGGCGGTGGGTTAAGGGAAAGTGAAGCCTTGCTGCTTTGGGTAACTGATGTATTCGAGCAAACTGAAAACCCCAATAATGCGTTAGTGAGGATATACAACGAGATTGAAGGAAAAGCGCCAGGGAATAGAACTCGAAGTGAAAAAACAAATAGCCGGCAGACTTATTTAAAAATAGAGTATGGCAGAATTCCAAGGCAGCGCATGCGAGGCACTGCGCATCTAGGTTGGAAAAATAAGGTCGTAGACCACACAGAAGGTTACATTCAAGTCCAATGGTTTCCCTCTGATTTTGGAATGTTATTCATGAAGTTATGGAAAGTATATCTAAGAATCAGGGCAAACATAGAGTGCCATCATCCGTATGCTTTTATTTCATTTCATCACAGTAATATAGGAAAGCCATATACATTGAATGCCTTTCATCAAAATTATATATCAGGCTTAAAGCGAATCGGGCTAAAACCAAACAAAAAAGAGGGACTTGGACCCCATGGACACCGCCATAGCTATGGAAGAAGACTTGCGCTTTCAGGTTTAAGCTCATTAATAATTAGACGTTGCTTACATCATAAATCTCTTGAGTCTCAACTAGTTTATACAACTCAAAGCCAGCAGTCCCTGACTTATGAACTTGATCTTGCCACACAGCAATTAGAAGAGCCTAAACCAACTATGCCTGATTTAGAATGGAGTAAGTTAACTGAATATGGATTTGAAGATATTGATCCCGATGGGTATTTTAGTGGCAAAAACCCAAAGCTTGTTAAATAGCTAGGTTGATAGAATGAAAATAGATGGGCGCTCTAATGATTTAACTTTTTCTTGGATGCTTACATCGTTAGGGCCTGAGTGGAGCGAGTGGCAAAAGCTTGCTGCGGAATGGATGTCAACGCAAAAAGAAGGAGTTGCTCCAAAGCAAGTGTCTCTCACACGCTTTTTCGAATCCTATTTGTATAAAGTTGCTCCATATTCAGCAAATATAGAATTGTTTTTCAAAGGCCATAATGGCCACCGCTGCAGTACTACTGAATTTGAAAAAATAATAAGGCAAACAGTAAACCAAGCTCTAGCAATACAAAGAGCAATAGGTCAACCCAGCGAATTTTTAGATTACGTCATTGAAAAACATTTTTCAGCGCAAAATGAAAAAGGTCTTAGAGTCCCCTTGGTTACAAACCCATTAACGAAGATAAAAATAAATAACTCTGTTGTAGAAACAGTTAGAAACGCATTACCTTATCGATATGTTCAAGAACTTAGGAACATTTTATGCCCGCCGATAAAGCCTGCGAGAAGTAACAGACTAGAAGGCCAAGATTTTCTCAAAGAGCAACATTTTAAACATTGGAAATGGGCCCATAACACAAAATCAGACTGGTTCGAAATAGATCCCTGCACTCTAGACAAAACTGACCCTGATTGCGTATGGCGCACAAAAAAAGTTGTAAGAAATGGAAAGGTAGCTACTATTTATCAAATTTGGTCGCCTGTTAAAGCTACGATAATATTTATGAAACTTCACTTGCCTCTTCGGACATATCAGATCCGAATGCTAGATAGCGGAGAGGCTGATACTTGGCGATATGAAAAAGGCAAATGGAGGCTGAATAATAGGCATAAATTTGCTCTCGGTAGTGAAAAAAAACCATATTCAAGAGGAGTATTTCGACGAATATACGACTTCACGACTGGGGTTTATTCAACTGGGCTTTATATAAATACAAATAAAACAGCAGATCGGCATAAAAATGACCTAGAGAAAGGCTATACAATACCATGGCAACATAAAGAAATATTATATTGGCTAGAAAAGTTAAGAAACTGGCAAGAAAAATATAACCCAATTCCTCACCCAACTGACTGTACAACTCTACAGAACAAACATACTGACCAAAAAAAAAGTCAATATCAGTTAAAAAATATGGGAGAAATATCTTTTTTATTTCGAGATGCCTCTTCATCAGGCGAGGATAAATTTAAACCAATTTACGACAAGTCTGTGAGAAGACTGTGGCAAAGCCTATTAAATCAGCTAGAAATTGTATTGGATAAAAGAGGAGAAAAATTAGAAAACGGCGAAAGGATTACTTTTTCAAAAAGTGAAGATTCTGGAACAACCCAATTTCCCCTTCACAGTTTACGAGTATCACTTATTACAGCATATACAATGGACACAAGCTTGCCACTTCCAGTGATATCAAAAATTTTAGCAGGTCACTCTCGAATGTTAATGACTATTTACTACAATAAGATTTCGCCTTCAGTTTTTAGTGAAAAAATGAAATTAGCAGAGAGGGAATTATACAAGTCATCCGAAAGTTCGGTTAAAAACTTTCTAAAAGACGCTTCTATGGAAAACATAAAAAATACGCTTGTATATAATCAAACTGAAAGCTTAGAAGCGGCATTGGTAAATCGAAACCCTATCGGTTGGGAAGAGCGAGGACTAGGCCTATGCTTGGTTGGAGGGAATACTGTGCGGGTAGACGAAACAAAAACGTTAGGTGGCTGCTGGAATGGGGGGGAAATATTAAAAGATGATAGTAATGCATTGAAACGAATATACTCTCCTGTGCCGCATGGTCCAGAAAACTGCGTAAGATGCCGATGGTTTATTACGGAAGCACGATACCTTCCGGCTTTGAATGCCAGATTTAATCTACTCAGTTTTAAGGCCCATCAGGCTGCTAATTTATCTTTAGAGTTAGAGTCCTTACTCGAGCAGTTGAAAGATGAGCAATTTTTTTGTGTAGAAAATGGCGAGTACTTTACAAAGAAAGCCAAATTACTAGAGACCCAACGTCGTTTTGAAAAACAACAAACAGAGGCTGACGAGTATACAAAAGACTTAATTGCATGCTTTGGGTTGATTGGGAAAATAAATAACATCGAAGAGTCGCGATCGGAAAAAGATAATAGGGATAAATTTATCGCTATCGGTAGCGAAAAAGACGTAAAGCACGCTGTAGACCTTATAGAAACAAAATCTGAATTGTTACATATTTCACTACTTTGTGAAGATGCTGAGTTTTACCCTGATTTGCGCGATGAATTAATCAAAACATCTGCAATACAAAAGCGTACTATGCATATATCACGTGCTTTAATGAAAAGAGGAATGAAACCTGTATTTCTCGAAATGGGTGCTAATGAACAGTTAATTGCATGTAATGCGCTCATGAGGTATATGGCAAAAGCCTCAGACCCTAATAATAAATTTGAAGGGTTTAGAAAAGCGGCAAATTATATAGAGGCTGGAGAATATCTTTCTGATAGCAAACTCTTGAATAAAGCACTAGAAAGCATGAATAATAAATCCCATAAGCTAATTTCATGATTAGCTAGGTAGCGTCTTATGGATAACAACATAGGTCTAATTTTAAAGCAACTTAAAAATGGCCGAGTCAAAAGAACACAAGATAGTTTGGATAAACTCAACAAAATACTTTCATCCTATGTAGAGTCAGGATATAGAGACTTCTCTATTGCTCAGATAGGCCGTATTTCATCTGCCTCTGGCGGCCCAGGTTACCAAGCGATAAGAGCTACACGTAATGTACATTATCGAGATTTAATTAAGGCTTGGGAAAACAAATGCACTGAAAGTGGCACTATTAAAAATTCTAATGATCCAAATGCTCAAAAGATTCCAACCGATAACCTTTTATTGGAAAGAATTGAAGACCTTGCGGTAAGAACACTATTCGGCCAAATACTCGCGGAACGAAACCGTTACCGTCAACAGCTTAATGTGCTAAAACAGCATTGCAATATCACAATTGATAGGCGCCCAACAAAAGAGCCTCAATTTTTACCAGACATTAAAAATGGACTAAAAGATCTGAATGAGTATGAAAAATCGGCTTTGCTTTATTCGATATCCGATGAATGCATGAAAAATAACGGTTGGCAAAGCACACAAGCAGGGCAAGTTAAGGATTTGGAGTATAATGTTGAAATATTTCCTCGTGGCTATCTTACTGGTTTAAAGAAGATAATTGATAAAATAAAGAATGGATAATGTATGAGCCTTGAAATCTCGACTGACAATGACAACCATAGTTTGTTAAGGATTATACTAAACATTGTCTTTATCAAGCTGGAATCTACAATTTGTTCTTAACTGCTTTTTATCGCCTACTACTTAAATTACTCCACTCTCACCACAGAAATATTCGAATAAAAACTTGCCTTTACGAATATGGGGTTATTCTGAGTAAGTTCCTTAAAAAAGCGCCCTGCAGAGCGCTTTTGATGACACAACTTTTAACGAGGGTCGTTACTAGCGTGTTGCACTTTTACTTGAACTATCGGTGCATGAATTAAATACCACTGATGCACATCTTGAGTTTTCCCTTTACCTTTCTGAGGCTTACACACAACCATCAAACCTACATTAAGCAAGCGCTTGTTAGCATTACGAAAAGCTTCGGAGATATTACTACATCCGGATTGACTTCGAACGACATGTGTAATGTCCCCAGGGTGTGAGGCTACATACTCGATGGCATTCCTCATTTTAGTTTTTCCAAAGCCTACGAGAACTTTGTTTAATTCACTCTTTGTTAAACGAGCAATACGGGAAGGGCTAAAATTCAATGTTTGGTTGGCGGTTTCGTTAAAAAATATTTCTTTATTAATCATTAAATAAAATTTTCCTTATTAGGATTGGCTAATATAAAGATTTGGACTGATAAGATCCAAAAATAAATCTAACCTGATATTTACAGGAAGATAACTCATGCTAATCCACATAAGAAATCATGTCAACACAAAAAACCCACCTCTATATTAGACAAAGGTAGGGTATTTAATCTTGTAAAATTTTTTATCATTTTCTCTAGCGCAGAGGGTTATCAAGCCTCTGCGCCGACCGTTGACTTATATGCAACGAAGAAATATTTTTGGAATCTAACCGCCAAGTGAGATTCGAACTGATATTATGCAAAATTGAATTATGCGTCAAGAGCCGAACTTAGTTCTATTACTTCAATGCCTACGTCACAGTACTAATTACAAATAAACCAGCTAAACAGCATTAAAACGCATTTAAAGCCATTTAAATGGACCAACAAGAGCTTTTTATGACCTTTCTAAGGGGGCAGTGAGGGTTTTGTCAAAACATCACAAATTGTGATGTTTTGCGCCGTTTTAACATATTTTATTTTTTTTCATTTTTTACAATCAATTTATAGGCAGAGTCTAAATATCGATGACGAACTGAAGTGTAAATGAAAACTCACTGATGAGACCTGGGTATTTAGTGGCCCTTAGATAAGTCAACAGCATAAGGGCCATACTCAGACAGTTTTTTTAAGATAAGTATGACAAGCCCTCCTATTGATGCATAAATAACAAAACTTGGGCTTTTAACTAAAAGTAAGAAAGTTGCTTAAAACTTTGCAAACTTCAAATCACGCCCAATAATTAACATCAACTAAAGGAATGTTAACACCAATATACCAAAGGAGTATTAATATAATGAAGATGAATCCCATTAATAAACTAGCCCTATGCTTAATCTCAACAGCTGTTTTACAAACATTGGTTACGCATCTGAACAAACATATGTCGACTCCATTAAAAAGGCAGAGCTTCAAACATCTTTCAATCAAGAGCGATATCACAACAATGAGGTAGTTGATATTCAAGCAATCGGCACCGAACTAGATGAGAGAGACTTGGAGTATGGATATGCCATAGGGTGGACATATAAAATAGGTGAAAGATATAAAAGTCGTTGCTCAGGTACCCTTATTACCAAGGAGTGGGTAATGACTGCTGCACACTGCCTTCATCCAGAATATCTTAAAGAAGCATTTAATTTGAATGAAGGTGAAGAGGCCGTACCAAGAATTATGCTGATTGGGAACACGGCTAACAGAGACACCGATGGTAACCAAACGTACTTTCTAAATATAAAAGGTCATTCACAATCATCACCTGCCATATATTTTCATAGTGAGTATAGCAATCGCACTCCACAGAATGATCGAGCAAACATAGAATACGCTAAAGATGATTTTGCAATTTTCCAACTAGAGTCGGCAGTGTCAGGTAATTATACCCCTGCTTTTATGCCTTCACGCCTCAGCTTTGCAAAATATAACAAAACAAATAAAGTGCTGAATGTAGTCGGTTCTAGCCCTGCATATGGTGATATAAACGAATCAGATGGAACTAGAGATATAACTTTCAGAAAAGCAAGACCAACGATTGGGGCAGGAAATGAAGGCTCAACTTACAGAAGAAACGAATATAAACACCAAATTTTATATTCTGATCGTGTGTTATGTGGAGGGGATAGCGGATCATCAATCACAACTACATACCGCCCTACGACGATTTTAGGTGTTGCTTCCAGAGCAAGTAATGCTCAAGCAGGGAAATGTGCCTCAGGTGTGAGTGAAACACATAACTTTGCTTTATACGGTGCACTTGATTTAAGTAGCAACGCTCCTTTAGTAAGGTTACTTGAGAATGCCGGTATTGTTATTGTGAAAAAGACCAATTACATTTCAGATTCCCAGACGACTGGAATATTTGTCGATAACCCAATCGTAAATGGGAGCAGAGATACTAGAGCTGTTGTGGATGTCAAAGCAATTGGCAATATTACAGGCTCTCTTAACTTTACTGTCATAGGTGTAAAGCCAGGAGGCGGTAATGTAACCCTTGGTAGAACTTATCTTAAGTCTACTCGATACGAAGGTACAGCGGAATTGAGGCTCGCCGGGATACAGAGTTACTCTAAATTATTAGTTGCGTTTGACAAATCAGCAGAGAACCATGGCGCAGAGATTTCAATTAACATCATCCGCCAACCTTAGTGGTGAATAATAAGAACACGCCTGACAAGCCACCTTCAGTTGGAAATATTTCAAGGCCTACTTCAGGTATTTGAGTAGGCTTCTAATACTCCAAATAGATTGCTCATATCTATTGGTTTACCTATATGAGCATCAAACCCTAACGCTAAATATAATTTTACATCTTCAACCATCACATTTGCTGTTAAAGCGATAATCGGAATATTGTTTTTAATACTATGAATGTGTTTTTGTGCTTCAACACCATCCATTTCTGGCATATGGATATCCATGAGTATTAAATCAAATTCTCCTTCTTCAACTGCTTGTATGGCGAGTTTACCATTTTCTACGATGGTTAGATTTGCCTTTGTGTCCTTTAAAAAAGATGCAATTACAACCTGATTTATCTTATTATCTTCTGCAATTAATAAGTTTTTCCCAGTTAGGTCTGGTGCAGATATTGATTTTGTTTTTCTCTCAACGTCTTCTAATGACGATTGCTTAAGTGGCAAAACAACCTGTACTTTGGTGCCGACATTTGGCGTGCTGACTACATCAATGTTGCCTCCCATCATTTTTATTAAATTGAGTGTGATAGACATACCCAAGCCAGTGCCACCGTATTTCCTTGTTGTGGAAGAATCAGCTTGAGCAAACCGTTCAAAGATCCTTTTTTGTGCCTCTGTACTCATCCCAATACCTGAGTCTATAACCGTGACACAGATAGCAGGCATATTTTCATACGTTTTAATACTTACTTGCAGTGTTACTTTACCGATGTCAGTAAATTTAACTGCGTTCGAGGTTAAATTCAGTAGGATTTGTTTGATCCTAACAATATCTCCAAGCCAGCCATCTGAAAAGCCATCATCAATGATAGAAATAAATTCAATCCCTTTATGACTCACAAGAGGGTCTAAGTCATACTTTACGGATTCAATTACTTCGATGAATGATAGGGGGGCTTGTTCTAACTCTAATTTGTTAGACTCAATTTTAGAGTAATCTAAAATATCATTGATAATAGTTAAAAGGCTTTTCGCGGAGTAAGCGGCATTATCTATGAGCACCTTGAGGTTATCGTCAAGAGCTTCATTCTGTAAAAGTTGTAACCCTCCTAGAATGGCATTCATGGGCGTTCTAATTTCATGACTCATATTTGCTAAGAAATCGCTTTTTGATTTAGTTGCTTCTTCTGCTTTTTTTCTGGCTTTTTCTAAGGTTTCCAGCGCGGTGATTTTATCGGTGATATCGTAATTAACACCAATTACTCTAATAGGATTGCCTTCATTGTCACAGATGACCTCAGCACTAGCTTTGAGTGTTCTGATTTCTCCACTAGGGTGAATGACCCGAAACTCTGGGTCATAAATACCTGTGTGTTCAATAGCGGCCTGTAGTTTGCTTTTAGCGGATGCGATATCATCAGGGTGAACACTGTTTTCCCAGGCTTCATATGCACCTGAGAATTGCTTTTCATCAATCCCGTATAGTTTGTACATCCATGCATCCCAGATTAGCGAATCATCATTAAGATCCCATTCCCACACACCAATACCTGCTGAGTCGTTTGCCAATTGCATTCGATGAGCATAGGTATCAGCTTCGTGTTTTGCTTGGGCTAGTTGTTGTTCGATTTGCTTTTGCTGTGATATATCCTGTACAACTGACCAAATGTAATCAGTTCCATCTATTTCCGTAATCTTAATTCCAGATAACAGTACAGGGAACGTATACCCATTTTTGTGGATGTATTCTTTCTCGTATGGGCCATAGCGACCTGTTCGAGCTATATCAGCTAACTGTATTTTCTCTTGTACTTTATATTTTTTGGGTGTCAGTTGCCAATAATTCATACCATTGAGTTCATCAAGGCTATATCCTGAAAATTGACTAAACTCATGATTAATGTAGTCAAAAGCGCCATCATCCAATCGATTAATGGCAACACCAACGGGCGCCAAATCAACAAATTCGGAAAAGCGTTTTTTCTCTTGTTCTAGTAGATTTGAGATGTGTACAGCTTGTGCTTTAAGTTTTTCAGCTTCTTGTTTTTTCTCGGTTAAATCAGAGATGAAAACAATAAACATCTCTTCATTATTTGATTTGAAGTAATGGCCTTTCAATTGGATAGGAAAAGAGTCACCCATTTTCGTTTGCTGCAAGCTTTCAAATTCAATATGTTTACGTGTTTGTAGTTCTTGCCAGAAAAGTGGCCATAACTCTTTTGAAAAAGTTGTGTCCCACTCCCATATCTTTGTGCCGTTTAACTCATTTTGTTCATATCCTAATTTTAAGTGTGCTGCATTATTGGCGTATAAGATTTCAGCATTAGCGCTTATCCAAAAGACTTCATCAGCGGCGAATTCCATAGATGCTTTCAAAGCACTCAGCAAATCATCCTCATTTAACTTACTAGGGAAATCAGCATAGGTCTCTTGGCATGATGCCACTTTCAAGTTGTTTAGATGAGCGTTTTTGGACATAGGATAAAGTATGGCTAATTCCTTTTATTCTTAAAAGAAATATAGCAAAGATTATTCTATGTTCATCTAAAACATAAAAATTATTAATGCTCTAGTAAAGGCATTCAGCTGTTGTATCATTTTAAGTTAAAGTAGTTCAGCTTTTTCTGAGGCAAAAATTTCGAGATTCGACCTGATCTTATACTACTTGATCTTAATTCACCCAAAATAGACGGGCGAGAAGTCCTTGATGCTGTCAAGTCTGATAGTGCTTTAAAACGTATACCTGTCGTTGTATTGACAAGCTCCGAAGCCGAACAAGATATTATTAAAACCTAAGATTTGCATGCCAATAGCTATGTAGTTAAGCCAATCAATCTCAGTCAATTTGTGAAGGTGGTGAAAGCTTCTGGTTTTCTGTAGTTACGTTGCCAACTGCGGATATTTAAACGCCAAGAGTGACTCGACAATCCTATGAGACATCATTAATAATAGTATCTAAACCATGTATCGGAGTATATATGGCGAAAGAGCGAGTAGAAATTTCCTAATCTAATTCAATAAGTTAGATTTACAAGCTCAAACTTATTCTGACAGCTCCCGATTTTTATATCGAGATTGTCAGTTTAGATTTGAGCTAAACTCATCTATTATAGTTAGTTTGTTTATGATAACTTTATAATTCTACTTTAGAAATGGCTGATAATGCGTGCTCTAAAGCGATCTAAGGTCAATGTTGTATCACTTTGATTTTCGAAAAGCTTTCCTAAGTGATTGCTTTTATTCAATTCTAATAAATCAGTGTCTGTGATATGTACTTGTTCTTCGTTTTCAACAAAAGGTTTAACTAGGTCAATTTCGGTCTTCGACATCAACTCAACCTCTATATTCACATTATGTTCTTCAGGTATATTCTCAATAATACGTTCAGCATATTGTATTAAACTTCGCTCTGCAATTGTAAATAACCAAGCATCTTGTCTCTGATTTCCAGTTTGTCTAATGACTCGCCCCAACACTTGACGAAAGTACAGCTCAGTTTTTGTCGTACTTAGGTGACAACACACTTGTAACCGGGGGATGTCTGTTCCTTCGGATATCATCCCAACACTTACTACCCATTGTGAATCACTTCGACGAAAGTTATTTATAATTTCCTGAGCGTTATGATCACGATATGATACAACAACAGCCGATTGCAAAAAACATTCTACTAATATCCTCTTTAATTCTATTGCATGCTCTACAGATGAGGCTACAACTAAGCCAGCGGCTGAAGGCTCATACTTCCTTACTATACGTAGCTGTTCAACACCTCTTTTCAAAACATAATTCATAGCCTCTTTTTGTGTGACTATATCTTGGTAAGATAAGAGTTTACTACGAATCAACTCTTGAAAAGATCCAAATATTTGGGTTTGGTTATCTGTTTTAAGTGTAAGACGATCGCTATCTATTACTATGATTTTAGGTACACGACAAACTTGATCTTTTATAGCATCTGACAGTCCATAAATATAATCACAACTTATCGCCCCATGTTCATCAGCGTATTTAGACAATACAATAGGTATCTTGTCTGATCGCCACGGAGTGCCTGTTAACGCTAAAGTATACTGAGCGTTGTATTGAATCTCGCTCAAAATTAAGGCTCCCCAACTATTAGAATCTTCGACTGAAATACCGGCACAATGATGTATTTCATCTAATACTACCAGCACTCGATTATTTTTGAGTAGTCTCCAAAAACGACCAGTTTTGTGTGACATGCTTTGATAGGTATAAGATCCACCATTATCTCCAATTTGTCCTTCGAAATTACAGCCTAACAAATTTGAAAATGTTTCTTGAATACTCTTAGCGATAGTAATTGACGGAGAAAAGCACAAAACAAAATCGATTAGCTCTGCTTCAAAAAGTTTTTTTGCCGTTTGCGCTGCCATAACAGTCTTACCTGCACCTGGTGATGCTAAACACAAAAAGTGAAATTGACTATTTTTATAATTGTGTAAAGCTATTTGACAACACTCACGTTGCCACTCTCTCAGTTTCATTGATTATTGCCCTGTGGTGATGGGTAATGCTTAAGCAGTTTAGTTACTGCTTCTAAATCGCCTTGAATGTTAGTAGCTTGAGCTCTGGACTCTAAATAAAATGGATTAATAAAGCTGGCTTCTTCAGGGTAACGAGAAAGTAACTCTTTGTACTTCTCCATTTCCCTAATTGCAATAACTTGATACGCCTCAAGCTCTCGTCGTTCATTGCTTAATGCTTGATAAAACCCTTGCGGGCTTGATTCAATTGTGCTTTTTTTAGATACTTGAAGTAATGCTCGTCTTTGTGGTTGTATTGACAAATACTTACTATCGAATATTGTCGTTTTGTAGAAGACAATACTGCGCCCCCTCCTTAGCTCACTTTTACCTAAATAACCATGTTTGACTAATTTGGTAAGCTGACGATAAACAAGCTTGGTTAGCTTATCTTTGTTTTCATTAAAATTTTCTACTTTGACTACCACGTCAATTAACTCACTTACAGTAAAATGGTCAAAGTCCCTTAAAATTAGTTGATTATAAAGATGCCCATTTAAAGTCACGATTTCGAACATGGCTGGCTCCAAAAAACAAAGCTTAGGATTGCTAAGTATACAGAATTGAGTAAAACTTAGAAAATCTAAGTTACATAGAGATTTATTAAATGACTTGTAAGTGCAATTCGAAAGTCCAATACCAAAGCGCCTTAAAGAAGCAAGAACAAAAGCAGGGTACTCTCAGAAAGCTCTGGGGGTATTGATTGGTATGGATGAAAGCTCAGCTAGTGGTAGGATGAATCATTACGAAAAAAATCGACATACACCAGATTTACATACACTAAAGAGGATTGCCGATAGATTAAACGTTCCCCTTAACTACTTTTTTTGTGAAGACGACAATTCAGCCGAGATAGTCTGCACACTCAATAATTTAAGTGAAACGGACTTAACTAAAGTCAAAAACCTAATTGAGGAAATTCTGAACACAAATCAAAAATAAATCCTAATTTTACTATGTATTGTTCGATTGTTTTTGACATCTCAGTAGTAAACAATTCAGCAATAATACACTTTCCTTTAAAAACCCACAATTTATGTCATCGCGACACAATATTTACACATAAACTTTTGACTTTAAATGAAGAGCATTTGCTTTTTTTAGCTATTTGCTAAGTTGGATCCTGTACCAATTATTTACGTAAATTAGTTATAGAAGATGCATGTCTTCAATTGGAATTCCACCAATTTAATTTATAAGAAATAATATGTGCTAACCTTACTATATCATGTTATCAAGGATAGTTAGATGCTAACCACAATATATAAGCGCGATATATTCTTTTTCCTTACGAAAAGCTTTTTTGAGCCAGCCGATAAGAGCACTGACAGTACAAACATTCTGGCAAAGCCTACTCTAACATAAACAAGATATTCAATCACATAAAGCTTTATTTAGTCAGAGAGGTGGGGCAAGTAGTTCGAATGTTAATTTATATTTCAAATGGATACAAATGAATAGAAAACAATCGCCAATATACCTGCAATTTATTATCAGTAGGGAGAGTTATGGCTGTGCAGGGGTATGAAAAGCCTTTTATTGATAACCCTATACATGCAGACAAAGGTGTGGAGAAATCAATGCCAAAATTAAGTTACCTAAAAATAGCAGTTAACGAACTTCCGCTAAGACAAGCACTCTACTGGATGCCTGAAAAAACAAATAGTTTCCTCTTTCAAGACGAAACCCATTGGCATATCCATTTTGATTCGAATAGTAGTAATGATACCTATCAATTTACAGCTTTGTTCGAAAAACAGCTAAATGACTATATTTTAAGAGAGAAGCTTGACCTTAATTTACAAGGTCTAAAGTCAGCGATTATAACTAAAGCGCTTACAGGATTAGGCGATTGACATGAATGAATATCGCTTACTCCCTCTAAATTTTCGGGAGCTCCGTGATGGACGGGTTGTTATCTCCAACTTATCAAACAACTACATGATGCTCGATTCAAAAGAAGTGCTTCACCAAATAGTTGATGGTAAAGCTTCGGCTTCACTACTGAGAAGCTTAGAAGAAAACTCGTTCATTGCACATGAACACGACTTTGAGTCAAAAGTAAAGTTAACCACTGCTGCATACGCCCAGCTCTTAAGAAGAGATGTTTTAGGACAAAGGTTAATTATGATTGTGCCCACACTTCGTTGTGACCATAGTTGCACTTATTGTCAAGTAAGTAGAGCAAATCAAAACGAAGAAGGTTACGACCTTCCTTACTCCGCTATACCTAAGATTATTGAATTTATTGAGCGGACTGAAGCGCCTCCATATAAAATTGAGTTTCAAGGGGGAGAGCCATTACTTGCGGAAGGTTTCATAAGAGAATTTTACGATCAACTTGAAAATGCAGTCGGTAGGCAAAACTTCATTATTATCATCGCAAGTAGCCTGTCCTTGCTCAACGACGGTTTCTTAGAATTCGCAAAAAATAAAAACATTGGATTTTCAACTTCTATCGATGCAGGAAAATATGCTCACAACAAACACCGAAAACTAATCACAAAAAACTCATTTGAGTTGATGAGAGAAAATGTACGTAAAATTTCAGACGAGCTTGGTGAAGGCCATTTAGGAAGCGTTACAACCGTAACTAAAGAAGGAATAAACCATTATAATGAATTGGTTGATATTCATCTTGATTTGGGTTTAAAAGACTTATTTGTAAGGCCTGTTAGCCCATTTGGGTTTGCAGCCAATAGAGAAACAAACGTGCTTTCAAACAAAGAGTTTGTAGACTTTCTAAAAAATCTTGTCCTGCGCTTAGTGAGTGAACATCACTCTGGTAACGTAATAATTGAACATTTCTTTTTTATTCATTACAAGCGGATTATCAATGCTGCACAAGGCGGTTATGTAGATTTGATGTCTCCTGCAGGATACGCCAAACAAAGCCTTATTATTGACTATACTGGCAACATATTTGGTAGTGACGAAGCTCGTATGATTTTTAGGCGCCATGGGGGGAATCAACTTATTCTAGGAAACATACAACAGCCATCCGCCGCACTTGAACTCGAGTTTTCACATTATCTGTTATCGAGTTCATTCAATTTTGATATTCCAGGGTGCAGCGATTGCGTCTATCAAACAGCATGTGGATCGGATCCAATATATCATCTTCAAGAACAAGGGGAGCCAATCGGCAATAAATCTGCATCGGCATTTTGTGACCTGCATAAAAGAGTATTCGATCTAGTAATTGAGCTTATGGAAGATCCGACAAATAACTCAGTATTTGAAAAGTGGATTGAATATGAGTGAAGTACTTCGAACAGATTCATTTTTTAATGAATCTCTAATAGGTCTTTTTGGGCCCGCGCAAATTGTTAAAAGCCACAATGTGACTTTAGAAAAAGGTTTTTTGCCAAGCGTATATGTCGTGCCTAGTGATGCTACAGCATTTTTAGAGCAAGTTCCTATAATTGAATCCAAGATTGCAGATAAACACACCGCTCATGGCGATATATTATTGCTTGATGGTAAAGGTAGTGGTCGAGTTATTCTCAGTAAAACAGCTAATTCAAATACAGTCCTAGTGACCGAGCAATGCGACAACATGTGTAAGTTTTGCTCTCAACCGCCAAAAACAAAGGACGATAGCATTTTGTTTGCGTATGCAGCTCAATCTCTCATCGCTTTTGAAAGTAAGGAATTTGTAGGCATCACAGGTGGTGAGCCATTATTAGATAAAGCACTGTTTCTTCAGTTTTTAGAGACATTAAAGCATGCAGAATGTCACACCCCATTACATCTGCTCACTAATGGCAGAGCATTTCATGATCTCTCGTTTGTGAAAGAGTTTAAAAATGCTCAGCATGGCCGTGATATAATTTGTGGGATCCCTCTATATGGAATAAATAGCAAAATACACGATGACCTTGTAGGGGAAGCAGGTGCTTGGTCAGAAACAATAGATGGACTTATTAATGCTGGAAATCATGGCCTTCCTATAGAGATCAGAGTCATTCCAACAAAAAGAAATATTGAACAACTACCAAGCATCGTCAAACTTGCATTTGAAAGCATAAGCAGTATCACGAGCATATCAATCATGAACCTAGAACAGGAGGGGTGGGCTAAAAAGCATTGGGACGAACTTTTTGTGCCTCCTGATCAATACATAAAAACGCTAGAAAGAACTCTTAAACTACAGCATCGCTATAAAACACCTATAAGGCTTTTCAATTATCCACTTTGTCACCTTCCAGAGCACCTCAGAGAGTATGCCTGCAAGTCAATCAGTGATTGGAAGGCCATATACGAAGAGGAATGTTTCAGTTGTAGCTTAAAGTGTCAATGTGGTGGATTCTTTGTTTCCCAAAAACACAAATGGACTAACCCAACTATGAGAATAATATGAAAAAGCGAAACAATATTGTCGGTATGTTTGCAGGGTTTACTGCATTGGCAACTCATGCTAATAGCAGTGATTCAGACCTCAGCATCAGTTTACCCAACAACTTCAAATTCTTAGATGATATAGTGACTGCGCCTCTAAACGATTTCAAACTACCAGATTTCATAGCAAGTCATAGAAGCCACAGAAGTCACTCTTCACATAGGAGCCACTCTTCACATCGGTCTTCGGCAGGGGGAGGCTATTCAGCTCCAAAAAAATCTTCACCTACACCAAGCAGAACTAATCAACAGTCAGAGCCTTTGAGTCAACCGGCCAGACCAGATTCCACAATACCTAAATCACAAGACGCTCTGCGCCTAGAGCAATTAAAACAAGATAAAGAAAAACTTAAAAATATTATTCTAAGAGTGCAACTTACGTTAAATGCACTTGGCTACTACAAAGGTGAACTTGATGGAGTTATGGGGCCACAAACTAGAAAGGCTCTCAATTCTTACCGACTTGACCACGGGTTGAAGCAAAGTGAAACGTTAGATGTAGCAACCTTAAACGCATTAGGGATACTTATTAGATGAAATGGCTAGATATAATCTTCAAACTTTCAGTAGTGACAGGCGTCATAGCCTACCTTTGCAAAGAGCTATTTGTTCCGAGTGTTGTTTTACATTTGAATAAAGATGATTTCATGGCCTACTCTAAAGCATGCGCTCAAGCTATGGACGGTAACTGGTATATTGAACAAGAAGACAACAACAACCTATCAAAATCATCAAATATTCAGCTCTTAGATTGCCATGAATACGATATGCTTCAAAAGCACATGCTTAAGTATGGTGTGTCTGAATACGCATTATCTGAGCTTGGATTAAAAGCACTTGAGCTTCACCAACGACCTGCCTCTGAAATAGCAAAACAACATAAGTTTACGGAGAGGTAGTATGAAGCCACTATTATGCTTCCTGTTGCTGATAAGTGTAAATATTAACGCGGCCACAGACATTGATTTTAAACTTGATAAGGTTATTGAAGCATATGATCTGAAGGGGCTTGACTGCTCTGACGTGCAACATCATGACCTTTCGCTCTTTGACCTAGGTAAGTTTGTTTTTGAAAGTACATTGTTAAGCGGTAATAACGATACATCCTGCTCTACATGTCATATTGAATCACAAACCCGAACCGATGGATTGCCAGTATCAGTTGGAGTTGGAGGTAAAGGTGAAGGAGTAAAAAGGTTCAATCATGGGAAAGGAATTCTAGTACCTAGGAATTCGTTTACTTTAATTGGAAGAGGGTTTTCAGGTTACCAAGCGTATTTCTGGGATGGTAAAGTTCAAAGTCAAGGTTCAGAATGGGTAACGCCAATAGGCGATGGAAAAAAGTTGGGCTACCACTCATTGTTAGCCGTATCAGCTACGCTACCACTTCTAGCTCGAGATGAGTTCCTCGGCTTGAAATATGCTGAGGATTCAAAGTCATATGTTTCCCAAGTCGATTCAAAATATCATAGTGAAAGGTTCCACGCTTCTACAGATGCTATCAGAAAAAAACTTGCATCAGCAACAACTAAAGAATGGGTTAAATTCAAAACTCTACTTGCTCAAAATCAGATAACTGAAAATTCATTTCAGTTATCTGATTTAGGAAATGCTATTGCCGCATTTATCATAAAAAACGAAAACTGTGTCGACACTAGATGGTCGAGCTACATCAAAGGTGATAAATCAATCCTTTCCCAATCTGAGAAACAAGGAGCCTTTCTATTTTATGGAAAAGGGCGGTGCGCAACCTGCCATTCAGGCGATTTATTTTCTGACTTTTCATTTCACTCATTGGCAGTTCCTCAAGGCCCTGTTGGAGTAAGTATATTAAGCCAAGACTTAGGACGTTCAGAGATATCGCTAGACGCTTCTGATAGATTTAAATTCAAGACCCCCTCATTGCTCAAGGTCTCAAAAACTGCACCTTATGGACATAATGGAGCATTTGAAGATCTTTCTGAAATCGTGAATTTTCACCTTAACCCCATAATATTTCTTAGCGACTATGAATGGGCGGAAAACGAAAAATATAATTACGGAAGACTCCTTAGTACTAGAAGTCCTTTATTATCATACACAGGTTTAATGACTCAGGAGGAGGTTGAAAAGCTACTACAATTCTTATCTACAATTTAACTCTGACATGCCTAATATATAACAAATAATTTAAACTACTTTACTTAGTTAAGAATCATTTTTGGGCTCTACTAGTTCACTTGCTAAAAGATAGTCTTCAATCATTCAAGGTAGTGCACCTTACATGCTTTTGAGTAGGGGAAGTGCATTAAAAAAGAGGAATGTAAAATGAAAGTAATTTTTCTAATATTAACCATGATCATGCTATCTAGTTGCGCTTCATCGACATATAAGCTCTCTCAAAAATGTTACCTCGGAAAAGGTAGCTCTAGTTATTCAGAACTAGCGGAGACAAGGTCCTTTGCTATATTTTTTGATGGTACAGGTAATTCTCCTTCCGATAATACAAACGTGTTCAAAATGTATGAAATTGTTAATTCAAAGTGTGAGAAAAATGTAATTTCAATGTATGTAGAAGGTGTAGGAACGGAATGGTATCGTATAGTATCAGGAAACCTTTTTGGTAACGGATTAGATTCCAGATTGGAAGAATCTTACGACTATTTACTAAAAAATTACCGTGAAGATAAAGACGATCTGTACTTGTTTGGATTTAGTAGGGGGGCTCACAACGCTAGAATGTTAGCTGGATTGCTATTTGTTGCAGGATTACCGGATACTTCGCGTTTAAATGATAGTGAACGGAAAAAATTAGTTGAAAAAATCGTTGACATCTATAGAAATGATGAATCATTTAAAATAAAAAAAGAACGTATATTTTCCTTAGAAAATTTTAATCCTTCTCAATTAGATGTAACCGTTAAATTTATGGGAATATGGGATACAGTTTCAGCAACTGAAATGAGACTTAACAATGAAATCTTTTTAGAAAAGCCATCAAACAAACACATTGACCAAGTATGTAATATTCAAAAGGTTGCTCATGCAGTATCGATAGACGACAACCGTGCTAAACGATTCACACCAGAATTGATGATACTGCCATCTTTAGCTGAACATTGTAAACTTAAACATAAAGAGGTTGGTGACTATTTGAACGAAAAGATTGATGAAGTTTGGTTTTCGGGAGCTCACTCTGATGTTGGTGGAGCTTATGCTCAAGAAGAGCCATTGGGTGGCATATCGATGAACTGGATGCTTCGGAAGTTGTCTCAAATAGAGGACTCTATATTAACTCGCGAACATGTAGTTAATGAAAATGCTTACTCCGTATCTCATATTGGAGAGGACTCAATACTTGGAGGCCATGTATATCTAAACTGGAATAGAAATATCCCAGAGTATATGAAATCAGCCCATCCTAAATTGAGGATATTTACTATACACAGCAGTGTCTTAGCAAGACTAAAGGTAGTGCCTAGGACACTCCGTGAGTTTGCTTGGATCCCGGATGAAGATTCTGAAACAATCAACTTCAAAAATTGTTTTGAGAGAGTAGAGCTTGAAGATGGACCATTAAAAAGGGACCCCAAAAAAGCAGACTATACACTGGAATACAGCCCTAAAAATGGAGCTAAGTGTTTCCACATTGACGAACCAAACCTTTATAACGATAAATAATTTAGCGAATCAGCTCTAACTACTGTCAGGAGAGTAGTTAGAGTTGTCTGCTGCTCTGCACAGCAAATCCAATAACAAATTTTCAATCACTGTCTATGTCAGCTCCCAACTTATTAAATGCCGATAGGAAAGAGGCTAAGATGACACACAACTTTTATACACAGTAAAGGGCATTTCCCCAAATTTATACTTCTGATATATAATGATTTTTATAATTGTACACATTGTAAACTATATATAATGTCTAGTATTGGACATAATATAGAGATGCAATTTGGCCCTTTAAATTAAAGTGAAGTAGTATGTTAATAAAGTACACACAAACTCAATTTAACATAACGTAAATTATAGGATGTTTTTATTGCGTCACTGATAGCTTTTTGATGCTAATCACTAATGAAAAAATATTGAATCAAATATAAAAGCAATACATATTTTCAATACTTGTAGTTACTCCTCTTCACAAAGCCATGTAGCGGCCAGCCCTTACTATGCTGGCCACAATGAACAAATTAATTGATACGGTAAACCTCTAAATCATCAAAATGAATCTCACTGTCAACCTGCCAATTTGTTGAATACAGATAAATTTGCAATTGATGCCCTGCGGTTTCTGGCGCTGTAAACTCCATAATTAATGGCGACCAAGTTCTACTTGTTGAGATCTTCTGGGCGATTGATTTTTTAGTCGTCGCATCGTAAATCATAATGCGACTGTTCGCGTCTCCAGACAATACGCGTGTCATCGATTCCAACCTATACGTCGCTCCAGGCTCGTAATCAAATACCTTTTGCGCAACTTGCCAGCCATAAGTTGGCTTATTCTTTACAGTTAACCCTTGTGCACCATTAAATGCACTGCTCGCACTCAAAAACACGGTCTCTGGCGTTGACTGCCAGTGGCGCCATCCTTCTGGTAAAGCATTTTCATAAGTAACATCAAATGATTGATCATAAACTTTATACCCTTTAACAAGTTGCGCAATGGCGCCCATGTAATAGCGTTGGTTTACACCTTGAATGGCATTAAACACCGAGGTTAATTTAGCTTCCGAATCGTGATAAATACTTGGTTTAAATTCAGCTAGTTGCATCCACCACCTTAAAGACGTTAAAGATTCAGAGTCGTAGCATTTATTCACATGCCTACTAAAGTTTGCGCAATGTGAAATCATAAAATCAGCCGTATTAGCAAAGTAGTTCATTTCCTCTTTGCTAAACCCAACTCCTGCATTATAACTGCTTACTACAGCAGCGATATCTAGATTGCCATGGCTAGTATCTTCCGTTCCTGTCCAGTTAAAACCGTCACTTACTGTGTCTTTGTCAGTAAGTACACTCCAATAACTCCATTCATATTTATTAACTGGTAAGCCTGAATTTGGCTGATATTGTCCAAGCGTTAGATTGCTTTTAAAAGCCCCAATCAACTGGTTTGCCATAAATTGGTGATTAGGATCACTACCCTCAATCTGAGCAAGCTCAGCATATGTCCGCTGTAACGCAAGATACTGATTATGAGGTAAGGATTGGCCAGGCTTTCTGCTAGAAGAGTCATTGGCAAACAAATAAACTAGATTACCATTTAATGTACTGTGTAGGTCTTTTTCCCACTTAGGGAATGTATGCTTTATTAAAAAGTCATAATAGCCATCAGCCAAGGAGTTAAAACGTGCATCAAGTCGCCCTGTCCTTGCCAACTTAATAAACTTAGCCATCGGTGCCGTTATCATGCCGTCATGTACGAGATATTCACGCCAAGATCTTACTCGAATATTGTCAAAATGCACTGTGCAATTCTTTTTATAATCCGTTGCGTATAGCCTAATTTGAACGTTATTTGAGGGGGTTGAAGGCGCAATAAATTCCGCCATATGGTTAGTGTAACTATGAGATTCAACGTATGTGTTTAAAAGCAATTTTCTTTCAGTAAAATCATAGACTTGCAACAAACCTTTAACGCCACTATCGCAATTCTCAATTTTTGCATGGAAATTAATTTGATACTTGCCATTAGGATCAAAGTTTTCGTTTGACTTATGAGGGTTCCTCAACGGTGTCTGCAAAACATGCCAACGATTAGTTGCAGGAGCAGTTTTCACCGTAAACCCAGCGCGACTTTTGCCATCAACAACCTTGTCAGCAGTATTTCTAAAAGCAGTTTCTGCTGTCGACTGCCAGCGATGCCAGTGTGCAGGTAACGAGCTGTCCTGAGGATCAACGTCTTCAGCACCAAAATTATCAATTGCGTCAATAGAATATACCCACTCTCCCCAACCTTTATAGCCATCTATGCCCATTCCTGTATCATCTTTAGCAAGGGCAATCGCCATATCAACACGTAATGTGAATATATCTAAGTATTCTGGATTGTTTGTACCCATATACATTTCTAACAAGGCGTCTAAATAGTACGCTTCTGCCCAAGCTAGATTGCTAGACCGGCTAAAACTATTTGGGTATTGAGCCTGATATTGCGCACTAATTAGTTCAAACTTATCAATCCACTCATTTCGAGTGTGTTCTGCATTAGCACTATATGCGCCAAGCAATAAAAGAGACAAGGAAGCATTTTTAATTGCTTTTTTCATAAATCATCCTTTTAAAATTGAGCGTAAATCGCACAGGTATATTACCCGACAATCATTATTTTAGAAGTGTCGACAAGTGTGTACTTTGTAAAAATGCTGAATAATAGAGTGATTATATTGAGTTTTATGAACTAACTTACATGGAGCAGTATGGGAAATTAGTCACTCGATTTAGTATAAATTTCATTACATATATAAAAATAAGACTGGCTTTCACCTGTTTTAATTGTGTAGTTTCTTCAATATACGATAGAGATGCATTGCCATATTACCCCCTCTTTTTTAGGTACACATTTATTTTGTCCCTTTTTATGAGTATATTATCGTTAGTTCACTGCATTTATCATGGCTTTTGCAATAGATTCAATTATGAAATCCAATTAAAATGTTAAATTAAAGTTAAACTTAGGGTTCTATGTATTTGGGCGTTTTTCCCTTTTATAGTTACTAAAAAGTAGACGGACCTAGGGCTAAGTGCATCGGTCAAATATGCATTTCATTTGGATGTTGTCGTTAGATGTTCATTCAGAATGGATAAGTGGATACTGCCAATTGCAGACCCATGCTTAGGTGAATATTTTCTTAGGTATTGAAGTTGTATTTTTATAACTACTTTGGACATTTTATCTTAATAACGATATGGAATTAAAAAACTAAAAAAAGAACATAGTATGGCCCCTCATATTATAAAAATACAAAGATGTGTTTTGAGGATACCCTATGAAGGTTAATTACAAGTTTGTACCTTATATTACTCCTAATTCAGAAATACGCCTATGCTGGAATAAATATGTATCTGAAGGTGTCTCAGCAGGCCAAAAAGTTGCTTATACATAAGATGCAAGATGTCAGGATGGTGCAATGGTTTGGGCTAAGTGGTTCTTAGATAGTAACTTCCTACCTGCAACTGTAATTGATTGTAATAGCGCAGAGCACACTTACAGTATTTATGACTTCCACTTTTAAAAAATTGCGGTGCCTAGTTTAATTACTAGGCACTTTTAACAGTTAACCTGTGATGATCCTCAACATGCGTCTCAATGGTTCCGCAGCACCCCATAATAGCTGATCGCCCACTGTAAATGCGCTGATGTATTTATCGCCCATAGACAGCTTTCTGATCCTGCCAATTGGAATATGTAAAGAACCTGTCACTTTAACCGGAGTTAATTCTTGCTCCGTAACGCTTCTTTCATTTGGAATGACTTTAACCCATTCATTATGCTCATCAAGGATACGCTCAATTTCACTCACTTCGATATCTTCACGTAACTTAATGGTCAATGCTTGTGAGTGACAACGCATTGCACCGATACGCACACATAGACCGTCTACTGGAATTGGCTGCTTAACTGAACCTAAAATCTTATTGGCTTCTACTTCAGCCTTCCACTCTTCTTTACTCTGGCCAGACTCCATAGGTACATCAATCCAAGGGATCAAACTACCTGCTAGTGGTACACCAAACTGATCTTTTGGTAACGCATCATCTTTGAGTTTATCAGCAACAATTTTATCAATTTCCAAAATAGCAGAAGATGGATTCTCAAGCTGCGCACTTACACTACTATGGATAGCACCCATTTGAGTAATAAGCTCTCTCATATTTCTAGCACCGGCGCCTGAAGCAGCTTGATATGTCATAGGGCTAACCCATTCAATCAAATCTTTCTCAAACAGGCCACCGAGTGCAAGCAGCATTAGAGAAACTGTACAGTTACCGCCAACAAACGTCTTAACGCCCTGCTCTAGCCCCTGCTGAATAACATCATTGTTTACCGGGTCAAGTACAATGATACTATCACTAGACATTCTTAACGCTGATGCAGCATCAATCCAGTAACCTTCCCACCCAGCATCTCTCAAGGGTTGATATACTTCTTTTGTATAGTCACCACCTTGGCAAGACACGATAATGTCCATTTCTTTTAAAGTAGGTATGTCATATGCGTTATTGAGCGGTTTTGCTGCACCCGCAAAGTCTGGGCCTAATTGGCCAGACTGAGAGGTAGTAAAAAAATGCGCATTAAGGTGAGCAAAATCACCTTCTTGTTGCATACGCTCCATCAACACTGAGCCAACCATGCCGCGCCAGCCGATAAATCCTACACTATTCATTACATTACCCTTTATTTATTTAAAATTACTCATTGCGTGAGGGGTACGTCTAGACGTCTAACCTATCAAAATTAATCAATCAGCTCTAGTACTTTTTAAGCCAACTAAAAAATAACTCATATCAGCTCATTTTAAATAGCTTAATGACCTTAATGATAATGTAGGTTCTAGGGAGGCAAGTATAACTTCAGGTATAAAAAAACCCCGCAATGCGGGGTTTGGATACAACATGTAAAGGTTGCGTCCAAGCTTGATGCTGCGCATCAAACTAGAACTCTGTTTCGGCATAATGTTTATTTTATGTAAACAAAATACCTGAATGTGGTAAGGATATGCGATAACCTTTTTGTGTTAGCTATTATGAGTCAAATTAGTACTATTTTCAAGTAAAAATCAGTCTTAATATTGATCTAGATTATAAAAAAAATCCAAATCTAATATATGTTTACGCTTACGTAAATGTAATATTTCTCAAGTGAAAGTTATTAATTATAAACAACAATATCTAGCCTCAAGCTTTAGACGTACATAAGTGGTAAATATTTAAAAAAATTAAAATAAATATACTAATATAGATATATTATTATTTTAATAAAATCAAGAATAAAAAAAAGACCACTAAAAAGTGGCCTTTATTCCTATTAAGCGTTATTTAAAACTCAATAGCAAAATCTAAGCTTACTTGTTGCGCTGTTTCTTTAGAGCGGATCAACGCACCATTTTGTTCAACCTCAAAGTCTTGACCAAGCAAATTCTTAACTTTAAAGGTGACTGTCGTGCTGAAGGTCGGATAATAGCTATACACGACATCCAAAGAGTTAATTGGTTGCTCATAAGCATCGTCAAAACCATTGACACCAGCAGCTAAGATACGATCACCAAATACGTTATAAATAACCGAGCCCTGATGATTGCCATCGTGAGAATCATAGTTCAACTGTAAGTTAGCAACGTACTTAGAGTGACCAGTCATGCGACGTTGAAGGTTCGTTAAGTCCCCTCTTGCACTCTCTAGGATTTCAACTTCTGAATCACTTACTGTTAAGTTACCAGAAGTAAAGAACGCACCACCTAAGAAATCAGATGATAATTCCACCAGCCATTCGGCTTCAAGACCGTATACATATGCCGTATCAGCGTTTTCAAACTCTAAAGTAAAACGCCCGTCTCGCTCGTTTAGCTGAGCTTCGATAGGTTTTTCGATATCTTTATAGAAGGCACCAACTGAGAAATTATCACCGCTTTCAAAGTAGAA
Organism: Pseudoalteromonas sp. MMG033; assembly: GCF_057197785.1. Taxonomy (NCBI): domain Bacteria; kingdom Pseudomonadati; phylum Pseudomonadota; class Gammaproteobacteria; order Alteromonadales; family Pseudoalteromonadaceae; genus Pseudoalteromonas; species Pseudoalteromonas sp. MMG033. Next base: position 599,626 of record NZ_JBXVAL010000002.1, read on the forward strand.
CTCCACACGCACATCAAAGTTATCTAAATTACTTGATTGTAGCGTTGGGTTACCCAGTGTTCTGTAATCTGTGAGTGGGTCTTGATACTGAACAGGTGTTAATTCACGTAGGTCTGGTCTTACAATCGTTTGACCCCAGCCAGCTCTGATTTGATATGTTGGCTGACTATATGTCATAGATAATGAAGCGAAAGTCTCATCTTCCATTACTGAAGCTTGCTGGATTGCTTCACCACTTAATTGTTCGCTTAATAAGGCCGAATCAAATACAGAACGTGAAAATGCAAGTGCTACCTGTCTAAAGTCTTCATACCTTAAACCGCCAGAAAAGCGCCAATCATTCGCATATATGTAGTCAAAACTACCATAATACGCATCTGTTTTTTGTGCTGCTATGTAATCATCGGCAGTTGGCTCCTGGAAAAGAAGCTCTATTTCTGTATTATCAACGCGCTCGTCATCTCGGAAAATACTACCGATACCCAATGCCTCGTTTGCATTAGTAGCTAAAACGATATTTTCTGTTGGGCCAAAGCGATATTTGAAGAAATCCGTTTTATATTCACGGGTTTTATCTACAAAATATGCGCCGCCTTTAAGCTCAACTTCAGAAGAGTCAAAATAGAATGCTTTTGACAGATTCCAACCGTAGTTTTCAACCTTATCTTCCATATCTACAAAACGATATAGGAAGGGATCACCACCTAATGGGCCGCTCGTATACGTATTTGTGTAAACACCATCTGTATAACGATCCCTGGCAGTGATTTCAAGTTCACTTGGAATATCAGTCGTTGCAGTTGAGTCCGTATACTGCCAATCGAATCCTACGCCTTTGACAAAGTCATATTCGATATTATGCGTACCACGGAATTGGATCACTTCTAACTCACGTTGCTCGAACGAGGTTAAGTTTTTACGTTGTATTTCGCCACTTTCAATACTTAATGACTTTGAAGGCTCTTGATAAAGAGAAACTGACGCCTCATCTTCTGTATCTCTGAGCATCATATAAGACGCATTTAAGTCATGACCATCAAGTTTATAACCCAGGTTAAGGGATGTATTTAACTTAACGTTTTTCTTAGTTGATTCTTTGTCGGTTCTCGCAGAGTAACACTCTAGTTCAGACTTACCACAATCTTCCGGTTTTACATCAACGGACGACAGAACCGCTGAGTATCCTTTACTATGAGACCACTCATGATCATAAGCCGCGGAGAATAAGAACCCAAGTGCGCCACCAAATCCAAAAACGTCATCAAACTTGTCACCATAAACGAGCTTTGCGCCAAAATCCGGGTCCAAGTCTTTTTCAACCATACCAAAATCGCGGTGCAGTGATTTAGTTAAAGACTTGTTGATATCGATCGCTTCGTTTTGAGAAACGGCCTCACCACGCTCTTTTGATTCAATATCACGAATATTTAAAACTGAAATGTCCGAAATACCGTTGATATATTTGTTAAGCGCCGCATTCATTGTGCTTGGCATTGCGCGTAGTCCGTCGTCTTCGCCTAACCAATCGTCATCGCTGCCGTTATATACAAAACCAGTGCTGTTCGTATCTTTGTGCGTTAAACCAACTTCTAGCTTTATTATGCGATCGTTCGGGATGCTCTTAGTACGAATATTTACATCACCACCACCAAACGCTGCTGGCATATTAGGTGAATAAGCCTTTTGAACAGCCAATGACTCAATAATGCTGGATGGGAAGATATCCAATGGGATAACGTTACGTGTTAAATCTGGACTCGGTACTTGCGCACCGTTTAGACGAACACTAGAGTAACGCTCACCAAGGCCTCGGACATAAATAAATTTGTCATTTACCAGACTCAGACCTGTAACACGGCGTAGTGCTGATGCTGCGTCACTGTCACCTGTACGAGAGATTTGCTCAGCGCCCATGATATCAGCAACAAAGGCTTGGTTCTTACGCTCTTCAATGACAGCACTTGCACTGCCCTTTAAGCGGCTTCCTACCGCGACAACTTCTTCAATTTCTTGTGCAGTCTCTTGCGCCATAACCTGTGCAGACAAAGGACTTAAAAGAGAAAGCAAAGAAATCGTTATCAAATTTGTTTTAAACACTTTGATTGGTTTCATTTGTAATTCCTCTAAACCAAAATTTCGATTCACAAAGGGCGCATTAAAGCGCCCTTCAATTTTTTCTTTTATGGCTTAGATTATTTTGTACGTTCGATTGACTGTGCTACGAATTTTGCCCAGTTTGTGTCCGTCTCGTCTTCACCTAATGCACCAACATATGTTACGTCAGTAAAGAATGAATTCTGGTCGCTAAGCTTTGATGACTCAACGCTTACATTGTTACCATCTTTATCTTTGATAGTACCGTTAGTAGTCGCTAAATCTGCACCAAGTACGTTTTCAAATGCGCTGAAACCAACTAGTTGGTTACCATCTTCTGTGAACCACTGTTCGATATCAAAATCAGCCAAATCTCCGTCTAACACGATATTTTCAGGTTCAAAGTTATATGCACAAGCAAAAATTGAGTTGTGGAACTTAATGTCACCAGCTTTTGCATTTGCATGAACGCCTACCGGACCAGAACCTTCATTTTTGTCATACAGGTCAAAACATGCAGAACCTGCTTCAGTACCTTTACTTACGAACAACATGTTATGAAGTTGAGCTTTACCCCACTCTTTCATCTCCATGCCAGCACCGTGACCACGTGGACCTTTAATACCGTTGCTTACTACTGTCGCATTAGCAATTGTTGGGTTAGAAACCGTTGTTGCTCTGTCTGCGCCAGCATCAGTCGTCGGGTCTTTTTTGCCACCATCCGTTTCAAAACCATGGTTACCTTGGTTAAGCGTTTGAACTAGGATGAACTGACCGTTACCTTTCCAACCTGTATCCCAGTCAATACCGTCATCAGCAGTGTCTGTTACAACAATATGCTTGATGTTAACTTGGCCACCAAATAGCTCAATACCATCGTCGTAACCTTGGTGGATGTGGATATATTCAACTGTAGTACCTGAACCAACCGCATTTAATGTAATAGAGTTAAGCTCATCACCCTCTACACCGTTACCTGCAAATTTAACAACAACATGCTCTAATGAACCACTGTTGTCAGCATCGTTGTTACCACCGTAATAAGACACTACGCCTTCAGCAGGTACATTACACATGCCTGATTCAGCTTCAGTTTTAGTACACTCTACGGTTGTCGCTAAACCATTAATCTGGATACCACCCCAGTCCTGCATTGCAGGTACTGTTGATGCATCACCGTCGATTTCTTTGATAGAGGTGAATGTAATTGGCTTGTCAAGCTCACCAACCGCATGGATTTTAGAACCTCGGCCAATACGCACAAAGCTATCAGCTTTAGTAAATGCAATCGTCGCACCTGCTTCAATTGTCAGAATTGGACCATCAAGGTCAATTGTGCCGCCTTTAGAAGTATCAACATCATCACCGATGAAAAGTGCACCTTCAAAAATGTGCGAGCCGCCATTTGGTAATGCTTCTAGTAAGAATGAAGATGAGATGCTCTTGCCACGGCTAGCGAATGACTGCGGGTATTTACAATTAATACCTTCTACGTCACCTTCAAACGTAGAACCACCAATTGTGTAACTTGCACATGTAGGTCCTACAACTTTATCACCGTCGTTATCATCACCACCGCCATTATTATCACCACCAGTGCCTGTATCTGGAATAACGACCGGATTTTCAACTGAGTTGTCTACATGATTGTCGTTATTTGTAGGTGTGATATTGATGTCGCCGCCACCGCAACCAGCTAGTACAAGAGCAGAAGAAATTAAGCTTACTTTAAATAAACCAGAAAGGTTCATGTTGGTCTCCAAAGATATAATTGTTATAACCGTATTTATTTAATAGAGTTAGAATAGGTATTACGTGTTACAAATGGGTGACAGATTTTATAACTTAAGATGACAAGGATAATTTTATTTAAAATAAAAAAGCCACCCGAAGGCGGCTTTGGTGTTGCGAATAATTATTATACTTTACATTAAGGATTCTTTTAAACTCTGCTTATGAAGCTTTTCATTTTTTACGTATTTAATCCATTGACGCGCTAACACTGCTGATTTTTTATGCTTTTCCGCTTGTTCAAATGCCAGTATAGATGCGTCGAAATTTTCTAAATTATACTGCGCCATACCAAGCGCAACATACGCATTTGACTCAAAGGTCAACCCACCTTTTTCAAGCGCAGCCCTTGCGGCGTCTGCTGCTTCGTCAAAATGCTCTAGATTAATATATACTTCCGCTAGTCGCTGCTGAAATTTACCATGAGACACCAGCTCATCAGCAGATTTGAAAAACTCGATTGATTTTTTCTCATCACGCGCTTGTACGTAGGCTTCGGCAATAAAAGATAAGTTCTTTTCGGTATTTTCGATTACCTTATTCTTTATACCTTCTTGCAAAGTCTGCGCAGCTTTAAATGGCAAACCATTGTATAAATAAACTTGAGAAAGCTGTAGTACTTCAGATTTGGTTTTAATAAACCCACGCTGTTTAGCCGTTTCTAAAATAGCAAGCTGCTTTTCTTCAGCTCCAACTTCACTATACATACCTCCAAGTTGGATCCAATACTGCGGCTTATCAAAAAGCTTAACCATCTTTTCTAACGTGTTTACCACATCCGTAGGTTGATTTAACGAATAGTATAAAGCACGTTGAAGTACCAACCAGTTCTCTTTTGGTGCTTCATTTTTAGATTCAGCGAGTGCAATCGCAGTATTAATATTTTCAAGAGCCGCTTTATACGATTTATTCTGATATAAAGCTTGGGCCTTCAATGTATAATAGTTTTCTTTTACTGGCTGAGTATTTAATGCTTTCCAATCATCTAAATACGAGACTGTTTTTGCATAATCGCCATTGGCCATGGCAAGTTGCGCTAAACTGAACGTCGTGGATAACTTTAATGACTCTGGAATTGCCTCTTCAGCCACTACGAGTTCAAAAGATTCAATCGCTTTATCTAGCTGGTTTTCGTTGTAATAAATAAAACCATAAAAGTTGTGCATCATAGCAACTTCATAGGAGTTCATACTCGATGAACGCGCTTTAATTGAATCTAAAACCTCTAGGCCTTCTTGCACATTACCATCATCTGCAAGCTTCTGCGCCCTAGCAAGTTGGCTATATACCTTTTCTCTGAGCGCCGGGACACGTTTTGTTTTAGTCGCAGCATACGCACTCGAAAGTGACACTTCAGGCACTAAAGACACCAAACTAATAGACGCGTTAATGGCTAGAGCCGTCGCGCTAAGAACCAGTATATTTTTGATTAATGTCATAATACAAACTCCTAACTCTACCCATTAATTTGGAAGGTGATTTTGTTTTGTACACCGCCAACTTCAACGGCTTCACCGTTAACAACACGCGGCTTGTACTTAAACTTGAGGGCAGCATCCATTGCGGCACGGTTGAAAATATTTTCAGGCTCAGCTTGTACAACCACAGGATCTCGTACTGTGCCTTGCTTAGTGACCACAAACTCAACGATAACAAACCCTTCAATTCCTCTTGAAAGTGCACGTCTTGGATATACTGGCGCCACTTTTACAATTGGTAAGTACTCTCCGTCACTGGACTCAAGTGCTAATCCCCCTGCTAAATCTACATCAGCATCTACATTTGCAGAGAAATCAAAATTTGCCCCCGCTGCATCTAGATTATTCGCCTGCATTTGTGGCGCCTCCATAGGGGGAGGCGGCTCTTTAGGCGTTGGTGGCTTTTCAGGCTTGCGCTCTTTCTTTTCAATCGTTTCTTCTTTTTTCAATCTAACAAAGTCAAGGACGTTGCCTTTGACAGGCTCAGTGGCAGTGCCTTGACCGCCATTGATCAAAGCCTGCATACCGAGAAACAAGAAGAATGTAACGACACCCGCAACTAATAATGCAATTATGTAACGCATTTTCTTCCCTTAGGACTCTTGTGCAGCAATAGATACATCAAACGCACCTGCCGCTCTTGACGCGTCCATTACCTTAATTAGTATTTCAGTCGTTGCCTTTTTATCGGCTTGAATGACAACACTGCCCTGCGGGTTTTCTGCTTTTAAACGCTCGATATTTGCTTGAACAGCTCGAATATCGATTTGACGTTTATTAATCCAGATTTCCCCTTTGTCTGAAATCGCAACCAGAATATTGGCACGTTGCTTTTTCACGGCTGTTGCAGCTTCTGGTCGGTTAACATCTATCCCTGCTTCTTTAACGAATGAAGCAGTCACAATGAAGAAGATAAGCATGATGAATACAACATCCAACATCGGCGTCATGTTAATTTCTTCGGTTTCTTCTTCTTGGAAAACTTTTGCTAGAGGGGCTCTCATTTTTATACCTCAAATTCTTTAGTGATCTAACAGCAATTTATCTTCTAAAAGCTCAACTTCTCGTTTCGCTTTACGCTGTAAATAGGTAGAAGCGAATACTCCTGACAATGCCGCTACCATTCCGGCCATTGTCGGTATGGTCGCCTTTGATACGCCTGCTGCCATTGAACGTGCGCTGCCTGAACCTGTAATTGCCATGACGTTAAATACTTCAATCATGCCTGTAACCGTGCCGAGTAGGCCGAGTAAAGGACAAAGCGCTACCATCACATTAATAAATGGTAAGTTACTGTTTAGCGCAATACCTGCTTTAGAAATCATGGCTTGGCGGATTTGCTCTGCATTCCAGCTGTTTCTTTCAGCTCTATCTTGCCAAGTTTTTACCGTCTGCTTTTTATAGCCTCTGTACTTACCAAAAAAGTACATAAAACGCTCCAGGATAAGTAACCACATAGCAAAGGTGACTACTGCGATGACCAGGAGAACCTGGCCACCCGTATCAAGGAACTCTTGTAGTGCGGTGATAGCATCTACTAGTAGCACCATGATTACGCTCCCTTTTCACTTCGCTCTGCGATAATGCCTGCGCTTTGCTCTTGAAGGATAAGAAGCAGGTTACGTGAACGTGTATTCAATACCGTATATAAGAATACCGTTGGGATAGCGACGACAAGGCCAAGTACCGTAGTTACAAGTGCTGTCGAAATACCACCTGCCATGAGTTTAGGGTCACCCGTACCAAACAAAGTAATTGCTTGGAAGGTATTGATCATACCGGTCACTGTACCAAGTAGACCCAGTAATGGCGCGACCACTGAGATGATCTTAATTAACGTTAAGTTACGTGTAATTTTTGGCATTTCGCGTAGAATTGCTTCGCTTAATTTAAGCTCTAACGTGTCATAGGCAACATCAGGATATTGATCTTTGACTTTCATTACACGACCAAGCGGATTGTCATCCTTTGCCACATCTGATTTAAGCTGACGTTTGATCTTAGCGCCTACTAACATAAGAGATGCAAAGCGCTCAAGTGCGATTAAGAGTGCAAGTGCACCGACAGCTAAAATAACGTAGCCAACAACACCGCCTTGCTCTACTTGCTCTTTTCTATTTGGTGCTTGAACTAATAGCCCTAAGATTGAACCGCCCGTTGGGTCTAACGCAAAGTCGACATTACCTGAGCTTGTACCTTGTAAATCTGCCGCGCTCTGTTGGAAGCGAGAGACAGGCTGACGAGTCAGTTCTGAGATTGTGTTTGTTTCTGGGTTAAAAGTTAGGTACTTGCCATCTGCGATAAGGTTAAAAGCACCAACACGCATAACTTCTTTATTAACTTTCTCGCCACCAGCAACAATGACATCAGTATTATAGCGGGTAACCTTACCCTGCTCTGTCATTTCGCGTTGAAGCTCAAACCATACTTTTTCGATGTCTTCTATCGACGCAAGCTTGGATGTAGAGCCCATTTTTTTGGCCATTTCATCCATCACATCACTGCGGTTTTGAATTTCAGCAGAGACAACTGACGTTCTGAATTTAGAACTTGCATCACCTGACGCTTGCTGTAAAACACCGAATAGCTCTTTTAAAGAGCCCATGCGCTTAGATAACGTATCGCTTAGGTTACCTAGTTTAATTTCATTTTCTTCAAACTGGGTTTCCATGCGCTCAGAGCGATTTAGCTGATTGTTACGATCTGATACAAGTGCGTTCAACATTCTCACTTGCTGATCTTCACGCGATTTAAACTCAGCTTCACGCTGTTTATTTTGCTGAGTCTGCGCAGCTTGACCTGATTCTAACGTTTTAAGTAGCGCATCTAAATCCATCGCTTCATTTGCAAATGCAGATGCACTTAACGCCATTGAAGATACAAGTAATGCTTTGCGACTGAATGATTTTAAAAAGCTCATTAGTTATACCTCTTATTGAGCAGCTTGGACTGGCAGTGTTAACATATCAGGGGCAAGTTGCTTGCGAGCAATGCGAACGCCCTTATTGATTTGGCTAATGTTGGTGTTAGGTAGAGCGACAAATTGCTTTGACTCTTTATTCCAACTGCCAGCTTTTGCAGCGTCTTTAGTGACATACAGCAGCTCTAGACGACCTATACGCAGCATGTCTACTTCGCGCTCTTGTCCATCAATAGTAATAAGTGTTGAATAAGCTTCAATTGTGCGACCGTATTCAACTTCAACTTGATACGCTTCTAACACGCGACGGAATTTTTCACTTGAAGTGATGTCGGCTCTGTCCATCATTGATTTAAGCGTCGCTATACGATTTGCGCGCTCTTCTGATAAGAAAGGCACATCTAACGCGACAAATTGCTCAAGACCTGCAATCATTCGCAGCATCAATGGCGTGATCTGGCGCTCAATAACAGAGACCTGATCCATTGACGCATTTATGGCTGCCATTTCCTCAAGCTGATTATTAATTTGCTTTTCTAGTTGGCTGTTATAAACAACAAGACCTTCAATTTCCTTATTAAGCGTTCTAAATTGCTGCAGACGAGACTGCATATTATCTGAAATCGCATCGATTTTATTTTGAGAAGTTAGCGCTGATTTATTAATGGCAGAGCTAGAGTCTATTACTTGATTGAGATCATTTGCCTGCGCACTGCTTGCTACTGCAAACGCGCCCGCTAAAAGCAATTGGTTAACGCACTTCATCTCACACACCTTTTATAATATTTGCTTGTTCCAATTTTGAAGTGTGTGCAGTTTAAATATGAAAAATGACAACCGTGTTGCGCAATTAATACATTACTGTGACAGGTGTAATATAAGCTTAAAGAAGGGATTTATACTAATTAATTCAATATTAAAAAGGGCTGCATTATGCAGCCCTTTAATTGTTATACCTTAAATTTATTCATCATGTGTTCTAATTCATCAAATTGCAATTTTAAGGTTTTGCATTCATCCAACGTTTGTTGCAAGCTTGCGCTCCCTTGAACACATAAATCGCTAATGCCGTGAATGTCCCCATCTAAGGACTGTATTACGGTGTTTTGCTCTTGTGTTGCATTTGCTACCGCGTGGTTCATACCATCGATTGATTCTATCGCGTGAGATACTTCTTGCATTTTGGTACCCGCAGACTGTGCCTGCTCTGCACTTGCACTAGAGTCTTCAATACTGAGTTTCATCACTGCTACCGCCGAGGCAGAGCCTTGCTGCAATTCACCAATCGTATTTTCAATCTCTTGCGTCGACTCCTGAGTACGCTGTGCAAGTTGTCTTACTTCGTCTGCAACAACCGCAAAGCCGCGACCCGCCTCACCGGCACGTGCAGCTTCTATCGCCGCATTAAGTGCAAGTAAGTTTGTCTGCTCACTCACCCCTTTAATCACTTCCAATACCTGACCGATACTTGCGGTCAGTCTATCAAGTCCGTCGATGGTTGACTGAGCTTCTTGCATTTTAGAGCTCAGAGCACCAATTTCTTCAATATTTGAATTTAACGCTGATTGACTTTGATCAGATAAATTATTGGCACCCGTTGCTAATTCCGATGCATGCTTGGCATTATTCGAAATTTCAATCGCACTTGAAGACAGCTCGTTAATAGCAGTAGCAACATTGTCCGTACGCTTTGTTTGCTCAGTATAAATATCAAGCGCTTCTTGGGTTTGCTTTTGCAACCCTTCCATCACATTTTCAAGTGCATCTGTGGTGCTCTTAACTTTAGAAATACTTTGGTGGATCTTCTCGACAAACAAATTGAAATAATTAGAAAGCTCACCGAACTCATCGTTATTCTCAACGACAAGACGTCTAGTTAAGTCACCTTCACCTTGCGCAATATCTTTTATCGCTTCGTTTAGGTGCGTCATTGGTCTCATTAGGTACTTAAGTAGCAATTGCATCATCACAACAATAACCACTACACCCAACAACATATAGATCAAGGCCATATTTCTGAACGAAGAAATAGAGGAATACGCTATCTCTTTGTCGATCACCACGCCTAAAAACCAATCTACGTTTTTAATGCCATGCATTTTGACAAAAGACACTAGCTTTTCTTTTCCATCAATCTCAAGCTCTACAAACTCTTGTTGTAAATTAAGTTGCTGACCGAACAGTTGACGCATGTTTTTATCATTCATTTGCGTATTAGGGTGGCTTAATATACGTCCTTCACCGTCGAGTAAAAAGCCATAACCAAAACCCAGGAAATCTATTTCATTGATAATTTCTGTGATGGTTGCCATATCAATGTCACCGCCCGCAGCACCAGACAACACACCATTACTGTATACAGGCACAACCGCAGTAATTGTCAGCTCATTAGTTGTTGCATCTGTATAAGGTGTTGTAAAAGCCGTATCACGCTTTTGCATCGCGAGTTGATACCAAGGGCGAGTTGTGGCATCAAAATCGCTTGGTAACACAATAGACGCGTCATTCAAGACGAATTGACCATCGGGTGTACCAATAAAAGTATTTTTAAAGTGACCTGCTGCGGCAGCTGTTTGCAATCTCCGGCGGACATCTTCGTTACTATCAGATTTTAAATGGCCATTTGCCACAGCCTGAACGATGTCTAAACGGTCATTTAGCCAATTAGCAATATTTTGTGACACAGATTGAGAAATTTCTTGTAATACAAGTGTTAACTGGTCTTGTGTTTGAGAACGCATCAAGACAAAGTTATTCACTGTAAATAGACTTAAAACGATAACAAGTACGACCGAGGCCGCAAGTGTGATTTTGGTGGTAAATTTAAAGGCGCTAAACATGCAGATCCTGTTGTTGTTCTTATCTACTACTAAGTAGGTTGTATCAAATCTTTACGGGTTTGTCCCCCTGTTATCGGCAGTTTTTATCTTTATATTATAAATTTATTGAATTATTTTTAATTGGCAATAAAAAAGGCAAGTTAGACTTGCCTTTGATATAGTAAAAAAGAACTAAAATTAGAGTTTATTTTGATAACTCGACCAAGCTGTATCGAGATTAATTTCCATCTCAGATGAAAAGCTCTTCCAGCTCCATTTTTTGTTATCAGAAGGATCTAATTGGGCGTTTAGCTCTACCAACAAGTTAGGGTGGTGATTTTCTTCTAACCAATGCAAGAAAAACGCAGTGGTTTTATAGCCTGTGTCGTAATTCCCACCCGCCTTACGATGTTCAAAATCGACATAACCGCCTTTCATACGAACAACATCAGCGATACCTTCGATAATTGGCCCAATCTCTTGGTAATTATGATCATCTAGCTGATACGCATGGGCAATCTCATGATAAAGCACGCCGATTAACTCATCATATAGCGCTTGTGCACTGTTGTTTTGTGCAAATTTGTTGAGATATTGCGCACTAATATGGATTTTAGCGCCATCGAAGTTACCTTCTTTATAAGCGACGCCATCCATATCTTCAATGATGATTTCCAATAGTGGTAACTTGGGTGCACGCTGTTTTTTACTATATAAAATACGCGCGACGTTATACGAGATCTGCTTTATCAAATTGACATTAACGTGCTGCCAAACAGGCACGGTTTCTTTGCTGAAGTTTCTAATTTGCACATTCGGCAGAGGAAACTGCTGCCACGCAATGTCTGCTTGAAACTGGATTGGCTTTATTGCGGTATCAATTTTGTCTAACGCTGATACGCTATGGACCATCAGGCCCATAGCCACTGCAAGCGAAGAAATTGCAGTTTTCACTTTCATGCTTAGTTATACTCCGACATTGACGGTGGACGTGCGCTAATTTCGCTACCCCATGCTTTGTTCGGCTTATCACTCATTACATACTTAAGCTCACCACCTGCCATAATATCGGCGTGCGTTAAGTAGTTACGGTTTAGTGGCTTACCATTTAAGCTCACAGATTGAATATACTTATGTGTTTTGCTTAAGCCTTTAGCAGTCGTTGTGAATGTTTTACCATTTGCCAGCTTTAAGGTGACTTTAGGTGTTTGCGGCGCGCCAATTGCGTATGACAAATCACCTGGTGCTACTGGGTAGAAGCCCATCGCTGAGAAAATATACCATGCAGACATTTGACCAACATCATCGTTACCCGCAAGGCCATCAGGCTTGTCAGAGCTCAGTGTATCCATGATTTGACGGATACGCTCTTGTGTACGCCATGGCTTACCCGCATAGTTATAAAGGTAAGCAATATGGTGACTTGGCTCATTACCGTGTGCATAGTTACCAATTAAACCTGCGATATCTTCATGCTCTTTAATCATGTCAGCAGATAAGTGGGTATCGAATAAATCATCTAAACGCTTTTCAAATGCGTCATCGCCGCCCATCAAATCAATTAGGCCTGCAACATCATGCGGTACGTAGAAGCTGTACTGCATCGAGTTACCTTCTGTAAATGCGCCCATATATTTCGCTTCATATGCATTGAAGTCAGGGTTCCAGTTACCTTTTGTATCACGACCACGCATGAACTTAGTTTCAGGATCAAACACGTTTCTGTAACTCATTGCACGCGCATAGTAATCTTTAGCCAGCTCTGTTTTACCCATCGCTTCAAACATACGTGCAATAGCATAATCATCGTACGCATACTCTAATGTAATAGACACCGACTCTGGCAATACATCCATAGGCACGTAGCCATACTTTTTATACTCAGGGATCGCGTCATACACTTTGTTATTTGCCGTGTTAGTTATCGCTTCAACCGCTAAATCAATGTCATAGTCACGAATACCTTTAAGATAAGCGTCTGCAATGACCGATACAGCGTGATAGCCAATCATTGTCCAAGTTTCATGGGCATGGAAAGACCAAATAGGCAGCATCTTTTCATAACTTTGTTGATAATGAACTAACATAGATTGGATCATACCCGATACGCGATCTGGGTCGATGTACGTCAGCAATGGGTGCAATGCACGGTAAGTATCCCAAAGAGAGAATAATGTATAGTGCTCAAAGCCTTTTCCGTCGTGGATCTCACCATCAACACCTCGGTATTGACCGTTTACGTCTTGGTAAATGCTTGGCGCTTGTAATGCGTGATAAAGCGCTGTATAGAATTGGCGCTTTTCAGATACAGTGCCTTCAACATCAACTTTATCTAAGTAATTAGCCCAAAGCTGCTTAGACTCAGCACGCACTTTATCAAAGTCCCAATGCGGGATTTCTGCATTTAAGTTTTCAAGTGCATTTGAACGGCTCACCGCTGACAAGCCAACTTTAACGTAAAGCGGTTTATCTTTTAGGCCATCGAATGAAGCAACAAACTTTACAGCTTTACCCGCAGTCATTTTAACTGCTTTGTTTTCAATCGTTGAGTGCTTTTGCTTGGTATTCAGACAATTCATACATCTGTAACGCATGTTGTCTTCGTTGATAAACTCATAGTCATCGATTGGCTGCGAGAATTGAATTGCAAAGTACATTTGTCTGTTGCGCGCCCAGCCATTAGTCGCACGGTAAGCAACTAGCGTTCTGTCATCAACTTTACGAATGTCACTCCAAATAACTTTGTTCTCGAAGTTATAAATTGAGCTAGTTAAATCAAATAGGACATGACCGTCATCATGGCTATTAAAGGTATATTTGTGCATACCCACACGAGTTGTTGCTGTTAGCTCAGCTGTCACGTCGTAGTCTTGTAATTCAACGCCATAATAACCCGGTTCTGACCACTCTTTATCGTGAGAAAAGCGCGAACGATAGCCAGTATCTGGCTTTTCTGCAGTACCTGCTGTTAGCTTTACATCGCCAGTTATTGGCATAACCAATAAGTCACCTAAATCAGAGTGACCAGTACCTGAGAAATGCGTATGAGAGAAACCTACTATCGTATGATCATCAAAGTGATAGCCTGCACAGCGCTTGTATATTTCTGGTTGTGGTGAAACGCCGCGCATAGGGTTATCAGTATCAGGACTTAATTGGACCATACCGAATGGAACAACTGCACCAGGGAATGTGTGACCATCTCCGCCAGTACCAATGAATGTATCAACCCACTGCGTGTTTGATTCGCTTGCCACACTTACCGACGAAACTGAGGTAAGTGACAACATAGCTGCAGCCCAAATAGAGCGATGCATGTGCCTCTCCTTTATTCTAAATTATGATTGGATCGTTCCAACTAGGTTTAATATACAACGTCTATGAATACGTATTCAATACTTATGAGATAGAAATTTATAAATTTAAGTTAAAAAAGGCAAGTGAACACTTGCCTTATTGGAAAGAAGTTTTAGCGTTACGCTATTTTGTCATGCCATTGCTTTGATAGTTTGACAACATTTAAGCCATACCAAGCAATAAAAATATAGCAAACAAGCGGCACAATGAAACTAATTTGAATATGCATTGTGTCTGCTACAACCCCTTGTAATAACGGAATAATAGCACCACCAACAATGGCCAAGCACAACCAACCTGAGCCTTTACTTGTCAGTGAGCCTAGACCTTCAATAGCAGTTGTGAAAATAGTTGGGAACATGATTGAGTTAAACAAACCTATCGCCAATACAGACACCATCGCAACATTACCTTCTGTAAACATGGTCACTGCCAACAACAACATGACAAATACTGAGTTGAATACCAATGCTTTCGAAGGCGCTACGTATTTAAGTGCTTGAGAGCCAATAAAGCGACCAACCATCGCCCCACCCCAATAATAACCAAGCAGTTTTGCTGCGGTTGGCGCATCTAAGCCACCAATATGTTCTTCAGCAAAATAGTTTACTATAAAGCTACCTATTGAGACCTCCGCACCTACGTAACAAAATATAGCGACAACACCCATCATTAAATGCGGCGCTTCTTTTAAGTTTTTGTCTTTGACTTTACAGTCTTCAGTTTCAATATGCGCTTCGATTGTTGGCAGCTTCAAAAACGCAAACACAACCGCGATTGCGAGCAAGCAACCTGCAATGACCAAGTAAGGTACTTTAACCGAATCAGCATTAGCTGCTTCGACCACCGCTGCACTGCCTGCACCAAATAACAACATACCACCAGCGATTGGGCCTAGAGTTGTGCCCAGTGAATTCAACGCTTGCGCTAAGTTTAAACGGCTAGAGGCTGTTTTTGGGGTGCCCAGTGCTGCAACATACGGGTTAGCAGAAACCTGTAAAATAACGATACCTGATGCCATCACAAATAAAGCAGTTAAGAAAACCCAGTACTGGTGCACTATCACCGCAGGATAAAATAGCAAACACCCAGCAGCAGCGACAACAAGGCCGATAATAATGCCTTTTTGATAGCCTAGTCGCTTGACCAGATTACCGGCGGGTAGAGAGACAACAAAGTAGGCAATGAAGAAACAGAATTGGATTAACATCGCTTCTGTGTAGTTTAAGTCAAAAACGCTTTTTAATCTTGGAATTAAAACATCGTTAAATACAGTAATAAAACCCCATAAAAAGAACAGGGTTGTCATTGCAGCAAGCGGAAAAAAGTAGTTTTTTTCGTTGTTCTGGGTGCCTGCAGCAATGCTTTGATTCATGTTGATTTCACTCACTCGGATTACTCCATGTTAAAGGATGTAATGATTCTACACATTGTTACAAGAAAATCACAAATGTTTTATTGGATCGTTCCATTATTTTTTTTAAGATGCTACAGTAAATGAATAAATGAGAAAACACGGTCAATATACTGAATAGACCAAGTTCAGATTTTTATTGTATATATCGCAGTTTAAAATGCGCTTACATACATTGACCGCTACGCGATTTGAGAGTGGAGCACAAATAATGTCGCTAGATTTTAAGAGTAGAGATTTTTTACAGCAACATATTGATAAAACGATGGCGTTCTATCATCCGAGGTGCGTAGACAACAAGGGTGGATTTTATCAGTTTTTCAAGGATAACGGTGACATTTATGATGACAGCACACGTCATCTAGTATCGAGTACGCGATTTGTTTTCAACTATGCCATGGCATATATCAATACCGACAACGCGGAATATTTGGAGTTAGTGCAACATGGCCTAGATTACTTAGAAAAGGTCCATAAGCAAGAAAGTGGCGGATACGCTTGGCTTATCGAAAATGGTGTTGCGAGCGACCTAACCAATCATTGCTACGGCCTTGCATTTGTATTACTTGCAAACGCCATGGCTGTAAAAGCAGGTATCACTTCAGCAAAAGAGACTATCGAGCAAGTCTGGTCACTATTAGAACAAAAATACTATGACACTGAGTTCGGGTTATATCTTGATGAATTTGATGCAAACTTTACTAATGCAGACAAATATCGCGGTCAAAACGCGAACATGCATATGTGTGAAGCACTACTTATGTGTTTTGAAGCAACCAATGATAACAAATTTTTAGACCGCGCCTACATACTTGCACACAATATGACAGTGAAACAAGCAAGCTTAGCTGATGGTCTAGTTTGGGAGCATTACAACAGTAATTGGGAAATAGATTGGGATTACAATAAAGACAACCCTAAGCATCTATTTAGACCTTGGGGCTTCCAGCCAGGCCACCAAACAGAATGGACCAAACTACTATTGATCCTAAATAGGCATAAACCAGAAGCTTGGATGGTAGACAAGGCTAAATTCTTATTCGATCAAGCGCTTGAACATGCGTGGGATGAAGAGCATGGTGGTATTTGCTACGGCTTTGCACCAGATAAAAGCATTTGTGATGGCGACAAATATTTTTGGGTTCAAGCAGAAAGCTTTGCAGCAGCTGCTCTGTTAGCAATTGAAACAAACGATGAGCAGTATTGGCAATGGTATGAAAAAATCTGGCAATACAGCTGGGATAATATGATCGATCATAAATACGGCGCTTGGTATCGAATTCTGACCCAAGACAACCGCAGTTACAGCGATGAAAAGAGCCCTGCTGGTAAAACTGATTACCATACAATGGGTGCCTGTTACGAAGTGTTAAGAGCCTACAATTTAAGTGAGAGAAGTTAATGAGCGTTATTTGTTTTGGTGAAGCGCTAATCGACTTTTTATCTGATGGTGGCACACCAGAGTCCTTTACTAAATATGCTGGTGGCGCGCCAGCAAATGTCTCTGTAGCCGTAGCAAAACAAGGTATAGGTAGCATATTTTGCGGTATGCTCGGTGATGATATGTTTGGTCACTTTTTAAAAGATGAACTCTCCAATCAACAGGTGAATACCGAGTTTGTGAAATTTACTTCTCAAGCAAAAACAGCACTGGCCTTTGTCTCGTTAGACAGTGATGGAGACAGAAGCTTTAGCTTTTATCGACCACCAGCAGCGGATTTGCTATTTCGTGAAGAAGATTTCGAAGAAAGTATGTTTGAGCAGGGAACCATTTTACATGTGTGCTCTAACAGTCTGACAGAGAAAAACATTTATCTAAGCACTGTCACAGCAATGGAAAAAGCTAAGCAATATGGCCTTATCAAAAGCTTTGATATGAATTTGCGTGAAAACCTTTGGCCTTCGATGAATCATTGCCTCGATAGAATTTGGCACATTATGTCTCAATCTGATGTGGTTAAGTTGTCTAAAGAAGAGTTGGTATTTTTAAACACACATGCTCACCCTTCTAAAGATGAGCAAAATACCATTGAGGCAATATTATCTAGCAAAGTTAAATTACTGGTCATCACTGACGGTGCTAATGACATTCGTTATTTTACTGAGCAGTTTTCTGGATACATCACCCCACCGAATGTAAAAGCAGTTGATACAACCGCGGGTGGAGATGCGTTTGTTGGAGGCTTACTTGCTGAGCTAACACGAAAATTACCTCAAACCACATTTGAAGAAATAGTCAGTAGTGAAGCGCAAGTGCTCGACTTGGTAAACTTCTCAGCGAAATGTGGGGCGTATGCCGTCACAAGGTTTGGCTCTTTTGTTTCTCTTCCAAGCAAACACGATATTGAATAATAAAATTTCCTAAGTGTGAGACAGGCTCAGGGATGAGCCTATTTAACCACTACACATATTGCAAATATTCTCCATAAAACCAATATACAATTGGTCCACACACAACCCAACCGATTAAAAAAGGTCGAAAAAACCCCAGTCGCTTTGCGTTTAACGTCTCTACAACAGAGTCATGCTCAGAGGGTGTGTATGGAAACACTTTTCGATACACTTTAAATATTGCGAGCCCTATTAAAAAAGGTACTATTATCAGCGCGAAAAATAATAAAACTGCGTACCAGGTTTCGTCTGAAACTCGTTCCATAACACTCCCATAGTGAATTAAATTGGTTAACACTCTAAATGTTAAGCAATTTTAGGATAGAGACAGACTAGGATAATTACAATAAGAAATTTTATACCCATGATAAACAAATACTCCCCTCTTCCACTTTGCATATTACTAGCAAGTTGTGCTTCACAAAATAATGTAAATCGATTGGAACCGACTAAAGACATTAAATACAAAGTGACTGAAGGCTATACCCATCAATTTGCCAATACATACAAGATGCCCGAAGATTATCCTTTTACTTGTAAAGAGAATTGCTACCCAAAAAGCCAAGATATTCAGTGCGAAAATGACATGGAACGCTGCCAGTATGTTGGTCAAAACCCTGTTTTTTCCATTGCTACAGAAAATGCATTTAATGTTAGATGGTTAGGTCACGCTAGCTTTGCCGTAACGACACCTTCGGGAGAAACCATACTGATTGACCCTGTCACAGGTCAATTTGATTGGCCTGTAGATTGGGCATTTGTTCACTTAGCTGGTGGTTTTTATCGAACCGAGCCCACTGCATACAGTAAACAAACACTTAAAGATACTCAGGCAGTCGTCTATTCGCATATCCATTATGACCACTTCAATAAATCAGATATTGAAAACATAGGTAATCATCCAACCTACCTAACCCCTTTAAACTTTGCGGATTACTTTCCTGATGGTGGGTATAATATTGTCGAAATGCCTTGGTTCTCCAAATATGATATCGGTGACACACAAGTGCATTTTGTCCCCGCACACCATTTTAGTAGTCGTATTGTTGTGCCCATGATCACAAGCGATGATGATGAGACACTCTGGGGGGGCTGGGTATTCGAAAGTAAAGGCAGAAAATTGTTTTTTGCCGGAGATACGGGCTACTCAGGGCACTTTAAAGATATTCACCAACAGTATGGTGATATGGATATCTGTCTTATCCCGATTGCATCTTACCATCATGAGAAACATGGGAAGTGGTATAGAAATGTCCATTTAACGCCAGAAGATGCGCTAATTGCAGCTGATGAGCTAAATTGCGGTGTTATGATCCCTTGGGGACACGGAAATATGAGCTGGAAAATGGGCGATCATACATCTCACTCAGCCCTGTTTCGTCTGTTACATATGAAAAATGAACTGAAAAGCCGCTCCCCACTGTATATTTTAAATGAAGGCGAGCAAGTTAAATTCTGATTAGATAGTTCGAGCGAAGTACACTACTTCGCTCGAAGAAACTAAAACAACTGTTATACTTCCCACTTTTTAAGCGCATCTCCAATCAGCTGCTTACGCCAACCTTGGAATAAATCAGGCTTTATCATTACTTCGCGCTCTTTGGCACTGAGCTTCCAATTCCAGCTGATCACTTGATTAATTTGCTTTTTAGATGCAATGACATCAACAGGTAAGTTACTCTTCTTAGCAACATCCGTAATATCTGACTTAATCTCTTTCGCCGCTCTTTTGTACTGTGCAAAATCAATGAGTCTTTTTACTTTTGCAGGTAAAGCATCTTCTTGTACAGCTTTACCTTTCTCGATACACGCTAATATTTCTTTACCAGAGCGATTTACTTCCATGGCATCCACTTCTGGAATATTGCGCATACTCGAAAGTGAGCTAGGACGCCGCTTAGCAATCTCAACCATATTGAGCTCTTTAAGAATGAAATTCACCGAGATATTTTTCTTTTCAGCTTTATTCATGCGCCAAGCCGCCAGTTCTCTCAATACAGCAAGATCACGCCCTCTTAACTGCCAAACATTTTTAATGTTTAAGTAAAGGTATTCATCCGGCGTTCTAAAAGCACGCTTTTGAGCAATCAATTCACTTTCTGATATCACGATATCAAATAACTGTTTTTCTTCTATTTTCTTTATTAGTTTTTCAAAACAAGGAAGAAGGTAGTAAACATCAGCTGCGGCATATTCCAACTGTTTATCTGATAATGGTCTTTTCAACCAATCTGTGCGCGACATGCTCTTATCGATTTCAACATCCAAAAGGTTTTTAACCATGTTTGCAAAACCAACGCAATTCCCCTCGCCCAACAACTGCAAAGCAAATTGAGTATCAAATAAAGGAGAAGGCACGATGCCACCAAATTTTTGGAATACTTCAATGTCTTCAGAGGGAGAATGAATTACTTTTATCACATCATGTGAAGTAAACAGTGACCACAAAGCTGAAAAGTCCATATCAATCAATGGGTCAATTAAAGCTAGATGTGTACCGTCATACACTTGAAATAAAGCACTTTCAGGATATAGCGTTCTACGACGCATAAACTCGGTATCAATTGCTAAAATTTTACTTTCACAAATGAGGTTAATAAATTTATCTAACTCCGCTTGAGTTTGAATAAACTGATACTGCACATTGACTCCTTCGCTTCTTGCGAAAAAAAACCGGCATAAGCCGGTTTTTTGTTATTTTAACGCCCTACGTAATATCTTACCTACGTTCGTTTTTGGCAGTTCATCTCTAAACTCAACCATTTTAGGAACTTTGTAGTTTGTTAGGTTTTCACGACAATGCGCTATTATATCTTTTTCTGACAAAGATTGGTCTTTTCTGACAACAAAAACTTTAACTTGCTCACCACTGACCTCATGAGGCACACCAATAGCAGCAACTTCAAGCACGCCATCGTGGCTCGCAACAACCTCTTCAATCTCATTAGGGAACACGTTAAAACCAGATACTAAGATCATATCTTTTTTACGGTCGACAATGTAAAAGAAGCCTTCATCGTCATAGGTTGCAATATCACCTGTTGCAAACCAACCATCTTGCAAACATTCAGCCGTTGCATCTGGGCGGTTATAATATCCAGCCATTACCTGAGGGCCTTTCACTAAAAGCTCACCCGGTTCACCTTTAGGCGCTTCCTCACCATTTTCTAGCACTATTTTTAAATCTGTGCTTGGTGCTGGTAAGCCAATTGACCCGTTATAACCTTCTAAGTCTAACGGACAGATAGTCACAAGCGGTGCACACTCAGTTAAACCATAGCCTTCCAGTAAACGCGAGTTAGTGACAGACTGCCATCTTTCAGCAACAGGTCTTTGAACCGCCATACCGCCACCTAAAGACACTTTCAGGTTCGAAAAGTCTAACTGCGCAAAGCCATCAGTATTGAGTAAGCCGTTAAATAGTGTGTTTACACCCGTAATCACAGTAAACGGATACTTAGCTAAGTCTTTAACAAAGCCCGCCATGTCACGAGGGTTTGTGATCAAAATATTATGCCCGCCGTACTTCATGAAAGTCAGACAGTTCGCGGTAAGTGCAAAAATGTGATAAAGCGGCAGCGCCGTGATCACAACTTCCTTGCCTTTATCTAGTACTTTGTCTAAACACCCTGAGACTTGTTCTAAATTAGCAACCATATTGCCGTGCGTTAACATCGCACCTTTTGACACACCTGTCGTTCCACCGGTGTATTGCAAGAATGCAAGGTCGTTTTGATTAACGTCAGGCTTTTTGTAGCTATTAGGATCAGCACTCATTACATTTGCAAAAGGGATCGCCGATGGCAAATTATAAGCTGGTACCATCTTTTTGACTTTTTTGACGACAAAGTTCACTAAATGCTTTTTCACACCGCCAAGTAGGTCACCAATTTGAGTTAAAACAATATGCTTAACCGGTGTTGAAGGAAGCGCTTTTTCTAACGTACTTGCAAAGTTCGCTAGAATAAAGATAGCTTTGGCCTCAGAGTCATTTAATTGATGCTCTAATTCCCTTACAGTGTATAGCGGGTTCACGTTTACAACCGTACAACCAGCTCTAAGTACACCTAAAATCGTGATTGGTGTTTGCAATAAGTTTGGCATCATCACCGCAACTTTATCGCCTTTACCAAGTTTAAGCGTATTTTGAATATAACTTGCAACCGATTTAGTCGCTTCATCAATCTCTTTGTATGTCAGCGTTTTGCCCATGTTTGAATAAGCGGGTAACTGAGCATAATTGGTGAAACATTCGTCTATTAATTCTAGCAGCGAGTTGTAGTGTTCTGGATCAATCGTTGCCGGCATGCCTTCTGGATAGCGCTTTAGCCAGATTTTTTCCACTCTTAGCTCCTGTGTTCTCGTTCTTTTTTTACATTAACCTTAAAGCAAATAAGGCACTTAAACAATTGAGTAAATACTCTAACTGATGGATATTCCCATATTTAAAGCAAAGTTACAATCAGCAAAGCACCTGCTTTTCGATATGTCCAACAATCTCATTTAAGATATCTTGAGGGTGTTGCATATGGCAATGATGACCTCCAGAGACCTTAGAAACGCTAAGTTTATCAAAACACGAAAGAAATTTTTTCATGTTATCACGCATTTGAGCATATCCTTCTTCAGGTAAGATAAGCATAGTGTCTACTGAAATTTTATCTAATAAACTCAGCGCTTGTTCCTGATTTAACCTAATGGTCGAAGGCAGTTTAAGTTTAGGGTCTGAACTCAATCTGTATTTACCACACTCGGCAAGAATCGTTCTTTCCATTAAAACCTCTGCGATTTGCTCATCAAAACCGCCAACCTTAGCTCTTGCCTTAATCATTGATGACCTATCATCAAACCAACGGTTACGTTGAGAAGACAGCTTTTGTCTTTCTTCAAACGCCTTTACTAAGTTGGTTTTTGTATATTGATTACCTTGATATATGAGTCCAATGCCATCAATTAAGTTCAATGAACGCACGTAATCAGGAAAAGTACTGGCAAGTAGATTAGCGATGAGCGCGCCCATGGAGTGGCCTACAAAGTGTGCGCTAGTTATGTTCGCTGTTTGCATGAAGCGCATTACATCGTACACGTACTCGACAAAATAATACTGCGCATCGTCAGATTTCCAAGCTGATTTTCCATGTCCTGGTAGATCCAAAAAATACCAAGTGTATTTTTTTTTCTGATCTTCAGTGAGTAGCTCAGCTATCGGTTTAAAGCTATTACTGTTATCCAACCACCCATGCAAACAAACAACAACGCCGGGTCCATTACCAACCTGTTGCCAAGAAAAGCCATCTTTAAAATTGTCTTTCATCTCATTTTTTTTATTAATCAGCATTTATTGATATTCTTCACAAACACATTTAGTTAAGATCATACGCGATAAAATCTATACAGCTATAGAAATAATTAATTCAATTATTGCATCAGACTTTAAATCAAACACGGGAATTCAAAGGAAAAACTATGTCACGCAAAATTTCGGCAGTTGCAGCGGCAATTTCATTATTGGCGAGTAGCCAAGTTTACGCTGCACCAAAAAACATCATTTACATGATTGGTGACGGCATGGGTCCAGCATATACCACGGCATACAGATACTACAAAGATGACAAAACAACCAAAGTGGTTGAGCCTACAGTGTTTGACTCTATTTTAGTTGGTATGGCGCATACATATCCTGACGACAACACAGTTGTAACAGACAGTGCAGCCGGTGCAACAGCGTTAAGTACAGCTAAGAAGAGTTACAATGGCGCAATCGCGGTCGACACTGCTAAAAAGCCGCTTAAAACAATGTTGCAAATGGCAAAAGAAAAAGGCATGACTACAGCGTTGGTTGCAACATCACAAATTAACCATGCAACACCAGCAAGCTTTGCTGCGCATAATGAGTCTCGACGCAATTATGATGAAATCGCCAACGATTATGTAGACGTTAAAGTAGCAGGAAAATTACCTGTCGATTTAATGCTAGGCGGTGGTACACAATACTTCATCCGAGAAGATAGAAATATCGTGTCCGAATTCAAGCAAGCAGGATATCAATATATTGACGATTTAAATGATTTAAACTCGCTTAAATCAATTCCTGCAATCGGACTTTTTGCCGAAAAAGGCATGCCACATGCTATTGATGAAAGCCCTCTTCGCCTTACTGATATGACCAATAAAGCACTCGCTCTACTTGATAAAGACAAAAACAAAGAAGGCTTTTTTGTCATGATCGAAGGCAGTCAAATTGATTGGTGTGGACATGCTAATGACATTGCGTGCGCCATGAAAGAAATGGATGACTTCGCTAAGTCGATTGAACTCGCTAAGGCCTATGTCGACAGAAACCCTGATACACTTTTAGTTATTACAGCTGATCACTCTACCGGTGGTCTAACGCTGGGGGCAGACGGCGACTACAAATGGGAGCGTGACGTCGTTGCAAATGTTAAAGCCTCAGTTAAAACCATTACCCAAAAACTGAAAGATAGTAAAAACCTAGAAAAAGACTGGGTTGCACTAACCGGTTTAGAATATACGTCTGAAGTTGCTGAGGAACTTAAAGAAGCAAAATCCGAGGGTGATAGAGCACTTTTTAAAGCGATAAACGAGCAAATAAATGAAGCCAGTTACACCGGTTGGACAACTGGGGGGCACACTGCCATAGATGTTCAGGTATTTGCACATGGTAAAGGCCGTGAAGATTTCATTGGTTCGCAAAACAATACTCAAATAGCTGAAAGATTAATTTCATTTATTGAGCGATAAATTCTGATTCAATACTTGGTTGGTTACTGTATGCTGGTAACCAACTTATCCAATCATCGATCTTTGTTTTTTACGTTGCACAGTCGCTGTAATAATGTTGGTACTATCATCTTGTGCACTGGTTTTACAAAAAGCAAATAAAATTTACCAAAAGTATTATTTAAATGAACAACTGTGGTTGCATGGAGTTTGGCTCCAGTGCCGTATGGTATAACATAAAAAGACACTTTGACGTTTAAGTGTTTATCTTTATCCTCTAATATGACTTCTTGCTGCGTATTTTTGTAAAGACTAAAAATCCCGACCCTGTCTCCAATTTTTATGCTCTCTAGATTTTTCTGCGGATTAACAGCGTAAATCGCTCCAAGATCTTTCAAACCAAAGCTAGAAACTAGCTTATTACGCAAATTCATTAAAAAGTTGAACCACGCAGGTGAGCGTGTCACTAACTCGATAAACAGCTCTAGTGCTGTTTCCCCTCGGTAACAATCGATATCAGACGCAAAGCAATCATAAAAATCTGCACCACCTGCATATGACTTAATAAGAGATGAGCTTGGTATTTCATTCATAACACGGCCAGTGTATTAAGGTGTTTAAATAGAAATTATCAATGTCACCTTTCATGTTCAAGCACCTATAACTTTATATAATTAATCTCATAAAGTTACAAAGATTTCGTTCATACCGCCTTAGGGGAGCGATATCGCTAAGTAACTATAATCCGGATACAAACCCGAAACAACAAACAACTTTAACACATTATATTTACATTTATTTATTATTGATATACGTTAATTAGAACCAAGTATCACTTAAGGAAAAAGAAGAATGAAAAAACTAAATAAAAGAACACTAAAAAGTTTGTCTAAAGACAAGATGAAACTGCCATTGGATATGACACCTCACATTGCAGGGGGTGATCACACTGATCAATATTCTGATGATTGCGGCCCCTCAGTACCGCGTAACCCTACTTGGTACTCTGAATGCGGTTGTCCAACATCACCCTGCTGATCCGAATAAACGGGCTAGCAAAGACATAATGCTAGCCTATTAAACACCTTTTCTAAAGACTCACAACAAAATCAGCATAAGCACGACGCACTTTATCATTTTCAAACATTTGATAGTGGTCAGCTTCTTCAGAAATTACAATTCGCTTATTCTGACTGCTGCTCGATTTATACAGTGCATGTGAAAGTGAAACAGGAGTTTGCTTATCTTCTCCACCACCTATAACCAATAATGGACCTGTATACACCTTCCCTAACACTTGCTTGTTATCTACAGAGTAAAAGACATCATCCACTTGTACATCAACTATCATTTTTTTGTACCAAGGAATTGCCTCATCTATCCACTCTTGAACATTAGTGGCTGAACCTTCCATTACCAGCCCATCAATTGGCTTTTCGCTGGCTACTTGAGCTGCCAAGAAACTACCTAAGGAAAAACCATGCACTAGCACTTTATCAGCATTAAGTTGGTTTTTAACATATTCAAAGCTCATTTTAGCATCTTCAACTAGGTTCGAGATCGTTGCTTTACCATTGCTTGCGCCTAAGCCCCTGCGATCGAATACAACAATATCAAAATTGTAATTAGCTAAATGTAGTAATGCTTTTTCAGTTGCTGGACTTTCAACTGTCATTCCATTACCTGGTATAAATAATATCGTGTTATCTGTATCCAAGGAGTCGAAATGCAAGCCATGTAATTGAACTGTCCCGTCATCTGGGGACATATTAAGTTCTTTAACAGTATGCTTCGTCATAACCTGATCGAGTCTTTTTATAAATTGTAGTTCGTATGGTTTTACCGAATCTGATTGGCTTATAAAGTTAGACTCATTTATCGCAACAGAGCAACCATTAAGCACAAAACAAGCTAGTACAATCACGTACTTGTTCATTGTGATTTCCTTATTGTTAAATAAATTGTGTCCTCGAATGTATCAGAAAACATTTACTAAATGTCACATATACATATTTTGTAACCACAAAATTCAAATAAAAAACAATCCTATCGTGATAGCTAGACACTTCAAAAAGTCAAAATGCTTTTAATTGCAATTAAAAATAGAAACTCTTTATTCCATACCTGATACGACCTTTAAGAAAACAACTAGTTACAATACGCTCTTCAAAGCTAGATAAATAAATTAGAAAATGTCCACAAAGCGATAAAAGAAGTTCAATGGGAAAGTGCAGTCAAAAAGTGCAGTGATGGTAACAATTGTCATGTGATAGTCAGAGCGTATGGTGACAATATTGCATACGCACTTATTATTTACAAAGATGGAGCTTGGGAAAGAGCCAATACGACCAAAGCAAATTACCAAACTGGCCACTAAACGCATCTTTTAGATGTTCATGTATACATTCAATATATAATTTTATATATAAAAACTCATTAAGACATTGATATATATTATCTAAAATTTTTCTCATAGGCTTTTCGCCTAATTAGTAAAGAATTGAAATGGCCAACCATTAACTTTTTCTCCGAGCGTTTTAGTAACAATGAATAACCTGCAAACACCTCAAGCTTGATTTTCGTAAATCCAAACAAAAATTAAACAAAGACAAATAAGGAATTTGAAATACTAGGGCAAATAGATGTGTACACCCTTCAACAAAAAAGGGAAACAATGACAATCAACTGTTCAAAACTCGTTCGAAAAACAACAAGAGAAGAAAGTAATTAACATAAAAACACACCGATTGTTAAATAAAAAATATCTAACGAAAACATAGGCATTAAATATTTAAAAAAACCAAATCAAATATTTAATTATATTTTTCAGAAACTTGAAGCAGAAAATCCCAATCCAAATATTAACAGTTATCGTTTAATTAGTTAAAAACACTATTGACTAAAGCTTGAGTATTTTACTATCTTGTTAATGCGAAATCGCGTTCAATAAACACATAAATAAACAGGAATTTAAAAATGAAAACTACTTTAAAAGCTCTCACACTTGTAGCAGGTACCTTTTTTGCTGGTTCTGCATTCTCGGCAGACCTTGTGTGTGATGTGTATCCAAAAGGTAATGGTAACGCTTGGGGCAATGGAACAAAGAGCTGTTTTGGCTTTGATTTTTCTTTCGGCAGCTCAACTTCAGGTCGTTTTTATCTTAAAAACGTAACAAAACCTATCCAAGAAGTACGTTGGAGTGGCGCGGCTAGATGTGGCACGTCTAGCACAAGCTGTGGCGTGACAGTAAGAGCTTATGCTTCTACAACAGCTTCTGCATTGATCTTATACAAAGACGGTACTTGGGAGCAAACAAACACTGCTAGAGCATCATACGAAACTGGTCACTAATTAAAATAAAACCAGGCTAAAATTTGATGGCGCCTAAAGTTCCTTTAGGCGCATATATAACCAACAATTAATTATGAGCGCCCTATTTTTGCCCCCTAAGCGCCAACGTCACTCTTCTTCATATTAGTCATCCAAATTAGCGGATAGCACAAACCAAAGTCAACAGTTATCAAGCTAATATTCGGCTCTTTCTATTAACTTATGTTTAGTTTCTTTCACTCGAAGTCGTCAAAATAAAACCTTCGACCGAAGACTCGCCAAAAATACTTTAGCGTGATGGAAATGTGTGCTTTTATTCAGATAGTGCGTTGCGTTAAGTATTTTGATAACAGTATCAATAGAAAAGAATAGGTATAATTAAAGTAAGATGGATAACGCAGCAGATAAAACAGTTAGCCATGGCCAATATATCAATTGCTCAGGCTACTCATAATTCATTTCAAGGTTTGTTTATCTAGTTTGTTTCAACATAGATTTGTTTGCTATTCAGATTGCCACCTGAGACCTTGTGTAAAACTGGTCAGCAAAAAATGGGGTATAACTGCTAGTGATACCCCAAAGTCTAGTTTATTTGCCACCCGGTTCAGCAAATTTTGTCATCCATTTCTCAACTTCATTGTACCAATAAATTGAGTTATTTGGCTTCATAATCCAATGGTTTTCATCTGGGAAATAAATCATGCGTGATTCTACCCCTTTGGTCTGTAAAGTGCGGAATAACTCAAACCCCTGACCTACAGGAACACGATAGTCTAACTGACCATGGACTATTAAAGTCGGTGTATCAAAGTTCTCAGCATAAAAATGAGGTGAAATCGTTTTATAAATTTCAGGTTGTTCCCAATAGCTACCAAAACGAGGCGAATGCACCGCAAAATCAGCTGACATTTGAGAATACATATTATACACAGCAGCGTGGATTAAAAACGCTTTGAACGAATGGTTATCGCCGAGTAAAGTAGAGCTCAAAAAGCCACCATAGCTTGCGCCTGCAGCAACCATACGTTCCGCATCAATCCATGTTTTTTGCTCAAACCATTTTGTTGCTAGTTGCACATCTTTAAGCGGCTTAGTACGCCAATCTGGGTTGATTGCATCTGCAAAATCTTGTCCAAAGCCACTTGAACCATGGAAGTTAGGCCATGCAGTTACATAACCCCAAGAAGCAAAAGTCTGTGCATTCCAACGATAATGGAATCCAT
This sequence comes from Pseudoalteromonas sp. MMG033, assembly GCF_057197785.1. NCBI lineage: Bacteria > Pseudomonadati > Pseudomonadota > Gammaproteobacteria > Alteromonadales > Pseudoalteromonadaceae > Pseudoalteromonas > Pseudoalteromonas sp. MMG033. The sequence goes on from NZ_JBXVAL010000002.1 coordinate 629,184, forward strand.
CAGTAATTGCATTGTGTGGTCCACCATGGATCAGCATCATCAATGGATATTTTTTGGATTTATCAAACCCTGGCGGATAATGAACCCACATCTGTATGTCCTGCCCACCAGCGCCTTTGTAGGTTACAGACTCATAAGTGCCTAACTCAACTTCAGACATAACAGATTCGTTCAAGCTATCTATGCGACTTAATTTTCCATTACGCGTATTGACTACGACCAAACGCTTTGGATATAAAAAGCTCTCATTCGTTGTTACCAGTTTGCGCGAACCAAGTAATATGGGCGCACCAAAGTTAGTATCTTTTGTAATTGCACGTGTTTTCCCGCTTTTCCCATTAATATGGTAAATACGCCTTGTTCCGGCATCATCTATCGAACTATAAAAATCACGGCCATTATCTGCCCATGTAATATTTGTGACTGAACGGTCTTTGTCTATATTGAGTACTTTGGTTTCTTTATCTTTTAAGTCATATAGTTTTATGACAGCAGTATCAGCGTAAAAGCCGAGAATGCTGCGGCTTAAATAGGCTAAGGTTTTGCCACTTTGATTAAACTTTGGAGAGAAGTCGGGAGCATTGTTATCAGGTGAGATATTTACAGCTTTCTTAGCACCAATTTTGCCAACAAAAATATCTGTCTTAGTGTCTACTTGGTTTTCCCAACCATTAGAATTAAACGCAATGTGTGTCTCCGTTGAGTCAATGTCATAACTTAGTGCTGATTGACTCGAGCGAACCAACTGTCTTCCCATTGGCTCAGTAATAGGCTCAACCTGACCGCCATTTTCAGGAATACGAAAAACGTGCGCTTGTCTATCTTCATTAATGAAATGATCAAAAGAAGAATATGGCAAAGCGTTCCATTGTCGAGCAGATACTTTGGTATCCTTTTGTTCTTTCAGAAGCCCTTCCATTTCAGTCCAGGTTTTTTGCGGCCAAACCGAACTAATAAAGTAAAGGTGCTTACCTACCCATTTAATACCTTTTACACCAGTTGGGACATTCGTTAATCTTTTTGCTTCACCGGGCTCAGTTAGAGGCAAAATATAGATTTGACCAGCCTTATCCCCTGCACGCTTACTAATAAACGCAAGTTGATTGGAATCAGGAGAAAATACAGGCTGACTCGCCCTTAACTTAGCAGATGTTAATGCTCGCGCGGGTTTTCCTTTCGCATCGAACAACCACAATTGCGTTTCACCTTTATCTTTTGCAACATCGAATTTAGTCACTGGTGCTACGATAAAATTTCCATCTGACGAAACAACAGGTGAACCTAATCGTTCTAGCTGCCATAAGCGCTCTATACTCAAAGCTGTATTTGCTTGTGAAGAAGTCGCATGTACATTAAGCGCCAACCCAACCAACAACACAAACATTAAAAATAATCGAGTTTTCATCGGTTTGTGATACCTATATCTTATTAGTATTAAAGATGCAAAAATACCACTTAGCATCATATTATTCATACAATTTGGGATAAAACACCCCAAACAAATGTTAACTTAACTCTTGGGAGAAAACTTTAGTGCTCTGCTACGCAAGTTGAGTAAACACACCTTTCTCAAAAGGCTGTAAAAATACTAGCTGCACCTTCCAAACTTTGCATCGGATTGATAGAGATAAAACGACGGATACAGCTTCTCTTCATCGAAATTTTCCCTAACAACCACAATTCATGTACCCATTATTCAAGCTGAAACCTCATTATTAGTATTTTTCAAGTTGTTATATATATTCATATATAACAATAATTTCTGCTCAAAAAACAAACTGAAAAATAGGTATTTTTAATTTAAATTCGCAAACGACATTGCCATTAGACCGTTCCAAGTATTATGTTATTTAAAAGAACACAACATGTTGCCGTGATGTTTACACCTTATGACAGGCACACCCAAATGCTTATGAATATTAAGATTCTAATGCATATGGCTGAATAAGAAATGTTTTCTCACAAGCATCATTAAACCTAAACAACAAGGAACAAACATGAGTATCCAGCGATTTAAACTATCTGCAATCACAACCCTAATGGCAGCTGCTGTAAGTTTGCCCACATTAGCAAATGAGCCTGTTTTCGAAGGTCACAGCTCAGACCATAAGTTAAAAGCAAAAACGGTTGAGTCTAACCGATACATTGTAAAATTTAAGAAAGAAAAACTAGGTGAAAAAAGAGCATTCAACGATTTTATAGCACTAAATTACTTATTCACAGCGGGTGCTGAGCCATTATTTGCACTGAATGATGAGCAAGCCATGATAGCTGAACTAGACGAATTTAGCCTTAGAACATTACGTAAGATGTCATCTGTTGAGTCAATCGAAATTGATCCTAAGCGTTACTTGTCAAAACCAACCTCTCAGGACTCTATTGCGCCCTATGCGCAAAGCACTCCTTATGGCATAAACATGGTACAGGGAAACCAACTGTCACAAACTAACACTTCAGCACGAAAAGTGTGTGTTATAGACACTGGTTACAATTTGGGCCACCCAGACTTACCTTATGGCAATGTGACTGGTGTTGCTAACAACAATGCAGTTGGTAGATGGAACAATGATGGAAACGGCCACGGTACACACGTAGCTGGCACAATTGCTGCTGAAAACAACAATCAAGGTGTTGTCGGTGTTTATCCTGGTGTAGACCTGCATATTGTAAAGATCTTCGATGATAACGGTCAGTGGACTTACGCATCAAACCTCATTAACGCAATACAGCAATGTAAAGATGCGGGCTCAGATGTGGTTAATATGAGTTTGGGTGGTGGAAACTACTCAAATACTGAAAACACTGCAATGCAGAACTTTGTTAACGGCGGCATGATGTTGGTTGCAGCCGCCGGTAACGATGGCAACGGCACGAAATCATACCCAGCTTCTTATGATTCAGTCATTTCTGTTGCTTCGGTGACTTCAAATGAATCTCGCTCATCGTTTTCCCAGTACAATGATCAAATTGAAATATCTGGCCCAGGTTCAAACATTAACTCCACATACCCAACCAACACATACAGAAGTTTAAGCGGTACCTCTATGGCCTCGCCTCACGTGGCTGGTGTTGCAGCACTCGTTTGGAGCCATCACACACAATGTACAAACCAAGAAATTCGTGCTGCATTAAATGCAACTGCTAAAGACAAAGGTGCAGCAGGATATGATATCTACTATGGTCATGGAATTGCGCAAGCAAGAAGCGCATCTGACTACTTATCTGCAAACGGTTGTCAAGGTGGCGGTGATCCAGGTAATCCAGGCGGTGTAAAGCCGGTCAATGGTTCTTTGCCTAATTTACAAGGTACGCAAAACGGATGGACGCACTACACTTGGGATATACCGCAAGGGGTGAAAGAAATGAGCTTGAATATCACAGGTGGAACCGGTGATGCAGATCTATATGTTCGTTACAACGCACAGCCTGATTCAAACAACTATACCTGTCGCCCATGGAAAGACGGAAACGAAGAACAGTGCACATTTACCAACCCGAACTCTGGCACATGGCATATTAGTCTATTTGGGTATACTAATTACAGTGGCGTAACACTTAATTATGCTTACAAATAAATAACTGGAAAATATCCAAAACTTAAGTTCGAGGTTAATTAAACAACCCTAATTAACCTTGAACTTACAGCGCCATACAAATGATAAAAATACAACAATATAGATATAACAAAAACAAAATTTTCTTTCAAAAAGTCCACAAACAGAACCTAAAAGCAATAAATTATTCAATCGTTAAAATTTTATGAATCAGCTGATACTTTGAACCCACAACCAAGATCCTCCGTTGCAACCGGAGAGGGTTTATAAATTTAATTATCATAATATACAGTCATATAAGAATAAATCATTAACACTTTAGTGACCTGCACACACTTCAAGCAAACAACTGTACATTCAAACAGTAGATCATAAAACCTCAACTTAACAAATAAAAAATATAAGCAAAAAATGAGTATTTTTTATTCTTTTTTAAAATAAGATCTTTGATAACCTAATCAAGCTTGATGTATAATGCGCGCCCATAATTGCACAAAACCAAAGGGTGAAGGGTTTTTCTCTCGTGTTTAAGTTAACTACAACTGCCGTTTTACGAGTTGACTTAAATGAAGGGAGGCGGACTTTAAAGTACATTGAATTGAATACACAGGATGAATGTCCGGTAAATCAAAATTTATTGATTCAATAACAACGGCAAGACCTTTATAGATGACTAGAAAGAGTAGAACGTGTTAACTCGAAACATTTTGTTGTTACAAACTAAAATAGCGACTTTTTTCAAAGTGCCCTTTGCATTTTTGATCATTGCTCAGTTATGCATTCTTATTTGTAATCTTCGTGGTCAAACACTCTTTGGTACTAATTATAAATAATAAGCAGTAACTCCTATCTATTAATTCTCATACCAACTTTATCACCGAGTAAGCCTCCTTTTGGAAGCTTGCTTGATTTTGGTCTGAATAAAATAGTGTGGATGAAGCAGATTTTAACTAATTATTGAACTTTATATTTAAAGTCAGATAGTTAGAAAGTTTAATTTAAGATTGAAACAACCTAAACACACGGGAAACAACACAATGAAAAACGTTCGCTTATCAAAAGTGGCCGGCGCCTTAGCACTTGCTATTGGTGTGTCAGCAAGTGCATTTGCATCTGACACTTCATCAGCCATGCGTGGTAAAATCACTACACCTGCTGGCGATGCTGCCGCTAACGTTAAAGTTACGGTTATTCACGAGCCGACAGGCACAATAAATACATTTACGACTAATGACTCTGGTGCATTCATCGCAAAAGGTCTTCGCGTTGGTGGTCCTTACCGCGTCGTAATTGACTCTGACAAATATTCTGATGCAGAGCTAAACAATATTTCACTTCAGCTAGGTGACACACACCGTATTACAAAGCAGCTAGAGCCACTACAATCAATCGAAAAGATTCAAGTAAGCGGTTATAAACTAGTACAACAAGCCGGCGGTTCAAGCAGTGTATTTGGTGAAGATACCATTAATAACGTACCTAGCTTTAACAACGATATCAAAGACGTTGCACGTCTTAACCCACTTGCAAGCATTAATGGTAACGGTGAATTAACCATTGCTGGTAATAACCCAAGAACAAACGGTTTAACTGTAGACGGTATCGGCCAAAACGATGACTTTGGTTTAAACTTTGGTGGTTACCCAACAGCTCAACCACCAGTTGCACTAGATGCAATTGAGCAAATATCTGTTGATAGCTCTCCATTCTCTGCGAAAAAAGGTAACTTTGGCGGCGGTACTATCAATGCCGTAACTAAGTCAGGTTCTAACGAGTTTACTTTCTCTGGTTTTTACGAGACAAGTACACCTAGCCTAGCTGGTAAAGTGGATAACATCTCAGAAGCCAAATATAAAGAGAATGTTGTCGACGACAAAGGCGAAGTAGTCCACTACGCTGGTTCTAATATTTTAGACGAAGATGGACACAAAACGTTTGAAGTTTCAAGCACAGACCCAATCGAAACTGAAGCGAGAATGGGTTTTAGCACAGGCGGCGCTATCATCAAAGATGAGCTCTTTTTCTTTGTAAACTACAACTCTTGGAAACAAGAGAGAGAAATGGACTATGGCTTTGATGGCTCTGGCACATCACACGAATTTGATATTTCTGAGCAGGATTACAACCGATTCAATAGCATCTTAAGCAATACGTACGGTTTACAAGACGAGCTTGGTGGTGATCCAGAAAATACAAGTGACAGCCTACTAGTAAAGCTGAGCTGGAATATCAGTGACCTTCACCGCGCAGACTTTACTTACCAGTGGCAGGATGAAGAGAGCGACAAAGGCTACGCAACAGGTGGTAACACCATTACGATGGCATCTAGCCGTTACCAGTACGTCACTAAATTCAACAACTTTGCGACAAAACTTTATTCAGATTGGTCTGATGACTTCTCAACTGAAATTGGGTTTGCTTATAAAGATGTTTCAAACAACAGCCTTACAAATTCTGATCTAGGTCAAATTGAAGTTTATCTAAATAATAGCGACCGTGGTGAGTCTATCCAGTTTGGTCGTGATGATATTCGTCACATCAACGTATCTGAGACTGAAACGTACGCTTTCACATTCGATGCAACTTACTTAATGGGCGATCACGAGATCAACTTTGGTGCTCAACTTGAAAGCAAGCGTCTTTACAACCTATTTGGTCAAAACTCAAAAGGTACTTGGAAGTTTGGCAGCCTTGATGATTTTGAAAGTAAAAAGCTGTATCAAAATAGATGGGATGATTACCAATTCTCATACATGAATGCGCACTCAAACAATGTGAATGACTTAGCGTATGATGCAACACGTGAGCAACTTGCACTTTATGTGGAAGATAAGTTCTACCTGACTGATGATTTAGAAATTACTGCTGGTGTGCGTTATGAGCGTCTATCATCAGGTGATGAGCCGAACCTGAACGAGAACTTCCTACAAACGTACGGTTATACTAACCAAGAAAACCTAGATGGCGCAGACATCATCCTTCCGCGTATTGGCTTTAAGTTCTACGCAACGGACGCACTAACCATTAACGGTGGTGTTGGTCGCTTCCAAGGTGGTATCCCTAACGTTTGGTTTAACAACCCATTCCAAAAAGACGGCATCACTCAGGTTGTTGCGAATCAAGATGATATCAACGCTTATTTTGCTAATGTAGAGCAAGTTGATATCACGCGACTACCAGAGGCTATTCAATCAACGCTTACTCAAGGCGCGGGTAACACAGCTTATACAGATCCAAACTTTAAACTACCTTCAAGCATCCGTGCTCAGATTGGTTTCGAATATGAATTCGATTCAGCACTATTAGGTGATGGCTTCAAATGGTCTGCTGAGCTAGCATACCAAAACAAGCAAGACGAAGCAGTTTGGCGCAATACGGCTATTCGTCCAATGATGGAAAACGGTGAAGTTGTTCGTTCAGACACTGGCCGTGTCATCTATGAAAGCATTTATGCAGATGACCCAGCACGTAAAGACAATCACGACATCATGATGACGAACTCAGATCTTGATGCACGTTCAATCATCTTCTCAACAGCAATTGCTAAAGAATTTGATAATGGTCTATATGTATCAGCAAGTTACACTCATCAAGACGTTGAAGACATTGCACCTGGTAGCGCTTCACAAGCTGAAGGTAACTACAAACATGCAACTACACACAGCCGTAATGTAGACTTAGTTGGTCGTGGTCACTACGAAGTTGAGCACAGCTTTAAGCTTAACTTACGTTATCAGACTGAGTTCTTCGAAGGTTATGCATCTAAATTCAACATGTTCTTCGAGCGCCGTTCTGGTCGTCCATTTAGCTATACTATGGGCTCATACAACGATGGCGACTTTGGCGATACACGTGGTCTAGACAGAACATCAGCTTACCTTGCATACATTCCGACAGGTGCTGACGATAATAAAGTTGATTGGGAAAAATCAAAGTTATCGTGGAATGAATTGGAAGCGCTTCTAAACAGAGCAGGAATTTCTGAACGCGGCCAGTTACTTGACCGCAACACAGGTACTCAGCCTTGGGTTACAACGATGGATGTAAGCTTCACTCAAGAAATTCCTGGTATCTACAAAGAACACAAAGGTGAAGTTTACTTCATGATTGAAAACTTCGCTAATCTACTTAACAGCGATTGGGGTGTTGAGAAGAGACTTGGTTACAGCGACCAAAAACTATATGATTTTGGTGGTTTAGAGGACGGTAAATTGGTTATCGACCCACGTTTCCAAGGTTCAGACGTTCGCAACTACTCTCAGATCACTAAAGGTGCATCTGCATGGCAAGCTAAAATTGGTATCCGCTACTCGTTCTAATAGCGTGATTATTTAGTAATTGAAAGGCCAACTTGTGTTGGCCTTTTTCTTATCGCTGGAAAAAGTGTAATTGGCCAGAACACATGCTAGATAAACAAGTACATAAGCTAAGCGCCTTTCTCAATCTGCTTAAAACACAAAGAGCAACTTTAAACCCTTACCCCCTCTAAATCCCCTTGTCACAATACAGCAAAAACGAACCAGCTTACAAATTATGTTAAATTGGTGAGAATTCAATTTATAGCACAGATTACACTACTGTATTTCGAATTGAGTACAGCCAGCACGCTTTTTTTTAAATGCGATATACTCACTGAAATATTTAACATTTACAGGGAAATGCTCTATAGGCTCACCCCCATCTGGATAAGCTTTAGCTTGAAATGACAACGCATTTTGCAGTGCCTCACACTCTTTATCCTGCTCGCCAGTAGTGCGATAACCTAATGAAAGTCTCTCATATAAACTCGCTATAAATGCTTGATTATTACCAGGGTCGACAAAGCTGATCGCCTTTAAGTAGTGCTTAATACCTTGCTGCTGTCTGTTATCATATGTTACACCTGCTTCTGCAAAACCAAAACGTTAAACGTACCTTTATGGTTGGTCAGCATAGAAGAAAGGTAAAAGTCACCATAATACAAATGAGTGTACACCAAACATTTTGGTTTTTTAGTTTCATTGCAAAACTCCAACACATTACTCAGCAGATTATCTACCCCTTTAGGCGCTTTATTTTGCTTTAAAAACCTAACAGCTTTATTGAAATCCCTATCTGCATCTTCTTGCTTATATGTCACTTCACACCCAGTTAAAACAAAGGTAGCACCAACCGCCAACATAGTATTTTTTATATTCATAAATTCACTGAAACTGATCTTAATCATCGACATGACTATCGGATAGTAAAAAATTGAAAAGCCGCCCTTCAAGCTATGCTTAATCGAGTGATTAAGCACTATAAGGATATGTTATTCTAGTTTGCTTGCACAGCCTGCTCGACTCTGTAGATGCAGAATATAGTCACTAAAGCGTTCAAAATTTATTGGAATTTCATCCTCAGGCATATCACCTTCTGGGTACGCTTGAAAATGATACTGTAAGCTTTTCTCTAACGCTAAACACTCTTTTTTTGTATCGTCAATTAAGTGATGACTCAAAGATAACTGCAGATAAAGAAAAGATATTTCTTTGTGATCTTTATCATGATCCCAATAGCTAATGGCTTTTTCAAAATGTTTAGCAGAATGCTCAAACCTATTTTCAAACGTAACATTCGGCTCTACGAATCCTTTTTCTTCGTAGTGCGTCTGTTCAGCCCTGATTATATTGGAGCGATATAAATGACCATAAAGTTCATACGCAAGTGCTAAACATTGCTTATCATTTTCTCTTAAGCAAATTTCTGTAGAGTTTTTAAGGCGGTGTTCATTAAGGACAGGATGGTCACCGGGCACTTGTACTGAGTGACGGGCCTTATTAAGTGTGTATCGCGCTTTCATTAAATCTTCGGTCATGCCACAACCACTCAGAGATAAAAATGCAATCATAACAATCAAAAATAGTTTTACTTTCATGAGTTTTATAAAAAACGTAGTCGCGATTAAAGGAAAGTTATTATAAGTAATCAGGACTGCCTTGCATATTAAAACCTAAATAGCCTTAGCTCGACTGTTTGTTATTCACTCAAAAAATCTGCTCTCCTGTCGTTTACTTAAGCTGTTAAATGTAGGTACATAATTTTCATTCATACTGCGCACTTTCTAATAGAGATAGGATCTGAGTGTTTCGAATAAATTAAGTGCTTTAAACTTCGAACGTCAATTATACTAACTCTACTTCCAAACAATTCAGTAGTCTCGTCGCTTCAAAGCGATCAAACTTCGCTTTATTTATCGTGTTACTAAAGATATCAATATCAAATCCCGTCGCATTTGAAAAATCAACAGCCGACAGGTTAGTGCTCGAAAACATAGACCCAGATAGCTCACTATCTCTAAAGCTAGCTCTGGCAAAGTCACCATCTCTAAAATCGACACCACGCACGATACATCGCTCTAGTGCAAAACCTTGTAACTGTAAGCCATAAAAAGAGCTGTCGTTTAACATGCAATCGTAAAACTTAATAGGCGCACTAAGCATTAACCTTGGCCAAGCGGCTTTGGTCCAATCAATGCCAATAACTTTAGAATCGCGAAAGATGACGTCCGAAAATTCGCTGTAGTGAATTTTAGTCAAGCTTAAATTGCACTTTATAAACTCGCAATCTACAAATTTACAGCTGCGAAAGCTGGCTTCTGAAAAGTTACAGCCGATAAAAGTACAGCTTTCAAAACTTTTGGATATGAACTCATCTGAAGAGTGATCTTCACCTTCAAACGTCATTGACCACCATTCACTTTGCTCATGAATACTCAATTTACTTCCTTATTAATTTATAAGTGTTTAAACTTTTCCACTTTATAACACAATAGTGTTTACGTTTTATATGTTTATTACATTGCAGAAAGCCCCAAAAAGGGGCTTTTAATTAGAAATAAGCCTTGCTAATTAGTATAAATTTTTTGGATCCTAAAATCCCCACCTTGCGAGGTGCAACGCTGGATTATACTTCTGATCTGTGAACTAGACTCCGCGATTTCGTACCACAACATTGTGTTTGTTCCAGATCCATAACAACCAATATGGTAATACGCAAAATCTCCAACTGATTTCGCTGAAACAGTCATTGAGGTGGCAGTACTAAGCGCAATTATTACGCTAGCGAACATAGATGCTAACTTCATTAATTATTCTCCTTTTTTTGAATAGCCATTATTTTTTATACTTAACACGTCCAAATGTAAAGTTAAATGTTGCAAATTAGTAAACTCAACTATTTTTATTCTGATTTAATTTAATTCACATCTACCTTATCTATTAAAATGCGCTGCATTTTCTTGCCAAGCTCTACATGAGTATACAATCCACTGAACTGTTTAATCACATGCTGTGGACCTAAAGCAAAAACCCCTACGGGGGTATGTGTATGCGTACCTGTTGACCAAACAATATTTTGTTTTGTTGATAGCGCCCTACCAATTAGATTGAGCGGTCGTTCATTTAGGTAAACATAAAAAGGAGAAAAATCATGGATCTTACTGCTAGTCTTGAGACCTAAACTTTTGTGTCCACGTTGAAAAAAGGCATTTTTCTGCTCTGTCAAAATAGCATTAGCATCTGCATCATTTATTTTAAATTCACTGTTTAAGTTGACTGTTTGTACTAGTTTCGCGGCACTGGGGTTATTATGATCATGCTTAGCAGCTTTCCACATCGCACTATAACTTCGTTTTTGCAAAAAAAGTTTGTCTAAAATCTCAAGCTCACCAAAATTATAATTAGGCTTATATGTATCATTATTAAAATTGTTGAGCTGCTCTGCTTGAGGCAAATCCGCACCGCTATAGCTAAAACCAAAGCCGCCTGTTTCATGATCGGCTGTCACAACAACTAAGGTGTCATCTCGACCCTTAGCCCATTGTAAAACAGCATCTACTGCGCTATCGAACTTGATCATTTCATGCAATAAAGTGCCTGCGTCATTATTGTGACCAGCCCAATCGATTTGCCCGCCTTCGACCATCAAAAAGAAGCCTTCTGGGTTTTGTGATAATTTACTGAGAGCAACTTGCGTCATGTCCCGTAAACTTGGCTGACCCAGATAACGTAGATTTGAGGCTTCAATGCCATCGACCATAGCGCTATTTGCAAACAAGCCTAAAATACGCGCTTTTTGAGTATCTTGCAGTTGACCCTTATTAAATACCAATTCATAACCTTGATTTTCAGCTTGCCTCAATAGGTTTTTGCTATCACGGCGTTTTGACTTAAATGATAAGCCGCTCTCAGCAAGTTTTTTTTCAAAACCCGCTTGTTCGCCCGATACCACATAGGCTTTAGGTATAAAGTGGCGCAATCCACCGGATAACATAACGTCAACAGCGTTACTTAACACCATTTGCTCCGCAATGGCGTTTTCCATCGAACGATGGATTTGATGCGTTGCAAAAGCAGCTGGTGTCGCATGCGTTAAACGAGTATCAGATACTAATCCCGTCGACTTACCCAACGCTTTGGCTTTTTGCAAAATGGTGGGCACTTTATGCCCAGCACGGCTTAACCCTATCATCTCATTGCCAGAAGCAACCCCTGTCGCTAATTGCGTTGCTGAGCAAGCGGAGTCCACTACCAGCTTATCAGCTGGCCCATGTAGAGATAGCCCTGTCACGCCTAAATTGGCCAGTTTAGATATCGCGCTATTGTCACCTCGATAAATTGATTGCGGTGCACGCGTCGCATACTCCTCCAATAAACCAACTTGCTGGGGACCCATGCCATCCCCAATCAACAAGATTATATTTTTAATCTGTGGTGGTTTAGCCGTTTTATCACCAACATTGCTTTCAAGCATTTTGCATCCCGATAGGCTTAAAAGTAAAACAGCGAAAATTAGCGAGTGTTTTTTAAATTTTGACAGCATATTAATTGCCCTCCACGACTATTTAAATTGCAGTGAAGAAAGCGTCATACTTTGCTGGTGCGTGATATCTCCATGGATATCTTTGAGGCCAAATTGAATTTTCGGATCGGCTTGCTCCCAATCAATTTCAACAAAGCCATAATTAACTTGCGCAGTGTAATCACCGATACGATGGCGGTTCGGACTCACGTCTTTCCATTTTTGCGTTAACCCTGAACTTGTTATCTCCCAAAGTGGATAACCATGTTGAGTATCATACCTAGATAACTCACCCCAATGCGTGTCGCCACTGATCATTATCACACCGCCAATCTTGTGCTTTTCGATAAAGTCCAATAGCCTTTGCCTGTCAGCTGGAAAGTTAGCCCAACTTTCCCACCCAGTGAAATCTGGAATAAGCTGTAAGCTAGACGCTATTATTTTCACTTTTGCTGGTTTTAAAAGCTCTTTCTCAAGCCATTGCCACTGCGCTTCTCCTAGCATAGAGCTCTCATTTTCAACTGGTCGATACGGGCCTTTATTATTGAAGAAGCTGCCAACCCAATAGCTCAATGCGCCAACTGAGTTGAGTTCAGGGCGGTTCCAACGTAAGTCAGGCAAAATCACTTGCACATTTTGATGCTGCTCCCCATACATGTAAGAAGTATAAATACCCGACGGACGTGTGCGTCTCGGACTATTTTTCGGCTCTTGCCAAAAATCAAGCATGATTTGACGAGATTGCTCTTTGAATGGGTACTCTTTCCCCGCGTCATTTTCACCATAATCATGGTCATCCCAAATAGCGATGGTAGATGTCGTTGAGCGCAGCGTTTTAAAGCCTTCTTTGCTGCCCAATTTTTGATACTTAGCCGCTAACTCCATCATATTCTCAGTGTCGCCATAGACATTGTCGCCAAGGAACACAAAAAGATCTGACTGCTCTTTGTTAATTGCATCAAAAATTGGAATATCCTTGTCTTGGTGACTACATGAGCCAAATAGGATTTTATCAATAGAGCCTGTCGCTTGCGCATTGGCTGCTGCACAACCTAGCACAAATAAAGTAGCTAGTATGGGGCGTTTAACATTCATGATTTGATGTTCTCTTTTTGGACCACCTACCTGTAAAACAGACATATATTGACTAAGCAAACGCTCATTAGAATCGAGTTTGTATTTATTAAACACAGGTCATATAAAAGGCAGATAGTAAAAATTGTTTAGTAGATTTCTTGCATTTACTTTTTGCCAGAAAAAAGAGCTAAGTGATCAGGGGAAAGGGATCTCTCAGCTCTTACGGCATAGTGCTTTAGAGTGTATTATGCTTACTGTTCCATGCTTGCGCGCAATGCATAATCAAATCCTCTACAAACCACTATCAATATCCTTTTTTACCGCAATACTTGGCAAAAGTTGATGGCGAACGCTATTCATCGCTCGCCAACAATAAGATTAAAAACGTGTTTGGAAGTTGATTGCTGCAGTTCTCGGGGCGCCGATCCAGCTACCCCAACCACCTGCAACACTACCGATATAACTCTTATCAAATAGGTTGTTCACTGTTAGGCGAATTGAGGCACCTTTTAGTGCACCAACTTCTTCTAAATCGACAGCAACATACAAATCACTAACTGCATAAGCGTCAATACGCTGAGTATTGTCTGAGTCCATCCAACGCTCGCCAATCCACTTAGTCGAAAGACCCGCTGAGTAAATTTCTGATTGCCAATCAAGCGACAGCACAGCCATGTCTTCAACTGAGCCAAATACCGTATTGCCCGCTTTGATATCAACAGTACCATCTGTGTACTCTGAGTCATTGCTTGTATATGACATATACACAGACAGTGATTGAGTTGGATAGTAAGTCAATGACGCTTCAACACCTGATGATTCAATACCGCCCGTATTGATGTACTGGCCACTCGTACCAACCAAGTAATCATTACCAGACGCAGACTCAGGTGCAACAAACGTTAGGCGGTTTTGAAAGTCAATACTATATAAAGTAACACTCGCATCAAAATCGTTGTTGTCATAACGAATACCGAAGTCCATGTTTTCCGCAGTTTCAGGCTCAATATTACCCAGTGCCGACGCATCTGCTTCAAGTACTTGGTCTTTAATTGCCGCAAAGTTCTCTGCATAACCTGCAAATACTTCTAAACCTTCAACTGGCGTGTACCACACAGCACCCGCTGATAACAGAGTATCTGAATCTGAATTAACTGATTTATTCGTGCTTGTGAACTTATCGTGGCTATCTAAATCGACCAAGTACTTTTTCACACCTGCACGCAATGTCACCGTATCCATCTCAATTGAGTCTTCAAGGTATAACATGGTTGTTTCTACTGGATATGTGCGATCGTACTGGATCCAATATGGATTGTGGTCAAAGTCAAAGCTGCTTTTCGAATCGATGATTTTGTGCCAATCACGGTACTCAGAACGCTCGTAATCTTCATACCAAATACCGCCACGTAAGATGTTGTTGTAATCGCCAATCTTGGTTTCCCATGTCAGGTCGGCATTGATGCCAAAGCGATCTTTTTCATAGTGGCTGTTACGGTAGGAACCAACAGGGCGTGCAGTTGACTCATAGCAATTTGGATCATACTCAGCATCTGCACCGCCGTATGGGAAAGTAATTGAGCTTTCACAGCCTTTCATTGGCTGAAGTGATTTACCATCTGCATCAACAAAATAAATCTTACCTAGAGAGCTACCACCTTGATAAGTCGTGCCAGACACAAGTTCAGAATGGCCTTTAGCGCCATCGTGATTCACATCAACAATATAAGGCGGTACCCAGTCACCACGGCCTTCGTTTTTATGGAAGTAGGCATTTGCAGTCACTTCCACTTCGCCAACCATCGTATCCACTTCGATGTAACCAAATAAGTTTTCACGCAGTGTTGACCAACCGCGACGATAAACTTGGTCAATATAAGGAATACCTGTCCACTCACCGGTTAGACCATCTGACTCAGGGTTCTGCTTAAAGCTTTCTAATGAAACACGCTGATAGTTGTCTTCGTGTACATCATCATATGATAAGTACGCAGTGATCTCTAAATCACTATCCATACCTTTAACAAACTTAGCAGCAAAATGGTCACGGGTATTTTCTGCTGTACCGGTGATCCAATCGCTGTTGCTTGAGTTTGAATAGCTCAACCAGCCAAAGGTGTCATCCATCACTTCGCCCGTTTCAATACGCATGTAGTATTTCTGCGCATCAAAATTCGCTAACGACAGACTTGCGACAATGCCTTGCTCAGTGCTTGGGTCAATGGTCGTAAAGTTTAACGTACCGCCAAGTGCTTCGTTAGAACGAGAGCCAATATCTGCTGTACCTTGAGATACCTCAACTGCCATTAAGTTTTCTGTATCAATATAACGGTTTGCTTTAGCGCCACCACCGTAGTTTGAATTACCGTTTGAGATGCCATCAATGGTAATACCAACTTGCTGCTCATCTAAGCTCAGTTGAAAGCCGCGAATCGACACTGTAGTTGACCAATCGTCAGAGCCAAATGTATCACCCTCGTTGATAAGCACACCCGGTAAGTTGTCAATCATCGCCATCGCGCTGGTCATTGATGACTGTTGCTTAAACATTTCTTCAGACGTTGCATTATTTGCGTAAGAAACACTTTTACCAACAACCATGATCTCTTCGATTTGCTGGTCCGCTTTTGCTTGATCATCCTCTGCAAAAGCTGGTGCCGATAAAGCTGCTGCGACCGCCATTGCCAGCATAGATATTTTTGTAGAGCCTGTAGAGTATAAAGTTTTCATTATAATTCCCGAAAGTGATTGGTACATACCAAAATTACGAACGGGGCAAATCTTAGTTACGTATCATTACAGGGACTTTACAGAAATATTTAAGTTTTAATTTAATTGGTATGGACCAAAATTGATTAAGGTAAGTTTTCATTTTGTGAAGTTTGTTGTAATGTGATAACAATAAATATCATCAACACATTGCCAGAATAAGCCACCTATGAAAGACACGAGTTATGCCTATGCCCAAGTTCGGGAAGCCATCAGCCAACAAATTGCTGAGCAAAAATTAACAGGCAACCTGCCTTCTGAGCGTGAATTATGTGCCACCTACGACGTGGCACGCTCGACTTTAAGGCAAGCGCTGGGCCAGCTTGAGCATATGGGTATGATCTACAGAAAAAACCGCAGCGGCTGGTATGTTTGCCCTCGCAAACTTAAATATGACCCAATGCAACACACCTCTTTCTTGCAGTACACAACTGCTCAAGGCTTTCAACCAAGTACAAAGTTAGTTGAGCAAAAAAAGCAAAAGCCGTGCAAAGAAATAGCCAACGCACTTGAGTTAGATGGCAGAACTAGCCTAACAAGCATATTGCGCGTCCGTTCAGTTGACGGTCGAGCCGTTGTCGTCGAAGAGCTCAACTTTAGTAACAAACACCTGCCCAACATTGATAAACATGACCTGTCTTTATCTATAAGCGTATTACTTAAAAATACGTATCACCATCACAATGTTCTATATGATATTGCGGTTGAATCATGCTGCTTATTCAATCCTATTGCACAATATTTAAATACATATGATGGCGCTTTGGGGCTTAAAGTAACTCGTATAGTGAGAGATTTAGAGGGAACGGCCTTTGAGTTTGACCGCGAATATTGGCGCCATGATGCATTAATGATAGAAAACAAAGCTAAGCTCCATTTTTAAACTGAAACACATTGTAAAACAACTGCAATATAGCCCAATTAAACTGTAAAAAAATTCAAGACAGCCACCATTTGGTCCATACCAAATATGCGCGTTCCACTATGAGTGTCACATGTTTTACCGATTGGGCAAGCAGATACAAAACAA
The DNA here is from genome assembly GCF_057197785.1 of Pseudoalteromonas sp. MMG033. Taxonomy (NCBI): domain Bacteria; kingdom Pseudomonadati; phylum Pseudomonadota; class Gammaproteobacteria; order Alteromonadales; family Pseudoalteromonadaceae; genus Pseudoalteromonas; species Pseudoalteromonas sp. MMG033. The sequence goes on from NZ_JBXVAL010000002.1 coordinate 646,434, forward strand.
ACTTAGTACAAATACTCTTCTTTTTTGTTTATTCGCCATTATTGCTGCATGCAGTACCTATGCATTTATGTATGGCTTTAGAAAGCCTGTTGCAGTTGGTCTATATCAAGACATTACTTGGTTAGGCCTATCCTTAAAGACCGTGTATTTAACCGCACAAATTTTGGGTTATGCGCTCTCTAAATTTATCGGAATTAAAGTTATATCAGAACTACAAAGCCATGGCCGTGCCAAAGCAACCCTCGCTTTGGTATTGTTTGCATGGTTCGCTCTTTTAGGGTTTGCCGTTACCCCTTCTCCATGGAACGCCGTGTTTATGTTATTGAATGGTCTGCCCTTGGGTATGGTTTGGGGCATTGTGTTCAGCTATTTAGAAGGACGCCGTGTTACAGAAATACTCGCCGCAGGCCTTTGTACCAGCTTTATTCTTGCATCAGGCCTAGTTAAAACAGTGGCCAGCATCTTACTGCTTGACTTTAACGTGAGTGAAATATGGATGCCATTTGTTACTGCATCCATATTCTTACCCTTTTTGTGTGTGTCAGTATGGATGCTGGACCAACTGCCGCCACCAAATCAAGACGATATTGAACAACGCTGTAAACGTGTACCAATGAATAAAGCTAGTCGTAAAGAGCTGCTCAAGTTACTCGGCTTTGGGATCACTATGCTCATTTTAGGCTATATCCTATTGACTATTTTGCGCGATTTACGCGACAGCTTTGCAGCCGATGTCTGGCAAGCGACAGGACTTAGCGGCGAACCTGCACTATTCACGCTAACAGAATTACCAATCGCAGTGGTTGTGTTAGTCATAATAGCGCTACTAAAGCTTGTAAAAAATAACCATACGGCCATGATAATCAATCACTTTTTGATTTGCTTTGGTTTTGTTATCACGCTGCTAAGCTCAATGGCGTACGAACACCATCAAATCGGGCCTATCAGTTGGATGATATTGAATGGCATAGGTCTTTATCTAGCTTATGTGCCATTCACAACGTCGTTATTTGAACGACTCATCGCCACATTTAATCGCCCTGCTAATGTCGGTTTTTTAACCTATTTGGCTGATTCGTTTGGTTATTTAGGTACGGTCGGTATAATGGTTTATCAAAGCACGCATAACCACACTATTGATTGGAATGTCTTTTTGCGAGATTTAGGATATTTTACTGGCATGGTAGGTACTATTTTAACGCTCCTCTCGCTCGGCTTTTTTCTACATAAAGAGCGAAAAAACAATCAAAGTCCAAATACTATAATTGCATAAACGTTTATTAAAACTCGCAGTATTATAAATCACTATAATACTGCGAATTAATTATGTGGGCTGTATTATCTAACCCATAAAAGACCCCATCGGCTACCATTTCCTTGAGCATTAAAACTACACTGCGCGGTTCCTTTAGCCCATGGTGTATGTAGTCCGTGTCCCAACCAGCATGAATGATGGCTAGAGTGGATATCACGCTGCCAGCCGACGACATTCATGTTGTTACGGTCCTGATTTATTAAACACTTTGTGAAAGTGTTGCTATCAGCTGCATATTGTGAACGACAGTTTGGTAACGGTACTTCTTCTGTCTGCTTCTCCTGTTGATCCATATATCCCCATGTATAGCGGATCATCTCTAGCTCAGCTTCTTTTAATGAAGATTGGTAAGCAGTACTTTTACAACCAGCAAAGTCGCAAGCAACTTGCTCTCTGACATCTCTAAATGCACTGAGTGACCCTTGATATAACCCAGTCGCCGGATCTGTCGCAGTAACAGCTGGTAAGGGGTTATATTCACTAATACGTTCTTTCCCACCAGGCTCAGTCCTTGCGTACGTACCTATTAATGTCCAACCCCCTTCATCTGTGTCCATGTCACAATAGGCCTCAAAGCTATCGTGTGCACCTTCACCGTCTGGATCAATTGAATAAACACCTGATGTCGCCTCTGGATTTTCACTTAGAATTTGCGCACAACTTACCGGAGTCGTGACAATATTAACTTTAGGCCCAAGCGTAAAGTCGCCAGAGTCATTATTCGGACCATACCATGTACCTTGATAACCTTCTTGCAAACTCCCCTGACCAATATAGTAAAAACGACTTCCATCTTTAGAAATAGTAAATTGGACACGTTGAGTAGTACCAGAACCTAACTCAAACGTGTTTGGGTGCTCAAACTCACCCTGTATAAGTAGTGGCTCTACCTCTTGAACATCTATCGCGCTAAACTTGTTCGCCAAAATCGTCATATTTAAGTTTTGAACATGGGCATTAGAAGATTCAAGCATGCCATTTAGAGTCGTGTCCGAAAATAGCTCCCATTGTGTACTCGCAGACGCGCCACAAGAGATACTAGCCAATAATACAGCGGTTAATTTATTCATCGTATTTTCCTTTAATATACTCGAATTAATAATGCCATAAATGTTGATTTAAAAAATAATCAATTATTATCATTTTTTGTAATTATACCCACCTCGTTTCATCACAAAAAGACGAGAAAAAACCACAGAAAAGTAACAAGTGTAACTTTTGTATATTTAACTCTATAAACGCCGTCTATAAAAGTATAAATCTAGATACATGATGAGCATGAAAGCTAGTTTAACCTCATAGCACTCCAATCAATGGGGTACATCCACATAAAATGTAACACTAACAAGGAAAAATGATGAAATTACACAAATTATCAATGGTTACTGCATTACTTGGCTTCGCCTTGAATGCACAGGCACAAACTGTAACATTTCAACTTGCTGCGACAGATGACGCTGGCTTACCTGCCAACCCAACCGTAGCTCCTGGACAAAAGGCATATTCGTACGATATCGAGATGGCTTATGAATACGGTACAACTAAAAAGTGCAGAATTAACTACAACCAAAACAGCTGTGTATTTGAAGGAGTAAATAACGGAAACCATCTCGTTAGATATAAGTGGAACGGTTTGTTTGCGGGTAAAATGAGCCAAATGATTGCTGGTTGGATGAATGTAAACTTATATTCACCAGCACATGTCCTGATCCCTTCAAGTAATGTTCACTTTTATATGATAGACAATAAGCCATACGACGGTGCCGTTCAAATTTATGGCCGCACATCTTATGAAGCCATGATGTATGGATATGGCAGCCTTCAAACAACGCAAAATGGCAACAACTTAGGTAATCATATTGCAACGATGGAACGTTGGGATATGCAAAGTGGTAAAAGATTTCCGATGTTAGCAGGCTGTATGAGCCTTGCTATTTTGCCTCGTACCACCAGCACAATCAAACGCGTTGAGTACCCACAAGCGACAAATGATACAGGCCCTCAAACAACATTGCTGTGTGTACCAGGCAATGACACAGATACTTATGTAGGCATTGACGCACAAAAGCTTCGCGTTACCAACATCTCTTCGCAGAAACCTGCGGAGCTTATGGCTTCCGGTGCACAGTAACCTTAACTGCCCCCCTGGTATAAGTGCGCAAATTGTGCACTTATACCAATACATCAACTCTATCAGCTTACCTTAGCCACCTGACTTGAAGTCATTTATCTAGATTACAAGTAGTAGTCTAATTACCTTTGGCGAAACGAGCTATTTAATATGCACTAAAGTAAAGTGGTGGATTAACAGAATTAAGCGACTTATCTTCTATCAGTTGACCATTCGTTAATTCTCCATTCAAAGCGTCTACCAAAGAGTGTGTAGAAGAGCCCACTTTATACGCAACGGCCACATCATCATTCCATTCTTGCGCGCCGGTACAATACTTCATACTCAATTGCTCACTTTGACTGCGCCACTCACATTGAAGCAGAGTTTGCTCAAACCCATTTACAACACGCTTTTTCGGATAGGCTCTAAAATAAACAGGGCCAATATCACAGGCATCTGTTTTAGGTGCGCTATCAATAACGACTGTGCCGCCATCAATGGTTTTAAGCGTATTCTCATTGTAAATCATATAACAACTACCAGAATTCTTCTGTTGTAATTTGGTTGCAATTGGCAAGTTAAGTGCCTGTCCTTGATTAGTATTACACATTAATTGATGCGTATTGTTTCCCTTAGGCTTCCAACTACAATCAAGCAGGTTTTCAGTTACGCCATTAACTATTCGAGACCTCCGTGCAGGTTTGAAAGAAACAGCAGATCCATAGCAAGATGATTTCTCCCCTGTGACTTGAATACTGCCTTTTAACTCCGTTCTATAACCATCAAGCCAATTGATACTACAAAAACCTTGGCTCGGTATAAAAACTTTTTTGGCTGTCAGTAAATCAGAAGAACTTGGATCTACTGGATTGTTGCAAAGTAAGCTCTCATATGTCGCAACTTCGTTTTGCTGCTCAAATTGCCAGTGGCAAGACATAGGCTCTGAGCTTTGAGCGAATGCAGACGTCATTGAGCTTCCTGCTATTACAACCAAAAATTGAATTGTGTTTTTAATCTTGGTCTTCATACTAATTATCCTTTTATATATTTGTCATCGTTTTGTATTTAAGTAAAGCTTACACATGCAAATTAAAAACAAATAGTCTATATTACAGTTACTTACAATCTATTACCGGCGGCTACATAATCCGTAGTTCATTTACTAAAAAGAATGTGACTTTCTGTTTATATTCATCGTCGGTACAGTATTGAATTAGATTATTTATAAAAAGCTGGAGGCGAAAACTTAAGAGAACAAGACCTAACCGAGATGCTTTGTGATCTACTCGATAAGTGAGATGGCTTATGCAATGACGTTGTAAAGTTGAGATTAGTAAATCAAATAAAAAATAAATGAATAACATCCCCACTCTTATACTTCATGATTACTGGAAATCAAAGAAAGATGGCGATATCAGTACATTAATTTGCGGGTATAGACTCACAACAACGATGGGTTAGGTGGTAAATTATCAAACTTACGAACAAATTATATGATAAGCGCATTGCTTCATTTTCGCAGTATTCGAAATAAAGCCAATATCAATTGATTATAACAATCATATGCCTAAAAAAACGATGCAATGCTCTACTTTTAATCAAAGTCACTGTTTATTAGCAATGTGCTCATACCAATAACTTTCGCTCACCAAATCTCGCGGTGACTCTAACCGGTCAATAAAGGTTAAACCGTTTAGGTGATCCAATTCATGCTGAAAAATACGTGCGATAAAATCGTCAAATACTTTTGTATGCACCTTAGCATGTTGATCATAATACCGAACCGAAATATGTTTATGCCTAGGTACTAATCCGCGCATACTGGGCACACTTAAACACCCTTCCCACCCTTTTTCTAACTCATCGCTGGCTTCAATGATCTCCGGGTTAATGATCGCAGTTGGTTGCATAGTAGGCGCACTCGGATATCGAACACTTGGTTTAGAACACATGATAAAAAGTTGTAAGCTCTGATATATTTGTGGCGCAGCCAATCCTACGCCGTTTGCTTTTTCAACAGCTAACATCATTTCTTCAATTAGGTTTTGACACTCATCTGACAAAATATCATCAACCAATTCAGCTTTTTTTCGTAATACTGGATGCCCCAATTGTGCAATAACGGGTTGATTAGCTTTACTTTGTGACTGCATTTTATAACCTATTTTGAATCCATTGCCTTAATCATACTGGCTAGACAGTATCAAATATCAAGGGTAACTGAAAAGAAAACTTTGGGGGCTAAATTCGTAATGAGCCTCTAAATTATTGCATAAGGTCACAATTTTTCTGCTTTTCAATTCTCAAATATGCGCTTTAAGGTGTTGTATCAATGTGCATAAACAAGAGGTTCAACATACCAGCCCGCATAACCAAAACACAATTAAGAAATTGATTTAAAATAAAATAAATAAAAACCAACTCAAACTAAAGCACAAAAAACCAATACTTCAGTTTAATTAACTGCACAATAAACTTTCAAATATTTCTAAAAGTTCTGCACTTTCTAATTATAGTTTGACAATCTTATCTCAGATCAATATATTGTCGTCTCGAGCGAGTAGCATTTATAAAAAATTGCCCACGCCTATTGGCAAGCCCGATAAAGTATGACAGTAAGCGTACAGCAGCCAAGGCAAATCAGAATTGAAATTCAAAAAGGCAATTTTGTAGCATCGCTCTTCATTATGGTAAATGAAAAGTAATTGTGTGGAGTGTGTGATGGAACAACATTGGTCTGATTTTTTCCCATATATTTTTATGGGTGTTAAGGTAATTGCGTTGGGTATAGCTGGATTCTTTGCTGTGAAATGGCATTTTGATCAAGATAAAAAGCTTAAAGCAAAAGAGCAAAAAGAAAGTTAATCAAAAATATAAGTCTAGCTGAATATTTTAAAACATGTTAGTTTCGTGTACTTAGAAAGCCCCTAACTATGGGGCTTTGTAGAAACTAATAAGTACTTTAACCTTGCTTCTTGTTATAAAAGTATACAGGCTCATAGTTTACAAACTTTGCGTCGGCTGCCACGTCACTGTAATTCTGCTTTATATCTAAAATCGCTGCTCTATGGCCTTTATTCGTCCTCCTCGTGGCAATAACGACTGTACCTAAATTATTAATTTGATTGTCACTAATAGTAAAGCACACTGGATTTACAATCGTCGCGTTTACAGAGAAGAAAACCTGTTTGGATAAGAAACAGTATTCCCCTGGTTCTAAGTAAATAGATTTAGCTTTTTTATTTTGAAAAATATTGGTTATTGCACCAGTGTTTATATTTTCAATTTTGAAACTACTGCGTCGTTTACGAATAGATGATTTGTCGAATTTATTCTGGTCGCTCATAAAAGCCGCATGAATAGAAATAATCGTATTCTCCTCATTGGCTACACAACTAGCAGATACCAGTAAAGCTCCTAATATAACTCCTATTTTCAACATATTCCTTCCCCTTGTTAGATAGATTGTGCATTCTTTATTTTTAGCTTAACGGCTTTCGAAACATGACTACTATTTAGTTTTTCTGAATTTAAATTAACCACACTTGTGTGTTTTTATAAATAAAAGCTAAGTCTTTATCAATTATATGTGATGAACATTTATAGGCTTTAAGCTCCAAAAATAGATTGGGCTTTACTAAACCAGCAGTTATTGTAAACGTGCTTGATTTTGCCAATTTTGATATTTATGCAAAAATATATAAACAAACTTATACCTGTGGAATCGAAAGATTTACTCTTTCTAGTTCTGAAAAGTCTACTCATTGAGCAAAGTATCATAATTGGAAAGCTGTGCAATGAGGTTCGAAATGAAAACTCACTTCAGGAGTTGGAAATTAGGGCCATAGCAATTATTCACCACAAAGTTCTCGCTTACTGTGGATAAAGATAACTATTTTATACCTTAAGCTATATTGAAATTTACAGCCGATTCTTAAAGTGTCCCGCTTTCCAGTGGTTTACTTAATTGCTCAAGCTTATTACACCTTTAACAGGTTGGCTTTTACGTATTTCCTAAAGGCAACTTAAAATACCATAAAACCAACCAATGTGACTTGATTATTGACCTCGATACTCCATCTGAAAAATATCAAATTTAGCTAATTAACACTATCTGTTGCATCTAAAACTGCCAGTTGAGTGTTCAATTTACGCTTTGCGTCTGCTCTCTCTTTAGTTAAGTAAGGATTAGAACTTTGACCTTCTAATTGCTGCAATGCCATGAGGTAGGCTTTTGACTTTGCAAACCCAACCTCACTATTGATGTCTGGCATTACCCCTTTCCCTTCCCAGTTTTCATCAGTTATTGGGCTGACACTTGTTCCGATTGCTACAAATGCAATAAAATCATGTGATAATTTAAATTGATTGATCGGGTTTGCACCACCTTTTGATGGCTCACCAATCAAAGTCGCTCGCCCTAGATGCTTCATCGCGTATGCAAATGCCTCTCCAGCAGAGAATGTATCTGGACCAATTAATATATACAAAGGCATATCACGAAATCGGCTAGCGCCCATAGGTTGGCCGCTTCGAAAAGGATAACGGCTGCCATTTCGAAATAAGTAAGTGTGCAGTAACGTCGGATCTTTTAAGAAATAACTAGCAAGGTGAGAAACCATAAAACCATCGCCACCACCATTTTGACTAAAGTCTAAAATAAGCGCGTCGGTCCTCTTCAATAAAGTCATCGACGCAGCAATCGCTTCATTGGCTTGATGAGAGACAGTATCAAAACCCCACATCTCTAAATAGCCAATATTTCCTGCAAGTACTTCTACTTGGCGTACTCCAGAATTCTTACGTTTTAATTCAGTGAACCAAGGCTCTCGCGCACTATTGCTGTGTTTACCATTATTATCAACTCTGGTAACTAATGCTAAATGTTTATCGTACTGACTCACTAAGTCTGTAATTTGCTTGGACAAGCCATGACGAGATAACGAACCTTGAAACGTTAGCCCACGTAGCTGAGCTGCTATTTTTTTGCTATATCAGTAAAAACATAATTTTGCTCAATAGATTGGGCAAACTCTTCCACTATTTGCTTTGCCTGTGTCGGTTGTAATCGCTGAGCAGGACTAATTGCACCAGCCCTAGCCTGTAGTTTGTTCACACCAAAAATACACAAACTCAAACACAATAAAAATCTCGCAATCATAAAATCTAACCATCCCTTTAATCACATGAACCTAGTTGCACAAAGCAAAGGCTCACACAAATGTCTATCGCATAACTTGCGACCTTCCATTTATGGCGTACCTAAAAACTTGCACCTACAATGAATCGTTATGGCTTCAACTGCTTACCTACTCAATAAAAAAGACATCGCAAAAGAAGCCATATTGCCATTAACTTTCTAACAAGGGCTCATTTTCAGAGTTATCTTTCAATTGAGGCTGCCTATTAAATATCGGCAGTGACAGTAAAGCCGACATAAAGCCTAAACTAAATAAAGCGCTGAACGTCATACCACCGACAATAACAGCAGCTAAACCTCGATAAATCTCTGAACCATCGCCAGGGCTGAGCATTAATGGCAACATGCCAAAAATACTTGTGCCTGTGCTCATATAAATGGCGCGCATACGATAACCTGTTGACTGTATAATCGCTTGCTGCTGAGTTTGACCAGCCGCCATTGCAGAACGATATTGGCTAGCAAGTAAAATGGCATTATTTATCACGAGCCCCATTAAAATGATAAAGCCGATCAGTGTAACAATGTCTAAATTTTGTGGAGCAAAGTAATCGACTAGTTTCAAGCAGAGCATGCCACCAAGTAATGCCAATGGCATCGACAACATAACAGCAATGGCTAGCGACCATGAGCTAAGTGCAATTCGTATCAATAAAAATAAAATTAATAACGATACAAGAAACATCTGGAAGAACTCAGATAAAAACCCACTTAATTGATCTGCGCTACCACGGTAATTGATATATAGCCCCTGCTCTTGTCTCTGCGCTAAAAAAGCATCAACTTCTGCTTTCACTTGCGAAATAAACGGGCCAACAGGCTGACCGCTCGCAGGTACTAAATTAATTGACATACTGACTTCTCTGTCTGTGCGATATATCGCACTTGGTGCCAAGTTTAACTGCGTGTCTACCAAAGAACGTATTGGGTGCAGCCCATGATTGGGTATCATCACTTCTGTATGCAATAATTGCTCAAGGTGCTCAGGCGTTTTACCTTTCAAGTAGAAAGGTAATGTATCACTATCTGCATAAAACTGACCGAGATAGGCGCCATCGGTTAATGTCACCAAGATCTGGTTTAATTCAGATTGAGACATCTCCATAAAAGCAAGGGTATCAACTTTAGGCGTAAACTCTATTCTTGCTACTGTATCTCTCATTGGAATGACTTCGGTGATCCGAGCGTCAGGAAAAGTTTCGACTAAATGGTTAAGTAATGCTTGCCCAGCCTTTTGTAGCTCTGGCATCCTTAAACCTTTTAAATCCAGTTGGCTGGTGCGCGCATCAGGCAGTGCTAACCTAAGTAAGGTCCCCTGATAAACATAGGTTCTTGCATCAGGTAAATCCTTGACTATTTCAGTTTCCACCCACCTTTTGAATGAAGGAAAATCCCAATCTCCTTCGGGATAAAAATACAACAAGCAATTAGCAGGTCGGCAAAAAGCGCCATGAATGTCAAAAGCAGGATTATTACCAAGCTTTTTTTGCGCTGCAATGCGCTGCTCCATAACATCCCCTATCTGCAATTTTGCAGCATTAACTGAAAGCGGTTCATCAAAAGCAGTGTACACCAACACAATGTTTTCTTTCGGGTTGGGCAGTAAATCTAGCTCAGGCTTCATCCACCAACTAATTAACAAAGCACCGGGGATTGCTATTATCAGCCATACTACGCCTTGAAGCTTTGAACGAGACGGCGCGGTGACAAAGGTAGTCCATTTTTTTGATAGTTGTTTACCAGATGAAACTTGGTTTTTAGGCAAAAGCTGCCGTGATAACGCAGGTAATAAAAACAGCGCAACCAAAATCGAGGCCACTAACGCACTAGAGATAGTAAATGCGAGATCACCAAATAGCTGGCTGACTTCAGAATGCATTAAAACGATAGGTACAAAAATGACAATACTAGATAAAGTAGAAGAAATGAGCGCTGCTCGTACTTGTAATACCCCTTGTCGGCAACTGTCTAACAGCGATAACCCTGTGCTCCTCAAGCGCTGGATGTTTTCAACTATGATGATGGATGCATCCAGTAATAGTCCGACAGACAACGCCATCCCCGCCAAAGAAATTAAATTCAAGCTGCGCCCGCCCAATTGCATTCCAAGCAGTACTAAGGACAAACACACAGGAATACTGACAAAAATCAAAAACACAACGCGCAGGTTACGTATAAAATAATACAAGAATCCGCATGCAAGCAGCACACCTAACAACAAGTTGCCATAAACCAGTAATAGCGCTTGTTTAATAGGTACTGAATTGTCTCGGCTCATGACAACTTTTAAATCAAGTGACGACAAAGGTCCCTCATTTAACTCTGCTAAAGTTGTTTTAATAAGATCTATCGTTTCTAAAACATTGATGTCTTTATCAGGCTGCAAGAAAAAGTATATTGCCTGATTGCCTTTGAAGGATGAATAAGACCAATCGTAAACAAACCGTTTGTGTACAGTTGCAACTTCTCCTAAACGCACGACGCGAATGCCAGTAACAGCAATAGGTAAACTCCGTAATTCACTTAATGCCATTTGGCCTTTAAAGTGTAAATCATACTCTTTTGAGCCCAACATTAAGCTGTCACCAGAACGGTCAATCAAGCCTTGAAGCTTACGAATGACTTGATCAATGGTCAGTGAAAATTGCGTCAATTTTTGCGGGTCAAACTCAATATCTACTCTTTGTGCCAGTCGATTATTATCCATGTTAATGTTGGTAATACCTGGAATATCTGTCATTGCAGGTTCAACATAAGCACGATAGGCATGCATAAACTCTTCTTGTGACTTTTCTGTCTCAGAGTACAAAAACAAAGAAGCTAAAGTTGAGCCCGCACCATTGCTAAAGTCAATCACACGAGGTTTCGCAACTTGAGAAGGCCAATCTGGTACTTGATTAATGCGCGCCAGAACCTCCATATACACTTTTTCCATATCAGCTTGATAATGAAAGTTCAAAGTAGTCCAAGCTTGTCCGTTCGAAATATTGGTTTGTAAATTTTTTAATTGACCTAAGCCAGCCAATTGACGCTCAAGCGGTGAAATTAAACTTTGCTCAATTTCGGCCGCCGTTTTACCAGGCCATGATGTGACCACCGCGATCTGTGCTCTATCAATTTTGGGTAAAAGCGCATTTGGCAGTTTTAAACCAGCAAAAACGCCTAGTACAACAAGTAAAAAAGAGAAAGCGATAATAATAGAGCCATACTTTTCAACTAATCTCATAATTTACCCTGATCATTAATGGTGATTGTTGTATCTTCTTTCAGCGCAACTTTCCCTTTAACCACTACTTTGTCACCAGCTTGTATCTCTCCTTGAATTACAGAGTAACTTTTCTCAGAATCAATTATTTCTACAACCACTTTGCTCACTTGGTTGTCTGGGCCTACGCGCCAAACGTAATATTGAGTGTTGTTTATGGTCAAGGCATCATACGGCACCTTGGTCAAATTGCTGGCAGCCATCGATGCATAAACCACGTAACGTTGGCCGATTAAAAACTTTTCTGGTGGAGTATTTTTGAACTTTAAATGTAAATTGATTGTTTGATCTTGGCTACTAACCAAACCAGCATGGCGGTCTAAAATTAGCTCTGTACCATCTGAAAAAGCCAATTCAACGTCTTTGAAATGATTGAACTCCTGATACAAATCTAGTGTTACTCGACAAGTCATTTCATGATGATCAGCAGGCAAAAACTCTAAAATACTTTCTCCCTCTCCAACCCACTGGCCCGGCTGACCTGATAAAGACAGAACAATGCCATCAACAGGCGCCCGATGTGTTAAGTTATTTAGCTGGTGTTCGACTAAACGAAATTGCTCTGCATATATTTTATTTTGCTCTAATGCGGTCTGATAATCTCTTTTGTGTTGCTGTAATTCAGAGCTGGAAACAACCCCACCTTCATCTAACTTGCTTAGCCGCTCATACTCATTAAAAGAGTATATATAGTTTGCATGCGCAGCTTTTGCGTTTGCATCCAATTGCGCAAGTTGACGCTTTAGATAAAAGTCATTTTGCTTTGCTAATAACTCACCTCTTTTAACCTGACTGCCAGCGGGCAATAACCAAGTTAACTCCGCAGATACGTGACTAGAAATTTGCTGACGAAATGGTACGTCAGCATGACAATACAATGGCTTTTGAATGCCTTTTTGCCATGGCTGAGCTTCGCCAACTCTAACAGCTGGTGTTGAATTTGCGTTGCAAGATAAGAGTGAAGAGCCAATGACCATGTTGGCTAAAATAAAATGTCGTAAAGCATTTGGCACTAAAATAAACTCCCTTATTATTTTTATAAACTCAAAGCCGGTCTCATTTTGCATTTGCAAAAGTTGCCCTGCCAACCTTGATACTACTTCCTATTTATTTTGAGTGAATGAACAAATTAACAAATTTCGGCCCACAACTTAAAGCATTGTTTTATTAAAAATTTTTAATTTATTAGACTTATTCGATAAAACCAGTTCGATACCGGACTAAATCTATCGAATTCAGACCTCTACTAAAGACACAACAGTAATCAGATTAAACAGCCACACCACCACGTACGGGCTTTAAAATTAACCTTTAATATTAGTGATATAAGCAAGGTTTAAGACAACCCATGGACCGTTGAAACAAGAAAAACACGCCCGAAAAAAGCCATTAGTAATATGAATTTTACCTTAAAGTAAAAGTGCATATTTTATTTATAATAAAAAACACCACCTGTAAATAATGAGATTTCTCAAACAAAAGCATTGACAATAACTATGAATTAAAACAACATTCAAAAAAACAAAGGCATCTTTAACAGTGTGAAAACACAACATATATATTAAACAAAAAAAGGAAATTAATATGAAACTATTACTCGCTTCAATTTCGGCGCTCACTATATTTTCAGCAACTGCTCAAGTTAATGTCGCAGCAGAAGAAGGAGTTACTCCTCAATCAGTACAAAAAACTTATTATGTATGTAAAAAAGGCGGTAAAGTGCTTAACTTCGGAATTACATATTTCTCATGGGATACTGCTGTAGAACGCAGAAACTGCGAGTGGCAAGGTGGTGTGCTGTTTACTTCAACGACTGGGTATCCATGGTAAGAAGTAAATATTGATTTAATGGGTTGATATTGCTGACATAGGATATCAGCCCTTTCGATATAAATAGAAAAATAAAGCATCCATATATTATGGATAATATATATTTACCCAGATTATAATCTAGATTTTCTTAGATACAAGGTGCACTATTACCAGCTCTCCATTCAGTACCTTCTTACCAACAACACCTTGCTCTACACCCTGCAGGCTCATTTCTTCTCTGATTGAGAAAACAAATAAAATTAAAATATTTATAAACAACTTAATTTTTTAATTCCACCAAAAAATGAGATATAAGAATCACATCAACTATCGATGAAACCAAATTACACTAAACATTAATTCTGACTATAAAATTGAGATCAAACTCAGAATGAATACTACCTTTAGTCTATTATAATCTCACAACCTTACAACCCCACACGCACTACCAAGCAATTTCATATAAAAATAAAAAATCCAAATTAAATTGATTTATCACTTGAATAATAAAATCCTCGCTGTTAATGTAGATTTGCTTTTTACATTAATAAGGAGATTTAAATATGAAAATCAAACTAAAAGCAAAAAAAATAAAGCAACTTTCTAAGTCATCACATTCGCTTAATAAAGAAGCGACACCGCAGGTCGGTGGTGGTACTGGAAACTGTAATTCAGATGGCCATACGTGTGGTAGTCAGTTTTGTTACTCTCGCGAAGCATGGACTAAGTGTAACAATCTGCTTTGGTAGTATTCTTAGCTGTGCAAAAATCAAATTAGCTTAGTTTGCAAACTAAAAAAGCCAGACTTTTCTGGCTTTTATTACCACATATTGCCAAGATAGGTGACGCGCATTTATATTATGGGCAAATCTAAAATCACTCAGTCACCCTTTCCCCCAAATATATATAATAATCAATATTTATAGACTTTAGGAGTATCAGGTATGACTAACTATTTATCTAACTACTGTTTTTATTTATTGAAAGTTAAGCAAGCAATTCACTAAACTGTTTAAAATTCCTTCGTCGTTTTAAATTTAGGTTTTATCGTGTTTTTATTTTGTGTCTGAAACCACCCACCGAGCTTTTAAATACGATGGTTAATTTAGTTGTGAGTTTTAGCCAATTCCCTATTTGGATATTGAGTCTGGCCAAAATGAGTTGAGAAGCGTTAATAGAACTATGTTTATCCTAGCACATGTATCGACATGCTAAATCGACCAGTTCTACACTGCGTTTTAATTCAAATCGCAAGCCTTTTAGTATCCATTTCCATGGGTTATAGACAAAATATATACAGAGTTTAAATCAGCCCTCCCAAGAGTCGACCTGTGCAACAAATTTTTTTATTGACTTAACGTGCGATATATTCAATAAGTGTACGTATGAGCCATCTTATATCGGCGACATAGTTTTTGCATTAACTCATTCAATGTGTAGAAATGGTTAGAGACTCGCCATTAGCAAACCAGTACCAAACAAGCCAACTTATCTATCCCATGTAATTGCTATAAAAAAAGCCATCTATACTTCAATATTCATTAAAGCATAGACGGCTTTTTAAACTACTACCAATCCTTGGGAGTGTGGTGGCTTTTAAAAAAATACTATTAGTACAATGTTAAAATGTAAAATTCTTACAAGCCATTTTCGAAATTACTTTTCTTGACACCAATCATTTGGACCGCCTGTTAAGCAGTTTAAAGTATAACGAGCATTACCACCAGCTACATTTTTTGTTTGATTTTTAGCCATTTCCGAGCCTTTTTGGTTAAGAGATTTAAGGCTTGTTTTTTTAAATGATAATTTCATTAGAAATCCTTTGTAATTAGTTATTAATGTAAAATATAAATTATTGCTTGAGTGAAATATATTTACAAACAAGATTAATGTCAACACACTTTTCAAACCAAGAAAAAACAACCACACTGAAATGTAAACAAATATATTAATAAAATAAAATTAAAAAACTCAAATAAAAAACAAAACGATCAACTTTCGATCTAGGCAGTGCAATTTTAGATCTTAAATGTTATTTCAAAAACAAAGAGTGTTAACAAAAATATTTTTCATTACTTTTAAAATATTTTAAATTAAACAAAAAATAGAGGGGGATTTAATTTACAATTGCTTACCACTCACCCAACTATTGGCGTGAAGTCCATTTATTTAAGTAAAAAACAACATTAAACCATGATGAGTACAAATGTTAAATTTAAGATGTTTGTAGTAATGATGGCGATTGGGAATGACATACCTTTATTTCTGTAAAGATCCACCTTTGATGCTGACCCGAATTCAACATGTAAGTGCACCACATATTAAAATGCGCGCTTAACGCATCGTGATATGCAGTGGTAATATTTGGCATTCACCAAGCTAACTTGTCTCTTCCTTGCTATTGCCATTAAAAAAGCCATCCATACTTTAACATTTAGTAAAGTATGGATGGCTTCTTAAACTATTCCCAAATTTGAGTGGGTGTCATATTTATTTAATTTTATATTACTCTATTTTGAATACTTTACCATTTATAATTATTTCAGATTGACCTGATAACCCAGAAAACTCTTTGAAGTAGCTACAACCTACGAGAGTACGAAACCGATCAAGCAACAATCCAGAAGCAGTGGAAATGCTTACAAACTCACCAATAGGAAAGTCTGCTAGGAAAACAGTAATGCTATCTTCTGATTCACGCCTTATACTTGAGTATATATCTTTGTTAGTACAAGCTTCAGGCTGAAAATGCTCGTACAAAAAACGTCCCCCCTCATTCTCATAGTATAAAGCTACCGATGTCTCCGTTAAATCAATTTCGCATTCATCAATCATAGCCTGAGATTGACCATGGATTCCTTTAACAAAAATATTTTTGCCACATAACTTGAATTCCACTAGTTCTGAACCAACCCCTCCTTTTAATACATGTAACGCTTGCAATTCGAACTTTCCATCTCCTCGATCGTAAACATTAAACTCGGTTAAACCCAGTTTTTTCCCTGCCAAGGCAGCAGGTGATAAAAATAATAAAAACGCCAGTAGTAATTGAATCTTCATTGGAAACTAATGCCTCCCGTAAGTGCCATTTTTCACACTCCTAATATTTTTTCAATATTACGTATAAAATTTCTATGCTCAGATTTAGGTAAAAACGATTTATAGTTTGTTAACTCCCAATCAAACACATAGAACTCAGTTTGAGTGTGGTACTGGATCCAGTTAGATATGTTGATTTTATAATCCCTGAAGTGAATCATTTCATGACCAAGAATTAACATTGCTCAACCTTCAGTCTTGGCTTCATTTGGAACTTGAATTCAGGAAACGGCCGATCGAACGGTAACTTTCACCGCTATTATAGCGATAATAGATTGCCTTTTGTCCAAAGCTGTTAAGATGTTCACAAGACATTTCTTAACTCCTAAAATGTAATTGGTCACACATTTACATTAGCAGAAGCTGAGAAGTGCCTTATTTCTATCTTTTTTTTATATGTGGTGCACTTGCATGTTGAATTCGGGGGGCTTTGGATTGGATGTTTTTATATCTACCCTATCTTATTAAACTAGAGAGTGAGATTTAGCGGTCTTCAAAGTACTCTCTTTAAAACTTTCAACTAACTGATCAGCTAAAATCCAGTTTTCCTCTTCAAGAGCCACATAAAACTCCTTTATTTTTTTATATGCTGGGTGTTTTTGAATTGAATTATCATAGGCAACTCTTATGTATTTTTTAGCTTTTTCTTTATTCTTCAGCTCATAACAGGTAGCTGAGAAGTTTGCAGCATTAATCGGTGAAGACAGATTAGATGAAAACCTACTTTCGAAAACCTCCACAAGATTATTAAGTGACTTTATTTCACTCAACAACTTACTATTTTTATTTATAGTGTTAATTATTATTTCCGGTATTTCCTCATCGCTATAATCACTCTTACTTATTAATGAGGAATCACCACCTTCTGGACGTCCACAGTATGGTATAAAACTGAAGAACCCCATAAGCTTATCACTATACAACTGAGTCATTGGGAAGAACCAGTATAATACACTAACTCCTTGTGGGCTTTTATAGATTTGAAACCCTTTGAGCAACTCATTACTATCCGGCTGAAGACACAATATAGGCCCTTTCTTTTCATTTGCTATTGACACAATGTCAGGCATTCTTTTTCTGATATAATCTAAACTAGACTTTTTCATTGGCTTTCCAATATCTAATATTTTCACTTACTAAAATTTTAAATTTAACAATAAATCATTTTTAATTGAGCACTAAACATGACACCCATTTATATTTATACCATAACCATACTTCGGTGAGTTTCAAAATAGAAACAAACTGTTCAGCAACCTTTTTACGCAGGACGTTTTCTAGAATTTACGCTTATCGCAGGATTTCAGACATGGCTATCTACGTAACTTTAAAAAGCTACGTTGAAATTGGAGTGTTATTGCTTATTAAAGGCTAAGCTAGTAATTCACTACACTGAGCCAAGTTGGCTCGCCGTTTTAACTTTAAATGCTCACAGTATTTTTGCTTGGCGTCAGGTCTGCCCACCGAGCCTTTAAACACTTTGGTAAATTTAGTAGTTAGCTTTAACCAATTCTCTGGTTGGATATTGAGTCTGGCTAAGATTGGTTGCGAGTCTGTAATATATCCGCGTTTGTCTTCACGCATACATCGACCAGATAAATCAACAAGTTCTAAATAATATTTAAATTCAAACGGTAAGCCCTTTGGCATGTTTTTTCTTGGATTGCCCGCAAAACGCATGAGTGATTTAAGTTGCTTACCTAATTTTGCTGTTTCAACACGCTTTTTAATGCTGGTATGGTCTGACTCTTCTGGGGTTTCAGCCATTTTAGCTCTGACTGGATTCAAGTCCACATATGCTAAACATGCTGCCAACGCGGCTTCATCTAACAAGGCTTGTGATTTAAATCGCCCTTCCCAAAAGCGGCCTGTGCAACCATCTTCTTTATTGGCTTTACGCGCGATATCTTCATTAAGCGTTCGCATAAACCAGCTGATATCAGCTAGACGCTTTCTATATTCGTCTATCAACTCTGACAGCAAACAACGCTCTGAGCTGGTCAGTAACTCTCCACTGACAAACTTATGAGTCAGCCAAGTCCCTTTGAACTGTTTATGCCATCGAATAAGAACGGCTTTATCATTTAGTCGTTGTGCTTTTTTATCATCAACATGCAAAACAATATGCGTATGGTTACTCATCACCGCATAAGCACATACATCAATGCAAAACACCTTAGCAAGTTGTAGTAGCTTCTCTTCAACCCACCCTCTTCGATGCTCAAACGACTTACCCGTTGCCTTATCTTCTCCACACAAAAACGCGCGTCTTACGCATCGTGATATACAGTGGTAATACTTGGTATCCACCAAGCTAACTTGTCTCTTCCGTGCAATTGCCATAAAAAAAGCCATCCATACTTTAACATTCAGTAAAGCATAGATGGCTTCTTACACTATTCCCAAACTTAAGTGGGTGTCATGTTTATTTTTTTTAAAGCATAGACGGCTTCTTACACTATTCTCAAATTAAGATGGGTGTCATGTTTATTTAAACTCTTTAACATTCAGTAAAGCATAGACGGCTTCTTAGACTATTCCCAAATTAAGATGGGTGTCATGTTTATTTACTATTCACAAATTTGAGTGGGTGTCATGTTTATTATTTCATATACAGTGGTAATACTTAGTATCCACCAAGCTAACTTGTCTCTTCCTTGCTATTGCCATAAAAAAAGCCATCCATACTTTAACACTCAGTAAAGCATAGACGGCTTCTTAGACTATTCACAAATTTGAGTGGGTGTCATGTTTATTCTCATCAATACAGAACACCTTAGCTAGCTGCAATAACTTCTCTTCAACCCACCCTCTTCGGTGTTCATATGACTTACCTGTTACCTCATCTTCTCCACACAAAAACGCACGCCTTACGCATCGTGATATACAGTGGTAATACTTAGTATCCACCAAGCTAACTTGTCTCTTCCTTGCTATTGCCATAAAAAAGCCATCCATACTTTAACATTCATTAAAGCATAGACGGCTTCTTACACTATTCACAAATTTGAGTGGGTGTCATGTTTATTACTGTACCGACAGAATACCTGACAGCACTGAGCGAATATTATTGGGATGTTACACAAGACATGGTATCGCTCGGTTTAATTAATGATGACCCATTTAACAAAATGTTGTTTAGCAATTTATATAGTAACTCTGACCAAGGATGGGTAAAAGCAGGCATTGCCGGGCTAAAACACGGTCACTCAGAAGATCATAGCAATGGATGGTTGCCAAAAATATTACACAGCATCAAGTATCTTCAACGTCTTCAATCATGAGTACAAACAAAAACAGCGTGATAAGCAGACCAAATCAGTAGAACTATGCAATGACTGCCAGCGCGAGTCGTCAATTTCAACGGTACAGTCAGTTGGTGGGGCTGGCCTCAAATGCAATATCTGCTGGTTAGTTGTGCATGCCTGTACTTGTTTCCACTGCACACCGCGCTGGCGTGATTGCACAAAAAAAAGGCGCTCACTGAGCGCCAATTTTGAATGGATGTCACCTAAGATTCTTCAATAACGAGGCAGTAATTACTGCCCCGATAGATTTGCTTAACTTGGAATAAATGGAGTGTCCATATATGTCAAATGTATTTGTGCCTTAGAAATTAATTAGGGAATATGAAGCGATTGCACTTCAAAATAATAAGATTCACTTCGCTCATACACTCTAATTGAAAGAACTAGGTCACATAAGCCACTTTCCAAAGTGTATAAATCAATTAAGACTTCCCAATAACTTTCCATCCACTGACAAACTGACGTATCCCAAGTCTCCTGAGGTAAGCTAACTAGTGTTTCGTCAAACTCTTCTATATTCTCTTTTATATACGAAGCTAAACTGTCTGAGATACTGCCAACTGAATCAATAGCTTCATTTAAGTTATAATCTTGATTTACGAATGACTCAATTATTTGTTCGAATGTTTTTCTCCATATAGATGGTATTTTTTGTTGGTGATACTCATCTTTCACAACTGAAACTTTTTCTTTCATTTTTTCCTCCTAGAATGCAAGGATTTGTGGCATTCGGTACATACTTCCGCATGGTTTTCACTCACTGTTGGTCCTCCGTCGGCCCAACGTATAATATGGTGCCCAGCTGAATTATTAGCATCAATAATAGTCCCGCAGCCATTTGCACATTGATAGTTTTGCTGCTCTCTCTTTATAGTTCGCTCTGATGAAGTAAATAGCCTTTTTGGATCTCTTTCATCTGCTGGGACAGCTCCACGGCCTGTAGGAGGCTTGGGCAAACTGTTCTTATTCCCACTGTAGAACTTTTTCGCTTGCTCATATGCCTTATCGGCAGGCATATGCAAGTCGTCCATTAGTTCCTGAGTATATTCAGCTATCTTTTGCTGTCTAGTCCTATCATCACCATAGAAGTGCCTTTTAAGATCTTTAAAAGCTTTAAACAGACCTTTCCCTGCATTTCCACCCTTCGCATTATACAAATACTGGAATGCACCTGTCACTGCAGCATTCGCAAATTTTCCTCCAGTTAATTTCGAAATTGTGCCAGCAATAACCATGGACTGAGCGGTACCTACAACAACACTGTCCATGTTTACAATGCCAGAAACTTGAGCGCCTTTGGTAAGACCTGCACTCCAAAATCCATGCCCGAAATTGCCTCCTTGGACATCAGAAATAATGCCTCCAGTTAAGGCATGTGCTCCCAAATGAGCTATACCACCTTCTTTCCAAAAGCCAGCCTTTGCACCAAACGCATCACCAATTTGGCTAAATGCCCAAGCTGTAGCATAAGACGTTAAACCTGATTTAAATGCTTTACCTAAACTACCAGATTCAACAAATTTTGATGTTCCAGTAAACAGTGCTGAACACCAAGCTGTGCAACCAGGTGCAAAATTTAGACCTACATTGACCAGATTCCGCAATAGCGGATTTTTATTAAGAAAGCGATATACATACCAGCTACCGCTAAGCTGCATCGCTCCTTTTAATAACTTCTTAAACAAATACCCACTCGGATCCGTATATGACAGCGGATTATTCAGCACATAACTATATCGGTTATAGTTCTGCAAATTCCCCGGCGCTTGCACAAACGGGTCGGTTTGCATAAATCGGCCAGTATCTGCATCGTAGATCCGACCATTCATATGAATGACGCGGTTATCATCACCCAACTTAAGAGACTCATGACCAGTATAACCACGCAGGTTACCAAATACTCTGCCAAGCACAGCGGTTTGTAGATCATAATTAATGGCCGCATCCACTGCCGTTGGTTTTATGACTGACTGTTTGCCGAATGCATCGTATGTAAACTCTTGTTGTATTTCATACTTCTCATTCGTAATTGCGATTATTGAACCCTGATAATCGGTAAACAACCACTTAAGTTCTGCATGAGAGCTAATTGATTCATCAGCAGCGACTTCTACGGTGTAACTTTGAATTGCATCATTACCTACATAGCGCTTGATCACATTCGTGGTCAGTTCAGAGCCTTTTGGATAAGTTAGCTCCAACGCGCCAACATAATAAACCGTTTGTTCATTGTCTTCGCGCTTGTAACGACTGTTGTTTGCGTCATATTCAAATGTAACCGTTTCATTGTTCGCAGTAATAGAGCTAACTTTGTTACGGTCGTTGTATTGAACTGCTCGATAGCTTATGCCATCTTTGCTCATGCCCGTTTGGTTGCCATTTGCATCATAATCAAACGATTCAGCTACATTTCGCTTAAGCACGTCGTTGTACTTTTCACGCCCAGCGATAGCATGTAACGGTTTACCAGCCTCTCCATACGTTTGAGTCCAACCATCTTTAGACGTTAAATTGCCATTTTCGTCGTATCCGTAACGATTGGTCACACCATTTTTTGTGACCGTTTCTAAACGATTAAGCGCATCATATTTAAAATCTTGCGTATTGGTCAGCTCACCAGGATCATTGAGGCGTCCGTCAGAGCGGCTAGTCAGATTACCTATACCATCAAAGTCATAAGACTCAGCAAAGATCTCCCCTACCTTTTTGCTCTTAAGCATACCGTTGCTATGATGTTCAAGTACAACAAGTTGCCTGCCTTTGTAGTAGTCTAAGATTTGACCTCTATCATTGGTGTTATGAACTTTGAAGTAAGCTCTACCTTGCGCTCCCTCTCGGGCTTCATATCTGGCATATAACTGCTCATTTTGATACTCAAAACGTGTGCCACGCGCTTCCAGATATGTGCCGGAAGCTTCACGACGATAGTCATCAAACTGTTGCCAAACTCGACCACGCGCATCATAAATAGTTTGCTGAATAACGCAGCCACTGGTCAGTGGATCTCGCAAGCTGGCATCGCTAATGCGAATATCACCTATGTTTGCATCAACCGATACATTACACTGATTACCTTTAACAGAGGTTACGCTACCACTCGGTCGACCATAGTTGTCATAATAATACGATCGCTTCCATTGCCCTTTTTGCTCATACTCAAGTTGATGTGCCAGATAGTTAAATGTGCTAGTTCCATCATTGCTCGTTACTACCTCCTGCTTACGACCTAAAGCATCGTATTTTATGTCTGTTTCAACACCGCGTGCATCCTTTTGCCATACGAGCTCGCCAAATACGTTGTATTTATACTCCCAAGTCCCTGAGTCCACGTCTTGCATTTTTACTTTGCGTCCAAGGTAGTCATAAGTGAATACTTGCAACTGGGCATTGCCATCCGCGCTCGACTTCACACTTTCTTGATTGCCAGTGATATCGTATGTATACGTAAGCACATTTCCGCGTGCATCGGTGACAGAGGCAACCTGACCAAATTTATTGTAGGTTGTGATTGTGCTCAATGTACCACCATTGGCACCGTCAATGTTTCCAGATAGAGACAGTGTTTCATCTAAACCGGAGCGGCTATAGGTCGAGTGTACTCCATTTTCTATATCTGAAGACTTTAACAAGGTGTCAAAAGCGTTATATGTATTTTCAACTTGGCCAAAGTCGGTTGAATAGTATGTCGTAGAATAGGACTTTGTTACCCGACCATGTATGTCATACTCATTGTGAGTAGTATACGTTTTGCCATTGACGTCCATCAGCTCAGTTTTATATGCACGGCCTAAACGATCAACAAAGGTGCGTTTCACACGCGTGTCATTTTTGTACTCTTCGGAAATAAACGCACAGTAACCGATGTCACTTTCACATTGAACATTAATCGTTTTAGTGAGCTCTCCTGTTGCTACAAATGCGCCTAAGGTTGAACCAAATTTATCATAGTACAAGTGCGTCGCGACCTTATCAGCATTTTTCACCTCTGTAGGCTGGCCAAATGCATTGCGCTTATCAACCTCAATGGTTTTTTCCGTAAACACACCATTTGACTGGCTTATTACAAAACGGCCCTCATTATCATATGTGGTGATTTTCTTACGCGGTAATAACTCACCGCATTCAACAAAGTTTGTAGTGCCTGAGTGGGTAGGCTGAGTACTGACTTCAGTGGTATTACCAAAAGCGTCGTACACGATTTTAAAGCGACACCCACTTATATGACAATTACGCCTCGATAGGATTCTAAGCAGGACCCCCCTCAAAATTACTCAATTCATTTTGATCGCCTGATAAATTGCTAAATTTTATAAATTTGTCGGAATTTCAGACATGACTAACAATGGCAGCTTTTAAAAGCTACCTTAATATTGGGTTTTTATGTGTATTACTGATTAAGCAAGTAATTCGCTACACTGAGCCAAGTTGGCTCGCCGTTTTAACTTTAAATGTTCACAGTATTTTTGCTTAGCGTCAGGTCTCCCCACCGAGCCTTTAAACACTTTGGTAAATTGGGTGGTCAGTTTTAACCAATTCTCTGGTTGGATATTAAGCCTGGCTAAAATGGGTTGAGAATCCGTAATAAATCCGCGTTTGTCTTCTCGTATACACCTGCCCGTTAAATCAATAAGCTCTAAATAGTATTTAAATTCAAACGGTAAGCCCTTTGGCATGTTTTTTCTTGGATTACCTGCAAAACGCATGAGTGACTTAGGTTGCTTACCTACTTTTGCTGTTTCAATACGTTTTTTAATGCTGGTATGGTCTGACTCTTCTGGTGTCTCTGCCATTTTGGCTCTGACCGGATTCAAATCAACATATGCTAAGCATGCAGCCAACGCGGCTTCATCTAATAAGGCTTGTGATTTAAATCGCCCTTCCCAAAAACGGCCTGTGCAACCGTCCTCCTTATTGGCTTTGCGTGCAATATCTTCGTTGAGCGTTCGCATAAACCAGCTGATATCCGCTAGACGTTTTCTATATTCGTCTATCAACTCTGACAGCAAACAGCGCTCTGAGCTGCTTAGTGACTCTCCGCTGACAAACTTATGAGTCAGCCAAGTCCCTTTAAACTGTTTATGCCAACGAATCAGAATGGCTTTATCATTTAGCCGTTTTGCTTTTTTATCATCTACATACAAAACAATATGGGTATGGTTACTCATCACCGCATAAGCACATACATCAATACAAAACACCTTGGCTAGCTGCAATAACTTCTCTTCAACCCACCCTCTTCGGTGTTCATATGACTTACCTGTTACCTCATCTTTTCCACACAAAAACGCGCGCCTTACGCATCGTGATATACAGTGGTAATACTTAGTATCCACCAAGCTAACTTGTCTCTTCCTTGCTATTGCCATAAAAAAAGCCATCCATACTTTAACACTCAGTAAAGCATAGACGGCTTCTTAGACTATTCACAAATTTGAGTGGGTGTCATGTTTATTCTTGGCTAGTTGTAACAGCTTTTCTTCAACCCAGTCTCTACGGTGCTCATATGACTTGCCCGTTACTTTATCCTCTCCACACAAAAACGCGCGTCTTACACACCGTGAAATGCAGTGATAGTACTTGGTATCCACCAAGCTAACTTGTCTCTTCCTTGCTATTGCCATAAAAAAAGCCATCCATACTTTAACATTCAGTAAAGCATAGACGGCTTCTTAGACTATTCACAAATTTGAGTGGGTGTCATGTTTATTCTATGTAAATGGTATTTGGCACTCTGTAGTTATGCCCCAACGCGTTTGGCATAACTATATCAAATGGCTGTTGGAGCGATAAATCAATTGACCGCGAATTATCATCTCTCAAACCATATAATGATATTGCACCGCCGAATAACTTTAGTCCATTTAATGATTTATAAAAACATTTCAACTCGTCAGGAAAAGTAACCCCAACACTAGCCTCCACAGCTCTAATATCATTGTCACTAAGAGCTCTATATATGGCGTGTAAGTATGCTCTAGGCGCTACAACGGGAGTATTTTTTATTAAAATAGAGCCGTTTTCAGTTTCTACCTTGTCTTTGTCAGAAAACTCATTTAATAAATTTAAAGTGAATTCCTGAGCATTACAATTATTCATATCTTTTCCAAAGTCAGTAAGTAAGTTTCGTCTGAATGTCGAACTACTCCACTCATAAATTGTTATTTGTGAAACAGCCTGTTGAACAAACTTACAAAAGTGAAAGCTCCAGCAGGTGCACTGGAGCTGTTGACTAGGTATCTTTTATACTCTTTTAAACTTAAATTGCCTTTTGAAAAAATAACCTCAATGCCTTCACACGACAAAATAGCCTGTCACTAGGCTGCTTGTTAAATACTCTTTGTAACTTTTCAAATTCCTCGTCCAACTCAGAAAGTTTTTTAGCATGAAGTAAAAGCAGCTGTAAAATTAACTTCGGGTTTATAGAATAAGCAGGAATAAAAGACACATCATAGCTATAAATTCTACTTACTAAATCTGAACTGCTTTTACTATCAGCTATACGGGACAATATTTTTTCGGCCCAATGAGTAGCACTTTCAATAGGCATATCCAATGACTCAAGATCTTTATCCATCCTTAAATCCCAACAAACAATGCACTTCGTATTATCACTGATGAGCACCTCTTTTTTTGATTTCTCAAGAGGCTCAATGTTTAATCTATTCCATTCCCACTTCTCAAATAAATCATATCTATTGTTAAGTTCATCAACGCAAAGTCCTATATTTAAAAAAGTAACATTGCCTGAGAGCATTGAACCATAAACATAACTTGAAATCCCATCACCATGATTCCTAAGGAAGAGGAAGTCTGTTTCAGATTCCTTCCCTTCTTCCCACAATAACAGTTCATACCCATACTCTATTAAAAAATCTTTCATTCTTTTTCCTAATTATTTCTATCCAATGTTACACGGAACAGCTGTACCGGGTATGGAGTTCCTGTCGAGAGGCCTTTAGGTCCATGAGGAACAAAGTCAAAACCTTGGGTTGTTACAACTCTGTCAAAATTAACTTGCCTCTTTATGAGCGGTGACGTATTTGTTTTCGTCTCAATCAACACCCAGTCACCACCATTTGGATCGCGATATGCTCCATCATATATACGTTTACTACCGTTTATATTTACCACAACACCATCAGCAAAAACTTCGAAACCTTGTTTGGCTAGTTCAGTCCAAACATGTCTTTCGCCATCTCTACCTATTTGAACTCTGTACTTACCAAGACTTTGTTGTCTTAGCTCTTCAGTTGCACTCTTCATATCGGTGGCAAGAGCAACATCTGCGTTCTTTGAAAAAGGATAGCCACTATCCGGATCTGCAACATCTGCTAGACTCAATTCTTTCTTCGGGTGCAACTCATCGTTAAACATCCTCGAAAACGCGCCAGTAATAGCACCGTTTGCAAACTTTCCTCCGCTAACTTTGGATGCTGTACCACCGACGATAGCCGCAGCTACAATTCTCAATGCGCTATGATTTACGTTTGGTTGAATACGATCAATACCCGGTGCAAACGCCTGAGTAATACCAGCGGCGGCAAATCCGTGACCAAACTTACCTCCTTGAAGTTCAGCCATAATTCCGCCAACGACTCCATGTGCTGCAACTTTTCCAAAGTAGCCTGCAGAACCAAAACTAGTATTTAAGCCTTCAAAACCATTTCCGACGCCATAAAAAGCGGCTGCAGATAAGCCAGAAATAGCACCTGCTCTCAAAGAAGTACCTAAATCTCCTGTCTGGTAGTATGTGTTCTGAGCCGTTGCCAACGCAGTAAAACCAATACTACAAGGGCCACATGCTGCACCGGTTATCATACTGACGCCTGCAACATACAGTGACGATAGAGTTTTACTATTCGCAATAAAACGCTGCATTTGGTGAGCCACAATCGCTCCCACGAAACCACCAGATACAAACCCAGCTATCTTTGTCAACTTATCAAACAAATACCCACTCGGATCCGTATACGACATCGGATTATTCAGCACATAACTATATCGGTTATAGTTCTGCAAATTACTTGGCGCTTGCACAAACGGGTCAGCCTGCATAAACCGCCCGGTGTCTGCATCGTAGATCCGACCATTCATATGAATGACGCGGTTATCATCACCCAACTTAAGAGACTCATGACCAGTATAACCACGTAGGTTACCAAATATATTGCCAAGCACAGCGGTTTGTAGATCATAATTAATGGCCGCATCCACTGCCGTTGGTTTTATGACTGACTGTTTGCCGAATGCATCGTATGTAAACTCTTGTTGTATTTCATACTTCTCATTCGTAATTGCGATTATTGAACCCTGATAATCGGTAAACAACCACTTAAGTTCTGCATGAGAGCTAATTGATTCATCAGCAGCGACTTCTACGGTGTAACTTTGAATTGCATCATTTCCTACATAGCGCTTGATCACATTCGTGGTCAGTTCAGAGCTTTTCGGATAAGTTAGCTCCAACGCGCCAACATAATAAACCGTTTGTTCATTGTCTTCGCGCTTGTAACGGCTGTTGTTTGCGTCATATTCAAATGTAACCGTTTCATTGTTCGCAGTAATAGAGCTAACTTTGTTACGGTCGTTGTATTTAACTGTCCGATAGGTTATGCCATCTTTGCTCATGCCCGTTTGGTTGCCATTCGCATCATAATCGAATGGGCCACGTTACGTGACACCCAATTCAATTTATATCACAACTACACCTCGACATGCTTCAAAGCAGAAACAAACCACTAAAAATAGCTCAACTCGCTTTGAACCTTTGATAAATTGCTTAACTTGATAACTTTGTTGGGATTTCAGGCATGACTAACCACGTAACTTTTAAAAATCACGTTGAAATTGGGATGTTAATGCATATTAAAGGCTAGGCGAATAATTCACTGCACTGCGTCAAATTACCTCGCCGTTTTAACTTTAAGTGCTCGCAATACTTTTGCTTAGCATCGGGCCTACCCACTGAACCTTTGAACACCTTGGTAAACTGAGTAGTGAGCTTTAACCAATTCTCTGGTTGGATATTAAGTCTGGCTAAGATTGGTTGCGAATCTGTGATATATCCGCGTTTGTCTTCGCGCATACACCGACCTGTTAAGTCAACGAGCTCTAAATAGTATTTAAATTCAAACGATAAGCCCTTTGGCATGTTTTTTCTTGGATTACCTGCAAAACGCATGAGTGACTTAGGTTGCTTACCTACTTTTGCTGTTTCAATACGTTTTTTAATGCTGGTATGGTCTGACTCTTCTGGTGCCTCTGCCATTTTGGCTCTGACCGGATTCAAATCAACATATGCTAAGCACGCAGCCAACGCGGCTTCATCTAATAAGGCTTGTGATTTAAATCGCCCTTCCCAAAAACGGCCTGTGCAACCATCCTCCTTATTGGCTTTGCGTGCAATATCTTCGTTGAGCGTTCGCATAAACCAGCTGATATCCGCTAGACGTTTTCTATATTCGTCTATCAACTCTGATAGCAAACAGCGCTCTGAGCTGCTTAGTGACTCTCCGCTGACAAACTTATGAGTCAGCCAAGTCCCTTTAAACTGTTTATGCCAACGAATCAGAATGGCTTTATCATTTAGCCGTTTTGCTTTTTTATCATCTACATACAAAACAAGATGGGTATGGTTACTCATCACCGCATAAGCACATACATCAATACAAAACACCTTGGCTAGCTGCAATAACTTCTCTTCAACCCACCCTCTTCGGTGTTCATATGACTTACCTGTTACCTCATCTTCTCCACACAAAAACGCGCGTCTAACGCATCGTGATATACAGTGGTAGTACTTGGTATCCACCAAGCTAACTTGTCTCTTCCTTGCTATTGCCATAAAAAAGCCATCCATACTTTACCATTCAATAAAGCATAGACGGCTTCTTACACTATTCCCAAATTAAGATGGGTGTCATGTTTATTTCTGTTTTTCGTGTTTATTTCTGTTCCAAGCTAACTTCATGTTTATTTCTGTTCCAAGCTAACTTGTCTCTTCCTTGCAATTGCCATAAAAAAGCCATCCATACTTTAACATTCAGTAAAGCATAGACGGCTTCTTAGACTATTCCCAAATTAAAATGGGTGTCATGTTAATTGCGCTACCTTACTTCGAACAGCATGAGTTGCCAATGCTACGCATACTCACTGACAGAGGCACGGAGTATTGCGGTAAAGTCGAGCATCATGATTACCAGTTATATTTGGCGATTAACGATATCGACCATACAAAAACTAAGGCCATGTCGCCACAGACAAACGGTATCTGTGAGCGGTTCCATAAGACAATACTAAATGAGTTTTATCAGGTTACATTCCGCAAAAAGCTATATAGCTCCCTAGAAGAATTACAAAAGGATCTGGACGAATGGATGGTTTATTACAATAATGACCGAACTCATCAAGGAAAAATGTGCTGTGGCAGAACGCCACTTGAAACATTGGAAGATGGAAAACGTATTTGGGCAGAAAAGAATTTAGCTCAAATCTAAGCTGACAATCACCGATTGAAAAACGGGTAACTGTCAGATCAAGTCTGAGCTAGTACAGATAACGAGGCAGTAAAAACTGCCCCGATAGGCTTACTCAACTTGACATAAAGGGAGTGTCCATATATGTCATCTATATTTTTTTTATTTTCTGTTTATATTTCCTGACATAAAGGGAGTGACCATATATGTCATGTTTATTTTTCGCTAATTTCACAATCAGGCACATCAACCAAAGATAACTTACCACCTTCATCAACTACTTTTAAAATGCAGCCACCGTGATTAGTTGAAACTTTAACCAACCAGTAATTATAAACATAACTAA
Source organism: Pseudoalteromonas sp. MMG033 (assembly GCF_057197785.1). NCBI lineage: Bacteria > Pseudomonadati > Pseudomonadota > Gammaproteobacteria > Alteromonadales > Pseudoalteromonadaceae > Pseudoalteromonas > Pseudoalteromonas sp. MMG033. The sequence goes on from NZ_JBXVAL010000002.1 coordinate 677,367, forward strand.
TAGAATCAAAATGAAAACAGCTCGCTTCTTGACACCTTGCTTTGACTTCCTGAAAGTTGTTAAATCGGTATGTCAACTTGTTGTACAGATACCCCAAGTTTCCATACATCCACTTTTCATCTTTCAACATTCCCAAAAACATAATGTGAAAACTTTTAAACAAGTAGCTTGTGCCTTCTTTATAAAAACCATCAATATTTGTGTATTTTTCAAAATCCAAATTACAACGCCCCCTTTTGAAGAAAACATCAATTGGTCCAAGATTTCCCTTTGATTGAACCCTTCTTTTCAAAACACAGTTTTCATTGTTATCTTTAACAGGAACTGAATAGTAGTATACATAGCTTTCTGAAGAAAGATTACACACTTTTTGATAAAGAAAACCATCAACTTCCACCTTCATAGGGTAGACATCCCCACATCTCAACACAATTCCATTATCCGCGAAAGAAAGCGAAGAAAATAACAGTAGTATTAATTGAAAAACCTTATATGCCATGGTGTATACGCCTTAGTAAGAGCTTGTATCTGATCAGAACTCAAAGTTGGTGAAACATACCTAAATGATTTTGAGCCATTGCCATAGTAGCTCATAAAGTTCTGAGATGAATTATATTTATGAGACAAACCAAGAACATGACCATATTCATGTTCAATAATTTTGTATGCCACTTCACTACTCCCTAAGAGATAATCACTATTAATATTTAGAACATTATATTTATGATTATAGTGACCAGCCGAATTAGCTTTATTAGTAGTTATAAAAACCTCATGTGTCCCATCTGAAACGAGTGTATTTTTAATATCTAGAAAGCTATTCTCTGCAGTAACCTTATCCATTCTATTAACTGCAACTTGACACACACTAATATCTACCTCGTTACAACCAAATCGAATCTCTCCAGTTAGCTTTCCATCGACAATAGAAAGCCCGTATCCGGTATCTTTGGCTTCTCTAAAAGGTCCAGAGGGTACAGGGTCGCCGTTGCTATCAAGTTTAACCTGTTGCAACTCACCCTTCCCCCAATCTGCCCTCAACGCCGTAGCAAAAGCAGCTGTCATAGCGCCATTCGCAAATTTTCCACCTGTTACCGCAGACACTGTACCACCAACAATAGCAGCTCCAATAACTCGATTCAGAGGACCTTTTCCAGACATACCACCAGTGGCCGAGCCTATACCTGCACTGATAAAACCATGACCAAATTTACCATCCTGCATCACAGACATCATTCCTCCAGTAAGACCACTAATTGCAAAGCCTTCAAAACCACCAAGGCCAGCGCCACCAATTGCGCCAAATATGGCACCACTGACAGCCCCACTAAGTGCGCCTTTAAGTGTTCCCGAAGAGATTGCACCATTGACCGCACCTGCTGCTGTACTGCCTGCGATCAGAGCCGCCGCTTTTAAGTCTGCAATCGCTTTAAACGTCCAAGCACTGGTCGACAAACCAAATGTCACATACGCTGCGCCTATCGCCGCTATCGTCCGCCAGTTTTTCTTCAAGAACTTCCCAAGCTTCTTAAACAAATACCCACTCGGATCCGTATAACTCAGCGGATTATTCAGCACATAACTATATCGGTTATAGTTCTGCAAATTGCTCGGCGCTTGCACAAACGGGTCTGCCTGCATAAACCGCCCAGTATCTGCATCGTAGATCCGACCATTCATATGAATGATGCGGTTGTCATCACCGAGTGACACAGGTTCGTGGCCCGTATAACTTCTCAGATTTTTGGGTACAGTACTGAATAAATCATCGCCAACATTTGATTCATAATACTCAGACCACATATCATCCTGTTTTGCAACGACAGACTTTTTACCCCAAACATCATACTCAAAACGCTGTACAACTTGGTATTTCCCATTGGTAATGGTGATGATAGAGCCCTGATGGTCAGTAAATAGCCAGTGAGTGTAACTTTTGCCTGTCTCATAATATTTCTGAATCGCGTCATTACCAATATAACGCTTAATATGAGCAATATCACTTTGCGTATCTTTAACAGTTAGCTCTAATGACCCAACATAATATATCGTTTGCGCTCCATCTTCCCGCTTATACCTTCTATTGTTAACATCATAAGCAAACTTAACAACTTCACCATTGCCTGACATTTGTACCGCTTTGTTTCTACCTGAGTAGATAATGCTGCGATAAGCTGAACTGCTATCCCCCTTGTACATGCGGATTTCATTACCATTACTATCGTAATCAAATCTCTCTTCAAGCGGTACGGTAGGTGAGCCTGATAAACAGCTATGCGTTGTGCCGCTACTTGATACAAAACGCCTTGATAACGCATGGCGGGGATCAGTTTCTTCGCCATATTTTTGCGTCCATGTGTGGTTGGTAAACAAAAAGTCTTCTGACAAGCTCGTACAACTATAACTGTTAATAAAACGATAATCTGTTTTGGTGCTCAGGTTGCCGTTTTCATCGTAGTCAAATAATTTCTGATCATTAATCGTTGTCAGCCGATTTAGGTCATCATAATCATAAGTTCGAGTATTTTTCATTGCCCCTTGCTGGCGGCTCAACAAATTACCGAGTGCATCGAATGTATAAATATCGTTTTGGATATAATTCTTTTTATCGGTGTTAATTGTGCTGACCATACCTCGATCATCATAAGTCACATTTACTCGCTGAGACCCTTTAAAATAAGATGTCACCTGACCTAGCTTGTTTTCTGTACTAACTAGATAGTAAGAGAGGTTTTGCTCTGGGTTACGCGCTTCCAATATTGCATATACTTGGCCAAATTGGTAACGCTTTAATGTACCTCGGGCTTCAATATAACTGCCGTTACTTAGGCGCCTGTAGTCGTCAAAACTATATGACACCCTGCCGTACTGATCATAATTAGTTTGTCTAATTACACACCGGCTGTCGAGCGGGCTGCGCATCAACTCGTTATGCCCGTTTATCAGCCTCATATCTGCAGTATCGGGATTAAATACCACATGAGCATCACACGATAGATTTGATTCAAGTGAAGTAACTGCGCCTGCTGTTCGACCAAATTTATCGTAGTAATAATACTCTTTCCAATCACTACCCTGAGATACAGAAATAAGCTGATGAAGGTCCTCCTGCTTTTTGCCATAGTGCCATTCAGATTTTCCTTCGAGCTTAAGGTGCGCATGGGCCTGACTTACTTCTGTCCATGATTTTACCTTACGGCCCAGTGAATCATAACGAATATGGGTAGTAACCCCCCGCGCATCGGTTTGACTCGTTAACTCACCAAAACCATTATAATTATATGTCCAGTCTCCTTTATTGACATCTGACATACTCTCTTTTCTACCCAAAGCATCATATTTGATATCGATCACTGGTGAATCAACAGGCTCTGCAGAAGAAAACACCTTAGTTTGATTACCCATGACATCGTACTTATAAGTGAGTACTTCATCATTGTAGTTGTTCAAGACATTGGTAACTTTAACGGTTTGCCCAATTTCATTGGTTTGTGTGATTGTCTGCTTCTCAACTGTCCCTCCATCATATAGCGTCACTGTCACACTTTTATCGCCATATGAAGTCTTCGTGGTAAGCCCTGATGTTGAATCCGTGACTTCTTCTACCCTATCCAAAACATCATACTTTGTAACAATGGTGCCTGATTCACCCGGCTTTATGACTTTAGTCAAGCGACTATGCTTATCATATTCATTTTCGGTTATTAACCACCTGTCAAGCACAGTGCGCTTTTTGCTGAAGATAACTCTTCCTAGCCTATCTAGCTCTTGTTGCTCAACAAGCTCAGAATTAACCACTTTATTGATACGATAAACACAGTTATTAGCAGAGCAACTTTCCTTATAGGTGTATGCCTGAGCACCACTGGCATGATAAGTACCTACTTTATCCCCAAACGCATCATAGATAACCTCAGACCTAACACCGTTAGCATCTTCCAATATGGTTGGTTGACCATAGCGGTTGCGCTCAATCACAGTGTCGCTTTTAAGTTTTACCCCCCCATTTTCATCTGCATATTGTGCGGTGTATTTTGCATAGCGACCATCGTCTTCAAACACTGTTTCAGCAACTCTCGTTAGCGTACTTTTAGTGTCACAGTCCTCAGTCGAGCTGCTTATTTTAGAAATACTGCCCCATGCATTGTACTCATAGTCTTTCGTTAGCTTTTTATTACAACCTAGGTTTGCACCCACGATTTCTTGCTTAAGCATATGAGCATATTGAAGACCTTCAGCATAATAACTAAACTCACTCCGTCGAGTTTGCACATTTTCATCGTCAAGCTTATGAGTGACCGTGCTGTCTAATAATCTACCAAGGCGCTTAGCTTTTGCACTTGTCCCATAGGTATTATCCGTTATTACCGTCTTATGTGTTGCATATATTGACGTCCCATCCATAAACCCGGGGATATCAGTCGTCGTATGACTGGTTACCGTTAATTTTAGGACATTACCAAATTCATCTGGATCAGTTTTTGTTTGAGTACAATCATAGCCATCAGAACTAAAATCCGATTTTATTCTTGCACTACACTCACGAGCAGTTTTAACAAATACTTGCTTTATTCTGGCATCATTTGAGGCTGGATATTCGTTAACCGCGGCACTGAGTAAGCTTCCATCTTTGCGTTTGTATGTCGAATATGGCATGCCAGTTAAGGGGAATGCCTGGTGATATTTAGTGGTTGATTTAAATACTGAGCCATCTTTGGTGTACTCCGTAGACACTTCCTCAAACCCAAGCATTCCTCGTCCACCAAACTGTGCTCTCGCCCCCTTATATTGATAGCTCACACTTGATGTATCAGTCATGTTATGTGAAGAAGGACTATCCGTGGTCACTTTGCTCACAAGAAGCATAGGTGCATTAACTGACGAAACCTTGAGCTGTTGCTCATCAAATCGAATGCTGTCCTCTGCCAACGGACTAAAACTTGGCATATAAACCGTTGAGAGAGGATCAGTTGCTACTTCATACTTCACTTCAGTTACATTGCGTTTATCTGCACTGCCGCCTTGGGATATTGTGCTTAAAACCCCTCCTGTTGCGCGCTCTACACTATTAAAGTATACAGTTGCACTGTTCTTAGCCTTATGAAGGAGATCTAATTTTCCATCTCCCTGCACGTCAGCAAAGAATGCATAGTCACCGTAAACTGGAGAAAAGCCTTCAATGGATAGATCTTCATTGCTGACTCTATTTATGGCCTCACCATCTGGTGACCATTCATACTTTTGCCATACAGGAAATCGAGAGGATGGGCTGGCAAAGAAGAGCTCTGTTAACCCATCTTTATCTGTATCCGCTACCATCGGTGCTAACTCGTCAGATACAAGGCCCCCAGACCCAGCAACCAAACTCGTCACTTGTTGAAAACTCGGCTCTCTAGCACTTTCATTTAGTAAAATAAGCCACTGTTTCGTATCTAAGCTCTTTCTCTTTTGCATGTATGCTAAATCAATAAGACCATCATTATTGATATCTAACGGTGTCAAAAACTTTAAGTACTCAATGGTATTTTGGGAAACTTGATCAGACACCCGTGTACCATTGAATGTTTTTAACAGCTTTCCTTCAGAGTTAGGGTTAACTCCTTGGTTATAGTGAACATACAGTGAATTGGCTTGATCCTCATTACAACGATTTTTAGGGCATCCAAACGAGACAATATCAGCCAAACCATCAAAGTTCATATCTAGCACATGCCAATCAGTTCCCTTTTGCGTAAACTGTCCCCATGAACTTTGTACAGTGGTATTAATTTTTACACCTTTCTCAAAGTGCTGTTCGACTTGATCCCACAAGCTTACATAAAGGTTTGAATCGTCATAATCAGCTTTAAATATCAAATCAACATAACCATCTCCGTTAAAGTCGGCGGTTTTAATCTCAAACATGGACTGACCATGTCCGAGTTCAAGCGGGAGTGTTTCTCCATCTGAAAACATACCATTTTCGAGACGATATTCTCGCCAATATTTAACGCCTGAAGACTTGGCCTTTTCACCAACCATGTTTACCCAAATTGATTGCTTACCATCGCCATCAATATCGATTGAAATCATTGAAACAACTTTCTCTTCTCCCAGCCTTGCGTCGTCACTGTGAGTAAGATGGCTATTCCCTACACCTCGAACAATATCTTTACAAGCAATAAGCTCTGCTGAACCTGTGTGTGCACACAGTCTATAGGCTTTGCCCTCGACAACTTCGAGAGTAATAATTTCACCACTGCCATCTCCTTGAGTATCAGCAAGCGTCAATGCGGCCATTTCCTTGTGCGTTTCCGATATTCTGCCATTAAATTCTTTAAAACCTAGACGACTATTTATTGGATCATATTTGAACGTGATTGGCTGCTTACACACTTCATGACCTGAATCACTCTGCGTGCAATGTTTCACTTCTGTTAGCTGGCGTACTCCATTTTCTTCATGATCAAAATTAAAATCATACTTTGCCACAACCTGACCTAGGTGGTTTTTAACATTGATGCCATCAATACGCGCATCATCTCTCAATCGATGGCCATCAATAATGGATAAGGCACGAGTTCTGTTTGCTGTATGCAAATCAAATATAACTTCATTGCCACTATAACGGATTGAGTGCAAAGTAGGCACTGATTGAATTGCATTATCACCGAAGTGATGTTTGTACTCATAGAATATTGCGTTGTCATCTGATTGAATATTGTCGCTGACTTTTCGCAAATACCAGGTCATAGTATGAGTTTGATTGTCCAATGCTGTTATTTGCAACTGTGCGTTTTCAGTATCTCCAAACAACTTGATTGAGCCATCTTTACCCAATACTTCAAAATAATCGCCATTAATACCGTTACGACGCAGCACTCTTATGTGACTGTCAATTTCAGTCTTATATACAGCTAAATACCCATAATCATAATTTTGGTCCGGTTCATCCACTTCAATCAGACGCTGACCATTCAAGCAATATCTATCGTTCTCATCGTAGCTTATCCCTTTGAATTGACCATCTTGTGCTTTTGTTTGTCGGCAACGCGATATGCTCTCAGTCGCATTTATACTCCAACCTAAAGCAAGCGCACTTTCAGGGTTTTGAGAGTTATAGTTAATACTGACCTCAGGCTTTACACCCGCAATACCCTGTGGCAAAGATACTGGAATGCTATAGCTGGCAGCACCGCCTTCAGTGACTCTAAAGTTGCCCAAAGTCGCTGATAACTGGGCATGCGCTTTGAGTTTTCCTGAATCGCTGAATTCATTTGAAGCTGGTTCAACAGCTCCTAAACTCACCCCCACAGCACCATCATCAATGGTGTCATTCACCTCAAGTACTTTTTCCAGCGAATAATTCAAGCTACAAGCCTGTACAACATGATTAGGTTTTACAGTTACATCTAAGCACGAGCGTACTCTAAATCTATGCATTCCACGATCAAAGCGCTGGTTGTATGTCGTTAAGTAATTGACACTATCTTTGTTGGCCTCTACTACTGCTATCTCACGATAATCGGCACCTGCAAAAGTATGCTCCAAATGGTATGTGCCAATTTCATCAGCTGAAGAAAAAGCAAAATTCACATCGCCTTTATTCTCATACACTGTTAATTCTGGTGCACTCAATGCGTCAGAGCTATCTGAAGCATTGTGGCCAGTAACGAGCTCTACCCAATCACTGATCCCATCGCTATCGCTGTCAACGTCATACACACACTTGTTTTGGTAAATACAAAAACCAAAGAAATAGTACAATGCACTATAAGCTGCGTCAGAATATACAACATGACTGTACATCATTAGCGATATCGCAACATTTGCATGGGTCTCGCCACTTTCAAGTTCGGCAACCCACTGTGCTTGAGTTAGACCGCCCAAGCTATTAGGAATACTATTAACAGATACATATTCAAATAACTTTGCCACGAAATCACTATAGTGTTCATGGCCTGTTTTAAGTTGGCTATTTGCATTGATTAGCGCATTTACTAATTCATTAAATGGATGTCCATTGGCGTGCAAATATGTTAGCAAGCCTATCTCTGCACGAGATGGGTTGCGCTGCAATAAAATGAAAATCGCTTTGGTGATATCAGCTACGCCTTCGTGCTCTTGGGTTGGGACCCACTTAGTTAAATCCCATTCGGCCAATTCGTCTTTAAATGTATCACCGAGCAGCTTATCGATATCCTGCCATTTGAACGCATTCGCACCCAATACCCTATCATCTATGTCATGGAGTTGCTTATCGCTTGTTTTCACCCTAATCATAGGCGGCTTTGCATCTAGGGGGCAGTTTTCTGGTGTTGTCGGGTTACCAGCTAAATCGACACATTCTGGTGCAAATACTTGAGGCTGTTCAATCACACCCAAGCCATGGCCAAAGGAATAATGCCATTGAACTTGACCGTTGTCTGGGTTAACCGAGTAAAGAGCTCCCCCTGTCGTGCCAACATATAAGTTTTTTTGCTGATCTAAATTAGCCTGAGCCATGGCTATTCCGGCAGTTTTTAATTGCCACCTAAAAAGCATTCTGTCTTGATTGTAAAGATGATCAACCTTATAAAAATAGCCATTGTCAGCACCGAAGTAGACAGAGTCACTTCCATTATTGCTGTCAACTAGAGGTTTAGACCTAACAGGAGTTGAAACATTTGATATTTCGAAGCTTTCAGCCAATGACAGTCCACTATGTGCCCTAGACATATTTACAAAATAAGAGCTTATTCCGTACTCATTACCGATATATAAATACCCATTGTCGCTGTATGTAAACTCTCTATCTAAAATAACCTCATCATTTGACACTGTGTTATTTAAAGAAATGACACCATATGATGGCTCACCATTATTAGACACGCCATTCGACACAGTCACTATTACGCCACCATCTTGCATTGCATTACAATACTCGCTCGGTATTTGCGCTTCCAGTAAATGGTTTGATGCACTAAGCTGATCACTTGAAACAAACAGTGTCTCGCCCGTTTTTAATTTCCGTATTTCAAGCTCAGATTGGCTATCATGAAAACCACGTCCTTCAATTATTAAGCTGTTCTTCTGGTCGTGACAATTCCCTTGCGCGTTTTTAACAATCTCTGCCCGAACAATTAGAGGAGGAATGTGTTCAACACTGCGTTGATGCCCTGCAACACATTCATCACTGGAGTTACAAGAAACAATCTCGTAGGTGCGGATCCCTGCCTCTCTATTTGTCACTGTTAATGACAGACTTGATGTCGTTCCTTCTAGCCTTGTATTTTGAGAATGTTTATCGCTAGGTAAGCCTGGCCAAGATAAAACTTTATAGTACGCAGTTGCGCCGTCTTGAGGGTCATGCCAACTTAAAGTAAAGTTCCCGCCTACCTGTGCTGGTGTATCTGTAAAGCTAGTCGCAAGTGGGGTTAAAGATACATGATCAATGACAACAGAACGAGCTGAACTCCATTCCCCAATTTTGTGCTGGGAACTGCCGGCCAAGCCGTTATGACCACGTACTCTAATATACATCCACATTTCATGTTGAGAAGACTTTGTAGGTATAAATACCTCTTTTCTCACTGCATTATCTATATTAATAATACTTGGGTTTATGGCAACAGGTATATCTTCAGGAATTTCTCGTCCCAACATCGCTTCAACTTCAACTCGTTCGGTATTTATAGCAGTTATAGAGACATAAACACCTCGATCTTTTTCGTGACGAAGTTGAAACCAAGGCTCTCTAGGAACGTCAAGATGGTCTTCGATCACAAAACCCCAGTTTGTGCCAGTTGCAATATTTCCAACGTTATCGGTTGCGACCACGGTTAAAGGTAGATTTCTAGCGTATTGATGTGGCTCTGGAGTCCAATGAATTTTCACACGAAGACGACCAGTACTGGTATTAAAGTCTGCTGGTAAGTTTACAGACCAGTTAGCATTATTAATCGGGTTTAGTCTCGACTTTAACTCAAGGCTTGTAAGTTGTCTGACCTTATTTTCTGGGCCTTGGATATCAACACTAAAAACAAATGTGCCGCCTTCATTAATTAGAGTTACGTTGTCATCCAATACAGGGAAAGATATGTATAGATCATTTTGAAATGTAACAGTCTTGCCTATTTCATTAAGTTCTCCTTCATTGCTTTTGGAAAATACAGTATAAGTTACTTGCTGAGATACTGAATGGGTGTCATGGGCATCACATTGGCCATTGCCAAAATTTTCGCACGCAATTCGTTTTGTGCCAGTACAACCTTGCTTGAGGGTAATTTGACTTAACCTAGTAGCTGGGTACTTACAAAAATACATTTCGTCAATATTGTTAGACGTAACAGATGCAGACAAAGTAACTGTCTCACCTATTTTCGGGGTTTGTGGTGTTATAGTAAAACTTGAGAACTCAGGTGGCTTTTTGGTCTCAACTTGTAAACTTTGCGATACTGACTCATTGCCATCTGAAGCGGTTAAAGTGATCGCAGAATTTTCTAATATCGTTAGTTCAATAGTACAATCTACAGACTTAGTCCCTCCACACTCACTATTGTAACTTGTTAGTGGCTGGCCATCAGTGTTCACACTTAAAGTTACAGCTTCGAGTTGCTGTGCCTCATCATCATTAGGATCTGTTACCTTGATTGATATGTTCACTTTTTCACCCGCTGCCACCGTAGTTTTATCAACAGTAAAGTTATCTATTACAGGCCCTTGATTCGGAGGTGTAAAATTCAGACTAATTGTGCTGCTGTCACTTGTTCCGCCAAAATAATCCGTTGCTTTTGCATAAATATTTATAGAGCAACCAGATGTTTTACAATTATCTGAAAGTGAACTTGGAGCAATTGTGTAGCTACAGGTGTGACTTGTTTTAGGTGAAAATGAACAACTATTAACACTATTTTCATTTCTTATAATATCTATAGACGTTAAATCGTCACCTTCGTCACTAGCAGTAAATTGAAAAGTTACTGAGTCTTCCGTGCTAACATCGGTTCTGGCCGGGTCGTGTGTAACAGACGTAAACTCTGGATTTGTAATAGGCTTTACGGTAATACTGTGTTGAATTTTATTTGTTTTGGGAACTAGTATATAATCATCATTTGTCAAATAAATATAATCAACCTGAATATCATATGTTCCTGCATGAAGATTGGTAATCTTGACACACAACTTATTGCTATCTTGAGTTAGCCAGGTTTCATAATGTTGATAATTATTAATACTACCTACTTTTACAGAATCAACACTGTCATAATCCTCATCGTGTGATAACCATTCAAGAGATTCTGAAAGTAATAAATAGTCTCCTTCTCGAATAACAGTTTTCCCAATTTCACCTTCCGCCCCACATGTACTTGCAGCAAATGCAGATGTAAACCAAGTCATACCATATAAAAAGGCGAACACACTCCAATAACAAAAACGTTTAATCATTGATACTGTCCTCCCCGACGTGTGAATTCGCTTTTTTTCTGTTTCCTTTACATTCGACCTTTTGCATACCCTGTGAACTACGATTATATTTGACAGATAATATCATCATAAGGTTGTGCTCCATGCTTGTTTGATTTGAGGTAACTGCATGTTTTTGCTAGGCGTAGATTGCTTAGTTGGAAAACCTAAAAATACACGCACGCGTTCATATAATGAATCTCCAGCACTTTTTAATGGAGCGTGCAAGCCTTTCAATTCATTACCATCTTTCACTGCGAACTGAAGTAACCCTTCACTAGCTGAGTTCGGCGCACCAACAAATATCTCAGGCGTTCTCAAAATCGCGTTATTCAGCGTCCTATCAAACCCAAACACTCCGATTACGCGACTCAAATTATTGATATCTAGAACCTCAACATGACCCGCCGCATAAAAAATATATATACCTTCTAAAACTCTATTTTCAATAGGCGTGTAGCCATTACGCTGAAGCCAACTTAAATGTGAATTCGGTAATAAATTTGAATCTATAATAATGGGGCTTGCGTATAAGCGACGCAGCTTTACAGGAGAGCAATCTTGAACAGGTGTTTTATTTATATCTATCGCACATACCTGACTGCGTCCACCAAACATATTTAAAGAATAATATATGTGATTACCATTAACTGAAGGCGGATTGTGGATAGTTCCTTTTAGTTGCTTCTCCCAAATAAAGTGCCACTTAGTTACTGATGACGTACCAGCCATTCGCTTAAAATGAACTAATTTACCATCATGGGTGCCGAAAAACGCTTTGTCATCAAAAGTTAAAACCGTATTGTAGTTAACATAATAATCAATATTATGAAGTAACTGAGTAAAGTCGGATCTATAAGAATCAGAGGTGGAGTGATTTTGCTCTACTTCAACTACTAGGCTTGTAGAGACACTTTTATTGTAAAAACTACTTGCTGTTAATACATACGTACCAGATTGATTTGCCGTAAGAGTAATTTTATCACTTTCACTTTTTGTTGTTTTGTAAACACTTCCATTCGCATTTTTAATCGTAATGGTATGTGCACCATTTACCGACCAATTTAATGTAACAAGTTGTCCAGCAGAAACTTTTGTGCTACTACTATAAAAAGCATTTACAAAAATATCTTCACTCACGGCTTTTAAATTATTTTGCCAATCAGAACACCCAAAACTATTGCAGGCACGTATTCGATAGTCCTTACTTTTGAGCTTCAACTCTTGACGCTCATCAACGAAATAATTATTTAAATGATATGACGATAAAGCAAACCAGTTTCCACCGGAGAACCTTTCAATTTGGTAATAATCAGCATCCTTTACGGGAAGCCAATGCAATTGACTTTTACTCTGCAAATCAATGCTAATTTCGCCGAGCATTGCTGGCCTTAAGTCAACTGGAATAATGATGGTTATACCATTATTAATTATTGGTATGTAACCCTGCTTAAAATCACTAGCAAAGCTAAAAGATGAAAAAAACAACAAAAAAGCCATTAACAACTTAAATTCTTTCATTTTTAATTTCCATATAAACCCACAAATAAAAAAACACTAAAAACCACAGAATAATAACAACAAGAACTCAACCCATCAACACACAAAAAACAAAAAGAAAACAAAAACACACAATTAAACAACAAAATATAATATTATTAATAGCCTTCTCTCTGTAAGGATTTCCTGCGGAATTTGGCCTCACACTTTTATAAATAATCACCACAACAGACAAAAAACATATGATTAAAATTAAATCGCAATCATTTATTGTACAAACATGGTAGATATAAATTTTTAGTTCAGTGTTCTCACCGACTTTAAATGGGGAAAGCTAGAAATGCGAATATTACTTATTAACCTATTAATTAAAGATAAAAGTGTCACTTCATTAAAAATGAAGTGTCTAAGCCTAGAGGCCATAACGAAAAATATGCAAGTAATAAGGAAATTCAATTTTCAAGTGACGTTAAGAACGGAATAAAGGCAGCTCAAGCTGCCTTTGAAGTACCACTATAATTAGTGTGCAGATGCTTCAAAGAGCTAACAAAAAATATGTTATAAAAAAGCCTAAAACGCCCGCGTTTATTATTTGAAAACTACTTATTATAACCCTCAAACCATGCCAATATATGCTCAATTCGCGCTACTAGGTTAGTAGGCTTTCCTGAACGAGATAAAGAATGCGTTTCGCCTTTGAACACAACCATTTCAACTGGTACTTCGTTCACTTTAAGCGCGTAAAACCACTCTTGCGCTTGGCCTATGGGTGTGATCATGTCTGCATCACTATGAATAATAAGCGTTGGCGTAGAGACTTTATCAGCATACTTTAATGGCGACCTATCCCAGTATGCATCAAAGTTATTCCACAAGTGACCACCGAACTCTTTCGTCATTTGGCTAGGCGTATACTCTTGCGTACCCGCCTCAGAGATCCAAGAGCTCACGCTGCGCTGAGTGACTGCGGCTTTGAACCTATCTGTTTTTGTCGTTATCCAATTCGTTAAAAAACCACCATGACTACCACCGGTAATGAATAGCTTGTCTTTATCCATCCAAGTATTTTTAGCTAATACATTATCTAAAAACTGAATATTATCTTGATAGTCAGCGCCACCATAGTCTTTACGTACTGCTTGACTGTGTTTAATGCCATAACCGCTACTACCGCGATAGTTTACATAAACAACTGCATACCCTTGTGCCACATACATTTGATTTTCAAAGAACCATTGATGACCCCACATACCACCAGGACCGCCTTTGATATTTAAAATCACTGGATATGACTTATTTTTATCAAAGTTAAGTGGTTTATGAACAAAACCCTGAACCTTCATGCCTTTGTCATTTATAAACCACACTTCTTGTGCAGCAGACAGAGCTTTCTCAGAGCGCAACTTATCATTAAATGTAGTTAGCTGGTTTAACTTGTTATTATTTAAGTCTAAGCGATATAGCTCGGGTAATTCAGTTGAGCTCTCCGCGGTGAACACCAAATACCGGCCGTCTTGTGATACAGCTAAATTATCAATTTTTTGGTTTTTATCTAATAGCTTGGTGACTTTACCGCTTTTAACTGACACTGAAAACAGTCGCTTCGCGCCATGATCATTTGCTGTAAAATAAAGTTGCTTGTTGTCGGGCGACCAAATTGCAGATGTGGCGTTTCTGTCAAAGTTTTTAGTCAGATTGAATGGCTTTTTTCCTTTACCAGCCAACAACATGAGATCAGTTTGCTCGTAGGTGTCTTCAGAATGTAAATAAACCAGAGCCTCACTATTTGGTGCCAACGCCGGACTATATTGTGAATGAGGATGATGAGTTATTTGCGTTACATTTTTAGACGCCACTTCTAAGCGATAAACATCACTGTTTTCATTGCCTTCATAAGCTTGCCCTGTTTTATTTGCATGATAGTAAATGTGCGCACCATCATTGGAAATCACAGGGCCTTGTGCATTCCAGCTAGTGCCAGATGTTAGCTGGCTGAGCGCTTGAGTTTTTAAATCATATTCGAATAAATGCGTTCGTTTATCACTTAAATAGCCCGAACCGTTCGAAATATATTTGGCATTTTTAATGATAACAGTGTCTGGCTCAGCACGCTTGTTGGCTGACTTGTCTTCAGCCTCTTTATCGTCAGTTGTATCTTGTGAGTCCTCAACACGCAGTGATAAAAGCAGCTTATCACCAGATGGAAACCATTCAAAAGATGAAAGGCTCTGCGTTAATGACGTAACTTGTTTGGCTTCACCGCCATCAGCTGGCATAACAAATACTTGTGACTTACCGTCCACTGAACGTATAAAAGCAACTTGACTACCGTCTTTTGACCATTTGGGAGACCAATCGCCATTACCTTGGGTAAACTCTGAGACCACCCCTGCCTTATTTATTTTATAAATTTGATTATCTCTGCCACTGGCATCATCGTTAACCGTTTGCTTTACAAACAAAATGACATCGTTATTTGGAGATATTTGCGGACTGTTCATGTACACAAAATCAAAGTAATCTTCTGGTACTAATCCCGTTTTAACTTCTTCTTGTGCTGCGCTATGCCATGAGCCAAGCGCCGTTGAAAGTAATAGCAAGCTAGGTAAGCTTACAGACTTTAATTTTCTTATCATAATATTGTTCCGAATTACGTATTTCATTATGTTACTAAATATCATGATCCCTTAACATTTATTAGAGATAGGACGCAATTTTGTGCTTTGAATTGACTAGTAACGGCCTAAAGTTGCTTAGCCTGATAAACATGTATGGTTAGAAAGCGCAATCATTGGGACAATAATGTACTTATGGGGGTCATAGAGTTAGAGTGTATGCAAAAGATAAGCTCAAACCTAACTGGTAATTCGATAAGGCATGATAGCTTGTTATGCACTCACAACTCTTATTTAAGATACTGGCCAGGTGTGATGCCAATAATCTCTTTAAAGTCACGGATTAAATGAGCTTGGTCAGTATAACCGAGTAATTCAACAACACCTAAAATGTCTATACTGCCTATTTCTAGCTGCTTTAATACTTGGTGCAAACGATATTTGCGAATAAGCCACTTCGGTTTTAATCCAACATACTTATTAAATACGCGCTGGATAGTCCTTTTTGAAAGGTTGGTTTTTAAAGAGAGAGCTTCAACGGAAAAAATACTTGTATCATTCTTTATCAGTGTGCAAAGTGCCAAAGCTTGGCGCTGGCTCACACAATAGCCTGCAGTATAATTTAATAAAAATGCACTGAGTGTATTAAATATAACTCTGTCTGATTCAACATCGAGTAAAGGTAACAGTCTGCTTTCAACTTGGTCGCCAAATATTTCACTCGCAGAAAGCTCTTTATCCACATATCGACTGAGCGGTTTGTCTAATAAATGAGATAACGCACCGATATTAAACTTAACGCCAAGTATTCTCCCTTTTTCCTTCATAGTATAAGTATATAATTTACTCACTGGACCTATCAGTTTAACTTGATGTGCTTCTATCACTAAATGAAAGTTAGGATCAGGTAAATTCTTTTGAGTATGGGGTTTATCTCCACTCAATTGCCAATCCACAAACCAAAATTGCTCAATTAGATCCTCAAGCGGAGCTTGTGGATAGTATCTACGTAAATCATAATTTTTGTTGCCTGCTTTATGATGCAATACACCCGCCACACTCGTATTGTTCTCTTGCAAAACTTCCAACCCATTTGTTTGTCGCGTTTTTACAATACCAGATGTCAATTCAAATGCTAAGCTGCAAAAAAACACTCACACGAGAGAAACTAACAATGAAACTTACTGGTATATTTCAAGTAAACGATTGGCAAGAATCAGATGTCGCTTTAATCAACGATGGCACTAAAATAAGCAATGCCACTGTACAACAGGCATATGAAGGCGACCTCATTGGCACTAGTACGGCGCATTATCAGCTGTACTATGACCGTAAAGGCAACGCTGTATTTAATGGTTTTGAAGTATTTAAACACACTAACAACGATGAAAACACACTGATTATTAGTCATAAAGGTCAATTCATCGATGGCATCGCATCGAGTATTTTGACCATCATAGACTGTAAATATAATCAAGATATGATAGGAAAAACAGGCAACTTCACGTCAATTGAAGGCCAAAAATCCCTCTACTCATTTGAATAGCAAGGTATTTGTTGAATTTACCATGACCAACGGTTCCACTCATCTATTTTTCAATGAAAGTACCGATTCATTGTTAGAGCTTCTTGCGCTTCAGTGCTGATCTTATATGCAGCACTCGATGGGCAAGAAATGGAACATAACCATGTTGAAGAATTGATTAGCAACCTTGTCGTATATAACCTGCCAATGCAGGGTTTTATACGGCTGTGAAGCTTATAGGCTGATGTACCAAGCCATTAACCAAGAAGGGTTTCAAAGTGACAATGGAAAGCTGCTTGAATTAAGAAGAACAATCACGTGACTCCGAAATAGGCCTTTTACTTAAAATCATCAGCATCCTAACCTTTAAGAGTCAGCTTTTGACTGGTTATCACGAGCTTTCTCTGGCTAAAACCGATGTTGATCGTTTTTAGCTTTCTCAAGGCCGAAAGTTAAATAACCACATCTTCAACAGCCAACACATTGAGGTCGTGATTAAAGCATAAAGAGCAAGTATGAAGCACAGGCTTGTTATGCGCAAAAACCCGAAAAATAACGCGAGTTATTTTTTATTGGTTCCCAAGTAAACCTTTGCTTCAACTTTACCCGCCTCTTTGACAACAAGTTTTAGATTTGTGTCTTTTCTAAGTCCCTCTTCTTTTGGATGTACGTTGTAATCATTCCAATGAAGTGCGGTATTCACTCTTGCAGAATCGAAAAGCTCACTTTTTTGCAATCTCAATAATGTTTTTTCTAGCGCTTCAAGCTTTTTCTGCCCACTCCCAGCCATTAATTCAAAGCCAATGTAATTTTCAACCTGCTCATTGATCTCAATCTGTATCCCTATTAAAGGCCATTCATCCCCAGCAAGTGTGAAGAGGGTTTCCACATCTGACATTGAGCCGCTCCAACCGACTTTTTGAAGCCATGGAATAATCTTTGGTGGGGGTAAATATAATGTCAACCTAATGCCACTCTCACCTCTTGGGCCGAGAGGTGCTATATGGCTGATGTTATACCTAAATGGCAACGCATCAGCACATCGTTTAAAACTAGACTCTAGATTTGCCGTAATTGGCATATCACTAATAAGACCCATTGTTTTCACAAAGTCTTGCCAAGACTGTTGAGTACTGACGTTCTTTTTTAAAAAGTTGTTCCTTAGGTTAGGGTCTATTGACGCTGTAACCAAAGTAGTTTGGGTTTCATCATCAATCATGTCACATTCAAACCAAATAACAGCATCTTCAACGCAGTCTTTCTTGGTATATAACCGCTCAGAGATCTTTTTAATATCTTTTATAGTCGTATTGTCAGAGTTTTTATACTTTAAACATTGCTCATAAAACTTTTCTATATCACTACTATGTATCTCTACTAAAAAATCTGTTCTTGTATCGCTTTCTGCCAATCGAACTTCAAAAATACTCGATAACCATACCGCTTCAAAAAGTGATATAATCTCAGTTATCATCTCATATATATGAGACGACAACTGTACTGAAGATTCTTGTTCAACTATATCTGCAACGGCTTCTTGTAAGCTATAGTCCACGCGAATAGCCTGCTTAATTCACTACAAAAATGGCAGTATCTGCTACCTGACCATCTTCTGACATTATCTGAAGAGAAGCTTGTTTTACACCCTCTGTAAGATTTGCATCTGTAGGAATACGCATAGTTACTACAACATTACACTCATCATTATTCAGAATAGCTTTACTCTCTTTCTTCTGCGCTTTAATAGGTGAAGGCGCGAGATTATGGATATAAATAGTACTTTCTTCTATTTCCAAAGCATTGATATTATCCACTTCTTTTTGCTCAATTGGACTACCACTCACTTTTTCAAGAGGCAATGTAAGCGTAACTTCGTCCCCTAGGATCACTGGATTATTTTCACTCCCCCCCAACCCCGTTGGGTTTTGCAGTACTATTTGGTCAAAGTGCCAACCCATAACTATTCTCCTTTGTCATTAATTTACATAAATATCGCGCCTTTCATTTTAGCTTGATAAAAGCAATTTGCTTATCTATAGCCTACAGATAAAACTTTATTTATCTGATAAATAGACGACTTTTTTGAAGCGTTTTTATTTTATAAACAACATCAGTACCAATCAATAAAAAAACAAAAGATAAGCAATTTAATCAATGCTTTATCACTACTCACATGGCAAGTTCAAATGATTAAAACCTATTTCTATTGCAACCAAGTACTTAATTACAAGTCACAATTAAGCCAGTCTATTTAAACCATTATGAATAATGACTAAAAGGCAGGCTTATATTATCCATATCATTATTTTCACTCTCTGTTAATTGTGAAAAAATTGCTTAGGTGCAATTCGTAGCATTTAGGTTGCTGTTAAATACACATTGCCATACTATTTCAAGCCCTTACTAACAATAAATACTCGATCTTTTAGGTAAGCTAATTCATGCGGACCTTTAAGTTCTATATAAGCAAATAAACAGTAGGACCATTATGCACAAGTTTTTTGGACTATTTGGGGCCATATTAGGCCTAAGCACGTCATTGTCTGCACAAGAATTTACACAAGGGCGCGAAGTAACAGAGCTACCCGATATCCTCAGCTTTAAAGAGCGCGTAGAGCCGATAAATCATATGGTCACAGATAGGCTCGACAATCTATTACCAAAGCTCATGGATGAAGCCGATTTAGACATGTGGCTCGTCATTAATCGTGAATATGGTGAAGATAAGTTGTTTTATACACTTGTGCCACAGCCCACTTTTGCAGCAAGACGCACAACCTTATTAGTGTTCTCTAAAAAGCCAGATGGCAGCGTAGAGCGATTCAGTGTTAGCCGCTATCCAATTGGGGATCTATACCCTACTGTCTGGAAAGGCGGCAGCAAAGAAGAGCAATGGCAGCGCCTAGCTGAGGTGATTGCTGAGAAAGATCCAAAACGCATTGGTATAAACATCAGTGAAGATTGGGCATTAGCTGATGGCTTAAGTGTTGGCCTGCATAATCAACTGAAAAAGTATTTACCTAGAAAATATGAAAAACGCTTGGTGAGTGCAGAAAACCTGGTAATTAGATGGCTAGAAACAAGAAGTGAAAAAGAGCTTAACGTCTATCCACAGGCTGTTACCATAGCAAGACGCGTGATAGCGGAAGCATTCTCGAATAAAGTGATCACCCCGGGCGTCACCACAACAACAGATGTTGAGTGGTATCTTCGTGAACGTTTTGAAGAGTTGCAGTTGCGACCTTGGTTCCAACCTTATGTGAATATTCAGCGCCGTGGTGATAATCCACCAAAAGATGAAATGTTTATGGGCAAATACAATCGCGTTATATTGCCTGGAGACATTATTCATACCGATGTTGGCATATGTTACTTAAATCAATGTACCGATACGCAAGAGATGGGCTACGTTTTAAAGCTCAATGAAACTGATGTGCCAAAAGGACTGAAAAATGCGATGTCGGTGGGCAATCGCTGGCAAGATATCCTCACAGACAACTTTAAAACTGGGCTAACGGGTAATCAAATTTTGGCCGAGACCATCAAAGATAGCCAAGCTGCTAATATTATCAGTAGTACTTACACGCACCCTCTGGGTTTTGTAGGCCATGCTCCGGGCCCCACAATTGGTATGTGGGATAACCAAGGTCCAACCCCAATTCAAGGTGACTGGAAGCTATATCCAAATACAGTTTATGCAATTGAAGGCAACATTAAGGTGCAGTTGCCAGAATGGGATAACCAATGGATCCAAGTCAAACTAGAACAAGACGCAGTGTTTGATGGTAAACAAGTTTGGTATTTGGCCGGTAGACAAACCAAATGGCATTTAATTAGATAAAGGTTTAACCAAGTCTTTTTAACGACAAACATAAAGCCACTTTATGTGGCTTTATGTTTTATTCACAAACCTTAAAAAGATAAACTTTCTAACCGCGCTAATAATTGATGCTGTTGAGACAAGGCACGCTCGTGCGGCGCAAATTGACTCCCCACCTTTTTTAAACAACGCACTGCTCGCGACAAATGCGCTTGTTCCGTGACAGATAAAGATGTTTTATCCAGTAAAGTACGGATGGTTGTCACCGCCAATTCTTTACTTAAAATATCAAACGGCAACCCCCTTTTCGTACACACACCATAGGTGCCTGCTAAAAAGTGCGGCCACTGCTGCGCAATAAATTCATCAAATGCAATCATGATTTTATTGTCATCCAACCAAAACATATCTTCTGATAATTTGTCTTTTGCTTGATAGAATAACCGAGAAAATTCAGTTAATGCTTCTTGCTGTGTATCATAACCAACGCACTTTTTTAGCCAGCCTGCGTATGCTTTGGGGTAAAAATACACCAGCTGTTGACCAGCCTGGCTGCCAAAATAAGAATGACACGTGAGTGACATAGCTAATTTGTAAGACGCTTTTGGCATGATAGAGCGCATTTGCAGCTGAATGACCTCAGACTCTGACACATTACTGCGGTTCAATAATTCTGAACCGGTATAAAAGTACTCCGTTAAATACTTAATCAGAGCCAAATTGCACGCCGTGCTCTGCATTTTAGACCGCATTTGAAGCCTTCATATTATTCATATCATAATCTCTGATGACATTAGCAACACGTAATCTAAAATCCAAAAACAGCTCAGATTTGCCTATATATTGAGCACGCTTGTGTTCAAATTGGTCTCTCCAGACTAAAAGCGCCTCTTTGTTATTCCAAAATGATAAAGATAAATAGCGATCCGAGTCAGAAACGTTGACAAAGCGTTCAATCGAAATAAAACCTGTTTGCTTAACAAGCAGGTTTTTAAGCTCGGCCGCAATATCAAAATAGGCCTCTTTTCCCTCTGGTTTGAGAGTGACTTCAAATATAACTGCAATCATCTTACATGGCTCCAATTTGCCTTAAAGTGCTCTCAACCCCACTGAGAAAGTAGCGTCTTTCGTGCAAAATAAAACTTTCTTGTAGCGCAAATTCAAAGTTTGTTTGAGCTTGTTCATCAGCGCTTAATCTGAGGCGGTAGGCTTCGTAATCTGCAAGGCTGGCAAATGCAATCAGCCCATAAGCTCGCTTATTGTCCCCTTCGTAAGGCATAAAGTAGCCAATCAACTCACCCCCCAATCTCGGAATAATCTCACCCCAATTTTTCGAGTATTGATTAAACTGCGCTAATTTACTTGGGTCGATTTCGTATTCTATAAAACAGGTCATATACATTGGATTTGCTTCCTTTATTGTTTTGAGGCAGTCTAACGTTTTGAAAATGTTATGCTTCGATGCACATCGAACTATTAAGAAGTTATGGAACCAAATATCTCTCTTGTCGCTGGGTTAATTGCAGATCCTGCTCGCTCAAAAATGTTAATGGCCCTAATGGGTGGAAAAGCTTTGACTGCAACCGAGCTATCAATTGAAGCAGAGATCACTGCGCAAACAGCCAGTAGTCACTTGGGTAAATTAGTCGATGGCGAGCTATTGCAAGTTCGAAAGCAAGGCCGTCATAAGTATTTTCAATTAAAAGGGCAACACATTGCTGTGATGCTAGAGCAGCTATTGGTTATCACCTCCCTATCCAAACCACAGACAACAACAGGCCCAAGTGATCCTAGGTTGCAATTTGCAAGAGTCTGTTACGACCACTTAGCTGGTGAGTTGGGCGTTAAGCTCTATGACGCATTGGTATCTGAGGGCATGCTTCAAGATATGGGGGAGCAGTCTGTACTCACTGAAAAAGGTAAAAAGCACCTTGCTAGCTTAGGCGTTGATGTAGCAGCCCTTGAAAAAGCGAATCGACCTATTTGTAAATCCTGCCTAGATTGGAGTGAAAGAAGAAACCACTTGGCTGGCAGTTTAGGAAAGTTGATATTGGATTTCATATTTGAAAAACAATGGGCAGAAAGAGACTTAGATAGTCGTGCTATTGCATTTTCGGTCAAAGGGCTGAAATCTTTCCACAACACATTTTTAATAAATCCTGATATCCAGAAAAAGAGGCTTTAGCTATGCTTACTTAAAAAAACTGCCCGATCAAGTTAATTGCATTATGAGAAAAAATAGGCATTAGCAGACTACCTGTTCGCTCTCTGAGCCACAAGAATATAAACCCGTAAAACCCTGTCAGTAAAGTATTCAAAGCAGAAAAAGCAACACCGCCATCACTATAAGAAAGGCCATGTAATAAACCAAACAAGATAACAATAGCTACTCCTGCGATATTTATCTCGGCACCAAAAGTATTAATGCGCCCTGATATTATAGCTAAAGAGAGGATATACAATAAAACGCCTCTAAACATAGGCTCTTCATCTAACCCAGGCATAAGAGCTTGATACGCAAGCTCTTCATAATCATATTCAGGACCATCACCAATTATAATTCTCATGAAAATATGAAACAATATACTGAAACTGATCACAATTAATGCGGGTATGACAGATCCTTTTGCTTGCTTTAAAGTAAAACCGGCCTGATTTAATGCAAACCCTAATTTGCAACGTATCAAAACAATAAGCGTTAAAACCCAAAGAATAATAGCTGATAATTTACCTGACCAATTCCATTGCAACCCAGGTATATATTCACGTAATGGGATAAAGTATTTTCCATAAAAGAGCGCAAAAAAGTAGAGGGTTACAAGTGTTAGGAATACACCAGCCCAGCGAACATTAAATTTGCATAACTTAAACTGCGATAAGCCAAACAATAAACATGAAACTATCGCAATATTCATGAAAAGCGATACAAAAAAATCAGGCATCAAAAATACTCCTTGCTCTTTCTCAGCGACGACATAAAAGTTTCATTCCAAACATATTTTTTGCATCTCATTACATTTAAAACAGTAAAAAAACGTTTCAATATACCGCTTTGCCCCTACCACACAATGAGTCTGGCGGAGTAAATATGAAAAAACATGTGGTGGGGATTTATTCGTGCTTCTGTTGTAAATGACTTGATAATAAATAACCGTATCTGATTTTGATACAAAGTAATAGACTGCAATGTAAAATAATTAAAAATTTAATCAAAGAAACTCAACAAGTCACAACAAGCTTTTCACAATTAAGCCATGTCCTACTGTTTCCTTCAAACTTAAGATTAAATCGCGCCTGATATAAGTTAGCTCGCTCAACAAAGGTTATGTTACCCAATAGCACTTTTTTCTTCCGCTAATACAATATCCAACGAGCAATAACGACCTCTTTCAGTGAAAAAGTGTAAATCAGCTAATTTTTTATTCGTTTTGTGATGCAAACTTCACGTTACCCGCGTATATTCCTCGGTTCTATTTCCTTTGTTGATAAAACATTATGCGCAATTATTTATTCTTGGCTTTGTTCGCCCCTTTTTTTGCTCACTCAACCACGATTGAGCTCTCCTATTTAGATGAGTTCATTGTACCTGCAGACTTAAAGGTCGATGGAGACACTGTAGGTGGCTTATCAAGTATCGAATACGCCGATGGCAAATTTTTGATGATAGCGGATGATGCTGACAAACCAAGGTACTTCAGCGCAAGTATTCAAATCAAAGCAAACAAATTTAAAGATGTAAGGTTTGAAAAGTCTGTCCAACTCATTGATAAACATAACCCATCCCTTGTTGCAGATCCCGAAAGCCTGAGAGCACTGCCAAATGATGGCGGTATCGCTTGGAGTAGTGAGGGCAGTATAAAATACAACAAAGCACCAGCTGTGTTTTTGCAAACAAGCGCTGGGCTGACTCAGTTTGAACTACCAGACATGTTTAGTATCAATAAGTTGTCAGGCCCTAGGCATAATGCCGTATTCGAAGGGCTCACAATTGCACCTTCAGGAAAAGGGATGTGGGTATCAATGGAAGGCCCGCTTAAACAAGATGGTAAAAAAGCAACGGTCAAGCATGGCAGTATGCTACGTATTTCTTATTTTGATTTTGCTTCAAAACAAATGCAAAAACAATTTGCTTACTTCCTAGAGCCTATGGTTAATCGACCTGAAGCAAAGCCTGATGCATTTCGCACAACTGGCCTTGTCGAAATTTTACAAATCAATGAGCATCAATTCTTGACCATGGAGCGCTCTTACACCGCTGGTATTCCTGACGGCGGAAATAGCGTTAGTATTTTCCTCATTGATATCAAAGGTGCAACTGATACATCGCAGCTAGCATCATTAAAAACAGGTCAATATCAAGCTGCGAAAAAAACCTTGGTATTGGATATGGAGTCAATCAAACACCAACTGGGTTCAAAACATATCGATAATTTAGAAGGCATGACATTTGGCCCTCAGCTTTCAAATGGAAACCCAAGCTTATTAATGGTGTCTGACAATAATTTCAATATTCACGGTAAGCAGCTTAGTCAGATTTTATTGTTTGAAGTGAATATCAAATAAGTCGAATGAACAAATGATTTGTCAGGCAAGAATGAGCAACTTAACTTTTCTGGCAAATCATAAGCTCTCTGACAAAACGATTCTGTCTTTAGGCTATGCTATTGCCTTACTCTTTATCGCTGCTATTAAGTAACCTCTTTTGACTTAAAAAGTCATAGAGTATGTTCAACCCGAGCAACACAAAGCCAGCTATAAAGCACACTCCGCCAAAATCTAAATATCTAAAGTTGCCATGCATTTCATACTGTTGGTTAAAGTCAGCACCTTTGAGTGTCGGAATTAGAATATCAATAATCCACAGCCCAAAGAATAGACTTGCACCAGCAAATGCCAAGAGCCATGCGTATTTACATATAAATCTAAAAGTAATGTTTTCGACTCGATTTGAGACCTGAAGTGCGACCGGTGAAACCTCAAAAACAGACGCCAGTGCTTTTGTGGTTTCTAACGATGAAGCACCCGTTTTTTCCACTCGTTGAATAGTCCGTACACTTAACCCGCTCGCAGCAGCGAGTTCATCTTGGCTCCAACATTTGGCCATACGCAACTTATAGATTTTTTCTTTGCTCAGCTTCACATCCTGACTCATTTTTGACCATCCTTTAACATGATAATAAAAGGTTATGATACAAACTGTAAGTAAAACTTGTCCTGACAGAGGCCTGCCGTCATCGCGACATTGTCCTGACACAAAAGCGACAACCCTATGAAATAGAGTGTATTATATGAAAAAACCGATTAGTGGCTCTTAAGACGCACGGCTAGAGATTTTCAATCATTTTTGGAACAGTAAAAGCTTAGCGCTTAGACTTACAAAGTACTGTTCGCTTCAGTGGACTCCCCGTCAATAAACTTCAAATTGACCGTTTGTTCGAATGTAAAAAATGGCATCTTCGTCACCATTGTTCGTTATAACATGCTGAAACTCAGTGGTAGACCCAAAGTAACTCCCTTTGCTAAGCG
Source organism: Pseudoalteromonas sp. MMG033 (assembly GCF_057197785.1). Classification (NCBI taxonomy): domain Bacteria; kingdom Pseudomonadati; phylum Pseudomonadota; class Gammaproteobacteria; order Alteromonadales; family Pseudoalteromonadaceae; genus Pseudoalteromonas; species Pseudoalteromonas sp. MMG033. The sequence continues at coordinate 703,777 of NZ_JBXVAL010000002.1, forward strand.
TGATCTTCGTTTGTTCGATAGACTGATATGCAACTCCGCCAGCAATCAATACAGCCCTAAACTCATTGGCTTTACTCGCTATCACGCCACTAAATTTTGCAGGGAGCTTAATCATCACCCCTCTCGTGGCTGCATAACTGCCCCACAGGAAAGCGTGCTCTACCCCAGTCGTTTTAATGTGCTTTATCGTTTGTTGATCAGACCAGACAATATTGTTTTTATGCAGGTTAAGAGGCACTTCACCACTATTAAACGCTTGTTTAGAAGGTTTTACCAAGTAAGGACCTGAATCAATTTCAAGATAAATCATATTGGTATGACCGTTTGCGGCGGTTATGTGCGACTCGCCGGCTGGCTGAGTCCAAAACGACCCTTTGGGCATCCACATTTTTTCAGCACTCGGATCATCATTGTGCAATAGTCCATCAATGACCACGCCACGATACAGGATATTATGAATATGCGGTGGGGACTCAAACCCTTTGTTAAAACGCACCAACATACCTGTCGCAGTATCTTGTGTTCTATCCCCCCATAAATTCACTGCACCAGGGCTCAACTTACCCCGAAGCGGATTAAGATATCCCCGCTCTAAGTTCTCTGTAATAACAACCTCTGACACGCGCGCACTCGCTGAAAGTCCAAGAGGCAGCAATATAAATGAAAAACTGAATAAAACTGAAAAAACTGATCGCATAAAACTACCTAGCATTGACTTTAGTGCAGCTATCTTATGGTAAACCTCAGCGTGGGATAAGCGCATAAACACTATAAACACTTTCAAAAAAAGATAGATAATAACCACACGCATAGCAAATCAATGCTGAGCGCTATGCTTAGCGTGTACTTAACTCACTCTATTTTGTGTTTTTAATTTTGATAAAAGCCAAACTGAAGGAATTAATAGGTTAAGCTGCACAAAAGTTGATGAACAAGATAACTGTCTAATGCCTGTATGAAACAGATATTAGACAGCACTAATCAGCCGTTTATAGCTTGAAAGGAAGTGAAGAGTGGTGAAGGTTAATCTTTACATTACCCTCTTTATCTTTGATATAACCAAATGAATACTCTACTTTGATTTCTTCACCATTTTTCTTCGTAAAGTAGTAATTACCCATCGACATAGCTGAGTCACCATCTGTGATGATCCCTTCATTTTCCCAACGAACCTTAACATAAGGGGCCAATGCAAAGCCTTTATCTTCCGCCAAATCTTGACCTACGAAGTAAGACAATGCCTCTTTTTGAGTGCCTCTAAATTGATCAACTGACGCCAAAGTCGGCTTAAATAATACCTGACCGTCATTAAATGCATAAAACTGCTCTAGGTGCTTAACTGCCGCTTTTTTCGGGTTTTTCGCTTGACCAATTTTTACGATCCCCTCACCCCAGCCTTTTTGCGCAGCTTCTACTTCAACGGTTGTAATTGGCGCAGCTTGCGCACCCACAGACACCAATGACGCAATTGCTAGAGATAATGCAGCTAACTTAATCATGAAACTCTCCTTTTGAATGTTCTTTATTTTTTATCGCTAGTTAAACCTGATCACAATATGTGCAATCAATTTTAAGGGCTCGTTAAACCTATTACCCTAATGCGAGTACCAATTCCTCGCTCAAAAGGACTACAGTAAAAGGCCCAACCATTGTCGTTAAAAATAAGTTATATAACAATTAACTTTGTGTAATATTACAAAGTTTCACGATTAGTGGATTCGAATAAAGAAATGGAGAAAAAACTCTACAAAATTATATAAAAAAGATTCATCTTGGTTGCTCTGTTATGGCAGGCATCAGCAAGTAAGCTCATTAAAGATTAACAGCTTAAGCTATAAAGCCATGAGGTAGATCACCTATAATAAAAACAATGGAGCAAGGGTTGAACAACTAATAATACGCTTACTTGTTTTAGATCCATCTATTGGAAATCATAAAGCCCTAATTCAGTCAATGCGGTAGCTGGTTAAGTATCTTTACGAAGAAACTGAGCGACTTTACAATCTTGTGGGACTCGCTCAACTCGCTGTGCCATATTTTTAGACACAGTCACTAACTCAGCACGCACAGGTAACTGCTTAGGTAATTTGATGTTTTTTACGACCCCAAGGTTATGCAAAGCGTTTAACACCCACCAACCGGGATCCGGTTCATCCTTATAAAGTCCTAACATGGCAGATCCCGGGTAAGCATGGTGATTGTTGTGCCACGCCTCCCCCATCGACAAAAAACCAGCCATCCTGATGTTATGCCCTTGTACTGCGGCTCCTTCAACTTCCCAAGTTTTATCACCTTGATTGTGCGCAAAATACCCAATCAACCAATGGCCACCAACAGATATGACAATCCTTACTGATACACCCCATACGAGCCAAGCTAACTCGCCATAAATATATAAAGGCAGGGCTAAAATTAACTGCTGAAACATCCAAGTTTTTTCGAGCAATTGATAAAACCGACTTTGAGATACGCGCTCTTCTATTTCAAAATTAGGCGGGTTATTTAAGACAAGGTCGCAATTAAGTTGCCACCAAGCGTCTTTTATCATCGTTGAACCATGCAATAAGTAATCATGGCATGCCTTTTGTCTTTGCGCCCAATCTCTAAGATCATGTTGGATCATCATACCTATGGGGCCTGCCATACCGACTAACACACCGAAATAGACAAATAGATACTCCATCCATTTAGGGCACTCATATGCACGATGAATAAGCAATCGATGCATCCCTAGAGAATGTCCAAAGCATAATGTCGTGGCTGTAAGCATAATAAAGATAAGAACTGAAGAAAGTGAGATAACAAAAGGGGCAATAAAAAGGGTTAATGCTAGGTGCGTCAGAAACCAAATAGACTTACTGGCTTCCATTTTACAGAGCCAGCATATGCACTTGTGACATTTTGGGAGTTAACCCTTTGCGTATTCAACATAACACCCTGTAACTCCATCATTGCAATACTGGCCTAACTTTATTTATAACAGCATCTTAAATTTAAGCTCAATGTAAAATTAAACAGCTCGCTACTCCTCTACAGGCTCGCCTTTATCCTTTGCTGTATTGTCGGTGTCGACTGAATCACCTTTGGTCATATACAAATAAATGGCTTCTTCCACTGGCATGGCTTTGAAGTATAAAAATCCCTGCACACACTCAATATGAGACTGCTTTACAACCTTTTCTTCATCAGTTGTTTCCACCCCTTCGGCCACCAGCTTAAAGCCTAATTTAGAGATCATCTCAGACAAGTTGGTATATAACGAAATTGATTTACTGTTTAATTGTTCCGGTAACAAGCTGCGATCTAGCTTGATGGTTTCAATATTTAACTTAGACAAAACAGACAGGCAAGAATATCCAGTACCGAAATCATCCATCGCACAGTCAATTTTATTCTTTTTCAAAGCATCAACTATGGTCACTGTTTTATTAAAGTCTTCAATATAGCTGGACTCGAGCAGCTCCACTTCAACTTGACCTGGGAACTTAGCAAAAGCCTTAATGATCCGACGATACCCGCCAGTTAACAGGTTTTGTGGTGAGATATTAAAACTGATTTTTGGTTTTAGACCATGCTTTGCAAACTGTTCTAAGTCTATTTCTAATTGGTCAATAACGTAGTTATCAATGATGTGTAGTAAGTTATGCTGCTCAAGCGTTTCTAAGAACCACGGGCCAGATACCGTTCCATCTTTATTGGTTAACCTTAAAAGTGCTTCAAAGCCCACAACTTGCTTATTATAAGGATTAATTTTAGGTTGATAGAATAACGTCAAAGCGCCTTGATTTAGTGCCTCGGTCACTTCTTTAAGACTGTGCGCGTTAATTTGCTCTTTTCTTTGTGTGGCGCTAAATGAGCCTTCCGCGCCTTCTTCAATCAAGCGCCCCGCTGTGTAACGCTTCATCAATACGTCAAGCGCTTTACCCGATAAGTTATTATCTCTATTTGCTTTTAAAAATGGAAAATAAATCAATGCATTAATTAACACTAAGCCCACTTGCAACACAATACCTTTCACGCTTTCAGTGAGCAGCCAGCCATTGACAAAGATGGGGGTAAACCATGGAATTTCATCAGCGTATTCCACCGTTACAAAACCACTGTAAAATGCGAAGTATGCAATAGAAGCATTCACCAATGGGCATAGTAAGAAGGGCAATAAAATATAAGGATTAAACACAATCGGCAAGGCATAGATCATGACTTCACTGATGTTAAATAACGCAAGTGGAGAAGAAATAGCAGCAATGCGCTTTTCATGTTGGCCATTTTTTAAAAACATCGCCGCAACAATCAAGCCCCAAAGGCACCCAGTGCCACCTAAAATCACAAAGCCAGTAAAAAAGTTATAGCTGATCAACTCCGGTAACACGAAGTAGCCTGTCAGTTCACTCGATACAAGTAGCTGGTACGTGTTATCACCATGAACACCAATAAACCACAACAAATGAGAAATAATAAGTTGCATCGACAACTTTTCAAATACATTCCAATGCGGGTTAAGGGTTTTCAGTACCTCTACAATGGCTTCGGCGGCTAAATCAATATAAGGAAAAAGCAGTAACACCACGCTTGTGACAATGAGGTAAGGTAAGATTAAATTTAAATGCTTACGTAAAAATAGACTGATTGAGCTCACACCAACTAGGCGAAAAACCCGCAAACTTTCCAAATAAGACAGGAAATAGCAACAAACAACAGGCATCAGTAACGAATATAAAGCGCCCATGCGATGGTTAATGGCCAAATCTCCATCAGAAATGGTGATGTAACCAGTTGTTGCTGTGAAGCAAGTAAAAACTAATATGGGACTAGCAATTGAGTGGACTTTTAAGTTTTTAGATAAGTAGTAGCTAAAGGACATCAAGGTTAATACAGGGAATATCCCCCATACCAATACATTAAAGTCTTCTAAAAACTGATGCTCAACCCCCTTCATGGAAATATTAAGCCATTGATTGATGAGTGTGATAAGCGAAGCAACGATGAAAAATGGAATTAACGCAATATAGCCTTCACGCAGTGAAAGTATCACTGTGTTTGAAGAGATTTTAAATGCATATTGGTTAAATTTATTAAGCAACGTTCTTGTCACAACTATGTTTTTCTTTTTACATTACCCCAATAAATTTAGATTACAATCGGTTCTTGCATTTTTTTACTGAAAATAATTCAACCTGATCAAGCGTATATATCAACACCAATGAGAGATTGAATTTCGGAACGTCTATTTTCGTTTTGTACGAAGGAATAAGCTTGAACAGCTTTGTTTGAATTGAAGGTAGGTTGGTCATAGATGACCGAGCGCTTGTCTTGTTGAAACTGCTCGGCCAACTTAATGCCTTGAGGGCTGAATTTTATATCGCTAACTGGGCTAGCAATATCATTAGAGCGCGCATTCTCCTGAGTTTTAACCACTTTGGAGTTAAATTGATAAGTGTCCTGATTTTGAACAACTTGATTAATCCGCATTACACGCGCCTATATTTGTGCCTAATATAAGAATAGTGCTTTATTCTCTACCTGGCAACTTCTTCCAAGTAACGGTATCCCTTACATAGTGAGGCTGTGCATCCTGTGCCGCAACTGTATCACCATGGGTAAAGCCAATATCACCAATCGCCAGCATATATTGCGCATTAGGCAGCGAAACTGAATCAATGACAGATACATTTAAGCGTTTAGCATCATCAGCATAAGTCTGCCACCCAGTGCCGACACCTTTTACCCCATTAAAATCTTCGTTGATGGTATCAGGCTTAATCACAATTTCGTCTTGTTTAGCAACCGCATTTCCCTGCTCGTCTGTACCAAAGTGACCAAGGTAAATCTCGCCCATACGCGCATCTATGGCACTGACGACTTCTTTGCAGTCTTGTGTTTGCAATGCTTCTTGCGCCATCGCCTGTAAAGTAGACACGCCATGTAATTTCAACCCTGCTGAGTAAGCAAGACCTTGTGCTACTGCCACACCTATTCGAACACCAGTAAAACTACCCGGGCCACGACCATAAACAATGCCGTCTAAGTCTTTTAATGAGCAATTTGCTTCAGATAATAACGCATCTACAAGTGGCAGAATTTTCTGACTGTGTTGCTGTGGACACACTTCAAAGTGAGTAAAAGTGTTACCTTTAAAGTGAAGGGCAAGGCTCAAAGCTTCTGTAGAAGCATCTATTGCTAGCAAATTATGTTTCATGTTTATCGATGTTCTCTAAAAAATTCAATGCCTTCTCCAAATCTCGCGTACGCGTCATTGGTGGAAGACTTTTAATAAACGTTTCGCCGTATTTTCTCGTAACTAAACGATTATCGCAAATGATAAGCACGCCTTTATCAGATCTATCTCGGATCAAGCGCCCTACACCTTGCTTGAGTGCAATGACTGCCTGTGGTAATTGAATGTCCTCAAAAGGCTCTTTACCGCTGAGCTCAGCGTCTTTCATTTTAGCTTGTAACAGTGGATCATCAGGAGAAGTGAAAGGCAGCTTATCGATGACAACACAACTCAAAGCATCGCCTCGTACATCCACCCCTTCCCAAAACGAGGCGGTACCAAGCAAAACAGCGTTACCATGACGAATAAACTGCTCAAGTATAATGCGCTTTGACGACTGGCCTTGCATAAAGACGGGGTACTCAGTCGCAGTACTGATCCCTTCATATACCAGATGCATAACACGATAACTAGTAAAGAGTAAAAATGTTCGCCCCTCGGCCGCATTGATAACTGACTTTGCTATTTTAACCAAAGAGTGCGGCATGAGTTCGTCTTTGGTCTCAGGTAAATACCTAGGTAAACACAATAATGCTTGCTTTTGATAATCAAACGGACTGTCTACAATTTTGTGAAAATCCGGTTTTAGACCAAGGCTTGCATTAAAATGATCAAGCTTATTGTCAACCGACAGCGTCGCTGAGGTAAAAACAAAACCAGCCTCTGTTTTTTTAACTAATTCCTGAAAACGGTTTGATACATCCAGTGGGGTAATGTGAATAGTTACAAATCTACGTGTGGTTTCAAACCAGTAACTATACCCAGTTTGAGCAACATCAAACGCCCGCTCCATTTGTCCTTTAAACGCCAATACACGCTCAAATGGGTGCTCAATTTTGTCACTTCGATCAAGGCAAAGTTTGAGCACTTTATACAAAAAATCTAAATTGCCAATCACTCGGTGCAGCGCTTCACAAATTACTTTATCTTTAAGCGCCTCCCGCCAATCTCCACGGGCGCCATCACCGCCAAATACTAGCCTTAAATCAGCAATACTGGTGGTTAACTTATTGAGTGTTTTACCCAATTGCAGCATATCTGGCATATCACTCAGATAAATAACACGAATATCATTGACTAAATCATTGAGCTGCTTAGTACTGATTGATTCGCCAAAGTAATCGCTCGCAATCTCATTAACCTGATGTGCTTCATCAAAAACATAGGTATCGGCAGTTGGCATCAACTCGGCAAAGCCAGAATCCTTAACCGCCATATCAGCAAAGAATAAATGATGATTTATCACCACTAAGTCGGCTTCCATGGCTTTTAGGCGAGCTTTACGTATATAGCACTCAGAAAAATCTGGGCACTCTTTCCCTAAACAGTTATCTGCGGTGGAACTGACATAAGGTAAGACTTTGGCATCTTCCTCTATACCAACGCAATCAGCCAGATCACCACTTTGCGTTTCTGTTGCAAACTTGGCAACCATTGCAAGTTGATGCATGACGTCAGGATCGTCTGTTGGCACATGAGCAACATGTTGATTTAAGCGATAAGTGCACAAGTAGTTTGCACGACCTTTAAGCAGTGCTGTTTTTCGCCCTTTGCCCAGCGCCTTTAAGAGATTTGGTAAATCCCTGTGATAAAGCTGCTCTTGAAGGGCCTTAGATCCAGTTGAAATGACAATTTTTTTGGTATTTATTAGTGCAGGAACAAGGTACGCGAATGTTTTACCAGTACCGGTACCAGCTTCTACCACGCATTGACCACCGTTTTTGACTATATCGTCAATCGCAATAGCCATTTCAATTTGAGGTTGTCTTGGTTGGTACCCACTAAAATGATTCGCAAGTGGACCGGTCTTTGAGAAGTACTGTTCTATGGACAAAGAAAAATATTACCTGACTAAATAACTCAGGCAATTCTAATTTTAAATCAAAGCGAGAGCAAGGTGCCCAACAAACTCTGCCGTTATTTTTCTTTTAAATTAAACACGTTTTACCCAGCCTTTATGACTAAACTAAGCCCAAGTATCCAGATGTTTTTCATCATCTGAGCTGTGACTATTTTCATCGTCCTCATCTGGGGGCAGCTCCCGCTGATGTTTTAATTCACTGTCTACACTATTAGTCTGAGATTTACCTTTGATCTTTTCCGCTTTGTTATCGAGCACACCAACAATTTTAAACGGACCATTATGCGCAACTTTTAATCGTACGATAGGCGCCATGTAAGGTTTAAAAACATCCATAAGCTTATCCTCCTAAGAAATAAACCACTGACCTATATACTTATTATCGGCAGCTATAATGTATTCTTTATTTATTTTCAAAAAGTACTTGCATGCTTTGGCAATTTCATGATTATCTATAAAAAGTTAATCGAATTACAGAAAAATTTACAACTAGGTAAGAACATGTTTTTAAATCTGACAGCAGTACATCATCACCATCATACATCGGGATAGCCTGTCAGGTATTTCGCTGGTGGGTTATTCCTAAAAGGAACCTCCGGCGAATCATTCAACGTATTTAAAATTTATTTCGCCCTGAGGTTCCCTCGGGGTTTTTCGTTTTTGAATATTAGGAAATAAATTATGAATACATCTAATCGCTTACGTATCGCAATCCAAAAATCAGGCAGATTGTCAAAAGACTGCCAATCCTTATTAAAACAACTCGGCGTTAAGCTGAATTTACGTGAACAACGTCTAATCGCGCACTCAACAAATATGCCAATCGATGTACTTCGTGTCCGTGATGACGACATTCCCGGCTTGGTAATGGACGGCGTATGTGATTTAGGCATTGTTGGTGAAAACGTACTGGTAGAAACGCAAGCAGAACGAGCGCGCGCAGGCCAACCCAACGCAGTTAAAAAACTGTCGAAACTTGATTTTGGTTATTGCAGGCTGGCACTTGCTTGGCCACAGGAGTTAGGTGAACAATCAAAAGACTGGTTTAACGGTAAACGCATTGCCACCACCTACCCTGAAATCCTTAAGCAATATCTTGTTAAAGAAAATATCGATGCCAGCGTGGTTATGCTGACGGGTTCAGTTGAAGTTGCACCACGTGCAGGCCTTGCAGATGCAATTTGCGACCTAGTATCAACAGGTGCAACACTCGAAGCAAACGGCTTAATGCAAGGTGATACCATTTTAGAGTCAAACGCATGTTTAATCCAAAATGCGAACCTGAATGACGACAGTAAGCTCTCATTAATTAACAAATTACTACCACGCTTAAAAGGCGTTCGCCAAGCCAAAGAAAGCAAGTACATCATGCTGCACGCACCAAAAGCAAAACTTGAAGAGGTATGCGCACTATTACCTGGCACTGGTCAACCAACGCTGTTATCACTTGCAGGCAGTGAAGATTATGTTGCCCTACACATGGTGAGCAGCGAAACATTGTTCTGGGAAACCATGGAAGAGCTAAAAGCGTTAGGTGCGAACTCTATCCTCGTCATGCCAATCGAAAAAATGATGGAGTAAATTATGCTAGTTTGGGATCAACTTGACCAACAAGCACAGCAAGCAATACTCACTCGCCCTGCCGTTAGTGCAGGTGCGGGAGTGCAAGTAGCAGTCGAAGGCATCATTGACAGCGTGCGTCAAAAAGGCGACCAAGCACTACTGGAAATGGCCAAACAGTTTGATAACCGCCAATCAGATAGACTACGAGTACCTGAAGATGAAATCACACAAAGTGAATTTCAGCTCAGCAATGAGCTAAAAAGCGCCATCGATCAAGCTTACAATAACGTACGCGCATTTCACGAGCTTCAACTACCTGAGCCTAAACAGCTTGAAACGCAGCCCGGCGTGGTATGCGAGCTAAAATATCAGGCCATTGAAGCTGTTGGGATTTACGTACCGGGCGGGAGTGCACCTTTGCCTTCTTCTGTGTTAATGCAAGGTGTATGTGCGCAGCTAAGCGGCGCAAAAACCGTGGTGCTCGCAACCCCAGTGAAAGGTGAAGAGCCGATCCACCCTGCTATTTTATATGCAGCAAAAAAATGCGGCATAAATACCATCATAGAAAGCGGTGGTGCCGGTGTGATAGCAGCCATGGCACTGGGTACTGAGAGTGTACCAAAAGTGGATAAGGTGTTTGGTCCAGGTAATGCGTTTGTCACCATGGCAAAGCAACTGTTATCCCAGTCTGTCCCTGGCTTTGCTATCGACATGCCAGCAGGTCCTTCAGAAGTACTGGTCATCGCAGATGAAAACGCTAACCCCGCTTTTGCTGCAGCTGATTTACTATCACAAGCTGAGCACGGCGCTGACTCTCAAGTATTACTACTCAGTGATAGTGAAGCCTTTATCACTGAAGTAGAAGCTGAAATCACAAGGCAACTGGCTGAGTTATCTCGAGCTGAAATCGCAAAACAAGCCATGAACAACAGTGCGCTGGTCTTAGTTGAATCAATCGATAAAGCCTTTGAATTATCAGCTGAATATGGTCCAGAGCACTTAATACTGCAATTAAGAGATGCGCAATCTCGTGTTGATTTGGTGAAGAACGCAGGCTCTGTTTTTGTCGGCGACTACACACCAGAGTCAGCTGGCGACTATGCATCAGGAACCAACCACGTACTACCAACGTATGGTTACTCTAAAACTTATTCCAGTTTAAATTTAATGGACTTTTTTAGAACCTATACCGTTCAGTCAATCACTAAACAGGGCTTGTCTGATTTAAGTAAGGCTATCTTGCCGTTAGCAGAAGCCGAAGGACTTGATGCACACGCCAATGCCGTTGCAATTAGATTAAATGGTGGAACACAATAATGGCTACTTCATTGCTACCAAAAAATATCGAGAGCTTGAAAGCATATAGCTCAGCAAAGAGTGAAAAGCTCACAGGAAATACCTGGCTAAATGCCAACGAGAGTCCATTTAGTAAAAGCATTGAGGTTTCTATTGATGATTTAAATCGCTACCCAGAGCCTCAACCAGAATCCGTAATTAATGCATATAGTGAGTATACTCAATTGTCGCCAACTCAGGTGTTGATGACCCGAGGTGCCGATGAAGGCATTGAGCTATTAATGCGCACATTTTGTGAACCAGCCAAAGACAGTATCGCCATTTTCACACCGACTTACGGTATGTACAAAGTCTCAGCTGATACACAAAACATTGCCATTAATGCGCTGTCGCAAGATCAATTGAAAGAAGAAAAAATCAGCGAACTAAGCGCACTAATCGGCGATGCTAAACTGGTGTTTGTTTGTAATCCAAATAACCCAACTGGCAGCTTAACTCCGGTAGATAGAGTTGCAGCGCTCGCCAAAGCACTTGAAAACTCTGCACTGGTCGTCGTGGACGAAGCGTATATTGAGTTTGCGCCAGAGCAAAGTGCGGTGTCTTTACTTCAAGATTTCAATAATGTCGTAGTACTAAGAACCCTTTCTAAAGCTTTTGCGTTAGCAGGGCTTAGAACAGGCTTCTTGTTGGCCAATGATGCGGTATTAAACCCTGTACGCAAAGTCATCGCCCCCTACCCGGTATCAACCGCAGTGGCAAAAATAGCAGAACAGGCGCTGTCTGTAGATGCAATCACGCAAATGCGCAGACAGGTCAATATTTTAAATAGTAATAAAGCCAAACTAAAAACATGGCTTAGTAACTCACCAAAAGTCACTCAGGTTCTTTGCGGTGAGGGCAACTTTGTCACGCTGCAGTTAGGTGACAAAACACTTATCGAACAAGCAATGAAAGTCGGCACCATTATGCGCCCGTTTACACTATTTGGTGAAGACAACTGGCTAAGAATATCAATCGGCAGCGAGCAAGAATTAGAACAAGTCAAACTTTGGCTAGAGCAAAGCGAGTAAGGAAGTAAAATGAGTACGCCATATCTATTCATCGACCGTGATGGCACATTAATCGAAGAACCAGTCTCAGACAAGCAGGTAGATAGCCTAGAAAAATTAGCCCTTCTACCTAATGTGATCCCAGCAATGCTGGCACTGCAAAGCGCAGGATACCGTCTTGTCATGGTGTCTAATCAAGACGGTTTGGGCACAGACAGTTTTCCTGAAGAAGACTTTGCCGCACCGCACAACAAAATGATGGAAATCTTCTCATCACAAGGCATTAAGTTTGACGAAGTACTGATTTGTCCGCACTTTGACGAAGACAACTGTGATTGCCGCAAGCCAAAAACCGGTCTACTCACCTCTATTATGCGCTCAGGTAAAGTCGACCTCGCTCGCTCTTATGTGATTGGGGATCGCCAAACAGACATCCAACTTGCGCAAAACCTGTGTATTCAAGGCATATTGTACGACGGTGATTGGAACAAAATTGTCACCGAGCTGACCACGCAAAACCGTCAAGCCAGTGTGATCAGAAATACTAAAGAGACGCAAATCTCCGTTGCAGCAAATCTAGACCAGACCGCCAATGGCGAAATAAATACAGGCCTTGGCTTTTTCGATCACATGCTTGATCAGATCCGTACCCACGCCAATATTGGTCTAGAAATTAAAGCAAAGGGCGACCTACACATAGATGAGCACCACTTAGTCGAAGATGTCGGTATCGCGCTTGGGCAAGTATTACGAGAAGCACTTGGTACTAAATCACAAATCGCACGATACGGTTTTGCCTTGCCGATGGATGAATGCAAGGCGGAGTGCCAATTAGATTTATCAGGTCGCGCATCATTTGTACTCAATGCCAACTTTAGTCGTGAAAATGTTGGTGACTTAGATGTGCAAATGGTCGAGCACTTTTTTAAATCGCTATCGGATAATGCCCAAGTAAGCCTGATATTAAGTGTTTCAGACGGTAACTGCCACCACCAAGTTGAAGGCTTATTCAAGGCATTTTCTCGCGCTTTAAGAATGGCCATAGCCAAAGATGCGTCTCAACTTACTGCTAGCTCAAAGGGGTGTTTATGATAGCCATAATTAATACCGGGTGCGCCAATATCAACTCTGTTCGCTTTGCTTTCGAGCGTTTGGGCGTGACACCTGAAGTGTTATCTGATCCAAATCAGTTAGCTAAGTTTGACCGCGCTGTCCTCCCGGGTGTTGGCCATGCCAATGTCGCCATCAAACGCTTGAACGAGCAAGGCTGGAAAGACGCCATTAACGCTTACCAAAGACCCCTCATGGGCATTTGCTTAGGTATGCAAATGCTTTGTGATTACAGTGAAGAAGGTGATGTCACGGGTCTTGGGATCATCGATGGCAGCATTAAAGCACTGCAAACCGGTGACTTAACGAGTCCACACATGGGTTGGAACAATATCAATGTCACCAAGGCACACCCTTTAACGCAAGGGATCAGCAATGATGATCAGGTTTATTTTGTGCACAGTTTTGCACATGAACTCAATGACACAACCCTAGCAAGCTGCGAGTACGGGCAGGCATTTTCTGCCATCATCGCTAAAGATAACTACGCAGGCATGCAATTTCACCCTGAAAAAAGCGCCAAAGTGGGCGCACAGCTTTTAACTAATTTTATGCAATGGCAAGTTTAATAAAGGAACGAACATGATAATTCCAGCACTCGATGTTTTAGATAGCCAAATTGTTCGCCTCTATCAGGGCAAATACGATACAGCGCAATTTTACCCGTTTGACTTGCAAACTCGCCTACATGAATACCAAGATGCAGGGGCAATCAAATTACACCTTGTTGATTTAGAGGGCGCGCGCGACCCGAGTAAAAAGCAGTGGCAACAAATTCAAGCTGCTACGAGCAAACTTGATACACCATACCAAGTAGGTGGTGGGATCCGCGCTTATGAAGATATAAAACAATGGCTTAAAGCAGGTGCAAACCAAGTGGTTATTGGGTCATTAGCCGTCGACCAAAAAGAGCAACTGGCTCAGTGGATCCAAGAGTTTGGCGCTGAACGTTTTGTCATCGCATTAGATGTAAATAAAACCACAGATGGATGGTCTGTGGCTACGCACGGCTGGCAAAGCGACTCTAGCGTGTCATTATTTGAGTTAATCGACTTTTATTTGGCATTAGGCGTGTACGACTTCTTGTGTACGGATATAAGTAAAGACGGCACAATGACCGGCCCTTCGTTTGAACTGTATCAGCAAATTGTGCAATACAGTCCAGCTGCAAAAGTACAAGCTTCTGGTGGTGTAAGCTCATTAGACGACATCAAACAGCTAATTGAAATTGGCGTCACAGGCATCATCTTAGGTAAATCCTTATTAGATGACGCATTTACTGTTGAGGAGGCAATTGCATGTTATCGAAACGCATAATCCCCTGCCTTGATGTGAAAAATGGCCAAGTCGTTAAAGGGATCAAGTTTAAACAGCACGAAGTCGTTGGCGATATTATTGAGCTTGCCAAGCTATATAGTGAGCAAGGCGCTGACGAGCTGGTTTTTTATGAGATCAGTGCCAGCGTCGAAAAGCGCTTACTTGATTTAACTTGGGTCAGAGACATCGCCAAAAATATCGATATTCCTTTTTGTGTTGCCGGTGGTATTAAATCCGTGGCAGATGCCGCAAAAGTGTTAGAGCAAGGCGCTGATAAAATTTCAATCAATAGCCCTGCTATTGCAAGACCTGAACTTATCAAAGAACTACATGACGAGTTCGGCAAACAATGCGTGGTTGTGGGCGTTGACAGTTTTTACGATGATAAAAGTGGTGAGTATTTAGTATACCAGCTAACCGGCGACCCAGACGCAGCCAGTCAAACACGCTATAAAACCCAAGAATGGATCCAGCGAGTGCAGGATTTAGGCGCTGGTGAAATTGTACTAAATTGCATGAACCAAGATGGTGTACGCAAAGGCTATGATTTATCTCAACTAAGTGAAATGAGAGCACTTTGTGACATTCCTCTCATTGCATCAGGTGGTGCAGGAAAAGAGCAAGATTTTGTGGACGTATTTAAACAAGCCAATGTGGATGGTGCATTGGCAGCCAGTGTTTTCCACAAACAAGTTATTGAAATACCGAAGCTAAAGCAATATTTAAAAGATAATAAGGTAGCGACAAGATTATGAAATTAACGCCGGACAACATCAGCAAAGTTGACTTTGGTAAATCAGAGTTAATTCCTGCCATCGTACAAGATTACGCAACTGGCGTGATCTTGATGCAAGGCTTCATGAACTTGGAAGCGCTACAAGTGACTTTTGAGAAAAAGCTTGTCACTTTTTACTCACGATCTAAATCTCGATTGTGGACTAAAGGTGAGTCATCAAATAATGTGCTTAAACTTGTTGAAGCGCACACTGACTGCGACAAAGACAGCATTTTAATTCTTGCAAATCCAGCCGGGCCAACTTGCCATTTAGGTACTGAAAGCTGCTTTGAAGATGCCAAACCAGATCTTGCCTTTTTAGGTACTTTAGAAAAAGTCATCAAAGAGCGCAAAAACGCCGACCCTGAATCGAGCTACACAGCATCACTCTTCGCAAAAGACTTAAGTCGTAGCTGTCAAAAAGTTGGGGAAGAAGGTGTAGAAGTGGCTCTCGCGGCCATGAAGCAAGATAAAGAAGAATTGCTTAACGAATCTGCAGATTTAATTTACCACTTGTTAGTACTTTTACAACGAACTGATCTCAACTTTTCTCAAGTTGTCGAGACATTAGCCAAAAGGCACCAATAACCTACCTCATCCTAAATGACCATGGTATGCTTAGGGAAAATTTGAAAAGGAAGCTGCCATGGTTTTTCGCAACCTATTTTACTCTATTGGTTTTATCACGTTAGTTGGCTGTAATACATTGCCAAATGACGTAGAAAAAAAAGTTGAAAACATGACTGACTGTGAAAAAGTCAATGCACTTATCACAGGTGCTGGTGATGGCTTTTCTATATTGAAAGGCAGCGAAATAAACGGCAAATTAATGAAGAGCTGGCGACCTAAAGCGCACTTAATTGAAGATAGTTGCCAAATTAACTTGTATACAAGCGGCAATACTGCCTATGAATGTAATAAAGCGTTTGCGGGTAAAACGCAAGCGTTAGTTAGATTTGAACAAGTGAACGAAAAGCTTAAAACCTGCTTAAGTCCAGACTGGGAAGAGAAGCAGCACTTTGGTAAAGAAAGTAGCCGCTCGACTTTTACCAGTGAGCTATCAGAGACAAAAGTCGCTGTCAATTTTGGTACTACTTTAGACAAGCAAAAGCCTTGGGCTGTTAGCTTAGAAATTGTCAAATAATCTGTTGGGTAATCATCTTTATGGTTGATAACATTTACCATTGAACGCTCAAACAGCCAAACACATTTCAACCAGTTAGCTGGCGTATTCAAAACGCCCGCTAATTCAAGCATATTAAATTTGGTAAAGAAGTAGACGCATATTTAAAGTCAAAAACCTATACCGCTTTCATAGGCATAGTTCCAACATCCTACCGCTTTTCACTATTGATTGCTTTCACACTAAACCGACTGGTTTCAAAGCGCACAACATGTCAACGCAAAGTATAAAAACCATTCAACATTTTTCTGCTTATACGAATTAAATCATAAAGATAGGAATCCAGTTCGCTTATTGATCGATAGCGACCTTTCGAACTAATAATTTACAACTAATAACGTTTAATGACGCTCGATTATGGTATCATCCGATTTTGCTATCTTCGAAATAAATAAAGCGAGGCTAATTCGAATGAAAGACACTCAATACGACTATCTTATAGTCGGTGCTGGTTTGTTTGGTGCAGTGTTTGCCCGAGAAGCTACGGATCAAGGAAAAAAAGTATTGGTGATTGACAAGCGCAATCATACTGGTGGCAATATTTATTGCGAGAATATAGAAGGCGTCAACGTACATAAGTACGGTGCGCATATTTTTCACACTAGTAATCAAGAGGTTTGGGATTACGTAAACCGCTTTGTTTCATTCAACCACTATGTAAACTCTCCTGTCGCACGTTATGAAGATAAGCTATATAACTTGCCTTTTAACATGAATACTTTCTATCAATTGTGGGGAGTAACAACACCGCAAGAAGCAAAAGATAAAATTGCCGAAGAGCGCGCGCCTTATGCAGACTTAGATCCTCAAAACCTTGAGGAACAAGCTTTATTCTTAGGCGGTAAAGACTTATACGAAAAACTAATTAAAGGCTATACAGAAAAGCAATGGGGACGCCCTGCCACTCAGATCCCTTCGTTCATCATTAAGCGTTTGCCTTTTAGGTTTACTTTCGACAATAACTACTTTAATGACTTATACCAGGGCATTCCTATCGGGGGCTACAATGCACTCACTGACGCACTACTTGAAGGTGTCGAAGTGAGAACTGGCGTAAACTATTTTGAAAACGCTGAACAATACAATGAATTAGCAGACAAAGTACTCTACACCGGTAAGATCGATGAGTTTTTTGATTGTCAATTCGGTCAGCTAGAATACCGAAGCCTACACTTTGAAACTGAAGTGTTAGATCAAGAAAATTATCAAGGTAATGCCGTGATTAACTACACCGAGCGTGATGTACCTTATACTCGTATTCTTGAACATAAGCATTTTGAATTTGGCACACAAGAAAAAACGGTAGTGACTAAAGAATACCCGCATGAATTTAGTAAAGACAACGAGCCTTACTACCCAATCAATGACGAAACAAATAATGCACTTTTAGCACGCTATCAAGAGCTAGCTAAGACCGAACCGTACGTCAATAAGTTTATCTTTGGTGGAAGACTAGCAAATTACAAATACTATGACATGGATGACACAATTGAAGCAGCATTAGCACTTACTGCTCAGGAGCTTGTGTAAATTATGACGAAGAAGGTATACATAGCTCGAAACTACCGCTCTAAGTTTGATGCAGCAGGCAAAGCCAAAATGGACTGTGAAACCATCTTGGAGAATAACGGCTGGCAGAATATTGGATTTAAGCAAACTTGGATAGCTAACTCTATTTTAGGCACATTAATTAGTGCTTTGGGTGTGACTTGGGCTATCTTAAGGCTCAAGTCTGGCAGTACCGTCTGTTTACAGTATCCATTCAATAAGTTTTACGGATATTGCTTATGGGGCGCAAAACTTAAAAAGAGTAAAGTCATTACCTTAGTCCACGACCTTAAAAGTTTAAAAGGTAAATACGGACACTCAGACAAAGAAGTCAATTTACTAAAGCAATCGGATCAGCTGATTGTACACAATGACAAAATGGCCGCTTGGTTTGCAGAGCAAAACTTCAATGCTGAAATAGCGAATATCGAAGCATTTGACTATTTGCACACTGATAACCCAAACGCCAAAAGAACTGAGACTGACTACAATGCAATACGCATTGTGTTTGCTGGTAATATGGGGCCGTTTATATACGAACTCGACGGCCTAGATCGCGGTAATTTCAAATTCGATTTATACGGTGTTGGCTATGATGAGAAAAAAATCAAAAACATCAATGATACCGTGCTTGACTACAAGGGTTGCTTCCCTTCCAATGAAGTAATCGACCATATTGATGGCGATTTTGGTCTTGTTTGGTATGGCAACACGCTAGATTCTTGCGATGGTGTTACAGGTAAATATTTAATGTACAACAATCCGCATAAGCTCTCGCTATACTTATTATGTGATATGCCAATCATCATTTGGGACAAAGCTGCAATGGCTGACTTTGTTGAAAAAGAAGGTATTGGTTTTAGCATAAGCTCGTTACGTGATATTAAGCAACGTCTTGCAGAGCTCACTCCTGAGCAAATAGAACAAATGAAACAAAATGTTCAGCGCGTAAAAGCAGATGTTCAATCAGGTCAGTACCTTTCTCGAGCTTTAAATAAGCTGTCGTAAATTTTTGCATAAAAGCCTTAATGACTCTTTCTATCCTGAAAGAGTCATTAATAATAAGTGACAAACATATTTTAACTCCCCCCGTTATGTAAGAGCTGCTCAGCTATAACTTTCCGTATCACAAAAACAACACCATGAGATAACCCTTCAATATTGCTGATCAAGTAAATGCTTATTTTATTCCTAACCATATAGCCATTTAGAATAAACAAAGTGTTGATTAATTAAATAATCATGTTAACTTAAAATTTACACTGATATAGCAGTTGTTTCACTGTTAGGCTTGCTTGTCTTCGCTGTAGCTGACGCTAACAGCGTTACAGTTGTGCAAATGACATTTTCAACTCCGCACTACAAGCTAAACCGTGTATCCATGTAAGTGGATTTTTTATTTATTAAATTAGGAAAGGAAATAATCATGTTAAAACTAAATAAAAGAAAACTAAAAAATTTGTCGGATGATAAGCAATTAGTAGATAAAAAAATGACGCCATTTATTGCCGGTGGTGTTACTACTAGTCGTTCTTGGTGTTGGACAACAGGGCTATGTACAGACACTAAATTGTGCTAAACCAAAGCACCAAATATATAGATAATTTTATCTAAATAATTCCCCAATGCTGAGGAGGCAAAGCCTCCTCATTTAAAAAGGTTTCCCTTGATTTATGTCACGCCACGACAAGCTACCACCTGCAGTCCAATACATCACACTGGCTTGCACCGCATGTGTTAAACATGAATCAGACGACCAAGTTAATTTGGCAGTCCCCCAATGCGTCTGACCGCCCCTTGAAATGGTAATTTGACCTGTGTTGGCAGCTGGCAATATAGCGGAACCATCAAATGGGCTGCTTCGAAATTGTGAGGCAACTAATACTTGCTGCCCAGACTCTCTAGATTCAGTATACGGCCTACCCGCAGAATCAAATAAATGTATTCGGATGCTAATATCAGAAGTCGATACATTACTGACATAAAACCGATAACTTTCGTTATCACTCTTAGTCCATTGTGGCAATTGAAAAGTTTTCTGCGTAGAGCACTCTATGGCTTGCACAGTGGCCGAGGCAGTAAAACCAATAAATAAAAATAACGTGCGAATGTTCATTTTTCTATCCTTAATTCAATAATTAACATTTATTTCTTCCCCTAAATACATGATTCAATTCACCGGAGAAACTGTACTACTACACAAAGACCTGACGATTAAATTTTACATTTCACTCAATTCAGAATTAAAAAACACGACTTTTTCTCCCAAAATGCTTTTTATTTACTAAGATATTTATAGAGTTGCACACTACTCGACCATCTTTTGACTTTTTTTCAATTATTGTTAATTTGAGCTTAAATTAGTGATGATTTAATGGCATAGTGTCGTTACTAAAGTAGGTAATTACATACCTTGTAATACCTGACGGATATAAAAATAATTTTAAAGTGCGTAAGGGAGAAATAATGTCCATCCAAGTAAATTTTGAACTCACAGATATCGATTTAGAACATTTTCGTTCAATGATGCAATCAGCAATCGAGCGCAGTACTCACCTCAGTGAAGAAGAAATTATCACCAAAGCACGCGAACTTGTTGAACAAATGGAAGGCACTAACGTACCTGAGTTCGTTAGAACAAGAATGATGTCTTTATCAGCTCTTATAGACGCAGTTCAAGATGAAGAATGGCAAATGCCTGAAGATGAGAAGAAAGAAATCATGCTATCTTTAGCGTACTTTGGCGAGCCAGAAGATATCGTACCAGACAATGTACCTGTACTAGGTTACATCGATGACGCAATTATGATTGAGCTTGTTCTTCAAGATTTATCTTTAGACCTTAAAGCATACCGTGAATTCTGTGGCTTTAGAGCAACGGAAGAAGCAAGACGAGGCGACCACGCAAAAGTGAACCGTGAAAGCTGGTTAGCGAGCACACGTGCACAAATACGTTCTTCAATGAGAAGAAACCGCTCAGGTTCAAAAGGCTCACGCTTTTTCTCTCGTATCATGTAAAACATAGAGCTAACAGCATAAAGGGGAACAAATTTGTTCCCCTTTTTTTTATCTAGCATTGGGATGGGTCACGCCTAACCAAGCTTTGTAAAGTTTAGCCTGTCTCGGTGTTGGAGAATATACGTGCCTCACAACTTTACTCCTGCTCCCCTGTCCACCTAGCTTAAGCTTTGTAGTCATTAACTTATCTCGGCGAATAAAGTCAACTTCAACTGTTTGCTTAGGTTCAAACAGTGCGAGTGTATGCGGTAAATCTTTTCGAACATGATGTTTATCCACTGCAACAATCTTATCACCAGATGTTAAGCCGGCCTGCCACGCACTTCCGCCACGCGCTACATGTGTCAATTCTAACAGTTGCCCTGTATTTTTTGCTGTACCATCAAAACTTGCAACAATCACTGTATCAGCCGGATAAACATGCTCAAGTCCCACTTTTGCAAACAACGCATCAAAATCAATAAGTACAGGACTATCTATATGTACACTCCACCACTGGCTGTAGTCATGTCCACTAACCTCTTTTAAGATCCGCTTAACATCGCCACTATTATACGAGTTGGGCAGCTTGTGTTGCTTATACAGCTCACTATGCACATCTCTATAGCTCACTTTACCATCGGTTTTATCAATTAAATCAATATCCAGCGCCATAGAGACTAACGCACCCTCAAGATAAATATTGGTGCTAAAGTTCTTGCCATGATCACCGGCTTGATTGATCCATTTATCATAACTGGTGTGAGCCACCGACTGCACCTCTCGACCAGGTGTTTTAAGATGCCGATTAAGCGTACTCGTAAGTGATTTGTAAAACTCTTGGTTGGTCGTGATACCGGCACTAAGTAGTAAGTAGTTCTCTAAATAGCTGGTTGAACCTTCGACTAGCCACAGTAAGTCGCTGTAATTAATATCTACATAGTCGTACGGTACCAAGCCATCAGGTCGATAATTTTTCACATTCCAAATATGGATAAACTCATGCGCAGCCGTGGAGATGAAGCCAATATAATCATCTCTAGATGCAAATTTATCCCTGTGCCGCTGAATAATCGTCGAGTTTAAATGTTCTGTTGCTCCCCTTGCACCGCTAGTTGCATGAACCATAAAGACATATCGTTCATAAGGATAATCATGCCAAATTGAGCTACCTGTTTTAACAAGCTTTTTTAAGTCCCTGATCATTAGCTCAACATCGTAGTTACCCTCTCCCCAAATGACCAATTCATAATCACGACCATCAACCGTATATTTATAAAGTTGATTTATGCCTGTTTCAATTGGCGAATCAAGTAATACATCATAATTATTCGCTTTAAAGCTGTGCTTAGAGTCAGCAAAATCCATTCCGGATACTGAGCGCCACTCGCTTGGAACTTCTAGGTTTACTTTTACAGGCTCTTGTCTAAATGAATCACTGAACATAAAAAATCCCGATGCATCAATAAATGCATGCGTGTCATCTATATGCCGAGACCTGAGGCCTAATTCATTCGCATAAACCTGGTAGGATACAACTACCTCTGTTGGCTTGTTGAGGTGTATACGCCAAGTGTTTTTGTCAATTTTGTGCCAGTTTAATGCTTGACCAGTTAAACTACTTGCTGAAAAAAAGCGAATTCCATTGGCCATATTCAATATTTCATATCGTCCAGTTCGCCAATCAGGTAATTGAACGTCGATATAAGATTGTGCCGTTTTGGGAAAGCTTACTTCTACCTGCCCAAGGTGATGTAGGATCCGTAATCGATAATGTGTATTTCACATCTGCATGTGACAGGTGGCTGACTAAAGCCAAAGTTATCAGGGATAGGTTTCTTATCATATTAGAAAAAAATAAATAGTTTTCTTAAAATTAGCAAAAATCTTTATACTTGAGTTAATAAATTCGTTGAAGCGACAAGATAAAAAACTGAGTTGACCCTCAAATTCTCCCACATTTTTCAGTAATTTGATGTAAACTTGCAATTGATATAGTAAATAAAGACGTTGGATTTTTGTGACTGATAAAACTGTACTATTGGAAAAAAAACTTTCTCAGGCTATCTCTGCTAGAAAAGCGCTTGAAGAAGCGAAAAAGACGCAGGTTTCGATGTTATCTGACTTTGCGACGCGTTTATCTTTCAGTTGTAGAGGCCAAGATGTCGCACTAGATAATCAACTAGCCAAGTTTAGAAGTGCCTTGAATAAGGGCATGGAAATTGAGCAGATCACCCCGCTCATTGAAACAGCCATAGTACAACTAAAACAACAAGAGGCTGTTTACGAAACTAATGAGCGAGCGCTTACAACACACATTCAGTCTGCTGGTAAACAGTTACAAAAACTCAAAGGTATACCTGATGACACCCGCCGCAAACTTCGTCATGTGCTCGACCATGAGCTTGCCGATGTTAAATCTGTTGCGGAGTTTGTACCACTACTTGAAAAGATTTTGCAATTTTATATGCAAACCCTTCAAGCAAAAGCAGCCCCAGAATTTAGTGCGTCACAAAGCAACCCCGAACTGGCTATTGAACTTCTTTCTTTGACCAATGAGTTAGTATTCGAAGAAGATGTCTCTGAGCAAATAAAGCAAATAAAGCAAAGCCTATCATCCGATGATTCTGTAGATTCTTTGCTAGATAACGCAGTCAGTATTATCCGCATATTTGCCAAGTCTATTGCCCGTGAGCGACAATCTGCACAAGGCTTTTTAGTTTCTTTAAACCAAACTCTCGAAGAGCTCCACAAGTCTATTGTTGAGACAACGAGTCAGTCAAAGTCAGTAAACCAAGAAGTCTCTGCGTTAAATAAACGCATCGAAGACAAAATCGCCACATTAAATACTCAAACACAACAAGCAACATCAATCACAGAGCTAAAACAACTTGTCGATAATGAACTTAAAGAGCTGAGTAAAGACTTAATTGAGCGAGAGAGTATCGAGCGCCGTGACAAAGAAGTACTACTGCAAAGCTTTGATAAGATTAATGACCGCATAAACTTACTTGAAACCAAGGTTACTAATTATAAAAAGCGTCTCAACGAGCAGAAGTTTAAAAGTTTACTCGATGGGCTTACTAAATTGCCTAATCGTGCCGCATTTGATGATCGATATAATCAAGAATTTCATTTGTTCGAAGTTCACAGTAGTGACGTGACGCTCGTCGTCATAGATGTAGATCATTTTAAGTCAATTAATGACAAATATGGTCATAGCGCCGGTGATAAAACTTTACAAGTAATTGCAAGGGCACTTAAAAAATCTATTAGAAAGGCTGACTTTATTGCCCGCTACGGTGGTGAAGAGTTTGTTCTATTGATGCCAGGCATGCCGCTGAGCTCGGCACAAAGCCCACTGGAGAAAATACGTAACACGGTGAAAGCTATTCCCTTTAAATTTAAAGAAAAAGAAGTACAGATCACAATTTCACTAGGCGCAACACAGCTTAAAAAAGGTGATACAACGCTATCGGCATTTGACCGTGCAGACAACGCCTTGTATGACGCTAAAAACTCAGGTAGAGATAAACTTTGCATTAGAGAATAACATGGAGAATGCCTATGCATGTACAGCTAAACCCCACTGGAGTTCTTAATTTATTATCACAACTAGAAGTTGACTTGTTACAACAGTCATCCACTTTTGAAAGGTATCAATTATTTAGAAACTGCGTTTTAGCTGTTCTCAACGTAGGAAGCCATACAGACTCAAGCTATGAGATATACCGCAAGTTTGAGGATTTTAACGTCAAACTAGTTGCGCGCGAGCGCGGTATAAAAATAGAGCTAACAAACCCGCCTGAGTCTGCTTTTGTTGATGGCAAAATTATCAACGGGATCCACGAACACATATTCTCTGTTATTCGCGACATATTATTCATTTGTCAACGACACCAAGATAGCCTGATTGATCCCAAAGAAATTACCCACATGGTATTTGACATGTTGCGAAATGCAGATGCCTTAGAGGTCAATACAGATCCTAATATGGTGGTATGCTGGGGTGGTCATTCAATTAACGAGCAAGAATATAAATACACCAAAGAAGTAGGCTATCAACTAGGCCTGAGAGGATTAAATATCTGTACAGGTTGTGGGCCAGGCGCAATGAAGGGGCCGATGAAAGGCGCTACAATTGGGCATGCTAAACAGCGTATCACCAACAACCGATATTTGGGCCTGACAGAACCCAGTATCATCGCAGCTGAACCACCAAACCCAATCGTCAATGAATTGGTCATATTACCCGATATTGAAAAAAGACTTGAAGCGTTCGTTAGAACTGCACATGCCATTATTATTTTCCCTGGTGGCGCGGGTACATCAGAAGAGCTGCTGTATTTACTAGGGATCTTGCTCCACCCAGAAAATAAAAAGCAAGTGTTGCCAGTGATCTTAACAGGCCCCTCCTCTAGCGCGGCTTATTTTGACGAAATTGCAAAATTTGTTGAAAAAACTCTGGGTAAAGAAGCACTCGATAAATTTGAAATCATTATTGATGACCCTGAACGTGTAGCAAAATACATCAAATCAGAAATGCCCAATGTGAGAGAGTACAGAAAGTCGGAAGGGGATGCTTACTATTTTAACTGGACACTTAAAATTGAAGAGCCTTTTCAAATGCCTTTCGAACCAACGCATGAGAACATGGCTTCACTCAACTTACACCTAAATCAGCCCAAAGAAATACTTGCAGCAAATCTAAGACGCGCTTTTTCAGGGATCGTTGCGGGGAATGTTAAGGACAACGGTGTAAAAGCCATTAAACAACATGGTCCTTATATTCTGTCTGGTGATAAATCACTTATGACAGATATGGATAGGCTGCTACAAGCTTTCGTTAGCCAAGGCCGAATGAAATTGCCTGGTAGCAAATACGAACCCTGTTATAAAATTCAGGCTTAGTTAAAGCACACCTGTAAACTCAGTAAACAAAACCAATATGGGGCGATGAACTCTCATTGCCCCTCTGTTATAATCCCCACACCAGCAACTTATTGTTAATTAAATTATATTTATGGCTCACTTACTTCTGATTGACGCACTGAACCTAATTCGTCGTATTTATGCTGTTGATTGCGAACAATCCGGGCTGACAGATGAGCAAATCATTAAAAGCTGTACCCAACGGGTAAAAAATGCGACCCGAAAATTACTAAAAGCATCTCAAGCAAGCCACGCCATTGCCGTGTTTGATGGTGACAGAAGCTGGCGATATCATCTTTACCCACAGTACAAAGCAAATAGAAAGCCCATGCCTAGCGAACTAAAAACAAGTTTAGAAACGGTTGCTACAGGGTTTACCGAACACAATGTCAAAGCTTACTTTCCTTTGCAGGATGAAGCAGATGATATTCTTGCTACTTTGGCATTTAAAGCAGCAAGCCATGGCGTTAGCTCTACCATAGTGTCGACTGATAAAGGATTTTTACCTTTAATCAATGAACATATAAGTGTTTACGACTATTTTAAGCAGCAAACCATCAATGCAGATGATGTACAGAAAAAGTTTTCCATAGATAAAAATAAACTTCATGATTTTTGGGGCCTAATGGGCGATAAGACCAATGACATTCCCGGCGTCAAAGGTGTTGGAAAAAAGACAGCTATCGATGTATTGAGTGAATTTGGTTCCGTTGAAAACGCGCTTGAAAGCCAAAACCTTAATGCCACTGCCAGAAAGAAAATTGAGTCTGATATTGATAACTTTATATTAAGCAAATCACTTGTGGCACTTAGAACGGATATTGAGGTTGGCTTTACTTTAAAAGAACTTAGACTGTAGTTGTTGCGTTAAACTCAAATTACTTGTTATAGATACATGCTTCAGATAACCTTAGCGTGCTGTATTCAGGTGACGTAAATGATAAAAAAAGTTCTACAATATATATTTCTCGGCCTCGCCGTGTACGCGGGTATTGTCTATCTTGTTATCAACTTTTATAAAGATGACCCAAGAGCCATGCTTTGGAAAGATAGAGAAGCATTTAATAAAAGGTTTATCAGTAAGCTTAGACCTGATACAAAAATGAATTTAGAGGCCGTGTTAGATAATTTAGGAAGCCCAGATCTTACCTATGTAAAGTCTGATGACGATACCGTATTTCAAATTGTGTATTACAGAACACAACTAATGAAGCCTGATGGCATTACCACTCAAGATGAGTGCACCGGTTTGCTGTTTAAAAATGGTCAACTTATTTTATGGGGTGCAGGTGCCATAGTAGCTTACGAGAAAGCGCTCACCAATGACGAATAATAAAGACGTATCTAAACAACTGTTTGAACTGGTAAATAAAACTGAACAAATACTGAGGCTGTACTATAACAAGCAAAAATGGCCAAGTATTTTCCCAACCCTTGCAGAGTTAGCACAGCTATATACCGAAACATATCAGCACAGTCCAAATGCTCTTCATAGCTACTTATCGTTACACTTTAAGCAATTATCTCCAACTACCAACCTTGTCGTTAAGAAATGCGTACTTGTTTGTATGATTGCGCAAGGCCACGGTTACTCCCATAAAATCCGCCAAGAGCTCCTTGTTGCCTGCTTGGCCAGTTTCTTATGTGTCAAGAATGAAAGTGATAAGCTACTTAGTGGTCAATCATTAACTGAACAGGGTAAGAAGATATGGAAAGTCAGGTATCAACTTGCTGTAAAAGTGCTGGAGCATGGCGGTTCGATCAACAAGCAAGCCGCAAGAATAATGTCTAGGTTGCACCCTTACTGTGAAACATTAAAGAGCAAACTCAATACACCTTTGTATGACAACATCACCTTAATTGTGGCCATAGCGCAAATTATTGCAACGTCACTGATAAAAAAAACCACGCCCAACGTATTGGCTCAAGCGGTTAAAAAGCTGCATTTGGCAAGCCAAGATGAGTTCACTCGCGATACATTAAACAAATTAGCCACTCAGTTTAGTTACTTCCCTGTCGGCTGCTCAACTCAGTATCGTGGTCAAACAGCGCTTTTATTGCAAGTTAATGGCAAGAATCAAATAATTTGCACTTTTAAAGATAAAAAAATAGATCGACTAGTTAAAACACAGCACCCTCTAAGACTAGAGTTCAGACCGTTTAAGACAGCAGATAAACACCTGCTATTTAACGTATGGGGTCACGTGGAGCCACAAATACAAGAAGCTGATAATGATGCATTTGAACCTACGTATTCAGTAATAGACAAGCTCGGCAAAAATAGTTTTAGTAGCTTTAGAGCGATAGAGAAAACCATTGCGCCCTTTCCATATATTGAACAAGCGCTGCAGCAAGCAGCCAAACAATATAATCGCGAATCGCAAAAAGGCGCAAACACACGACATTGCTTAACGATGGTTGGGCTTAACACCGCCAGCTTACTATGCCAGCGAGTGCTCATAGAGCAGGTTATTTCTCAATTAAAGCACCCTTTTGCTTTGGATATTTGGCATAAGTACCAACAACTCGCTCTGATCCTCGCGACATTGACAAAGCAAACCTATGGACAAGACTATGAAAGTGTTCTTTCTCCAATTAGTGCTGTTATTGCTTTTATGCTCAAACACCATGATATAGACATTAAACGCTTTACCTGTGTTAGTGAGCAAAGTGACGATAACACGCCATATTCTCTAGCAAGATTATTTGGCTTCTTAGAATTCAACTCCGCCAAATTAGACGAATACTTTACTCACCATTTTGATAACAGCGCCCCCCATAATGCATTTATGCAATCAGAAAAAGAAAAACATAATGCATTAAGTGAAGAAGCTAAGACATTTGTCGCTATAAAGGTACTCGCTATGCAATGGAGCAGCGCATATTTTGAGCCCACTAGCTGGCAACGCCTTGTTTTAGAAAATCAAATAAGTTTGTTTGGTTGGCGTGATGAGGCACAGTTGAACGACGCAATACTCGAGCTATCTTTATACAGTGTGATTGAATAATATTTATTCTATAAATATAGAATATAACAGACATAATTAGAATTTATGCCTTTTTATCATTCCTTGCTGGAATATCTATGAATAAATTGCTATAAAACGCGCTTAATTTTTCAAGCGAACACACACTTTTTATTTGATTGACTACAATAAACAAGTCCTTCTTTTATGTGTGTACAATTTATTTTGATAAAGGAAAACTAAATGGCTAAGCAAACAGTTACCGTTATTCGTGGTGATGGTATCGGTCCAAGCATCATCGACTCAGCGATTGAAATTTTAAACGCAGCAGGCTGTGACTTCGAATACGAATATGTTGACGCAGGTCTTGCAGCGCTAGAAAAAACAGGTGAACTTCTTCCACCTGAAACCCTAGAAGCAATTGAGCGCAACAAGCTTACATTAAAAGGTCCTTTAACAACGCCTGTAGGTGAAGGTTTCACATCTATCAATGTAACTTTACGTAAGCAATTTGGCTTATATGCAAACGTACGCCCAGTGAAATCTTTCGAAGGCACACAAGCGCGTTACGACAACATTGACATCATTACCGTACGTGAAAACACGCAAGGTATGTATTCTGGCCTAGGCCAAGTAACATCTGAAGATGGTACTGAAGCTGAAGCAATGTCTAAAATTACACGTGAAGGTGCAGAAAAGATTGTTACTTTCGCATACGAACTTGCACAGCGCGAAGGTCGTAAAAAGGTAACTGCTGTTCATAAAGCAAACATCTTAAAATCAACGTCAGGCCTATTCCTTAAAGTTGCACGTGAAGTGGGTGAGCGTTTCCCTGACATCGAGTCTGCAGAAATGATCGTTGATGCAACTTGTATGAAACTAGTTATGAATCCAGATGAGTTTGACGTTGTAGTGACAACTAACCTATTTGGTGACATCATCTCTGACCTATGTGCGGGTCTAGTTGGTGGCTTAGGCATGGCTCCGGGCGCAAACATTGGTGAGAATGCGGCAATCTTCGAAGCGGTACACGGTAGTGCTCCTGACATCGCGGGTAAAAACCTTGCAAACCCAACATCAGTTATCCTAGCGTCTATTCAGATGCTAGAGTACTTGGATATGGGTGATACAGCTGAGCGTATTCGCAGCGCTGTTGCAGATGTGATCAAATCAGGCGATCGCACAACTCGTGACCTTGGTGGAAACCACGGAACAACAGACTTTACACAAGCTGTAATTGAGCGTCTATAATAACGCCCCCCAATAAGGTAGCGCACTTTGCGCTATCTTTTAAACATATACCCGCTTTGCTTCTTCCTATCCCCTAATTCCAATTGATACTTTTAGCACATATTCTTAACTCGTTGTGAGATAAGCTATTTCTCAATAAATGCATGTCGAACTATTGCGTTTTCAGAACTAAAAAACACAATAAATTATGCGCATTTGTTGGTTTTTATAAACTGAAATACTACCTTTCAAATTTATCAACACGAAAAAGGGCTATATTATGCAAACAAAAGCCCCATCCCCTTGACAGAAACATCGATTGCCCTTTAAATAAACAGTGTTTAAATAATTTAGTAGATTTGAAATGACTTTAGTTAAGCTTGTACAAATGGTTCTCGTGGTGGTCTTAGTGTTAAGTCCATAGGGGCCTGTGTGAGTATACGCTTTCATCGACCCCGCAAAATGCGGGGTTTTTTTATGCCAAGATTTGGCTTGGCTGAGGAATGAGGTAATGAATGAGCAATTTAATGGCTCCGAGTTAGTTGTAAAGGCGCTAAAAGATTTAGAGGTAGAATTCATATTTGGCTATCCAGGCGGATCTGTATTGGACTTATATGATGCATTATTCGAGCAAAGCGATGTTGAACATATTCTGGTACGCCACGAACAAGCTGCCACACATATGGCTGATGGGTACTCACGTGCTACTGGAAAAACAGGCGTGGTATTAGCAACCTCAGGACCAGGAGCGACAAACTGCATAACAGGTATTGCAACAGCTTACATGGACTCCATCCCCATGGTTGTTTTATCAGGCCAAGTTCCCTCTAGTTTAATCGGTGATGATGCATTTCAAGAAACAGATATTGTCGGCTGCTCAAGACCAATCGTGAAGCACAGTTTTAACTGTCGAAACGCAGAAGAAATTCCCGCAATCTTGTCTAAAGCATTTTACTTAGCCAGTACCGGGCGACCTGGACCGGTCGTCGTTGAGCTGCCAAAAGATGTACTAAACCCTCAAATCAAATTCAACTATGTAATGCCTCAACAGCTGGATATGAGGACTTATAACCCGAGTAAAAAAGGCCATACGAAACAAATTAAGAAGGCCGTTGAAGCAATTTTACAAGCCAAAAAGCTGGTCATTTATTCTGGTGGTGGGATCATACTATCAGATACATCAGATAAGTTGACTGAACTTGTTGAAAAGCTTAACGCACCTATTACAAATACGCTAATGGGATTAGGAGGAATAAGCGGAAATCACCCAAACTTTATCGGTATGTTAGGCATGCATGGTTCTTTAGAAGCCAACAAAGCAATGGCCAATGCAGATACCATTTTAGCGTTAGGAGCAAGATTTGATGACCGAGTAACAAATAATGTTGAAAAGTTTTGCCCTAATGCCAAAATTGTTCATGTGGACGTAGACCCAACATCTATCTCAAAAACTATTCAGGCGCATATTCCTGTCGTGGGTTGTTTGGACACCGTTTTGACTCAGCTTCTAGAGGGCATAGATCAAAGTAGTATGACCATAGACCGAAGCGCTCAAGAAGCATGGTGGCAAGATATTACATTATGGCGTGAAATGAAGTGCTTAGACTTTGAAACCGAGGAAGATAAAATTAAGCCTCAAACCGTTATCCAAAAACTTCATGCGATCACAAATGGTGATGCATACATCACTTCAGATGTTGGGCAACACCAAATGTTCGCAGCGCAATACTACCCGTTTAAGAACCCTCGTCAGTGGATCAATTCTGGCGGCCTCGGCACCATGGGCTTTGGGCTACCTGCTGCAATGGGTGTAAAAGTGGCTTTCCCTCAAGATGAAGTGGTATGCGTCACGGGTGACGGCTCAATCCAAATGAACATCCAAGAGTTATCAACTTGCTTGCAATATGGTTTAAACGTAAAAGTCGTTTCGCTCAATAATCGCTCTTTAGGCATGGTCAGACAGTGGCAAGATATGCTTTACGATGGCCGCCATTCTAGTTCTTACATGGAATCCTTACCAGACTTTGTGGCTTTAGCCCAAAGCTATGGACATGTTGGGATCCGCGTTGATCATCCTGATGAGCTCGATGAGGCATTAGAAAAAGCATTCTCGATTAAAGATCGCTTGGTATTTTTAGACATTCGTGTAGATGAAAGTGAGCATGTATATCCAATGCAAATTAAGCATGGTGCAGTTGATGAAATGTGGTTGAAAAAAGGGGTGAAAGCATAATGCGACGTATATTAGCAATCTTATTAGAAAACGAGCCAGGTGCCCTATCCAGAATAGTTGGTCTTTTCTCTCAAAGAGCATACAACATAGATAGCTTAACTGTTGGTACAACTGATGACAAAACGCTCTCTCGGATCACTATCACAACGCATGGAGATGATAGAGTGGTCGAACAAATAACAAAGCAAGTTAATAAACTGGTGGATGTGCTTAAAGTGTTCGACTTAACAGAAATCAATCACATCGAACGTGAACTTTTAATGGTTAAGGTATTCACCAGGAACGAAGCAATGAGAGCCGCTGTAACGCGTGTGAGTGACGTTTTCGGTGCAACCATTGTAGATATGGGAAAGCAAAGCTATACGCTTCAGCTAGCCAGCAGTACCGATAAAATAGAGAGCTTTTTAGATATGCTACGCCACGAAAGCGACTTAATTGAACTTGTCAGATCTGGTGCCGTTGGTATTGGCAGAGGTGACAAGGCACTTAAGAGCTGAAGAAACACTGCCTCGATTTAGTACGGGCCACAGCGCCCGTCATAACGACGCAAATCTTGATTGGAATTTATACTAAATGTATACGCCAAATATGAGCGGTATTTAAACTAAAAAAAGAGCCATTGGGCTCTTTTTTAGTGTTGGCTTCAAGAGAACTCAAAGCCGAATGATTCATTGGTTTACTATAGGTTAACCTGATCTTTTAAGCCTTTACCCGCTTTAAAGCTTGGGATATTTGCTGCTGGGATTTGGATCTCAGCGCCAGTTTGTGGGTTACGACCTGTACGTGCTGCGCGCTCTTTCACAGAGAAAGTACCAAAACCAACTAGTGCTACTGAGTCGCCTTCTTTTAGAGCTTCAGTTACAGCACTAGTTAAAGCGTCTAATGCACGGCCAGCCGCCGTCTTAGAGATATCAGCGTCGTTCGCGATCTTTTCAACTAGTTGAGCTTTGTTCATTTTAAAAATTCCTATATTTTTTTATTTTCTGCCGGAGCAAATTCTATGTTTATTCATTTTAACCATGAGTGCAAGCCAAAATTCAACTATATTCTAAATTAATCAAACAAATTGTGCTTGTACCGCATATATTTAGCTAAAAAGGGAACTATTTAGCTCAATACCTCGCCATTGCGTCTGATATGAGATTGAGCATCTAACCAACGCAAACATTCAAAACCGACAAACCATATTGCCCCATACATAATCCAAAAAATCCACAGTGGTTCTAAAGTAGACAAAATACCTGCCTTAGAACCCGCGTAATAACTGCCAGGCGTGCACAACCAAACAATGGGCGCCCTGTATTTTAATGGCAAATGAAAAAGCTTATTTAGAGATTCTCTAAACGAAAACAATAATGCCAGCCATAATAATAAAAGCCATAAAGGGATCACGGCGGTGCCATAATCGATCACACCGACAGTGACAGCCACCACCTCAATGGCCATGCCTACGGATAAACCTACTAACACAAACTTTACATCTCTAGCTTTAGCAGGACTGAGTGCAAACATTAATACTATCGTAGCAAACACCACAAGTAGAGACTCTTCTTTTAAGAAAAAGACGGCAAACCAAGCTAGCTGAAATAAAACAAAATTAGTAACGACAGAATACTTTTTCATCATCACTCACAAACCTTGGTTTTCTTGCTACCAAATGCACTGCACTTGTCGCTCTTTGCTTAAAACCGCCTTCGCAATAGCACAAGTAAAACTCCCAAAGTCTGTAAAAACGCTGGTCAAACTTTTGATTGTCTAAAGACGGCCACGCCTTATCAAAACGCTCCCGCCAATCAAACAACGTTTTAGCGTAATGTAAGCCGATGTCTTTTATAGAATGAACGACCAAATCAGTACTATTGCAAATTTGTTTGCTCATTTCAGTGATCGAAGGTAAACACCCACCTGGGAAAATATATTGCTGAATAAAATCGGAGTTCTTCAGATAGTGATGATAACGCTGACAAGCAATCGTAATAGCTTGTATCAGCATAATGCCATCTGGTTTAAGCAAACTGCTGCATTTTTCAAAAAAGCCTGATAAGTATTCATGGCCTACAGCTTCAATCATTTCGATTGATACAAGCTTGTCAAATTTGCCATTTAACTCTCTGTAATCATCTTTTAATAGCGTAATCTGCCCCTCTAAACCCAACTCAGTAATTTTCTCACTGACATAGGCATGCTGTTCTTCAGAAATTGTCGTCGTTGTCACCTTACAACCATAATGTTGCGCGGCATAAATCGCAAAAGCCCCCCACCCAGTTCCAATTTCAATTACGTGATCGCTTTTTTGTAAGTCGACTTGCTCGCATATTTCTTTAAGTTTGTGCTGCTGAGCCTGCTCTAAGGACGCATCATGAGTTGGATATACAGCACTTGAATACAGCATTTCTTCACTCAAAAATGAGCTATATAAATCATTACCTAAATCATAATGAGCAACTATATTTTTCTTTGAACCTGATTTTGTATTACGATTTTTAAAGTGTGTGGCTTTATTAAACAAGCCAGAGATTAGTGCAAATTTTTTTTCAAATGCATCTAGCACGTCCTGATTGACTACAAAAATTTCTATTAGCTTAGTTAAATCAGAACAGCTCCAATGGCCGAGTATATAAGATTCGCCAGCACCAACGCTGCCACCCAGTGCAAACTTATTATACATTTGGTTGGACTGAACATGTATAACGGTACTGTCGTCGCTACTTTGGTCGCCAAAAGAAAATTCTTGTCCACCATCGATTAATTTTATGTGTCCCCAAGTGATTTGTTCAAACGCTTTTAAAACCAAGGTTCTACACATCTTTGTTAAAAAGCTGTCACTGCTCTCACTATTATAGGATTGTGTCGTTTTTTCCATCTTACAAACTTCCAGGATGACTGATAAAAGGAACTCGCTTCAAAAAAAGCTTTAACGCTTGCCAATAAATGCCCTTAAGTATTGAAAAGGTCATCGCTGGGAACTGCTTTAATAAATTACTAATAGAATGCTTTTCTAACGGCACTCTACGCAGTCTTAAAGTCGCGTCAAATAAGAGTTCACGCTCTTTTTTGTTCTCGATATGGACAAAGGCATGTTGCGCTGGTGCTTTGATATGCCAATGATATTCCATATCTAAATTCATGAAAGGTGATACGTGAAAGGTCTTTTCAAAGTTCACTTTTTTTCCAAGAGGCACGAGGTAATAATGTCTCTCATTCCATGGCGTGTTACTGACTTCGGCCAACATGTGAGTATATTCGCCATCTTCCTTGGAAAAAAAATAAAAGTTTACTGGGCTAAAATAATACCCAAAACATCGGCACAGCCCCATTAAATAAACTTTACTGTCAGATGCATCTACACCTAACGCCAAACTTTTATCTAATGCACGCTGCTTCAAACTACCAGCAGACCCATCTAAATAATCAGCCTGTTCAAAACGTAGTAGCTTTTTCCCCTTGGTGCCAAATAAAGGATGAATATCATCGAGCTGATTTAATTCATCCAAATCGATACACATCATATACATAGGATATCTGAAGTTATGTTCAGAAACGGCAAAGCGACGATGCCTAACATCTCCTAAATAGATGGCACTATTCAAAATGCCACTCCCAGCTTTTTGGCAACGTCAACTGCGCTACGAACGCCATCTTCATGGAAGCCATTAAACCAATAAGCACCGCAAAAATAAGTACGATTTACACCATCTACTTCAGACTTTCTTTTTTGCGCACGAATACTTTGTGTATTAAATACAGGGTGATAATAAGTAAACTTTTGAATTACTTTCTCTTGGTCAATCTGACTGTCATTGTTCAGCGTCACGCAGTACTGCTGTGAGGATGATAGCCCTTGGAGGATATTCATCTGATAAGTCACACTAGCAGGGCGAGTTTGGCTTTCGTCTAACGCATAATTCCAGCTCGCCCAAGCTGCTCTTCGTTTAGGTAGAAGTGACACGTCAGTATGCAAAACGACGCTATTTGGCGTATACGGGATTGCACCGAGCACCTCACGTTCAATCTCACTGGCATCTCCAAGTAGCTTCAGGGCTTGATCTGAGTGACACGCAAATACGACTTCGTCGAATTGCTCTGAATGACCATCTTGAAAAGTGATTTCAACATAGTCGTCATGCCGAACAACTGACTTGATGTCCGTATTTAACTTTATTCTATCTTTGTAAGATTGCGTTAATGGGCCAATATATTGCTTCGACCCGCCCGGGATAACATACCATTGAGGGCGACCTGCTACATCCAACAGCCCGTGGTTATAAAAAAACTGGATAAAGAACTGTATTTCAAAATCCAACATACCTTTCAAGCTGGTAGACCAAATAGCAGCGCCCATGGGCAAGATATAGTGCTTTTTGAAAAAATCATCAAACCCATGTGCGTTTAAAAAGTCACCCAAATTTGTGTAATTAGAGTAATCACCGCTGTGATATAAGTCTTTCGATAGCCGATTAAACTTAACAATGCTATACAAAAACCGCCAAAATTTGAGTGACAAAATATTGCGTTTTTGCGCAAATAACGAGAAAAATGTGTGACCGTTATATTCAAAATCTTTATCTGCCGTTTTCACACTAAAACTCATTTGTGTTGGTTTACGCCCAACGCCTATTTGATCAAGCAGCTTTTCAAATAAAGGATAAGTACGGTCATTAAATACGATAAAGCCGGTATCAATGCCTTTTGTGCCTTCGGGGGTGTCAACATCAATAGTCGCGGTGTGACCGCCTAATCTATCTTCTTTCTCAAATACGGTAATATTGTGTTTTTTATTCAGTAAGTAGGCTGCACTAAGTCCAGAGATCCCAGTTCCTATTATTGCAATATTTTTCAACGTTTTATCCTTTTTGCTAACGGCAGCCACCAGTTAAATGGTAGTAATGAAAATAACTTTAAAAACAAGGTAAAGCGCCTTGGAAAATGCACTTCCTTTTTACGTTTAAATACACCTTGATATATTCTCTCTGATGCCTGCTCTACAGTGACTAGACAAGGCATAGGGAAATCATTTTTATTAGTTAATGGTGTTTCTACAAAACCAGGGTGAACCAAAGTTACATCAATACCTTGAAGTTCAACCTGCATAACACGCGTTAAATAGCTTAATGCCGCTTTTGACGCACCGTAAGCTTGCGCACGGGGCAGCGGCAAAAAGCTCGCGCTAGAACTGACTATAACGAGTTGTCCACCAGACTTAATTTTCGGGATGAAAGCTTCTAAGCAATACCCTGTCGCTATCAAGTTGGCATGAATAACTCGTTCAAACAATGCAGAATCAAAGTTATTCGCATCGTCTATATATTCGCAAACCCCTGCATTTAGAATGATTATATCTTGCGCTTCTATTTTGCTGGCAGCGTCGAAAACTTGCTCTTTATCTGTCATATCGAACCTTGAAGTGCTAACGCCACTTGATTCAAATTTCGACAGTTTCTCTTGGTTTCTTCCACATGCTATTACTTCGGCAGACTGCGCGTAACGATTAACTAAAGCCTCTCCAATTCCAGATGTAGCACCGGTTATTAGTACACTTTTTGCTTCCATACTTAAGACACCGCCCTTTTTTCTAGCGTTTTGATCACGCTACCTAGTACTGGTATGTTTCGGTAAAGCAAAGCACCAACATCAAAGTAATCTCTATGGTTTATTACTTTAGAGCCTTTAAAGGTAAGATGGCTATGACCGGCGACTGTGATATTTTTCTTATTATTAAGTTTACTGTGAGAAAAATGCATCTCCCAATATAAAAAACCTTTGTTATCTACAACATAGTGTTCTTTTATGTCAAAAGAAATTGAGCTTACATTTGCATACAAGTTTTCAAAATATTTTGTCAGTGCTTCAATTCCTTCGACTTTGTGTAACGGATCTGAAAATACCACACTGTCATCGTAAATGTTTTTCAATAAATTTAGATTTTTGTCTGAAAGCTGATTATATATATCTACGAAATTGTTAAGGTGCTGTTCCATTTCTATACCTTAAATGCATCAAGCGCCCTGGCTCTTGCTTCTTTATGTTCAACGATTGGTGCCGTATAACACTGTCTACCAACAGCGTTAATATAATCATGTGGAAAGTGAATATACTTCGCTGGCACCCATTCTAATTCATGGACATATTTACGAATAAAAGTGCCGTCAGGATCAAACTTTTCGCTTTGAGTAATTGGATTGAATATTCTGAAATATGGTTGGGCATCACAACCTGTACTTGCAGCCCACTGCCAGCCGCCATTATTTGCTGCCAAATCACCATCTATCAACTTGCTCATGAAATATGCTTCCCCCCTGCGCCAATCAATAAGCAAGTGTTTAGTTAAGAAACTAGCGACAATCATTCGAAGTCGATTATGCATCCAACCGGTTTGGTTTAGCTGGCGCATAGCTGCATCTACAATTGGATAACCAGTATTGCCCTCACACCAAGCAGCAAACGCATTTTCATCATCTAACCATTGTACGGCATTATATTTTTCATTGAAGTTTTTACTTTTACAAAGTTTAGGGAATATAAACATCAAGTGTCTATAAAACTCTCTCCAAAGTAATTCGTTGATATAAGTAAAAGCTGATATTTTTGTTCTATATAAGACATCGGGTATTCTTTGCTGAATCCTGGCAATTAAGTCAGTAGCAGATATAATCCCTAAAGCCAAATAAGGGCTTAATCCAGATGTACCTTTAATGCTAGGTATATCTCTATATTCACTATATTCATTTATTTTATCTTCTAAAAATTGTTCAATAACCTGCGAAAGTACTACATCATCTACAGGCCATTTATCAGATAGCCCATTTGACGTTAATAAAGTAGGCGTTTGCCAAGGAATAGACTCGCCAACTGGGCGAATAAATTCGCTTATTTTAAATATATATTGCGAGTACTGAGCTAACCATGCTTTTTTAAATGGTGTAAAAACCTTAAACATTTCGCCGCCTTTGGTCACAATACTACCTGGAGAGCAAAGTACATCCCCATCATATAAGTGCAACTGTGCCCCCAATGATGCGCATCTTGTGTCACGGTCTAGCTCATTAATTTCATACTCTCTGTTGGCAAAAACTTGAGTGAAGCTATGCTCATTGATAAACGCTTCAAGCTTACTCGGTAACACATCAAATGACTCTCCATTGATAACATGAAGCTTAATACCCAGCTTTGCTAACTCGTTACCAAGGTAATCTACTCGTCTTTTTACCAAATCAATTTGTATCTCACTGGTGTTGTGTAATTGCCATTGTTTTTCACAAACAAAAAACAGCGCCTCAGTGGCGCCGTTGTTAATTGCGTCTTCAAGCGCTTGGTTACCTGATAACCGTAAATCGCGCCTGAACCAAAAAAGTATTTTACTCAAATTGCGAACCTTAATTTCAAATCATGTGGATACGGGTCGAAGTATACTTGCTGTTCCAAATACGACTTTGGGTGCACTCGTAAATGATGTTTAAGTAATGTCAAAGGTACATTTAGTGGCACTAGCCCCATTCTGTATTCTTCGATTGCTTCCACCATCTCAGATTTTTCAATACCTGATAACTCGTTTTTAAAATAACCTTGCAAGTGTGCAAGTGTGTTCGCTTGCGCTTTTCGACTCGCAGGCTTTTTAAGTGCTGCCATCAACCCTACTATATATTCGTCAGCTACAAGCTGAGGCTCTTTTGGATCGCCTTGCGCAAGCAAACGCCCCAATGTTCTATATGCTGCATAATTGTGGCTCATCAAAAGGTATTTGTGCTTAGCGTGAAACTCAGTCAGCCTATGTTTATTAACGTCACCTTCCATCAGTTCTTGCCATGATTTATAAACAAATACACGCATTACAAAATTTTCGCGTAAATGAATGTCGTTTAGCCTACCGTTTTCTTCGCATGGTAATAATGGATTGTGGCGCATAATTTCGGCAGCAAACGCACCTATGCCTTCTGCAGTGGCACCTGTTCCAGTGTCATTGTAGACTTTGACTCTTTCCATGCCACAACTTGGACTTTTTGCGCAAAAGACGAACCCTGACAGACTTTTTGCTTTGGTCTGGGCGATTTTTTTACCATATTCAGTTAACTTTGGGCCAACATCATTAGACCCGTCAGGGCGACACACCTTAATCGTGTCGCCAAATCGAACCTGTCTTATGGTTTCGCGGGGGACAGGCATACCTATCGCAACTTCAGGACAAAATTTTACAAATTCCACATGGTTACTGAACTCGCCCATACAAAAATTAGAACGCTTATGACCTTTGTCGAAACGTACCCTATCTCCACCAAGACAGGCACTTAATCCAATCTGTATAGGTGTCTTAAATTTCATATTCTTCACACTCCCTAATAAATCAGCTTACCAATAGGATTTAGGAGTTTGCTTAAGCCTTTGTTAAAGTGCAATGCATTGTCAACCAAGGTAAAACACAGGCATCCATCTTTAGTTTTAGGCGTATGATTGTGGCGACCATCGAGCATGATAAAATCACCTGATACGTACTTACCACTTTCATCTTCAAACGTCCCATCTAACAATAATGTTAGCTCAAAACCAGTATGTGTGTGTTCTGGTATTTCCCCACCTGGTTTAATATGCAGTAAACTACTACGCATGGGACCTTCATCAAGTTCAAATCGAGCTCGGGAGACTTTTCCGGCGTTCATAAAGCTGCCCAGTTTTAGCGCGGCTATTGCTCTTGGCAATTGAACAGACCTATCCTGATAGTCGAACATGGTTACTTCATGAGGCACAACCTCAGTTTCGACGTCAAGTGATGTAATATCACTGAGCATTGCATCAAATAACAGATTGTCTTCTACCAATGACGCATCTTTTGAATCACTGTCGACATCCACCTCACTGGTAAAAAACATATCGGCTTGTTTAGCTTCAATTGCTTCAACTTCAGCCCTACATTTATCACAAAGCTCAACGTGCGCGGCTATAGCAACACTTAAACCGACTGGCAGCTCACCAGCTACGTGCTTATGCATTAACTGTTTAGAGGGATGATACCTAATCATGCTGCTCTCCCAACTCTACTTTTAACTTTTTCAACGCTAAGCGCAACCTAGATTTCACCGTACCAACAGGAATACCCAAATGCTGAGCTAACTGCTCTTGAGTCATATCTTCAAAATAGACACCAACAACCACATCTCTTTGAGCTGCTGGTAGGTTTTTAATTTTTTCTTTAAGCTGATTAGTTTGTAAGTGGTCTTTGAAACTTTTCTCACACACTTGTTCGTCATGGAACAGCGGCCAAATCTCTTCGCTTAAGTTATCTTCTCTGTTACTTTTAACTTTTCGAAGCGCATCAAATGAGGCATTCCTCATTATCGTATACACCCAGGTCGTTGCGGCGCCTTTATCTTGGTGATAAAGCTTAGCTTTTCTCCAAACTGACGTCATGGTGTCTTGCACCAATTCCATCGCCATGGCTTCTGAACCGAATTGCTTTATTCCAAAGCGCTTGATTTTTGGGGCAAAATAAGAAAACAAATAAGCGTAAGCTTTCTTGTCCGCGTTATTAGCGACATTGACTAATGCTTGAGTTAACTGTTCTGAAGGGGTTTCTTGCATCCCTTGGTTTATACCTTTTTTTGTGCGGCAATCACGTGATTGCTCTAAACTAACCATAATTTAACGCTCTCAGCCAGTAACATAGTAGACTATACGTTAGGCTTTAACACCCAGATCACTCTTGTTCGTCAAAAACTTCAAACAAAACGCCAGCCACAGCTTGATATGTTTTGCAGCTTTGTATTTTTTGCTTTTGAGTCAGTGTTAATGGCAACAACTCTAACCATCTGGCCGCAACCCAAATCGGATCTGCGTAATTCTTTTTCTTATATAAATCATTAAGCTCTGCATTAACAACAAATAAATCTCTGAGCAAATCAGCTAAGCGTTCGTGATAGGCAAAGTTTTCACTATCTAGTTCCCATAAAGGCTCATCAATAGTATGGCACCACCCATGCTTTAAGTTCATCTCATCCGCAGTTACATCTGTTATCACTACTCTATGTTTGGCATACACATCTATCAACAGTTGTCCGCCATTATCTTGAGAGAAATCAACAATTTCCACAAATACCCCTTCTCTGGACACTACTGTGTCTGAGGCTTTATCACCGTGACATAACACAAAGCCGCTTTGCTCTTTCATAGCCACCTTAACCATATGCAAATAGCGAGGCTCAAAAATACGTAACCGTGTGTATCCCTGCGGTAAAATGTAAACTGGTAAAGGAAAAAGTGCTCGTTTCATATTGACTTAGTAATGATAATCTCTAAGTCTATTTACGCCAATGTAAAACAAACCGATCAACCCTGATTCTGATTTATCTTCTATACTTGCTAGTTCGTTTGCACCTTAATTCCAAAGATACTTTTTAAGAGATACCCTGCCGTTGAGTGACTCCACGCCTTCAGCTTTCAATTTCAACGCTTGAGAATTAAACTTGTCGCTGTCTACAGGAAATGAAATTTTCCCCTGACTATTGATGACTCTATGCCAAGGCAATGAACTATTATTCGGGAGATGTTTTAATAAATAGCCCACCGCACGCGCATGTCTGGGAGCTCCCGCTAGCTTAGCTATTTGACCATATGTCGCAACATTCCCTTCAGGGATCGCACCTATTAGCGTGTATACTTTTTGCTTGAATTCATCATTCACGATATTGCTTACCTAACTCTTTAAATCCTTCCCACAAATATTGCGCGACAGAACCATGATGCGGTAACTGCCTTCTAAATGCATGAATATCTACTGTAAACTGATCTTGTCTATCAGATACCCTAATTTGCTCAAGTAACCCTTGTTCAAGTT
Source organism: Pseudoalteromonas sp. MMG033 (assembly GCF_057197785.1). Lineage (NCBI taxonomy): Bacteria > Pseudomonadati > Pseudomonadota > Gammaproteobacteria > Alteromonadales > Pseudoalteromonadaceae > Pseudoalteromonas > Pseudoalteromonas sp. MMG033. Next base: position 746,936 of record NZ_JBXVAL010000002.1, read on the forward strand.
CTTTCTCACAATGATTTAAAGTCACAATTGCAAAACCCAGCCCTTGCAGTAAAAACATTTTTATTGTCGCTATATCATCTAACTTCATCACACTGCGACTTTTTGAATACTCTAAACGGTCACTATCAAACTCGAAACCACTTTCGGTCATTGCCAAACAAGGATATTGGTTGAGCTCTTCAAATGTAAGCCTATTCGGTATCAACCCTTTTTTAGCAACTAACCCTAGCTTTACTTCACCGATGGCCACAGACTCCAAATCACCAGTCGCGTGAAACAAATTAAACCAAGGCCCAACACCAATATCCGACAGGCCTTGATTTACTCTATCTAGTGCTACAAAGCGTTTACCGCTGGTTATTTCAAATGCTGTAGAGGGAAATTGCCTGAATGTACGTTTGATTAGTTCATTACAGCTATAGTCGTAGCTCATCGCTTCATAGCAAATATTAAATTTAGGCTCATTTCCTTGCGCAAAATCCGCTGCCATAGACTTTAAGTTCTCATGATGTTCTATCAGCTTTACCGCTTCTTTGTAAAATCGTTGCCCTTGCTCAGTAAGCTTAATTCTATACTCCTCCCTTGTTACCAAAGGAAAACCCAACTCTGTGCTGAGCCTTTTGAGCGCTTGGGTCACTGCGGGCTGCGTTTTAAATAAGCGCTTGGCAGCATCATTGAGACTTTGGGAATGTGCCACAACATGAAGGACTTCTAAATCAGATAACTTCATAAATTTTATTTATTAAAACCCTAATTATTTATAATTTTTATTTTAGTACTATTTTATATATCCTGCACTACATTATCTTAGGAGTCATACATTTCGGAGTAACTTAAGTGTTTAAACGCGTACTCGTATTATCTTCCGCACTTTTACTTGGCGCATGCCAAGATGAAGTTATCCAATCACCAAAACAGGACTTGGTCAGACCCGTAAAACTGCATACGGTCAGTGATCCTGCAGCTGCCACAATTAGGCACTTCCCCGCTGAAGTCGTCGCGAACCAAGGCTCATATCTTGCCTTTAGAGTTAATGGCGAGCTTATCGATTTTCCCATTTTGGCGGGCCAAGAAGTAAAGAAAGGTCAATTACTTGCAAAATTAGATCCTGAAGACTTTGAGCTGCAATTCCAACAACGCAAAGCACAGTATGAGCTAGCCGCCTTGCAACTTAACCGCATTGAATCACTTTTTAATAAGTCGACTGCAAGTAAAGCTGAGTACGATCAAGCGCTCGCTAATAAGCAAGTTACAGAGTCTGCTTATCGTATCGCACAAACTAATTTACAAAATAGCGAGTTGCGAGCGCCTTTTGATGGCACAGTCGCTAAGGTCTTCGTCAAAAACTTTGAAAATATTGTTGCTAAGCAAAATATCCTTCGATTAGAAACTCGCGACAGAATGGACGTCGTCATTCAGGTGCCTGAAAAACTCGTTGCAAGAGTCAACAAAGATTTAGACTACCATCCAACGGTTGTTTTTGATGGCTTTCCCGATAAGTCATATTCTTTAACGATTAAAGAGTGGGACACTCAGGCAGATCCTGTCACTTTAACGTATAAAGTGGTTTTCTCACTGCCAATCCCTGAAGACTTCAATTTGTTTGCGGGTATGACTGGACACGTATACATTGACCCAAGCAAAGTCATGAATTTAAAAAAGGAAACCTTATTAGTTCCAAACGAAGCGGTATTCTCAGCTCAAGATGAGAAAATAGATAACAACCACTATGTGTGGGTTTATAACGCGCAAACGAATACGGTTAATAAACGTCATATCACCTTAGGAGAGATGAGAGAGTCTAGCATTGAAGTACTTGAAGGGCTTCAAGCAGGTGAAATCGTTGTCGCCGCTGGCGTACATCATTTAAAAGAAAACTTAAGAGTTAGGCCTTGGACAAAAGAGCGAGGCTTATAATTATGAGCTTAGCAAGTTGGTCCATTGAGAATAAAGTCATTAGTGCGATGTTTGCTGTACTGCTGTTTGCAGCAGGTGGCGTATCCTACTTTGGCCTTGGGCAGTTAGAAGATCCAGAGTTTACTCTAAAAAAAGCCATGGTGATCACAGCATACCCTGGCGCCTCTCCTCAACAAGTTGAAGAGGAAGTGACCTACCCTATTGAAAACGCCATTCAAAGTCTTCCATACGTTGATTATGTCACTTCCATTTCTTCGCCAGGTAAATCTCAAATTTCAGTTGAGATGAAAAGCACCTATCGAAAGGAAGATTTAAAACAAATATGGGATGAGTTAAGGCGTAAGATCAATGACCTGACTCCACAATTACCATCTGGTGTGCAACCGCCAACCATTATGGATGACTTTGCTGACGTATACGGGATGTTATATGGCGTTACTGGTGCAGGATATACATATGATGAGCTCAAAGATTATGTCGATTTTTTACGCCGCGAACTGGTGTTGGTTGACGGCGTGAGCAAAGTGAGCGTTGCAGGTGAGCAACAAGCACAAGTCATTGTTGAAATCTCGACACAAAAAATGTCTCAATTGGGTATCTCTCCAAATCATATTTTCTCTTTGCTACAAACTCAAAACACCGTGTCAAATGCTGGCAGAATTCGCGTGGGTAACGAGTCTATTCGATTGCACCCTACTGGTGAGTTTTCTGATGTCTCTGAGCTTGAAAATTTACTGATCTCCCAACCTGGAGCACGAGAGCTTATCTATCTTGGCGATGTGGCAACCGTATCAAGAGAGTATCAAGAAGTGCCTAACCATATCACTCGCTTTAATAATGACAGAGCATTGTTAGTCGGCATTTCGTTCACATCGGGTGTAAATGTGGTTGATGTGGGCGTGGCTATTAAGAAGCGCTTAGCAGAATTAGAATATCAAAAACCTTATGGTATTGAAGTAAACTCCGTATACAACCAGCCTGCTGAAGTTAAGAAATCCGTAGATGGCTTCATTGTTAGTCTGTTGGAAGCAGTCGCTATCGTTATCATCGTTCTGCTTATTTTTATGGGCGTAAAAAGCGGTATTTTAATCGGCGGTATACTGCTTTTAACCGTGCTAGGCACTTTCATTTTCATGAAGTTGTTTGCCATCGATTTACAAAGAATTTCACTAGGTGCTTTGATCATCGCACTCGGTATGTTGGTTGATAACGCCATCGTCATTACGGAAGGTATTTTGATCAACTTAAAGCGCGGTCAAACAAAAGTGAAAGCGGCGGTGAATATTGTTGAGCAAACCAAGTGGCCACTGTTGGGGGCAACCATCATTGGTATCACAGCATTTGCACCTATTGGCTTAAGCTCTGATGCCAGCGGCGAATTCGCAGGTTCATTGTTCTGGGTATTATTTATTTCACTCTTACTAAGCTGGGTGACTGCAATTACGCTGACGCCTTTCTTTGCGAACATGCTATTTAAAGAAGAAATTAAAGCCGATGAGAATGAGCAAGAAAGTGACCCATATCAAGGTGTCATCTTTACAGCGTACAAAGCATTACTCAGCTTTAGCTTGCGCAATAGATGGAGCACGGTGGTCTTTATGGTTGTATTACTTGGCAGTGCTGTTGTCGGCTTTAAATCGGTGAAGCAATCATTTTTCCCAGCCTCTAACACCCCAATGTTTTACGTCGATTATTGGAACTATCAAGGTTCGGATATCCGCACAACATCAGAGAATGTAAAAAAATTAGAGGCCTTCCTTAAACAACATGATGCGGTAACGGACGTGACAGCAACAATTGGTCAAGGCGCACCGAGATTCATGTTGACTTATAGCCCTGAAAAGCAATATGACGCGTATGGACAGCTCATTATTCGGGTGAAAACACGTGAAGATGTGACCGACATGATTGCAAAAGTACGTGCCTTCAGTGCAGAGAATGAGCTCGATGGACAACTTAAAATTAAACGAATGGAAATTGGCCCTTCCACAGATGCAAAAATTGAAGCAAGGTTCTCTGGTCCCGATCCAGTAGTTTTGCGCCAGCTTGCTGCAGAAGCGAAAGCCATTTTGGCGAATGATCCAGGGGCGCACAGTATTAAAGATGACTGGCGTCAACGCAGCAAAGTACTACAACCTGTATTCAATGAGCAAAAAGCACGTCGCCTAGGAATAAGTAAAAGCGATCTAGACCAACTTTTGCTGACGAGTGTATCGGGTAAGCAAGTTGGCCTATACCGTGATGGCACCCAGATGCTGCCTATCGTCGCTCGTTCTCCAGAGACAGAGAGATACAGTGTTGAAAACTTACAAGACTTACAAGTATTCAGTCCGGTATTAAATGTCTACGTACCAGTTAGCCAAATCGTAGATAAGTTTGAAGTGGTCTGGGAAGACAGCTTGATCATGCGTCGTGATAGAAAGCGCACTATTACTGTCATGGCCGATCATGATGTCATTGGCAACGAAACCCCTGCTAAGTTATTTGGTCGTATAAAAGCAAATATAGAGGCCATTGAGCTACCGGTTGGTTACAAGATGGAATGGGGCGGTGAGTATGAGTCCTCCTCTAAAGCGAAAACAGCCATCTTTGGCTCGCTACCTCTTGGCTATTTAAGCATGTTTATGATCACGGTATTACTGTTCAACTCAATTAAGAAGCCTCTGGTCATTTGGAGCACTGTGCCACTGGCAATTATTGGTGTAACGGCCGGATTGGTTGCCTTCCAGGCACCCTTTAGCTTTATGGCTTTACTTGGATTGCTGAGCCTCTCTGGCATGCTAATTAAAAACGGCATTGTACTGATGGACCAAATAAATCTTGAAGTCGACAGTGGTAAGTCACCTTACCAAGCAGTATTTGATTCTGGCGTGAGTCGAGTAAGACCCGTGTCGATGGCTGCAATCACAACCATACTCGGGATGATCCCCTTACTATTTGACGTGTTTTTTAAATCGATGGCTGTAACAATTATGTTTGGGCTAGGCTTTGCAACCATCCTTACATTAATCGTTATACCTGTTGTGTACTGCTTAGTATTTAAGATCAAAGCACCTAAGGCACAATAACCGCAAAAAAATGGCCGCAATTGCGGCCATTTTTTATCTCTTGAGTGATAACGTCCCTTTCACACGTTCAGGCTTTTTACCTGATTTTCTGCTTGGTTTGTCTGGGCGAGCATGATTGCTCTTATTTTTACTACGAGGCTTATCAGATGCGCTTCGATTTTGATTAAACGATTCTTTTGGTTTCGCTCTTTTTTTATTATCGACCGATGCTTCCTCAGTTTTTGATGACCCCTCAATCGACGCGTTGATTTCAGCCATTTCCTTTTCACTTAGATGGCGCCACTCCCCGGCTCTAAGCCCGTTAAGATTCACATTCATGATCCTAACACGCTTTAACGTTTGCACTTCATATCCGAAGTATTCACACATCCTTCTGATCTGTCTATTGAGGCCCTGAGTTAGAGTAATCGTAAACTTCTTTGGCCCAGTTTTTTTCACAAAACATTTTTTGGTGACAGTGCCAAGGATGGGCACGCCTGAGCGCATGCCATGAATAAACTTATCATCGATAACTTTATCAACTGTGACGATATATTCTTTTTCGTGATTGTTGCCCGCACGCAAAATTTTATTGACGATATCGCCTTCATTGGTCAAAAAAATAAGACCTTCAGAAGGTCTATCTAGGCGACCTATAGGGAAAATTCGCTCCGGATAATTGATTGCATTGACAATATTGCTTCTAATTTTTCGCTCAGTAGTGCAGGTCACACCAACGGGCTTGTTGTAAGCAATATAAACGCGCTTAGGCTTGGATTTTAAAGGCTTGTTATCTACCAAAATAGTGTCTGCATCAGTGACCTTTAAGCCCATCTCTGCAATTTGGCCATTCACGGAAACTCTTCCGTCACTGATCAGCGTATCTGCTTCTCTACGGCTGCAGAATCCAGTCTCACTGATATACTTATTTAGTCTCTTTGGGGTATCCACGCCATTCTCAATGTTCTAAAAAACGCTAATTGTATAATGATTCCAACTTAAAATGAATTGGATAGCACAAGTTCAAGCTAGTTTCCGTAAGGATAATTAAGGTTTTCAAAGAGTCGGGTCTAGTTTTTCTTTTGACGCAACTGATCAGGCGAAAAATCATACGACTTTAATGTAGTGTCTAAGATACTTAGGCTTTTGTAATTTACCTTTGACCAATCCGGTGAAGAAGAAATCCAAAGGTACTCATCGACATTCTCAAGTGTAATAGCGGATAAATTAAAGGTAATTGCGCTGTTTTCTTGCCAGTATTTTACGCCGTTGTGAAAGTCAAAGATAGAAACCAACGCCCATCCACCCATCATAAAATGCCCGCCAACTGACGCTGATAATGCGCCTTTATCAATTAAAGCTAAACTATCAGGTAGCCAATCAAACCCGCCAATGGCAACCTTGCCCGCATCGTTTTTTACTAATTGTCGGACTGCAGTTTGTGCCCCCATCGCCATCAAATCTGAAGCACTCCAAATGATGTGCGTTTGCGGATATCGTTTAAATAAACGCTTAGTTTTTGAGTAAGCTTGTTCTTTAGACCAACTGGCATGCACTGTCTGTTGTAAATTTATGTTATGTTGTTTGAAATAATCTGCCGCCCCTTGATTTCGCTTATCAGACTCACTACCGTAGTGCCCATTAATGGCTAACCCATTTACTTGCCCTTTGTGACCACCCGCAAGTACGCTTTGATGTAATGATTTTGCTAAATCATAACCCGCTTGGTAGTTATCAAAAAAAACCTCTCCTAACCAATGCTCAAAGCGCTCTTTTGGAATGCCTATTTCTTCTTTTTCGAGCCCAGTAATTGTCTGCTCTAACGTAATAAACTTAATGCCATAGTTGTTTAACATGGTGAGCGTTTGCTCTGCACCACCGGGATAAAGCATCAAAATCACATAATCTGGGCTTGCGCGATAATCTAGATATTTTTTCAGCTCAGCAAGCTGAATATGGCGGTTGCCATCACCGTAAATCACATCAATATTGATATCGAGTTGTGCAGCCGCCTCTTGGGTTATTTTTTGTACTTTCCCCCAAAAGGGCTCCCCCTCTAAAGACGGGTTTACAAACAGCACAGAAAAATTGTTTTTAGCATAAGACGTAAATGAAACCGTCAGCGCAAACAGTAGCAACAACACTTTTATCGAAGACATTTAATACTCTCTTCTATTCAAATAGTTCTGACAGTGAGCAAACACAACTTCCGCGGGCCCTCTTAAAGATTTACATTTAAACCACCACACTACTGCCAATTGTAGAATAGTAAAGCCAATAAATAGTAAAAAATAATCTGTTTGGGTGAAATAAATTTTCCACGCTGGAAAGACAAATTGAAAAAGCACTACACCTACTAAAGATTGCAACAAGTACAGTGATAATGAGTTACGACCAGCATAGGATAAAAGTGACACGCTCGTATCAAAAGGTTGTTTGTGTTTGAGTACTAAACAAATTAGAGCAATGCTAAAGGGAATGGCACATAGCCAATTAAGTAGTTCATAAACTAAGCGGTATTGCTCTGCAAAATTCAATCGCGCTACAAGCGAGCCAAAAATAGAGATAGGTATCAGAATGAATATACAAACAAATCTTGATAGATGGACTTTACTCACCCAATACACGCGATAAATCAGAACGCCAATAAGCATCAAGCCAAATATGTACCAAAGCGTGATAGTGGGAAGCAAAGCCAGCATAGCTAAAAAATTTTCAATGTTAAATTGCAGTAACCCAAGGGCGGTAAACCCGATTTCGTCTAAGTTGATAAGCCCCTGCTCTGTACTTGTATCACCACTTTGCAATATCAGTAAGATAAGGGTGAAGATAGGAATGAATATCGCGCAAATGGCCAACTTAATAAGTGTTGAAGACTTTAACTTAATAACAGCAAGAACCAGCAAACCTGATACAGCGTAATTTAATAAAATATCACCAGGCCATACTACAAAGCCATGTATACAACCCAAAAATCCAAGTACTAATAGTCTATTTTTTATAAGTTTAGTGCTCTTTGCTCCGTACTTCTCATACAACAAACAAATCGACACGCCAAATAAGATACTAAAAATAGTCCTAAACTTTCCATGCGCAAATATATCAACAAGATAAGTTAATAGAGTATCAGACCATGCGCTGCTTGGAACCATAGCGCCCGACGTGAAATTGGCCATATACATGAGATTTGTTAGGGGCAAGCCAAGCAAGGCAATGCCCCTTAAAAAATCAACAGAGTCTACTCTTTGCATTAATAAACATGGTCACGATACATATCAGCCCAGTTTACAGCCTGGGCATGAAAATCAGGAAGGTTTTCGTCAGAAATATTCAGCATAGTGCACGCCTCCTGCATAGCCCACCAGCTACCACTTTCATAAGCTTTTACTGTATTTAATATATAATACAGAGTGTTAGGCTCACCAATCAAGGCATCTCTGAGCACTTCAGGAAAAGGTAACCGCTCCACAACGACATCCATCGGCTTATCCAAAATAGCGTCTAAAAGAGAAAATAACCCTGTTAAAAAGCTCATATTGGCTAAAGAAGGAGCGACTTGTCGGCTTAGTAGTTCACAGAAACGCGATCGAACAATGCTTAATCGCGTGAGCTCTGTTGGTTTTGTTTCAGCAACATGCGCAGTCATAATGAGGTTAACAAACTTAATAATTCGCTCATGCCCCAGATAAACTAAAGCCTGCTTTAGTGACTCTATGCGATTTTTAATAGGGAAAACACCTGAATTGATCAGCCTGAGTAGTTTATAAGCCAGCGCAGTATCCTGAGCAAATAGCTCTGCGATCCGAGGGATATTCATATTTGGCTTTAATGCTTCTGAATAAATCAGCATCACAATGGCGTAATTAATTTCGATATCATTTTGCGCAATCATTGCCGGCTTTGCGAAAAAATAACCCTGAAAGAAACTAAACCCCATTTTTTTAGCGTTTATAAATTCTTCTTCAGTTTCTACTTTTTCAGCTAAAAGCTTCAAGTTTTTACGCTTTTTAAGTTGATTTACTAATGGCTCAATTTCTTCAAGCGGGGTTTCAACTAGGTCAAACTTAATTAACCTAACCAATTTTAAAAACGGTTCCCACTCTTTTGAGTAAGTAAAGTCATCAAGCGCCAAACGATAATTACTGTGAAAAAGCTGTCGCACCTTTTCATAATTTTTAGTAGTCGGTGGAATAGTTTCCAATAGCTCTAAAATCACATCATCAGCGGGCAAAAACTGTGCAAGCTCTTGATTTAAAGAATCTTCTCCTATATTTATTAGTGCTTTTTTCCCTGAAGTTAAGTAACGAGTACCCAGATTAAGCTGGTTATCCATAATTAACTTTGCTGTAGCAGCGTTTTCAGCGACATTAGGAAAGCTGTTTTTTGTGCCGTCACGAAACAATAGCTCATAAGCTACCACGTGCTTTTTGCGATTAAAAATGGCCTGCCGAGCCACAAACACTTTCAAATCATCGCTCCTAGCTATACTGTTCCAATAACAGTACTTTAGTTTTATTCTTTTTTATTATTTTAACCCGAATTTCTGATAAATAAAATCCAACAAAAACATTAAAGTACTAGTTTTGTGACTCTAGAATGAGTAGTTTTACCTACTCATATAAATGTTCCTTGTACTGCTGTGCGCTTTTTTCCCATGTAAACCGGCTTTGAGAAGCTCTCAAAGCAATATCATTATACTCTTCTTTGCAACTATTAAATACCTTTACACATACCTTAAACTGCTCAATTAAATTAGTCCCTTGCTGCTGTATATTTTCTCCATAAAATGTAAAGCCATTAACGTTGTGTTGTACCGTATCTGCCAGTCCTCCAACAGCATTGACTAAACATGGCTGACCCGCCCTCATAGCTAGCATTTGACTGATTCCACAAGGCTCGAATGAGCTTGGCATGAGAAACAGATCCCCAAGGACGTACATCAAGTCACCAACATCTTCCCCATACCCGTTTAAGTAAAGCACATTTTCATGGCGTGCCATAACTTGTGCAAACAAATATTCTAGCTCGTGAGCACCACTACCGAGAATAATCAGTCTTCCATGCTGTTCACGCAAATATAGAGCAAGTTGATCAATGACCATATTGGTATCAACTCTTTGCGTCAGCAAGAATACTTTCTGGTTTGTTAAACGACCAACACTCGTTACCAGAGGCCCTATCATTGATGACTTTTGCCATGCGAGTAACCTTTGATGGGCTATATAGTGCACACTCTTTAGCTCAGTAGATTTTGACATCCAGTTAAAAATATTCGCTTCAGCACAACGATAAAAATCGTCCGTAGCCTTTTCCGGCAGTGCTTTTGAGTATTCACATCCATTTAAAATACCAACGAGCTTACCTTTGCCCGCTGCTATTTGCATATCATGCTCTAATCCCTCACCACCAAAAAAACCAGCCTGATGATCACTACTTCTTTGCACTTCGTGGCAGTATGTAGGGGACACTAAATGTAACTTATCACATAGACCTATCGCAGCCCTCATAGGGTTAAAGCAATGGGGGTAAAGATGGTCGCAAATCTTTTGACCATCATAACTCAAGGTGGGAAACCAAGCTTCAAGGCTAGATTCATCGCCATTGAATGGCCTGACGCCTTGTAGAGCCAAATTATGCACTGTAAAAACAGTTTTAACTTGCTTAAGCGCTGTAAACCTTGGGCTAAACTCTCGTAAAACAGCGACACAAGCGGCATGCCAATCATGTAAATGAAGCACATCAACATTGCCAATCAAACCGTGCTCGATAACTTCGCAAACAGCTGCGCTAAAAAATGCGAACTTATTTGCATCGGTGTAAAATGGCCGTCCATCATCATTACAATAAACCGCACCGCCATGTTCAGAAAATAATGAATGAGAAATCACATATTGTGATACACCATCTTCCGATTCTACCAACCACAATACGGCCGTTTCCAAATGTTGCTTAAACGGTACCGCTATATCAGCCACAAACTCTCTATTTAAGCGGGCTTCACCATAGTCAGGAACAATCACCGATGTATTGATATCCAAACGAGACAAGGCATAAGGGATGTCACGGATAACATCCGCGACACCACCAACCTTGCAATTTGGCAGCCTATCGTTCTCTGCTGCCACCATTACTACATGCATACTTTACCCTTAGGCGCTTTCTAATTTTGACTCGGTCGGTTTCTGACTTGCTTGCAAAGCTGCAAGCATATCTCTGGTCACTAGAACAATGCCCTTATTTGAAACCCTAAACCCGTTACTGCGGTCCTCCTCTGGATCGAAACCTATTCGCATTCCGGTTGGGATCTCACAACTTCTATCAATAATCGCATTTCGAATCTTACAATGCCGGTTTATTTTAACACCAGGCAATACGACTGCACCTTCTATTTCGCAATAAGAATGCACATGAACATTTGAAAATAATAGGGATTTCCGAACAATTGACCCAGATATGATACACCCACCTGAGACAGTAGAGTCCACCGCCATACCCCGTCTATTTTCATCATCAAAAATAAACTTCGCTGGCGGGAGCTGCTCCTGATATGTCCAAATAGGCCAAGATGGATCATACAAATCTAACTGTGGCTGAACTGATACCAGCTCCATATTAGCTTCCCAAAATGAGTCGATTGTTCCAACATCACGCCAATAAGGTTGACCTGGGTGGCTCGGATCTCTAAATGGGAAAGCAAACACATTATGCTCTTCAATGATGGATGGAATAATATCGTGACCAAAATCACGGCCAGAACCTTCTCTTTGCGCATCTCGCTTTAACTGCTCAAATAAGAACTCTGTATTAAACACATAATTACCCATTGAAGCCAAACATGTGCCCGGTTTGCCCGGAATAGATGTTGGCTCTGAGGGCTTCTCATCAAAACGCCTAACACGCTTACCTTCATCAACAGTCATAACACCAAATGTGTTTGCCGCCTCTTCACAGTCTACTTCGATACAGCACACCGTCATATCAGCACCCGTTTCAACGTGCTTGGCGATTAATGCTCCATAATCCATTCGATACACATGGTCACCAGATAAAATCATCACATACTTAGGCAATTCATGACGGATTATATCCATATTCTGAAATACAGCATCCGCAGTACCACAATACCATTCATCGCCATAACGCTGTGATGCAGGCAAAATCTCTACAGATTCTCCCAGTTCTTTTTTAAAATGCCCCCAAGCGCGATTAACATGTCTGATCAACGAGTGAGATTTGTACTGTGTTGCAATTCCAACTCGGCGTATTCCAGAGTTAATGCAATTAGACAATGGAAAATCAATTATTCTGTGCTTACCACCAAAATACACCGCTGGCTTTGCACGCCAATCGGTTAACTCGTGCAACCGACTGCCACGTCCACCTGCAAGGATCAATGCATAAGTGTCTCTTGTCAGGTTACTTATATAACGGTTTGCATAACTCGGCATTTCTTATCTCCATATTATTGTTCGTGGCGGTTACTGCATTGGTTTTAATCGCCAAATCTCTTCGCTGTATTGGGAAATAGTACGATCGCTAGAAAAAGTGCCACTAGCTGCTGTATTTAGAATACTCATACGATTCCACAGTGTCTTATTCGTGTAACTTTGCGCGGCCCGCTTTTGAGCATCAAAGTAACTTTCAAAATCCTGTGCAACTAACCAAGGGTCATTCGGGCTAGTAATGGATGCAATAATGTCGTTGAATAGGTTGGGCTCAAAAAGGTTAAAGTGGCCACTTTCAAGTAGTTTCATGGCATTTTTTAAGGGCGCAAATCCATCGATAATACTTGTTGGGTCATAATGCTGCCTCACTTGACAGGCCTGCTCGGCCGTAACACCAAACAAGAAAAAGTTGTCATCCCCAACCTGCTCCCTAATTTCTATATTTGCACCATCTAAAGTCCCAATTGTCACAGCCCCATTCATCATGAACTTCATGTTGCCTGTACCACTGGCCTCTTTACCTGCGGTTGAAATTTGTTGTGAAAGATCCGTAGCAGCGCAAATCGTTTCCATCGCAGTGACATTATAATTTGGTAAAAAAGCAACTCTTAAATATGGTTTTGCTGCATTGTCTTTATTGACGACATTTGCAACATTATTAATCAGCTTGATAATCAATTTGGCCATGTAATACCCAGGAGCCGCCTTACCACCAAACAATACGCATCTAGGCACCATATCTTTCACATCACCTCTGCGGATCTGATCGTATAACGCAATGACATGTAAAATATTTAATAGTTGCCTTTTGTACTCATGGATACGCTTTACTTGCACATCAAATATCATGCTTGTATCAAACTCTACATTACATCGCGTTTTAACCAGCTCAGCTAACTTAGCTTTGTTACTTTCTTTAACTTTTTGCCACTGTGTGTGAAATGCAGGCTTGTCATAGTATCTTCTGATCGCACTGATCTCTGAAAAATCCGCTTGCCACCCCTCGCCTATTTTATCTGTGATAAGATCAGCTAAATCAGGATTGCAATGCGCAAGCCACCTTCTTGGTGTCACACCGTTAGTCTTATTGTTAAACTTGTTAGGCCACAGATTATAAAAGGTGTTAAACAGTCCTGATTTAAGCAGCTCTGTGTGCAAAGCGGCCACGCCATTGACTGAGAAACTGCCTACAATTGCTAGATAAGCCATTCTGATTTGAGGTTCATGACCCTCTTCGATTAAAGAAAGTTGCCTTTGTTTTTCTACATCTCCTGGCCACATGAGTGCAACCTCAGCTAAGAAACGCGCATTAATCTCAAAAATGATTTCCATCACTCTTGGCAACAAACGACTAAACAAAGGTACCGACCATTTTTCTAACGCTTCAGGTAGCAAGGTATGATTGGTATACGCCATTGTTGATGTAGTAATTTTCCAAGCGTCATCCCACTCCATTTCATGCTCATCTAGTAACAAACGCATAAGTTCAGCAACCGCAACACTTGGGTGTGTATCGTTAAGTTGAAAAACGTGATACTGAGCAAAGTCGCTAAAATCACTACCATGCTGCTCTGTCCACTGGTGGAGAATATCTTGTAAACTGGCACTAGATAAAAAGTATTGCTGGCGAAGCCTCAGTTCTTTCCCGTTTTCACTGGCATCATTAGGGTAAAGCACCATGGTAATTTGCTCAGCAAGGTTTTTCTTAGCAACGGCTTCTGAGTAACTGCCAGCATTGAATTCTTTGAGGTTAAATTCATCTGTTGCCTCTGACTTCCATAATCTAAGCGTATTTACTACGCCATTACGATAGCCTGGTATAGGCACATCGAAAGGAACAGCTAACACATCCTGAGAATTCACCCACTGATGATGGATCCGGCCATGCTTATCGGTATGTGTTTCGACATTACCGAAGAACTTAACAGTCTTAGCTTGCTCAGGCGCGCTTAACTCCCAAGGGTGACCTTCACGTAACCATTTATCAGGCTGCTCTATTTGCACGCCATGCTCAATTGATTGATTGAACATCCCATACTCATAACGAATACCGTATCCAACCACAGGTAAAGCTAATGATGCACAACTATCTAAAAAACAGGCTGCAAGCCGACCTAAACCGCCATTACCCAATCCGGCATCATGCTCAGCAGACTCAAGCTCCTCAAGATTTGTTCCATATTCTTTAAGTGCAGATTTCACTTGTTCTTCAAGATCTAAATTCAAAATCGCATTGCCAAGGGCACGCCCCATTAAAAACTCTAATGACAAGTACGCTGCTTTTTTAGTCTTTTGCTGTGATAAATGCTGGTTTGTTGCACGGCAACGGGCTACTAATCTGTCTCTGATTGTCAATGCTAGCGCTTGAAATAAATAATGCTTTGATTCCCCAACCCGATCACGACCAAGGGTATAATAGAAATGTCGATTCAAATCATCTGCCAATGCGCTCTCATTGAGTTTTGGCGCATCTTGCCAGTGCTTAACAACACACACATTAGACTTTTTATCAGCCATTCGTGTTTTCCTCTAAGTTTGACATAAGTACCCAAGCACTTTGTCCTGTAAGACAAAAAGAGATAGGAAGTACGTCGCTGTCATTTACTTGCTCTGACGTAAACACACATTCCCAGTTACTAGAAAAAGGTGGAGTTGGTAGCGTAATAGATAAACGCTCAGTATCCGCATTTAAAATCACCATGACGGCTTTTGAGTTAAGTTTGTCAGCGAGAATATACATGAGCGTTTTATTCCCTTCATCGTGCCAATCATGTTCGTTCATCGGGCGTGTTTCTTTATTTAACCACTCGACCGAAAACCGCTCATCATCAGCGTGAACAAAGAAAGGATGTTGAAAAACACTTAATTGACTTCTCAACTTCATCAACTCAGAAATTGGTCTAATGAGTGTTTGACTCCCTTCGTATTCGGGCCAGTTTAACCAACTCACTTCATTATCTTGGCAATAAGCGTTATTGTTCCCGGCTTGACTATGTTTCAATTCTGTACCTGCAGCTATCATCGGCACTCCCTTTGACATGAACAAAGTTATCAGCGCGTTAGTCTGCATTTTGTGGCGTAACTGGATGACTTCTGAGTTATCTACATTACCTTCAAAGCCGCAGTTAAAAGAATAGTTTTCACTATGACCATCTCGGTTATTCTCGCCATTGGCCTCGTTATGCTTTTGCTCATAGCTCACCCAATCAGCCAAGCTATATCCATCGTGACTGGTCAAAAAGTTAATTGAATTGAGTGGACCACGTTGATTATGCTCAAACAAATCATTGGAACCATGGATGCGTTTAGCAAGCTCTGGCAAGGTACCACTATCCCCTCGCCAAAATCGCCTTACAATATCTCTATATTTGTCGTTCCACTCTCGCCAAGGTGAAGGGAAAGCGCCGAGTTGATACCCGCCAGGCCCTACATCCCAAGGCTCTGCAATTAATTTTACAGAGGACAAAACAGGGTCTTGCAACACTGCTTGAAAAAATGCGTGACGGCAAGAGAATCCCTCTACCGTGCGACCAAGTATGGTCGCTAAATCAAACCTAAACCCATCTACCCCCATCACTTCTACCCAATATCTCAGGCTATCCATAATGAGTTTTAATGTGATCGGGTCGTCAATATTCACCGTGTTACCACACCCTGTATCATTGATGTAAACTGATTCCGGTGAATTTATCGTTCTGTAATAGCCGTTATTATTCAGCCCCTTAAAAGACAACATCGGGCCATCAATACCGCCTTCTGCAGTATGGTTGTACACTACATCTATAATCACTTCGATTTTATGTTCATGAAACTGCCGAACCATATCTACAAATTCAGTCATATCGCCGTTCACGCAATATGCTTTGTGCGGAACAAAAAAGCTTAGAGTGTTATACCCCCAGTAATTTTGCAGCCCTTTTGTCGTTAAAAACTGCTCACTCACAAATGCATGCACTGGCAACAATTCTATGGCTGTTACACCCAAAGATTTAAGGTGCTGCAAAAATGCAGGATCAGTCAATGCCGCAAACTTCCCCACTTTCAACTTGTCAATCTGTGGGTGTAGCTGCGTAGCCCCCTTCACATGACACTCGTAAATAAACGTATCTTGCCAAGGTGTATTGGGCTTTTTCCCTGTGTAAGCTTGTACTTTGACAACTTTACATTTAGGCATATCAATAGCGTTATCTAAGCTATTAAATTCACCAACAGGCAGGTGACAATAATGCCTTTCACTCCAAGTAAAGTCCCCACTAAAATCTTTCGCATATGGATCTAGCAGTAATTTATTAACGTTAAAAAAGTGGCCATCCAAGTGATTGTATTTGCCATCTGCTCGATAGCCGTATAGTGCACCAGAAGTGAGTGAGTCAACAAAAATACTCCAGACTCCTCCCTCATGACTATGCATCTCAAGACGATTTTTTTCACACCGTCCAAACCCGTCGAACAAACACAAATAAACCTTCTCTGCATTAGGGGCGTAGACTGCAAAATTAACACCTGTGTCTGTTACCGTGCTACCAAATGGATAAGTACTGCCTTGTCGGGAGCCAATCATGTTTATGCCGATATATATTTTAAATAAATAGTACTTAGCGGCGGTATTGTAATTTCAATACTGTTGTCTAATCCATGACATGCCACAGCTTTACTCTGAACAAGTTGCTGCTTGTGTGCGACAACTTGAACGCCACTGCCGTAAAATTGCTTGTCATCAGAGTTGAAAACGACTTGATATGCCCCTTCTTTTGGTACTCCTAACCTGAAGTGGTGGAATACTTGTGGTGTAAAATGGCTAACAGCAACCAAAAGCTCTGATTGCTTTTTACCAAACCGCACAAAGCTCAGAATTGATTGCTCAGCGTTATCACAATCAATCCACCTAAAGCCAGCAGGTGATCCATCGACTTCATATAAAGAGGGGGTTGATTGGTAGACTGAATTCAGCGCTTTAACTGACTCAAAAACACCTGTGTGTGCTTCACTTTCCAATAATGACCAGTCTAACTGCTTGTTGTGATCCCACTCATCTCGAGGTGCTAATTCACTGCCCATAAACAGTAGTTTTTTGCCTGGGTGAGCAAACATAAACCCATAATAAGCGCGTAAATTAGCAAACTGCTGCCAGTCATCACCTGGCATTTTACTTAAAAGAGACCCTTTTCCATGCACAACCTCATCATGGCTAAGAGGTAAGATGTAATTTTCTGAAAAGGCATAAGCCATAGAAAAAGTCATTTCATGATGATGAAATTTTCTATGAATTGGATCTCGTTGCATAAAGCCCAAGCTGTCATTCATCCAGCCCATGTTCCATTTATAGCCAAATCCTAACCCGCCATGGTCTACGCTTTGTGTCACCCCAGGCCAAGCTGTAGATTCTTCTGCAACCATCATGGCATGTGGTGCATTTTTATAGCAAACAGCATTACTTCTCTGTAAGCAATCTATGGCGCCAAGGTTTTCTCTGCCGCCGTACTTATTAGCTATCCATTCCCCATCTTTTCTTGAGTAATCGAGATAAAGCATAGATGCGACAGCATCCACTCTAAGCCCATCTAATTGAAACTCTGACACCCAGTAATTCGCATTAGAGAGTAAATAACTCTTAACCTCGGGTCTATCATAGTTAAAAACGCAAGTGTTCCAGTCTGGATGAAATCCTTGGCGTTTGTCAGCATGCTCGTATAAATGTGTACCATCGAACCGATTTAAACCGTGAGGGTCCGTCGGGAAATGACCTGGCACCCAGTCGAGCAACAAACCAATTTCGTGTTTATGGCACACCTCACTAAAATATAAAAAATCGTCTACAGAACCGAAGCGACTGGACGGGGAAAAAAGGCCTACAGGTTGATACCCCCAAGAACCATCAAAAGGAAATTCGCTAATGGGCATCAATTGAATATGCGAAAAGCCTAAATCTTTTACGTAAGGCACAAGATCATCTGCTAACTCTCGATAAGTTAAATATCGATTTTGCTCATCAACCCTTCGCTTCCACGAGCCCAAATGCACTTCGTATATAGAAATGGGTGACTCTACATGGTTGCGCTTCATGCGCATTTCATACATTTCATCATCATAAATTGGCGCTTGAATTGTCTGCTGCAAAACACTTGCAGTGCCAGGCGCTTGTTGCATTTTTTTCGCGTAAGGATCTGCTTTTTCTAGCCTTTCTCCACTTACTGTCGTGATCGCAAACTTATAACTTGTATCTGCTGATAATCCGGGAATAAACAAATCCCAAACACCACTTGCGGGGTGAAAACGCATATAATGTTGATTAGCTTGCCAAAAGTTAAACTCACCAATAACAGAGACGCTTTTTGCATTAGGTGCCCAAACACTAAATTGCACCCCTTGCACACCACCATGCTTAATAAAGCGAGCGCCAAAGTGATCATAGCCATGCTCGAGTGTGCCCTCATTAAACAAGTACATAGCCTGTTCATCCAACGCACTAGCAAAGCTATACACATCACGAAAGTACAAAGTGCTATCTTCAAATTGTACTTTGAGACGATAATTTTCCGCGCTCAATTCTGCATCAAGTACCACAGTAAACAACTGACTGCCACAAAATCGGGTCATATTCGTTACCGTTTTACCCAAAATAACTGCTACAGATAATGCGCTTGGAATGAAGACCCGTAAAACTGTATATGTTTTTGGCCCAACCTTAACTACATGAGGTCCTAAAAAGCTAAACGGATCTGAAAATGAGCCAGCTTGTAACGCAGCCACTTGTTCCGTGTAATCCTCTGTCATTTCAACATTTTTATTTACGGTATTCATTGTTGCTTCCTGATTGCATTGAGTTGTTGAATGAAGTCTTTATGAAGTTCAAATAGCTCAACAAGCTCATGATTTAATTTTCGGCGCCAATTCGGGTACTCTGTATTTGTACCAGGTATATTTACAGGGAATTCTTGCAGGTCTAGGTCATCCAATTGAATGGCAAGCAATTGACTTGGACAGCTTGCTAACACAAGCATAACGGCCTGATATACTTCCTGACTCGAAGCGTTAATTTCTATACCTGTTATATCATGCTGATTAATCCAGCTAATTAACCGCGCTTTTTCAATACCTCTAGCATGTTTTTGATGATGGCGCTGATGCTCGTCAATCAATGCATAATCAAATTTAATATCAATGTCCGCAGCATTCCACCAGCCGTGAAATGGAGGAACATCATGATTAGCGACCATAATCAGCGCATTTTTCCTCAGTTGCTCACTGCCTTTAAACTCACCATTTTGGTTTTTCTCGAAATAGAATAGTGTGTTACCAAAAATTGCTGACTCTTCCAACGCCTGAGTTACCTCTGGCGGTACAACCCCCAGATCTTCACCTATTACAATTGAACTATGTAAGTGTGACTCTATTTTTAAAATGGCCAGCAAATATTCAAATGGATAATAGACATAACACCCAAGTTCTTGACCTTCTTTTGCAAAGCACCACCACAAACGCCTTAGTGACATCACATGATCGATACGCAGCGCACCAACTTGACTCAAATTGGAACGCACCAAAGATTTAAAATATGCAAAGTTGTTATGTTTTGCTTTTATCGGGTTCAGCGCAGGCATCCCCCAGTTTTGGCCTTGTTCAGCCCAAGGGTCGGGTGGCGCGCCTATGTTTGCCTGCTCACTAAAGCAAGCGCGATAACTTTCAAACTCAAGTCCGCCACCTGTGCAACCGACAGCCAAATCATTCACCAACCCTATTTCCATTCCTCGCGCAATACATAGTAACTGACAACGCTTAAGTTGCTCAGATGCCAACCACTGTAAAAACCATTCAAATTGACTTAGCTCTACATCCCCAAGTATTGATGTTTTTTCTTCTATAAAAGCATTTAAGGCAGTTTCTTGGCGCGCGTCCTGTTTCCAACAGTCATACAAGCTTTCAAATAAAGCGTACTTCACATTGGATGTTTGAGTGTAATCAATAAACTTGCTTGCCACTGAACGTCCATGTCCTAAATCTGCAACAGACGAGAACAGCTCAGCACATTCTTGGCCAACTATTTCTTGGATATCATCTAGTGCTATGTATAGAGGATTAATTAAGCAGCGATGAGAAGGACTATAAGGGCTCGCTTCTTCAGGTTTTGCACTAAATAGCAAATGCAATGGATTTAAAAGGATAAAATCCCCGTCATGTTGGGAAAACAGCGCTATTAACTGCTTTAGATCAGCGAAATCACCGATACCATAATTCCTATCGCTTTTCAGAGTATAAAGCTGTAACGACACACCAAGCGGCTTTTTACTGCTGTGAGATACATAGGGGTTATAGCATTGCTTTGGTACTGACCAAAGCTCAGTTACTACTTGCCCAAATGCACCTTCTATCAATAGTTCAAAATAGCCAATTGGCAATTTTCCCAGATTGACTTTTAACGCAACATATCGATTGTCAGCATGTATATAGTCTCCTACTTCCTCACACTCAGAAAGCTTAACCGTTATATCTATATTTGCCGAAGGTGCCTTTATGCTTGCTATTGAATGCTTTAAAGTCTCTGAGACCTTAATTACAAAGCTGCCGGTATCACTATCGCTCAACGTCACGGGTTCTACAACTCGTGTCCATGGCGCAATGTCTAGTTCAAAATTGAGACGGTCAACGGCATGTTTATCGTGCGGTTCAATACCACAGCATTCAATGGCAGTCTGCCTCGTTAGCGCATCAAAAACAACATGTTCGCCGTCATATTTGACAAAGTCGTAACCGATACCATGAAGGTAATATAGCTGTTGTAGTCCTTCCATTGGCAACTAAGCCAATCTTTGAGTGTCAACAATGCTATTTTCACTACCAAAGCCATTGGCAGCGTATCCATCAGCACTGTTGTCATTGTCCCATTGGTTACCATTTATCAAATATCGAAAGTGGAATTGCTTATCCGTTGGTAGCCTGTGCTTGAGCTTAAATCGCTGCTCTTTTTTATTGAACCTCATACTAATGGGTTGCCAATCGTTAAATTCTGCAACGAGTTCAACTTTTTTGGCTTCGGGGTGAGAAAATTCAAATGTGATTTCGGCTTCGTTTTTCGTTTTAAAAAAACGTTTTGTTAACATTTTTGGCTCCAAAAACCTAACTTGGTTGGTGTTCCTTGCCACAAAACTATGTCGTATAATGTATGATTACGCGAACATATTTTGTGAGAATAGTTTAGTACATAAATAAAAACTTGTACGCCTCACAACAGTGCAATACAACATACCTTTGCACCAGAAAAGTACATTTTTGGACAGAAAGCCCTTTGGTTTTTAATGCCCAACACTGTTGAGCAATTATTAGGCCAATGACTTAAAAAAGTAGATAAGAATCATTATCGTGTAAAGTGAATTATATTGATAATTGATCTTGCTCAGAGAAGTGTAAATGATTGTCCCTAAATTGAATTGAAATAATTTTGATAATTGCACTTGTAAATAAAAGCGTGTAAAAGGTTGTCATCCCTGAAGTCAAATTGATGTATACTACAGGAACATGAAGGATCCGGTTTTCGGTTAATTTTGGATTGTCTCAATCATGCAGAATGTTTTTAAAAATTTAGCTTATGCTGTTGTTAGCCTTGTAGTAATTGGTATTGCTGCAAATCTAACTTTTGCTAAACATGTCCTGAATGCGCAATCCGGGTTACTTTCTTTGCAAACTCAGATCAGCGATGTTGAGCAAGTTGAAAGATCGGCTCCTTGGTATCAATTTGTCTACTACGACCAGCAATTCGTTCGTAAGGACAATCAAACTTTTGTTATCATCGCAAATCAGCAGTCCCAATATGCCATAGCGCCGACCTCAAGAGTATTTAAGCTCGTATGGTCATCCCCTACTTTATTAATGCTTTGCTTAATCGCAGTACTGTTTTTTATTGCTCAGTTCAAAAGCAACAAAAGAGACAAAGCACAGTTAGAAGCACTCAATGCCATAAATAAAGACCTCAATGCCCTGCTCGATGGACTTGAAATTAAACATAAAGAGCTTCACTCTGGCGGTCCTGTCGCACAAATTTGTTATGCAGTTCAATCATTAAGCGATAATCTTCAACGCATAAAAATACAGTCAGATAGTCACGTCTACCAAGATAAATTGACCAAACTTATAGACCGTCATGCATATATAGAACATATTAGCGAGCAGCTGACCATTGCGGATAAAAGCAAATCCAAATGTGGATTGTTATTCATTGATTTAGATGGTTTTAAACAGGTTAATGATTCCTTTGGGCACAGTTTCGGTGATGAAATACTTATTCAGGTTTCAGGGCGATTGGAACAAGTTGTTAGACAGTTTAAGCTCAATGATGCGCATCCCGTCCATGGGCTAGACCAAAACCTTTCTCGACTAGGTGGAGACGAGTTCTCGATTTTTGTGCCCAACCTGAATGACACCAGTTTCTGTACTGAGATAGCACAAACTATCCTTAGCGAAATTGAACGAGACTTTGTGCTTGGTAACAAGCTAGTGAAAATAAGCGCCAGTATCGGAATTGCTGTATTCCCTGATAGTGCCTCTACGCCTAATGCGCTGTTGCAAATGTCAGATGTTGCCATGTATCGTGCTAAAACGGATGGTCGCGGTATATTTAGAGTCTATTCACCAGAGATGGGGAATAAAATCAGGCGCTACCACTATTTATTAGAAGAATTGAGACTTGCGATTGCCTCTCAAAATTTTCAACTTTCATTTCAACCAATTGTGCATGTTGAAGATTGCTCAATAGACTATTTTGAAGCCCTCACCCGTTGGCATCATCCCATCGAGGGGTTGATCCCACCGTCTGAGTTTATTCCAATTGCCGAAGAGTCAAATTTAATTTTAGAGCTTGGCGACTGGATATTGCTAGAGTCATGCCGACAAATGTCTGCTTGGCACAATGCTGGGATGAAAAAAGTTAAAATCTCGGTGAATGTATCCGGCATTCAGCTCAAACATAGACCTATTTACGACTGGGTTTTAGATGCACTTAATAAATCGGGACTGCCTGCTGCCTCCCTAATGATAGAAATCACCGAGTCAACACTCATAACAGCAAGTGATGAAATCATTGCTCAGCTTGAGCGTTGCCGCAGTGCCGGTGTGACTATTGCAATTGATGATTTTGGCACGGGTTTTAGCTCGTTGAGCACACTAGCTGATCTGCCAATCGATGTGATTAAAATAGATAAACTGTTTATTTCACAAGCAAAAGACAACCCTAAATACTTTAAGATTTTAAACTCTATCAGCGAGCTTGGTGCGCAGCTAGGCCTTAAAATCGTTGCAGAAGGTGTAGAGCAGCTTGATCAGTTTGAACTGGTCAAAGATATGGGGATTTGCTGTGTCCAAGGTTACCTAGTGAGTCGCCCTGAGACCTCTCGTAATGTGGGCGACAAGGTGCTCAAAGGCAATGTTAACCACATCGCTACTACTGGAACGAGTGTGTGGTTACCCAAAGCAAATTAACGTTGAAATTTAGTTTCCAGTATAACAGCTGAATTAGTTCTTTCGACGCCGTCTAAATTACCTATTTCATCCAGCAACTGGCTTAATTGCTCTAGGCTTTGCGCTTCTACAATAGCTATCATGTCGTATTCGCCGCTAATCGCATATAAAGCAGAAATATGTGAGAGCTGCTTCAGGGCAATATTAGTTTTTGCCGTGAGCTTTTGCTTGACCTTAATTGAAACATGAGCAGAAACTAGGCTACCTAAATAATCTTGACCAAAATCAATCTTATAACCCTGAATAACACCGCTTTGCTCTAACTTTTGCAATCGTGATTGCACCGTTGTTCGGGACATATCCAATAGTCTTGCTAGCTCAGAAATACTCGCCCTCGCGTTGCTTCGCAGTACAGAAATCAATCTCTCATCTTGTTTGCTAATCATTTTGCACAATACCAATGTCATTTTGACGAACATTCTACTCATTTTATACAAAATTACACTGCAAATTTTCATCGCATCACGCAATAATGTCGGAATAAGAATAGGCACATATTTTCGTGCCAAGAAGTTGAAGTTATATGAGGACGACGTCATGCAAGTGAATCGCGAATTATTCGATGAAGTAATGGTACCTAACTACAATCCATCTGCAGTTATACCAGTAAAAGGTAAAGGTGCGCGAGTTTGGGACCAAAACGGTGATGAGTACATCGACTTTGCTGGCGGTATCGCAGTAAACTGTCTAGGTCATAGCCACCCAGCATTGGTAAATGCACTGAAAGAGCAAGGTGAAAAGATTTGGCATTTATCAAATGTAATGACCAATGAACCTGCACTTCGTCTAGCTAAAAAGCTGACTGATGCGACATTTGCAGACAAAGTCTATTTTGCAAACTCTGGCGCTGAAGCAAATGAAGCAGCTTTAAAACTGGCACGTAGATTTGCTTTAGATAAATATAATGAAGAAAAAACGCAGATCATTGCTTTCAATAAAGGTTTTCACGGCCGTACTTTCTTCACGGTAACCGTCGGTGGCCAAGCAGCCTACTCTGATGGCTTTGGTCCGAAGCCACAAGATATCACTCACATTGACTACAATGACTTAGAAACATTTGCAAAAGTAATTTCTGACAAAACGTGTGCAGTTATGATGGAGCCTCTACAAGGTGAAGGCGGTATCATCTCTCCGGATATCGAGTTTGTGCAAGGTGTACGAGAGTTATGTGACAAGCACAATGCCCTGCTTATTTTTGATGAAGTACAAACAGGTGTTGGCCGTACAGGTGATTTGTACGCATACCAAGGCTTGAATGTTATGCCTGATATTTTAACAACAGCTAAAGCACTAGGTGGCGGCTTCCCAATTGGTGCAATGATCACCACAACGGATATTGCGAAGCATTTAAAAATTGGTACTCACGGTTCTACTTACGGTGGTAACCCACTTGCTTGTGCCGTTGCTGAAGCGGCTTTTGACACGGTTAATACGCCTGAAGTATTAAATGGTGTCAAAGAGCGTGAACAAATGTTCCGTGATGGCCTAAATGCAATTAACGAAAAGTACAATGTATTTAGCGAAGTGCGTGGTAAAGGCCTATTGTTAGGTTGCGTACTTAAAGGCGATTACGAAGGTAAGGCGAGAGATTTCCTAGTCGCAAGTGCAAAGCATGGCTTAATGACTTTGGTCGCTGGCACTAATGTAGTTCGTTTCACACCGTCTTTAGTGATTACTGAAGAAGAAATTAAAGCAGGTCTAGCACGCTTCGAGCTGGCTGTCGCGGATGTAGTAAACGCTTAACCTTTATGGGCGATTCGTCGCCCTAAATGATATTTTTATGCAAGTACTTAGACCTATTAGCAGCAAAGATTTTGCGGCTTTAAAAAACATCGCGGTAGAGTCAGGCCATGGTTTCACATCTTTGCCTGTCGACGACGAACTATTAGCGAGTAAGATACAACGCTCTCAAGAAAGCTTCAGTAAATCATTAAATGCGCCAATCGATGAGGGATATTTATTTGTCCTCGAAGATTTAGAAACAGGTGAAATTAGTGGTACTACAGCCATTGAGGCAGCTGTTGGGATGCAGGTCCCCCTGTATCACTACCATCAAGGCAAAACCGTTCACCACTCTAGCACCTTAAATGTGTATAACACCGTTGATATTCTATCAATATGTAATGACTACACAGGTAGTTCGGAAATCTGCACATTGTTCTTACGAGAGCAATTTAGACGCGGGTTGGCAGGTCGATTCTTGTCGCGTATTCGCTTTTTATTTATGGCTGAACATGCCGAGCGCTTTAGCGATAGAGTGATTGCTGAAATGCGTGGCGTCAGTGATGAAAACGGCCACAGCCCTTTTTGGCAATGGTTACAGGAACACTTTTTCAGTATTGAGTTTCCAAAGGCCGACCACCTAGTGGGCTTGGGCGATAAAGTGTTTATCTCTGAGTTAATGCCAAAATATCCGATTTACGCCAATTTGCTCAGCCCAGAGGCCCAATCAGTTATCGGCCATGTGCATGAAAAAACAAAACCTGCACTGCGACTGCTGCAAAAAGAAGGCTTTGAACACAGAGGGTATGTCGACTTATTTGATGCTGGCCCCACTGTCGAAGCTAGGTTAGAAAATATTCGAACCGTGCGTGAAACTCAAAACGGTACATTAGATATCGTCGAAGAGCTGCCACACAGTGAAACAACTTGGGCCCTATCCAATGGCCAACTAGCGCACTTTAGAGCCACATTTACTACTGCGGTAGTATGGAATGAACATACACAAATATTCACAATCACCTCAAAAACGGCTGAGGCATTGCAGTTAAAGCAAGGTGATAAGATCAGTGGATTTGTTTTATAAATACTAAATACGTCGTGCTTTGTCGTAACATTTACAACGCGGCCAAGCCGTTATATTAAGGAATTGTCATTA
The DNA here is from genome assembly GCF_057197785.1 of Pseudoalteromonas sp. MMG033. NCBI lineage: Bacteria > Pseudomonadati > Pseudomonadota > Gammaproteobacteria > Alteromonadales > Pseudoalteromonadaceae > Pseudoalteromonas > Pseudoalteromonas sp. MMG033. The sequence continues at coordinate 773,731 of NZ_JBXVAL010000002.1, forward strand.
TGCACAACAATGTAGATAGCTTATTTGAGAACCTTTGGAGCAACTATTTAGAAGTGACTCCATCTGCTGTAAAAGTACACGAGCTGTTAGGTTCTACTCAAAAAGATGATGTCATCAACGACCATATCGCACTACGTACTTTCAACCATGAAAAAATTGGTCTAGAAAAACTGGCTGCGCATTTTAAAGCTGTTGGTTACAAAGAGTGTGGTGAGTATCATTTTGAAGCTAAGAAATTGTATGCTAAACACTATGAGCATAGCGATCCAAGCAAGCCAAAAGTATTCATCTCAGAACTACTTTTAGAAAAGTGCTCAGAAGATCTTCAAGCAATTGTTGGCCAAATGATTGATAGCATCGATGAGAGTGCCGTCACTGCAGAAAACTTCTTGTACTCTGGTACACATTGGCAAGTGAGCCATGAAACTTATAAAAAGCTACTTGCAGAAAGCGAATATGCAGCTTGGATGTCAGCTTGGGGTTACCGTGCAAATCACTTCACAGTAAACATTAATTACCTAGCTAATTTTGAGACCATAGAAGCTGTAAACCAAGCACTTAAAGATGCTGGTTTCGCTCTAAATACATCAGGTGGTGAAATCAAAGGTTCACCTGAAGTACTACTTGAGCAATCTTCTACACTTGCTGATCACCACCCTGTTGAGTTCTCTGACGGCAAGTTCGAAATCCCAAGTTGCTTCTACGAGTTCGCCCTGCGTTACAACAAACCTGATGGTGAATTGTACACGGGTTTCGTAGCAGCTTCTGCAGATAAAATCTTCGAAAGTACCAACGCAAGATAAATACCTTGTGTTGATATGAATTGAAGTAAACTAACTTAAACACCCAAAGCAGCCAATGGCTGCTTTTTTATTGCGCTTAAATGAGTTAAGCGGTAGATTAAATGAGGCAATTTAAAGTCGCTCAAGCATATTTTTGAGTACCCACAAGGAGTGAGGTCACCGTGTATACTATTTTGTCCCCACCACCAACGCTTGCCCCCTATGTTATCAATTATTGGTATGCAAGTTCCCAAAGCCTATTGCCTCAAGCATTACACAGTGACGGCTGTATTTCGATTTTATTTGTTATATCAGGTAAATCAAAAATGGGCACTACAAGCCTGAATCAAAATGCTTACTTCATCGGCCCACAGACTAAAACAACCATATGGCACTTTGAAAAAGACGTGCAAAACCTCATTGGTGTTAGGCTCACACCATTGGGCGCCAAAAACTTCACCGCTATGCCGCTCAAAGAATCAAAAAATTTGTGTATTGAATTATTAGACGCAATCCCAATTGATCAGGTCTTACTTAATAAAATTCGCCAAGAAGGTGCCTCTATTTCAGATAAAATTGAGCATATTTCTCAGTGGCTTGAACAGCAATTCAAAAATTTAAATCAACCACTTCCCAACATTTTAGAAACCATTACCAAAGAGATCCAACTATCACCAAGATCAATAAAGCTGGCTGATATTTATGACACCCTACATATTAATAGCCGACGAGCCGAAAGAGCCTTTGATCAAGCGCTAGGCATGACGGCTAAAGAGTATGCAACCCTTGTAGAAGTATCGAAAGCGAGAAACTTGCTCAAACAAAAACCGACATGCTCTTTAACTGATATAGCCTATGAACTTGAATATACTGATCAATCTCACTTCACGCGGCAATTTAAAAAAGTGATGAACATAACGCCAAAGCAATATAAACAGAGGATCTCAATGTGAGCCAAATTGATATAGATAATCAACAAACAACACAGTCCCCCTCTTTAAAACACATCAATGAATATCCAGCTATTGATAATAAAAAAGCGTATAAACAGGCGCTTAAATATTGGCAAAATGAGTTACTTCATGTTCAGCAAGCCTATTACCATCAAGGGCAAAGAGCTGTTATCGTTTTTGAAGGCTGGGATGCAGCAGGAAAAGGCGGCGCAATCCGCCGCGTTACTGAAAAACTCGATCCCCGTGGCTACCAAGTTTACCCAATTGCCGCGCCCAGAGACGATGAGCAAGGCAGGCATTATTTATATCGATTCTTCAACAAACTTCCTAAGCAAGGCACTCTGACTATATTTGACCGCTCCTATTACGGCAGAGTGTTAGTAGAACGAATTGAAGGTTATGCGTCAGATGCACAATGGCAACGCGCTTATCGTGAAATCAATGAATTTGAGCAGCTTTTGCTCGACGATAACATTAAAGTCATAAAACTGTTTTTACATATAAGTAGTGACGAGCAACTAAAACGATTCTCTGAACGGTTAAATAACCCTTACAAACGTTGGAAATTAACCGAAGAAGATATCAGAAATAGAAACAAACGCACTGAGTATGAAACCGCCATCGATGATATGTTTGTAAAAACACATACCTCTGGCGCCCCATGGTCGGTCATTGTTGGCGATCATAAATGGTTTGCTCGTGTGGAAGTACTTAAAGCACTTACTAAAGCATTGAGCAAAGGTATGCAGATTGAACCACCTCCGATAGACGCAAATATTGTAGCGCTTGCAGAGCAACAACTCGGAATAAAGCACAAGAGGACGTAAAATGAATCGTGAGAACCTACTTACATCTTACTTCGAACGCCATGACGGTATGGTGCCATCTTTAGAGTTAAACAAGCATGAAAAAATGGCAGGTAGCGCGTTTCATTTTTTCCGTGGTACCGCGCCACTGATGTACAGTGATCTATTTGATGGCGTTATTGATTTACCTACGTCAGTGTATGAAATCCCCGTTACCACGATTATGGGAGATTGTCATACCAGTAACTTCGGGTTTTTGAGTGAAGAAGGCTCGCACGGTGAAACCTTAGTTTTTACACCTAATGACTTTGATGATGCTTGCATAGGCCATGCAATTTGGGACATATTCCGGTTTCTAGTAAGTCTCAATTTAGCACAGCAAAGTGGCGCTGCTTTTAGAGAATCAAGCGACTCTATGAACATAAAGCAAAAACCAGTTGTGCTTACTGAGCAAATACCTCAAGCGCAAATGACTTTCTTACAGCACTATGTTGAAACCTGCCAAGCTTCCATCCGCGGAGAAAATAACAGCCAAAGTGCGCTAACGCATTTTGATAAAGACCACATACTTCACAAACGGTGGCAAAAAGGCTTGCAAAGACTCGTAGGAGGATCTGCATTCACTGTAAAAAGTACTTTAGCAAAAGATGTAGAACTGACCGCGTACCCCCTGAAGTTTAAACCAGACCCACTAAAGTTCGAAGCCATTCATAGCGACATTAAAACCAACCTTATTGAGCAGTTCAGACCTTATGTCGATGACGACATCATAGACTGTGTAGAACGATTGGATGCAGGCACTGGCAGCAACCACTTGAAGCGTTACTATTTATTAGTCGGGCCCAAAGAGCAAAAGGAACCTGAGCTATATCACATCGTAGAAATTAAACAGCAAGCTTTAGCGGCACCGTTGCACTACTTTAAAGAGTTGAGTCCAGTAAACCGCCTCAATCACGCCCACTTAACGGTCAACTGCCAACGACAAATGCAGCGAAGACCAGACCTAATAATTGATGATGCACTGTGGCAAGGATTACATTGGTTAGTTCGCTCCCGCCATCACGCACGAGTCGGTATTGATCCCGAGCATATTACCCTTGGCAAGCGTGCGGCACAAAGGAATGGTTTCGAGCAATATGCGCAAAGCTGCGCACAAGTACTCGCTTATGCGCATATGAGAGGCGACCGGCGTTCAATGAACTATCAAGAGCATTGCATAACCGCCCTGCCACCACTGTTTACAAAACTTGTCGAAAAAGCAAATCAATATGCACAGCAAGTAAATGAAGACTGGGAATTATTCAAGGCACTCAGAAAGTAGCTTTTTTGGAATATCGACAACAAGACCATCATTGGCCAGAATAAGCTCTCCACAAAAATGTGTGTGAGCTTCCTCTTGTAAATTATCCAACAACCCGGGGCCATGATAGCGGACACTAAAGTGCGTTAAGATTAATAGAGGTAGATTAGATTTATTAGCAAACTCCGCAATACGTTTAGCATCACTGTGTCCAGTGTGATGACCAACTTTTTTTAAATCTTTATGAGTAAATGTTGCCTCATGCACCAGTGCGTCGACATCACCTATAAATTCTTTTAACAGACTCGGCCTTTCGTTATCACCGCAAACAATCACTTTGCGTGGCAGCCAGCTATCAAAAGCATATTTTTTGGACTCCAGCTTTTGCCCCTGATAATCAGCGTCTACGCCTTTTTGCAACTGATTGTAGTGAGACCCTGTCTCAATTCCATCTTTTTTTAACAAATTAATCTTTAGCTTTTTAGGAATTTGCGTCTCAGTGACTTTAAAACCAAAACTAGGTACTCGGTGTTTTAATGTAATAACCTCTAGGTGACAAAACCCAATATTTAGAGATGTGCTGTTAAGGTGTTCAATGGCACAGGTTTTAAGATCAAAAGGCAACGTTAAGTCAGTCAATGAAAAAGTGGCATGCAAAAACTCAATCACTTTTTTGGGGGCGACTAAATAGACAGGCTGCTTTCTACCAGACATCGCCATAGAAGCCAATAAACCGGGTAACCCATAACAATGATCGCCATGAACATGGCTAATGCAAATTAAACTCAGTTGATACAAGGTTAATTTCGATTTTAGTATTTGATGCTGAGTGCCCTCACCACAATCAACCAACACCCACTCTTTTGACTTTTCAAACTTCACGGCCGTTGCTGATACATTGCGAAAAGTTGACGGGCTTCCAGACGAAGTCCCCAAAAACTCCAATTGCATAACTGACTAAAATCCATAATGATAATACTACAACATCCAGTTTAAGTGATATCGCTCGTTAGCTAAAGGATTAATCTATGCATCACACTTCAGAATATCAAATTCTTGTCGTCGACATACAAACACGTTTTCAGCCCCATATTCGAATATATTCTGAACTTGTAAATACAACGGGAAAGCTTTTAACAGCGGCTGAGCTATTATCAATACCGGCGTTAATATTTGAACAATATCCAAAAGGTCTTGGGCATACAGATCCTGCACTGACACAATTCCAAATCGAGTGTCATGAAAAGACCACTTTTAGCGCTCTAAATGACGCGTCAGCAAAAGAAGCAATCAGCCTAGACCCTGCTGTCACTAAAATTGTCGTTGGCATTGAAGCCCATGTTTGTGTTTATCAAACGGTAAGGGATTTATTAACATTGCAGCAGCCAGTCATCGTCGTGGCTGATGCAATAGGCTCTAGGGACACTCAGAACAAAACATGGGCGATTGAACAACTAAGACATGATGGTGCCGTGATCATGAGCTTAGAAAGCTTGCTCTTTGACATCCTTAAGGATGCAAAACATCCGCAGTTTAAGTCCGTATCAAAACTGATCCGTTAGTTAGTGCAGCCAGTAAAAATAAATATAAATATGCAACTTGCACTGAGATATGAAAAACGAGCTTAACAGTAACCTTATTTTGAAGGTATATGAACACATAAGGCAACAAGGTCAAGAGTATGAAGAGGGAAAGCAATTCGAGGGGATAACAGCGTTCTCAGATCCTGATGGTTATACAATTTATTTGAAAGGCAGCGGTGTTTTTTTACGCTTCGGTTTTCACAATACATATCAATTTAATTACGACAAAGAATCGCAAAAAGCTGACTTCATGAAAAAGGTTCATTACATAGCGAGTATGCTGGATGAATAGAAATAGGAACAGAAGTAGAAGCAGATCAAGCTCGAGTTCATCACACACTTACATGGAACAAGTCATCTCAGCGCTAAGACAAAACCCAGCAGCCGTTGAGATTATAAAAGCGAATTGCCAACACTATCAGTCACAGGCATATCTAAAAAAAGGACTTAAACGCACCATCGAACACCTAGAGTGGGTACTTGCGGCGGATAACGATATTGAGCGAATTTGCACTCAAATTATGGCTGATGATCATATCGGTGGAAAATTCAGACAATATCCCTTGTTATTCAAAGGAGTAAATTCAGTACATAACGAATAAAAAATTAACAATAAAAACCATTCAACTGAATAGACTAATAATTACCCACCTAAAACCAAGTACTTACTTACATCAAAAGCATAAGCTGCTCTTTATCACTGATACTTGTAATTTTATCTCATTTTCACCTCGAGTTAACTTTTATAAATGACCACTGAATGAAAAAGTGATATGGTATGCCGCATTTTTTGGAACCGAGAAAACTTGCTATGTCGAATGCAGTAGAGACGAAAGCGAATAAAAACTCTCAATCGCCAGAACAACAAAGCGGCTTATTCAATCGCTTTTTGGCAACCGTTGAGTTTTTAGGGAATATGCTCCCACACCCAATCACCCTTTTTGCAATGTTATGTGTTGCAATTGTGGTCTTCAGTGGCATTGCCGACTGGATGGGCTTGAGTGCAATTGACCCTCGCCCAGAGGGAGCTAAAGGACGTGATGCTGACGGTGTCATTGAAGTTGTAAGCTTAATGAGCGCAGAAGGCTTACAAAAAATTATGACTGGTCTTGTCACTAATTTCACTGGATTCGCACCACTTGGTACTGTGTTAGTTGCATTACTAGGCGTGAGTGTTGCTGAACACTCTGGCATGCTATCAGCTGCCATGCGCGGCATGGTTATGGGCGCTTCTAAACGCCTTGTGACCTTTATGGTGGTGTTTGCAGCTATTTTATCAAACACAGCATCAGAACTCGGTTATGTCGTACTTATCCCACTCGCTGCGATGATATTCCATAGCTTAGGTAGACATCCACTGGCTGGTCTTGCAGCCGCTTTTGCAGGTGTATCCGGTGGTTATAGTGCGAACCTATTACTAGGTACAATCGACCCATTACTAGCAGGTATCACAACCCCTGCAGCTCAAATGATAGACCCAACTTACCATGTAGGACCTGAGGCAAACTGGTACTTCATGATGATTTCTGTATTCTTAATCGCCATTGTTGGTACTTTGGTGACAGAAAAAATCGTTGAGCCACGCCTTGGCAAATACAACCCAGATGATGCAAGCGTTGACCTATCTGAAAACAACATTGAGCATTTAACTGATAAAGAAAAAAGTGGTTTAAAGTGGGCGGGTGTTTCTCTACTGATCGTATGTAGCATTTTAGCACTCACCATCGTACCTGAAGACGGCATTTTGCGTCACCCAGAGACTGGCGCTGTAGCTGGCTCTCCATTCTTGAAAGGGATTGTTGTTCTTATCTTTGTTACTTTTGCTATCCCAGGTTTCGTATATGGCCGTGTTGTAGGCACGATGAAAACAGACAGAGACGTGATTGATGCCATGAGTAAGAGCATGAGCTCTATGGGCATGTATATCGTGCTTGTCTTCTTCGCAGCACAATTTGTAGCATTCTTTAAATGGACAAACCTTGGTACTATCCTAGCGATCAACGGTGCAGCATTACTTCAAGCTTTGAACCTAACAGGTCCAGAAGTATTCATCTTATTCATCATGATGTGTGCAATGGTTAACTTATGTTTAGGTTCATCTTCAGCGCAGTGGGCTGTTACTGCACCTATCTTTGTACCAATGTTGATGCTTGTTGGCTATGCACCAGAAACCATTCAAGCTGCATACCGTATCGGTGATTCAGTTACTAACCTGATCACACCAATGATGAGTTACTTCGGGCTTATCTTAGCCGTTGCAACAAAATACAAAAAAGACATGGGTATTGGTACATTAGTCGCGACTATGTTGCCTTACAGCATGTTCTTCTTCGTTGGCTGGGTTGCACTATTTTATATTTGGGTATTCGGTTTCGGTCTACCAGTAGGACCAAACTCACCGATATATTACACCCCTTAATTAATAAAAAGAGCATTTTTGCAGCTGCAAAAGTGCTCTTTTTATCTTCAAAATTCCTTCAAAAAGCCCTTTAATTATATTTTTCATTATTTTTATCCCCTATCACTAAATTTATACACAACATTCCTATTTAAGGTAAAATCATTAACGGCAGAGAAACTCAAGGTTAAACTTGTTAACTCACTTTGGGCAATTTAAATTTTTGAATAAAAATACGTCATTGTATTTGTTATTATTCCAATGCTGTCCTAAAGTCCTAAAGGAATAATCTTAAAAGGAGCTTTCTCACCAATAAAAACTTGATGATAAGGCCAGTTATGTACACTTTGTTTTATTACCCTCGTAATGCCAGTCTCGCACCACACTTTGTATTAGAAGCCCTAAAAGTACCATATCAACTAGAACTCGTTGATCGTAAAAAGCATGCACAAAAATCAGCACAATATCTAAGACTCAACCCCACAGGCAGGATCCCAACACTGGTTGATGATGAATTTGTGCTATTTGAAAGCGGAGCAATTTGTTTATACCTTGCAGAAAAGCACCCAGAAAGTCAGCTAATACCCGCAGATCCAGTACAAAAAGGTGTTTTTTATCAATGGCTAATGTATTTTACAACCACGATCCAAGCTGAGTTGATGATTTACTTTTACCCTGAGCGACACACGCAAAGCGCTTTGATGTATGACGACATCATTAAAACCCAGCAAACTCGCCTAACCGAAATGTTTACTATCGTAAATAGGCATTTGGCGGGTAAAAGCTATGTGGTTAATGAACAGTTCACGATATGCGACTGCTATTTGTTTATGTTGTGTATATGGGCAGATGAGCTAAATACCCCTCCTCTACAGTTTGAACATTTAGCAAAATACTTACGTGAGATGGCTAAGCACCCTGTCATCAAAAAAGTATGCGAAACAGAGCAGACAGATTTAAGCCCGTATAAATAGGACTACTATTCTCTTTCAGCTCTTATATCATGAAAATTTAATTAAAAGCCAATTTTACATAATATAGTGATTGTGAAAATTGGCTTTTTTGAATTTTAGTAAAGTAATATCGGACTTTACTGTTTTTAATCAACTCACTTCTATTCTAGCTAAGTTAACCGTATCATTATTAAAAGTCCAAAATACTATTTTTTATGCATCGCCTTTTAGATAAATATGAACAATTAATTGCAACCAAACATTTATCACTCGATCCGGCTCAATTAGGTGCCATCAATATATTAGACAAACTGTGTCTTGACGTTGAAGCTGGAAAGCCATCGATGGGGGTGTATTTATATGGGCCTGTCGGGCGAGGCAAATCCATGCTAATGGACATGTTTTTCGATACTATTTTGGTAGAGAAAAAGCAACGGCTGCACTTTCACCATTTTATGCAAACAATCCACCAGCAATTAAGACAAGTCCAAGGAAAAAAAGATCCCTTAAAGGCGATTGCTAAACAGTGGGCAAAATATACCAAAGTACTTTGTTTTGACGAATTTTTTGTCAAAGACATTGGCGATGCCATGATACTCGCAGGATTACTTGAGGCTTTTTTTAAAGCGGGTATAGTTTTTATAACAACCTCCAACAGCCACCCAACAGAGCTATATAAAAATGGATTACAAAGATCGCGATTTGAGCCAACCATTGATTTAATCATGGCGCATTGCAGTCTTGTTAATGTCAGCGGTGAACTTGATCATCGATTCAGCAACGGCACCCGCACCAACTTTTACTTCGAAAATAACCTCAGTGCGTTTTCTTCTCTGTTTAAGACTCTTGAAGGTTCTTACCAAGATTTAGATATACAGATCCACAACCGCCCCATCGCTATTTTAGGAAAATGTAAGAATGGCCTATTAATTGAGTTTATGTCTCTATGCTCTTCGCCAAGGGCGACACTAGACTACATTCAATTGGCACTAGACTATGATGTTATTTTCATAAGAAACGTCCCTGCTATGGGTGCTTCACCAAACCGCCACTGCGTGACTCAAGGTATCGAAGATAATTATATGCGAGAAAAATCGACACTATCAGCACGCACTTTAGACGACGAAGCTAGACGTTTTATCGCACTTGTAGATGAATTTTATGACCGAAAAAAATTGATTGTGATTGAATCAGATTTTTCGTTGCAAACACTTTATGCTGGTGAGTTATTAGCTTTTGAATTTGAACGGACAAAAAGCCGCTTGGTTGAGATGCAATCTTGGCACATGCCCGTATAGATTTATATCTTTGCTCTGAATTCTAAAGTACACATTAAAAAACGGGCTAATTAGCCCGCTTTCACATGTGAGAAATTGTGTCTATTTATCTAGCTTTAATTGCACACCTTTTAAGCGACTTCTTACTGAGCTAATTTTATTTCGGTTTTTAACTCGCGCTTCACCACTTGCTTGGTTGCTTGGCCTGTTAGTACGTACCTTACGTCTTTGGTGACTCGGCTTTTTACTCAAATTATCGATTAAATTTTCGCGGCTTGCGACTTCATAACCTGGTAAATAATAGCGCTTAATTTTTTGACCGATCAAAGTTTCAATGTGAAGTAAAAATTGTTCCTCTTCTCTGCTTACAAAAGAAATTGCTTGACCGCTGTTACCAGCCCTACCAGTACGGCCAATACGGTGCACATAGTCTTCAGGAAGATATGGCAGATCGTAGTTAACAACGCGTGGTAGCCCCTCGATATCAATCCCTCTAGCAGCGACTTCAGTTGCGACTAATACGCGAACTTTGCCCTCTTTAAACTCTCTCAAAGCACGACGCCTTGCGCCTTGCTTTTTGTCACCATGACAAACCGTGGCTGCAATCCCATCCAGCTCCAGCTCTTTTACGATAGTATCAGCATCGTCTTTCATGTTGACAAAGACAAGTACTTGTTGCCAGTTTTTCTTACCAATTAGCTCTGATAACAGCTCTTTTTTACGCTGCTGTTCAACTGGGTATACCACGTGACGTACGGTTTCAGCAGTCGTATTCTCCGGTGCTGTTTGCACAAGTTTTGGCTCTTTCAGTACCTGTTTAGCAAACTGCTTTACTGCTGAAGGAAAAGTCGCTGAAAATAATAGCAACTGCTTTTCTTCTTTAGCCAGTGAAATAACACGCTGCATTTCATCGATAAAGCCCATATCTAACATACGGTCAGCTTCATCAAGCACTAAATGTTCAATGTTAGCTAAGTCAACACTGCCTAAGCGCACCAAATCAAGTAACCTGCCTGGTGTGGCAGCAACAATGTCTGCACCTTGTGCTAATCGCTGAGTTTGACCATCGACATTTACGCCGCCGAATACGGCAACGGTGCGAAGAGAAGTATGCTTTGTAAACGCCTCACAGTTATTTGCGATTTGTTCCGCAAGCTCTCTGGTAGGTGCGAGAAATAAAGCACGAGGTGACTTTGTTGAAGTACCCTTTAATAGGTTATGGATAACTGGTAATGCAAAGGCCGCGGTTTTGCCCGTGCCCGTTTGTGCAGTTGCTAGCACATCATGACCCTTTCTGATCACAGGGATGGCCGCCTGTTGGATCGGAGTGAGCTCTGTAAAGCCAATTTCATCTAAGGCTTTTAATAACGGCTCTGGAAAACTAAACGATTTAAAATTCATAAGGGCAAACCTGCGACCAATACTGAAGGGTCGCAGATTATACGTCAATTCTTTGCATTAACAAAGCTTAAGAAGCGTTTCATCCACTAAATTAGCTTTTCCACCAACAATATACTGCTCTTCTAGTGCATTGATAAGCGTCTGCCCTTCAATTTGCTGCTCACGCGTAAGCGGTACATAGGGTAATCTAAATACTGGGTTAACAGCGCCAGTCATGATTAACGCTGTGTTTATAGCGATTGGATTGGGCTCACAGAATAACCAGCTCATCAAAGGCTGTAAGTCTCTATTTAGCGCCTCATCAGGCTTGTCCATCAGCTGTCTAAATAATTTTGGTACCAAGTTTGAGGTAACAGAAATAACGCCGTGAGATTGATATTTATGACGACCATCATGTGCTTCATCATCGTTGCCTGACCAACAAGCAATACCCTGTGACTCATAATGAGCAATGCGCTCATTACCCGCACACTCTTTCACGCCAATGAAATTCTTATGCTTGGCAATTGGTTCAATAATATCAGGCGTTAAATCTTGTCCTGTTCTCCCTGGGACGTTATATACAAAAGCAGGACCAATTTCTAAAACACGTTCTAGGTGTTCAACTACACCAGCAGTTGATGTGCGGCCATAGTATGGATTAATTTGTAGTGCTGCATCCATACCAGACGCAAAACCATACTCAGTGGCTTTAATCGCTTCTCGGGTATTGTTACTGCCAGTATTACCAACAATCACCAGCTTATCTGCGAATTTATTGACGCTATGGGCTATCAACATCAGATGCTCTTCCCAGTTCATCAACTGACCTTCACCTGTTGTACCACCAACAATGATGCCGTCTACTCCGGCTGCAATTTGCGCTTCGACAAGTGCGTCATACGCCTGCAAGTCGATTTCGCCTGACATAAGATAAGGGGTTTTGATTGCCGTAATTAAGCTGGCTTTTTTTATCGATTGTATACTTCGCATGCAATTTCTAGCTAGTTGTTTATATACGATATGTTTTATCACAATTGCTCCGGTATGCCGAGGCCAAATATACAGAATTATAAAATTTCTTGCTTATGTGCTAAAAATCATACAAACTAAAAATAACTGTATAAATAACCAGTATTACTATGAGATTATCTGACTACTTAAAATCTAACTTTTATGATGCCAATGAACTGTGTAGTTTAATTAAAGTTGAGCCAGAACAATTACAGCAATGGCAAGAGAACAGTATTTTTCCTAACGCGAGCTACAGTATTGATAATCTCATTAAATGTAGCTCATATCTTGGTTTGTATGAATGTGTTGAGGTAACCGACTACTATCCTAGAGGCGCTCTAGATTGGGGCCATATGCTACTTAGGCATGAAGTTGAGCACTCAAGTCATGCTTATGAGTTGTTTCAGAATAAATACATTACTACACTAAAAGCCTGTGCTGATAAGGGCATAGTAAGTGAAGATGATAAGTTTGGTGATGACTTAATTGAGCATGTACAACAAGTTTGGCAGCAATTTTTGTGTAGTAAATACGGTGTGATCAGTCAAGACGGTACCGTAGAGGAAGTTGTATTTATCGACCTTGGCCGTGCTTTAGTTGATAAAATAACTGAAGATAGAACCTGTATAACTGTGCCAACGGAGCAACGTGCCTTGTTGCATGAAGCACTTAAGCTGCTCAATAGATCTTTAAGTCATAACGCCGCGCACGAGCGCCAAGATTCCCTCAGATATAAATATATAGATAGTGTCATGCAAAAATATGATTTATCAACTTGTTAGTATACAGAACATATTGTCAGCACTTCAGTTTACTGATTAGAAGCCAAAAAACTAAAAGCCACTTAGATTACTCTAAGTGGCTTTTACTATTTGGGTAAACGAGGTTTATTTAAGGCTTGTTCACAGTCTCTAACTGTTCATAATGCGCTCTATAAATCTCAAACCCTTTTAAGACCTTCATTTTGTCTTCGCACAAGTTGTCGTACCAAGTATCAAACTTTTCGTCATCATCTTGCTCACTTAAAACCTGATATTGTGCCAGTAGCTCTATAATGTCACTGTGTTCGCAAGTTAACTCATCCAATTGCTGAGCTAGCGACGAATGATCCCTATTTTGCAGTTCCGCAATGACACTGTTGTCTAATTGTTGTGATTCTTCGCTCACAGTGTAGTCCTCTTTCTCAATCTCGGTTCTAGTTATAACAGTCTGATATTGAAGATCCAGTAACAATTGCTTTATTCGTATAATCAATAAACAAAAAGTGTAAAAAAAATTTCAGATAAGCAATTGAAAACTATTCTCAAATAGAATACCATTTGTGACGTTATCACATTTCGTAAGGTTAAAATTTATTATGAAAGCAAATATCCACCCGGATTATCAAGCTGTTGCATTTCATGACACGGCAGTAGACAAGTACTTCATCGTTGGTTCAACACTTAAATCTGATAGAACTGTTGAAATCGATGGTGTTGAGTATCCATACGTGCCAATTGATGTTTCAAGCGCATCTCACCCATTCTACACAGGTAAGCAGAAAATCGTTGCAAGTGATGGCCGTGTTGCTAAGTTCAACCGCCGTTTCAAAAACCTTTCTGCTACAACTAAGTAAGCATTGGTTTTTAGTTTACATCGCTGCTCTGTGCAGCGATGTAAACTTCAACAAGCGCGTTGAAGCGTTAAGTTGTAAAAACATATTAAGGAGCATAAGTTGAAAGTTTTAAGTTCATTAAAAAGCGCAAAAAACAGACCTGGTTGTCAAGTAGTTAAGCGCCGCGGACGTGTTTACGTGATTTGTAAAACAAATCCAAGATTTAAAGCTGTGCAGGGTAAGAAGAAGAAACGCTAATTACCTGATAGCTATATGAGCGCTTTGCTGCGAAAGTGCTCAAAATTACACTTTACAAAGCCCCCACCTCTTATCACCATCTAGATATAAAAAAAAGCGACTTTCGCCGCTTTTTAGTTAATTCTAATTAACGTCTACGCCTTCTTAGCAACGCCAATGGTAAACTGAGCAACGCAAGTAAGCCAAATGAACCCGAATCTCCATCTTGGTCATCATCATCGTCGCCTCTGACATCAATAATATTAACCGTTACCTCTGTGTATTCTGATACATTACCAAACGAATCTTGTGCTCTTACACCAAAGCGGATCACACTTTGAAACTCAAAATCCAATTCGCCTTGAACAACAATGTCTCCATTGTTGGCAATATTGAAAGGCGCGTTACCTATCACCATAAACGATTCAACAGGAGAAACGTCTGAGTCAGGATCAGAAAACTCTAACTGACCTATAATTGTTCCAAGCGCAGTGTTCTCTCTAGCTTCGAAAGTTTGCCCGCTTGGTATCATTGGTGACCTATCTGGTACCTGATCATCTTCTGGGTCATCAATTACATCGATTTTAACTTCAACGAAATCAGATTCATTCCCCTGTGTATCTACTGCTTTTACACCAAATACAAATGATCGGCTCACTTCGAAATCAATTTCACCAATAACTTTAATTTCTCCATTCGGTGTAATTTCAAACGGCACATCGCCTAGGATAACAAAAGCATCAACAGGCGACTCATCAGCATCTGGATCCTCATATTCGAGCATGCCTATAACAGTATCTATCGGTGAGTTTTCCATCACCTCAAATTTCTGCTCTTCTTTAATGACGGGATCAACATCATCGTCACCCACTTCATCCAACACTTCAACTGTCACTTCAGTGTATTCTGAATAATTACCCAACGAGTCCATTGCGCGAACAAAGAAGCTATATTCGCTTTGCATTTCATAGTCTAATTCTGTCGTAACAAACAGCTCTCCTGTAGGCTCAACTATAAAAGGCACTTCATCAAGGATCATAAAGCTTTCCACTGGTGAAATATCCGGATCAGGGTCACTGAACATCAGTATACCTATTGACGTTCCAGACTCATTGTTTTCCATTACTTCAAATGACTGGCCTGACTCAATAACAGGCCCTCTGTCAGGTGCGACTGAAATACTAATATTGAATTCCTGCTGTGTTTGCAACTCGCCGTCACTGACGATTAATGTCATCGAACTATCAAACTCAGTAAAAGGTCTACCAGCAAGAACGCCGTCAATGAAAGACATGCCCGGCACAGATGGCTCAAGGTGCAGCATTAGGTCATTATTGTCAACATCTTCAACTTTTTCGTTAAAGTCTAACTCCGTTAACTCCCCAATATAAAGTTCAACATCTTCTAGAGGTTCTATGACAGGCGCATCATTCACAGGGGTAACAGATATCGTTACAGCATATTGCCCTTCAGGGAGCGTACCATTTGCGGGCACAGGCTGATTGTTTGCAGCCATATCTTCGAAGATAAACGAATCTTCACCAGAAAAATCCTCACTTGGCATATACACTAGATTTCCATAATCTTGTGCCATTACCTGAGCTCCTTGTTCGAGCACCTGCTCCCCAAGTTTTAACGCTCCATTATTAGGTAATTGCATAATTTCAACAGAATCAAAAGCATTATTTAAACTGTCAACAAAAGCCGAACCAACAGCAATCTCAGTGTCTTCATCAGTCGTAAAGCTTCTGTCCACTGTCTCCGTGTTCATGGCCACTTTATAAGTGCTTCGACCGTGAGTAAACGCAAATAACTCTCTTCCTTTAATCGCAAGCTTGGCAATATTGGTATTGGCGAGGCCGGAACCATCAGCCATCCAATTTTGCCCACCGTCAACTGATACAAACACACCTAAATCAGTACCAACAAATAGCTTCTGAGGGTTTTCAGGATCAACTACAATTGTCATGGCTGGTATATCTGGCAGTCCGTTGTCACTTGCTTGCCAAGTTTGACCGCCATCCATTGTTTTCCAAACATGGGTTGCGCCAAAATTAGATACTGTCGCGTAGATTGTTTGATTGTTGTCTGGGTCAAATGCAATTGAGCTGATTGTTACTCCTTGCGCAAGCGTAGAGCTTACCCAAGTCGAAGATGCTGAAGCTTGATCTGCCTGATAAGAAACATAGACAGTTCCATTATTTGTACCCGCTGCGACGGCAGTTTCTGTATTAGGCGCTATTCCAATAGAGTATACTGAACCGTCGAGCGCTCCCGAAGCTGCTGACCAACTGTCAGCTTGATCGCTTGTTCTCCAAAGCTGATTGCCCCCAATCCACAACACTTGAGGATTAGATGGCGCCATTTCAAAACGTGTGATGAACGGAAATCCGTTATCTCCAGAAATTCCACTGACCGCACTTGAAAAATTTTCCCCTCCATCAGTCGACTTTCTCAGCGACAAACGGGTAGTCTCTGCAAACATGATATTAGGATTAGTCGGATCTATTGCAGTCCAACCGCCATCACCACCAAGTATCTCGACCCAGCCATTAAATGACCCATCTTCACCCACTAACGTCCCATTATCTTGTGTACCGCCAAAGTAGCTCGTTCCACTTGGCTTAACCGTACCATGATAAAACTGTGTGACGGCATAGCCATTATTTAGTGTCGACCAACTAACACGCTGATTAGGATCTGCTTCCGCATTACCGCACACTTCATCTATTGTTAAACGGCCACCAAGAGAATTATCTGTTTTTTGGATACCACCATCATTGGCTACATATAACGTTGTATTATTTACCCCATCATAATCTGGGTGGAAAACGAACTCGTGATGATCCGCATGAGCATATTGCGGATTTGTTGGGTTAAGCCACCAAATACTCGCAGGTACGAATGTCTGACCTCCATCATCTGAACGAAATGTATCTATACCCCCAGTCCAAACCACATCAGGGTTTACTGGATCAACCGCTATGATGTTGTCATACCATCCTTGATTAAATGATTGAGCAGTTCCTCCTGTACACAAATCCAATAGTCCAAAATACGGGTTACTGAGTAGCACACTTGTAAATCTGTCAGCTGTGGCCCTTGTCACTGTGGTTGTCCAATTAACCCCCATATCAGTCGATTTATAAACAGCATCCATTCCATGATCGTTGCGATTAGCTGCCAAAGCATAAATAATATTGTTATCTGACGGTGCCACTGCAATGGTCGTTCTGCCCTGCTCTGTCCCCGCGATTACCTGCGACCAGTTCTCTGCGGCATCGGCACTTCTGTGAACGCCACCAGTATTAAATGAGCCACATGCAGTAAGCAGAATATCTGTGTTAGACTGAGATATTAGCTTCAAGTCTGTACAACCTGCTGAAGACCCCTGTGGTACAAACTTAGTTTCCCAACTCGCTCCACCATCTGAAGATTTGAGCACACCTGAACGTGTCGCCACATAAAGTGTATTGGCATTATTTGGACTAAAAACAATTTTATTCACGTAATGAAAATCTGTATTGCTCGAGGTACTAGAAATTTGCGTCCAAGTAGCACCTGCATCCTCAGATTTGAAAATACCATCACCACGCAGTGCATCAAAGTTGAATAGGCCTTCACCTGTTCCCGCATAGATTGTGTTCGCATTATTGGGATCAAAAGTAAGCGTGGTTACAGCAAGGTTTGTGGCTAAATCACTCAATGGTGTCCACGATGCACCAGCATCTGTCGTTTTCCATACCCCACCTGCTACCCCTGCTGTATACATAATATCATGATCAGTTGGGTGAATAATTAAAGTCCGAGTACGCCCACCAATATTACCAGGTCCAAGTTCCTGCCACTGACCTAACTCCTGATTTTGTCCATCTGGAGCATTCAATTGGAGCGAAAAGTCCTCAAGCACACTATTTGAAGGTATAGAAAAATGTGTCATTTGCTTGATCTGCTTCAATGCAGCAGAATACTTTTCGACAGGTAATGATTGTACGCCTACTGGGAGTCTTTGCTGAACGAAAAACTCCTGCGCTTCTTTAGGCTTGTCATAACGCTTGGGCGATTGCGACTTGGATTGAGCTTTCTTTTCTAGGAATTCAGCTTTACGTTCGTACGGTGTTGAAGTTTGAGATTGTAGTGCTACGTATGTTGCTCCGCCAAGCGCAATAGCGACAGCAATGCTAACGGGGTGAAGAAGTCTCATTCATTTTTCCCTTTTATTTAATATTTCAAGAGCCTACCTAGGCTTGGAATCGAGACTTCTTAACTATAACTGCATTAATAAGGTAGATTGGGCCGAAGTAAGCTCAATCTAGGAATATACCTGTAATACAGGGCCCCTTAATAAATATACTTAACATCGTTCTTAGATAGGTTTCCGATATGAGTGTAGTAACAAACCACAATTTGACAATAAACTTTTTAATGGTTCATTTATAAAAAGGAATTTGAACATTTGATCAGAATCTTTCGTTTTTATTGACCAAACAGAAGCTCCCAGAAGCTAGGTGGCTCATGAAGTTTATGATACTCCGTTCTTAAGGAGTCGACTTTTTGTAACACTTTGCGAGCGTCGTCAAGTCGGCCCGTCCCTGCAAACGCCATCGCTTTATTAGCCTCAGCAATTGTGAGATTAAGACCCTCAATAGATTTTTGCTTTTTATCTTGTTGGAACTGATGCTTTTTAGCTTGCTCAACTAATAAAATGAACTGTGCTAAATGCTTGTGCATAACATCCGCAGATTGCGCTTTTACAGCAAGTTTGTATTCAAGGCCCATTTTTTTCATGAGCTGGTTTAGTTCACTCGGCTGTGCGATGGCTGAAAGACTAAAAAACATAAAAATAACAAAAAAAAACTTCATAACACCCCCTCGAAAGTTTGAGCTAGTATATATAAATAAGCGTTGTAAACAAGGTACAATACAAGCAATGAAAACAGCCACTTTAATCTTACAAATACGTCTACTTTTCATTGTCTTAACCTGCAGCTTTTTCACTCCACCCTGTGACGCGTTACAAAAGCAAAACGACCGCCCCCTAAGAGTGACATTTGTTAATCCTGGTTCCGGCGGTATCAACCCAACCGGAAATTTTTGGTTAAATGTATCAAAAGTCATGAATGCGGTTGCTCAAGATACCAATATTGATCTCACTGTGTTGTACGCTGAGCGCAACCATATTTTAATGAAAGATTTGACTAAACAAGCACTTGAATCGGACGCCGATTACCTTATTTTAGTCGACGAAAAGCGTGCTATAACCGAAGTGCTCCTCAACTCAGTAAAACCCCACCCCAATATTCTATTTCTTTTAAACAGCCCAAACCAACTTGAAATAAACAGACTCAGTGCCAAAGGTTTTGGTATCAAAGCCGCCATACTTCCTGACAATTATCAGGCAGGAAAAGAACTTGCTCGTGAACTTGTGCATTCGGTGCAAAAAGAGGCTCAAAACCCTGAGTCATATTCAATGCTGGCTTTTCTTGGCGATGTTGTGACAACCGCAGCATTAGAGCGAGAGCAAGGGCTACTGAGCTACATTAATCGCTTATCGAATTTACAAGTCATAGATAAAGTTGATGCACATTGGTCTCAAAAACGTGCTCATGAACTAGCAAGAGGTTTGCTAAGGCGATATAGAGATGTTGAATTGATCTGGTGTGCTAATGATGCAATTGCTTTTGGTGTCAATCAAGCCGCTATTGAGCTTGGCATTAGAGACAAAGTCAAAATAGGTGGCATTAATTGGGACAATGGACACGTAGATAAGTTGGATGTCTCGATTGGTGGTCACGTATTACTCGGCGGGTACCTACTGGTTGAACTTGCAAAATATCAGCAAGGGTTAATCAAATATATTGGCACGCAAAAAGTCGCGATTTTTAGACCATATAACCATACTTTTGAACCAGTTTACAAAGCAATACATGAAAACAACCTAAATCAAATAGATTTTTCACAATTTGTCAACCAAAAGAAAAGTTACAATATTATGACCTTGAACAAAGAATTAAATTTTTAACCTGATTAAAACTTAATCACACAATATTTATCTACCATAAAAACATTAGATGAATATGTATTTCATATTAAATTTTTAATGTAAAAATATTTTCCTCCAAGTTTTTAAGCGCATTTTTTGCACTATTGACAGATTTTAAAATACCTGTTTTAGTTAAATTGGTTAACAACATGTAACTTGGACAAACAAAATGAAACATAATATTCTAACAAGCAAAAAACATACTTTACTTGCCCTTGGCGTTGCGTCTGCGCTTGGTGCTGCTTCTGCAACAGCAGCAACATCAGAACGTATGATCGTTACTCTAAAAGAACAATCTATGGCCAACACATTCCCTGTAGCCTTAACAGAAGCTGAATTAACAGACTATAAAGCGCAATCACTCAGTTTGTTTGCAAGCAATATAAACGCGCAAGCGATTAAAACATTACCAAGCATCAATGCGGTTGTAATGGAACTGACACCAGAGCAATTAACTTCACTTGAAAAAGATGGTAACGTCGTGACTGTCGAAGTGGATCCAAAGCGATACGTACCAGAACTTATTGATAGCGAAATCGCACCTTTCGCTGAATCAACACCTTATGGTATTAACATGGTTCAAGCAAAATTAGTAAGCGATGCAGCAGCTGCTAACCGTAAAGTATGTATCATGGATACAGGTTACATGCGCAGCCACGAAGACCTAGTTAGCGCAGGCGTAACGGGCGATGACGGTTACGGCTCAAACGATACTGGTCTTTGGTATAACGATGGTAACGGTCACGGTACCCACGTTGCAGGTACTATCGCTGCGCTAGGTGGCAATGGTACTGGTGTGGTTGGTGTGAATGCATCAGGTAACCTTAAACTACACATCGTTAAAGTATTTAACGACTCAGGTCGCTGGGCTTACGGCTCAGATTTAATTGAAGCAATTAACCAGTGTGAGACAGCTGGTGCACATATCACTAGCATGAGCTTAGGTGGAAGTGGTAGGTCTACAGCAGAGCGAAATGCCTTCGACCAAAGTTACCAACGCGGTATGCTACACATTGCAGCAGCAGGTAATGGTGGCAACAGTGCTCTTAGCTACCCAGCATCTTATAACAATGTTGTATCTGTAGCAGCTGTAGATAGCTCTGAAAATAAAGCGTCATTCTCACAGTACAACAGCCAAGTTGAAATTGCAGGGCCAGGTGTTGGCGTTAACTCAACATGGAACAACGGTGGTTATAGAAGTATTAGTGGTACATCGATGGCAACGCCACACGTTTCTGGTGTAGCTGCACTGGTATGGAGTAACTACCCTACTTGTTCAAATGTAGAGATCCGCGCGGCGCTTAATGCCAGTGCAAAAGACAAAGGCGCAGCAGGTCGTGATACTTCTTATGGCCACGGTATTGTTCAAGCAAAAGCGGCATATGATTACTTAGCTCAAAGTTGTGGTGGCGGTGGTGATCCGGTGCCTGTGGCTAACTTCTCGTTCTCAACAAGCGGTTTAACTGCAACATTCACAAACGGCTCTACTGCTGGTACTTATAATTGGACATTTGGCGATGGTAACGGTAGCTCGCAAAGCGCACCAACGCACACATATGCTCAAGCAGGTACATACAATGTAACGCTTAAAGTAACAAACTCAGCAGGTGATTTTGATTCAATTGTTAAGCAGGTTACAGTAGAAGATGCGGTAACACCTCCAGGTTGTACTGGCCTTAGCGAGTGGAGCGCGTCTACGTTCTATCGTGTCGGTGACCGCGTCTCATATAAAGGTTATGAGTACAGATCAACTTGGTGGTCACGTGGCGCAGAACCAACAGTATTCACTAACGTGTGGAGCAAAGTTGGTAAATGTAACTAACCTGCCAACTGAATAGACGATATTGCACTTGTGCATAAAATAACCCCGACACAGCACCATTGTGTTGGGGTTAATTTTTCCTTAAATAGGTAAACCCCTATTAAACCCGCTCCAATAATGCCAATAGCGCGCTTGAGCGCTTCTAGCATACCCGGTTGGATTGACTCCAAAGCGATAAATTGAAAAGTCACTGCCAGCGAGAAGCACAGCGCAGCAGAAAACCAAACTGATAAATACTTCTTTATTTCATCAAAAACTATCACTGGTCTGTACAATGTCGCGTTCAGTGCCAGTACGATAAAAGTGACATACACAATATGAAAGTCGACAGGACTAGACATCAAAGCTTGTTTATCAAATACAATGCAAAGACCCCAGCAAATTGAAGTGATAACAATATAGCCAATTCCGGGCTCCTGAATTGTAAAGCGCCCTCCCTGAAGTAAAAATGATGCGACAACAAGAATAGAGATAGCTATAAGCTCTAACTGTGAGAGTGCCTCACCGAACCATAACCAAGCTGCTGCCCCAGAAATAACCGGTGTCAAGCATAACATTGGGAGCATTACGGCTACTTTGCCGAGTGCTAAAGCACGAATGAAACACACACTGCCAATGCCTGCTAGTAAACCACTTACCGTTGCAGGCACATAGTAACCTGAAAGTGGTAATTCCCTACTCATAACAAGCCAATATACTAAATAAACAGGTAAAACAATGGCACTGAAAATCACGGACATTAAGGGCGCGGAAAAATGCGCAGACAATCGTTTACGGGTGTAATCAAACCCAACCCAACTCAGTGCGCTCAATAATGCAAATTCCATATTTATTTCTCAGTTTGCCTCAAAGCAATTGTCGTTTGCTTTTTCATATAATCATTAATTTTCGGGTGTTCTGGGCGCCAGCCTTGCAAAAAACGGTAAAAATCAGCCCAAATTAAACACCAACTTTCCTGCCATTGTTGCTGTAAATCACAGAAACTAATCGTAGATTGTTTATGCACAAGTGCTTGTTGTAGTCGAGAGAAATAATAGGCTAACAAATCATTGCACTCTGTTTCTAGCTGTGCGTTATTCAACACAGTCGTAAAAAGTAACATCACATCGCTGAGGCCGTTACCTAAGCCAACATGCTGAAAGTCATAGCCAATAACTCGGTGCTCATCAAAAGCAAAGTTTGCCAATTTAGCATCCCCATGGATAAGAGTTTGGTATCGAATACGCTTCAATGTTTCGTCAATTTTATGAGCCGATTCTTTCAAAGCTGAGTTAGGCATTTTTTGATATTCATCAGGGCGTGTATCTAAATGCCAATAGTTTCCATAGCCAAAAGTTTCAAACTCATCATTGCACGTATCTTCTGTCAGCCAATTAGCATGAAATGTCGCTAGCCAATCCAAAACCCTTTTAATATGTACAGTAGACACTGAATTCTTGTTTTGAAAACCTAACGGCTCAAAGTCCTCAAGTATAGTAATAAATTTGCCATTAATTTCATGCAGCTCAATCGCTTGCGGTAACAAGCATAAGTCTCGTAAACATAATGCATAATGTCTGTAAAAATGTTGCTCTTTTACATAACTTTTGATCTTTCTTTGCAAAGAGAATGAAGTTTGCTCAATATTGACATGCTGTAAGTCGTCAGGCACTTGACTAATCTTAATCGCATATTTACGAGTCCCTATTTGGCATTTTTCTAACGTACCACAGCCATTCCAGAGCGTTTGAGATATTTGATTTTGTTGAGGTGATAAATGAAGATATTGACTGTAAAGAGATGACTGCATAAAAAAATACTCGCTTTTTTGTGCAGTTTATATGAAACGCCCAATTATAGAAATAATTGGACGTTCGCTTTTTTAAATCGAGACTTTATTGATTTACTGCCGCTTTAAGCTCCTCGGTGGTATTTTTGTCTTCAACCAAGTTCAAATCAAAGTCAAACTCATCAACACGAATTGCCTTTTCACGCTTACGGTTATAATCAACTAGCTGCACATATTCTTGCTCATTTACGATACTGGCAACAAAGGCATTATTTAATGTATCGCTAAATGTAACGCCAGCTTTAATCTCTCTCTTTTTCAGTGCTTTCTTCACTTTTGCCAGCGAATCTAAACATGCCATTTTGGCTTTATAGGCCTGCTCATTGATATCGTGTCCATCACCCGGTGTTGGCTTCACTAAATGTGTCAGCTGCTGCTTAAACAAAGTATCTAGCTGTGCTGCTTTAGCAAGCTCTCTGACCAAGTCATCATTTATTTGTGGCATACGATGCGAAAAGTTCATTGTCGCCACACGCATAAAGCGTCTTGCAGCAGTATTTGGGAAGTTATCCAAAAACTTATGTAATGCTTTTTCCGCTTCAACAAGTGCATAGCGCGTCGCGTAATGGAAATAAGGCGCAGCTTGCGCTCTATCTTGCTCTGACACTTTTTGCTCGTAATACCTAATGGACGCCATTGCTGCGTATACGAAACTCATTACATCACCAAGCCTCGCAGACAATAGCTCTGCTTGCTTAAGCTTACCACCCAGTACAAGTAGCGAGAAATCAGCGTATACAGCTAGCTTTGACGCTAATTGCTGTGCTGCTTTCTCATACTGCACCACTTCAGGTAAACGTGACGACCCAGTGGCTAAAAACGGAAATGCACCTAGCTTAAATGCACGTAAACCATTGCCAATACTGTATCCGACCGTTTTTCTTAGGATCTTATTGAACTCTTTGTCAGCATTTAGCTGCTCGCTGTGAATTGACTCAACCATAGATTGCAAGTAAGGGTGGCAACGCATCACACCTTGACCAAATATCATCAAGTTACGTGTTAGAATATTTGCACCTTCTACAGTGATAGCTATCGGCTGTGCTACATAACCGCTCGCCAAGGTGTTTTGTGGTCCAGTTTGAATTGCTTTACCAGCTAATATATCCATTGCTGAATCAAGTACATCTCGACCAAGCTCTGTCATATGATACTTTGCAATCGCTGTCACAACTGACGGCTTCAACCCCATGCCAAGACCTTCAGTTGTTAAAACTCGCATAGATTCTTGCAAATACGCTTTACCCGCGATATCAGCAAGCTTTTCTTGAATACCTTCAAATTGACCGATTGCTAGACCAAATTGCTCGCGCACTGCTGCATATTCAGATGCAGATTTTAGTGCCACTTGGCTCGTTGAAACGCCTAAAGCTGGTAGTGAAATGCCTCGGCCTGCACCTAAACAGCTCACGAGCATTTGCCAACCGCGACCAATATTTTTTTGACCGCCGATAATAAAGTCCATTGGGATAAATACCTTATTACCGCGCGTTGTACCATTGTAAAAACGAATACCCATTGGATCGTGGCGATTGCCCAGCTCGACACCCGGGTGAGATTTAGGAATAAGCGCGCATGTGATCCCTAAAGATTCTTTACCACCTAGCAACCCTTTTGGATCGAATACTTTAAATGCCAAGCCAAGTACAGTCGCAATGGGTGCAAGCGTGATATATCGCTTATCCCATGTAACTTCTAGGCCAAGTACTTCTTTGCCTTCAAACATCCCCTTGGTGACAATACCTTGATCTGGAATACCGCCAGCGTCAGAACCCGCCTCTGGGCTTGTCAGCGCAAAACAAGGAATATCACGCCCATTAGCAAGTCGAGGCAAATAATGCGCCTGCTGCTCAGCAGTGCCATAGTGAAGTAATAATTCGCCAGGGCCCAATGAATTTGGCACCATTACAGTCACTGCCACTGCCGACGATTTTGTAGCAATTGTGCCAACAATCGTTGAGTTTGCATACGGGCTAAATTCTAAACCACCGTACTGCTTTGGAATGATAAGAGAAAAGAATCGCTCTTTTTTCAAAAATTCTAAAATGTGCTCAGGTAAGTGTTTTGAGTTTTGAATATGGTTTTCATCGATCATTGCCATCAACTCATTCACAGGGCCATCTAAAAATGCCTGTTCTTCTGCCGATAGCTTTGCTTCTGTTACTGAGCGTAAAGCTGAAAAATCTGGCTTTCCTTGATAGATAGAGCCTTCTAACCAAACATCTCCTGCGTCCAGGGCTTCTTGTTCGGTAACAGAAATGCTAGGTAAAATTTTTCTTAGTTGTGTTCTTAAACTCATAATAAACTCATCCGACCAGATAGATATACCTACATTACGGCATAAAAATCAATTTAGATCAATTGCTCAAATGAAATAATTAACTAATTTTTTACTGTAAATTGCTTTTTTGAGGAAAAACTTTCTGATAATTAATGGCTTACACGTGTACGCTGAATTTATATTATTTTTGCATGAATAGACATAAAACTAATATGGAGAATTATATATCTCAAAAAACTGCATAATTTGCGCGCGTAATAGCCATAAGTGATTGCGGGCAAATCGAAATTTCCAACCCACGCCGACCACCACTGACGTAAATTTCATCATAATCTAGCGCAGTTTTATGCACAATCACGGGGATATTTTTTTTGTGAGCGAAAGGACTTATCCCACCAAGTAGGTAACCAGTTGCACTTTGCGCACGATTTTTTTCTGCCATTTGCGCTTTTTTACCCGAGGCCGATTTTGCAAATAGCTTTAAATCTACCTGCTGAGAAGCTGGGGTAACACCGATGAATAATGTCCCATCTACATCAATCACTAGAGTTTTAAATACTTTTTTCTCATCCAGTTTCAGTTTAGTCGCAGCTTCTTGGGCATAGTTGGGAGTGTTGGGATCATGTTTAAACTTTAACACATCGAATTTCACTTTATTTTTTTTAAGTAGGTTTATAGCTGGTGTCATTATAAGTCCTTATTTATTAGTGATTTAAAAAGTTAAATCATATCGAGATATGAACAGTTTTTTACTTGTGCACGACAGAAAAAAACCGTCAGTAGTCGACATAACTAAGCACACTCAAAATTATACTAAATTACGCTCGACATTATGATAATGTCGACTAAAGTATTATGTATCAGCTGACTGAGTTGTGATTGCGTATTCATTGGCAATCGATGTTAAGCCCTAATTATTTTTACCTAGTGTAGATTGTTGTATGTATGCAAGTTTTTCAAGCATAGTCTGTATCACTTTAACTGCTCTAACCGCAGTGGTGTTTTTAAGTAACGAATATAATGCGTGGGCAAACAAGCTAGCTTGTGATAAAAAGTGTGAAATATTAGGGTGCAATTCTGGAACACTGATTTCAGGAGAAAACCGACCAGATTTAGTGTGTCGGTGCAACGATGATATGGATTATCTCGTAATATTAGACTGAGAGTAAAACGGCGCCAAAGGCGCCGTTTTGATTTAATTCATTACCAATTATTTGGTTAAGTCATCAAAAAACTTTTTCACACCATCAAAGAAGCCCTGTGCTTTAGGACGATTTTTACTGGTGTCACCACTCATGCTTTCTTCAAGCTCTTTAAGTAGCTCTTTTTGACGCTCGTTTAAGTTCACTGGCGTCTCGATAACAACTTTGCAAATTAAGTCGCCTACAGACCCACTGCGAACAGACTTAACGCCTTTGCCACGCATACGGAACATCTTTCCAGTTTGGCTTTCTGAAGGGATCTTCAGGTTAGCTCTACCATCAAGTGTTGGTACTTCAATCTCACCGCCTAACGCTGCGGTTGTGAAGCTAATTGGTACTTCACAGTACAAATTGTTACCGTCACGAACAAAAATCGGATGTTCACGAACACTTACTTGAACATACAAGTCACCAGCTGGCGCGCCGTGCATGCCCGCTTCACCTTCACCAGAAAGTCGAATGCGGTCACCAGTATCAACACCTGCTGGTATTTTAACTGATAGAGTTTTAGTTTTCTCTACGCGACCTTGTCCATGACAGCTGTCACACGGATCTGAGATAACTTGACCAGTACCTTGACACGTAGGACAAGTTTGTTGAACAGCAAAGAAGCCTTGGCGCATCTGCACTTGACCTGCACCATGACAGGTAGAACATGTTTTTGGCTTTGAGCCAGCTTTTGCACCACTGCCATCACATGGTTTACAACTTACCCATGTAGGGACTTTAATTTCAACGTCTTTGCCCTTTACGGCTTCTTCTAAACTTAAGTCTAAGCTGTAACGAAGGTCGGCACCACGTTGCTGTCTTGATTGACGACGACCACCGCCGCCACCAAAAATATCACCGAATACGTCCCCGAAGATATCGCCAAAGTCGGCTCCGCCACCGAACCCGCCATGGCCTCCACCACCGTTTTGTTCAAACGCTGCATGGCCGTATTGATCATACATCTGGCGTTTCTGACTATCCGTTAGGACCTCGTACGCTTCTTTTACTTCTTTGAACTTAGCTTCTAAAGCTTCATCACCCGCAGTACGATCTGGGTGATACTTCATTGCTAGGCGCTTATAGGCCTTTTTAATATCACGTTCACCGGCGTCTTTTGAAACACCTAATACTTCGTAATAATCACGTTTGGACATAGTTATCACACTACTCTTACAAGACAACTCTCCGACCAATATATCGGTAGTGAGCCAAAATTTAAAAACACGAAGGGCGCGTCTAGCGAAGTCGCCGCGCGCCCTTAACAGTCAACAATTACTTGTTGTCTTTAACTTCTTCAAACTCAGCATCAACAACATCGTCGTCTGCTTTCGCAGAACCTTGTTGTGCGCCTGCATCAGCACCAGGGCCTGCTTGCTGTGCTTGTGCATTTGCTTGAGCGATTTCCATTAGCTTTTGAGATTTCTCTGCAAGTACTTGAGTTTTTGCATCGATGTCTTCTTTGCTGTCGCCTTTGATAGCTGCTTCAAGCTCAGTTAAAGCGCCTTCAATTGCAGTCTTGTCTTCAGCTGGAAGTGCATCACCTGCTTCTTCAACTTGCTTGCGAGTAGCATGGACTAAAGCGTCAGCTTGGTTACGTGCACCCACTAACTCTTCGAACTTCTTATCTTCTTCAGCGTTTGCTTCAGCATCACGTACCATTTTCTCTACTTCATCATCGCTTAGACCTGAAGAAGCTTGGATAGTGATCTTTTGCTCTTTACCAGTATCTTTATCTTTAGCAGATACGTGTAAGATACCGTCAGCATCAACGTCAAAAGTAACTTCGATTTGCGGTGCACCACGTTGCGCTGGGCGAATACCTTCAAGGTTAAACTGACCAAGAGACTTGTTATCAGTTGAGCGCTTACGCTCACCTTGTAAAACGTGAATTGTTACTGCTGACTGGTTATCTTCAGCTGTCGAGAATACCTGTGACTTCTTCGTTGGAATAGTCGTGTTTTTCTCGATTAGCGCAGTCATTACTTGACCCATAGTCTCGATACCTAGAGATAGTGGGATAACGTCAAGTAGAAGAACGTCTTTTACGTCGCCAGAAAGAACGCCACCTTGAACCGCCGCACCAAGTGCAACTGCTTCGTCAGGGTTTACATCTTTACGCGCTTCTTTACCGAAGAACTCAGCAACTTTTGACGGAACTAGTGGCATACGTGTTTGACCACCAACAAGGATGATGTCATTAACGTCGCTTACAGAAAGATCTGCATCTGCTAGTGCACGCTTAAGCGGCTCGATAGACTGAGTGACTAAGTCTTCAACTAGTGATTCAAGCTTCGCACGCGTTAGTTTAACGTTCATGTGCTTAGGACCAGTTGCATCTGCTGTCACGTAAGGAAGGTTAACTTCAGTTTGCTGTGCAGATGAAAGCTCAATCTTAGCCTTTTCAGCAGCTTCTTTAACACGCTGCATTGCAAGCGGGTCAACTTTAAGGTCGATGCCCTGCTCTTTCTTAAACTCTTCAACAAGATAGTTGATAACACGATTATCAAAATCTTCACCACCAAGGTGCGTGTCACCATTTGTTGCAAGTACTTCAAACGTGTGCTCACCGTCTACTTCGTCAATCTCGATGATTGAGATATCAAATGTACCACCACCAAGGTCGTATACTGCAACAACATTGTCGCCTTGCTTTTTATCCATACCGTAAGCTAGTGCAGCAGCAGTTGGCTCGTTGATGATACGCTTAACATCAAGACCCGCAATACGGCCAGCATCTTTAGTAGCTTGACGCTGTGAATCGTTGAAGTATGCAGGCACTGTGATAACAGCTTCTGTTACTTCTTCACCTAAATAATCTTCTGCAGTCTTCTTCATTTTCTTAAGAACTTCAGCAGAAATCTGTGGCGCTGCGCGCTTTTCGCCGCGAACCTCAACCCATGCGTCGCCATTGTCAGCTTTAACAATGTTGAAAGGCATGATGCTGATGTCACGTTGTACTTCTTCATCTTCAAAGCGACGACCAATTAGTCGCTTGATTGCATATAGCGTGTTTGTAGGGTTAGTAACTGCCTGACGCTTTGCCGGTTGACCTACTAGCGTTTCGCCTTCTTCTGTAAATGCAATAATCGACGGGGTTGTACGATCGCCTTCAGCGTTTTCGATAACGCGCGTGTTCTCACCATCTAATACTGCTACACAAGAGTTAGTAGTACCTAAATCGATTCCAATAATTTTACCCATGTGAATCTTCTCCGACCTCAAAAAATTCGTTGTTCTGTTAGATGACTTGATAGATAGGGGCGGCAAATTCTAATTCAACCTTAAACAAGAAAAAAATTTCATTTTTTTTCAATTTTTTTTATTTTTAGGATGAACAGAGCAAAAAGCAGACAAAAAATCTGTATTTATTCGTTTAGAGTATATATTCTAAACAAAAATAACGAGACATGGATTTACTATGAATTTCGAAGCTATCATTTCATCTATCGAGCTCAGTGAGCACCCCTGCCACCTCAGTGTGCCAAACACATGGAGCCAAGGTCGAACCGTTTTTGGTGGGCTAAGTGCCGCGCTAATGCTAAAACATATGTATACTCAGCTAAATGACCAAGACCGAAAGCTACTTTCGTTCAGCTGTAATTTCGTCGCCCCTTTAATTGCCTCTGAACCTTTCACCATCAATACAACTATATTGAGGCAGGGTAAAAACGTCACCCAGCTAGAATCGCGGATAGAACAACGTGACTCGGTATGCCTAGTATCGTTGGCAAGTTTTGCTAAGCAGCGCATGTCAAATATCAAAGTTGAATCACAAATCAAACCTACGATTCTTAATACAGATATAAATAATGAAAACACAATTCAATATGTAGAGGGTATATTTCCGGCTTTTATTCAACATGTAGATTTAAATATTCAAGCGGGTGCTATGCCTTTTAGTGGTGCTGACTCTACCGAACTTCATGGTTGGATGAAGTTCAAACAAATGCCTCAAAAAACAGCACTTGAATTATATATTCTAGCATTAGCAGACGCATGGCCACCGACGCTTCTTCAACTATGTGATAGACCTTCACCTGCTAGCACAGTATCTTGGTATATAGAATTTCTCCAACCTTTAGAGGTTAGTAAACATGATTGGGTGGGCTATGAAGCAATCACGCATCAAGTTAACAATGGCTATGGCATCGAAGACGCCAAAATTTTCTCAAAAGCTGGCGACCTAATCGCATTAAGCCGACAAACAGTTGCTGTATTTGATGGTTGATATTATTGAATTGCTGGAACACAATAGAGTATAGATATATTTTATTGTGTTTCTAATTGTGATAACTGCTTGCCAACATTGTGATTATTTAGTGTCTATCGCACACATGGACAAGCACCAACGAGCCATATGTCCGCACTGCGGTAACACTTTAGCCAACTGTAAAATTGACTATAATCAAAGCATTAATGCATTTGGTTTATCTTCAATATTATTTCTTTTAGTTAGTTTACACCCCCACTTTATTTCGTATGCTCAGCATGGTTTAAAACAATCAATTAGTTTAATTGAAGCAATATCATTGCTCGCAACTAATTTTAGCGCACTACTTGCTGGCTTACTTGCATTCACCATCTTATTAATGCCCTTGGCTGCACTGGTACTCATTATGTTGGCGCACTCCCCATTTTGGCGTCACCTTAACCCGGGCAATGCCCGCATAATTGTCAGGGCACTGATGTTGCTCAAACCGCTAAACTTAGCTGATATATTTTTGGTTGCAGTGCTTATAAGTGCATTTAAACTGACGGAATTTGCAGAAATAGAAGTTGGTCTCGGGTTTTGGTCTTATATTTTATTTGTTTTGTGTTTTATAGAAACACTCTCGTTACTCAATAAAGAGCAATTGTGGGAAAGAGAACAAGTCACTTATTGCCCAGACGAAAAGACCTGTGCCCCACGAGCACTTCAGCAATCATTGAAAAAATGCCACGTCTGTGGGCAACTAAGTAAAGAAACTCGCTGCCCAAGATGTACTACGAAGCTTAAATTTCGCAAATCAAATTCGTTAGAGAAAAGTGCCGCCTGGATGATCACTGCGATGGTGCTGCTAATCCCCGCGCTTTCCCTACCTATTATGGATACGATTAATTTGGGACTTCACACCAAAGCTACAATCTATAGCGGTGTTGAAGTTATGTGGCATGCAGGTTCCTACCCTGTTGCCATTCTCATTTTTGTGGCGAGCATTTGTATTCCTATCATTAAAGGGGTTGCTCTCTTTTACTTAATTTACCAAGTAAAGCGTTGCACTAAACCAAAGCTCGCGAGCAAACTGTACAGAGCACTAGAGTTTATGGGTAAATGGTCGATGATTGATGTTTTTGTTGTAATATTATTAGTCTCACTTGTACAGCTTGGCACTGTTTTAAGTGTTGAACCTCAATCAGGTATTGTGTTTTTCACAGCTATGGTATTATGCCAAATTATATCCGTGAACCATTTCGACCCTCGACTACTTTGGGATAATTTAAATAAAAATGAATGAGCAAGCTTATATCGAGTCAAAACCAAAGTTTTCTGTTATTTGGATAGTGCCTATTATCGCAATTGTGATCACAGGCTGGATGTTATATCAACATCAAGCAAATAAAGGGCACACCATTTTCTTAAAAATGGATAACGCTGATGGCATCATCGCGGGTAAAACCGAAATTAAAGTCAGAAGCGTTCAAGTTGGGTTAGTCGAATCTCTAAAACTACAAATAGAGCAAAATGCTGTAATTGCCACAATACGAATTTTTAAAGATTACGACACACTGTTAACTAAGGATGCTAAGTTTTGGACAGTGAAGCCTCGTGTCGATGAATCGGGTATTTCTGGCCTCAATACGCTTCTCTCTGGTGCATACATCGAACTTTTGCCGGGTGAAAGTAACGAGCAAGCTTCTTTATTTACCATGCAAAATCAACCTGCCTTGATTGCTCCTGATATCGAGGGCTTGAGGTATAGCTTAAAGGCAGCTAACGCAGAAGTCTTGGACGTTGGAACAGGCATCTTCTTCAGAAATTATAAAATCGGTCAAGTTGAGACAGCAAGTTTTAATGAGAAAACCTTAGAGATGGATTATGGTATTTTCATCAATTCTCCATATAACGAATTGATATCAAAGAATGCTATATTCTGGGTGAACTCTGGCGTAGAGGTTGATTTGTCTACTGAGGGCATAAGAGTATCTACAGGTTCGCTGTCAAAGTTAATTAAAGGGGGGATTTCTGTTGATTATCCGCCTAATACCTCGGCGGATGGACTTGCAGAGCAAAACACACAATATAAGCTACATAAAAATTTTGCTGTGGCGCTAGAAAGACGATTTGACTTGTTTGATTTATACCTCGTTGAGTTTGAACAATCTATCAAGGGACTAAAACCTGGCGCACCTGTAGAGTACCGAGGGATGAGAATTGGTACGGTTGAGCAGGTCCCCGCACACATTGTTCGCAATGGGCAACCCTTGTACTTTCAACAAGATAACACTTCAATCCCAGTATTAATCAAAGTCGAATATGGCAGGATCTACGATGTTGATGAACAAGCTAAAATGTATTGGCAAAGTAATATTGACAAATGGATTAGAAATGGACTCAGGGCCTCATTAAAAAGTGGTAATTTGTTAACTGGTGCGGTATATATAGAGTTAGACTTCTACAGCGCAGCAAAACCTGAAACCATTGCAAAACACTCTGTGTACCCAGTTTTACCAAGTGTACCAAGCGGGTTTACGGCGCTTTCAGAGCAAGTTATCGCGTTGCTTAACAAGCTAAATAAATTACCGTTAGACGATACATTAAGCGAAGCAAACAAAACTTTGGTTGCTTACAAACAGCTTGGCAGTGAAACAAAGCAACTAATTGAAAATTTAAACAACAAAAAAGTACCGGAAAAAGTGGATAAGAACCTAACCCAATTACAAGGCACGTTGACCCAATTAACTTCAAGCTTGAAGCAATTTGAAAAAACACTATCAACTTACCAACAAGGCTCAGGTGTTATGGAGCAACTGACAGATACGCTCAGTGAACTTGAAAGCTTGTCAAACACACTAAAGCCCGTCACCAAGGGCCTCAACGAGCAACCAAACATGCTAATTTTTGACAAAGACGCATCTGAAGACCCAACGCCAAGGAAACGATGATGAAACTCCCAATTTATCTTGGTTTAATCTCATTACTATTGATAGGTTGTAGCAGCAATCAAAATACGCATAAGTACTACAAATTTTCAGATCAAAATTTGCAAGTATCTGCGACGCAGAAAACAACAACAGGTCACCTTTACTTAGAAGATGTGTCCATTATTGGCGTATCAAACCAGCAGGCCTTTGTCCAATACACTAAACCAAATACTGTTAATATCGCACGCTTTCACTTTTGGGCAGAGCACCCTAAAAACATGCTGACACAGTTAACACAAAGCTATTTCCACACATTAGGGTTTACTGTCGTGCCCAGAGCACTCGCAGGAGATGTTGAAAAACCTTTATTCTCACTTAAATTAGTGTTGAATGAATTCGCGGGCCATTATAATAAAGGTGCTTTATTAAGTGGAAATTGGTATTTATATAAGCAGGAACAAGGTGAGCTTAAGCTTATTCAAACTCAAAGATTTACATTGAACAGTCAACTAAGTAAAGATGGGTTTGAAGCTTTGGTGTCCGCTCATCAACAGAACTGGATAAAACTTATTGATACAATTCATCAAGAAGCCTTATCGACTCATCTCAAATAAATTTATAAGTGAATAGCCTGTCTATTTTACCAACCTGACAGTTTATTTCGCCACTCAGCTTAAAACCAAGGCTTAGCAACAATTTTTGGCTTTTCAAATTACTGATAACCGTAATTGCGTGTAACTTACTCAGCTGCATATTGTTTTTAGCCATACAGATAAGGCTGTTACAAGCCTCAGATGCAAACCCTTGCCCAGTATACTCGTCTAAAAATGCATAACCCAAATCTGGCCCTTGTAAATAAGATCTTTGATAAAACCCTGCGATACCTATCTGTAACCCTGTCTTCAAGCATACAATATAAGGGGCAAAACTTTGGGCTTGATACTGCATTTGAAAAGAACGCTTAATATAATCATACGCACTTTTACGATCTCTAACCTGTTTATCACCAATATTATCTATAAAGCTCTTTTGATTAAGGAGCTTTATAATAAAATCAGCGTCATCAAAGTTTGCATGTCTGACTTCACACCTATGTGTTTGCGCGACTAATTTATTATGCATATCTACCAACTGTTATTATATTAAAAAGGCAATGGGGTTAGACATTGCCTTTAAGATAATATAAACATGTACATACAATGTATATTGTAAATCTATTTATATTTTACCTTTTTGTATAGCTCTTTCATCGAGTTTATCTTTGTTTGGTTAGGCAAATCAGCGAATGCATGTTCCTTGAATTTACTGCCTCTCAACTGAACATTTAAGCGCGGTGCACTTTCATTCATAATCGTCTTTTCAAAATATTGCTTAATGTCATCTTTAGTCACTTCTTCAGCTGCCTGAATTAAGCGCGCTTGTGAATCGAAAGATAGCGTATTTTTGTACCAATCAGTAAAGAAAGGCTCTGCTTCATCAGCAAGGTTTTTGGGCTCTTCTTTTAAATTCGCCAATGTGGACGCTTTAATTTGCGCAAACTCTTCGTCAGTTAACTTTTGTAACTCTTCTGAGTACTCAAGTTTGAAAGCATCAAAGCGGGATTGCATTTCTTGCGGACCTTTAACTGGTGTTTGAATAAACAAACCGATTGCAGAATATTCATCAATACTGGTTGAAAAAGCGCCCACAGCATATGCAAGTTGCTCTTCTGTACGCAGAGTATTAAACGCTTTTTGCCTTAAGTGGTTCTTCAAGATCAAAGCAGTCGCCTTTTGCGCATACCCTTTTACTGGGTGGACAGACACATCAACTACCGCAACATCCGCTACGTCGACATCTTTTTGTAATACGACATACTCATTTAACTTAGGTTGCCAAAAGCCGGCTCTAACGTACTGAGTTTGTTCAGCCTGTTTACCAAAACTATGTTCAAGACGCGAAACAACCTTTTCAATATCGGCCTTATTATAATTACCATAACCAAACACGCGCACTAAATTGTTTTCAAACAAATCTAACTGCGCCTGTTTAAAACTCTCTATCGTGATCCCTTTGGCTGCATCAATAAGTTCTTCGGCATCAAAACTGCCCTCACGGGTTAATTGCCTATAGGCATCAAAAGCTTGGTAATACGGTATCTGCTTGCCTTTGTTTTTCACTGCTCTTACATACCTGTCAATCGCTTGATCAAGCTGTTTTTGAGTTGGTGTGACCGCAAAACCCTTCAGAGCCTCATCAAGTAACTTCAGCTGTTTATCAGTAAAACCAGATAAAGATAAAACAAGGCCATTTGAGTTTCTCAGATTGAGCCCCATGCCAGCTACCTGAGCTTCGGTTATTAATTTCGCTTTTTCAATTTCATAAAGATCTACCCAAATACTGGCAGATACACGCGCAGCGATATCATTGATTGGCAGCTCGCTATTTAAGAAAATTTCAATGTTGCCTTTAGGTTGCTCTGCAAAACGCTCACTTGATTTAAGCCAAGCTTGAACTCTGTCGCCATCATAGACTTGCTCTACATTGTTAGTCGCGGCCGTTTTCAAATCAAAATTCTCTGGCAATAGTCGATTTACACTCGGTAAACTGAGGGCAAATTCACTTGGCTGAGACCATGATGCCACTTCACTTTCAGAAATAGCTTCAACTTTGTATTCACCATCATAAAAATGCAATTTACTATCTACAGGTTCATTCTTGCTGATGTACCATACTCGCATAGACTGAGGAGTAAGCTGGTCCAAAACCTGTTTTACCGCTTGGCGATCAAACTTGGCAAAATGATAGTTCGCATTAACAGCATGCGTGAGTGGGTAATCCTGCATATTCGCGGCGAGCGTGCTGACATAAGAGAATTCATCTCTTTTTTCTAAAAATCTAAACTGATTGTCGAGAGATGTTTTGATTTCTTCGAAATATTTGCTATCAATACCCTGCTCTTTAATCAAGTTTATATACTGCATTACGGTCGCAACAATAACCTCACGTTGATCCATACCCTGATCTGTTAGTTCAATTTCAACATTGAGTACGCCATAGTTTCCGTAGTGATTGGCTGAAGCATTTGCAGTCAAAGAAGCTATCAAACCTTTATCTTTAAGAACCTGCGCAGGGCTGCCTTGCATTTCATTACTCAGTAAATAACTCACAAAGTAATTTGGTTTAACTGCAAAGTCAGACATATTATTTTCAATAATAAATTCTACGTTAAGTGACTTAACATCTTTATTCGGTCTGTAATGAATACGCTTTGATCCGATTTGGTCAAAATCTAATTTGGTTGTCACAACGGGCTCAGGGATCTGCTTGTTTTCTATCCCACTAAAATGCGCTCTTGCTTTTTGTTCCATCTCAGCAAGCGGCATATTTGATACCATGGCTAATTTCATGATATTTGAAGAGTAGTACTTGTTATAAAAGGCGACTGTTTCTTCGTGTAAATTGCTGTTTTCTTTATCGCCTAGTGTTTCCAAATTACCAATTAAGAAACGGTTTGCAGGGTGCTCCCCCAATAAATCTCTAGCAAGTTTAAACTGACCAAAAAAGTCCATTTCTCGACGCATTGACCACTCGGCATTTACTGCATTCTTTTCTTTCTCAGTATATTCCGGATAGAGTTTTGCTGACTTAAAAAAATCAGAGAATCTATCCAGCGCTTCATCAAAAGCATCATTGTTTATTTTAACCATATAGTTGGTAACATCTAACCAAGTATAGGCGTTGTGAGACCCGCCATTTTTTTGTACAAATGCCGCATACTCCTCTGGATCAGGATACTTTTCCGTCCCTAAAAACAACATATGTTCCAAGTAGTGCGCCATACCCTGTTGTGTCATAGGGTCGTGCAATAAACCAATACCAACACTCAATGCGGCGGCAGACTTCTCAGCACTGGGATCTGACACAAGTACCACATCAATGCCATTATCAAGAGTCAGTATTTTGTATGCCCTATCATCATTAGGACTCACAATTAAATTATCTGCAATAAGTTGACTACTAGAATTACTAGGAGTCGTAGAGGAGCAAGCTGTTAAAATACCGAGAGATATAGCACCCAAAGCCAATAATTTTTTCATATACTTTCCATTCAGAGTATGCATTTAGTCCTAAACGACACTGCATACTACATTAAACAATTATTCATATACTGATATTAAAGTCGCATACGCACAAGTACAAGCTCAGAAAAAGTGTAACTGTTTGTTAAACATAGATAAGACCCAATAAATAACACGCGTATCCTCAGTTTTTAATCCCATTGCCCACTGATTTAGTTTTAAAAATGGACAAAAAGGTTAAATTTTATGATCAAAAGTGTTTTTTTTGATTCAAAAACGCTCTAAACTGCCTAAAACCGCACAGTAAGTAAGCTGACGATACAGGGCAAGTAGTATAAAAATAACAGGGGCTAAATTATGATTGAAGAGCAAATTTGCGACTTTGGTATACATGCAGGGGAACCATACAGTAAATTACCAGCATGCTTTTTAAACTGGATGGTCGAAACTAACCATCAAAAGCAAGAATACGCCAAGTGTGAATTGAATAGACGAGAAGAGGCTGTGATGAGCTCTCGTAATCACTCCAATTCACCAACTTTGTAATGTCATTTTCGTGTAATTGCTTTAAACTACGCGCATAAATAAGTTCAGATTTTAAAAATAATTTATGCGCATAATTATTTCTTTGTTTTTACTCTCTTTTTTAACTGCTTGCCAGCTAATCGAAACCAAGGCAAATACGCAGTATCTCACCGTTTTACACACCAATGATAATCATGGACGCTTTTGGCACAATGAAAATGGCGAATACGGCATGGCAGCACGCAAAACGCTTATTGATAAGCTCCGTGATGATGCAGAATCAAAAGGCCATAGTGTGATTCTTTTGTCAGGTGGTGACATTAACACCGGTGTACCAGAGTCGGACCTCCAAGTTGCAGAGCCTGACTTCAAAGGTATGAGCATTATTGGTTACGACGCCATGGCGATTGGTAATCACGAATTTGACAATCCATTAAGCGTACTAGATAAGCAAATCGTTTGGTCTAACTTTCCAATATTGTCAGCAAATATTATCGATAAAAACACTAATCAACCTGCTTATCAAAGCTATGCCATCATTGAAAAGAGTGGGCTAAAAATAGCTGTTATCGGCTTAACAACTGTCGACACAGCAAAAATTGCAAACCCAGAATACATTGGTCACCTAAACTTTATTACGCCTGCTGCGGCAACACAGCCATTAGCTGATAAAATTAAAGATAAATATAAGCCAGATGTCGTTCTTGCCGTTACTCATATGGGTCACTATCATGACGCAAAGCACGGAATTAATGCCACTGGAGATGTCACGCTTGCCAGAAGTCTTAAACCAAATACGCTCGACATGATCATTGGCGGGCATTCTCAAGAGCCTGTATGTGTTGATAAAGATGGTAATCCAGATGCTACCTTCTCTCCTGGTAAAGCTTGCTGGCCAGATCAACAAAATGGTACTTGGATCAT
Source organism: Pseudoalteromonas sp. MMG033 (assembly GCF_057197785.1). Taxonomy (NCBI): domain Bacteria; kingdom Pseudomonadati; phylum Pseudomonadota; class Gammaproteobacteria; order Alteromonadales; family Pseudoalteromonadaceae; genus Pseudoalteromonas; species Pseudoalteromonas sp. MMG033. Next base: position 813,807 of record NZ_JBXVAL010000002.1, read on the forward strand.
GCAAGCACATGAGTGGGGGAAATACGTCGGTAAAGCCGTCTTTAAAATAGAAAAAGGTAACAAGACGTTATTAAGTTACGAGCTTGTGCCTGTAAATTTAAAAGACGTAAAAGGCAACTTCATCACGACCGAAATCTCAAAAGATCAAGCGCTCTACGAATTCCTTTTACCGTATCAGCAAAAAGGCTCAGAAAAACTCTCTGGCGCAGTAGGCAACATCGATGCTTTCTTAGATGGTCGCAGGGACATTGTTCGATTTGAACAAAGTAAACTTGCTGACTTGATAATCAACGCTCAGGCAGAAGCAGTTGGCGCCGATTTCGGCATTATCAGTGGCGGAGGTATTCGTGCAAGTATTAAAGCAGGCGACGTCAATTATAAAGATATTTTAACAGTTCACCCATTTAAAAATCGTATCGCCTACATAGATTGGCAAGGCCCTGAGTTATTAGAGTACCTAGCCATAGTTGGTAGCTTCCCACCTGATGCTGGTGCTTATCTGCAACACCACAAAATTGACTTTGAAATTGAAAATACTAAGGTTGTAATACACTCAATCAATGGTAAAAAGTTTGATATAAATGGGACATATAGAATGAGTATCAATAGCTATAATGCAGCCGGCGGCGACGGATACCCTACTTTAACGGAAAAGAAAAACTTTCAAATTACTGACAGTACTGATGCACAAGTACTTCGTGCGTATATTGAAAAACACTCACCAATAAAAGTCGAAAATCTTTAAAACTATATCAAAATAATTTAAGCATGTAGTACAAAACCTACATGCTTAAGCCTTTGTTACTTGCCTATAATTTCAATATCGCCCTCTTGTATTTGCGTCAAAGCGTAGCTATGCAGCTTAGAACGTGATCCCTCACCATGTGCTTTTGGTGGATAGTACTTTAATTTTAAGTCTGGTGAGCTTAGCAATAACTCATCTAAAGATGCACGAATTTCACTTAATGTTTTTTCTAAGCTATTTGAAAAGTTTGGGCGTTTTCTAATTGTGTGTCCCAATGCAACTAAACGATGGAAATATTTATCTGCCATGTCGAGTAACTCATCAGGCAATTCTTTATTCTGATTTAGTGATGCATCCGGATACGATTTACAATATTCAAGTAAGGCTAAGTAAAAGCATAATGGCTTATTTGCCAACTGAACTTTTACTTCCTTGTCTGAGGTTAATTGCAAGGTTTTAGAGTATAAATCAATTTGCAACGCGGTTTTCTTTGGTGGTGTATTCTTTTTCTCTGGGCGAGTCTGTGCTTTACGCTTTGTTCTCGTTATATTCTTTAGCAATGCAAAGTTAAGGATTGCAAATACCAAAGGAAAAATAAGTAAGAAGTTATTATGCTCTTCATTGATTTTTAATAATATGTATGTTCGATTTCCAGGAGAATTCAATTGCTCAACGCTCTCCCCTTCAGAAGGTAAAATAGGCGAATTTGAAATCGCCAATAATTTAATTCGGCTATTTTGTTCCTGCAAGCTGACGTTTATACCTTCAATGTAGCTTTTAAGCGCCTCAGGATCGCCAGAATAATTCAACATAGGATCTGCTAGTGGCAATCTGTATTTATCTAGTGAGACCCTCAATTTTACCTGTTGCTGCTCATGATAAATCACATCTTCAATCGTCGATTTTGACATCAAAACAAAAATAGCTGAAAAGAATATTAAATATGACGTAAACGTTGCCAACTTCTTTAGCTTTTTCATGGCCGTTCTCCTAAAAACTCATAAGGAAAAGCGCGACATTGCCAATACTGTTTGACACTATCAAAATAGCTTGAACCCGAATCTTGAACGATTTGATTCAACAGGCGCTGCAATGAACACGCAAGCTCTGTGTTGTCATTCAGCATTTTTAAATACCATTTACTGCCACTAATATTGCTGCCCGTTGGAGTAATATAATTCTTAGAAAAATATGCTTCATCATCTTCATTCCAATAAGTTGCAATGATATCCAGCTCTCCAGAGGAAAGCTTTTCTCTTAGCGTTTTATGGGACGTCACATATTGAATATCGAGTGCATCAATATCTATGTCGAGCAGCTTAAATGTTTGTTTAGGCAAAATATGACCTGATCTACTTGTGGGGTAATCGAGTAAACCAATTTTTTTGTCCAAGAAATAAGCTTTTTCAAGTTTTGGCTTTTCTCTATTCGAAATAAAAAACGCGGTATATTCAGGGTAGCCAATCACAGCACGGTAACTGTACGTTGATTCAGCCATCAATGCCTTCATCACGTTGTCTTTTGACAAAGTCAAATCAGCAAGCCCTTTGGCAATAAAATCAATTTGCTCAGCTAAATTACCACTCCAATATACATTTACTAACCCATATTGCTTGGCAAGCACAGGGTCAGCACACAGTTTTGGTGCAAGTTCATCAGCTAACTTTTTAACTGGTACATGCACATTAAACGATTGAGTATTAGACACAGAGCGAGTTTTACATTGCACGTGCTTCTCTAGAAGGTTAGGTAATACGACCGAAGTCGCACTATTTAACTGCTTTGCAAGAAAAAAGCAGGCCAAAATGGACAGAAACAAAACTGTAACAATGGTTGTATTATTGCTTAATTTGAGATTGTAATTCACATCAATTAGATTCTTTTATTTCCTACATGCTTATTAGATCAACTTTAATTACTTATTGCAACAGGTAAATTTACCAATAAAAAGTAAACCTTTGATTTTAATACTTTATTAATAAGAAATTATGAATTCTATTGACTCCTTTTTTTTTCCTAAAAAAACCGGACAATTGACCTCATTGGAATTCACGGTAATTTTTTGATTTACATTTAGTCGAGCGAGTGATGTTTAGAAGTTCAATTCAAGTTTTAGTACTGGGAACATGCCTAGTAAGCAGCTCTGCCATTGCCTGGGGTCAAAACGGGCACAGAGTAATAGGTGAGCTCGCTCAAATTAACCTCACTCCGACTGCAAACTCTCATGTGCAAATGCTACTAGGTGATGATTCATTAGCAGAAGTATCTACATGGCCAGACGAAATGCGTTCAAGCTCAGATGCCTTTTGGCGTAAACAGTCTGCTAAATGGCATTACATCAATATTAATGACGCTTCGAAAATGCACCATCACAACAATCCATCTATAGAACATAAACACCAAGTAAAGCACATTCTTGATGGTATCAACTACTCAATTAATGTACTCAATAACGCCTTCTAATACAGAAGACAAGCAATTCGCTTTAAAGTTCCTCGTCCACTTAGTTGGGGATGCACATCAGCCATTTCATGCAGGAAGAGCAGCTGATCTTGGTGGCAATAAAATCGAAGTAGAATTTTTTGGAAAGTCTACTAACCTTCATAAAGTTTTCGACACGGAGTTAGTGGAGCACCAAAAGTTATCATACACAGAATTTACTCGCTCAGTAACAACCTCGAACAAACAACTTATTGCTGATTATTTAAACAGCGCCCCTTCTGATTGGTTATTAGAATCAAACGAAATTGCAGAGAAAATATATCAAAGCAATGAAACTGAAATAAGTTGGGGTTATATATATAAGCATACGCCTACTATTAAACTGCGCCTACAACAAGGTGGTTATAGACTGGCAGGAATACTAAACCAAATTTTTGACACTAACTCAAAGCCTTTAATTAATGCGCTTGCTATAAATAAAAGTTTTGAAAAATGATATTTAAACTAACTGATAAACCTAATAACACGGGAAACAACATAATGAAAACGCAACTACGCAAAACGGCACTTTCTCTAGCGGTAATCGCTGGCCTTGGTGCTAGTGGTGCTGCTAGCGCGAACTCTTTAACAGCAACTATCAAAGGTACGGTCGTAGGCCCTCAAGGAAACCCTGATACTTCGTCTGTAATCACCATCATTCACGAGCCTACAGGTTCAAAGAAAACTTTTTCTCCTAATGATAGTGGTGTGTTCAATGCGTCTGGTTTGCGCGTAGGTGGTCCTTACACTGTCGTGATCGACTCTCAAAAGCACAGAGATAAAACGCTAACAGATTTATTCCTTACCCTAGGTAAGACATCTGCTTTAGATATTGCACTTAACTCTGATGTTGAAACAATCACAATCACAGGCTCTTCTCGTCACTCAATCATCAACGCATCTAAAGACACTATCGGCAGTGTTTACGGCGCGGCTGATATTGAACGTGCACCTTCATTTGACCGTGACCTAAAAGACATTGTTCGTCAAAACCCTCTTGTGAACATCTCTGATGATTCACGCGGCGAAATGTCAGTTGCTGGTGTAAACCCTCGCTTTAACAGCATCTCGATTGACGGTGTTAAACAAAATGATGACTTTGGTCTAAACGACAATGGTTACCCAACAAATGGTTCTCCTATTTCTCTTCTAGCTATTGACCAAGTTTCTGTTGATATCACACCATTTAACGCAAAAGCGTCTGGTTTTACAGGGGCATCAGTTAACGCAGTAACAAAGTCTGGTACTAACGAGCTTTCTGGTGAATTCTTCTATGAGTACGAAGATGATTCATTAGCCGGTACGCCAAAACGTGAAGACGGCACAGATGTAGATTTACAGTATGAGCGCAAAACATTTGGTGCAGCGCTTGGTGGTAAAATCATCGAAGATGAGCTTTTCTTCTTCGTTGCTTACGAAGAATCAACAACACCATTTGTAACTGAATGGGGCGTGCAAGGTTCTGGTGCAGCAAACGAAGTCACTTGGCTATCTAATGCTGACATCTCAGATGTGCAAAGTGTCGCTAGCAGCAAATATGGCGTTAATACTGGTGATGCACCAAACGGTTTAGACAATGATAGTGAGAAATTATTGTTAAAACTTGATTGGAATATCAACGACTATCACCGTGCAGCGTTCACTTACCAAGACTCAACAGATAACTCAATCACGCCGCAAAATACACGTGATGATCGTTTCTCTTTATTAAGTAACTGGTACGATAAAAAAGGCGAAATTACGTCTTATGCTGCTCAGTTCTATTCAGATTGGACTGATGAGTTTTCAACTCAGGTAAAAGTCTCATATAAAGATACTAAGACTAATCAAGCACCTTTCTCTGATGCACTTAATGATGCAAAAGTTGGCCAAGTGCGTATAGACTTTGACGACAATAGATTATATTTCGGTACAGATCCATTCCGTCACGCTAACCAGCTTGAAAACACGACAACGACAATTGATGTTGAAGGTGAGTACCTATTTGATTACCACACACTAAGCTTTGGTATTGGTGTTGAAAAGATTGACGTATTTAACCAGTTTGTACCATTCTCACGTGGTGACTGGACGTTCGACTCTTTGGAAGACTTTAAAGCAGGTAAAGCGAGTCGCGTTTCTTATTCAAACGCACATACAGGTAACCCGAATGATGCTGCTGCTGATTTCGAAGTGCAAAACCTACATATGTTTGTTGAAGACCGCTGGGATATCCAAGATGACCTATGGATTAATGCAGGTGTTCGTTATGAGCGCATTTCAACATCAGGTTTAATCCGTGAAAACAGCACTTTCACCGGTTTGTACGGTTTCTCAAACACCAACAGCTTAGATGGAAAAGACATCGTCCTTCCTCGTTTAGGCTTTAACTGGACTGCGGCTGACGACCTTACAATCAGTGGTGGTGTGGGTCGCTACTACGGTGGTACCCCAAATGTTTGGATCTCTAACTCTTATTCAAACGATGGTCAAATCAACGTACGTGCTAATACTGACGGTGTAGATTTAGAAAACCCTAACTTCACTCAACCACCAGCTGGCGCAACTCTTGAGCCGGGCAACGGCGACGTAAACCTTATCGACCCTAACTTCGATCTACCATCAGAGTGGAGATATGGCATTACAGCTAACTACTCTGCAGACTTCTCAAGCATTGGCCTAGGCAATAACTGGGATTTTGAAGCAAGCTTCATGTATGTTGAAGAACAAGATGCCGTTCGCTGGTACGAACTGTATCGTCAGACACAAGAAGTTGTCGTAGGTCCAGATGGTCGTAATATTTATGTCGGTACTGGAGAGCGTGACCGTGCTGATATCATGTTGACAAATGGCGATGGTGGTACGCGTAAGACATTTACATTAAGCCTATCAAAAGCATTTGAAAACGGCTTTTATGTAAATACCTCTTATGCAAACCAAGACGCGTCATCTTTAGTAGGTGGTACTTCTTCAACGGCTAACTCAAACTATGAAAAGTACAACACAGCTGATAGAAACAACCCTGTTGTTGGCCGCAGCCGCTACGAAATTGAACATAGCTTCAAGCTAAATGTATCATACTCTACTGAATTGTTTGCTGGTTATAAGTCTACTTTCTCATTACAAGGTGAGCGTAGCTCAGGCAGACCTTACAGCTGGATCTTTGATAATGGATTTGACACTTTTGGTGGCCAAAATAACTTCGACGACGGTGAATTCCTAGCTTATATCCCAACAGGTGCTGATGATACTAAAGTAAGATATGCTGACGGCTATAGCTATGAGCAATTAAAAGCATTAATTGACGAAAATGGTTTAGGCGGTCACGCTGGCAACATCGTTGATAGAAACACAGTTACGGGTCCTTGGACAACGCGTTTAGACTTTAAATTCACTCAAGAAATCCCTGGATTTATGGAAGGTCACAAAGGCTCTGTATATTTCTCAGTTAAGAACCTACTTAACCTAATTGATAGTAGTGCAGGTAAGGTTTACAGAACTGATTTCTTCAACAACCGTGATTTAGTAGGTGTTGAATATGACCAAGCAACTAATCAGTATGTATACAGCGAAGGGTATGAAGACGAAGCGCCTACAACATTTGATGCTGAGCGTTCTTCATGGCGTATCAAGTTAGGTGTTAACTACAAATTCTAATATCTAACTTAAACATGTAATTAGATACCAAAGGCCAGTTTAATTTCTGGCCTTTTTTTATGCCTTTCACTCTATTAAATTCGCCTATTTCTACTCAATATCATTAAACTTTTCACTTATATTCATATAACATACACACCAAAAGGAATATAATATTCACGAAGTTAAGCACTTCAAGTATATATACATCTACATTTTGAAAAGGATAAATTCAAATGAAATTAAAAACATTACTGTTAAGTGTAACCATATTTGGCAGTATCGCTGCCACACCTACCTATGCGACTCAGCAAGAAGCTGACGCAGCCAGCGCAGGCGAGCAAATTTTAGACCTAGCCAAAGATCAATTGCTATCAGGCGTCGGCTCTTTACTATTCAACCGCTTTTTTGGCTCTAGTGGACCTAATTATGTCATGCTCAGTGAAGCTAGTTTACAAGCAATTCAGGAGCGTGTGAGAGCTGAGATCATCAGAGATGCTGAGTTTGAATTCATCTCAGAATTTAGGTCTTTAGAGTCATCAATGGAACATTATTCAGACACTGCCAGATATGGTTCGCCAGATCTTGCTTTGCTAAGTAGCTTACTGGTTAAGTCAGAAGACGTTATTAATCATAGAGCGCTAAATGTTCGTTACAACAACGACTTCTACTATATGGCAGATACCTATGCACTTGCAGCATCAGTGGTAGTTGCAATTTATACCGAGCGCTATTTGCAGGGCTATGTTTCTAAAAGTGTCGTCTCAACCAAAGCACAAAACCTAGCGAATATATTAGATACGATGCTGAGAAAGAAAAAAAGTGTCGATTTGCCTTTGCGTGAACGCTGTGAAGAGCCAGATCCTTATGATCAAGTCGTAGAATATAAATGCTCACTACGAGACCCTCATGGCAATACAATCACTTCATATGTTATTGAACCTCAGTATCCAGGCGATGAAGCCTATTGGGAAAACTTAAAAAGAGTCAAAGAGGCTCAGTATAGAAAAACTAAATTTGATGGTATTCAAACGGTTATAAACAAGTTACGTAGCCTTTAGGGCGAGAAACTTTGGCGCATACTAGTATATCGTGATGCGCCAATTCTAGCCTACTCTTTATCAACGCTTTGTGATAATTTTGAGATAAGCTTTTTCAGAATATCTTTTTCACCTTCAGAGAAATTTTCTAACAAAGCTTGTTCCCACTCTAAGGCTTTTGGCGTCAGCTGTTTATACAAATCGAATCCCATATCAGTGCATTCTATAACTGTTGCACGCTTATCGTCCGGGTGCTGATTAAGACGAAGGAATTGCTTCTGCTCTAATTGTTTTATTGCACGTGACACCGTAGATTTATCCATATTAGCTAACTCACAAATTTGCTTCGCCGTTGCAAATTGAATATTTATCACATGCGAGAGCACGCGCCATTGAGCCTGAGTTAATCCGGCTTCTTGGCTATAAACGTGTGCAAAATCGTTACTTACCTTGGTAGACAAGGCGACAAGTTGATAAGGCAAAAATTGGCTAATATCTAAAATCTTTGATTTACTCACAGTGCAAAGCACCTCTCATTTTTGTAATTATTAATTTACAGTACATCTTTATCAGGATGTTTGCAATTACTCTCACATGAGAGTATCTTACAGAAAACATCAATGGAGTCTACGTAAAATGAGTACAGAATTCGACTATTTGACAGGATTTGGTAACGAATTTGAAACTGAAGCACTACCGGGTGCGTTACCAGTAGGACAGTTTTCACCGCAAAAAGTGAAATACGACCTATACGCAGAGCAATATAATACAACTGCATTTACAGCCCCTCGCGCTGAAAACCGCAGAAATTGGTTTTATCGTATTCGTCCATCTGTTTTACAAGGTGAGTACCAACCAATGGACAATGGCCTAGTGAGAACAGGTCCTATTACAGAAGTACCAACGCCACCGTCAATGCTGCGTTGGAACCCAGTGGAAGTGCCTACTGAGAAAACAGACTTTATTGATGGTCTAATTACAATGGCCGCCAATGGCAGTGCAAATGGCCAAGTAGGTATTGGCATTCATGTATACGTGGCCAATGCCTCAATGGAAGGCCGATACTTTTATAATGCTGATGGTGAGTTATTATTTGTGCCTCAGCAAGGTGAACTCGTATTACATACTGAGTGCGGTAAGCTGGCGGTTAAGCCTGGTGAGATTGCAGTTATCCCACGCGGTTTAAAGTTCCGCGTTGAGCTAATTAGCGAACATGTACGTGGCTTTATTTGCGAAAACTATGGCCACCCTTATGTATTGCCTGAACGTGGACCGGTTGGCGCAAATGGTTACACCAACGAACGTGATTTCCAATACCCTGTCGCAGCATTTGAAGACTTAGAAGGTGACTTTGAACTTGTTGCTAAGTTTAATGGTAACCTATTTCGTTGTGATATCGGTCATTCTCCACTGGATGTGGTTGCATGGACAGGTAACAGCGCCCCGTATAAATATGACCTCTCGCGCTTTAACGTGATGAATACAGTGAGCTTTGATCACCCTGATCCATCAATATTCACTGTCTTGACCTCTCCTTCAAGCGAAGAAGGCGTTGCTAATGTTGATTTTGTTATCTTCCCACCGCGTTGGATGGTTGCAGAGAATACGTTCCGCCCACCATATTATCACCGTAACATCATGAGTGAATTTATGGGCCTTATCGAAGGTGTGTATGACGCAAAAGAGCATGGCTTTGTGCCTGGTGGCATGAGCTTGCATAACTGCATGTCTCCACATGGTCCTGAAGCTGATGTATTTGAAAAAGCCTCAAACGCAGAACTTGAACCGCAGCGCTACGAGAATACCTTGGCGTTTATGTTTGAATCACGTTATGTGATTTCTCCAACTAAATACGCGCTGGAAGGTAAAGAGCGCCAACCACACTATTCAGATTGTTGGAAAGGCATCAAAAAGTACTTCAAAGGTGCATAATAGATAAATCTGCTTAAAAAACTATATGTATATTGGCCACTGCAATGTGGCCTTTGTCGTGAATAAGGATTTAAAATGAAACTATATACTTACTTTCGCTCGTCGGCGGCTTATCGCGTTCGCATCGCGCTCAACCTGAAAGGTATTGAGCATCAGCTTGAAGCTGTTAACTTGTTAAAATCTGAACAACAACAAGCACCTTACACAGATAAAAACCCACAAGGCCTATTGCCAGCAATGGAAACTGAGCAAGGTACTTTAGCGCAATCTTTAGCAATCCTAGAGTGGCTAGAAGAAACACACCCAGACACACCTCTTTTGCCATCAGATCCATGGCAAAAGGCACAGGTACGTAATTTCAGTTATGCCATTGCATGCGATATTCACCCTATTGATAATTTGCGTGTTCTTAAATATTTGAGTGGTGAATTAAACGTAACTGATGAGCAAAAAACGACTTGGTATAAACACTGGGTCATTGAGGGCTTTGAAAAGCTAGAGCCGACATTAGGTGAAGGACCTTTCTGCTTTGGCGAACAACCGACGTTGGCAGATCTTTGCCTGGTACCACAGGTATTTAATGCACTGCGTTTTAAAGTCGATATGACACAATTTCCAAAAATTGCAGCCATTTACACACACTGCAACACGCTGGAAGCATTTATTAAAGCAGCACCCGAGAATCAACCGGATGCAGCTTAATTAAATCAAGTATTGGGGCGTTATTTTAATGCCCCATGAACTTGATCAATATGAGACAATAAATCGTGACCCAAGTCAGTCAAATAACCCCCATCAGGTCTATCTATTACGCCTTTCGCAAATAGCCGCTCAGCTGCTGCCAAAATGCTTTGATCCGCACTGCTATGTATTTTGAGGCCTTGGTGCAAACTACTCCTTGGAAATTTTGCCAATAGTTCTAGCTCCGCCATTAACTGAGTGTCAAATGCCATACTTCCCCCTATTACAATCAAGCTACCATTCGGGCATGACTTGTGCTTACATTTTAATATAATCGGTCAGACGGTTTTGCCGCTGACAATCCTTTTGAACAGCCGTTTTCAGTACTAGGTTGTTACAGTAAAATTAGTGCCGATAAACGTACTTCGACCTAATAAACATTAGCCCAGACTATGAGTAATGCCATGTATAAGATCAATTTTTTATCATTTTTAATACTTTTTTTATCTTGTTTGCCATTAAATGCAAAAGAAAATTCGCCAAGGGTATTTATTGACTCACCTCAGCGCGTTTGCTGGTTCAATTCATCTCAATATAGCGAAGGGTCATTAATCAAACAGTTTAATGAACTTTATGTTTGCAGTCACAAATATACAAACCAACCAGATAGCCAGCTTGTATGGTTAAAACTAGATGAAAATGGGCAGCCTAAAAGGCTGGATCTCAGAGGTAAGATAAGAGTACACTAGCGCGTCACGAATTTTAGGTTTAAACATGAGTACACAGCAACCAAATAACCCACTCCATGGTGTAAAACTACAAGACATAGTTGAAAAGCTTGAAGCTGAGCTAGGCTGGGAGGAAATGGCGCAGCATGTTGACATCAACTGCTTTAAAAAAGACCCGTCCGTTAAGTCTAGTTTAAAGTTTTTGCGCAAAACGCCTTGGGCTAGAGACAAAGTTGAACAGCTATATTTAGACACTTTTCACGGCTTTGCATGGCCAACCAGTCCTCAAAAAAAGTAACTACTGACAGTGAGAGGTGAACGCCTCTTGCTGATAAAATCAATTCAATTTAAGCTTTTCATAACTATTTGTAATTCTTCTCGTCACATGAGGTGAAAGACCTTTATTACAGGCAAAATATAGTTCAGTATCCAAATTACGCAGGGTTAAAACCGGCTCTAATAGCGCACTATTGGGCTCATTCTGTCTTTTAAATTCAAACTGATTGTCGCTTAGAATAACCAAGTCGACAAACTTTCGCCTCGTTGCAAGTAACTCAAATACTCTGTCAAATGAGTTTATTAATACTAAATTGTACCCTTCAATAAACCCATTCTTAATTAAAAACTGGTGACTGTAGTTATCTTTGATCACTGCAACTTTATACTGTTTTGTGTCTTCTATTGTTTCTAGAGAAATTTGCGACGACTTGAGCGCATAAAAGGAAGTTGTAAACTTACTAATGGGGAAAATCCAATTAAACTTTTCACTGCGGACTTCATTTTTGGCCATCGAGAAGATACACGTATTCTCATCTCGTGCTGCTGTATTGTATGCCGTCGTCCAACTCTGCACAGAAATTCTATAGTTTATTTTTGACTCATCTAATACCGCTTTAACTTTGTCTACCGCACTGCCAACTAATTCGCCTTCACCATTAAGATATTGAAACTTAGGAAAGTTTTCAGTCACTATATTGAGCGTATAATTAGCTTGAGCGAATGTCGCAAACAAAAAGAAATAGCATCCAAGCACCCACAAATACAACACTTCTCTCCAATCAGACTAGGTATATTTATACAAACTATAGGTAAGAATCGATACTCTGTGAAATGTGTAGGAAAAGATATTTGAATTGGGTATTCACAGGGGAGTTAAAGGTGATGAAAGGAGCAAATACCCCTCTCATCATATCTGAGCTTATGCTTTGTTCATTGCATCAATCAAAAATGCAGAGATCTTAGCCCCTTCTCGTAAAGTCGTTTCTGAGCTAGATTGCCCAGCTAAAGAACTATCTGTAAACGGTGCAATTTCCATCATATCAGCACCTGTAATTGGGAACTCTTTAGCAAGTGCTTTCAAAATCGTAAGCGCTTCCTCAGGTGTTAAACCGCCTGTTTCAGGTGTACCTGTCGCCGCAGCAAACTCTTCATCAAGGGCATCGATGTCAAAGCTAACGTACAGCTCATCAACATTATCAGCTTTAAGCTGCTCAATAACACCAGCAACAATTGCGTCTGCGCCTTTTTCGCGAATTTCATGTGCCCAATGCTGCTTAACGCCAAAAGTACCTTCCCAGTGCTCTTTCGCTTTTCCGCTTGAACGAATGCCAAACTGGATAAGATGATGTGGAGCCGGTAAAAATTCAAGAATGTGAGTACACCAAGAGCCAAAGCACAGATCGATGCCTAATCTTTCTACTAACAAGTCAGTGTGCGCATCAAAATGAATGATAGCCGTACGCTTGCCCTGCTCTCTTTTTGCTTTTAAGTAGGCTTTTGTAAGTGGGTAACTGATAGAGTGGTCACCGCCAATACCAAATACACCTTTATCTGGATAATGCTTATAAAAACCGTCACAGACGTCTTCAGTGATTGAAAGCGGTGCCACAAAGTACTCACTGTTTTCGTCTTGATAAAGCGCTTTTTGACAGTTTGAGATCGTACCTTCATTTAAATACTTGTCATGAAGTAAGTGAGGAATAACACGAACATCACCTAAATCAAATGCTGATGTTTGCGGCTGTTGCTCTATTAAAGTACTTCTTAAAAACAGTGGACCCCAGTTTGCACCACGTAAAATACCACCACCACAGTCAGAGCTAATACCTAAAATCGCGGCTTTATGCTCACTCGCATCAATTGCTTGTAGCGAGTCTTTCCAAAGCGCTTCAACACCTTCTGTTTGGCCATATAACTTTTGTCTAAGTGCGTCCTTACGCTCCTTAGCTGTATTTACAGTGAAAACACCATCACCTGGTGGACACAAACAATTTTCTAGTTTTTCAAGGTATTGTGATTTGCTGTTGCTCATAGCGTGCTCCTCAATAATTTGCATAATCATGCTAAATTAACTCTACTTCAAAAACGTATTCCGCTATTGAATTTAACCCATTTCCAATCGTACTCCCCTTTAGGTTTTTCAAATCGAAATTGAAAAAACGCTTTAAATTCAAGGGAGTTATTATTAAAAATAATGAGCTAAGAGAAAATTACAATTAGAATAACGCTGATATAACATGGTGGAAATATAAGTCAACCGCTAAGAGGAAATTGCGTTTTACTCTAAGCGGTTGAATATTCACAGATGATGTCTAGTTATTCGTATCCTCTGGGTTTTTTCGTTTTTATAATTGCGATATAGCCATGCCAACTTGCGTAAGATAACAACGGCATGATGATGATAAAGCCTGCTGCGCCAGTTAAGAACCCGATGACAACAAGCGTGACTATGGTTAAGCCCCACACAATCATCGCTGGTACATTAGTCCCAACAGCATGAATGGAGGACACTACCGCAGTCATTATGTCAACACGGCGTTCCATCATAATTTGAGGTGTAAATGCCGAAATGGCAAACACAGCCATCATAAGAATGCCACCGACAATAGAGCCTAATGCCAAAAAGGCAGACAACTGTTCAAAATTTGGGTTTGGCACATTCGGGTATAGTGCATGTATTAGTGCAGCCAAACGCATCCAGACTATCATGATCACCATTAATAGAATTGCAAAACCCCACTCACCTGCTGGGTTTCTGAACATAGACTTTAAACTGTGCATTAATGTTGGCTTGTGGCCTTTTTCTAACTCCCAAGCAACATCATACAACCCAGCGGCAAATGCCGGACCAATTAAGGCAAATGCGACGGAGGCAGGTAAAATCACTAAATGCGTACCAGACTGAAAAACAAGCCACATTATAAATGCAGGAATGATACTAAAAACCAAACCGTAAACTAAGCTAAGAATTGGCGCTCTAACAATATCCTTACAGGCTAATGATAACCAGTGAAATGGGGCGAGTGCTGCTATTTGGTTACTCTCTAAACACCGAGCAAACTCCGGATTTTTATCTACTGAGTGAGATGTTGGCATAAAATTGTCCTCTCTACATTGCTATATTAAGGTTTAGATTAGCGAAGCCCAACATGCAAGCATGGCAATAGTTCACTTATGTTTTTATTGATCAAATCGATATTATGAGTTTGTTAGTAACAAGTTTACCTATATTGCAACCAAGCTCGATTTTAAAGTAACCAGTTAACTAACTTGCGCCGATACAGAGGACATGTGTCCTGTACTTAAATCTCGCTAACTTTAACCATTACGTTTTAGAACACAGAAAGGTTTTTTATGGAAAAGGTATTTCACTTAGGGTTGACCAAAGCAGATCTTCAAGGGGCAACACTTGCTATCGTGCCTGGCGATCCTGAACGCTCAAAGCGTATTGCACAGCAATTAGATAATGCTATTTGCCTTGCACAAACTCGTGAATTTCACATTTACCTTGCGACAATCAAAGAACAACCTGTGGTTGTCTGCTCAACGGGAATAGGCGGACCATCTACTTCAATTGCTGTTGAAGAACTTGCTCAGCTTGGTATCAAAACTTTCCTACGTATTGGAACAACAGGTGCAATTCAGCCGCAAATTGATGAAGGCGACATTCTTGTCAGTACTGCATCTGTAAGATTAGACGGTGCAAGCCAACACTTTGCGCCGTTAGCTTACCCGGCTGTATCTGATTTCCATAGCACGCAAGCAATGGTACAAGCATGTGAGTTTGAAGGCGTGCCATACCACACGGGCATTACAGCATCTAGCGACACTTTCTACCCTGGACAAGAGCGCTATGACACCTTCTCTGGTTATGTTTCTAAAGCATTCCAAGGCTCATGTGAAGAGTGGCAAAAGCTTAACGTTATGAATTATGAGATGGAATCGGCAACGCTATTTACTATGTGTGCGGCGCTTGGGCTTAAAGCAGCTTGTGTTGCTGGCGTATTAGTTAACCGTACGAGACAAGAAATTCCTGATGTTGACCACCAGTTAGTTGAAAAACGCGCTGTGTCAGTGGTTATCAAAGCTGCAGAGATACTGCTTACACAAGCAAAGTAGGCTGGCGCCTACTTTGTACTAAAATACGTGGTGTATCAGCGGTAAGTTACCCTTTAAGCTCGTTAATACAGCTTGCGCCACGGATTTTTGATTTTCATTTCCCGCTTTTTCAACCAGTGTAATACGTTCTACATCCGCTTCATTTAAAGCTTCGCCTGCTAAAGCTAATTGGCTTAAAACGCTATTCATTGGCGATAGGCTTGGGCTATACGCTGCATTTTCTGCATATCGACCATAAAATGCTCGGCCATCTTTTAACACAAGCTCAGCAGCAGACAGATTTTGTGTATAGGGCACATATGCATAACGAAGGTGTTGCTTGAGTGCTTCAGAAATAGGTAAATCAATATCAATATCTGATACATCGCTTGCCATCAAAGAAGATGCGTTGCCCAAATCACCTGGTCCAAAGTCACAGGGAAGCAGTTCACTTAAAATATATTTTCCAGTTGGTAGTAGTATGCTTAAGTTACCAGCTGAGCTTAACTCATTCATAAATTGACGGCAAAACCCACATGGCGCCGCATTAATCGCTATTGACGTGATCTCATTTGCACCGTTAACCCATGCATTATTAATCGCCGCTTGCTCTGCGTGCACTACTAAGGACAATGCTTGATGTTTAAATTCAAGGTTTGCACCTAAATAGAGGTTCCCAGTGATTTTGTCGAAGGCGACTGCACCAACAAAAAATGAGGAAATAGGCGCTTGAGAAAATTTTGCTGCAACAACAAGCAAAGCTTGCTGTAATTGCTCACGATCGCAATTGAGCTTTTTGGTCAGTTCCGATACCACATCTGATGCAATAACACCGTTTGATTGCTTTGCAATATCGTAAATATATTCTTCTGTTTTGCTGTCTATTATTACCATAATTTAATTATTATAGAATATGGCATGTCAGTTTACGCAGGTTTTATGCGTTACTCAACCATTCCTTTGCAGATTTAAAACATTCAAAGTTTTCTGCATGGATACCGAACCTTTTAACTTTTTGTAAAAATAAATCGTGCATATAACCTTCAAAACCGACTACCCGAGCAATTTGCATATTTGTTAAATAGTGAGCCACTTTTGGCATCACATTAACGATGTCAATTGCCGCAAACTTATGTTCCAGCTCAGAGACATCCACAAGTACTTTTTTACTACCATGCTGCTCCGAGTAGACTTTTGCTGCTTTATAGGCATTCACTACATCTTCTGCTCCGGCTTTACCACGCACCGTCATCAGAATTAGAGAGGTTGTTTGATCAAAGGTAATACTGGTTGATAGTGCTGACATAGAGAACTCTGCAAAGGAACTAATTAATAAATTTATAAATAGGCTGAGGATTTTAATTTAATGGGCGCTGCTGTCAATAAAATAAGATTTAAAAATGAGTAAAAAACAAAAAACCAACCCTTTGGGATTGGTTTTTTATTTCTATAGGTTATATAAATGTGTTACTACGCTGCAATTAGCACATAAGTATTAACCTGTATTGCGTAAACCAGCCGCGATCCCCATCATGGTGATCATCAGTGCACTATCTAAGCTTTGATTATCTGTATTACGGGTTCGCTTGAGTAGTTCAACCTGTAATAAATTGAGTGGATCAGTATAAGGGTTTCGTAATGAAATTGATTCCTTTATCCATGGCTGTGCCGATAGCAAGCTTCCTTTTGGTGCAAGGCGTAAAACCTCATCTGTTGTCTCTTTTAACTCAGCTCTAAGCTGCTCACCTATTGGTTGAAGTGCTTCCGGTACGAGCCTTTCATCATAATATTCGGTAAGCCAAAGATCTGCTTTGCAAAAAACCATTTCAAGCATTTCTAACCGGGTTCTAAAAAATGGCCACAACTCGCTCATTTCTTCAATTAGCGCTTCCCCACCCAAATCAAGCACAGCCTTAATCCCCTCATTGGCTCCCAACCAAGCGGGTAACATTAAGCGATTTTGACTCCATGCAAAAATCCATGGGATTGCCCTCAAACTTTCTATTCCGCCTTTAGGGTTTCGTTTAGCGGGACGTGAGCCTAAGGGTAATTTTGCAAGCTCAATTTCTGGTGTTGCACTTCTAAAATACGAGACAAAATCGGGGGTGTTTCTCACGTATTTTCTATACCTCTCACATGATGCTTCACTCAGCACATCCATAGCTTCACGCCATTGTGACTTGGGCTTTGGTGGCGGAAACAAGTTATTGTCTATAATAGCACTGGCGTACAAAGACAAGCTTTGAATAGCAACGGGCGTGAGGCCAAATTTAAAACGGATCATTTCTCCTTGCTCTGTAACACGTAAACCATGTTTAAGTGAGCCTGGGGGCTGGGAGCGCAACGCTTGACGCGCAGGCGCGCCACCACGACCGATTGTTCCGCCACGGCCATGGAATAACTTCATTTTAATACCATGCTTTTCTCCAAGCTCAATAAGAGACTCCATAGCACGGTATTGTGCCCAACCAGCAGCCATCATACCTGCATCTTTGGCCGAGTCAGAGTAACCAATCATCACATACTGTTGATGAGATAAATGCCCCTTGTACCAACTTGAGCTAAATAACTCTGTCATGACTTTATCTGCACGATTCAAGTCATCGAGCGTTTCAAATAACGGAGCTACTGGTAAGTTAAACCTGACACCACTCTCTTTTAATAGCAATTGAACAGCCAATACATCTGATGCATATTGCGCCATAGAAATGATATAAATCCCCAAGGCTGCTCGGTCTTGCTGAGCGATCACATCAAATGTATCGAGTACCTCTTTAACAGAATCATTCGGGCGCCAATGCTTTGGAATAATGGGCCGCCTAGAGCTCAATTCAGACAATAAGAACGCTTGCTTGTCTTCTTCTGACCACTGCGCATAATCACCAACTCCCAAGTACCTCGTTAACTCTGAAAGCACCTCGGTATGACGGGCTGAGTCCTGACGAATATCGAGTTGACATAAGTTAACGCCAAAGCAATTTAATCGTCTAAGCACATCAAGTAGTAAACCATTGGCAACAACTTCCATCCCCATATCATTTAAAGAATTAAAACAGATCAATAGAGGGTCTTGTAACTGCTCTGTGTGTTTAACCCTATCTCTGCAAGATGTCGGGACACCTTTGATCTTGCTCTCTAGAAAATCTATTGTTTCTCGAACGTCTGCTTTAACATTTTTAAGTAAGTCTCGATATGGTTCACTGGTATTGCCAGTATGGGATAACAGGGTATCATTTGCGCCACTCATTGAGAGCTCAGCACTGAGCTTATCCAGATCTCGGTAATACAGGTCCAGTGCCATCCAACGACCATGATCAAGCACACTTTGAGTCACCTTTGCGGTCACATTTGGGTTGCCGTCCCTGTCTCCCCCCATCCAAGAAGCAAGCTTTACAGGCGAAAAACTCTGTGGTAACACGACACCTAAGTGCACTTTCGCCATTTTTCTCAATTCGTTCACAAACCTTGGTATTGCATGCCACAAGCTATTTTCAACTACCGCAAACCCCCATTTGGCTTCCTCTAAAGGGGTAGGTCGTTTATCTCTAATTTCATTAGTATGCCAAGCTTGGCAGATCAGCTGCGCTATTCGAGAAAGTACAGTGTCGCGCTCAACGCCTGAGCACTCGA
The DNA here is from genome assembly GCF_057197785.1 of Pseudoalteromonas sp. MMG033. Lineage (NCBI taxonomy): Bacteria > Pseudomonadati > Pseudomonadota > Gammaproteobacteria > Alteromonadales > Pseudoalteromonadaceae > Pseudoalteromonas > Pseudoalteromonas sp. MMG033. The sequence goes on from NZ_JBXVAL010000002.1 coordinate 833,036, forward strand.
TATTCTCTAGCTCTTTTAAACAATCACTTAACTCAACATGTTTGCTGATGATGGTTCTACGAGTGACTTCTGTCGGGTGTGCTGTGAGTACCAGCTCTATTTGCAAAGATGAAAGCGCTTGAAGCGCATGTTCTTGAGTACAATCACCTTTTGCAATTATTTCTGCCAGTTCTTTAATCGTGCCTTCAATGGCTTCAAATGCACCATCCGGTGATGCTGCCTTAGACGTGGTGTGATATTGCTCTGCAACATTTGCCAAATTAAGAAAATGATTAAAAGCTCTGCAAACAGGTAGTAATTCTTCATTGCTGAGCGCTTTGAGCGTATCGATTAGCAAGTCTCTAGCTTGGTGGTCACCACTTCTGGAGGCTTTGGCAAGATGTCTTATTTGTTCAACTTTTTCGAGTAACTCTGAACCTTGAGCGTGTTCGATGGTTGCCCCTAAACACTCACCTAACAGACTCACATTACGGCGAAGATTTGTATATTGCTGATCCATACACTTTCCTTTGAATACATTTTATTCAAACCAATATACTGTTAAAACGACTTAATTGAAAAGACCATTTGGTTACACTTTTTTCAATCATATCCATGGTAAGCAAGGATAAGTTTCCTTGGCACCTGCAAGCCAGTGATCTAAATTTAGGCACATTTCGTATTTGTAATGATAAATATCTATCTGTGTAGAATCCGTTTTATGTCTCAAAAAACTGTTGTCATCATCGGAGCAAGTGGTGCAATTGGTAAAGCGTTAGTCAATTTGAATTTACGTCTAAACAACCAAGTCGTTGCAGTGAGCCGAGAAACACTCAACATCTCACATCCACTGTTGAAAAAATACCAAACTGATTATTCGCCTAAAAGTATCAGAGATGTAGCCAGCCTGATTTCAAGAGTCTATCCGATGTTGTCGTCCATCACTGCATGCAATGGGGTATTACATACGCAAACAAACATGCCCGAAAAGCGCATTGAAGCGTTTGACATTGATTATTTCAGTACGCTCTTACACGTGAATACAATGACGCCTTTTATGTGGCTGCAAGCATTTATGCCGCACCTTCTATCAACCCAAACGCCTTGCGTGTTCACAGCATTAAGCGCTCGAATAGGGAGTATTTCTGACAACCAATTAGGTGGGTGGTATAGCTACAGAGCATCAAAAGCGGCACTGAATATGTTATTCAAAACAGCCAGTATTGAATTGCAAAGGAGAAAATGTAACGCAAAGCTCATGCTATTTCATCCTGGTACAACTGATTCTGAATTATCTAAACCTTTTCAAAATAATGTTCCTGAAGGAAAGTTATTTAGTCCGGAATTTGTTGCCCAGCAGCTACATACATTTCAACTCAATCGAGAATTCAACGGAGCCATCGACTATATCGATTGGCAAGGTCACAACATACAATGGTAAGTTCATGATTTTAAACAACCAAGACATACTCAATTTATCTGAAAGATACCGCGCGCACTTCATCAACAGTCTGTCTGGGTACAAAAGCGCCAATCTAATTGGAACCAAGGATTTAAACGGCAGAGAAAACCTGTCAATTGTGAGCTCAGTCTTTCACTTAGGTGCAAATCCACCACTTATGGGTGTTATATTCAGGCCCCACAGTGTAAGGCGTGACACATTAGAAAACATTTTAGAAACAGAAACTTATACGATTAATCACGTAAACTCTTTGATTTGGAAAGAAGCCCACCAAACGTCTGCACGCTATGATGAGGGGCAGTCTGAATTTGACGAAACCGGATTGACACCTTATTACCATGCAGATTTTGAGGCGCCATTTGTAACGCAAAGCCAAGTAAAGATAGGCTTAAAGCTTAGGCAACATCAAACTATCGAACTAAACAAAACAGTACTTGTTATTGGTGAGATTGTGCATGTTGAAGTGGATGACAATGCAGTGAAAGAAGACGGCTTTGTTAACTTAGAACAATTAGACACAGTTGCAGTCTCTGGCTTGGACTGCTACCACACGGCAAGTAAGATTGACAGATTAGAATACGCAAAGCCTGACATGCCGACGACTTGCAAAACATAAGCTGTACTAGCAATTAGATAAAACTGCAGTCACTATTAAACAATGCCTGCAGTTCTTGCTATCAACCTTAAAGCTCAGTAGATTGAATTACCCTGAGGATATCGCCTATCTCTGTTAATTGTTCTTCGAATTCTTGTTTCTGATTAGCAGTAAGTGTATCTCGTAAAGTGATTAAAAAATCGATTTGAGACAACACACGCTTTTCTCTTTGCTTGACTTGATAATCTGCCCTGCTGTTTGGATGATTCACTATGAGCACACCAAGGCGCTTTAATTCAGTGTCTGAAGGTTTGTTTTTCAACAAAATAGTTTCGATTCCTGAAAGCCTTTTTTGATTATTTAAGTTTCTGATTTGTCGGTAATACGACATGGACTCACTGTGCTTCTTAATCATTTTTAGCTGCTCATCACTTAGTCGACCTAGTGACTTTTCAAACCGCTCCTGTGTTCTCTCTTCTCTTTCATTTGTGCTTGTCTGCTCAGCCATTTTTTCCTTGATATTTTCGATAAACTGAACTCGCTGTGCCGCATCTAAAGACAGCAAAAACTCTACCATTATCGGCTCTAAATCTTGTAAAAGCGCGAACCAATGCCTACTCACTTTTTTGCTTAGCGAATAAAGTTCAGCTCGCTCTGCGCTTTGCCAATCCGTTTGCAATTGCGAATGCCACTGCAAATAGGTTGGTAGATAGCGTATTTGGTGCCAACTTTGCACTTTTTTCACTTCGTTAAGCACCCACTTTCTTTGAGCTTTATTTAAATCAACATACTCCTCAAGCCTATTCAGCACCAGCTTATCTGAATTTTTATATACAGTTTGATAAAAACACCCTGTCAGCATCAGCACAGCTAAAATAACAATCGATACTCTAAACATCACACCCTCAAATACAATTAATTATCATTTGCAGTTGACAAACAAAAACAAGTAATTGATAATCATTCTCAATGAAGCGAAGGCTTGATTATACGCACAAAGCTTGTTTCATTAAGTGGATAACTATTCGACCCAGTATATTCACAAACTCATTTACTTGCTACATTGCTCATATCGGTGACGGTAGATATGAAAATTAAAAAGCCCGAAAGGGCTTTTTTTATTCCCCTTCATAAACTTATAGTCTAAACTGCATTGATATATACAGTGCTTAAAACTCAATACACTTCCCCTGCTCTACAAGGAGAAATTAGATGCGAAAAATAACTCAAACACTTTTATTCTCAGGGTTTCTGCTCAGCTCAACGCCAACGCTTGCAGGGTTAGAAGAAGGTATCGCTGCTGCAAATGCGGGTCAGTTTGATGTTGCTATTCAAGAATTCCAATATTTAGTCGATATGGGCTTTGCACCAGGTATGTATGAGCTGGCTAAGATGTATGATGGTGGACATGGCGTACCGAGAAACCCAAGAAAAGCCGCAGAACTTTTGCAACGCGCTGTTAAGCTTGGCAGTGCCGATGCCATGTTCGCACTGGCTGTGATGTATCAAGAAGGCCGAGGTGTTAAGTTGGATAAGCAAAAGGCGGTTAGCTTGTTTACTCAAGCCGCAAAGAAAAGCCTACCAGCTGCGCAGTTTAATCTTGGTGTCATGCATGCAAATGGTGATGGCGTTGTCCAAGACTATGTACAAGCACGTTTTTGGTACGAGCGGGCGGCTGCCAATAACTATACCCTTGCAATGTACAATCTCGCCTTGCTTTATTACCAAGGTCTCGGAGTGCAAAAAAATATAGAGCGTTCATACATATGGAACTTGCTTGCCGAATTCAACGGTTATAAACAAGCAGCCGAAAGCCGACAATTGGATGAGCAAAGCTTATCTCGCTCGCAGCTAGAGCGTGGACAACGAATTGCTAATGAGATTTACCATAAAATCCAAGCTAATACATACATTGCTGGCAGTGGTTTTGCCGAGTAATTAAAACAAGCTACCTTAAATATAGTCGTATCAGTATACGTTGAATGATATGACTATATTTGCTAAATAGTTTGCTTCGCCATATATTGTCGCTTGACTGGAATATAGCCTTACAGTGACTAAATGTAACAAACCCCTCTTTACCATGGTAGTTACCAAATCCCGAGCTTCCTACACCACCAAACGGTAAATCGGGTACTGCAACGTGAAAAAGCATATCATTAATACATAAAGCCCCGCTTTGTAGATTCTGCCTAATATCGATCTGAGCAACGTGACAGTTTGTATACAGATAGCAGGCAAGTGGTGTCCCTAATTCTTGAACAATCATTTTTGCGTGTGCAATACTTTGTACTTTAATGATGTTCAGCACCGGTCCAAATACTTCTTCTTTCATGATGCGCGCATCAAGTGGTGGCTCAACAACCATATGCGTGCCAAAATCCTTGGGGGTTAACGAACTTAACTCTACTGAGTGATAAACCTTTGCTCCCCTTTCTTGAGCATCAGCCATCAAGTTTTTAAGCCTTTGAGCATGTGCTTCATTCAATATGCCTGTTTTTGATGTCCCTGTATTAGAGCTCAAGAATTGCAGCTTCAATTTTTCAACAAATTCATCATAGATCCCCTCATGCACAAGCGCATAGTCAGGCGCCACACACACCTGCCCTGCATTCATATTTTTCGCAAATACAATATCTAACACCACTTTTTCGATGTTTGCATCTTCTAAAACGATTAAGGGGGATTTTCCGCCAAGCTCTAACGTAACCGGTACTAAATTTTGTGCCGCAGCTGTATATACTTTTTTGCCAACCTCTGTAGAGCCGGTAAAAAACAAATGATCAAATGCTTGATAGCTAAACTCAATAGCAACATCTGAACCGCCTTCAACCACTACGCAATCTCCTTCTAAAACAGCTAAGGCATCCTTTAAGACAGCGTTAATAGCAGGAGTATATTCACTCAGCTTAATCATGACTTTATTGCCAGCAGCAATTGCAGTGGCGAGCGGCACTAATGCTAGCTGAACCGGGTAATTCCATGGTGCAATTATACCAACAACGCCTTTAGGTACGTATTCAGTCCAAACCTTAGATGGATAAAACTCGAAACCTGCAGATTTAGACTGAGGCTTAGCCCAGTCAGCTATGTTACGAGATATATAATTAATATGCTTAACGGTGGGTAAAATATCAGCTATAGCTGTATCGTATTCTGAGCGAATACTAAAATCATCACTCGCAGCCTTAACAAAACGCGCTTTATTTTTAACAATCGCTAATTCAAGCATTTTAAGTTTGTCTTTTCGGCTGAATATTGAAGGAAATGAGTCATCTTGAAAAGTCGACTTCAATTTTTGAAGCTCGCTTGCCATTGAATTATGTTTATTACTAATCACCAAGGCGCCTCTGTATCTAAATAATTAATAGTAAGTAATTTATCGAAGGTGATCTGTTCTAAAACGAGATTACATCAAGCACAATTACATACAAAAGATGTACAGAGTGAAGGTTAGCCACATACTAAAAAACTTACAATACAAATATTTATTAGTTTGTTGTTCTTGTGAGCCCTCAGCAGTAATTTCAAAAACAAATACATACTAATGGCAAACCTAAAAAATGAGCATATTCCAATCAACTTCCAAGCCTAAAGCATGGAAAATATAAAAAACCACATGAATTTATACTGACAGAACTGAAGGATTCGAAGCTCTCTAAGCAAAGTGCTTAGTATTTATTAGAAATGATATAGCTATTAAGACCTCTAGATAAAAGGGCTCAGCCTCTTTCGTTATTATATAATTTAAACAAACCCACAGGACCAAGTTAATTAACATTTAACTTACCTATTTACAAAAAACATTTGTAAAGCTTAATTATCCAAATTAATTTTTTTGTATTCCACTATGATAAAATCAACTCTGACAACAAAAATTAACTCAAATATAGGAAATATATAATGTTCAAACATTCAAAAGTCGCTTTAAGTTTAGCAACTTTTTTTGCCCTAACAGGGTGTTTAAAAGTGGAAGATGATGGTAATAAGGAAATTTCAGATCAATTAAACAACCAGAACGCGACTTTGAATAGTCTTAATGAATCACTGAATAGTCTTAATGAATCACTGAATAGTCAGAATGAATCTTTAAATAACCAAAATGACTTACTTCAATCTCAAATCGACTTGTTAACTCAACAGCAAGAAAATGCAAAAGCGCCAGCAGCAGTCACCGGTACTGTTGTATCTGCTTCTGAAGGGGTGAGCGTGACAGACGCCAAGGTCAGTGTCTTTGTCAATAACGAATGGACAGAAGCAGTTAATGTAGCTGAAGATGGTAGATTTACCGTCTCAAAATTGCCTGCTGGGCGTGATATTGCTGTTAAAGTATACAGTGAAAGCAATGCTTTTCTAGATCGTTATTTCATTACACGAACCAAAGGTTATGTAGCCAACGCCGTTGAAACAACAGACCTATTAGAACTTAAAGTCTCAGCTGGATTCACAAAAGAACTCCATATCTTAGATGCTGATAATGAAAACCCAATTGAAGGATTAAGAGTATGGGCTCTAGACTACCTGAATATGGTCGAGTCTGAAGACAATGGTAATTTCATAAAGTTTTTCACCGATAAGATCATTTCTCCAGCTCAATATAATGCAGAGAAGGGCGTGTATGAAGTTACGCTACCTCAAGATTTTGGCGCAATCGTTTTTTATGACGCTGGCGAAGATGAAGACTTAATCTATTATTCAAATGCCAATATTGAAGATGACCCAGCGAATCGTAGGTTATTAGCCATGCCCTTCGAATTGGAACAAACGGATCGTGTATACTTAGAAGCGCAGGAGGCAATGCATGAGTTTGATGTTGCAATTACCATGCTAGATGAAAATGGAGAACACATGCAAGTGAAACGCATGTCAACTTTTGGTTTTCATAGCGGAGACAGATACGCAACCTATAATGAACAAACACAACAATATGAATTAAAAGCAAAGTTTTCAAGCAACTTGACAATACAGATCCCAAGCTTTAGAGATGATGAAACAGTGTTTAATTCAGGCTATATCAGGATAACACCTAATACGGGCAAATCTTCATATAATGTTGAAGCGAAAAGCCCTACGAGTGATTACCATTACAATCGAGATTTAGAACTATCAAACAATACCTTACATATAGTTTCGGGTTTAGAATCAACAAAGATTGAAGATACAACAATAAGTATTATAACTGAGGTAAGCCCTAAGACAACTATCGATAACGATATTCAACTATATCTTAATTTACCAGTGCAAATTAGCCGTGATGACATTCAACTCGTTTCAGTTGATCATGCAATCGAATCTAAAGATGGCATATCAAAGATTGTTGAGGTCGCAACGCCAATTGATTATGATTTAAAAGTAGACTTGGACAACACTCGTTTTTCATTTACGCCAAAAGGCGAAGTAAACCCAAACCACGAATACAGACTCATTATTTCTCAAGCTACAAACTTAATAACCAATGAAATTGAAAAAGTTGATATTGCGAGAGCATACGAGCTTACACCAGAAAACGTTGAGTTTGACATCAATGAACTTTTAATTGATAACATAAATCACACAACCAACGGCGAGCTCATCGTCGGTAAGAACTCTGCAGGTACACCTACAGATCATTGGTATTATGATAGAAACGCTCACCTCATCATGCCCAAGCACTTGCACCTTGTACAAAACTTAAGTTATGAAGTGATCAAATACTCAAGCGGCGGCCAAGAGAACATCGTATCTGATCCTGAAATACAGCATGTAATAGAGGACGAGAACCATTACACACAAAAACACTTTTTTGCTAAATTAGCAGAAAATGAGCAATTTGGTGGGGGCATTCACTTTAGGAGAGGTGCATCAATACCAGATGGTTACTACTCTTATATACACGTTATCCCGTCACTCAACCTCGGTGATAATACCAATGATTCAAAGAATAGCATCACGATTCGTTACAGCTATCAACTTAAGCAGAGTGAGCAAATAAACACAGGAACTCTGGAATTACCAGTTAAATAAAATAAAAAGAGCTTGGTAATTACCAAGCTCTTTTTGTATATAGTGATTACCAATCCCGTCTATTATTAATACGCTCTTATATAATAAACATTCAGTCACTTAATTTAGAAAAATAAAGTCGCATAAAACTGATTAAAAGACAAAAACCCAACGTGCAACTGTTAACGTCAACAGGCTTATTACAGCAATTGCAATTAAGTTCAACACAAATCCTGCTTTAATCATATCCTTAATTTTAATTTCGCCTGAGCCAAACACAATCGCATTTGGCGGCGTTGCTACAGGCATCATGAATGCGCAGCTAGCGGCCATTGCAGCTGGGATGATCCATACAAGGGGTGTGCCGGTTACTTGCTCAGCAACAGGCCCTAGCAACGGCAAAAACCCGGCAGCCGTTGCGGTATTACTGGTCAACTCAGTTAGGAAAGTAATGAGGGCAGCAACAGCAACAACGCTCAACACGAGAGGAATTGCACTGGCACCTGCTAATAAATTAGCGATGTACTCAGCAAGGCCTGAACCTTTTATTTGGCTTGCTAAGGTTAAGCCACCACCAAATAACAATAATATGCCCCAGGGCACTTCTTTAGCCGCAAGCCAATCCATCACTTTTTGCTCACCTGAGCTATCTGCAGGTAAGATAAACAACATAATTGATGCTGCAACAGCAATGCCCGTATCTGTTATGTTTAATCCAGTCCACGTCTGCAAGTAAGGCCTTAAAAGCCAACCAAAAACCGCAAACAAAAAGACATACATCACGTTCTTTTCGGCTATCGTCATCTTCCCTTGCTCTTTAAGTTGAGCAGAGAAAACCTCGGTCATTTGAGTATCATTTTGCTGAGGTGTAAGCTTGAATGCGAACTGAGTCAACCAAAGCCAACACAACACAATCATGCCAAATGTAAATGGCACAGCGACCATCATCCACTGTCCAAAGCCAATTTCTATCTGATGATTATCCCACAAGTAGGCAACCATCAAAGCATTTGGCGCAGTACCGATAATTGTACCGACCCCACCTAAACTAGCACTATAAGCAATTGCCAGTAGTAAAGCTTTAGCGTAGTTATCACAATGGGCACCATTTTTCTGCAAAACATGAATAACAGATAAAGCGATTGGCAGCAACATTAGCGTCGTTGCAGTGTTATTAATCCACATTGATAGAAAACCACTCACTAACATCATCGCCAATACTTGATATTTAGGATTCGTGCCGCTTTTTAACATGGTTTTTAAAGCAATACGTTTATGTAATTGTGACTTTTCCATCGCAATAGAAATGAGAAAACCACCTAAAAATAGAAATATCAATGGGTGTGCATAGGCAGACGAGGTACTCCTAATATCGTTAATATCTGCTAAAGGCACAGCCAATAAAGGCACTAAAGAAGTCACTGGAATTGGAACTGCTTCGCTCACCCACCAAACGGCCAGCCACATTGCTAATCCTGCCGTGCGCCACCCCTGTTCAGATAACCCCTCTGGGCTTTGCGTTAAACATGTAAGTAAAAAAAGAAAAGGGCCTAAAAATAGCCAAAACTTATTGTATAAGGAACTGCCTTTAACCATTGTATCCGTCATTTATCTATTTTTTATAATTATGTATTTAAAATAAGGAGGCAGTATGAATGAGAGTATGACTTTCTACAAGCGAACAGAGTGGTTATGAAACATAAAAAACACCTCTTAGTTACCACTACATAAAATACGTAATTATTTATGCTGCCACAAAGTGACAGCATCGCACTTAATTAATTTGCACTCACAGTCAAATTAACACCCGAGGCTTGCGTATAGCCTCTCAAATCAAAATACCACTGGCCAGACTCTGGTGTTGTAATTTCACACCTTTCCTCATTACCATACCGATAAGGTCGGCATCGATATTGAGAAGTCGTAGACTGAGCACCAAAATTAACATAGAGGTCGGCATCACCTGTACCACCTGAGATGGTCACAATGAGTGAGCTGTATCCACTGCCTAAAGTCAAGCTTGTACGCCACCATTGCCCTTGGGCCACAGCTATGTCGTTGTAGCTCTTTTGAATTGGCGTTGGATCAGTGGGCGGCGGTGCAGAGCCTGCCGTTTTAGCAAGCTCCGCCACATACGCACTAGCTAGCTTGGCAAAGTTTATTGAGTGATTGGCATCAAACTCAGTATCATTTGACGTATGGATCAATCGATTGGACTCTCTCATTCGGGATTCGAAAGGAAAAGAAGCAGGATAACTTTGCTGATACCATGACGCATGATCTGAACACCCATAACCACATCTATCAAAGCCATAATTAACATTGCTTAAATAGGTATCTAGCAACTGACTCATAAATGTGTTTTGACTGCTGTTTGTGTAGTCTGTAATAAAAACAATGTCATACTGACTGCCCTTATGCCCAGACATGTCAAACTGCGCCATACCCGCCACGTTTTTACCTAAGCTCTTATAATCTTGTGCAATTGCTTTTGATCCCCTCAGCCCAACCTCTTCCGCTGCAAAGCCCATGATTTGAACGGTTCTTTTGGGTTTATAATTACTCGCCACAATGGCTTTAAGTACTTCGCTGAGCACCGCAATACCAGAGGCATTGTCATCTGCCCCAGGCGCTTTTCCACTGCTTGGATTAGAACCATTAATAGAATCTAAGTGCCCACCAATAATCACTATCTCATCTTTCAGTTCGTTGCCAGGAATAGTGACAACTACAGATGACTGTGGCCAAGAGTGATTATAAGATTCCACTTTTATATCCGTGCGACTTCGCGCCAAATCTATCCAGTGCTGCTTCACCCAATTAGCGGCATCTACCCCAGATTGCTGTGTATAGTATCTGTTGTAGAATGCCGTCATAGCGCTAACTGTACTCTCCAAACCTGTCGTCGACACCTTACTCATTAGGGCTTGTACAGTATCAGCGTTGTCTATTGAGTACGTGAGCTCTGGCTGGTTGTTGTGCGCATAGTCTAATGTACGCAGATAGTCTAAAGCCTCCTCTTCATTTTCATGTAATACAAACCCGCCACAGCGATGATAGTTATCATGCATAAAGTGACTAACATGGACATGTTCTGCTTCATTCATCAATAGTAAATCAACGGATGAATTATCACTCTTTGATTGAACGTAAGAGCGGCCTTTAACTGAGTTTTCTAGCTGGTAATGATGACTTGCTGTTGCGCCTAATGTAATCCATTTTTTTTCAGATACTTCATTTGATAAACAAGGGAAAGTCAGACACGTCAACAAACATAAATAAGTGTTTGTACGCATAGTTGTTCCTTTGGGCAGTGGAAGTAAAAGGCGACACAATGCCGCCTTTTGTTGATATGTGTTAGTTGGCTTTAATATTTAAACTAACGCCACTTGCATTACTGTAACCGCGCAAGTCTATGTGCCATGTACCAGATTGTGGATTGGTAAATGTACAGGTCTCACTGTTTCCATTTTTGTATGGGCGGCATTGATATGTTGTAGTAGAAGAGGCAGAACCAAAATTCACGTAAAGATCAGCATCGCCAGCGCCACCAGAAATCGTCACCGTCAAATTTGAGTAGCCTGCACCAAGTGATTGAGTGTATCTCGCCCACTGACCAGTAGATACCGAAATATTGCTTTCAGTTCTATCAATAGGCGGGGTTGTGTTTCCTCCATCTGAATAACTACCAGTCAGGGAAACTCCTGAGATTTGATTCCAAGCTTCAACCATCACAAAATAAGTACCGGCTTGTACAGCTGCTATTGAACATGACTCAGCACTTGTAGACGTTGTGCTCTTACAGTCATATGACTGCAAAGTTGGTCGACTACCAAATTTAACATATAAATCCGCATCACCTGTGCCGCCCGTTGTGACAAACTTTAGGTTGCTTGCATTTGCAGGTACATCCAAGGTGAAAAACTGTTGAGATTTGGCACTGCCACTGATCCCCGTTCTTGCAACGCCATTGGTCAACGCTTCATCTGTTGGCGGTGTGCCACAGCTACTTCCAGAACTTAACTGAGAGTTTACGCCGACCAGTGCAAGCGCTGCTTTCACATCATCCGGGTTGTAACCTAAGTCACATGCAGCATCCATCACGCCGTTACCTGCTAAATCCCAATCAGTGCTTGCTGTCCAGTACATCTGATTTGCCTTAGCCATCACAACAAATGCCTTTTTAGTGTCCCACCCTGTTGTCGTTGCGAGGTGATAGAAAGCTTTGTTAAACACACCCGATGAGTGGTGCACATCCATACCTGAGGTGAAGTTTGACTGATGTTCAATAGAGCGACCATCTTTTGTCGGGTCGTTCATATATCGCAGCGCACCGCTGCCTTTAAAGATATCTTGGCCTACCAGCCAATCATTGCTGCCTTTCATATAATACTCAGCAGCTTCACCAGCCATATCTGAAAATGCCTCGTTCAAACCACCAGATTTGTTACGATAAATCAATCCTGAGTTTTGCTCTGTAAAGCCGTGACTTACTTCATGTGCAGACACGTCTAAACTTACCAAGGGATAAAAACGGTCTTTACCATCACCAAATGTCATCGACCGACCATCCCAAAAAGCATTTTCATAATTATTGCTATAGTGGACACGCATTTGTAATTGGAAGCTCAGTGGTGCTGTGCCTAGCCAATCACTGTACATGTTAAAAACCACATTACCAAAATAGTGCGCATCATTAAGCGGAGAGTATGCCCCATTTATTTCTTTAACCGTATTTTCTGGACAAGTAAAACTGTGCGCACTTGAACCGCTGCTTCCGTGATTTAAGTGAATGGTCTTTACATTGGCATTGTTCATGGTGCATATATTGCCAGACTGGCTGACATCTAAATGACCATAATCTGTGCCATATTGGTACTTACCTGTTTTTTGGTTGCCACCTGGGCCCGTTGCATTCGCGTGTTGAATGTTGTCATAGCTAACTAAAACCTCACCTGTATTCGCATCAACAATTTGGTAAGGTCTTGAAGGGTGTTCACCATATGTCACATGCGACAGCTCATACACTAAGCGCGCTTGATTATTGCTATCAATCCAAATAGCTAGCCTATCAGTCTCATGAAACTTCTCTTTTCCCTTTTGCAACGAAGCAATCGACGCAGTTGACATCGTTTTTGCCTGCTCCACTGCCAAGGATGGCTTTGTTGACAATACATCTCCCGCAATGCCATAAACGGCCGCCCCATGTGCGTGTTTCAAAAGCCCTTGTTTGTCAAATGTCAGGCTGACCGTATCGCCTATCACAGGCAACCCTTGGTGCAACTGCTGATAGCGATAGGTTGTCGCACCGTTTTTGTGTTTAAACGTTTTTAATACTTTGAGTGAGTCAGCTGAAGAAAGACCTATTATTTGTTCTGCTGGGGCCGATAAAACACTCATTGAGCCTGATACCAGCATCATATTTAAATTATTTTGTTGGTTTAAATATTGCTTTTGTGCGGCATTCGCAGCGCAACTTAATATCGCGAGTGTGGCGAGAGATAATTTCGTTATTTTATGTAGTTTCACTTTATGCTCCTTGATTGTGTGTTTTTACATTCAAGTTCTGAATGTGCACCTGAGTTGGATGCATAGTTGAGACTAGCCAAATAAAACAAAAAATAAACCTTTAATTTACATAAATTACACCTTTGCAATCTGTATTTTTTTAATCAAATTAATCATATGGTTAAACAAAAGTTTTGATAAACTTTACATTGTACAATAAATAAATGTAAACAAAGCACTACATACATAGTTACTAAGTTAGAATAATGACGTGTTATAAAATCTAATTTAAGGAGTTCTAAAGAGGTGTATTAAGACTGATAAACCTGATTTGCGCTAGAGTTTTAGATTGACTGTACTGGGTAAAGAATTTACCGGTTTGAATACTTTGCTCCATCAAATATTAAAAGTCATAGGTATAACGCAACCTAATTTGACGACCTTTTTGAGGCACTCTTCCATCATACCTTCTTGGGTCAAATGCATCAGTTGATTTATCAAACAAGTTTTGCACTTGTAATGCAATTCCTTGCTTTTCATCAACTTTCCAGCTCACAGTTGTACCAAAAAGCCAGTGGCTAGGCTGATGATAAGGAGAAAATTCCGGATCATCTGGCAGCACTGCTGGAATAACAGTAATACTATCTCGCCAAATGCCGTTGAAAGAGTACTGTATATCACCATGGCGATGATTAAACACTAGTGAACCAAACTTTTTGTAACTCGGATTAAAGGGTAAGTCTATATACTGTGTAAACGTGCTAGAAAGCCAAGTATTATCGCTGATATGTAAAGTACCACTAAACTCCAAGCCTTGCATACTGGTTTCAAATACATTATCAAACGTAAAACGAGATTGCGCTTCATCCACTGGAATTAAATTAATAAAGTCTTCTAGTTCATTATCAAACAAAACTAAATCAATTTGCCAATTCTTATCTTTAGCATGCCAAACCAATTCCGTCGTTTTTAGATATTCAGCTTTCAAGCTTGGATTTCCTGATGTCACCTCATCGTTGGAATATAGCTCATTGCTTACAGGCACCCTAAATGCCTCACCATATTGTAACTTAAATGTGTGCACCGGATTAAACTGATATATCAGCGCCAACCTTGGCGAAAGCTTTCGATCTATATCTACCACATCGTCATAACGCAGCCCTGTAAACAGGGTAATCGATTCACTCAGTACATACTTTAATTGCGTATACACCGCATAAGAATCAAAACTCGCTTCAAGCGGTTTAAATGGTTCGTGATTACTTATCACTTGAAGGCCGCCTAAAAAGTAAGGTTCATCGACAAAGATTTGTCCTGTATCAGCATTATAATAATTAGTATAAACATCTGCTCTAGACTGCTCTTCCCAAGAGTATTCAGCCCCAAAAATCACATTAAGTGACTCATCGTATGTATACACAGTTTCACTGTTTAAAGTTAAATCTCTAGATTGCCAACGAGGCCCGACAAAAAAACCGTTTTCTAACTGGAGAACTTCTGCACTGGCAATGAGGCCCGCACTTTTAATATCGTGTTTAATAAAATCCAACCGAGTGGTGTTGGTGATCGAGTCATGCCATGAAGAGTTGACTTCTAATTGCATACCTAGATTGCGGCTGGTGTGACGATTATCTTTTGATTCTCCTGATAAGTTAATAAACTCATCTAACCGAGTCTCCGTATTATGAATTGCAAATCGCCAATTGTGCCAACTGAACTCAAGCTCAATAAACCGGCCATCAACAGGATCTCTCACTTGGGCTTCAAAATATTTATCTCCATCATCTCGATATAAAGAGGTATTTGCTTGAACTGTTAAGCCATTATCAAAGGCTTTATGTAAGCTCACAGCGCCTTGATACATCCCATTATCTCCGACTGCGGCCATGATCTGATTAGCGCCCTTTTTGGTTACTATGTTCATCACACCTAAAAAGGCATTACTTCCGTAAAGTGCAGAACCTGGGCCTCTTATAAACTCAACTCTTTCAACGATTTCAACTGGGATAAATGGCGCATAAACAGACGCTTTGCCGAATGATGCATCATTGAGTCGCTGTCCATTGAGCATAACAAGTACATTACCGCTATCGAGATAAATACCGCGCGCATGCTCTTTTGGCACCGCGCCGACCCAATCGCCACGGGTTGACTGCATACCAGGCACAAAATTCATGAGCTCATATACGTTCGCAACGCCTAATAATTGAATATGTTGTCGGTTGAAGACCGTGGTGCTGGATGGAACTGATGTGGGAGTTTCAACGGTTTTGGTCGCTAGGGTGATATTGACATCAAGTAGCTCTTCAAAGCTCAATTCGAACAACTCATCTTGAGAAGCGGCTGCACTTAAGCAAAAAGAAAATAAAAATATCAGCGGGGTTGTTTTTTTCATATTGAGCCTGGCTACTGATACCGTAACAAGCTCAATTTAAGAGATTAAAATCACTCAATTTTGCTTACACAGTTACCGTTCATACATCTAAATAATACGCATGAAATGTAACTGTGCAAGTTTTTACTTAAGTTTTATGCCGCTTGTAATCTCTTTGCCTTGAAATACTTATACAAACCGATGAGTGAAGCAACTATCCAAAATAGCTCAATCACAAAGCTTGCAAGGTTAAAGTTATAGCACAAACTGATAAGTAGCAATATTGCACCAGAAAGGTTCATGAGGTTATATTTGAGGCCATCTGGCGTGACTTTTTCAAGTTGTAGCAAAAAGAATGCGCCAACCACAAGAAAAGTACCAGTCATACCAATTACATCAAATAAAATATCAATCATGTTTTTGTCCATATATTTTTGTGGATACTCACCCAAACACGCTGGCCCTTTTCCATGGGTAGGGTGACTTTCAATCGTTGAAACAGCACAAACTTTGTGAGTATCTTAAAAATAGAGATGAGAAAACAGGATAATTGTCCTTATCGATAAGGGTGTTATTTAAAAGTCACCTTATTGCCAACAATTTTCAGTGCAGGTGCACCTCTAATCAAAGTTTTACGGGAAAACTCCTGCTCACACTCGGGGCAATGAGTCTGATTATTAGTGTGATCTACACTAATGCGCTCAATAAAACACTTTATTAAGCTGCCCTTTCCGCCTTTACGGTATTTGAAAAGCTTTGCTTTACAATTTGCGCAGAAAATATCGACTGTTCTAACAGGGCCTTTTTTGTTCGGTTTTGCCAATTAATTTAAACTCCCTATCACAAACCCAATTAACGTGAATTGTAACGTGTGATAGCCGGCATTCACCAGAAATAATTTAAGTGGTCTTTGTTCAAAGAGATAACTCACACCAAAAGAGCTTGCGACAAACAAAATGCCAATAAATAGCCCAAATGACATCGTGTCGATTACAGAGGATCCTTTACCTACCAAGGTTGCTACTGCTACTGATGCAACAATACTCAACAAAAATGATCCCAAGAAAATGACTTTATGGTTGGCGGCTTTCAAGTCCAGTTCAGTTAATCCAGCGCCCTCAAGCCATGTACGTTGAAAGAGTAGAGGCGAATACCATATCCCGCCAAGTAAAAAAGAGCTTAATGCAGCAAGTAGTACCGCAATGATATTGATGTCGAATACGTACATGAGCACTGCCCCATTGTTTCACTATTTTCAATTTAGTTAAAATCTATCAATAGGGCAATATATGTGTATCAGTAGGTTATTTAGATACAGGCTTTTTCTGTAGTTTTCGCTGCAATGTTCTTCTGTGCATATTTAACTGTCGAGCTGTTTCTGAGACATTCCCGTCATTTGCCTGCAACGTTTGCTGTATATGCTCCCACTCTAGCCGCTCTGGTGACATGGTAGATTCAAATGTGTCTTCTATTACCACATCTTCACCCAAGAGCTTTTTCGCAATGAGTTTGGTATCTGCGGGCTTTGTTAAATAATCATCAGCGCCAAGTTTAATGGCCTCCACTGCGGTCGCAATACTTGCAAAGCCTGTGAGTAAAACTATCTTTGCGCTGGATAATACTTGTCTAATTGCACCAATGTGCTGCAACCCTGACGAGTGCTCTAGTTTCATGTCCAAAAGCACATACTCGGGAAGAAAAGTTTCGCATTGAGAAAGTATCTCTTCCTCTCGATTAACAATTTGACACTCAAAGCCCATTTTGGCCATTCGCCTTGCAAGCGTATTAGAGAACGCAATATCATCTTCAATGATCAATAACTTCATAACTCACCCACAATTGGTAAAACTGCTGTAGATAACACACCGCCCTCACTTAGGTTTTCAATGTGCAACTCTCCATTCACTCTTTCTAGGGTCGCATGGGTTAATAATAAAGCCATGCCAAAACCAGTATCACTCTCAACAACAGACTTTCCGATATCATCTAGCTTTTTCTGTGCGATCCCTTTACCTTGATCTTTGATAGTTAAATGCCATTTACCCGCTTCAGAAAACGCGCTCAGCTCGATTAGATTTTTACCCGCTCGTTCATTAGCCTTCGCGGCGTTCACGATTAAATTAAGTAAAGAAGGCACTAACATTGGGTCACCATTAATATCCACACTGGAGGTCTTCTCTGATACCGTCAAAGACTGCCCAGGGTATTGCAATGTCATTAACTCTTCAAGCTGCTCTAAAACGAATTGAGTAGATTGCGACTTTTCTTGGCGTTTAAGTTTGAGTAGCTCGGTCTGCTCTCGAAAGCTATCTAATTGTGTTCGACATTGTAATAATGGCCCATTCATCTCCGCGACTGCAGGATGCGCAGGAAAGTCCTCTTGTAACTCCTCCAACAATAAGCTTAGATGTGCAATTGGCGTGGCCAATTGGTGAGTAACTTGCGCTGCGGCGCTCCCTAAAGCCAAAAGCTGCTCTTGTTGTAATTGTTTCTCTCTGGTTTTTGCAAGTAATGCTTCCCTTTCTCTGATCCTTTTAACCAATATGGCAACAACACCGACTGTCACAACCACCATAAAGACAAAGTTGACAAACATCCCAAGTAAATGCTCTCCCATGTGCATTCCATGGTGATGCATTGGCATGGTCACAGCAACATACAAATAGCCATAGGCAACTAAGGCACTTGCTGACACAAATAAGACGTATCCTATTGAAACAGTTACAGCCGCAATAATACAAGGCAATAATAAAAGAGAAACAAAGGCGTTGCTCGCACCACCTAAAAAAGACAGCAGAACAGATAAAAATACAATGTCAGCCATGAGCTGAAGAGTCATTGCCCTTTCTGATATTTCTCGGCTGCGGCGATACATCACAATACTTATCAACTGAAACAGTGACTCTAACGCAATGACCGAAAACACAGGCTGATGTGGAATGCTTTTATCCAATAGCAAAATTGAAATCAAAACTAAAACAAGTTGCAACACGATGGCTATGGAGCGAAGCAATAACAACTGACCAAGTGCGGACTGGGGGGAAAAAGCGATAACCATAAGTCGAGCCAAAGATTGAAGATGCGCGTACTTTACCCGAACAACAAACTAACTTAAAGAGAACAGGCGTGCTTTTGCAAACTCAATCATATCTCAAAGCAAACTCTGGACAGGGCGTTCCCTGATGAAAGAGCAATCGCCAACCTGAGCCTATGTCGCGCCATAATGACATTCTTAATGAAAACTGTAAATTGCTGTATGCGTTTCTTCTATACGCTGCATGATAAGTTAACTGCGCGATTGTTTCAGATAACATCTGCCCTCTAAAATCTTGATTGTAAAATTGAGGCACTTTTTCACAAGGCAAGCGTGACAAAACATGTCTTTTGTCGAAGAGTAAGCCGTTCGCAGATATTTCGTAAAAGTCATCATCCAACAACAAAGACAAGCGTTCTTTGGATTCTCTTACATGAGGTTCAAGTAAAAGCCGCTCTAAAGATACAAGTTCATCAAGTAATTCTTGAGTGATTTTCTGAGTCATAAACAACTGATATCTGACCTGTTTCTCATTTTATTTTAGTCAAATGTGCTAATTCAACAAGGTATTCTTTGAGTAAAAATCAATAGTTTGTTATAAATACGCAATTAACCAAGTGGTCGGATTTGATAAAGAGACACTATGATATATGCCAAAATTACCGGCTGGGGGAAAGCAGTACCACCAGCGTCAATCAGTAATGATGAAATAAGTACGATCGTTGATACCACAGACGAGTGGATCACAACGCGTACAGGGATCCGTTCACGACGAGTAAGTCATGTTAGCACAGCAGAGCTGGCCACCATCGCTAGTAAGCATGCGCTTGCATGTGCAGGCATTAATGGTGAAGACATTGATCTTGTTTTACTTGCAACGTGTACGCCTTCAACCATGGTTGCCAATACCGCCTCCCTTGTGCAAAAAAACATTGGCGCTACAGGTGCCGCTGCATGTGATACAAATGCAGCATGTTCTGGCTTTTTATACGCATTACAAAATGCAACTGCTCAGATCCAAGCTGGCATGATTAAAAAGGCGGTTGTCGTCGCAGCGGAACGTATGACCTGGTATGTCAACTGGGCCAAAAGAGACAGTGCGGTTTTATTTGGAGATGGCGCAGGCGCCGTTGTTCTTGAAGCGAGCTCTGAGCCGAGCGGTTTAATGGGAACCAAGACTGGATGTGATACTGAAGACAGAGATATATTGCACATTACGAACTATGGTACGGATTTAAATAAATATGAAGCGGTTGGTCCATCAGATTTACTATTTGAAGGCAGAGAGATATTTAAGCGTGCTGTTACCGGTATGAGCTTAGCTTGTGACGATGTACTACAAACAACAAACCTGCAACTTGAAGATATAGATGTACTGATCCCTCACCAGGCTAACCTGAGAATAATACAAGCCATTCAGAAAAAGTTAGATATTGACGACAATAAAGTCATGGTCAACATTGACAATTATGGCAACACATCGGCAGCAACGATTGCAATAGCGCTTTGTGAAGCTGTTGAGCAAGGTATGATCAAACCACACGCAAATATCATGTCTGCGGCATTTGGTGCAGGATTAACTTGGGCAGCAAGTTACATCAAATGGGGCGAACGTGTAACACCTATCTCAACATCAGATTATACATTCCCAGCTTGTGAAAAGTCAGGTTTAGAACTTGTCAGCGACTCTGTTGCTGCTTGTCAAAAAGCGGATTAATCTACACCGAGCAGTAGTAGACGCTGCTGCTCGATATAGATGTGAATAACTGATAATATACCTTCCGCAGCGCGTCTAGACTATATGTCCTTGGCATCTCATCGTCTTATGTAAATAATCTAAAGTGACGCCTTTATACTTATTTTAACGACATTCAAACGTCTTAATTTAATGTGAAGTTGCTTTTGCATACCGCACAACGAACGCTGTTATAAAGCAACCAACGTTTGCTATTAAATCAAATTACTGACAACAAGCTAGTTATTAGGGGAATATGGTGTTTAAACCTCATTCAGAGATAAGCCAACTCGAACCACAAATCGTGTGGCAATTTTTCGACCAAATCTGTTCAATCCCACACCCATCAAAGCATGAAGAAGCACTTGCACAGTTTATTGTTGACTGGGCAACGTCACAAAATTTAGCTACACGCCGAGATAAAACCGGTAACGTCTTCATCAAAAAACCGGCTACTGAAGGCATGGAAACTAGAAAGCCGGTCGTATTGCAGGCGCATATCGACATGGTGCCGCAAAAAAATGATGATACCAATCACGACTTTGTGACAGATCCAATTAAACCCTTCGTCGATGGCGATTGGGTAACAGCTGATGGTACAACGCTTGGTGCTGATAACGGCATCGGCATGGCATCTTGTTTAGCTGTTTTAGCCTCAAATGACGTTGCACACGGTCCACTTGAAGTGATTTTAACCGTCGATGAAGAAGCTGGTATGACCGGCGCATTTGGTCTAGAGGCAGGTTGGTTGGAAGGCGAAATTTTACTAAACACCGACTCTGAGCAAGAAGGCGAGATCTATATGGGCTGTGCCGGTGGCATTGATGCTAGCCTGACACTCGATATCGAAAGACAGACTGAAGCAACTGGACAAGTTTATGTTGAAATCGCATTGAAAGGCCTTAAGGGCGGCCACTCAGGTGTCGACATTCATACCGGACGTGCCAACGCGAACAAACTATTAGCTCGTACATTAAAGCACCAACTCAGTGGTATTGATTTTCAAATTGTTGAGTTCAAGGGCGGCTCGCTAAGAAATGCAATTCCTCGAGAAGCTTACGCTACGATTGCAGTTCAAGATGCTGATATTAATCAATTAGCAGAGCGTATTGAGGAAGTTCAGGCGCTAATGCGTAAAGAACTTGCTGCAATTGAAACTGGCCTTACTTTTATCACTACACAAGTCGAAGCATCACAAACACCGATGACATCAAAAAGCACACAGCAATTGCTGTCATTGTTGAATGCTTGCCCTAATGGTGTAGTAAGAATGAGCGACGATATTCAAGGCGTAGTAGAAACCTCTTTAAATCTTGGCGTGATCACCACAGAGCAAGACAGCGTAGAAATTTTATGCCTGATCCGCTCTTTGATTGACTCAGGTAGAACGGACGTTGAAGGTACGCTTGCTTCACTAGCCGAGCTGGCGGGCGCAAAAGTTGAGTTTTCTGGTGCATATCCAGGTTGGAAACCTGAACCAGAATCAGAACTCATTCACATTTTCAGAGATATGTATGAAGGTATCTACGGTAAAAAACCTGACATCATGGTGATTCATGCTGGCTTAGAGTGTGGCCTGTTCAAAGAACCTTATCCAGACATGGATATGATTTCATTTGGCCCAACCATCAAATTCCCTCACTCTCCAGATGAAAAAGTACATATTGGTTCTGTGGGGTTATACTGGGAGCAAATGAAAGCATTGCTTTCAAATATCCCCGTAAAATCTGCATAATTCTGCATAATAAAAAACGGCTCAATTGAGCCGTTTTTTAAATTTTTCCTAAGCAAAACGCTTTTGCAAATATGAGAAGGTAGCTCTTAAGCCTAAGCCTTCACCGCCTACTGGGCGACCCGGTAAATGACGAACATTCCACGCCATAACATCAAAGTGAAGCCACGGTGTACTTTCTGGTTCAACAAACTCTTTGAGATATAACGCAGCAGTAATAGAGCCACCAAAAGGCGTTGAACCGCAGTTCGCAATATCCGCAATATCGCTTTTAAACAACCCTTTATATTGATCAAATAAAGGTAATTGCCATACTGGGTCATTTAACTCAATTCCCTCAGCAATGATGTCGTTAGCAATCTTTTGATCTGTACTATAAAAACCGGGTAATTCAGTACCTAAGGCGATTCGACAAGCACCTGTTAATGTTGCAAAATCAATTAGCAGATCAGGCTTTTCAGTCTGTGCTTCAGCCAAAGCATCACACAACACTAAACGCCCTTCAGCATCTGTATTGTCAATTTCAACTGTGATCCCTTTACGCGTAACAATCACATCACCCGGCCTAAACGCATTTTTTGACACTGCATTTTCAACCGCAGGGACTAGCACGCGTAATCTTACAGGCAGGTTTGCCGCCATAATCATATGTGCCAAGCCTAGTACATGCGCTGCACCGCCCATGTCTTTTTTCATGTTTCGCATACCTGCAGCTGGTTTAAGATCCAAACCACCGGAGTCAAAACATACGCCTTTGCCCACTAATGTCAGCTTAGGTGCGTTTTCGTCACCCCAAGTTAAATCTAATAAGCGAGGCTTGTTATCACTTGCACGACCAACCATGTGAATAGTCGGATAATTGTGCTCTAAAAGTTCGTCACCAATAAGTTGTTTAAATTCACCACCAAACTGCTCGCTGAGTTCAATGAATGTTTCTGCCAAATGCTGAGGCATCATATCGGCAGCTGGCGTATTCACTAAATCACGTACCAAGTATATACCAGCTGTGATATCAGATACTTTCTTAAACAGGCCCTCTTCTGAGATAGCTAGCTTTGCTTGAATAGGGGCGGTTTTTTTATATGCGCTATATTTGTATGCACCAAGTATATAACTCGTGGCAGCTCGCTCGATTAACTCTTCACCACCAACAAACTGATACATACCTTTCGGTAGCTGCTTGGCTAGATCACCTGCTAACCATTGATCATCAAGCGATTCAACTATGCATACAACACTTGATAATGCTCCACTTTCCAAATCCGGGACCAGTAATACATTTTGTCCCTCTTGACGCGTTGACAACACAAAACTTTTGGCCGTTTGTGCATTTTCTGACAACCAGCTTTCTAGCTGTGACTCTGTTGTTAAATGGACTGGTGTTCCTTCCTGGGAATGAACGAGTAAAGTACTCATACGTGCCTCTTATTCTAAGTTGTATTGACTCAAGGATATCAATAACTGAGACACAATTCACCGTCATAAGGGTAAGTTTTTTCTATAATTATGTTGGCTTAGTGTAAATCACTGAATAAGCGCGGCATTGAGTAACGCTCACTCACTTTTATTTCTTTTTTCTTCTTTTTTTATTGAGAATGAACTGGGAAGTACTTCTACTCCAAATTTATTACCCAATGCGATGATTAAAGGTATCGTAATGGGCGCAAATGGCAAAATAGCAAAAACACCTAACCCCAAACCTTTTAAAACATCTACAAACTGCTTGTTGGCAACTCTTAGCTCTGACTTAGATGCATTACCAAGTGTATAGCGCTTATAAATATCAAGCATCTCTTCCGTTTCTTGCTTTTCTTGGGCGAGCGCCCCTTTCAACGCAATCAGCGTACGTTTTATCCTTAACCTTTGCCTTTTTCTACTTATCCGTGCCACCCTTATGGGTGCTTTATGCACGACTTTTATTAACCGCATTGATGTCCAAAATCAGCTTATTTACCATCATTCTAGCAAAGTTCTCTGTAAAAATCGTGTAGATATTTGGTCCAACTAAAATGACTTTCCTTACTAAACTGTGGACTCCTCCTCATAACCGCGTTTACAAATACAGAACGCTCTTCCTTACTTTGTTAATTCACAAACTAAACAAAACACACTAAACGAGATGGGATTACCTATTTGAAATACAAATTCATTCCACTCTAGTGAAAAATTGGGTCTATGCCAGCTTAATTTAGAAATAAATGCAATTAAATCAACCAAAAAATTGAACTTGGCGAATTGGCTGCTACTTTTATTATTGTGTTAACGAATTGAATACATTCAAGTGATAACACGTTATTGCATATTGCAATTTGGTTTATAAAAAGAAGTTTAGAAAAACTGGGGAAACAGGATGAAACTACAGAGATGCAAACTAAGAAAAGCGATACAATTTGCTATTTCTACTACTGCAGCGACCACAGCCTTACTCGCATTTAGCGCTCAAGCAGATGCAAGAGAAGAAGGAGCAAACAAAGATATTGAGAAAATTGCCGTCGTTGGTTCAAGGGCAGCGCCTAGGTCAATTGGTGAGTCACCAGTACCGATCGATATCATAGGCGGCGATGAGCTAAGTAAAGCTGGTGGGGATGATATGCTCGAGCTTTTAAAAGGTTCAGTGCCCTCACTCAATGTACATGCTAACCCAATCAGTGATGCGGCGAGTTTAGTTCGTCCAGCGAACCTTCGTGGCCTTCCTGCTGACTCCACTCTAATTTTACTTAACGGTAAGCGCAGACACCGCTCATCTGTTATCGCATTTTTAGGCGGTGGTATTAATGATGGTGCACAAGGGCCAGATATTTCTGTAATTCCCAGTGTCGCGCTTAAACAAGTTGAAGTACTGCGTGATGGCGCTGCTGCGCAATATGGCTCCGATGCAATCGCAGGTGTTTTGAACTTTGTGCTTAAGGACGCTTCAGAAGGCGGTAGTTTTTCCGTTAAACAGGGCGAATATTACGAAGGTGACGGTGATACAACGACATTTGAAGGTAATATTGGCTTACCATTTACTGATCAAGGCTTTGCAAACCTAAGTTTTCAGTACAAAGAAGCCGACGCAACAAGCCGAAGTGTGCAAAGACCTGATGCGCAAGCATATATTGACGCGAGTGTCGAAGGCGTAAGAAACCCAGCGCAAATTTGGGGTGCACCAGAGATCAAAGACGATATTACCCTTTTTGGTAATGTTGGACTTGAATTAAGTAATAGTTCTGAATTTTATATGTTTGGTAACTACTCTGAACGTGATGTAAAAGGTGGATTCTACTATCGTAACCCACAGACCCGCCCTCAAGTATATTCTAATGACGGAGGTGATACATTACTTGTTGCCGATCTCGACGGCTTAAACACAGGAATTGGTTGCCCCACCGTAAACCTGAAAGATGCCGACGGCAACCGCATATACAATGTCGCGACCATTGCCGCTTATCAACAAATTGCAGCCGATACAGAAGTTGGTAGAAATTGTTTTGCTTTTAATGAGATCCTACCTGGTGGCTTTACACCAAACTTTGGCGGTAATATTACCGATACATCCCTAACGATTGGCACAAAAGGCGAGTTTACAGAAGGCTTTATGGAAGGCGGCTACTATGACATTAGTGGTTCTGTCGGTCGAAATGAATCTCGTTATTTCATCACCAACACAGTCAATGCCTCGCTAGGCGCTGAAACGCCGATGGAATTCAGCCCGGGTAAATATATCCAGCTAGAGAAAAACTTTAACTTTGATGTATCTAAAGAATTCGACTTTGGTTTGGCCTATGAGGTGAATGTAGCAACAGGCTTAGAATGGCACGAAGAGACTTTTGAAGTTATTGCTGGTGATGAAGCTTCATTTATAGCCGGGCCGTTAACTCAACAAGGGTTTGGTATCGGCTCAAATGGCTTCCCTGGGTTCCAACCTGCAGCAGCAGGCGAGTTTTCCCGCCGCAACTATGCCGCATATGTAGATATAGAAACCCCATTCACAGAAGAATTTTTAATGGGGTGGGCACTCAGATTTGAGGATTATGATTCATTCGGCTCTACAACTAACTTCAAAATCATGGGTCAGTATCAACTTACTGATGACCTATCAGTACGTGGCTCTGTGAGCACAGGCTTTAGAGCGCCAACCGTTGGCCAGGCTAACGTAAGTAATGTGCAAACAAACCTGAGCAGCGGTGTACTCGTAGACTCAGCGCTATTACCACCTACAAACCCAGTATCAGAGATCTTAGGCGGTACGGAATTACAACCTGAAGAGTCTGAGAGTTATACACTTGGTTTTGTATACCAGACAGGCGATTTATTCTTAACCATCGACTACTACAATATTCAGGTAGAGGATAGACTCAGTCAATCTGAAAAAATTAATCTAACACCGACTCAAAAAGAAGCACTTAAAGCCGATGGTGTCCCTAATGTAGATAGTATCGCGCAAGTGTCTTTCTTTACAAATGACTTCGATACCACAACACAAGGTGTTGATGTTGTTGCTAATTACTCGATGGACTTGTTAGGCGGCTTTGCAACCTTCAGCATGGCGTATAACTGGAATGAAACTGAGGTAGACAAGTTTTCCGCTATTACAGGCGCTTTTAAAGTAAAACGCTTGGAGAATGACTTACCTCAACATAGAGCCACTTATACTTGGACTCAGCAGTGGGAAGACTTCTCAGGCTTTATTCGTTACAACTACTTTGGCGAATATCAAGGCGTTCACGTTGACTATGACGCGACTGCAATCATGGCAGATCCAAACTTTACATTTGATGCTGAGCTGACATATTACGCGACAGAAAACATTAGCCTTACAGTTGGTGCAAATAATATCTTTGACCAAGATGCTGAAAAAGTAATCAACTTCGCTGAGGAAGGCGCGACTGAACTTACACCATCCAACACATGGGGCGGTGTCTATTATGAAACGTCACCATTTGGCATAAATGGCGGATTCTACTACGTCAAAGCAACTTATACGTTCTAAACTTTATCTGTAACCCAGAGCAAAAGAGGAATTAGCGGTAGCTATTTCCTCTTTTTATTTTTATTATTAAAATAAACTGCTGATTAACATGTTACTTTTAGATCGCGCAACAGAACTGCTATTAGAAAACAGGCTCAGAGAAGCTGAGTTTATGTTTAAGCAAGTGCTTAAGCAAAACCCCACCAATGGCAAAGCCCTATTTGGCCTAGGTCGTATATGTATGCGTTTAGAGCAGTATGATAACGCAATATACTATCTAAAAAGAGCGTGTGAACATCTACCTAAAATGCTCGACCCTTTATATGCTTTAGCTGATGCATTTATTGCAGTTGGTTCGCCTGTTGACGCTAAAACTGTCCTAGAATACGCCTTAAGTGTAGCCAGACACAACGCCCAAATTCACTATCATCTTGGCCAGTTCTATCTAGACCATGGCTTCATAGATAACGCTTATCAAGTTTTCAAAAAAGGATTAGAGTGTCCCGAATCTGGTGTTTCTGTATTTATGATTTTTGAACTCATGCAATTGGCTCCCCCCTCTGAAATACCTGAGTTAATGGCACGTTTAGAGAAATTTGATGGGAAGTTTGAGCACCCACGATTTCAAGTTGTTGCCTATCACGCCTTTGCAACTGCACATCAAGCTCTGGGCGACAATAAAGAAGCCTTCGAATACTATAAAAAAGCCAATGATCTACAGCTGACACAATGCGAATTTAGCACAGTGGATATGCTGCCATTCTATAACCGTCTATTAGCCACTTGTGATGAAGACTTTTTCTCAAAGCCAACAGATAAAGTTCAGTCAACGTTTACACCTGTGTTTATCGTTGGGCTGCCAAGAACCGGTTCTACACTGCTTGAGCAAATCCTGACACAACATAGCCAAGTCGGCACAATTGGCGAAAGCATAGTGCTCAGTGAAAAAATAGTGCCATACCTTGAAATGCGAACTGAACGCCCTTTTCCAGATTGTATTTATGAACCATCCACATCCATGCTTGATTACTGTCGCAGTGTTTACGTAGATGAAATCAAGAAAAACAGGGTTCAAGAAGAAGCTGTTATCAATAAGCTTCCAGCAAACTTTCAGAACATAGGACTGATTTACAGGATATTCCCAAACGCCAGAATCATTCATTTAACCCGTGATTTTATGGCTAACGCTTGGTCAGTTTACAGTAACCATTTTGCCGAAAATGAACCCTACTTTTGTTCGCTCCCCGAGTTCAAACTTTACTCTGAAATTGAACAACAAGTGATGTCCCACTTTTCTGCACATCTAAAAAGAAATGTATTCAATGTCAGCTATGAAAAGCTAATTGATGAGCCAGAGCGCACCATTCAGAAAATTCTTAACTTTATTTATCTAAAGTATGAGCCCGAATGTATGGAGTTTTATAAAAGTCGCAGCAAGGTCTCAACACTGAGTAAAACTCAAGTGCGTCAACCAATCCATAACCGCTCATTAAACCGCTGGCAAGTCTTTGAAAAGGATATAGAAAAGGAGCTTGCGCAGCCTGAATAAAATATGGGCTGCTATAAACTTCAGCCGTCATAACGATCAAACCAACTGAGAACATCTTTAAATTGATCTTGCAATGCGCTTGGATGAGTGAGCATATCGATATGGCCATAGTTATGAGAGTGACCATATTTTTTTCCATAAATATTTAATTTTTGAACGCCCTCTCCTGACTCTTTCATAAACATTTCAATATCGATTGGCTGAGCCAAAGCCTTGTCACTTACTCCTGCTATGTGTAGCGTAGGTGGCAGGGATAGTCCACTCAAAGCTTGGCCATAATCAAAGTTATCATCGCTATCGACCCAAGGGCTAATCTTTGCCCATTGTGCGCTTTGCGCGTGTGATTTAATTGTCTCGCTATCGGCGCCCCAACGAAGCTTTTTCGCCGGTAAAAAGCCGTGTTTTTTAACGTAATAATATGCAAGCCAAAACCACAACAGATTTGCTTTGAATAATTTTTCAGGGTGATTATTGTATAAGCTTCGCTTGGAGCCAAAATAAGCGCAAGCTCGTACATGGTTGATTTCATCTGGATAGCGGGCAAACACACTATTCAATATGACTCCGCCCCAAGAATGCGCAACCCAATAATGCGGACGCTCGCCGACTTTTTTTGTTATGTACTCGAGTACCGCTGGTACTTCTTCTGTGATTGATTCAGTCTGACCATAGTCATGTCCTGACGAAATAGAGGGTACGCTTTCACCTCTTCCACGTAAATCCAACACAAAGCATCTATACCCTTGTGCTGCGAGATAGGGCGCAAAGCCTTTATTTGAATTTGTATAAAAAATTTTGCCATTTTCTATTGCGCCATGCAGACACAACACTACAGGCCCCTGCTTAGCTGTGTTATGAATGTATCTAAGATGCAATGAAGCTTTTTTATCAGGTATTGGTACTTGTATCGACTCTTGCTTTATCATGATATGTACAGGCTATTTTTAACTCATCGTACCAGCTGAATTACTTAAAAGTAAACCCATTAGTGAAGGCATTGAAATTAAGGTATAATTCTGCAAAGTAATTTTGCGATATATATTCTAAGCATGCACCCTAGAAATAAACACGCCAACGGCTACGATTTAGCTGGTCTCTCGGCCATAGTCCCTGAGCTAGCAAATTATCTTGTGAAAAAACCAAATGACCAAACTACGATTGACTTCTCTGACGCTCAAGCTGTTTTATTTTTAAATAAAGCGCTGTTACTCAAGCACTACGGGATCAAATATTGGGACCTACCGCCGCAATTCTTATGCCCGCCAGTGCCAGGAAGAGCAGACTATATTCATGCCCTTGCTGATTTACTCGCAGATGAAAATGAAGGCGTGATCCCCACAGGAAAAAAGATAAAATGCTTAGATATTGGAACGGGTGCTAACTTAATCTATCCTATATTAGGACATGCGGAATATAAGTGGCGATTTGTCGGTAGTGACATTAATCCAATTGCAGTGAAAGTAGCTGAGAATATCGCCAAGGCAAACAAGCTGGCGGTGAAAATAAAACATCAAGCTGACAGCAATTCAATATTTCAAGGTATCATCACAGAAGATAGCTATTTTGATATCACTATGTGTAATCCACCATTTCATGCAAGTGAACAGGCAGCTCAGCAAGGTACCCAAAGAAAGTGGAAAAACCTTGGAATCACAAAAACAGCTAAGCAACTAAATTTTGGTGGCCATGCACCAGAGCTTTGGTGTGACGGGGGCGAACTTGCCTTTATTACAAATATGATAAAAGAAAGTGCTCAGTTTAAAGAGCAAGTAGGATGGTTCACGACCCTGGTATCAAAAAAAGATAACCTGCCGGCTTTAACAAAGTGCTTGAAGCAGCAAAAAGTTAAAAACCATAAAGTCGTTAATATGTTGCAAGGCAATAAGCAAAGCCGATTTATCGCATGGCAGTTTTAATTAACTGCTTGCCCAAAATTATCGCCCTACTTGTCATTGAGAATATGTTGCAAGACGCCAAACAGCGCTCTCATGTCGATGGGCTTTCCTACATGAGATACAAAGCCCTGTGCAAGATACTTTTGCACATCACTCTTCATCACGTTCGCCGTTAAGGCAACTATAGGTAAGTTTGGCTGCTGCGTATTTATAATAGATTGCGCTTCAATACCGTCCATTTCTGGCATGTGAATATCCATTAAAACCAAATCAAACTCACCTTTCTGGCAAGCGTCAATTGCTAATTTTCCATTTTCTACAATAACTAACTCAGCTTGCGTCTCTTTAAGCATCACTTTAACCAGCATCTGGTTAATTTTATTATCCTCTGCAATAAGCACTTTTCTTCCAGCTAAATCTGGAGGAGATAACGATTTACAGGGCAATGAGCTCGGTGTTTGACTCGTTTTTTCAAGTGGCAGTACAACGCGGATATTGGTGCCTTTTTCTTGTTCACTCTTTAACTGTATTTCCCCTCCCATCAGTCGCACTAAACTGGTAGTGATCGACATACCTAAACCAGTCCCACCATATTTTCTTGTTGTCGATGTATCCGCTTGTGAAAACCGGTCAAATATACAGCGTTGCACCTCCTCACTCATGCCAATCCCTGTATCATCTATATTCAGGACAACCGCTGGGTTGTGTTCATATTTTCCGTTCATCACGCCTATTTTTACTGACCCTTCATCCGTGAACTTAACAGCATTAGAGGCCAAGTTTAGAATTACCTGCTTAACCCTCACCAAATCCCCGAGCCATCTGTCATCAAACTCTTCATCGATTATGACATTAAAATCAATACCTTTTTTGCTGATCAACCCATCCAAGTCATACTTGACCGACTCGACTATATCTGCAAATGAAATAGGTGCGCTTTCTAGTTCCAGCTTATTCGACTCTATTTTCGAATAATCCAGAATGTCATTGATAATTGTCAGCAAGCTTTGCGCTGAAAATGACGCGTTCGCCAGTGTTTTTCTAAAATCGGAATTTAAATCTGCCCCTTGAAGCAACTGCAGACCGCCTAAAATCGCATTCATGGGTGTACGTATTTCATGACTCATGTTGGCAAGAAAATCACTCTTGGCCTTAACTGAATTTTCTGCAGCTAGTTTTGCTGCTGCGAGTTTTTCTATCACTGCGACCTTATCGGTCACATCATAGTTAACCCCAATGACTTTGACAGGATTGCCAGACTCGTCTTTGAGCACTTCCGCGCTCGCTTTCATGGTCCTTATATTGCCATTTGGATGCACAACTCTAAACTCAGGCTCATAAACCCCTTCACCTTTCACTGCCGCCTCTAATTTTGAGCGCGCATATTCAAGGTCTTGTGGGTGAACACTATTTTCCCAAGCTTCATAAACGCCTGAGAACTGCCCTTGGGAAACGCCATACAGTTTAAACATCCAATCATCCCAAATTAACTCATTGGAAATAAGATCCCACTCCCAAACCCCAATCTCTGCGGAGTCGTTAGCAAGTTGCATCCGAATAGCGAATGAATCTGCCTCTTCTTTTGCCCTTTGTATTTGCGCCTCAACCTTTTTTTGCTGTGTCGTGTCTTGAACAACAGACCAGATAAAGTCCTCATCATCACTGTCGGTAATTTTTATCCCTGACAATAGCACCGGAAATACATTTCCTGATTTATGAATATACTCCTTAGCATAAGGGCCGTAGCGCCCTTTCATTTTTAAATCATCAAGCTGTTTATACTCTTGTTGTTCATACTTTTTCGGTGTCAGTTGCCAGTAATCCATTTGGTTTAGCTCCTCCACTGAGTACCCCGTAATGTTACTGAATTCCTGATTTACATAGTCAAAACTGCCATCTTTCATAAAGTTTATGGCAATGCCTACTGGCGCCAAATTAACAAAATGCTCGAATTTTTCTTTTTCTCTTTGATATGCTTTTTTGTACCGCTTGATATCCGAATGGGCAGCATCAAGCTTTTGTTGCACCTGCACAATTTCACTGATATTTCGACCAATCGCCAGAATAAGATCCTCACCATTGAACTGCACTGCCGTGAGAGATACTAAGCATGGGAATGTTGAGCCATCAGGGCGAGAATGGGTCCATTGAAATAATTGCGCGCCTTCATTTTGAGTTTTACTGATATAGTAGTTAACTAAGTGTTCAGATGATTGGCCGCAAGGCTGGTACATGGGTGAAATATCAGCCGGTGTCAGTTGTAAAAACGCATGTTGGCTTCTAATGCCATGCATTTCGATCGCCGCGTCGTTACACTCTACGAATTTTCCTGAATTTAAATTGATAATTGAAAGTGCATCGCCAGATACATCAAACAGCTTTTTATATTTGTCGCGCTCAAACTTAACTTGCTCTAGCTCTTCTCTCAAGCCTTCAAGTTCACTTTCCAAATCTATATAAGTTTTTCCAGACATATCAGCTCCAGATATGCAGTGGCCATGTAAGTTTCCATCCACCAGCTATAAATATAGGAAGAAATAAGATTAAATACACCCGAAAACCCAAGCTGCAAAGTGTATTGTAAGAAGGAAAAACTTAGCTGCTTGTATTGTGAGGCAGTCGAACTTCAAAACAGCTACCAACACCTAACTGCGATGTCGCGATAAGCTCAGCACCTTGATTTTGTACTATCATTAACGCGATGGTTAAACCTAGCCCCACATTTGCTCCAACGGGTTTAGTTGTGTAAAAAGGATCAAAAATTTGGTTCAGCTTTTGCTCAGCGATCCCTGCCCCCTTATCCTCAAAGTAGACACTCATTGACTGCTCATGATTTCGTATACTTATTTTTATGTCACAAACTGCAGAGCCTGATTCTTTCGCATTTAAATATAAACTATTGAACACTTGTAATAATTGCTCACGACAACAGCTTAATTTAGGTAGCGGCTCATGCTTATTTTCAAATACGACTTGGCTATCTATCTCAGTACTGAAGCTCGTAACAATTTCATGTAAGTCATAAAGGTTAGCCTGCTCATCTGAAATACCATTAAAAACCGACAAGGCAGCCACAATGCGCTCAATTCTATTTAAATCAACCGCATTGTCTTCAAGTAATTCAAAAATGTCTTTGAAGTCATTGTCCAAATCTTCATCATGAGCCACATCTACTTTATTCAGTACCGCATTAATGTAATCTTGCAGCACTGAAAAATTACATTTTAGCGCACCAAGCGGATTATTAATCTCATGGGCCATTCCTGCGGCTAAGTAGCCTATTGAGGCCATTTTCTCTGACTGAAGCAAAGATGCCTGCTGAGCTAAGATTTGATCTTGTGCAGCTTGAAGTGAGGTATTTACACTTAATAACTCGGCTGTTCGCTCTGCGACCTTCACTTCTAAATTATCATTTAGGTCTTTTAAAGCACTCGCCAATTCTGACTGCTTCTTAATATCCTGAAAAGCTCTCAGCGCACTGGTCATCGTTATGTATAAACGAGATTTTGTTAGGTCGACTTTGTTCTTATAATCATTAATATCATACTTAAGCATGACCTCGTGTTCAGGTATGGTGCTGGGCTGGCCAGTTCTTAATATTATCCTTACATCATGATCGTTCAATTCATTTCGGATGTGATGAACACATTCAAGCCCAGCCTGATCCGTCTCCATAATTACATCTAGCAAGATCACGCTGATATCTTGCTCTGACTGCATACATTCTATCGCTTGTGCTTTTGAATATGCATGTAAAAAGGACAAGCCTCGATCTTGATAACTGAACTTTGATAAGGCCATTTTTGTCACTTCGTGCACTTCAGGCTCATCATCAACGACGAGTACTTTCCACGGAGGACGTTGTGGTTTTTGTTGTGCTTGCGAAGACTCGCTAGCTAGAAAAGAAAATGTGGAATTTGGCATGGCTACCAATTATGAGTATTGATAGCCTTAAGCATGGCAAAAAACGTTAAATTTACAACCTATTAAGCTCAGTTTTGTAGTGTTTTCTGCACACAGATACGTACCGGTCGTTCCCACCAATTTCTACTTGATCACCATCGGCAATGGCATTGCCCTGTTCGTCTAACCGCAATACGTGATTCGCTTTGCGGCCACAGTGACATACCGTTTTGAGTTCTATCAATTTGTCAGCCCAAGCCAATAAGTATTGCGCACCTTCAAATAGCTCACCTCTAAAGTCAGTTCTGAGCCCATAGCACAACACTGGGACGCCCAACATATCAACGACATCTGTTAATTCAGAGACTTGCTCTTTTGACAAGAACTGACTTTCATCCACTAGAATACAGTCGAGTTTATTCTTTTCGTGCTCAACCTTTACTAATTCAAATACATTTGTAGCCGGCTCGAAAGTGCTTGCATCGGCCTCAAGACCAATACGAGAAGCAACTTTGCCAACACCTGAGCGATTGTCTATGGCAGCGGTTAAAATAAATGGCGTCATACCGCGTTCACGGTAATTAAAAGCTGATTGCAATAACGTAGTCGATTTACCCGCATTCATTGCCGAGTAATAAAAATAAAGTTGTGCCATAGTTGCAAGTGTCTGGTTTCAAGTGCACGTAAGTTTACAGAAACTTGACTGAGCTGACCACAATCAATATCTAGGAATCTTATGATTCACTGGGTTATTTACATAGTCTAAGTAATATTCATGCAAGGGCATGGCGCCTAGCCCCTCCCACAAAGCCCGCGAAACTTCTGGATTTTGCGTCAAGAAATCTTTCGACAAGGCTAAATACCCATAACTAATATCGATCGGTGGAAACACTGGATCAAGTAAATCACTATATGGAAAGCCAGAGATCTGTTCATCGTAAATTTGGCATAAGCCCAGCGCACCATCGACTAAACCCTTCAGAACAAGTTGATAGGCATCATCTTGAGAGTCTGTTTGAATCACACGATACAAATCTTGTTGGAGTGATTTTAACACTGCATAACCTCGTGGCACCGCAAGACTAATTGGAAAGTTGTTGTTTGCGACGTCTTGCCCTAAGCCTTGCTTACCGACTAAGCAAGTACCTAACATGCTAATCGCCAATGTTTCGTCCACCTTGCCCTGCTCATTGATGGGAAAATTCAAAAAATTAGCTCGTTCAGCACGATAAGAGGCAACTACGGCATCCACTTTATTTTTTTGAACTTCATTCAAACATCGCTGCCATGGCTTACGAACAAATTTAAATCTTACATTACGTACCTTACTCTCTAGTCCGCGCAAAATCTCAATGGTCGCACCCGGGCGGTAGTTGGGCACTTCAAAACCGCTACCAAGAAAAAACGGGGGGATGTTTTTATCTTCATAACACAGAGTCATGAAGGTGGTTGCATGTGATAGTGAGGACCATGATATGAAAACAAAAAGTGCTAAAAAACGCATATAGCTCGCAACTAGTTGAAGGATTAAGTAATGCACAGGCATGCCTGACACTCTTTATACTATAGCCTACTCGTAGCGCTCTGCCTTTGGATCAGAAAATTCGTTTTGTATTTACGAGTACATAAACAAGTGCCTTGAGTAAAATGCTCAAGGCACAGAAAACTGAAGCTTAAATTACTTCGCGTCTAAATAACGCTTTTCAACTTCTGCCCAGTTAATAACATTGTAAAACGCCGCGATGTATTCAGGACGACGATTTTGATACTTAAGGTAATATGCATGTTCCCACACATCCAAACCTAAAATTGGTGTCTGATTGCTCATAAGCGGGCTATCTTGGTTTAGTGAGCTTGTCACTTTCAACGCACCATCAGCGTCAACAACTAACCACGCCCAGCCGCTACCAAAACGACTTACAGCAGCGGCTGTGAATAGCTCTTTGAATGCATCAAAACTGCCAAATGTGTCTGTAATTGCTTTAGACAACTCACCTTCATGTAATTCACCACCATCTGGAGACATTATGGTCCAGAAAAGGCTGTGGTTATGGTGACCGCCAACATGATCTCTTACCGCGCCTTTTAAGTTTTCAGGCAGTGATTCAATGTTTACAAGTAAGTCTTCAACACCACGGTCGGCAAACTCTGTCCCCTCTAAAGCAGCATTTGCTTTATTAACATAAGTCTGATGGTGAAGTGTATGGTGAATTTCCATTGTTCTTGTATCAATATGCGGCTCTAGCGCATCATACGCGTACGGTAGTTGTGGCAATGTAAAAGCCATGATTTTTCCTCATTTACTTTAATGGACGATATGTGGACGGTTAAAACCACCTTCCATTGCCATGTTAACTTGTTCAATTAACTCAGGAAGGTGGGGGTGACAGGACGCAAAGTTAATCAACTCCTGCCGTGTTTTATGTAAGTGGTGGCAAGCAATCTCAACGATTTCAATTGACGCGTTTTCGACTAAATGAAGGATCGCACTATGTACTTCTATTAACTGCTGGCACGCTCGCTCAGGCTTAGAAAGTGCTAAAAAGCAGTCAGCTAAATTATGAGCCGCAACGACTAGGGCTGGGCAGCAATGCTCTATCGCCGTCAATTGTTCATCACTCGCTTCGCTTTTTACAAAGCGTTCAAGTAAATGACCTGCCAGATTTAAAGCGCTTTGATATTTGTCTCTAGCTGAATCAAATTGACCATGCTGAAAAGCGTGGTTGCCCGTTTTTATCGCATATTGCCATGGTGCTAAGGCATACTCCAAAGGAGTATCAACTGAAGATTCTGGTTGCTCAATTAGGGCCATTACGCTCCCCTTAGATTGCTTTACACCTGACAACTATAAACAAAACCAACACCTTAATGCAAATTGTTTTTATTTGCATTATTACCATGATTTAATCGTGGTTATTACTTTATTTACAGCGCCTATCACACCCCAGCGATAAGAGTGTATAAATTACAAGCAGAGTTAAAAGCATAAAAGACAACGATAATGAGAATAAGAATCAATTGTTAAACCCATGATTTTAAAGGATTTTTATTGACAAGTAAGAACATATAGATAGAATGCTCCCCATAGTCAGAGTTTGAGGAACGTCCTATGAAGGGTAAACAAAAAATCATCGATGCATTTAATGCACTACTGGCAAATGAATTAGCTGCAATTGACCAGTATTTCATTCACTCTCGTATGTACGAAGACATGGGTCTTGATAAATTGTATGAGCGTTTGAACCACGAAATGGAAGAAGAAACAACGCATGCTGATTGGCTAATTAAACGCATTTTATTCCTTGAAGGCGTGCCAAACATGACCAAACGTCGCGATTTATTAATCGGTCAAGACGTGAAATCGATGATGGAAAACGACCTGACACTTGAGCTTGAAGTGGTTGCATGTGTTAAAAACGCAATCAAAGCCTGCGAAGAAGAGCAGGATTATCAATCTCGTGCAGTACTAGAAAAGCTACTATTCGACACTGAAGAAGATCACGTTTACTGGCTTGAACAGCAAATCGGTCTAATTGATAAGATCGGTATTCAAAACTACCTACAGTCTCAACTTGCATAGGAAGGCTAAAATATGAAAGGTAATAGAGAAGTTATTGTCGCGCTAAATAAGGTGCTTGCAAACGAGTTGGTTGGTATTAACCAGTATTTTCTTCATGCGCGTATGTTTAAAGACTTTGGCTTTATGAAATTAGATAAAGCAGATTACAAAGTATCAATCCAAAAAATGAAAAATGCTGACAGACTTATTGAGCGTATTTTATTTTTGGAAGGCCTACCAAACTTGCAAGATTTAGGTCGACTAAATATTGGTGAGAATGTGCCAGAAATGATTGCTGCCAACCATGCTTTTGAAGAAGTCTCTTTAAAAGATTTACAAGCAGCTATCGCTTTGTGTGAAGAAAAGCAAGACTATATCAGCCGTGAAGCTTTGGGCAACATCCAAAGCGAGCAAGAAGAGCAAATAGACTGGCTAGAGACACAACAGCAACTACTTAAAACAATGGGCCTAGAAAACTACTTACAATCACAAATGTAAGTTACACCCATTAAAAAAGGGCGCTTGATTAAGCGCCCTTTTTCGTATTCAACTCTTTATGCAACTTGCTCTGTCACATCAACAATATCGATAAGCTTTTCATTCAAAATCTTCTTCGTGCAGTTACAGCATTTGCCGCATTGCGTGCCAACACCTAGCTCTTTGCTTAGGTCTCTCATAGAGCGAGCACCGTCATCTATCGTCTGCGCTATTTTTTTGTCTGTTATTCCGTGGCAGATACAAATATACATGAATGAAAACCAATCTCAATTACATCAACTGAAGCTAGTTTAATCTAAACAAAAATAGTTATCAACTCACTTACGCATAAAAATGAGAATAGTTACTAATAGCATTGATCAATAAAGAGTTTTATTTCATTATTTGAAACAGTATAAGCCTACCTCTTCACAGCTTTTGTACAAAACGCAGTCAAAACATCATTTCTAAGATTTGCTCTACTTATTAACTTGATAAAAGCAGACATGTAATTCTCACTCTGATAACTAATAAAACATGCTTTATGTACATACAAAGATGTTGAGCGTTTTAAATTAATGATTCAAAAAGAGCATAATAAAACTAAACTCTAATATAGCCGCACCACAGCGATGGACCACGTCCTAAATTATTTGTCACTTGGGTTAGTCGACTAACTGTGACTGTCTTTAGCCTTCCTCTTCACAACTAATGATACAAAAATATTAAGAGAAGAGATTAGCTAAGCGTTCAGCTTACCCTGGAAATCCTGTGCTTGCCATTTAATCAAGCAATGATACAGCTCAGACGATTCAATAGGCTTAGCGACAAAGTCATCCATGCCCACTTGCAGGCACTTGGCTTTGTCTTCGCTGAATGCATTAGCGGTAATCGCAATGATGTAGGGTCTACCGTATTCTTCAGGCGTTGAACGAATAGCGCGGGTACACTCAAACCCGTCCATATTCGGCATTTGGCAATCCATGAGTACAATCTCATATTTTTGCGCTTTTAACGCTTCCAGTGCCTCTACACCATCCTGTGCTTTTACGACTTCGCCACCTGTTTTAGCCAGCATTTGCATCGCCACAATCTGGTTGATCGGATTATCTTCTACTAGTAAAAGTCGAATGCCTTCTAAATTGGGGATACCCACATTACCTTGCGCAGAGTGCTCTATTCGACCGCCTTGTTTTGCAGGGATCACAACAGAAAACTCACTGCCCTTGTGTTCTTGAGAAGTAAAAGTCAGCTCACCTTCCATCAGTGAGACCAAACGCTTACAAATCGTCAAACCAAGTCCGGTTCCACCGTATTTGCGTGTTGTAGACAAGTCAGCTTGCGTAAACTCATCAAATAAGTCTTTTTGCGCAGCTTCTGAAATGCCAACGCCAGTATCCTTAATACTGCAAGTTAATTGCTCGTTGTGATAATTAAGCTCAAAGCGAATAAAGCCTTCCTCGGTAAATTTACCAGCATTACTCAATAAGTTATTGATAACCTGCCCGACACGCAAGTCATCAATGACAAGTACGTCAGGAACTGTATCCGAAATCACATAAGTAAACTCAACCTTAGGATTTTTTATGGACTGTTCAAACGATGCCGAAAGATCCTTAACAAACTTATTAATATCAGTATCTTGTTTTGAGAGGTGCAATGCCCCTGCTTCAATTTTCGAGTAATCCAAAATGTCGTTCAGTATCAATAACAGTTTATGGGCTGATTGATAAATAATGTCTAATTGCTCTTTTGCTTTGGCATCTTGCTCTGACTGTATGAGAGCCTCTGACATGCCAATAATGCCGTTGAGCGGTGTTCTTATTTCATGGCTCATATTGGCCAGAAACTGGCTTTTTGCCGAGCTTGCTCTGTTAGCACTTTCTAGTGCGCTGATAAGCTCCTCCGTTTTTTGGCGCACTTCCAGCTCTAAAGTTTTATTAAAGTCTTGTAGTTTTCTATTGAGCTGCGCATTTTCATCATTGGCCGTATTTAATTTGGTAAAACTCATCGATAGCTTAAATGCCAACTGTGAAAACTGCTGCTGTAAAATAATGACCTCTAAGCAACTGCCATCGGTACTGTTGTTCACTTCAGACATTTTTTTACTGGGGTCAAATGAGTTAATGCTATGACTTAAATCTACAATAGGTTTAGTAAACACCCGAGTCATTCTATTCACTAAAAAGCTGCTAATCGCTATGATAAATAAAGCCAGAATAAACGATTGTATCCATGCAGACGCAACTGCTAAATTCACGTGCTTGCGCTCAATTAAGCTAATTACACGCCACTGGAAAATATCCGATTGCATACTTTGCTTGTAATACACATCTCGATTGTTGCTGATGAAGATTTGGTCTGTTGTTTCAGTCAGTTCTTGTAGCTGCTGATCTGCAATATTATCTAAAATGTTAAAGTCAGATTTTAAAGAGCTATAAACGATGTTGTTTTCATGATCAACAATCAATAAATGCCCTTTTTGCGCAAGCACTCTGGGAATAAACTGCTCAAAAGACTCAAAATAAAGGGAGCTCTCAACGATCCCTTGAAACTCTCCTTCCTCGTACAAGGGGGCAGATACAGCCACTACAGGGTCATTACCAAACCCTCGACCTTGGAAAATCCCAGACACATAACCATTAGGATAGTAAGGCGCTTGAAGGAAGTATTCACGGTCAGCAACTGATGGGACTTCGCCTATCAAACTGACTTGCAACGCTTTAGGGTAGAAGTGTGTCACCATCGCGCTGTGATCAGCCACAATAGCCGTTCTAAAATTAGGATAAGTCTCTACCAGTCGCCTGATCACCTGCTGTTTATCCACACCCGATTGAATATCCTGAGCCGCGACCATAATCGCGCGCCGATAGCTCTCAAGATAATCATCAATTTGCTTTAATGCACTGCCTGAAGCATCTTGTAGCTGAGCTGTCACTTCATACTCAATCCGCTTGTAATGACTGTTGGTCAGTACAATCGTTGTGATCAGCACCACCAATATAATCAACTGGCTGATCATGTAA
Organism: Pseudoalteromonas sp. MMG033; assembly: GCF_057197785.1. Taxonomy (NCBI): domain Bacteria; kingdom Pseudomonadati; phylum Pseudomonadota; class Gammaproteobacteria; order Alteromonadales; family Pseudoalteromonadaceae; genus Pseudoalteromonas; species Pseudoalteromonas sp. MMG033. Next base: position 874,797 of record NZ_JBXVAL010000002.1, read on the forward strand.
TTAAGAATTTGATAGAGAGACTTGGCTTGCCATACACGCTTGAATAAAAACAGCGATATTAAATCAACAATCGCAAGGTAGACCGCAGCATTTATCAAATACTTAGCAAGTGCGGTGAAAATAACTAATAACGTCAGCCCCAAGACAAATTTGCCGACAATAAACAAAATGGGCACACCAAATAGCACCCAATAGCCTAGTCCTCGAATGAACAAAGGCTTGTTAGCACGAATACAAAATATTTGTAACCATGCTATTTCGAACAGGAAGACAAGAGAAGCCCAGCAGTGTCCCCACCGATACAACAAAAAAAGTGCACCGATGGCAACAGCGACCATCGCATAGCGCCAGCCTAAAGCAAGTAAGCACAAGATAACAAACAGCTGTCCAAACAAAAACTCAGAGCTGTCTAGAAACCAGATTGGAAGCAAGTTAGCAACGCCGCCAACCACTCCTAAAAAAAGTGCAATAATTACCTTGGGTAATTTAATGAATTGATTAAGCAATACCAGCTCCTCTTTATATTCTATTAAAAAATAAAGGAAAGCTGGTTATTTGCCAAGTTTAATGGTGGGGACAATCGTGACTTTCTATTTGCAGCACACACTTTTCAACTGAAAATAGCTGCTTTAAGCGCGCTTCAACTTGAAAACGACATGCATCATCGTGCATTTCTATGGTGCAATGATGTTTTAAAACAATATGCGCACCCACTATCAACTCATCATCTGTGTTGGATACAGTCACATTATGTACGCTTTCAACATGTTCAGTATCAACAATCGCCTGTTCAAGTTTGTCTACATTAGGCAGTGCACTCTCTTTGCTAAGGAGTCCAATCAAGCATGTTTTAATCACCTTAAAACCGGTAAATAGCACAAAGCTTGAAATCAACATACTTGAAAGCACATCAATAATATTCAAACCCGTCAAATGAATAAGTATCCCTGCAACGAACGTAGAGACTGTTGATAATAAATCAAAAAAGGAGTGTAAAAATACCGCGTAGACATTAATGCTGTCTTTTCTGCCTTTATACAAAACCCAAGCAGCCACACCATGAAACAAGAAACCCACTCCTGCAATGGTCGACATCAAAAATGTATTCACTTCATGAACATGGCCTTGGCTATGTAATTCGATCCGCTCTGTCGCTTCAAGCAGAATAATCACAGCAATAGAAACATACAAAATACCATTGATGAGTCCACCAGTGTATTCTGCTTTTTTGTAACCTTCATTAAAGTTTTTAGCGAGTTTTACCGCAATACTCGATGCGATTAAAGCGATAAGCAACGAGCTGTTGTGGACAAATAGGTGTCCTGCGTCTGCGAGCACGGCTAGAGAATTGGCAAAATATGCACCAATTAGTTGGATAACCATAAACGTGCAAGTCAATGCAAGCGCAATAAGTAAGCGCTTCCGAGAAGCCTCATGAGTTGTAAGATCGGTCATTCGAAACTTGAGAAACCTTTGTAACTATAAATTAGAGGGTGCCTTATGATAAAGGCCGATAATTGTAACTCTATTTCATTTCAGACGCATCAAAAATAACAATATTTAGCAAATAAATAGACTATTTTTTTCATCTAAAAGCATGAGCTAACTAATCACTTCCTGCCCAGAGGTAACTACGTGGCTCGCCGAATACAAACGCTGCTCAAAATAACGAAGCTGTTCATAATTATATAAAAATTGCGTATAGCGCATGACTTCAAGTGCGACTTGCGAATTTTCAAAGCAATTGGCGGGACGACCTGGGTAAAAACGACATCCATTATTAAAAGCAACCATATGCCTCACACCACTTTTAGCGCCAATATATTTTGCAAGTTTACCCGCACGTACTTTTGATGAGTTGAGTGGATTTAAGAAAAATTGAGCACTGCCCTCTTTCGTCGCATGCCACATTTCACTGTGTAAGTTTGCTTCAATATCACCAACATGTTGAGAGCAAACAAACACAAATACTCCAAATGGCGATAGCACCACACCATCAATATCCAGCTCTTCAAGCAATGGACTCATATTTCGGTGCACTATGATGTATTTCTTTTTATCCAACTTACTACTCAGTACGTCATAGGTCTTTCTAAAACTTCTCTTTTTTGCTGAGTAACTGGTGCCATAGTCTTTACTGAGAAACCGTTTTGCAAGCTCTATTAAAATATAACCACACACGACAATACTTAACCAAAAGCCAAATCGGGTAAAGTGATCTGGCTCTTTTACTATTTCGTCGTTAAACCTGTTTTGAAGTGCCTGTACGGGGGGGTCAATAGAATTCGTTGAAGCAACAGATTCACTGATGACAGGCGATTTTGTCGAAATCTGTACTCGTGCAGCTTGCTCACTTAACTTATTTTGTTGCGCTAACTGCGCTTCAAAAGCCTGCTTTTGCTCTGCGACTAGCTCAGCACACCTTACTGCACTTTGAAAAGTCTGCTCCCCATCATGGCAGATAATCGGCCTTTCATAAAAAGCTTGCCACTTTGCATACACTAGAGGGTCACTGAATTGGCTAGCACCAAATACAGGAAGATTGATGTGGTTTTCAGTCACATTGACAATTTGAGTTGGAGACTGACAATACTGCTCTATTCGCTCTGTAAGGCGAAAAATGCGCGCCTGATCTGTATCGGACATTTTCTTAGAGCTTTGCAACAGCGCCAGCTCTGTGGCGTAGCGCTCACATTGACTGGCATCGAGCTGTGCTGGCATACCTTTCGCCCACCCCGAAAGTAAGAGTAAAAACAAAGTCCATCTGTTCATTTGACTGTACCTAATTTAAACCTAATTCAACTGACAAACCTCAAAACAGTGTTATTTTCGGTTTGCCAACATATTCAGCGCCCACTCTTCCAATAAGCCATCACTACTCAAAGTCACCAGCTTTTCTTTACTTGGCGCATACATATCAACAATAGTCGCCCCCGAATTAACCGTATTGATCTGCCATGTTCCCAGCTCATTGCCGCTTTTGGTATCCCAAATCGTCAGTTGAGATTTAGACGAAGATGTTGCCAACAAGCCACTTTTCTCGATAAATAACGCTTTTCTAAATACTTTGAAACGAGCCATATACTTAAGCTCGCTTTTATCCGCGCCATCAATCAAAGACGCTATTACTTGATTATCCAAGGCATCAGATACAAAAAATTCAGAGAAATCTTTTCTAACAGCCAAGCTGGTTACCCTATGATTGAATTCCTTAGTGAACACCGGATCTGGCGACCCAAAGCGCCAAAGCGCTAATTTGCCATCTTGCGCCGCAGTCATAAATAACTCACCTTTGTCATCCCACTCCACATGCATTACAGGTCGGGTGTGTGGCGCAAATTGGTTATTAACTTGAGTATGAAGGTGCGCCATATTGACGGTACCGTCAGACATAGCAACAATAATTTTGTCCATCGAGGGCGATAATGCGACTGACGTGATATGCGCGTACCCACTCACCCCGGAAAAATTCACTTTAGTAACCAGCTTTTTAGTGGCTAAAGACCAAAATTTAAGTTGATTATCCCCTACGACGATCAGCATATTGTTATCTTTAGATAGAACAACTTCTCTAGTGAGATCTGGCATTTTGTCTTGTGGCACAGTAAATAAAGCTTCCATGGAGCGACTGTCCCAAACAGTCAGCGCATTCGTACTATCTATAGTGACTAGTTTGCTGCCATCTTGTGAAAAGTGTCCAATCAGTACCCCTTTATCTCCCAGCTGGCTGATTGTTCCTTGACTGAGTTCTACTTCATCATCACACCCAACTAATAACAGCACAAGAAGCAACGGGATTAGTCTTAACAACATGGTTCTGGTTCTCTAAATTCAAGGGCAATAAATAATCTGTGCAAATAGTATAGCCTTTGTTCTATTTGTACAGTGTATTGTCCCTTATTGTTGATGCAGCATCCTGTGATGCGCAAATTCTAGGCAAAATAAGCAAAGTTTACGCCATCAATCAGGCGAGTCTATTAAGGTGTTGATTTCCCAATATTCAACAATTCCATCACTACTGAGTGTCATAAGTTTGTTTGCTCTATCTATGTGCATATCTAAGATCATTGCCGTAGACGTTACCGCCTGTATAGCAAAAGCGTCAATTTCTTGCCCAGTTTTTACATGCCATAATGTCCACCAAAACTTACTGGAACCGGTCGCCAAATACTGGCCATCTGGGGATATCGCAGAGGCCCGAAACCAGCGAAACCTTTCACGGTAGGAAAGCCTTACCGAATAGTCCTGTGCTGAAAATGGCTTAAGCACCCATTGCTCGTTCAGTGAATCTGAAATAAACATCAAATTTTGCTCTAAGTTATAAGCAAGGCTGGTTACACGCTTTGACAATTTATGCTCAAATTTAGGCTGCAATGTCCTTGCATCAGAAATATTAACCAAACCATCATGTCCAGCACTTAACAAAAGTTGACGTTGTGAACCAAGCGCTAGAAAGCTGACCTTAGCATCATGGTGTTTAACACGCTTAATCAGCTTGTTTTTAAAGTCAATAACATTAACACTGCCGTCAGTCATACCAACGAGCAAAGTCATTGGGTTATCGTAAATGGCCACTTTTGATGTTTTTGCATACTCTGACTCACCGACAACCTTGAATTGACCGAGCTGTTCTTGTTTAACCAAATCCCAAACGACCACGTACGTTGTATAGCTGGCTGCCAATAAACGGTTATCTACTGATAACGCGATATCTGTGACCTGTATATCACTGAGTGCAAACTGCGCCACAGCCCCCCCGCCTTGAGCATCTGCTACGATTATTTGATCTTGAGATACAAAAGCAAGAAAATCCCCCCGAGCTGAGAAGACACCGTGGTCTATTGGTGCTTGACTCACTTGATAAAAATCCGATTGGGGGTTTTTATCCACCTTGTCACACCCAACGAATACAACAAGCAATGCATATGCAACAAATATGTTGATAATATTCTTAAACATAAGTGCTCCCCTTATACTGCTTATTCCTTTTTTCGTCCAAACTCGCATCCTTTCTAAACATTAAGTTTTACCCTACTATTATATTATCGGACATAAATCTTATTTATTTAGAAAAATTAAACGACATTACAAGATGAAAGTACTATAATGTGAAAGTAGTAGTGAGTTGTTCAACCAAAGTGAAATACGGTTGTCATGGTTGTATTTATGGCTTTCAATCAGAGGTAGTCATGTGTAGTGCCCCAAGAGCAAGGGCAGCAAAAGGAAAGGTTGTTGATTATCAAGACTCAATGAATCAGAGTCTAAGCCCAAAGAAACGATCTGAATTTGCCAAAAAAGCGAATGCAGCCTATGAAAAGCGCCACCCCAACGAGGAATTAAATGTGACTTCTAAAGAGCAAAAGAAAAGTAAAAAAACAAAATCAATAGTACATAAAATTGAGGTTGTTCTTGTCATCGTCGTTTTTGTCGCTATTGCAATTAGAGTCCTATTTTTATCTGAATAATTACTTAATTTGGCACACTCGTGCTTTTCTCAACCTCTCTTCACATTAGTACATCCACTTTCACGCAATTTTAAACACTTAAAAAATGACTCTTTTGTCACTTATATCTCCGTTATTCAGCAGTCCATGCTTTAGTACCTCCTAAGGTACAAATTTAAGATTAATGCAAATTCTTCCTTGCGCACAGTTCACGTTATAGTATAACATAATCACAAATTGTTATTTTATAACATTCCATTTGCAGGCGTCTCTATTAAAATTTCCTGCTAATTTACTACTCTAATAATTGAAAGAAATATGAAACACACACACAAATTACTCTCAGTTGCGGTCGCAACAGCATTGCTAGCAGCTTGTGGTGACACAGAAACAACAATCGTAGAACATGCTCCTGTTGTAGAAACAGTCGAGCAAGACAAGGGTCATGACGATCACGGCCATGAAGGACACGATCATGATCATGGTTCAGTAAGTGAAGCCGGTCGCTTATTGATCACTTCTCCTGGCATAAACTCAGTACATGTTTTGGATATTGAGCACAAAGAAGTTGCTGGTGAACTTACATCAAGTAATTATGCAAACAGCGTCTATGCTACTGAAAATAGCCGTTATGCAGTGCTTGTTCAATCTGAGAAAGGCCGTGTGGAGTTCATTGATGGCGGTATTTGGCAAGAAGATCATGGCGACCACATACATCCTTATGAGGAAGAGCCAAAGCTTAGCGATGTTTCTTTCGATCATGTAAAACCTGCTCATGTAACAAATGGCGAAAGCAGCACTGCAATTTTCTTCGATGGTAGTGGTGAAGACGCGGTCAACGCAGAAGTGGTTGTATTTTCTGAGGCCTACATCGGTGGTGACAAAGACAAAGTAGCTGAAATTCACTACGAAACAAACATGCACGGTGCAGCGCAATCACGCGGTGAATATACTTTTAGTACAATTCGTGACCCACAAACAGAGTCAACTTTACCAACGCAAATTGGCCTTTATCATAAACATGATGACCATTTTGATCAGGAAAAAGTATTTGATGTAACGTGCCCTGCACTTCATGGTAGTGCGCAAAATCACGAGCATGTATCTTTTGCATGTGGTGACGGTGTTGTTGTTATCGCAGAAGAAAACGGTGAGTTTGTTGCTTCAAAAATTGCTAACCCAGAAAGCTTCGTTGAAAAACAGCGCATCGGTCGATTAATTGGACATGAGAATAGTCACCAGTTCATTGGTGTTGCGGGTACTGAATTAGTTGCTGTTGATGCAGAACACGGTGAAATTGAAAAGATTGAATGGTCAATCACTGAAAAGCATAAATTTGCCGCTGGTGGCTTCAACTATGACGGCTCTCATGCTGCAGTATTAGACACAGCAGGTGTACTTACAATTTTCGAACAGCATGAAGAAGGTGATGAGCACCATTGGGAAGTGGCACATTCAATAAAAGTACATGAGCATGAGCTTTCAGCTATCCCTGATAATACTGTTTTTAGTATTGCATTCTCAGGTGCAGAAAACATTGCTTATGTATCTGACTCAAATGCACAGCACGTATTAGGTTATGACCTTGAAACAGCTGAAGTAAAAGTTGAAATTGAACTAGATTTCACACCAGAAAAACTAGTTTGGTTAGGTATTGAAAAAGGAGGCGAACACACACACTAATACTCCCGAGTATAATGTGTATGTCTCTTGATTGTGAGCCAAAGCGCCTTTTTTAAGGCGCTTTTTTCTTTTTTGTGACCCATCCTAGCAGTTGGGTTAATCTATGCATATATTTTAGCGATATAAAGTGATGACGAAGCTGGCAGCATTTTCGAAATACAATAACCTAGTTAAGGCTAATGGTATTTTCAGGTAAACCCACAAACGGGGCTTACCTGAAGGAAGGATAAAAAACTACATATCTCCAAACAGCTTATACAATCGACAAGCAACGCCATTAGTCCAGCCAAAGCCTTGCTGTACAATATATTCTCCACCTTGTGCTGTTTTATTCAAATCAATGACATTGTATTTTTCTAGTAAACACTGGTTAATGGCAAAGTTGGATTCAAGCGTATTCAACCACCTTTTCCCAACTTGCTTTGCTTCACTCTCAAAGCCATAGTTTAATAAACCTTTTACACCAAACCACTGAAGCGGCGCCCACCCGTTTGGACTATCCCATTGCTGAGATGTTGCGTTAAGTGTGGTAACCAGCCCGCCAACCTTGCAAAAATCGGACATGATTTTCTTAGACATGCGCTGCGCATGACTTGCATCTTTAACTAAGTTAAAAAATAGTGCCGTAGCGCCAGCCATCGTGTGCACGTCTCGCTGACAGTTGCTGGCAATATCATAATCAGCATACCAGCTTGCTTGCTCATCCCACATATACTGACCAATCAAATCTGCGCGTGATTTCGCTTTTTTGTCCATTCTCTTAAATTCAGTATGGCGATTTAAAGCTAGATAACAACGGGCCAATTGCGACTCTAAAAAATAGAGCAAAGCATTTAAGTCGATCGGTACCATATCTGTTGTGGCGATGGTTTTTAAATCACTTGGCTCTCTCAACCAACGACTACTGAAATCCCATCCAGACTCACAAGCAGCACGTATATTTCGATAAAACGCGACTTTTTGCTCTGCTTTAAGATGTTTGGCATCTTCCAAATCCTCTCGATAAGACTCAGGCCTTGGCAGAGCTTCATTATCCCAATAGCGATTAAGTACACCGCCACAAGGCAACATCACAACACGGGCATGAGTATTCTCTCTAGAAGATAGCTTCTCTTGCCCTTTCATCCAAAATTCATACTCACGGCTCAACGCTGACGTCACTCTATTTAACCACTGTGGATCTGTGTGCTTTGTATCCCAAAGCAAATCAACCATTAATGCTGTCACAGGTGGTTGGGAGCGGGTTGCGTAGTAGCTGCGATTACCATTCGGTACATGCCCCAACGAATTAATTAAACTACAAAAATTATCCAGCATATTCTCAACAAGCGCTTCTCGACCCGAGTCCATCAGCCCAAGTGCTGTAAAATAACTATCCCAATAATATATTTCGTTAAATCGTCCACCTGGCACAACATATGGCTTAGGTAATGCCAGAAGCGAGCTCGCGTCTTTCTCACCAGCTTCCCTCGTTAACCGGCTCCAAAGTTGCTCGATGTAATCAGGGACAGACTCAACCATGTCGAGCATTTCTAGCTCTGGCGCTGGTGCAAACTCGAAATGAAGGTTAACAAAGGCCTTTAGGTCTTTGGGTTGTAACTCTTCATAAAAGTCACATACGGCCTGCCAAGATGGCTTTGGAATAGCATCAGCAAACGTTTTACTGTCAGTAAAAATGCCTGACAATTGTACGTCTTTAAACAAGCGACTATGCTCAAACTTCATTATTAATCCTCGACTTAAACTGCTGACGAGCACGCTACTTGTTGAGCACGCTTTTTAAATAGAAATAAGGTAACTGTGATAATTGCCATTGGAATTAAAGACATATAAAAGGCATGCTGACCGCTCATATATTCAAATACAAAACCTGTAATTAATGAGCCTGTCGTTCCACCAAGGGCTGAGAAAACCACAATAAGCCCTGTCATCGCGGCATGACGGTGTTTTTCAAGGCTACTTAGCATAATTGAATTGATCACCGGGTAAATAGGCGCCATTAGCAATCCTATTAATGGCATTAAATACGCGGCGGTAGGCGCATCAAATACGCTAGTGACTTGGTTTTGTGGCAAATCTTTGGTCATCGGTAAAGTCAATAAAACCAATACAGCCATACCTGCAAGGCAGATATTTAAAAAGAGATACCAATCTACTTTTTTCAGGATTTGGCCCGCAGCCAAACGGCCAATAGCTAAGCTCGCAGCAAAAATACTGCTTAGCTGAACGCTCACATCAACGGGTAAATTGAGTACTTGGTTATTAAAGGTTGGTAGCCATGTGCCCACACCTTGTTCAATCAACACATACAAAAACGCGCTGATCACAAATACCAAGACAAGTGGCTGATAAGTTAAGCGCAACATATCAAAAAAGTCGCTTTTCGCACTGTCTTGATTGAGTTTCAGATTTGTCGGTTTATCAATTTTGGCAAACCATACAAAGCACATAGTGATAATTGATAGCGCACCCAATAAGTAGTAAACATTCAACCAATTATTCGAGGCAATATCCTCACTCAAAAATGCAGCAAATACCCAATAACCACTCAGTACGCCCACCATGAATACACCTTCAATGGTGTTTAATAAACTTGAGTGTGACTTAGTAGAGTCGGTGACTTGGCCAATTAAGGCATAAACAGATACTTTGACAATCGCGAATGCACAGCCAACAGCTGCAAATAATGCTTTGAGCGCCCAGAAGCTACCAGCGATAGGCGTTATCAGGCACATGATAGTGACCAAAGATAAGCCACCTAAAAGTGCAAACTTATAGCCTATTCGAGGAATGAATGAAGCAACCAAAAAGGAGACAATTGCAATGGGTAAATCTTTAAACCCTTCTAAAGACGCCGCTTGCGCTTTAGACACACCAAACGTGTTGATTGCTTGCAAAATAACGGTACCAACGCTATTGAGCAATATTGCAAATAAAAAGTAGCAGGCTCCCATAGCCAAAATAGTTCGCATATTGTGCATTGAAAGACTCATAAATACTGTAAGTTTAAATCAGTCTAGCGCTCATATGCGAACAATGCAATCGTTTGCATTTTAAAATTTAATAACGGCTGTTAATGACCTCGACCACTCTTTATCTAGATTTTCACACTTGATTGACACCAATACACTAGCTAGATTGGCGTTCAATCAATGTGATTTCCAGTTGACTAGAAGCAACCTGCTCACCGTCTAACTGAGCAAGTAACTTGCTCACCAAGAGCTCACCGGCTTGCTTGGTATCCTGTCTAACCGTTGTCAGTGACGGAAAACTAATATCAGCCATTGCAATATCATCAAACCCAACGACGTGTACATCATTGGGAATACTCACGTACCGTTCTTTTAGTGCTTTCATCGCACCTAATGCGACCATATCACTACAAGCAAAAATACCATCAAAATCAAGGCCATCGTTACGTAACTTGTGATTTATCGCCTCATAAGCTGCTTGGCTGGTAATATCTATTTTCAATAGCTGGCTTTGCTCTGTTAGACCCGCACTCTTGATTACAGTACAAAAACCGCTATATCGCTCACCCAATTCAGCATGCTCAGGCTCACCTAAAAACAAAGGCGCTTTGCACCCTTTTGACATCAAATGTTCCGCTGCAATCTTTCCACCAAGGAAGTTATCACTGCCCACAATGACATAATCCGCCTTGGTTTTTGGGTCGCCCCACACAACCAATGGCATACCCGCTTTAGATGCGGCCTCAATTAACGCCTGCTGCTTGCCTTGACCGACCACAATGACTCCGTCTGCTCGGCGTCCGTCGATAAAGTATCCGTGCCAATCTTCTCCAGCCATAAATGAGTTAGACAATAACAGCTCGTACCCTTGACGATTAACCGCCAAATTAATATCACTCACCACTTTGAGTAAAAACGGGTCATCAATGGACTGCTCTGTTTCTGAATCAAGATTAATCAACACCGCGATAACTTTGGTTTTTTGCAATCGGAGCCGGCTCGCTGCGGCATTTAAACTAAAGTTATGCTCTTTTGCGAGCTGCTGAATGCGCTCACGTGTTTCTAACTTAATTAAAGGATTATCATTCAGGGCCCGTGACGCTGTCGACGTTGAAACACCAGCCAACTTAGCCAGATCTGCCAGTTTTAGTTTTTTTTGTTGCATAGCCCACCCACTACATCAAAGCGCATTTTACAATGCTTTGGCATGACTTTATGGGCTGATACCCACAATACTGTTCAAGCCATTAGATTAAACTAACCAAGCGCATTCATCCACAAAGAAAGGCTGGTCGCCTCAGTTATTTTCGTTTAAAGGTGTTTCTTTATTAACCCTTTGTTTTTGTTATCTCCATGTATAGCTCCTAAGTTATAAAAAAGCATGCACATGCGGCATAAGGTAAACCCAAGGTAAAAAAATATCGCAACACCCTATTGCAAACGTTTGCATAAAGTTCTATTTTAGAATAACGCCCAGTGCAAACCAATTAAAAATACGCTGAATTACAAAATAACTTAGTTCAGTTTTGTGGCGAAAAGCGATGCCGGCGCGCAAGTCGGCCATTATGACAACACATATGACACAACCAAGGGAGCAGCTCCTGTGAACTTAGGCAAGAAGTATTCTGCACTTGCAGCAGCGGTTATGGCCGCAATTACATATTCAAATGTAGCCAACGCTGAGCAACAAAATAAAGCCAAAGACAAGGTCGAGACCATTGTTATTTCTGGTACACCAGGTGGTATGGGGATCCGTAAAGTAGATGCCGCATATGCCGTTACTAATGTTGATGAATCTCTCATTGAGCGACTCGCTCCAAAAAGTACAGCTGATTTGTTCAAAGCCATCCCAGGTGTTTGGGTAGAAAGCTCTGGTGGTGAGTCTGGTGCTAACATCAATGTTCGAGGATTCACTTCAAGTGGAGACGCTCCATTTTTAACAGTCAGCCTTGATGGTTCACCGGTTTACCCAGCTCCAACGCTGTCATTTTTAGAAAACTCGTCTATTTTCCGCCTTGATGAAACCATCTCAATGATGGAAGGGCTTAGAGGCGGACCAAACCCAGTATTGTCTAACGGACAACCGGGATTAACCACTAACTTCCGACTTAAGCGTGGTCAAGCAGACACTGAAGGCACCTTCAAATACACCACTTCAGATTATGGCCTGCAGCGTATCGATGGCGTCTTAAGTGGCGAAGTCAGCGAAGACTTATACTACATGGTGGGCGGCTATATCAAACGCTCATCAGGGATCCGCGACGCGGGCTTCACTTCTGAAAAAGGCCACCAATTTACCATTAAACTCACCAAAGAGTTAGAGAATGGTGAAATCAACGTCTACACTCGACAAACAGATGATACGGGAGCTTGGTATCTTCCTACACCACTCAATGAAGCTGGAGTTGATGCTGAATATACGCAGCTAGGCACATTTAATCGTCAAGCTACTGTTTCTGCAGGAAACGGCCAAGTTGATATTGATTTAGCCGAAGGTCGAGGCTGGGACGGTCATGTCTCAGGCGGTAGTATTTCTCTTGAGCTTGGTAATGACTGGCTCTTTATCGACCGCTTTAGTTTAACCCAAGGTAAAGCAAATACTTATGGTCTAGTTCCTGCTGGTAATGCTATGAATTTATCAGAAGTTGCTGACAATGGCGTAAGCGCAATAGGTGTTGCAACGGGTAAAGAATATGGCGCCGACACGCGTATTCAGGACTATGGCCGTTGGGTGGTACTCAAAGATATTGAAGCCTTTACCAATGACTTAGCACTGAGCAAAGATTTTGGCGTCATTAGCAGTGCCTTTGGTATTTACACCGCAACGACCTCAGCCAAAGATTGGTGGAGCCTAGGCAATACCGCATACCATGTTTTAGAACAAGGCGGTGAAATGCTGACAGGCATTGCATGTAACGATTCATTTGAAGGGTGTGGTTTTAACTACGACATTAACAGCAATGGCGATGCAACGACCCTTGCCTTTTATACGACCCATAGTTACGAAGCCACTGATAGCTTAACTTTTGATTTAGGCCTTCGTAATGAACGCCACCAAGTAGATTATACCGTTGATGAAGGTCTTGACGGCATGATCACTAAATCGGTTGACTACAGCGCACGCAAAACATCATGGACTGTCGGTACTGATTACAAATTAGATGATCAAAGTGGCGTTTTTGTGCGTTTCAACAAAGGCTTTAAAATGCCTTACTTTGACGATTTCAGAGACAACTTTGATGATTATTCCGCAGGTGATGAGCTGATAAAAGAAGTGGCACAAAGTGAAGTCGGCTACAAGTTCATGGGTGAAAACATGGACTTCTTCGCAACGCTTTTTGCAAATGAAGTGAAGGGCGAGTCGTTCTCGATTCGTCCAGATTTACCTGCACAGCGCTTTACCACTGAAGCACATGGTATTGAAATAGATTTTAACTACAATCATGAGTCAGGTTTCAGCGTTAACTTAAATGGTACCTTGCAAAACAGTGAAGTCGCACAAAGCCCAGATGCCACACTGACGGGCAACAAGTCACAACGTATCCCTGATTGGCAATTGCGTATTACACCAAGTTATGAATTTGAACTTGGCGATATGTTCGCAACAGTTTACAGCACTATCTCAGCAGTTGAATCACGTTACAGCGACATTCAAAACACGCCAAGTGCTGTGTTAGATGGCTATGAAAAGATCGATATAGGTTTAACACTTGAGCCAATGGAACAAGTGCAGGTGCAAGTTGCCATCGATAACTTAACTGATGAACAAGGCCTAACTGAAGGTGATCCGCGTAACCCAGCGGCTGCCAATGGGCGTTATATTCTACCTCGCAGCATAAAGCTCAGCGTTGCCTATAACTTCTAATCCCAAATTAAGTCCATGTTGAGTGGACACACAGAAAACTAACGACCAAAGCCCAACGAGGATCACCTTTATGTTGGGCTTTTTTCTTTCTACTAACTACACTTAAAAGTACTTAATGCACTTTTTTACATAATGCATTCATTCATCTTGTAACAAAGTGGTAAGTAATACTCTTTGCAAATTTTAATGATGTTCACTTGTTAGCAATATTATAAAGATGCTCAATACTATGCTTCGCAAGTGCTGGAGTGAAATTAATGAATATTGAAGACATACAAAAAGGTGAATGGTTAGAATATCAAGACCACCCTGTTGAGGTTTTAATTGTCGATAGACGTAATCAAGTCGTGACGGTTTGGGATGAACGAAGTCAAAGGAAGATAGATTTACATGCTGATTTACTCAAAGACGATCCACAGTGCCACTGTGATTCATTTCTCTACTATTAATTAAATGCCCAAAGCTTAATCACTGCTTTGGGCTTACTCAAATTATTGTTTAACTAACAACCACTGCGCATTTTCGTCGCTTGCATTTCCCTTACGAGATAAATGCACTTGACCAGACTCAATATCGGCCCAGACATATTGCTGCCAAAAATCATTCTTCAAATTTACGCGGGAGCCATACGTTTCAATATTAAAAGAGGCTTTGTCAGGGGACGTCCAAAGCTTAGCATCACCGGTAAAGTTGTTTTTATAACTTAAAAACAACTCTGCATTTTGCCTTGTCCTAAAATAGGACTCATCTCCTTCACCTTTAACCAAAATAAAGTCAATTGGCGTTGCCTGCTCAACATATAAAAGCGCATTTTTCACTTCACTGCTTTGAGAACCGATGGCTTTACCGTTTCTGGCATTATGGATATGAACAACCTCACCAGTATCTGCGTCAAGCTGATTTGGCTGCCAATCCGCTGGTGGCGTTTTCCATGTTAAAGATTTCCACTTCCAATTATATGGCATATTAATCAATGGATCGTTGACATCACCGTAACCCGCTTCAGCTTCAATATTATACAAGCAGTGTCTTCGTTCTTCTTCGAGTTGTGCGACGCGGGCCAGCTGATCTGTGGTACCGACTTTAAGCTCAGTCATGCAGTCAATTAGAGACTTTCCTTTGCCCTGCTCGCCCGGTGCCAATACATAAGTATGGTCACGCTTTGCTTCATCATCATACCAATTAAGCATGGCTTGCTCATCAAATGATAGCCAATTGTCCACCAGCTGCTGCGCCTCCAACTGAGCTTTTGCTTTGCGCTCTTCTTGCGGTAAGGCCATGGTGCGGATAAATGCAGCCCAAAGATCTTTACTGGCTTCTAAAGACACCAAAGCAACCGGCTTTATATTGCTTGGCTTATAGACCTGCCAGCCGCTTTGCCCTCTTGACTCAGGCTTCCAGATTACATCACCGCTTTGGTAGTTAATTGCTTCTTTTGTATCATGAGTATGCTGTTCAGCCCCTTCAGAGCAAAGGTATGCTTTGACTTGCCAAATTTTTTCATAATTATCAACCGCTAAACGTACCGTATGCTCTGGACTGAATGAGTCTTGAAACAAGTGAACGGCTCGGCCGAATAAAAAGTAGTTGTGATCAACTTCAACCGCTTTAGCATAACCGCCGCCATCCCACACTCTGATATTTTTAGACTCGGCAGTAGCGGCATTAACAAAATGATTTATAAACCGGATTTGCGCGCGCTTTGCTGCGTTTACTCCACCAATACCACCAATGTCGTCATAACGGCGCATAAAGTGGTCTTGCTGCAAATCCGCAGGCTCTTGCGCGACGGCATTGAAGCAGTTTGGCCCTGTCGGATCAGCGCTGGCATTCGTGACATTAAAACCAGCAATATCAACCCATCTTTCACCCACAATGGCTGCAAAGATAGCATCATAACCAGACCAATAAGTCCCGTCATCGTTTGTGTTAGATAAGATCCTTTCAACTTCGTGTTGTGCTACGTTTAGCTCAATAGATTTCGCTAAGCCATTATCCCAATTTAACCTTGGATCTTGGCTATCGCTGACTCGCGTATCTTGCCCCATCAGCTCTAATGCAGAGGTGCGTGTTAGCCATTCATGACCAATTGGCATCGCGCCAGCACCACCTAATTGAGTAAATGCCAACGCTGAAGAACTCGTGACCATAGCAGCCACAACACATGAAAGATATTTTAATTTCATAATTACTCCTTTTAAAACGAGTAAATTTTTACACAAAATTAAAATAAAAGCTCTAATTTTTGAATTTTATATTGCTTAAAATTAATAGAGAAATATAAAACATTCCATATCGCACAGTGAATTTATATAAAGCAAGTATATTCATGATGTTAGTGAAGCAGAGACGGCACTACTTGCATGCAATATAGCCGTATCATAGAGTGGGATCTCTGTATCATTTTCGTTAACAAGCAAGGCAATTTCTGTACATCCCAAGATGATTGCCTCAGCCCCTTGTGACTGAAGTTTTGCAATAACATCTAAATACACTCGTTTAGAATCTGGCTTTATGTCACCTAAGCACAGTTCGTTATAAATGATATCGTGAACCACTTGTTGGTCATCCTCATCGGGCACAATCACATCAATATCAAATATATTTTTAAGCCTGTCCCTATAAAATGGCTCAGACATGGTAAATTGCGTGCCGAGCAGCCCAACCTTGCGCTTTCCATCTTGTTTTAATTGTTCTCCAGTTGGGTCCGCAATATGGATGAGGGGAATATTAATTCCAGACTGTACTTCATCAAAAATTAAATGCATTGTGTTTGTGCAAATAAGGATGAAATCAGCCCCTGCACGTTCAATGTCTTGGGCATCTTGGGTGAGCAATTCAGCCATCACGCTCCACTCATTAGCTTTTTGCAGCTCTGCGATAGGGGCAAAATCAATGCTTTTCATCACAATTTTAGCCGAATGCAAACCACCCAACTTTGATTTAATACTTTGATTAATATACTTATAATAGTTAGCTGTTGACTCCCAGCTCATACCACCCAGTAAACCAATTGTTTTCATGTTTTATCCTTCTGCATATGGCATATTGCGTACTTAGAAAAGCACATTAAAAATGCTAGTGCCATATGTATACATTGGATGGCAAACATTTCAACTATGAATAAAAAAACATAAATCAATGTTCAGAGTTTTATAGCGACCTTAGTTATACTAAAAAGCCGCATTCATGGAACACAGCTTCACCGCTGAACTGCTTTACTAAAAAGAATAGCGATATGTAACACCCAATTGATCCATATCCGCACTATCAAAATAGCTCAGCACAATACTTGAATCGCCATAATGTGCTTGCACACCAAGTTCAGCCCATGCACCGTCATTACTTTTTGCTCCTTTAGGGTCAAAGTACTCATACCCTAAACGGGCGTATCCAGAAAAATGTTGATTAAAGCGGTGCTCATACTCAGTAAAAAGGCGATAAAAATCACCTTCTAATTTCCTATGGCGCATATCCCAATCCATTTCTCCGATACCTGCACCGAACGAGAACCTACCCTTGTTTGTTTCATAGGCAATATAGCCAAGCTCAAATAAATTTTCGTCTAGGTCAAGATCAAACTTACTGACGCCCCCTTCTAACGTATCTCCTTGGCGTTTTACTGTGAGACTTGTGTATATACCATTCTCAAATTCATAGCCAAAACCTAACTGGATCCCATCAGGCTCCACTTTCGATTTATCTCCAAAGTCACTTTGTGTGTAACCAAACTCGATGAATGTCTGTTGAGTTCAGCCGCTTGTACATTTAACCCAACAACTGACAACACCATTATAAATAGCTTACTTTTCATTACTTTATTCCTTCATCTAACACTTGCAAAAATGGTATAGGAGATAAAGCAAAGGGTCTGTATCAAAATGTCTCAATCATTATCAAGCTATAGAATTGAACATCTTCTCGAATTGACGACAAGTACCGAAGTTGTTGAAATAGGAAATGGACCAGCTTTTTACACCAGTCCCAGAGAGAATCATTTTATTAATTAAAAAGAATAACGGTAGACAAAAGCGACTTGCTCAACAACTTCACCCTGAGAAAACTCCCATGAGAAGCTTGATGACTCCCAATGTGCTCTAATACCTATTTCTGTCCAAAGACCATTTTCACTGCTTGCGCCTTCACCATCGACAGACTCATAACCAAGCTTGGCAAAAGCAGAAAAATACTGGTTAAAACGGTGGTCATACTCAGTATAAACACGATACAGTTCTGCATCATTACTGTTATCTTCAACACTCAAGTCTAAAGCACCAATAAAAGCACCTATAGAGAAGCGACCACTTTGAGCTTCGTGCGCAACGTAACCCAGTTCAATTAGATTTTCATCAAGCTCTACGTCTTGGTCAAACAAGTCAACTAGAAATGTTTCTCGGTGTCTTTTAGTATGAAGTCCTGCATATATACCGTTTTCAAACTCATAGCTTAAACCCAGCTGATGACCCACTAAGTCGTAGTCAGTTTTATCAAAGTATTTTTCTTCTTTAAAATCTGACTTTGAGTATCCGATTTCTAGGTACGTTTTACTTAAATCTGTCGCTTGAACATTGAGACTCAAAGCCGCCAGTGCTGACAAGATAAATGCCTTTTTCATTATGTATGCCTCCATAAAACAATATGGAAATTTTAATTAAGCGCATACCGAAAAGCCGTTTTAAACTGTTGTAAAGCACATCAATATTCAGACAAAGATTGGCATTTTTCAGACACTGCATTTACATTCATTTACATAGCAATGAGGAGATAAAAGTCTAACAACACACAGAACTCTCAAACTTAATTTTAAGTATCATATGGTTAGCGAGATTTAAGAATAAAAAGCCTTATCAATTTACTAGACAAGGCTATGGAAGACACTTGAATATACGCAGCCTCACAGCCATTAACGCTGTAGATTAGCGTGCTAAAAGGTAGGTTTTTGCTGCATCAATAAAGACGTCTATTTTATCTTTATTGATGCCAGAGTGAGTCACAAAGCGCATACCTTGATAGCCTGGGGTAATATTAATTCCTTTACTGAACATCATCTCAGCAAACGCCTGCATATCCACACTGCTGTCTACGTCTAAAAATACAAGGTTAGTTTGCACCTCATATCCAGAGCTATTAAAGCCTGGTAGTTCGTTAATACGCTGTGCTAAATATCGCGCGTTTTCATGATCCTCTGCTAATCTAGCTACATTATTTTTAAGTGCAAAGATCGCCGCAGCAGCCAAGATCCCCGCTTGGCGCATCCCTCCACCTAACATTTTTCGCAAACGCCTCGCTTTTTCAATAAACTCTCTATCACCCAATAATAATGACCCAACAGGCGCCCCCAGCCCTTTTGATAAGCACACCGTCATAGAGTCAAAGTGCTGACTGATTTCTTTCACATCAACATCTAATGCAACTGCTGCGTTATACACTCTGGCACCATCTAGATGCAGTTTTAATGCGTACTTTTTCGTTAATGCTCTGGCTTCTTTTAGATAATCAAGGCTTAAAACTTTACCGCCTATGGTGTTTTCCAAGCTCAGCATTTTTGTCCGAGCAAAGTGGAAATCATTTGGCTTAATTGCAGCGACTACTTTATCTAAGCAAATACTCCCATCCGGCAAATTCTCAATAGGTTGAGGCTGTACCGAGCCAAGTACAGCAGCCCCACCCGCCTCATATTTATAGTTGTGTGCATTTTGGCCGCACACATATTCATCGCCTCTGTCACAATGCGCAAGAATTGCCAATAAATTCGCCTGCGTCCCCGAGCTTACAAATAAAGATGCTTCAAAACCATGTTTGACACAACTATATTGTTCCAACTCATTCACCGTGGGATCATCACCATATACATCATCACCAACCATGGCATTACTCATTAATCGCCTCATATCTTTACAAGGCTGTGTCACTGTATCTGAGCGAAAATCAATCATGCAGCTTCCTTAATTAGGGTCTAAGATTTGTGATATATTCAATGACGAATATACCACGCTAAGCTGACAAATAAATCGCAAAAAGACCTAACTGCCCAATAAGTAAAGCCATGTAACCTGTATCGTTTACATTGGACTTGGAAGTGGCTGTTTGTCTTCTACAATACCAAATTCTTGATTAAGAACTGGACAGGAAAGTGGCCCTTCTCTATTCGTCTGATAATCTTCAACCTGCTCTAACTCTTCCCCTTCAATCTTTATCATTTTTTCAATACCTGCAGGGGTGTATAAGATCAATACTTTTACTTCCTCCTCGGTATCATTTCTAAAACCCCGTGTCGTACCTGCAGGACATAAAACGAATGTACCAGGCGTTGCTTGATAACTTTGCTCGGCGTCAAATATAGTTAAAGTCCCACTGATCACTAAAAATGATTCCTGTTCATTGGCGTGCGTATGAAATGGGCCGCCTTGTCCCGGCTGTATCAGCGACTCAATTAGAGAAAACCGTCCCTCAGTTTGCTCTGCATCAATCATTATCCGATACAAATTACCCGCAGACGCAAGATAACGTCCGCTATGAGGGTAATTCACGATAATGTGATTTTTTTCTTTTTTCATTATGTAATCCTTTTTACTAAAAACGTATTTAAAAACAGATATGTATCGCCAAGCAGATTTACTATCTGCCCAATAAGCACCGCTTAACCGCTATTGATAGATCACGGTGATAAAAAATAACGAGAGGCTTAAACCAACACCAAATGACACATGAGCCATAAGACTTTTCAGGCGCACGCTATTTGGCTGTGGCGTTTTACTTGCCGCGATCCCCATGCCAAAGCAAGGCTGCATGATAAAATATGGAAAAATAACAGTGAGTGCCCCAAACAGAATAGCGCCTACAGAGCTGAGCAGGGACACGTGTATCCACAATGAAGAGAGAATGAAGATAAGCGAAAAAACGACACCAATTACATAATGTGCGGTCCATCCAATTACGCTTTCATGTTGCTTTGGCATGGCTTTTACGATATTCACATGCACCGCTTGACCGTATAACAAGTGCCCCAGCCACCGCCCTACCAATGCATAATTTAATGGTTGCACGTTAAAAACATGCTTTACAAACACACTCCAAATATCCATAAATAAAGTCGCGCCAACTCCCAAAAACAACGACAAACCAATAAGATGAAGTGCACTTTCTCCCATGTACATATGTATCTCCAAATAAACACAAAAATCAAAATGATTGGAAAACTATGCCACTTAAAGTCGACTTGAGGTCAAGAGGGAAAATTGAAAAATAATGAGAAATAAAAACAACTGTAGATTGTTAATAAAATAGATTGAAAGAAGTCAAAATATAATTCAAAGTGCCTTTTCAGGAGAGAGAAACTGAGACAATGACTGAGTTAAATCTTCAAGCAGTATGGGTTTGGTAATATAGTCATTCATACCTGCCTCAATACAGGCCTCTCTGTCCCCTTTCATGGCATTTGCCGTTAATGCCAAAACAGGGATTGCTCTAAATTTATTGCCTGCCTCTCCTTCTCTAATCAGCTTTGTTGCCTCAAACCCATCCATGTAAGGCATCTGACAATCCATCAAAACCAATTTATATGGGTTTTCACACACTACCAGCTTATCAATCGCTTCTTGACCATTATTTGCCATCTCCACTTTCAGCCCCAAAGTGGTCAGCATTTTTTTGGCAACTAGCTGATTAACTGGATTATCTTCAACAAGCAACACCCACTCACCCGAAAAAGCAGTGAGTGCCTCCTCCATACTTTGAACACTATCTTGCCCCTTCCTCAAAGACTGCAAAAAGTGCTCATAGTCATTTTGTGTAAAAGGCTTAGTGAAACGACGTGTAAACCCAAGGTCTTGATAGTGCTGACTACTTTTTAAATCATTGAGTAAAGTTAAAATAATTGCAGTGATCGGCCTATCAATTTTAAGCTTTTTCAGCCAGCGCTCAGCTTTTTTACCCGCTACTAAATGGCTGATCACAACAAGATCTGTCTCATCATTTACACTCAATTTTAGATCTTCAAAACTCGTTACCACTTCAACCGACTTTGCTTGTTTGCTCATCATGCTTTTCAAAATGTTGGCAGTCGTAACACAACTTTCAGCAATAATGACTGAATTAAATTGCACAGGCAGTGGCGTCGATTCACGCGGAGTCGGCTGTAATAGGACTTCAAAATGAAAAGTGCTTCCCACCCCTAGCTTGCTTTGGACTGAAACATTTCCTCCCATTAGCTGGCATAAGGTTTTAACAATCGCTAAACCAAGGCCTGTGCCACCAAAACGTCTGGTTGTAGTCGCATCAACCTGTGAAAATGACTGAAATAACTTCTGTTGCTTTTCTTGTTCAATACCTATGCCGGTGTCTGTCACTTCGCCTATCAACCTAACTTGCTCAGCTTTTGGCTCAGTTCTGAGCGTAACAACGACTTCACCTTCACTCGTAAACTTTAAAGCATTACCGATCAAATTGCCCAGCACTTGTTTAAATCTAACAGGGTCACCAACCAGCCAGCGATTATTGACATGCTCGGTCTCGAGAACCAATTCTATGCCTTTACTATGTGCCGCATGTGCATGCGTTTGCACTAAGGCAGCACTTTGCGTCACCACATCAAATTCGACCTTTTCAATCTCGAGTCGACCAGCTTCTATCTTAGAAAAGTCTAAAATATCGTTGATAACAACCATTAATGAATCTGCGCTCGACTTTGCTGTGATTACGTAGTTATGTTGAACTTCGCTAAGCCCCTCTTTTTCTATTAGGTCCAACATACCTATCACACCATTCATTGGTGTACGGATCTCATGGCTCATATTCGCTAAAAATTCAGACTTATGACGAGATGCCTCCTCTGCTCTTTTTTTCGCTATTGCCAATTCATGATTTGTATTTAACAGCGCTTGCTGCGCCTGCTTGTTTGCAAAGTTATGTAATTCACCGACCATAATCGCAAAGCCAAAATTAAATATTAATTGCGCCACCATGATCGTGATAAAAAACAACTGTATATAAACGCTAGTGTCCGTCAGAATATTCATCGCACCATCACTAATTGGCGCACTAATTCTAAATATCCCAGCGGTGTTTAAACAGCCTAACCCCAAAACAACGAGTGCCCCAGATACTTCAAACCTATTCCTGCGGTGCTCAAGCATCACCTTAACCATCCAAATAGATGTGCATAAAATAGTGAAAACAGCCAGCTTTAAACGGTATACATAAGAGTCGTGCCAAAAAGTAAAAATCGTTATCAACACAACAAAACCAAATAAATATGCGGCCAGTCTCTCCCATGGCGGTCGCTTATCAACAGCGTAATACAAACCAACTAGCATCATTATCAGCGAAAGCTGGCCACATAAATTGGAGGCTATATGTTTAAAAAAGTAAGGCAAGGCATTTTGCGCCGCAAACAAACCAAAATTAGCAACAAGCAACCATGGGCCAACAGCCCAAAATACGGTTGCTTTGATATCTCGGTTTGCCATCCATAAAAAGGTCAGCGCAGTCGCAGAGGCAACAATCCCCACAGCACACATCAATAGTATTGTCTGGGTAGATAGCACTAGCATTAACGCCCCACCTTTATATTTAGTCGAAGTTGTTACTACTCAAAAAGTAGGAGAAAGGCTTGTTAAAGTAAAGATGGAATACTATAAACTTCAATAAATTACTGCTTTATTCCGTCATGAAACTGATAACGCATTTATCCACTTAGACTACAGTTGTCGTCAAATATACCCACCTTAAAATGAAAACAAAAAGTTAAAATTAATTTAATGTAAAATAAATACATCCATGCTAGCCTAGCTTCTGTTTTTGGGAAAATTAATAAAATCATATTCACCATCCAAAAACATAAAACTAAAAG
The DNA here is from genome assembly GCF_057197785.1 of Pseudoalteromonas sp. MMG033. Taxonomy (NCBI): domain Bacteria; kingdom Pseudomonadati; phylum Pseudomonadota; class Gammaproteobacteria; order Alteromonadales; family Pseudoalteromonadaceae; genus Pseudoalteromonas; species Pseudoalteromonas sp. MMG033. The sequence continues at coordinate 898,611 of NZ_JBXVAL010000002.1, forward strand.
GAAATTTAATAATGAAATTTACAAAAATCATGCTGGTCATTGCTGCGTTTTCAGCAGCCTCTACTGCTTATGCAGACTCAAATTTGGGTGTTAGTGTTACCGAAAAGCCTCGCCCGGGTGTACCGCAAGCAAGGTGGACATACATTAATATCACTGATAGTTACGGACAAAACCGAAACGCTAAGTTTAATTACAGTATTTCAAACTACAACATCAATTTTGATTGGGTAACAAATGATGGATTAACAGGTGGTTGTCGCATCTATTATGATGTAAATAAAGACGCTTCAACTGTATGGGATGATCAAGTTGCGAAACGCCGCTATGACACTACTAAGTTAATATTATCTAACTTAAAACCTGGTGATCAACTATTCGTACAATCAGCATTTGGCCAAAACTCTGCACCGTGTGAAGTCACTGTTTCACACAAAATAGGCCTTTAGATAAAGTTGAGGGTTCGCCCTCAATTTTTTAAAACAATAAATCTCCCCAATTTTAGTGCGAACCGAGCAGTTTGTGACTATCTTTCAAATACCGCAACAAACTCAATCGTCTTATGGAATTAATTGAGCTTATCTATATTAGTACTGTTACAACTCCAATGAGTGAGCAAGAGTTGGAGTCTCTCAGAAAACAGTGCGCTTGTGCGAATCAGTTAAAAAGTATCTCTGGTATGCTGCTTTACGACACGCATCATTTTATGCAGGTCATTGAAGGTGAGAAGCTAAAAGTAGAACAGCTATTTGAGCATATAAAACAAGATAAAAGACACACAGCAGTAGAAGCACTTATTTGCAACCCAATTGAAAAGCGCAACTTTAGAAAATGGGCGATGGGGCTGATAGATCTAGACAAAAGCCCATCATATCGTAAGGTGAGAGAATCTCGCCCCCACCGCCGGCTGCCTTTGAGCTATAAGCTCCTAAAATCATTTCGCAACCACGAATTTGAAATAGAAGAGCACATCAAGCGTTCTTTTGGCAGCTAACGCCTTACAATATTGCAGTTTTAGCACAAATTTATCACGTTAAGACAGACCTTGTGTAATTGACTGTAATGTAAAAAGTTGTCAAATACCGGAAAAACACATATTTCGTCCATTTTTCTGTTTTTTAATCCGTAATGTACATTTCTCAACTATTTATCTTTTATGGACAATATATATTTAAGCATCGCAATCGTCATTGCCGTACTGAGCCTTATTGCGCTCACAAGAACAAATCAGCTGCGTAAGAAGGATTTAAAGGTCTTAAATGAACTCAAAAAAGCAAAAGACGCACTGAGCAAATCCGTTTTGTATCATGGCACAAGTGACATACCTAACTACCTATTCTTTATGCAAAAGCTCATGAAGGTAGATAGAAAGTTCTCTAAGTTTCATGTGTCATTAATCAAGCTAGGTAAAACGCCAGTCTTCGACTCCATAGAGAGCAACCAAGAAACTTTGCAGCAGCTATTCAAAGAGGTTGGAAAATCCTGCCAACCTTTTGCTTTGGCACTGCATGACTCAGATTTTATGGTGATGGCGTTTGTTACTCATGATACTGGTTCAGATCAACAAGAAGCTGAAGAAAAGCAAAAAGAGATCCTAGAAAAACTGCCAAAACAGGTATGGGTCAATAACACCCAAGTCCCCATTGATTACGCGATTTCTTCAATGAGCCTAACTGGGCAATCATCGCTATATGGTATAGATAAGGTGCAAAGAAGATTAACTTTTTCAATGAAGTACGCACTGGAGTCGCCAACAGGCACTTTTTTCCATAATGAGAAACTTTATCAAGCAGAAATGTACAGAAAACATGTGCTGTTAAAGCTTATGAACAGCATTTCTTTTAATCCGGATGACTTTTACCTTGTATTTCAGCCTATATTCAAAACAACAAACATAGATCAGCCAAGACGCTACGAAGCACTTGTTCGCTGGAGAAATACAAAAAATTTAGGCCCTAAAGCTTTCATGCCGATGATTGAAGACAAACCTGAATTACACAGTGAGCTTACAAAAATTGTAATTAACCAAATCTATACCATGCTCAAAATAAAGCTGGATGCCCATGAGAAGCTAAAGCCAATACATATGAATATTTCGGCCCAGCTTTTAGAAGATGACAGTTTGCTAGACTATTTAAAAACAGTGATTAGAGATACCCCTTCAATTGCAGCATTTATCACATTTGAGTTAATTGAGGGTGGGGAATTAAAACTCGGTCAAAACGCATTAAACACATTAAGAAAAATGTCAAATCTTGGCTTTAGTTTCGCGATAGATGACTTTGGCAAAGGGGAAAGTAGCCATGAACTATTAACAAGTCGCTATTTTAACTCTGTGAAAGTTGATAAAAACTTCATTGCTAATGTAAAAGACAAAACAGCTCAAGCACCAAGACTAGATGCCATTATAAAAACAGCTCAAGAAAGTAGAAAAACAGTGATTGTAGAAGGCGTAGAAAACCGCTTTCAATATGAATATATGAAAAGATTTCCGAATGTGTATATTCAAGGGTATTTTGCATCTGTTCCGCTCACAATGAACGAATTTTTATCACAAGAACAAGACGCTGCGTAAATTACAAGAATAAGTCCTAAAACAAAGCCAGTCGCCATCTCATGTTATGAGCGTATACTGGCTTTATTTTTCATCTGCCTTAAGCCAAAACAAGCTGCCCTCCACAGAGCGCCAAGCCTTTAAACCACCTTTATTGATATATTCTTTAAAAGCACCTGAACCATGGCTGCTATCACTAAGCGTACTACTCACCGCAAGATTTATGATTTCTGGAAATAACCTTTTTGTGTCTTGCTTTAAAGCAATCGAAACCGGGTTATTACCATGTTGAGCATAGTTACATAATAGACGCGTAGCACTAGCAGCGAAATCATCTTTGCCAAATTTAGATAAAACTCGATTTACGGCTTCCCAGTCTTTTTGCCTGATATAACAATTACATAATTGGTAGCGATTGTTATAATAATCACTTGGTGCCAATTGCAGTAGAGTCTCAAGCTCAATTTTTGCAGATTCAAAGTCATCTAAATTATAATGGACCTGTGCTTTTCTAGCTTTCAATATGAGATAAGGCTGTACTTCATCTAGGCACTCTAATTCACTCGCATATTGCTCGATAAAGCTAGCAGTGATTAATTCACGTTCAATTACAGTGATCAATTCATGAATGAATTTAAGTGTTGAAGGACTATCACTACTTAAAATATCATTAAGATGAGTCTCAATTTTCTTGCGGTCAAAATTAGGCTGCGTACTTATTTCATCGGCTTCAGCTATGCATTCCTCAGAGAAGCGCATTTCATATGCCGTCTTACTAATACAGGACTCTAAATTCTGAAAAGCAAATATAACCGAGTCAGCGAAATCATCACAGGTGTTGAATACACTCTGTGCGCTTAAGTAGCTTTTAAAGCCCATAAGTTTTTTGGTTAGCTCACTTAATTGATGACTTTGCTTATCACTTAATGCAATGTTTTCGATAAAACTGAGCGCTTGTAGCATACCCGAACAATAATTTGGCAACGGCTTGTCCGCGAGTAGATCCTGCCCAAGCCTGCCCTTTGTGAGGTTACACTCCTCAGGTAAAGAAAAATCCCCACGCAATACCCTGTCCATGCAGGCATGATAAAACCGCAATAAAGCACTATAGCGTAAAGTTAGATCGGTGTTTTCTTCACCTAAAAGTTTTGTGATCCATAAGCTGGGTAATACGGTTTGTGGCGTTAGACCCAAGCCAATAATATATCCCTCGATATAAAATGGGTCATGCTGTTCATCTGACAAAAAAGACAGCTCATCTATAACTTTATTAATGCTTTACAATCCTTAAAGCCACGTAACTTTATGTTTTTTTTAATATGATACATGACTGAATATCTTATTTACACAAAAAAATAACGCACCGTTACCAAAACGACAAAAAAAAGAAATATTTAACGAAAAAAAGTACAGTAAATGCATAATACGATATATTTATGAGATGCAAAAAAGTAATAGTTCAAGCTAATATAATTAACATGATAATTGCTGGTTCCGGTATTATCAGAAAGTGAAATTTGTCTATAGGCTTATATTTATAAACCAAATAAAAATAGCATCGTAATAAAAACCTTCGTGCCTATTTACAGCATTACCCTAATGTATTTTCGTATAGCCATATACTTACTTTATGTTACTTTCAAATGCTTTTAGCTCAGATGCAGCGCCTTGATGACCGGCTGATGCTGCTGCCCTTAGCCACTTTTTAGCTTCTGGTGAGTATATGTTCCTGTTCTGCTTTTTTAGTAACATTGCTAACTTATACATTCCATCAAGCTCAGATTCATTAGCAGCCAGCTTTAACCATTTAACCGCTAAACGAACTGACTCAACATTGCTTTCTCTTTTTGCATAATAGTCGCCAAGCAATAAATAACTTTTTACATACTGTTTATCCGCAGCACGCTGCAACCAAACAAGTCCTCGTTTTTCATGGTTTAATTGCAAGTTTAAAGCACCTAAATTATACATGGCATCTGCCAACCCAAGCATGGCGGAGCGTTTAAAATATCCAAGTGCTAAATCTGTATTGACCTCAACATCTAAACCATCTCGATAAATGACGCCTAATGCGTTCAGAGCAATATCGTCGTTTTGTTCAGCTGCCTGTGTAAAGTAATACCGAGCTTTACTAAAGTCATTACTCACATTCACGCCGTAGTAGAAATGCTCGCCTAAAAAGGATGCGACATTAAACTTTTTCGCTTTGGCTAAGCGAGATATTGCTTCTATGGCTTTGTGTTGACTTTTATCAACGCCTTTTCCCAGCCAATAGAATTCGGCAATTTTATTAAGTGCATCAATTTCTCCTAACATGACTGCCGTTTTATACCAATCAAAGGCTAGCAACATATTGGGAGGTTCGATAGTGCCATTTTCATAGAGTCTCGCTATTTCAAATGCAGCAACAGCATTACCATTCTTTACTGCTTTTTGTAACAAGGTGAGTGCATCTGACAAAGTCTTATCAGTTACTTTCTTAGTCAAAATCATCTCAGCTTGTTTGATCACACACAAATTACACGCGAGTCCTCTGTGTTCATCTAATAAATTATATGCGGCGTCAACATCTCCTTTTTGCTTAAGAATGCAGCGGCTATATTGTAATGCAGCCCTATCAGCACCAGATTCAACTGCACTTTTATACAAACTACACGCGTCATTGATAGCCTCATTTGTGCCTTGAGCAAAATATATGTCTCCAAGATTTATCATTGCCGATACATTGTTGTCTTTTGCAGCTTGCTCATACAGCTGTATCGCTTTATTTAGATCTTTTTTAACCACCACGCCATTTAAAAAAAATGTTGCTAGGTTATTTTTCCCCTCTCCTGATCCTATCTTAGCGGCCTGCTTGTATAGCGACATTGCCATACCTAAATCCTGCTCAGTAAGTTCGCCTTCTTCATATAAAAAGCCTAATTTTGCGAGGGCGTCACCAAGGCCGAGTCCACCCGCTTTTAAATAATACAACTTTGCTTTTTCAAAGCTCGCGGGCTCACCAAAATCACCATTTCGAGCAATATCCCCTAGCTGCTCATACGCAGCTTTGTTTCCTTTATATGCCAGCTTTTGGAGCATCGAAACAATAGGCAGGTCTTGCTCTTTATTGATACGCATACCGCGCACTAAGTTTGTGATACAACTGGCTTGACCAAGCTGCGCGCCCTGATAAAAATAAGGCTTAGCTACCGTCCAACTTTCATTAAGTGCAACTTCTGCAGCCTGACAAAATCCGGGCGCAAATCCTGCCTGCGCGGATTTTAAATAGAATTCAAAAGCCAGCTCGTTACTTTGCGTTTTTTGATCACCATAAAAATAGGCATTCGCAAGCTTATATGCCGAAAATCGATTCCCTAAATTGGCGGCCTGTTCAAATAAAGAGATTGCAAGGTCTCTGTTTTTATCAACACCAGTGCCCGACTCATACAAAGTGCCTAAATTATGCATAGACTGAGCATCCTGATGCTCGGCACCTTGTTGATACAAAGAGATAGCTTTAGAATAATCTTGTTTAACGCCATTACCCGATTCGTACAGACTTCCTAAGTTGCCAAAACTTAATTTACTTCCCAATTCGATAGCTTGTTCAAAATAAGAACGCGCCAGTACATAATCAACAGCGACACCGTCACCATTGTTGTACATCATGCCCAAATTGTTGAGCGCATCAGCTGAGCCCTGCTTGGCAGCAATACCATACCAATACTTTGCCAGTTCTGTTTGAAGCTTGGTTCGATGATGTAAATAGCCCAATTCAAAAGCACAATCTTTGTAGCCTCGAGAGTAACTTACCTGAAAGTACTCAGCGGCTTTTTCTAGATTTTTAAGTTGCTCTGACTCACGGTATACGATGCCCAACCCACACAGCGCTTTAACATCTCCGTGATAAGCTGCACTCGCAAATAACTGCTGCGCGGTTTCATAACCCTTTTCTTCTCGCCAATGTCGAACAAAAATGTATCCCAACTCGGTTGCTGCAAATAGTTCACCTAATTCAATCGCCTTAGCATATAAATCCATTGCTTTTTTCAGATCAACTTTTACACCTTGACCGCCAAAACGATACCATTTTGCCAAAAATAAGATGGCCGGAGAGTAATCCCTAGCAGCAGCCTTAGTGGCCCACTCTAATGCAGTCCCGTCGACATAATCCTTGCCTCGCCCCTGTAGAAGGCTTTTAGCGATCGCTAACTGAGCTGGGCCATACTGATATTCTGCCAGTTCATTAAGTAATTCGAACTGGTACTCAAAATCTTTTAACCTAGCCGCTTCTTGTGACAACAAAAGATAGCTTTGCGCTCTGAGCACATCACTCGATATTTCATCCGGTTGAAAAAGCAAAAGATGGGCATTTGTGCTTTTTTGTGAAGATTTACACCCAATTAAAAGCGTGAGAAAAACAAATATCATTAATAGCTTCATAGAGAATCTGATCTTGAAGAGTGTATTCAAAGGCTGTAATGAATCAGCCGCAATTAATAATTTTAGACAAGGTTCATATTATTGGTATTAAATTGTAACTTAATGCCTTGTCACTTGCAGGCTTGCAATCAGCCGTGCGCTCGCTTCGAAGTTCATCCTGCACACAACTCCCCAATGTGAGACAAGCCCAAAGTGATGAAAACGCTATTAGCTAAACGGCTATAAACAACAAGCAGTGATACGAACTCAAAACGTCCAACCCCGCTCTGTTCCACCAAAACAATAGTACCGCCCCTCCATTTCAGCTCCAATCGTAAGAGCCACGCACTCGTAACTCTGAACTTGAGTCAGAGCCTACTCCCATCAAACTTTAAACAGTATTTTCCACCTATATTACTCAGCCCGGTGCGATATCATTCAATTCAGTAATGATCCAATTACGAAAAGCTTGTAGTTTTGGCCATTCAAAATGATTTGCGGGCGCCACAAGGTAGTAACTATATTCACAGGGAAAAGCAAAGTCGGGGAAGATCTCCAGCTGCCCCATTTCTACCGATTGGGCCACCATGCGTTTTCGCAACAATGAAAACCCTTGCCCTGCCACTGTCGCTTGCTGCACCAATGCGGCATTATCAATTTTCAAATTGCTCAAGGTATGCCCTTCAAGCCCCAATTGATTGCTTAGCTTCTGCCAAGCCAGCTTATTGTCACGTCCTTCATCATAAATAAAGTTGAGCTTAGCTAATTGCGGTTGGATAGGTTGGTTAGGGTCAATCACGCCTGGGCGGTACGCAATAACCAACTCATCTTGCGCAATCAATTCACTTTTCAATCCAGGATACTCACCCAGCCCAAAGCGGATCCCAATATCTATACCCTCATGTTTAAAGTCAGCAAGTTGCTCTGTTGGATCTATACGCAATTGATAATCAGGTAAAGCCGAGTTAAAACTGGTCAACCTCGGTAATAGCCAGCATGTGGCAAATGAAGGTAAGACCGATAAATTAATGGTACTTGGATTCGGATCAGACTTGAGAGTTGATAAACCCACTTCTATCTGCCCAAAACCTTTATGTAAAAATGGCAACAAGTCTTGCCCTTGTTGCGTCAATAAAACACGTCGAGTTTGTCTTTCAAATAATGTACAGCCTAGCTGCTGCTCCAAAATTCTGATCTGCTGACTAACAGCGGCTTGTGTTACAAATAAAGCTTCTGCAGCTTGTTTAAAACTGCCTAATTGAGCCGCTGTTTTAAAATACCAAAGACCTTTTAATGGGGGGACTTTCATTATCTTTTATGCTTAAGAAAAACTTAACTATGGTTCACAATTTCTCATTTGTCAGTTTTATGAATGCACTTAATACTTAACTCGAAAATCAGAGACAAAGGGAGTCTTTATCATGAAATACGCAATTATACTGACATTTTTATTGGTAACATTTTCATCAAGTGCTGAACAGCTAGAAGTAGAGAGGATATTTACAGATGCGGGTTACCCCTATAAAAACTTAATTATGAAAGCCGAAAGAGTGGAGCTCATTTATTCAGAAGAGCAAAACAAAATGACCTGTCGAGTACAGGTGTATGATAAGGGTCAACTACATCAAAGCGAGCAATTAGAAGTCAGCGCATACTCATTTTCAAAACAGCCAGTAACAAGCTGCCTTGGAAGAAAACGTGCCAGACATATTTTAAGTTTGCTTTGAAGCATGCCAACAGCTAACCCATAACCTATTAAACGAACGGCTTTTGAATCCCAACCAAGATTTAAAAGCCTTTGACCTTTTTGAGCCACATAAAAATCTATTAATTTACTTTCTCGACTTTTGTCATCAAAGCCGGTGAGGCTTGATGTCAAGGTTAATAAACGAAGAGAATGTTTGGTTCAGAGTTGGATAATGATTATTAAAAATAGAACGAACCTGTGCGCTATCAAGAACACCACAAGGCTCTGACTGCTCGAGCAACATCAGCTGTTTTAAGCTCGCTTTTCCATGATTAGAAGACATTAAAAAATACACAAATGCCCAGCTACTCCTGTATAATATATCAGGTTTTAATGAGCGCCATTTCGTTTCAGCCTCCATCAATTGATGAGGACTCATCACTTGTCCTTGCAAAGACCCATTTCGAGATACATGGTCGAAAGATGAAACTTTACCAACCTGCATAGAGACATCTATAGACTCAAAATACTCCGCAAGTCCCTCATTCAACCAACGTGGTGAATAGCCGATAACTGCTTGGTTAATTGCATGCACAGCTTCATGGACCGCTGTACGCATAGTCGCTTCATACGACCGTTGCTCTAATAACGCTGTATTTCTGATACCAAAATAAACACCGACATTGCCAGTCGGATCTCCCCCGAAATTTCTAACAACACGTTCATAGGCCCCTCTTGTCGGCAACACAATAATCTTGAGCTTTACTTTGCGCATCGCACTTAAACCCAAAAGACTGGTATAACCCCTAAATACTGACTTGAGTTTAGATCTGAGTTTATTTCTAAATTGATTTGATATTGCCCCACCTGAAATTTCTAACTCAAAGTAATCAAGTGCAACACCACTTTGGGGTTGATAAGCAGTCGCACCTTGACTTGGCTTTTTATCGGAATAATTTCGGACCCCTTTACTATCCACCCAAGTATAAATCCCATTTTCTACCCGGTATTTGACTGCCCTGCCGATATCAGTTTGACAAGAACCAAAGCGCCTTAAATTATCCAAATGTGCCACAGGACTGTGGCGTGTAATGTGTGGTTTAGGATTAGCTGTTTGTTTTAACTCAGCACTTGTTGTTTGCAAAGTACTGTCAACGGCAATATCTTGTGAAGCGTTTGAAAGGAAGTCGGTAAGCCAGAATTGACGACCATCGAAAAATAAATATAACAGTACAGGCAAACAGACAGCACTGGCTTTCAAAATGACGCCCATCCATGTATTCATCGTATTTTTCATTCCTTTAGATTTTATGCTTACATGCACACTCAATGTTAAGTGATTTAAACCATCAAAGCCAAGGGCCAACCTTATTATTGAGCTTGGCATTATCAAAAATATAAAAATAACTCTCTGCTCAAAAGACAATTATGCCCACTAGATGGTCTGTTTATATAAATGGATTTCAAGAGTTGAGATAGATTAGCTGCAAGTTAAAAGTTACCCTTCCACGCCTTAAAAAACAAAAAATTAACCTATTGAATATTTTTTAAACCTTTGTTATTTTCACATGGCTACAATAAAAACATAAATAAAGGAATTAAAAATGAAAGTTAAGTTAAACAAAAAGCCGCTAAAACAACTATCACAAAACAAAGCAGCATTACCAGCAGAAGCAACACCTCAAGTAGCAGGTGGTACTTCCTATAATACGTTTTGGGGCACTTCATGTACCACTTGCCCTATCTTAGTATAGTAATAGGGCTATAGATTAAGGCTAAGTCAATCATACTTGGCCTTTAAAATAAGCGTAAAGCTTTTTCATTTTTTAAGCTTTACTATTTTCACCTAGCTACAATAAAAACATTAATAAAGGAATTAAAAATGAAAGTTAAGTTAAACAAAAAGCCGCTAAAACAACTATCACAAAACAAGGCAGCATTACCGGCAGAAGCAACACCTCTAGTAGCAGGTGGTACTTCTGAATCTTACAGAGGTAACTCATGTGAAACTTGCCCTATCATAGTATAATTACAAAACTATGTATTTAGGCTAAGTGGTTCGCACTTGGCCTTTTAAATAAGAATAAAGCCCCACTTACTCAGCTTACCTTTTAAATTTTTTTGTAAATCCCCTCATAGCAGCACCTAGTTAAATTTTAAGCACATAAACGACTAGGATACGGGTTAGTAATTTAAAGCTAAAGAAATAACTAGATAAGACTATATTGGAATAAAACTGAATAAGGTGTTATACACCACAAAACCATTAAGTAAACTTAAGCAAGAAGCCAAGCTAAATACACAATCCTTTATTGAATTTAGTAAGCTCTAAACCGGAATACATTTTTAACTATAAATGCTCATTTCATCAGGGCTTGCTGCTTTTGTCTTTTATGCCAAACTCGGCATGTCATTAAGCTAAACGTTCCGCTTGCATAGGTGATTAATAACGGAACCTGAGTCGCTGCATCTTCAGCATACATAAACACACTAGATAAAACCCATGCCGCAACAGCACCTACGGCTAACCAAATAGCTGCACAGATCAATTTGTATTGAGGCGCAGTGACATAACCCGTAAACACCACACAAGCCGCCGACATAGCACCAATTATTGGCTTTTTCCACAAACCAAAAAATTCAGCAACAAGCCCAGCCGCTGTCGCTGAGACCACAAACACTGTGATCACTATAAATATAGACAGGCAAAAGCGCACTATCAGGTTCATAGTTTCTCCATAAGACTTAGATAAACACCTGTATTATTTAACTAAAAATAGTTATTAATGCTTGTTATTACAAACTTCACCGTTGAAGTACTCGTTGAACCACACATTCCTTTGCCTCAAAAGATAAACAACTTAAACAACTTTTAACCAAACTACATGTTCACTAACCAACATCACAGGTATAAAGCCTCTGCCATTGACAAGATCACCCAATGATCTCCCTTTAAACATGATTTTTTTTATATTTTTACAGATATATGAAGCCTTTTTGTCGTATTTCATCAAAAAGACGTGTTATATAAGGACAACCTCTCGTGATTGAGCGCGTTGAAAAACTAAAATAAGGAAAATTATGCTAAAAAGATCACTCATCGCATGTGCGTTGGTTGCAGGCTTAACTGCATGTAACCAGACAGGCCAACAATCAAGTGCACCAGTAGCCACACAAGCAGTCGCAAACTTTAATACCTATTCGGCAGAAACATTTTTTGATACGACCCGTATAATGGGCAGTGCTTTTAGGGCTGATGCTCAGAAAGTCCTTATCAGCTCTGACAAGCCCGGGGTGTTAAACCTATACGAGGTTGACGTTAAATCAGGCAACAAAACCCAATTAACTCAGTCTTCTGAAACAACGTATCCAATTAGATACTTCCCTAATGATAATCGCATTTTATTCACCCGAGACAATCAGGGGAATGAGCGCTTTCATTTGTTTGTTAGACATGAGGATGGTCAAATTAAAGACCTCACCCCAGGTGAGAAAGTCAAAGCAAACTTCGTTGGGTTTTCTCAAGACGGCAAGCAGTTTTATGTGCTCAGTAATAAGCGCGACGAGCGATTTATGGATTTGTATCGCTACGATTCCAAAACCTATGAGAGTGAACTCGTATATAGAAATGAGCAGAACTTAAATGTACAAAGCTTAAGTAAAACCGAACGCTATCTCGCGCTTTGGAAGAATCAAGGCAACAAAGACACAGATCTATTCCTACTCGATTTGAAAAAGCCAGACGCGCCACTGATTGAAATCTCAAATGTGCCTCATGAGGCACAGTTTTCAGCCTCTGGTTTCTCTAAAGATGATAAATATCTGTACTACGGCACCAATGCTCATGGTGAGTTTTACCAAATGTGGCGCTATGAAATTGCCACACAAAAGCATACGCCCTACATTGAAAAAGAGTGGGATGTCAGGTTTTTATACTTCTCTGACTCAGATAGATACCGTGTTGTCGGCGTTAACGAAGACTCAAGCATGAAGGTGACAGTCACAGATTTAAAAACGGGTAAAGATATCAAACTGCCTAAGCTACCTGCCGGCAGTATTAAGGCAGTAAACTTTTCAGCCGATGAAAAGCTTATGTCTTTTCACTTAAACTCAGATACAGCGCCAAACAACTTATTTGTTTGGCAAGTAGGCAGTGACTCAGTTAAACAGCTGACATCTACACTCAGTGATAAAATTAATCCAGATCACCTAGTCGAGAGCACCATTGCCAGATTTAATAGCTTTGATGGCCTTGAAGTCCCGGGCGTGCTTTATAAGCCCAAACTAGCCAGTGCGACAAACAAAGTCCCAGCCATGATTTTTGTCCACGGCGGTCCAGGCGGGCAAAGTCGAACAGGTTACAGTGCACGTACACAGCACTTGGTAAACCAAGGCTATGCCGTATTTGCCGTTAACAACAGAGGCAGCTCTGGGTATGGTAAAACCTTCTTCCACCTAGATGACAAACGCCATGGTGAAGACGACCTACAAGACATCGTCTGGGGTAAAAAGTATTTACAAGAACTTGACTGGGTAGACCCTGAACGCATCGGGATCATGGGAGGCAGCTACGGCGGATACATGACAGCCGCTGCGCTGGCATTTGAGCCAGAAGAATTTAAGGTTGGGATTAACATTTTTGGTGTAACCAACTGGGTAAGAACACTAGAGTCTATTCCGCCTTGGTGGGAGTCTTTTAGAAAATCACTTTACGAAGAACTTGGTGACCCTGCAGTGGACGGCGAAAGACTGCGCCGCATCTCGCCTTTATTTCACGCTAAAAACATCACTAAACCACTTCTAGTCGTACAAGGTGCAAACGACCCTCGCGTACTGCAAGTAGAAAGTGATGAGTTAGTAGAAGCCGTGCGCAGTAATAATGTGCCTGTGGAATACGTGTTATTTGAAGACGAAGGCCACGGTTTTACTAAAAAGCAAAACCGTATTGAAGCATCTCAAGCCTATCTCGATTTCTTAAAACAACACCTGTAGTTTTGATAGACTGCTTGTAATTACTCAAGCAGTTAAGAAAGCAAAGCCCGCGTATTAATACGGGCTTTGCTGTTTTGGATATGTAGTACTGATTTAGGCCCAGTCACCCTTACTTAACCAAGCTACGTCACCCTGAGCTCGCTTCAAGGCCCATAACCCTCTCAAACATGGATTACGGGGCAAGCCCGCAATGACGAGGGTGAGCTAAGTGCAACTTGTTATAACCAGCAACACTATCCCAACCACGTCACCCTGAACTCGCTTCAGGGCCCATAACTCCCTCTAACATGGATTGCGGGGCAAGCCCGCAACGACGAGAGTGAGCTAAGCGCAACTTGTTATAACCAGCAACACTATCCCCAACCCCGTCACCCTGAACTCGCTTCAGGGCCCATAACTCCCTCTAACATGGATTGCGGGGCAAGCCCGCAACGACGAGAGTGAGCAAAGAGCTGATTCATTAAACTCTCTAAGCACAATCAAGCAGCAACTCCCTTAAACCAACAACACTATCCCCAACCACGTCACCCTGAACTCGCTTCAGGGCCCATACTCCCTCAAACATGGATTGCGGGGCTAGCTCGCAACGACAAGGGTGAGAAAGTGCAACTTGTTCTAACCAACAACACTAACCCCAAATCCGTCACCCTGAACTCGCTTCAGCGTCAATTTCTCATTCAAATAGAAAGAAATTTATACACACAAACAAGTATGCTCAACATTTTCAAGGAGCGAAATATGCAACCAAGTGTATACATACTTGCATCGAAACCATATGGAACCATTTATATCGGAGTGACAAGGGATTTAAAAACGCGTGTATATCAGCATAAAAATAATTTAACCAAAAGCTTTACGAGCCAATACAATGTGCATAATTTGGTTTATTTTGAATGCTACGATTCAATCACAACAGCCATTGCACGCGAAAAGCAACTTAAAAACTGGAAAAGAGCATGGAAAATTCAATTGATCGAGTCGTTTAACCCTAAGTGGCAAGACCTATATCACAAAATATAACCGACTATATTTCCGTTTCTACTCACTAAAACCAACAACACTAACCCCAACCCCGTCACCCTGAACTCGCTTCAGGGCCCATAACCCTCTCAAACATGGATTACGGGGCAAGCCCGCAACGACGAGGATAAGTAAAGCACCGATTCTTTAAACTCTCTAAGTACAGCCAAATAGAAGCAATTCACTAAAACCAACAACACGCTCCCCAATCCCGTCACCCTGAACTCGCTTCAGGGCCCATAATCCCCTCAAACATGGATTGCGGGGCAAGCCCGCAACGACGAGGGTGAGCTAAGCGCAGCTTGTTACACTACCTAAACATGCAGCGACTCACTAAAACCCAAAAAACCGCACTCAACCCCGTCACCCTGAACTCGCTTCAGGGCCCATAACCCCCTCAAACATGGATTACGGGGCAAGCCCGCAACGACGAGGTTAAGTAAAGCGCCGATTCTTTAAACTCTCTAAACACAACTAAACATGCAGCAACTCACTAAAACCAACAACACTACCCCCAACCCCGTCACCCTGAACTCGCTTCAGGGTCCATAACCCTCTCAAACATGGATTGCGGGGCAAGCCCGCAATGACGAGGGTAAGTAAAGCGCCAATTCTTTAAACTCTCTAAGTACAGCCAGATAGAAGCAATTCACTAAAACCAAAAACACTATCCTCAACCCTGTCACCCTGAACTCGCTTCAGGGCCCATAACAACCTCAAACATGGATTGCGGGCAAACCCGCAATGACGAGGGTGAGAAAGTGCAAAGCATTAACCTCATCTGAGCGACAAGCGAAAAACAATCAGCGCAACCTCACAAACACTCTCCTGGTCCAACACATCAAAAAACGATAAGATAATCGCGCTATCAATTAGTTAGAATAAAAACAACAGGATTTGGCCGTGCAGCAAATTGGCATTTATGAGCAGCTTATTACCCAAGTGGTAGAGCAAAACTTAAACCGCGAACAGTTTTATATTGGTGAACGTCAGCTTGAATCAGGCGAAGCCTCTGTGTGGCTATCACGCTTTCTCTCAAAACTGGTCGCCCATGCCATTGATGCCATCCCAAATAGTGATGACAACCGCATCACCAAGCAAATTGAACTGGCCAACAAACTGGTATTTTGGTTAAAAGATCACATCAGAGACGATCAATTGATCAGCGAAAACCTCATTGATTCGCAAGGTCGTATCCTCACCGCCCTGTTTGATAAGCAAAACCCTATTTCTAGCGACCTACCAAGTTATAGCAAAGACATCTTTCCACAAACTGGGCTGAGCCAAAGCGAGTTATTTTCAGGAGCAAACGCAGGTATTTCTCTTGAGAGCGAAATCAAAAGAGAAATCTTATCCAGCGACACCATTTACTGGTTGGTGTCATTTATACGCTGGACAGGCCTACGTATTTTTAAAGAAGAACTAAAGCGATATGTTGAAAGCGGCAAACTGTTAAAAGTAATCACCACTTCATACATGGGCGCCACTGAACAGCGAGCCATCGACTTTTTAGCCAGCTTGCCAAACACCCAAGTAAAAATCAGCTACAACAATGATAGCCAACGCTTACATGCTAAATCCTATCTGTTTTTGCGAGATAACGGTTTTCACACCGGCTATATTGGCTCCTCCAACTTATCAAAAGCCGCATTATCTAACGGCTTAGAGTGGAACTTAAAAGTCACCAATCAAGAGATCCCGCATATTATTCAAAAAGCATTGAGCACCTTTGAAACCTATTGGGAGTCTGATGAATTTGAGCTCTATACAGGTAAAGCGCCTTGCCAAAACAAATTAACGCAAGCACTTAATGTCGCAAAGAATCATCAAACTGATACCTCACACTTTTATTTAGATATTCAGCCAAAATCACATCAAAAAGCCATGCTTGAAAAGCTCAGTGCTGAACGAAGCGTACACGGTCGATATAAAAACCTAGTCGTTGCAGCTACAGGCACTGGAAAAACCTTGATCTCAGCGTTTGACTTTGCGCGATTTTTAAAGCAGAAACCACAAGCTAAATTACTCTTTGTTGCCCATCGAGAAGAGATACTAAAACAAGCGCGCTCAGCATATCGTGCTGTGCTCAAAAACAACCAATTTGGTGAGCTATGGGTCGGACAACACAAGCCAAGTAGCTTTAATAACCTGTTTGCGTCAATCCAAACGCTCAATAATCAATTAGAGTCACTTAACCTCACCGCCAATTTTTATGATTACATTGTCATTGATGAAGTACATCATATCGCAGCAAACAGCTACCGAGGTGTGATCAATCATTTTGCACCCAGCATCTTACTTGGTTTAACTGCTACGCCCGAAAGGCAAGACGGCGGCAACATTCTAAGTGATTTTGATGATGTCATCGCCGCAGAGCTACGATTACCTGAAGCCATAGACAATCGCTATTTGATCCCATTTCAATACTTTGCCATTGATGATGACACGGATCTCAGCCGTGTTTCTTGGCAACGTGGCCGCTACGATATTGGTGCGCTTACACACGTATTCACGCAAAACGACCATCGCGCCTTAAAAATCATGCAAAGCCTAGCGGATATCGTCGCAAATGTGCACGCTATCAAGGCATTGGCATTTTGTGTTAGTAAGCAGCATGCCAAATTTATGGCCGAGCAATTTAACTTAAAAGGCATTAGCAGTGATGTACTGATCAGTGACAATGCCAGTGCCAGTGACAGACACAATAAACAGCAAGCCCTCAGGCAAGGTCATATTCAAATATTGTGTGTGGTGGATATTTTTAACGAGGGTGTGGATATTCCTGAGGTCGATACCCTACTCTTTTTACGCCCAACAGAAAGCTTAACTTTGTTTTTGCAACAGCTGGGCCGTGGCCTGCGTCTAACCCAAGACAAAGAATGCTGCACCGTTTTAGATTTTGTGGGTAATGCACGGCCTGAATATGACTTTGCCAGCAAGTTTAGAGCCCTGGTCGGTAAAACCAATACGTCAATCAGCCAAGAGATTGAAAGCGGGTTTGCACATCTGCCTTTAGGTTGTCGCATTGAGTTACAAAAACAAAGTAAAGACATCATTCTTAACAATATTAAAGGTGCCATAAACAACAAGCGTCGACTACAAGCACTGCTCAACCGATACCATCAAGACACCAACTTACCGCTTACACTCGCTAACTTCTTAAAAGTTAACCCAAGTGTGACCTTAGAAGATATATATAAGCTCTCTCAAAGTAAATTAGGGGGATGGCATTGGCTCACCAATCAAAGCGCCTCAACGTCGGAACTTGAACAAGCTCAAATACAAGCCTATTATCGCGCTATCAATACCCAGTTAATTACATGCAACTCACTCAGTTACTTGCAGTTTTTACAGTCTTTATGTAACCATGACTTTGATTTTACTGAGCTTAAAAATATCCCTAATAGCGCTGCATTTGCTTTAATGACGCACTACAACTTTTGGGAAAAATCAGGTAAGCAAACAGGGCACCAAGACATTGCCACCAGCTTAAAAGCACTTGCCAATAAGCAACTACAAGCTGAGCTCAGCGACGTGCTCAACATTTTAATAACCCGTATTCACCACCAAGAGCAATCACTGTCGGGCTTACCCAATACCGCCTTACAGTTACATAGCCGATATTCTCGTGAGCAAATACTCGCGGCGATTGGCGCAAGCACCTTTGAGAAAAAATCACCTGCGCGTGAAGGCGTGTTAGAGCTCAAAAGCCACAATATCGAGCTGTTATTTGTGACCCTCACTAAATGCGAGAAAACCTACTCCCCAACCACGCTATACAAAGACTTTGCCATCAGCCCCACCCGCTTTCATTGGCAGTCACAAAACAGTGCAAGGCCGGAGCGAGGAAAAGGCTTGAGCTATATTACCCACCAAAAAGTTGGCAAGCGCATCTTTTTATTTGTACGAGAGCAAAATAAAGACGAAAACGGTCGCACTATGGGCTTCGTCAATTTCGGTGAAGTGCAATATGTGACGCATACAGGCAGTCAGCCAATGGATATTACGTGGGACTTGCTTCACCCCATGCCAAGTGAGTTATGGCATGAGGCTGGGAAGTTGGCGGTTGGGTGAGCTAGTACTTTATATAATCGATTAGCCCGCCATATATTCAATGGCCGCATTTTTTATTTTTGAAGCTCTAACTTCCTTTATATACTTTATTTCTTTAACTTCCTCAATATCAGCATCGTACACATCACCAACCGACTCATATTTCTCGCTTAATCTATCAACCATTGGCTCTGATAAAGGTAAGTTATCTATAGCGTGAGATCTCAAAATTTTATACAACGATTGAACCTCGGATTTTGCTATCTTAGAACCACACTTTGGGCAAAAAGCAAAACTTTCTTCTGAAGTAATAAAATTGCAAGATGTATTTGAGCATTTATGCTCTTCTGAGTTTTTAATTTTACCTGACATCTGTTCAATAAATGTACTACTTAAAGAGTATGATTGGTTATGTTCAATTGCGATAGAAACTTCATTGAATTCAATTACATCTTTAATGATTAAGTCTGAAAAAATTGCACTGGGATTTATACCAATATAATAGCTATGCACACCATGACCTGAAGACTTTCTCGAGTAATCAACCTTTATTATATTGGCATAATCCAGAACAGAAAAAACCCCAGCCAACCTTTCAAAGGCATTTGTCGCAATTATAAACCCTGTCGATAGTTTTTTCCCTTCATCCCTTCTTCTTTTATTCCATTGTTTTAAGTTAGGTATTATATGGTTTTGCATTATATCCACAGCAACATCAATATGGCTTTCATATTTGATAAGTCTCTTTCTAAGCGACGTGAACTCATTCCACTTATTGTGATATACCTTCCTTACAGCATTAAATACAGACTGTTTTTTAACCGAGTTTTTAAACCCCCCAGATGTCTCTATTTCATCTAAAATATGAAAAGCAAAGCGAGGATTACCATTGCTACATATTGATATTATTTTTAAAGCTTCCTTATCCACATTTATTTTTGCCCAATAAGACTCATCAAAGTCCATGAATCGTATTTTAATTACGTCTTCTATGAACTTTATATCATCTCGACTCTTTGGACTCCAATCGAGCTTAATTTCTTTAGCATCCTGGCCTCTTTCAAAATGTTTACCATAGCTAGTTATTCCAGGGTATACCGCTGCTTTACAAGCAATTTTTGGATCTCTCAGCGCTTTAAAAAAAGTAAAGAACTTTTCTTGTTGACTCTGGGAAAATACATGTGCGGCCTCATCAAATAAAAATACAATTCTCTCTAAGCAAAATTCATCACATAGACCCTTTAAAAAAGTTTTAAAACTACTAGGGTTATCAAGTATATTAATTAACTTTTTAGACGGAGCACTGTCTATCATCTCTTGGCTCGAACCAATATCACCCCGCTCAAGGACATCAACATACTCGTCAAGTTGTGATAATAATTCACCACATTCAGAACGAGAATCGGCTCCATACATAGCAGCTAATCTTCTCTCTAGCTTGCCTTCTTTGTCAGGTTCAAGTGAAACTAGCTTTTTAATTGTTTCTGATAAAATTTTCCCCATCGTCCATTGAAGGAACGGGTCTACAGATTTACTTAGTGTCTCTATCCTTTCTAGCCTTATAGATTCTTCAAAACTCACCCAAATTGGTAAAATGCTTTTTCGTTGAAAGTCTTTAAGCGCAAGAAGCATAGCTGCTTTCATAAGCATTGTTTTACCAACGCCTCGGCTTCCCTCTAGCAAATATTGTTCACTATCAAGTAAGCGTGATATTTTATCATCATTACGACCTACAAAATATTTCAGTATTAAATTCTCATCCAGGCTTTCAGTTCGGTCTAGTAACTGGTCTCCCAGAGATTTTGTATACACTCCCATTTAAGCCACCTCTTTTATAATTTGCTTAAGATATGCTGATTCACTTATATATTTTTTAATTTTTATATTACCTGAAAATCTAACTTCAAACATGAAAGCAATCAATGAAGCCACATTATTAAAGTGCTTTTCAAACTGTACATACTTTGCTTTTTCAAATTTAATTACTGCACCATCTCTTTTTGTGAGGTGCTTATATTTACCATGCACATGCTCACATAAATCTCTATACTCTTTAGCTAAAAAATCAGAGAAAACATCTTTCCTTTTTTCAGCCAGAAGAGTGCCAGAGTCAATTGCAGATATATATTTAGACTTATAGAAAAAGTCGTTGCTAATTAAATGAGAAACATAACGGTCTGCTTTTTCATCATTTTCAATATACATCTTATATTCAATAGGATGGTCAATGAAATAAAAAGCATGACACGCCAATTCAAGCACACCTCGCAAACCACATATAGCAAGCCGATAGTTTCCACTTAAGCTAGCCTGTAATACTGAAAGCATATCTGAATTAATTTCATCAAAATATCCTACCAATGAGCTTTCCTTTAACTCAACACTGTCTTTTAACTCTAAAATAAGTTCTAACGAGCTTAATGCTCTAGTTAAATCAAATTCTTTTAGTGTCTGCTCCCTTATTGCTTTTTCATAATCAAATACTTTGCTCATTTGTTTTTTTTGATACGACATATAATACTCTCTAACTAAACTATAATTACCTTCATTTATTAAACATAAAAGCACTATTCAACCGCGCAAACGTTACAAACTCATCACTGGCTTCCATGACTGCATACTCTGGGTTTCTTGCCACAAGCAGGTAAGTTACTTCGCCTTGCGCATTTATCTGTTTTTGTACATCGCGTAATAAAAATTGCTCATCGCCTGCACTATCAAAGCGCTCTATGGCAATGGTGGTATTGGTGATCGAGCCTGCGTTATCGGGTGTGATGCGCTCAAGTAGGAGTAGATCACCGTCTAAAATCGGGTGCTTTCCGCCGTTCATGGAATTGCCGCTGGCGTGTGCCAAAAAGTGTTTGTTAGGGTCGACTTTACCGCAGCCTTCAGGGGCTGGCATGGTTGTCATATCACTGGTGTCGCCCGTTTTAAAATGACCGCACGCGATTTTTAAATTTGGGAAATATGGCAGCTGAATAATATCGGCTTCATCCGCTGAATTATCATGAGGAGGGGCACTTTCCACTGAGGTTAATTCAACGCCTATTAAGCTATCGTTCTTACCCTCTACCACTTGATGACTGGTGCTGTTAGCTTGCTGCTGTTCAATGGCGGCTAACTTCTCACTTTTACTTTTGAGATAATGAGCTAGTCGATATTGGCTTAGCTCAAGTATGCAGTCATAAAGCTGCGCTACATCTTGCTCATTAACCTCGATATTGAGCTTAAACAACGCATCCTCAGTGGGTGTATTTGCAGGTTGCTCAACCACAAACCAATTATGGCCTTTGCGCTTGTGCGCTGGTTTAGCAATGTCGGTAAACGCATTTACCGGATTGATGAACCAATACTTAAACCAAGCTGCACTGCCTTTGGTTTTACTTTGATCTTTTTTTGCAATGTCTAAAGCACGCAGCTGCGGGTAGTGCATCAACACATCATAACTTTTATCGGCCAAAGCCTTTAAACTGGGGGGATTTGAAACCCCGTCTAATGCAACAAACGCTTCCAGCAAAATAGCTTTAAAGCATTTGGTCATGGATGTTTGCTCAACGCCTTTATGTAAGAATGCTTGGAAAGGTGCAAGCGAATGTGAGGTAATGGTTTTGCTGAGTCCTGCGTTTGCTACCAGCTCAAACCAACTGCCCTGCTGTTTGGCTTTTTTAATATCGCCATATTCATGGAAAAACTCACTGGCACTGGGGCCATGACCGAGTAGTTCGGCTAGGTTTTGATAGTCTTCAAGTGCTGTGGTGCGCTGTGCTTTAGCAAGCTTTTGCCAAAAGTCGGTAATGGCCAAATCGTAATTAATAAAACAGCCACCCGGTAATGTGCTGTTGTGCTCGTTGTGCTTTAGTTTTGTCACTAATTCTTTGGGTGAATGTGCGCCTAGCAAAGCATAGGGTTTGTTTAAAAAGCTGTGGTGATTACCAATAAAATCCATTACCACCAAATGGGTTTTATCCGTATGCGTTCTCAACCCTCTGCCAAGCTGTTGCAAAAACAAAATTTTGGACTCACTGGGTCTGAGCATCATCACTGTATCAATGCTCGGCATATCGGTGCCTTCGTTGAATAGATCGACACTAAATATGACCTGTAGCTTGCCAGATTCCAACTGTGCGATCGCTTCACAACGTTTTACTTTTGAGTCACCGTGTACGGACGCTGCACGAATACCCGCCTGATTAAAGTACTCTGCCATATGATCGGCATGCACTCTTGAAATACAAAACGCCAGCGTGCGCGTTTGTGCAAGCTTGTGATAATGCTGAAGCGCATGTTTGGCTCTTTGCTCTGTGGCAAAGTGATTATCTAAGCTTTTTGGGTCAAACTTGCCATTTCGCCATGGTATGGTGGTGTAGTCTACGCTTTTATCCCAAATACCGTAGTAATGGAATGGCGCAAGCGTTTCCGCATCTATACCTTGCACCATGTTACGCTCATACACGAGGTTATTGTCACACAAGCCCAAAATATCAGCTTGGTCGGTGCGCTCAGGCGTTGCGGTTAAGCCCAACAAAAACTGCGGGGTAAAATACGACAAGACATTGCGATACATTTTACTGCTCGCATGATGAAATTCATCAATGATGATGTAATCAAAATGCGCCGCAGAGAAGTTAGCTAAATTACTGGTTTTACCAAGTGTTTGTACTGATGCAAACAAGCAATCTGACTCGATGTTTTTAGACTTTGCGTTGTAAAAACCAACTGTGCAGCCAAGTAGATGAGTAAAGGTTTTAGCGGCTTGTGTAAGGATCTCGTCACGATGTGCAACAAACAAGATTTTTTTAGCTTTTATCTTCTGTGCATCCAGTGCCGCGAGCCAAGTTTTTCCCATGCCTGTTGCCAGTACCACAAGGCCGCGTTTATAGCCATTGGCTCTGGTTTGGGTGAGCTTTTTCAATGCAGCTTCCTGCTCTGGCCTTGGTGGGAACACCTCAGGTGGCTCTTCATTGGTACCTACACTCACAGAGCGAAACTCAGGTTTAACTCTGCGCTTTTGATACGCTTCAATCCACTGATCAGTTAGGTTGCTCACTTGTGGATGGTTAAATACGGCCTCAAACGCCCGTTTAAATTCAAAAAAGGCATCATCGTTGCTGTTTGGTGACATAGGTAAATAGTCATGCCGAAAAGCCCATTCGAATCCGCTTGTCAGTGCCACTTTACTAATATTATTCGAGCCAACAAACGCGCTGCCCTCATATATTTGACCACCTTCCCCCTGTGTTTTGGTGAAAATATATGACTTCATATGAAAACTATCTTGAGGTTTAGTCTCAAATACCCTGAGCTCAGCCCCCAAACTTTGTAGAGATATAAGCGCTTTTAGTGCCTGCGGACAGGTATACCCTAAATAATCAGAGGTAAGTAGTTTTAGGCTGGTGTCATTGTTTAACGCGGTATACAGGGCATCAAACAGTAAATTAAGCCCTGAACGCTGAATAAAAGAGACAGAAATCTCTATTTCATCAGCGTGTTCAATGGCTTGCAGCAGCGCAGGAAGGAGCGGATCATCTCCTCCGGTATAGAGTTGTTTTTGGGTGTTTAGTTGATGTGTTCTTCCTTGGTTAAAACTATTCACTTGATTAATCCTTCCTAAGTAAACAATTTAACCAAAGTTCGTTCTCTCGCCCGGGCCGCCTATCTTCAGTCACCCATACTTTTATGGCATCAAGTGAAGGTAGACCCTCAAGTAACTGAGCTAGACCTTTTTCATCTAGATCTGAAAAGTGCCGCTCACCGTGCATTCGTTCACCTTGCCCATGTTTAAATGAGGCATACATTACCCCCTTGGGCTTGAGTGCTTGTTCTAGGTTTTGCATAACGCTTGGTAAGTTGCGATGTTCAACATGCAATAAACTGGCACACGCCCAAATACCATCGAACTCTGCAACGTGATTGAATGATTCAAAGCGTGCGTGTTGCACTGGTTGGTTTAACAGGTTGGAAGCAATTTCAACGAACTCAGGACAAGCATCCATCGCGCTTACCTGAAAACCTTGCTTTTTGAATGCCAATGCATCACGGCCACTGCCACATCCTGCATCAAGAATATGCAGCTGCGAATTGGGTTTATCTTGCAGTGCTTGTAAAAAAGGCGTGTACAGTGGCTGCATATCTACATTCAGAGTAGCATCTGCAAATTCTTGGGCATGTTGGCTGTAATAGTGGAAAGTAGACTCAGACATCGCTCACCTTAAAAAATAATACTCTGCGGTGACACGTATAGACAATGACTGACTTTGATAGGTCCTGCTATACGCGATTCAAAAGTCCTTTAACCGCTTACTTCTAACTCATTGCTATTAACAAATAACTTTGTATTAATTAATTTATAGCTTGCCATCATTTAACACGATTTCCCACACTATTTATAGTGTTTTAGCTCGGTTATTCGGGATTTTTTTGAATTTAATGTGGCAAGAGCAAAATTTAAAATTTAGAAAACTTTTTAATATAACCTTTTTATTCTGGCGACATCCATTACATGCAATTACATCTATTTTGTTATTTGCATTTATGGTTTGTTTGATGTGTTGAGTTTTTGGGTGAGAATCACAGATATGGGCCCTGAATAGATTTCGAGTGACGTAGGGTTAGAAATAAGTGATAAATTTTGGGAATATATAACTCCCAACCTCGTCATTGCGGGCTTGCCCCGCAATCCATTTGCTTTATAAAACTAAGTTAATACACAACCCCACGTACTCAACATAGCTCCTACACTCAGACTCAATCCAGCAGCCCCCCCCACCACCAAAACAGCCCACAAACGTGGGCTTGGGTTGATAACCTAATTACCAGATCAGGTTAGTCACATGAAATTATATTGCCGTCTTTATTGTAGCATTGCTGGCTTTGGCCGATTTGCCATACACAGTTGTAAGCCACATTGTCTTCCATACAGTGGGTGTATGTGCCATACATGCCATTGCCAGGGTTGAAAGACACTTTCCACTCGTAATATGACCAAGGCGTGGTCGCGCGATTATCTAACCAGCGGTAAAACACCGATGATGAAACTATGTCGTACAAGGCATGGGGCTTTTGGTTTTCTTTATAACTGCGCCAACCGTTTTTAAAGCCTGAGTGCGAGTTATCCATTTCTACTACGGCATCAGCGGCATCAAAATATGGATTATCAAAGTTACTGCGCTTATCCACTTTTGACAGCAAGCCTTGATAATCATCTACCCAAGTCGTGCCTTCGCATTTGTCTAGGAAGACCATACCTTTGTCATTGCCCTGACCGCACGAACCTTGTGGAGCACTGTCGCCAGTCCAAATGTAGTCGCCGTTTTTGCCGCCTTCAATTTTGGCATCATACCCCGTTGAAAGCGCGATGATCACATCGTTTCCTTTACCCCCTTCTTGATCAGAAAACTCACCGTTAGTCACAAGGATATCGTCGCCGTGATTACCCCATGCTTTGTGCCAGCGCTTATTGTTCGAATTGCCGTCGCCATCTTCAAATAACGCATCATCGCCGTCGCCACCATGCAAGCGGTCTTCACGGCCTTCGTTACCCGCAAGGTAATCGTCGCCATCATCACCATATAAGGTATCGCTGCCTCTGCCGCCGCTTAGCACATCATGGCCATTGCCGCCGTACAGCTTATCTGCACCATCTTTACTGTGGTCACAGTGCGGTGCATCGTAAATATCACCGCCATTGGCGTTTTCAAGCACACACCCGCCGCCGATGTAATCATTATCATTGCCGCCGTAAAGCCTATCTTCGCCTTGACCACCCATGATGAGGTCACCGCCGTTGTCACCTAAAATCGTATCGTTGTTGTACGAGCCCAATAATTTGTCATGGCCGCTACCGCCGCGGATAGAGTCATTACCATAACCGCCATCCACTTCATCATCGCCATTGTCACCTAAAATGGTGTCGTTGCCGCTGTTCCCAAAAATCTTATCGTTATTATTTCCACCGCGAATATAGTCGTTCTGACGACCAGTAGTGATGTGATCGTTACCATCGCCGCCATACACCTTTTGAATGACATTAACATCCTTGCCGTTGTAGGTGTCATTACCCCTGTTAAGCACGGCATAAACCTCGTCGATTTGGCTCAAATAAAAGTTATCGCAACTGCTACTGTTACCTACTATTCGAGTTACTTTTAAGTTGTCGCCAGACACGCTCAGTGTGAACTTTTCACTGCTGTTAGTGCCATGAATTTTTAGTGTATCGCCGTCAATGTAAGCGATTGCGCCGTCGCTTAAACCGCCGCAGCCTGCCACCGCATAATTTGACAAACCCAATGCCAAAGCTGCGCAGAGTGTACTTTTTTTAAACATCATTTTATTTCCTCAATATGATTGATATAGAGGCATTTTTAATCCTTTACCTGCCTACTCAAGAGGAAGCTAAAAAGCAAATAAGTAAGAAAAGTGAAGACAGTCGCTCCCAGCATTTATTGGCACAAACGGCATGTATTTTGGCGGTATTTGCTAGTACCAGTTTGCAAAACAGCTTTGCTTTTCGCAAATTGAGACTCATCACCTTAGTATCGTGAAATTTCGCATTTTGAGAAATAATTTAGCCTTTCTAGGTCTTTGCAATATGCAAAAAACGCTTTTACATTCGCCATCAAACTGAGGCTAGCATTTTCTTACTCACTGTTTTTTATACATATAAATTACAAAATGGCTATTTATAGCTAAATTGGAGCTATTCTTGCTTTGATGTTAGTAAATGTAACGACTAGATTGGATTTGCATGACAACATTAGAAGCAAGTAAAACCATTGCGCTACTTGAGAAAAAGCTGCAACGTGCGCTAGCAGGCAAAGCA
Organism: Pseudoalteromonas sp. MMG033; assembly: GCF_057197785.1. Classification (NCBI taxonomy): domain Bacteria; kingdom Pseudomonadati; phylum Pseudomonadota; class Gammaproteobacteria; order Alteromonadales; family Pseudoalteromonadaceae; genus Pseudoalteromonas; species Pseudoalteromonas sp. MMG033. The sequence continues at coordinate 926,136 of NZ_JBXVAL010000002.1, forward strand.
CACGCTGAAGATTTACTCGAGTCCAGAGCTCGCAGCTTATACAAAGCAAATGAAGAACTTTGCGAAGCACTTGAGGCGCTTAAAAAGCAAGAGGTGCAGCTTATCCAACAAGAGAAGATGGCCTCTCTAGGGCAGCTTTCTGCGGGTGTTGCACACGAGCTTAACACCCCTACTGGCTATGCCAAATCGAATATTGAGACGCTTAAAATGTATCTCATTACTTTGTTGGCGTATCAAGACGACCTTGAAAAAATGGCACCCAACGAGCAAGCAATGTTAGCGCTCAAATCCAGCTATGATGTGGCCATTATTCAGGATGACATCCCAGACTTGATGGATGAATCCTTGTGCGGCCTCAACAAAATTGCGTCAATTGTTACTGAGCTGCGTAACTACACGCATATCGACAACGAAGAGATGGTGCCGGAGGACCTTAACCTAGTCCTTGACCAAGCCATCAATTTAGCTCAGAGCAGCTTTAAACATCACGCGACCTTGAACACTCAACTAGGCAAATTACCCAAGCTTGTGTGTAGCGGTAACAAGCTGTGCCAAGTGTTTTTAAACTTATTGATCAATGCTGGTCAAGCAATTGAGAAGCTGGGCAAAATTGACATCATCAGCAGCTTTGATGAGCGTAATGTTTACGTCACTATTGCCGATGACGGCATGGGGATCTCCGCACAAAATCTACGTAATATATTCGACCCATTTTTTACCACCAAACCGGTCGGTAAAGGCACAGGGTTAGGCCTCTCGATTTCTTATAAAATCATTCAGCAACATAAAGGAAAAATCGCCGTTGAAAGCACAGAGGGTAAAGGCACGCGCTTTACCATTAGTCTGCCATTCAAACCGGAGCTTGCATAATGAAAGGCCATATTTTTATGTTACTTGAAGAGTTTGTCACTGAAGTCGCCAGTGAAGAAGTGTTATACGACGCTTTTGAAGATTGCTCATTTGATACCAACACCGCTTTTGTGCGAACAGAGAATTACCCTGACGAGCACCTTATTGAACTGGTTAATATCGTTATCAATAAGATAGGCATTACACTCGCACAAGCACATTTCAGTTTTGGTAAATGGCTTTACCCAAGACTATCGGGGTTACTGCCTAAGCACTTCACCGATTACACACACCCCGCGTATGTATTACAACAATTGGATGATTTACATCATATCGAACTTAAAAAGCTCTACCCAGATGCACTGCCGCCAAAATTTCAATACAACACGCTGTCCTTATTTGAAGCGCAGCTTATTTATACTTCGTCACGTAGAATGTTCGATCTGGTCGAAGGCGTATTGGCTGGTATGGCAGAATACTATGGCGTACAAATCACCGTCACCAAACAGCTAAATTGGCACGAAAACCCAAATAGTGCAAAGTATTTAATTACTTACGCTAACGGCGTTGAGTTGTAACGGTTAAATTTAAATAACGACTAGTCAGTTTACACACTCATATTCAGTAGTAAGGCTGGCTATAAACGGCCATTTAAAATTGAAATGTATAGGCCTGAATTAAATGTACTCACTGCTGATATGTGACAGCTGAGTGTATTAGCCAAACAACTTGGGATGTTTAATTCAAAATTAAGAAAATAAACAAATTATCATCAGGGGAAAGCCCTTTTAAAGCTATAAAATAGTCGTCTATCACTGTCTAAAACTAGGCGAATAAAGTGTGATACTTAATGATCAACTGGCAGTTAATTACATCTAAAGTACTGAGTTTTTTAACTGTTCTTTATGTTTGATCCTGCTGGCTTTTCGTAACAGCAAAAGCCGGTAAATTGGAAAGGCATTAAGTGCGAACATAAGAAACACGTAGTGAAAAATTCCGATAAAACGATATATTGGAATAAAGCTATTCACGTCTAAATACCCTCTTGAAACAAGCTCTACAAAATTGATGGTCATCGTTGGAATGATGACGTAGATACAATTTCTGGCAGTTGATGAGAACGGGCAGCCACGGAGGTGATGAAAAACATAAATGCATACAATGCTGGTAAAACTAAAACACATTTTCAAAAAATAAAAAAGCCGCCTTCTTAGTGTTTGATCCATATCGGCATCAAGAATTGCATCATTCACAGGCATATCTGTAAAATGCAAAATAGCGATTACAATAAATGTTAAGCTCCAAGATACAAAGCGTATATCAAAGTCACTATTTAGCTCATATGACTTATCATAGAGTTTTGAAAACCCAGTACGATTTAGTTCATATAGAAAGTACAACAAAGTGATGAACAAAGATATTTGAAACCCATAAAAAACAATCAAATTTATTAACACTGGGCCAGTTGAATACGTCAAACAGTTACTCTCTATATCTCTTTAGCTTTTATTAAATACAAAACGAGCCAGACAATTCGCTTTTTCGCAATATAATTACTTTATATTATATTGCATCTCACTTGAAGGTATGTTTGTTTATAACCTTATTCAAACACCCACCACTGAGTTACCTTATCCATGTAACTATACTTAACAATGAGCACCAAATGTGACAAAGTAACAAAATAGACGCAACAGTCAATAGAGGGTTAGTTATGTTAGATATAGGGAAAGTAACTGAAAAAACAGGTGTTAATGCCTCTGCACTGAGGTTTTATGAGTCAAAAGGCCTTATCAAACCTGCGGGTAGAAAAGGCTTAAGAAGGTATTACACAGATAATATTATCGAGCAACTATCCATTATTGCGCTTGGCCAAACTGCAGGGTTTACTTTGGATGAAATTGCCTCGTTTTTTAATGGCAAAAGCATCGAGATAGATAGAGATATGCTGCTCCAAAAGTCAAAAGATATAGCAATAAAAATCAAACAATTACAAGCAATTGAAGCGGAGCTCATTAAAGTAGCTAACTGTCCGAATTCAAACCACTTTGACTGTCACAATTTTAACAAATTACTAAATAATTCATTTAATACATCAAAGGTCTTTAACAAACCTTAAAGTTCTGATAACTTAAATAATGAACTATATATTCAACAAGGAATAATGCAGTGAAATTAAAAATAAATAAAAAAGCAATTAAATCACTTTCTACTGACAGCAAAGCTATCCCAGTAATGCAAACACCAAATATTGCAGGTGGTAATCACCCATTCCCACCAACAGCATTTGATAAAGGCTGTCGCTGGTTTACTCACATGCAAGTACATACATGTAACAACCCGTACTAATCAATTTTTTTGATTTAAAAGCTCAAACTAAAAATAGTTTGGGCTTTTTTATGGCATAAACAATAGCTTTCTAAGCCTTTTAATCACAAAATTATAAGATAATTATATAGCTTTTATCATTTCATCATATTTACCCTTCCTGTTATTTTTTTGAGTGAAATTAAACTCAAACTTAAAAGGAAGAAGCTATGAAGCTAGTCATTTCTAAAAAGCCACTCAAACGTTTGTTAAACGAACAAGCACTCAGTAATAAACTAACACCTCAAATAGGTGGCGGTTATCCACACTACCCTCCAACTAAGGTAGATGTTGGCTGTAGATGGCACACCAGGCAGTATGCTGAGACATGTCATAATCCAAAATAAACTTTGTTTTATAGTCATCTTGATGCAGCTTTAAACTAAAAATAATAGCTGCATTTTTTAAACCAGAATACATGGAGAGAATATAACTAACGATAATAAAAAGTCACATCCATGTGACTCTGCTTGCTTGGAAGGTATTATTCAAGGTCGTAACTTGAATACAGCAAGTTTAGTCAGAGAATATGCAAATAAAATGGAGGAAGAATTTTTAATTCTAAAATACAAGGAGATATGACCAGTATAAATACTGGCCATATAAGATTAATCTTATTACCTAGGTCGTTAAACGTTTAAGTTTTGCAATAAACGAAGTCGTACGCTTTTTTTGCATCAACCAATAACAACTCGGCACAAAGAAAAACGATAAAACGGTCGTTAACACGGTTCCACCCGCTATCGCAATGGCAAACGGTGGCCAGAAACTCCCTCCCGCTAAGATTAACGGTAAAAACCCGCCAACCGTTGTGATGGTGGTTGAAGTAATATGTCGAGCACACGTCATCACACCCGTTACAATTTCATCTACGCTGCTTGCTTCATTGGCCCTGAGCTCAGATAAAATCACAATAGCTGCATTAATCGCTAGCCCCATTAGACCGAGCAAGCCGATGATCACGGTAAATCCAAATGGGAAGCCCGCGATGTACACACTTAAAATTCCTAACATGGCGGATTGAAAGGCAGTGACGAGGATCAGTCCTGTTGTTGTAAAAGAATTAAAAGTCAGTACCAACACAGTGATCAGTACAACAAAAATCACCCCAACTTTACCCAGCAGACTGCCCACTGCTTGATCTCGCTGCTGAGATTCACCACCGATCTCTAAACGATAGCCAACAGGTAAAGTAAACTGCTCTTTTTCAAGTTGAAGTTGAAGATCTTTCAGTACCTTCGCGGGTAGTACATCCGCTTGTAAAAATGCTTCAACCACATTTAAACGCTCGCCATTACGACGGTGAATGGTACTTTGCTCAGGCACAATATGACTTGTTGCAAATGCCGACAATAATAAAGACTGGTTGCCCATTATCTCCACATTAGCAAGGCCATCCAGCCCATCGCGATATTGATTATCAAATCTTAAGTTAACTGGTACAGTTTCAGTATCCTCTAATACACTTGCGACCGTCACGCCTTGAGACTGAGCTTGCAATTGCGCAGCAACACGTTGAGCTTGCGCACCTGCGTGAATAAGTTGCGACTCTTGAGCCAATAACTCGACCTTTGCGGCACCCGACTGCAATGTCGTGCGCGTATGTGTCACTTCAGGGTGTGCAATAACGGTTTGCTTAACCCGCTGGCCTAATTCCGCCAAGTTATCGAGATCTGGGCCAAATATCCTAATTTCAATCGGTGCATTGAATGGCGGGCCTTGCTCTAGCTTCCTAACCAAGGTTTGCGCTTCAGGAAATGCGCGATCAAGTTCAACTTGTAAGGTTCGGATCAGTTCATTGGCACGCTCAAAGTCTGTCACTTTGACCATGGCCTGAGCGTAATTTCGCGCGCCTTTGTCTCTTTGCATCAAGTTGTAATAAAAAATTGGAATATTACGTCCGACCATCCAATCTAAACGCTCGATCCCCTCGTGCTTTAAAATATGCGCATCCATTCTTTTCACCAGAGCTTTGGTCGCATGTATGCTGGCATTGTCGGACAAGCGAACTTCAATATGGAACATATCTCTATCCGCTGGCGGGAAAAACTGCTCAGTCAATTTACCAGCAGAAATAAAACCAATCACAGGAAGCACCATAACACACAGGGCTGTTAACACGGGCCTATTCAAAGATCGGCTCAGCAACTGTTCAAAGATCTGACTAAGCCGTTTTAATCTGATCCCTTGTGTTAAAAAGCCTGAACTATTTTGCGCATCAACTTGTACATATTTACCTGCAAATACGGCAATCAAGGTATGTGAAATAAGATATGAACCTATCAGCGCGAAGATAACACTCAGTGCAATACCGCCCACAAATTCACCAGATGGACCTGGCATGAGAACAATTGGCATAAATGCCAAAATGGTGGTCAGTGTTGAGCTTAATAGTGGTAACCAAAAATGGTGCACCGCTTTTGACACCGCTTTAATCACAGCCAAACCTTGCTGGCGGTATCTCTGTATGGCATCTGTGATCACAATGGCGTTATCAACCATAATACCCAGCGCAACCACTAACCCAGTTACCGAGATCTGATGAATAGGCAGGCCATATATATTCATACAGGCCAAAGTAAACATCACGGTCAGAGGTAGCGCCATACCAACAATAATAGCGGCTCTGAGGCCCAGTGTGACAAATAGTACTGCCAAAATCAGCACAAAACCGAGCAAGATGTTATCTAATAAACTGCCTAACCTATCCTCTGTGTAACCTTTTTGGTCGAACAGGCTATGCAATTGAATATTGTTGGGCAATGTTTTACTAAATTCGTTTAACAACGCATCAATCTGATCAGAAAACTTATCAATGCGCACATCAGGGAGCATACGAATACCTAAGTACGCGCCCGGCAACCCATCCACCCAAGCAATTTCTTGCTGCGGTTCAACCAAGATACGCTCAACGGTAGCGATATCACTCAACTGTACTTGTCCATAGCGACTATCACTTTGAATAGGAATAGACGCAATGCGTGGAATGGACTTGAACTCGCCACTCAACTCAACCTGCATTTGAATTTGCGCATTGCTTATCATCCCCGCAGAGACTTTCGCATCCGCATTTTTTACCGCATGCGCTACTTGCTCGAATGATAAGCCAGCTAATTTTAATTTAGCCGGGTCAAGTGTGACTCTCACTTCCTCATTTGCCACACCAAATAAATGAACCACCTCAACACCGCTTTGATTTCGTAGTTGATTACGCAGCTCTTTGGTGTAGCGATTCACCGCGATTTGTTTGGCCTGCTGCAAAGATAAAGACTCGGTTTCATCCGGCTCTATGGTCAGTGCAACGATTTTGGTATAGGCATAGCCCCTATCGTCTTCGAGCAAAGGTGACGAGGCCTCTTCTGGCAATTCTATTTGCACATCAGCAAGCAAGTCTCGCATTCTCGACCACACCGGCGTGCTGTCTGTCACGGCATCCTCAAGTTCAATACTTAATACACTGATCCCCGCGCGTGACATTGCAATTAGGTTTTTAATCTCGGACTGTTGCTTTAACTTTTGCTCAATTTTTTCAGTGACTTGGGCCTCAACACGGGCAGCAGACGCGCCTGGTAAATACGTCGTGACAAAGGCAAATCGATTGATAATACGGGGATCTTCTGTTCGTGGTAAGCTGCTTAGTGCGGCGAAACCAGATACCAGCAACAACGCAATGAGTAACACCTGAAATCGAACGTTTTTGAGCAAAAATGCTATCATTGCTGCTCACCTCGAGTCGCAACCGACTGGACGATATCTACTTTTATATTTGCAGCAACTTTATGTGTACCGTTGGCTAAAATCTTAGTCCCATTTTCCAAGTCGCCATCTATAAACGCATATTGCCCATCGCTATGTAGCACCTCAACCGCTGTCGGTTGTAAATGCCCTTGCTCAATTTGATATATCTGCCAAGTACCACGCGTCCCGTTGGTTAGCGCACTCATTGGTACCCAATAGCCTAATTTTTCGCGCTTTTTCGCAATGATCATAGAAGCCATCTGACCGGAAAAAACAACGGCGTCGCTTGGTAAAGAAAAACGCAGTTGTACGGTTCTTGAAATTGGATCTAAATTGGTGCCGCCGGATCGCTTTTGCGCTTGATACACACTACCACCAATGGTAATAGGCATCATTGGCTGTATATTAGACAACAAATTTTGCGGCACGCCGATGCGCACTTCTGAATTGCTCTGCTCTAATACTCGCAACGCAATTTGACCGGGCCCCACAACCTCACCTATCGACACTTCACGCAAAGCAATCACACCATCAAAGGGCGCCTTGAGGTGCGCTTTATCTAACCTTACATCCATGCCTTTCAGCTTGACATTAAGTACCTGAATTTCGGCTTTTAATACCGCAATTTGAGAACGGTTTTGATCTAGTTGCTGCTGGGCGGAGTAGTTCGACTTACTTAGCTTTAGTAATCGTTCGCTGTCTTGCTGTGCCAGTGTGAGCTGGGCTTTGATCTTGTCTAGGTTGGCAAGTAACTCTAACTTTTCAATTTCAAGTAACTGGGTGTCTTGTTTAGCAAGTATCTGCCCTTTTTTGATAATATCGCCTTGATCTGTATACAAAGCCTCTAAAACACCACTAAATTCAAAGCCTATCTCAGCTTCTTGATGTTTAACGACTTGTCCTGTTACCTGACGAAATTGATGAAAGCCAGTTGCTTGCTGCAAACTATAGGCTGCGACAGGCAGCCCTTTTTTCTCAGCGCCTTGGTTATCTGCCCATGCCCAATGCGCATTCATCAACAGCATTAAGCCCAATAAAACTCTCATAATGGTTCCTTGCGAATTTCTATACTTTATATACTTGCTGAGCCAGCCTAGAGTTTAGTGCATTGTGTCATATGTTTGTAAACTCAAATATAAAGCGTTTAAAACACCTAGAGCGGACTATAAGGCCCGCTCATCCAATGTTGTCGTACAACAGAAATTAGAATAAATTATCTAAAGCCGTATTCATTGTACCCTTGTTTGATTTTTATACTAGGCATACTAAAAAAATTTCAACTTTATTTTCATATAAGTCTCTGTAAACCCACTCATTGTGTACTTTTCTTACCCATATTGCGAAGAACCCATCGCCACTTTATCAAAGGCAAAGTCGTTTTCAGCTCTCGCAAATGTATTCGTGTCGGATATGAAAAGTAACTACTTTGCTGAGATTGAACCTTCGCCTCCATTTGTTGGCACTTCAACAACTCTAATACTTGCGCGTATAAAGCCGGAAAGCTGTTACTCACTTGTCTATCTATCTCCAATAAACATGTCGCACCATTCACCTTTATCGCACTTTGAGCGATCACAGGCCCGGCATCAATCTCTTTATTTTCAACCCAATGTGCAGAAATACCATAATTTTCTTCGTTATAAAGATAGCTAAACATGATCGGGAACAAACCTCGGCATTTTGGCAAATATGCAGGGTGAAAATTAACCACACCTTGTGTTGCAGAATTAATGACCTCGTCATGTAAAATTTGGTCAAAATAGTAAATACTCAGCAAATCAATATGTTGGTTTTTAACAAGCTCAACCACACCAGCTGAGTTAATATCTTTCACCTTGATATACTTAATACCCAACTCATTACAGCGCTGTTCAATACTGGGCAACACATCCACACCAAAGCATTTCAACAACGGGCGTATCAGGGATAAAAATACCATTTTTACAAAAAGATACTCTGTGAATCCATACCCTCTAAAGCGCATATTTTTATACGCTTGCGCTAAAAATCCGCCATTTTTTTTAGAGTACGGATCACTGGTGATGACCAGTTTTATCTCATCCTTGTGCCTCTCTAACACCTGCAGAATGGCTGGTTGTGTTGCCATATTTTCAATATTGCACAGCGCTATACGCATTACACCATCTCCAACTCTTGACCATCGAAGTACTGATTCAAAGGTCCATACATGGCATGCTTGGCAGGTGGGTGAAAATTGAATGCATGTACTACCTGCGCAATCGTCGCAAAGTATCCATTGTTAATGTAGTTAATTCCCCCAACTAAACTCAGCGTACTTTGCGTTACATTCGCTAATACGTCCTGCAAGTGATAGCGCACACTTAATACTTGTGCCAACGTGTCTTGCGTTTGCTCATTCATGTCTGCAGCGATTGCTTTTAACGATAATGCACATGCTTCTAATTGAATATGAGCCTGTGCCTTATCTGTACCTTGCAATCTGCCAAGCTCACAAGCACGCTCAACTAAACCACACACCATGCCTAAATATGACGCGCAGGTGATGAGTTCAAACCACACAAAACCGGCAACATGTGACTGATAAGCAGACTTTTCATCTACATTCACTAACATTGAATGCGGCACAAACACGTTTTCTAAAACGACAGCTTCACTTTGGCTCGCTTGTAAAAAAGGTGCTTGCCAAAACTTTTCAACCGAGATCCCCTCGCATGCTTTGTGGATCATGGCAACGGCAAAGTAAGGCTCACCGTCTTTAGGTTCAACTTGCACACTGGCAGTCAATAAATCCATGCAGTGAGCTAAACTACACGGTTTTTTTACGCCTGAAATCACATAACCTTTGTCCACTTCTTTGGCGACAATTGAGCTTTTTAATATACTTTTACCTATTTGCCCTTCACTAAAAGCAGAAGACACCAGTAAGTTTGAACGAGAGATCCCTTCTAACATCAAAGACTCCAATCCATTACCCACTTTCGCCATTTCTTGCAAAGTCGCAATCGAAAACTGATGCATGCCAACAGCAATTGCTAACGATGGTGATGCGCCACCAATGGCCATTTGCAATTGCACGGCTTGCCAAGCATCCAGACCTTTTCCACCATACTTTTGCTTCACCAAAGTAGGTGCACCACCTGTGTCTCTGAATATATTGATGGCTTGGCTTTTCTCATCTTCTAGCGCTTCAAAGGGAGTTTCGGCCAAATAATTTGCCAATTCTGGCAACGTATCGCGCAGCAAATGCTGCGCGTTTTGGAATGTACTCATGCAACGGCCTCTTGCTGGCTGGCGAATAACTCGCTCAACATTTGCTCAACATTTTGCTTGATAGCAGATTCCGCAATTGGCTCTAAAATATCCGCAAGCGTCGGGATCCCCATGCAAAAACGCGCATCAAATGTTACTGTGCATTGACCTTCTGAAAGGGCTTCAATAGACCAGAACCCTTCAAAGATATCTGCATCCCCTTCTATTTGCGTAAATTCAATCTTTAAGTCACTTTTGTTGAAAATATCGCGTTCGCGCCACGACATTTTTCCATCGTGAAAATGCACCAACCAAGTTGACTCAGACTCAGTCTCGTTAATCTCAGTCACATCAACAGAGATCACCGCCTGACAATGACTTTCAAATGATTTGAAGTCAGCAATTTTCTCAAATGCTTCTACCGCCGATGCATTAACTGTTTGGGTATATCTTACGTCTCTCATGGTATTTCCTTAAATCTTGTCAATTGCGTTTTCAAACGCGGTATATAGCTGTGTTAACTGCTCGTCAGTTAAAAAAGCACACGGGGTTAAGCGCACCGTAGACGCATTACTTAATGAGTGGCTCGTCAGGATGTTGTGATGTAAAAGTGACAAAGTGAGCTGGCCTGCACGAGCAGGACTACCAACATCAATCCCGATCAAAAGCCCCTCACCGCGCACAATGATTTGCTGCGAATCACTGTGGTTGTGTGCCGCCGCAATGCTTTTTAATTTGGTTACAATGTTTTGACCTATCTTGGATGCTCGTTCTGCAATTTGATCTTTAAGCAACACATCAATCGTCGCTTCGGCCGCAGCCAACGCAATCGGAGAGCCGCCAAAGGTACTTGAATGCAGCATAAAATCTTTGTTTAACGGTGCAAAAGCAGCTTCTGTAGCAACCACAGCTGCGCACGGCACGACGCCACCACTGAGGCCTTTGCCAACCAGCATGACATCCGGCACTATGTTGTGTTTATCAATAGCCCACATACTGCCAGTGCGAGCGAGCCCAGACTGGATTTCATCACAGATAAATAGACCTTTTGATTGATCACATAACTGCTTGGCAGTATGCAAAAATTCATAACTCAGGGCATAAACACCGCCTTCACCTTGAACAGGCTCAGCAATAAAAGCAACAGGCTCTTTGTGTTTAGCAAACGCCGCTTTTAGTGCCGCAACATTGTCTCGCTCGACAAACTCAACATTGTCAAACAATGGCGCAAATGGCGTGCGAAATTCATCGCGGTGTGTTACCGACAAAGCACCTAGTGACTTTCCATGATAACTGCCCGTTACGGCAATAATATGTTTACACCCATTCGCTCTGGCGAGCTTCAGTCCCAGCTCTGTGGATTCCGCACCAGAGTTAGTGAAAAAGGCATATTGGATAGGCTCAGGACAAATATCTACCAGTTTTTTACTGGCTGAAGCCAAATTTGGGCTCACAAGCGTGCGTGAACTCATTGGCATAACATCTATTTGCGATTTGACCGCCGCCACGACTTGAGGATGTTTGTGTCCCAAAATAAAGACCCCAAACCCACCAAAGTCTAAATAAGTTTTGCCATTTTCATCGATAATTTCAGCACAATGAGCACTTTGCTCTATGGGCAAGCTCATCATGCTAGATAAACGTGCTTTTGAGCGGTTACTGTGCGCCTTAAGTAGTTCGAGTGTTTCCTCTCTCACGTCACTGCGCTCCCGAAAGCTCAGTGATCAAAGGGTGTTGATGATCATATGCAACCAAGTTTTTAGCCAGTGTATGGCGTACATCATAGTTGTAACACTCGCCTGCAACCTCAGCTAGATGCGGTACATCAGATTGAAAACCTTCTGACATATCAAGATATTTTAAATAAATGGAGGTTTCTTCAAACATACGTTTGAAGCGTTTTGGCAGTGCCGGCATAAATACGGGTTTAACCAACCTCTCAAAGGTGGTTGGGCTCATTAGCTTAGGCGCTTTGAAACGCACATCATAACGTGATGTGATATCATCATCCTCACCTAGTGTAAGCAAGTCGCCTAATGTTTTAGCCAAGGTGCCCGCAGTTAACCAAAACTCACCCGATAACTTTTTATCCACTATCGTCAAAATACATTTAGCAACAATATCGCGGGGGATCACATCAACCAATGTGTTCGCATCTCCAGGGACTATCGGGATAACTTCCTTGGTGGCAAGTTTAAGCATGTTATGTAGCCCTTGCTTTTTAGGCATCAAACCCTGTGCGCTGTCGCCAATGATCACAGATGGACGAACAACCGTGATGTTGTCACTGAGGCAAGCTTCTGCTTCGCGTTTGCTTTGCTCATAATTATTAAAATCATGACCATTTCGACCTTTTACAAAAGCAGTGCTTATATGGATAAGCGGTACGTTTAACTGCTCAGACAGCTGGATGGCGTGTTTAAGACCCGCCACATTTATCCCAGCTAACACATCTGGATCGGCGGTAAAGTCTGTTAGTGCCGCGCTGTGCACGATACAATCTATACCTTCAAGTTGAGCTATTTGCTCATCATTTAAGCCAAAATTGGCTTTACGGATATCACCCTGAATTTGCTGACTTACCCCTTGAGGCAATTCATTAAAAGATCGTTGATTTACTAGAATAACAATCTCATCATTTGGTGATAAAAGCTCTATCATTGAGAGCCCCACGACCCCAGTCGCGCCAGTCAATAAAAATCTACGAGACATAATTACTCCTTAATCATTTTGTGTGTAAAAAGCACGCTATATACTGCAAAGTCCCCTTTACAGGTAATAATGATAATGATTTTCAATTTCAGATCAAACAAATATTTTACTAAATTTTAACTTGCGAGATTCGTTTATATCTATCACTGCAAATAAAACAGCGCGTTGCGGTGATGTAAGAGAGATTTAACAGGGAAATGTGCACAAAATATTGATGAAAAGTTTTTGTTGATGAGGATTTACAAAGTGGACCCCATGCTAAGCATCTGATCCACTTGTGATTGTGAGCTTTTACACTAAGGCATTACTTATTAACAATTAAAGTGTAATCACCTGCACCTGAATATGAATACACGACTATGCGATAATATCCATTTGCAGCATTATACGAAATTGACTCAACTGATGTAGGCGTTTCTGAAATGGATACTTGTGTCCATCCCCCACCTTGCCAGCGCTCAAGTTTCAAGTCAAAATCAGCATTGCTTGGGCCTGTTAAATCAAGGGATATAGTGCCACCAGCATATTGAAACCAACTACCATTAGGTTGAATTTGCTGTGCTTTATTGCTAAGCGTCCCGCGATAAGTTTCACCTTTAGGCGGCTCAACAACAGACGATTCAACGGTAAACGAAATGGTTTTAGCTGGATCTGAGATACCAGAAATAGAGAGCCCTGAATCAGAGCCATTCCACCAAAGTGAATTAGTCCCTTTTGAAGATAAACTGTTTGGATATAATTTACTAAACTCCCCATTTGCTATAAATAGGTCGGTACCGTCACCTCTATTGCGCTTATTCTCAGGGTCACGATTGCCATCAGCATGTTCCATTTGGATATAAGGGTACCACTCATTAGAGTTGCTTCCTCTCGAATCGACATGCCATATCGCTAATCCCTGACCGGGCTGTTCAGAGTTTTGACCTGATTGGTGGATAGCTTCGATATAAAATGCCTCGTTACGATTACTTGGATTGGTCCATTTATAGGATGTATGCGCACCTGAGGTATGCGTAAGCACCCCTTTTGGCGCATACTGATCGACCGCAGGGTTTAACTCAGTCACTGTATCCCATCCAGCTATTGCTCTGAAATGTGCAACAGGCGGGGTCGGTTTAAATTTATTCGTTGTGCCAATGGCACCAAATCCCATAACACCATAACTAGCAACAGAGCCATGCGAGCTGCCATCATAATCGTATAGATCAGGCCAATTAGTGATCAAGTGCCCTGACTCATGCACAAATGTACCTATTGATAAACTGGCACGCATATCCGTAATTTGGTATCGGTCAGTACACACGCCATCGGCACAAAATCTTGGACTCAACCTAGCCATATGCGGCCAAAGCCCTTTTGACCACGAGCTATCTGAATTACCCGCGTAAAAAATATTGAGGCCGCGGATCTGATTACTGCTATTGGTAGACAAGGTTGAAAAATCAAACCCCTGTTGATATTCAAGCCAATCTAGCGCTTCTTTAATCAACTCTTGAGAGCGTACAGTCGAACTTAAACTTGAGTCTGCATAATAGGCTTTATTTTTTTTCGCAGTGTAATATGCAGTAACTGTATTAGTGTAATCTAACTTGTTGTCAGATACCTCAAGAAAGTAACCTCGAACAGATTGGGCATTGCCAAATTCGGTGTAGTTTTGATCATTCAAAAAGCGTTCAACCTGAGATTTCGTGATGCTTCCGCGCTCATCAGGAAAATCAATAATAATGGTTAACCCTTTGATCTGACCAGTTACTTGAGTTTCAACGTTGGCACTTTGTGTACTCAATAAAAGCGGGCTTTCAATCGCGGGTAATAACTCACCTTGCTTTTGAATAACCAAATTTTGAATGGCTTGTGTAGATAAGCCAGCCTGTGTGGTGATGTCAAAGTGTGCAACCTGTTCACCAATATGTCCTTTATCAGATACAAGAATACCGAGTGACTCAATATCAGTGCCTGCTTTATTTACTAACGCATACGACAAACCACCTAAGCTTTTATCGTAAACAACTAACCTACCATCATGTGCTCTTTGCTCTGCATAGTAGGTGTTGCCATGTAGAGTAATGGATACAACCTCTCCATTTGGTTGAGTATATTGATATGTCTCATTGTGGTATGGAATCGCGGCGTAAGATAAGGTGGGAGCGATTAAAGATGACAATATCGCTACGTGTTTAATTAACTTCATTATAGTTTCCTTTACATATTTTCCGAAATAGGAAACTAAATTATTAATCAAAATTTAACCAATGACAATTTATATTAACGATTGAAATAGTGATTTTTTGCAATTATTCTAGTCGTGCAAAGTCTTTCCAGCTTAACTCGAGTGCCATTGGGCTCTTGTACTGACTTGATATCTGGTGTTTTTTCAAGTTGATTTAGAAGTGTGCCGTGCAATCTGTCGTTTTGAAATAAACTCGAATAATAAGCTAAAGACGTCCCTAGTTCACTCTTAAGCAATAGTGGGATTGTATCAATTAACGTTGAGACTTTCTTTTCAGATAAAGGAGTATCATAATTCAGGTGCTCATTGAGATAAGTTTGCCACATGAAAAAAAACTTAAACATATCTTGCCCGCTCTGCTTCACTTCTAACGCAACAGATGCGCGGTAGCGTTCAAAGCTCGGCCAGTCGCCTAAAAATATTTGGGTATTTAACAAGTTAAGCCCGGTACCAGCCGCATAACCCGATTGCCCGACTTCTGAATGATAACGAAATGCTCGAATATACATAAGTTGAGCATGACGATATTTCTTTTGATCAAAATAAATATTGCCCAAGTTATTTTTTATGTTGGCAACAATTTCCCTATCTTCAGCGAGCATCAGGGATTCATTCAAAATATTTTGCGCTTTTTCTGGCTGCCCACTGTATCGATACACCACAGCCATGTTATTCGCCACTCTGGCAAACTCTTTTGGATCAGCAGCATAAGATATAGCACACTCGTTTAAGATCTCTGCATAGGCATAATCGTGAATTCGCCTGTGATAAATGGCGACAGCGGTTGCAATATCAAGTTCAGCCCCCTCAACCGTCTCTTTCCACTGGTCACTTTCAAGCACAGTCACAATATGCTGGACAATATCAGCATCTTCCACTCGGACTCCCGCCTCTAAGCCAACAAGGTATAATTCGAGTAGTCCTCGGCTTGGCTTTTTAGGCAACCTTGATTTTACAGTACTAAAAACTTGTGCGGCGTGCTGCGGATTCTTGCTATTGAGTTCTTTTAATTGATTGAGGGTCATGAACATTTCGCTCGGCGACATCACAACAACCACAGATAACCAAAATGCTATAAACATAATGCCAGTATTTTATTTCAGTCCCGTCTAAGCATGGTATAGAACATAACGAAATCCAAGTTAAGTTAAAAATTTACCCAGTTATGCAGCGCTTCTCTGAATGCCAGTCAAGATCCAATAAGTTAGATATTCAAACCAGCAGAACCAGGTTGTAAAAACAATTATTTAACAAATCAAAACTAAAAAACAAACTACACTTGTATGGAAAAAATAAAAACATCTAGAAATCATAGCTTTAATAAAATGCAAAATTTACCTATTGAAGGGAAAAATACAATAGCTCTTCAGCCTTAATATATACTCGCCTGTAATTATTGGCTTTTTAATGACCATATGAATAAACGCATAAAAGTGCAAAATTTATAAACAAAATATACAAAATTAACACAAATACGATTTTTAACGCCAAAACAGTTTACATTTTAAATACATCCATGTAGGATGAAGTTGTTCCTTTGGAGACACCACTTAATTAAGTGGCTCCTAGAACTCCCGAGAAGTAGAGCTTACTGATAAGGATGTTGGTTTATTGGGTATTTCCTTGGCAAAGTTTATTGCTATTGGAGATTGGGCAGGCGTTTGGCCTGCCTTTTTTTTGTCTTTTTTATAGGTAAGATGCCCGAAAGTTCACGCTTGTACGTATCACTTGGTATAATAAATTGGTACTTACACCTATGGAAAATATAATGTTACGTCAACCGTTATCTGTCCTTGTCGTTATTTACAATCAAAGTAAGCAATTTTTAATTTTACAAAGAAAAGATGACCCTGATTTTTGGCAGTCTGTAACAGGCGGTATAGACAGAGGGGAAGAGCCGCTCACAACAGCATATCGAGAATTAAAAGAAGAAACCGGCATAGACGCGCATGCTTTGGGCATCAAAATTAAGCAACATAACACGATTAATCAGTATGAGATCAGGCCTCAATGGCGACACCGCTATGAAAGTAACGCCAAAATAAACTCAGAACATGTGTTTAGTGTTTGCGTCCCGAATGATGTACAAGTCACCTTGTGTGATGAAGAGCACACTGACTATATTTGGCTAAACCAACAAAGCGCAGCCAACAAGGTATGGTCGGCGAGTAACAAAAAAGAAATCCTTGCTATCAAAAATGCTTTATCAGCCTAATCATCATTAAATAGGCTTAAATAGTAGAGTTTGCCACCTTGTATGCACACGACCTTGCGCATCCGCCTCTTGATCGGTGGTGAGCTCTAACTCGAGATCTGCACTGTGCGCCATGATAGATAATGTGTCGATGTCTATATTCGTCAACCCACGCTCTTTCAGATGCGCACTGTCATTACAGTGCCTTAGTTTCACTATCAATAACCCTTGAGGTTTAAGCAACTGTCGAATTGTTAAAAGTGCTTGAACACAAGCGCTATCATCTAAATAGTTAAAAACTGAGCTGACCAAAATCACATCAAATGCTTCAAATTTCTTTTTTACCTCGTATAGGCATGGCAACTCATCTCTAAGCCATACAATGGGTAAATCTCTCGTGTAAGCTTGACCTAACCTATTGATTGAACTGACGGGTTCTACTGCAACAACTTCGGCGCCTTGGCTCTGTTCGACTATGAATTTTGCATCCCTGCCCGCACCAGCGCCAATATCCAGAAATTGTAACTTTTGCTGGTTAAGATAAGGCGTTAGATGAGTTAACCAATTTGCATGCAATGATTCGAAACTGTCTGACTGATAGAGTTTGGCTAACTTAAGTGCATTCTGCTCGTAGTACTGCGCGGTCAATGTCGATACCTCAAAATAATGTTCTACTGTAGTATCTAGGATAGGTAATTTTTATAACAAAATAATGACAAAAAAGCGCGTACACTTGTTATTTTCTGCAGAAAAATAAGTATAACTACATCAGCCTAAACAGTTAAATTTAACTCTTACCGACATCGTGTTATGGTATAGATAAGACTATTAATAAGGAATGTAACTTTATGGATCCAGTCACGACAATACTGAACTTTTTGTTCACCATCGAAGCAGTACTGCTGATTTTTGTCATTTTTATCTTAAAAGGTTCAATTAAATTTGTACCGCAAAATCGCGCTTGGATAATTGAGCGTTTTGGTAAATATCAATCAACCAAAGAAGCCGGTTTAAATTTTATTATCCCTTTTATCGATCAAGTTGCTGCCGATAGAAGCTTGAAAGAGCAAGCGACCGATGTACCTTCTCAATCAGCGATCACCCGCGACAACATCTCACTCGTAGTGGATGGGGTACTTTACTTCAGAGTGCTTGATCCATATAAAGCAACGTACGGCGTTGATGATTATGTTTTTGCGGTGACGCAATTAGCACAAACAACCATGCGTAGTGAGCTAGGTAAAATGGAACTGGATAAAACGTTTGAAGAACGTGACATGCTCAATACCAATATTGTAACAGCCATCAATGCGGCCTCAGAACCCTGGGGTATTCAAGTCCTTCGTTATGAAATCAAAGATATTGTGCCGCCAAATTCAGTGATGGAAGCCATGGAAGCGCAAATGAAAGCAGAGCGTGTTAAGCGCGCGCAGATTTTAGAGTCTGAAGGCGACCGTCAAGCCGAAATCAATGTTGCTGAGGGTAAAAAACAAGCACAAGTATTAGCCGCAGAAGCTGAAAAAGCCGAGCAAATTCTCAAAGCAGAAGGTGAAGCCAAAGCCATCATTGCCGTCGCAGAAGCACAAGCCGATGCACTTAAAAAAGTCGGTGAGGCAGCCAATACTGAAGAAGGCCAAAAAGCGATTCAACTCGACTTAGCCACCAAAGCAATCTCTGCGAAAGAAGCCATCGCAAAAGAGTCTTCAGTTGTACTGCTCCCTGACAACGGCACTGACGCAAGCTCTCTTGTAGCGCAGGGAATGTCTATAATTAACACATTAAATAGCAAGAAAAATGGGTAAGTTATGACGTTTATAACCGACAATCTGCCCCAAGCACTGATAATATTTGGCCTAGTTGCACTTTGCATTGAAGTCATTGTATTGGGGTTTGCAACCTTTGTGCTGTTTTTCTTAGGTTTGTCCCTCATCACCAGTGGCGTATTCATGTACTTTGGCCTCGTTGAGCCCAGTTTATTAAACGCCGCATGGATCAATGGTGTGCTGACAGCCTTGCTTGCTGGTGTGTTATGGAAACCACTCAAAGCAATGCAGTCACAACAAGATAGCAAAAAAGTAGACAGTGATTTTGCAGATATTAGTTTTACGCTAGAGCAAGACCTGAATAATGAAAGCCCAGTCTTTTATCAATACTCAGGCATTCAATGGCAATTAAAAAGTAAAACGGAAATCGAAAAAGGCGTACAAGTAAAAGTCGTCGAAAAATCTGTAGGTGTTCTTTGGGTCGCACCTGCTGAATGATACGACTCTACTGAATAACGCTAAACACATCGCCCACTCATTGTGGGCGTTCTATTTAACAGTAAAGCGTTCAATCGCCAGTAGCGCATTGTCTTTAAACTCTGGGTTATCTAAATCCGTAAACACATGATGCTCTAGCCACAACAAGACGCCGACCATTAATTATCTCAAGCACTTATTCTTTATAAATTATTTTCACAGTTCTATTTAGACATGATTTAATATATTGCTAACTCGCTTTGGGTAAACTCATAATCCCAGATAAATCACACTCAATATAAAAATCACAGCCAAAAACGAGAATAAGCTCATATGCAAGATCTAATGTCATAACCGTTTTGCCACTCTCAAAATTGCTGATAGTCGCCTGATCAACACCCAAAATATTACCTAACTGCCTTTGCGTTAATTTTTTACTTTTTCTCAATCGGCGAATTGACTTTTGCATGTTGTTTTTAAACTGTGAAACACGCATTTGCCTAACAGGTCTATTGTGTACAAAGCTTTTATTCGTTTTGGTGTTAGATTCAATAACATATTCAAGGGTCATGATGATTTCCTTTCAAACCTTATAAAATAATGAATAAACATAATTTAACAGAACCCGTGTTCCAGAATCTGGACAACTTACTCGTAAGTACCACACCCAACACTTGTTGATAAAACAAATACATAAAGTTAATATGTATTTAATTATTAAAGTGGCGTTTAAGTTATGGATGAAATTGACCCGTTTAAATTCGGGGAAAAGCTGAGGCACTTTGTAAGGAAAGAACTCATTGCAAAACAAGGCTCTGTTTCAAAAGGCTGTAAAAAAGCGGGCGTGTCACGCAGTACAATGAATAACTACCTTAATGGGACGTCTGAGTTTCCTCAAAGCGTGTTAACTAAATTACACAATGGGTGTAAGATAGATGTGTACGGTTTTTTGGCCTCCATGGCTGGAGTTGCTGGAAAATACAATAACGCTTGTATCGAAAAAAAACCCGAACTAGAGGCCTCTGATGAAAAACATGAAAATAAAACACAAACACCTGATCAATAATAAAAGTCAGCTAAAACAGGTTTGTGCTGGAAGAAACCCAGGTATAGGCTCTGGGCCTAGACAGCAAAGCGTACCCATTGACTACCCGTCAGTAACGATTATTCCAGATGATTTCCAAGGGGGTTGAGTGAAACCATTTACCAAGTTATTGCTTATCTTTATCGTGGTTGCTTTTGCAATTTACAATATGAAATCGCCAACTTATGAAGCAATCATATTTATAGCCTGTTTGGCTTTTGCTTTTTTCAAAACGACCCATTTGCCAAAAATGAGTGTATTCATTCTGTATATTTTAATATTTACGCTAATGGAGCTTATAGCAGCTAGCCTGCTGGATAACTTTGTTTACGGGCAGTATACAGGCTTTACGGAAAACATCTGGTATTTGTCCACTTCAATCTTATTCGATATATGCCTCTGTTTATACTGTAGAAATTCTGCTATTTATTTTTCAAGAGAAGAGCCAAAGCTATTTGATATGGCAAACAGCTTATTTTATGTGTTTATGCTTTACCTCTTTGTAGACTTATACGCATTAGGTGAAAACTTCATACGTAATTTAGATAGGCTGGGCTTTCCTGAAGAGCAAGTAAAGCACCTTTGGGATATTACACATATGTATTACAACATAGGAGTGTACAAATCTATTTTAATTGGCTTGGCTGGTATCTGTTTGTTCGCCAGTGTATATGCTCACCGCTCAGAAGGAGCACCCTCGGTTGAAAAGAATGAAGCTAACTAAAACACGATTAGCTCTTATTTTATTTCTTAGTCGATGATTATTTTAATAGAGAATGGCATCACATTAAGTTTACCGAATAATCCACTTCAAAGGCGCAGCTTTTGCGCCTTCATAAAAGACTAACTATGCAAGACGCCAAAATAAAGCTAAAAAACAGCTAATTAATGACAAAAAGCTACTTACACAGATCTGTGCAGGTACATACCTCGGCAAAGGCTCTAGCCCTAAACAGCAGCGCATTGGCAAATACTCCCAGCCAAATAATCACCAGCACATCGCCCGCTTATTGTGGGCGTTTTTATTTAATAGCAAAGCGCTCTATCGCCAGTAGCGTATTGTCTTGAAACTGTGGGTTATCTAAATCTGCAAACATATGATGCTGAGCACTGAGCGCGCCGGTTAGTCCTTTTTTACTGGCGTAAAACCGGCCTGACTCTAAATTCTCATCAAATAAGGCCGTCAAGTACCGCGCAGCGCCTGTCTCAACTCGGTGTACTTTGCCAAGCCACAACATGACTTGCATCATGCCTTTCATTGCATACTGTTTAAAAAACGGGAGTGTGTTAAACCCTTCAGTGCCTTTGGTCGCACCTGGGCTCATGGTTACAAACCTAACATGAGGATGGCGCCTCGCTATTGCCGACATCCACAGCGCGCCCATGTATTTGATTGGGCCATAATGGGCTGTGGCATCTTGGTTTTTTGCAAATGCAGAGCCATCACAGATACGCATAAACTCTTCAACAGATGAAGTGCTTAAGTTAGGTCTGGGCATGCCCATTTCGGGGACTCCTCTCGCAGCCTCAGAGCCTGCATAAACGGCGACTTGTGTCAGCTTGCCACACTTTAAAAGTTTTTCTGTTAGTACGCTATGACCGAGTAAATTCACCGCGAAGATCTCTGTCACGCCAGCACTATTAATTGCTGAAAAACGCTTACCCCCTGTGCCACCAGCGTTCATGATAAGCGCATCTACACTTTGCGGTAAATCGTGTACAGCACGCTCAACAGAAGCGATATCACTAACGTCTATTTCGAGCAACTCAAAGATATTCCGCCCTGTGATTTGCTCAAGTTCTTGTTGCGCAGCAGCAGCTTTGTGTTTATTTCGACAGCCTAAATAAACCACTTCGACCTCTGGGCGTGCTGCAAGCTGTAAAGCCGCTTCTTTACCTAAGCCTGCGTTTGCACCTGTAATTAAAACACGCTTAATCATAATAAACCCTTTTCATTTAAGAACGTCAAAATTCAATGTGGCTAGATTAAATGAAGTGCGAAAAGCACTTTTGATATTTTTTGCTGTATTTAAAATTCAGGCATAAAAAAAGCCTGATAAATCAGGCTTTGGGTTTTATTGGAATATTCAAGTAAATCTTGTTGTTTGGATCTGCATCATTGAAATTTGCTGGCAGTAATTCAAAGTCGGGCTTATCGGCATACTCATACTTACTTTTAGGCAACCAACTGCCCCAAATATAACGCAAGGTTTCTTCCAATTTTGCAATCGGCCCTATGTGAGTGAAGCGCGCGTAGGTTTGTGCTGCAAGCTCTCGGGTTATCAATCCCTCAGGGACATCATCAAAGTTTTCAACTTGTGCTGAGCAAATATAAACAAACCGAGTTACCTCTTCCGACTCTTCATAATTTTCATAAATACCAAAAAAGTCACTGCCAACACGATTAGGGATTTTATCCCGATAGGGTCTAAACCCTGACCATAGCTTAGGTAGGCTTAAGTCTCCATCATCATATTGAGTGGCAATACCGACAATTTTCATCGCAGCTTGCTCGATTATCTCAGGCTCCATACTTAAGTTGTTTTGTAAAAAAGCGAGGTCATCTTGGCTTACCGGCTTTTTATACAACAATCTAAACGGCTCATTTATTTTGCGATACTGCGCTGGCGTCATATTAAATAAGGCCTTAAACGCACGGGTAAATGCCTCTTGTGATTCAAACTGGCACTCTATTGCCAAGTCTAAAATACCGACATCGTCTGTGAGTAATCGTTTTGCAGCAAGCGTTAAACGCCTTTTACGTAAATACTCTTTTGGTGTATCTCCAACCAAAGCTTTAAACACCCTACTGTAATGGTAAGTTGAATAATGAGCGGACGTCGCTATTTCATGCACACTGATCTTGTCATATAGATGTGCTTCTATGTACTCAATACTTTTAAAAAATCGGTCCATCTCATACCTCGTTAATAATAATTACGCTTGTGCCGTATTTGCTTTGAGCACATGTGACTCAGCATACGCTTTAAGACCTTTGAGTAGTTTGCCAAACGCCACCGGAAATACCAGCCTTAACAACGGATAAAATGGATAAGCAAATAATTTAAGCTCAGGGGAAGCAACCCAAATTACTTCTGCTTGGTTCGGACCAAGTGCACGCACAGTCATGGATACATGGTTTTGCTTAATTGGCACAACTTTAGGGTTGTTTACGGGCAACACATCAAATGCCAATTGCTTATTTTGCTCATTAAAGTCGGTGATAACTTCTTTCACTTTCGCGCCATTAGGATCGGCGTTTAAATCACATATACGCCCTTCCATCGGTGCACCTGTTTTACTATTGCCACGACCCATTGCCACAGAGTTAGGAATAGGTCCCATCCATAAGTGGGCTTTATCAAACTCATGGGCAATCAAATGCCAAACTTGCTCTGCGGATTTATTAATGATGATTTTTTTAGTTACTTTCATAAGTGCACCTGTGTGTTGCGTTGATAGGTGTACTTTAAAAAATACCGACTGTGTTTTTTTGATATTTCTTGCTGTATCGACTCGCTAAAATAGCAAAAACAAAAAACCTACCCGCTATGCAACAGGTAGGCTTATGTAAAATTGCATTAAATCGTCTTTAATCTAACAAGTCATTCGAGTTGATAAACGCAGACAGTTTATTCGCGATATCAGTGTGCTCAGCCTCAGTCGGATGCCAAATACACCCCTCTAATGGCGATGAAAAAGTGTGCGAATACAACTTATCAATCCCCTGCTCTTCAAGCTTGGCTTTTGCCTCTAATGTCGCAGGAATGATGAAGTCATAGGGATAAGCGGGTCTTGGCATAAATATAATGGGTGCGTTCGGATAGCGATAACGTACCTTATTGACGAACTCGACCATGGTAGAGATCCAGTCGGCTTTGACTTCCTCAATAGTTGCCCACGGTTCATGAGGCTGGGGATCTGTACTGAAATCGTTCGTGCCCACCTCAATTACAACCAAATCAGGATGTGTATCTTCATAAGCCTTATTATCACCAAATACCGCAGAGGCTTTGTCTAGATAAGTACGTAGGTCATGGTGTGGGTCGTTACCGCTCCAATTGCGAATTAAGCCCAACCCTGAGTATGATACTTGTGTGAAGCTGGCTTCAAGCATGGATGCAGTCAAATAAGGAAAAGCCACTCTGGCATTGCTGCTATCAACTATCTCCTGCCAAGTACACTGGCGTTTTGTGGATTCACTGCCAAAACCAGCACTGATAGAGTCTCCGACAAATAAAATATGCGGTTGCTGCTGCCAAATTCCCTCTAAACGGCCATCCGTTGAAAAGCTGAGTATTTTGGTATTGTTACCATAATTTTCCCAGCGTTTGACGATTTCAATCTCGACCTTGTTGGCTTCTTGCTGCGTAAAAACAACATGCTCTTCAAAATTGCCATTTGCATTGGTCACAATTTTTTTATGTAGCTGACCATCCACCAATACATCAAACTGGTCGCCATAACCTGCTAATGTCACCTTCAGTGATTTGCCGACTAACTTGGTTTTGAGTTGCGTGCCCGGCCAGTTAAACTCAACCTGACCTTTACTATAATGCTTGCTTACTCGCCCTTCATAAACAATGGCATGGTGCGTCGCTTGATAGCTTTTTGCAAACGCGGTGCTAGACAGCAGCGCGCTGCTACAACTGAGAAAAGCCACCAACAGTGATAACTTAATAGATATTAACCTTAACATGTGTCATTCCTTAATTTAGTTTGTATCCGAGACTGTATTTCAACACTACATATCAACATGCAATGCACACAGTGCCCGCCAAATTAGTCACGCATTAAGTACCACCCTCAAATACAGCCTATTTCATTTGAAAAAAACTCATACAGCAAACATCTGTTCACAATTCGACCTAGTCACTATTGTATGCACAAGTGCAATAATCTTAAAATACAATCATTCTCATTTTAGAAGACACAGATCTGTGAACAACCGTATTTTAGTCGTAGAAGACGACATTACTCTCAACCAGCAAGTTTGCGCCCTACTTAATAACCGAGGATATCAGGTCGACTGTCTTCATGATGGAGAACAAGGACTTAGCCAAGCACTCGCGGTGGATTACGACCTCATTATCTTAGATATTCGCTTGCCGAGCATGGAAGGCTATGAAATTTTGGCCCAGTTAAGAAAAATTAAACACACGCCTGTCTTGATTTTATCCGCCTGTGGTGCTGAGCAAGAGCGTATAAAAGGCTTAAGCCTAGGAGCGGATGATTATTTATCTAAGCCCTTTAACCTTGATGAGCTAGTATTGCGTATTGAAGCGATTTTACGACGTGTTCATGCTAGCCACACACAAGCACAAACGCCCTTTGAAATTACGTTGTCTGACCTACATTTAGACAGACAAAAACAGCTTGCTGCGTATAACACAGAGCCCCTAGACATCACCACTATTCAATTTAAATTGTTATGGCAGTTAGCACACAACCATAAAGAGACACTCAGTAAAGCATTTTTATATCAAAGCGTGCTTGAACGTCAGTTCAGCCGATATGACCGCAGTTTAGATATGCACTTAAGCCGCTTGCGTAAAAAGCTCGTTGCAGTTGGGCTCAGCCCAGAGTCTATCACCACAGTGCATGGCAAAGGGTATCGTTTGCATGTTCAACCTTAGAGCTTCTTACTTTTTACGCCTGTGTGCGTTGGTTATTGCAGGATCTTTATTGCTCTTTGCCGTGATTGATTACTTGGTCAACCACACTGAATTTAGAATGAGCCAAATTAAAGTCGAGCATCAGCAAGAACTTATCGCACTGGGCAAGCAAGCTGAGCAATTGTATTTGTCAGGTGACATGGCTGCACTCAGTACCTATGTAAAAAGCATAGAGCGAGACCATGATACTTGGGCGGCGGTAGTACAGCGCGAACTGACGCCACTGGCAGGCACACAGCTTCAGCAGTACTACCTAGACGAGTTTACCCTTGGTCGTGACGTAAGATGGAAAATCCACTTATACTTTGCCCGTAACCCTGTCATGGACATTCCATTTGCTGATGACAAAACCCACTTTTTGATCCAGTTACCCAGTCATATGCGCCCAGGTAATTATTGGCAAATTGCCTATATTTTACTGCAATTTTGCGTGCCATTTTTAGTTTTAACGGGCATTTGCTGGTTGCTATATCGCGCCATTATGAAGCCACTCAAGCAACTTGAGCAAAGTACCCGCGCTTTTGCCGATGGAGACTTAGATAGCCGTATTGGCGACAAAATCTCTAGTCGCGATGCCGAATTTAAGCAAATTGCAGCCACTTTTGACAAAATGGCCAACTGCACCGCCAACACTATTCGCGCACAAAGGCAGTTTATTGCGGATTTTTCTCATGAAATTCGCACGCCCATAGCCCGAATTGAAACCGCGCTGGAATGCCATAAATCAGGATTAGATCAACAAGATATGCTCAGTCGCGTGACCAAAAACACCCATACCATGCGAGAACTTGCGGAGAACACCTTAACACTCACTTGGCTCGAAAATGAACGCTTCTGCCCACATACAGATACAGAAAACACCCCTTTTGATTTGGTCGACTTAATTGACTGTATTGCTGAAGAGGTGAAGTTCGAAGCCCCTCATTTACTAATTAACCTCGACTTACCTGACTCCAAAACACTCAATAGTGATGCCAGAGTGCTTGGTCAAGTCATTGAAAATGTATTAAGAAATGCCAGCCGCTTCGCCAAGAGCAGCATTTTAGTGACCCTCGAAAGCACCACCATTCAAATCATTGATGATGGACCTGGCGTGTCAGACGGTGAACTGACAGATATTTTCAAACCCTTCTATCGTAGCCACGGCTATTCACATACGCAGCCCGATAGCGATTCTTTCGGTTTGGGGCTTGCGCTTTGCAAACGCCAAATGGAGCGGCTCAATGGGCAGATATACGCGCAAAACAATTCAGATTCAGGGCTGTGTATCGTCATAGCGCTTTAACGCTGGTTTTTTAGTCCCAATTACATGCCAATTGTCACTGTAAATGTAACAGTTGTAAAAGTGCTTTGTTTTGGGACAGAACCATGAATAATACACGCGTATTGATAACTATTTTCATTTAAGATAAAGGAACACACCAATGCAGTTTGGTTTTTCTCGCACATCTATCGCCCTTGCTGTCGCTGCAGCAACTTTCGCGTCTCCCGCTACTTTGGCAGACAATCAACAGCAAAAGATTGAAATCATCGAAGTTCATGGAAAAGTCTCTGACGCCGATATGATCATTGACCAAACTGATCTAACCCAGTTACAAGCCAACGACTTATCTGACATTTTTAGATCTTTACCACAAGTGTCTGTAGGTGGATCAAACCCAATCGCACAGAAAATTTACGTGCGTGGTCTTGAAGACACCATGCTTAATGTCAGTATTGATGGCGCATTACAAGCTGGCTACTTATTTCACCACCAAGGTCGTTTATCTATTGAGCCTGAGCTTTTAAAACAAGTTGATGTTGTCGCTGGTGCGGGTGATGCAACTTCGGGTTCGGGTGCACTTGGTGGCGCATTGAGATTTAAAACAAAAAGTGCTTCAGACTTACTTGCCCCAGACGAACAGTTTGGCGCATTGTTCAAGCTGGGCTATTACGGCAATAGCGAGGGCTTTAAAGCAAGCTCGACACTATATGGCCGTGTAACTGATGACATTGATGCACTTGTGTCACTTATCAAACGCGACACTGAAAACATGGAAGACGGTAATGGCGACGAGATCCCTTACTCACAATCAGAGCAAGAAGTCGGGTTTGCAAAAATCAGTGGTGACTTGACCAGTACACAATCGTTTAGCTTAAGCCATGACGTGCGCCATGATGATGGCACGCGTTTACTTCGTGCTCACTGGCACCCAAGCCGTAAGAACTTTGCATTACCACAAGAAAGTGAGCGTACTACAAGTACATTAAACTACTTCTATGCGCCACAAGATGACCTCATTGATATCGCTTTTTCTGCATATCAAACGAAGAACTCTATCACGCATGCTCATCCTGAAGGTGAAAATAGAGCCGGTGTTGTTGTCCAAAATACCTATTTTGCAGAGTATGACTCACAAGGATTTGATCTAAAAAATACGGCGCTATTTGAAACGCACAAAATTGTTGCAGGCTTCGACTACAGAAGTGATGAGGCAATTTTGGAAGATGTCGGTTCTAACTATGAGCTATCAGGGGTAGAAGAAGGCAAAGTATTGGGTTTATATATCCAAGATTACTTCCAAGTGACGGATCAATTCCAGATCAGTACGGGTGTCAGATACGACAAATATGAACTAACCGATGATAATGGGTTTGACTTTGACTCAAGCGGCTTTAGTCCTAACCTGAACCTAACTTATGAGCTAACGCCTGAATTATCAGTAAACACTGGATATGCTAAGGCTGTTCGTGGTCAAAAAGTAAAAGAGTTATTTGTACTTGGCTACTATGACAACGATGAAAACCTACGTAAAGAAGTGGCTGAAAACATCGAAGTGGGCTTCAAATATCTGGGTGACAACCTTGTTGTCCAAGCTGATGTCTTTATGTCGACCATTGATGACGCTGTATCTACTGCAAAAAACATCGAAAGCCAACCTGCAAACTTCTTAAGCAATGTCGGTGATTTAGAAAACAGAGGCTTAAACATCAATGCGCGTTACAGCTTTGACCGTGTGTCTGTCTCTTTAGCGTTCAACAGCAGCCGCCCAGAGTGGAAAACGCACGTTAATCCGGCACTGGCTGGCTCCGCTATTTCGGATCAAGATTGGTCAATCGGTACCTCTGTCGGTGATACACTGACGTTAGGTGCAGATTACTCACTGACAGATTCACTTGAACTGGCTTGGCAAGCGCGCTTAGTTCAGCGACTGGATGATTCAGGTACCTATGTTTGGGATAACACAGAGCTGCCTGAAAAAGTAGGGTACGGTGTACATGATTTAAAAGCGACTTGGTACATCACGAATGACGAAAACGTAAAGCTTGATATCGCCGTTAAGAACGTCTTTGATAAGTTCTACTACGACCACGCAACTTACGCAGCCATCGGCCCAATTGACACAGGTGTTGCAGAGCCTGGCCGTGATATTCGTGCCACCATCACATGGCAACTATAATAAAATTCTAGTCAGCTGAACAAAGAGGCCCACAAGGCCTCTTTTTTCTTGCTAGGCGATTCTAAACAGATTAAACCAGTCCAAGTTGAGAAAGCTTACTCTCGACCTGCTTATATCTCAAAGCGCTACAACTACCAAAACCAGACCTCTGCCTAAACTTATTGGCTGTCGACATCGGCGTTGTCATACCTGTTAAAAAACGCACCAGTACTGCCGCTGTCGCTTCAATGCCAGCTTGGTTGAGATAATTTTTTAACCCATTGATGTCATCTCTTAATTGCTGATCATCTGGGAAAAGCGGCTCTTGACTAAATTGCAGTGAAGCTGAACTACCACGACACACACTACAGTGCCCACAGCTTTGTGGCACTTGCTGATCGTCAAAATATCTGGCGAGGTTATTAGACAAGCAGTTTTGCAACTCAAAAAAGCGCAGCATGGCTGCAATGCGCTTTACTTCCCCAAGCTCCTTATCAGAAAAATAATCACTTAACTTGTTAGCCAGATCTGGGGCGTTCAAAGCAGTCTCATCCACTTGGTAGACTTGCATCATACGCTTAGATTCAAGCAAGATCATGCCCTGCTCATGCAAATAATCCAGTGCTGCAACCACGCGGCCGCGCTCTAGTCCTTGATTGACCAAAGCGGCCATATCAACTGTTCCCCACACTTTTTTAAAGTCGGTATTTGAAACTATCTGCTGAATAAACGCTTGGCGATTTGCGTCAAAGGAGTTCAGCACTTTGTTTTCTGTGTGCAGCCATTTAAAACGAAAATCAGCATAAAATGCATATTTTGCTTCGAGCACACCAAACAACTCTAGTTGTACGAGCGCCGTTTTTAGCGCAAGCAGGCGAATGTTTGTCGCCTTAGACACACTCAGCTCTTGCATTTCCCAAAGCCCTTGCGACATTGACGTGCGAATTTCATCAAGTAGTGATTCAATATTGCCAAGCTCAGGCGTGTCTGCATACACAAAGTTCTCAAGGGTTGAAACCCCGTCTAAATTTGCCAGTGTGATGCAGGTTGAGGGCTGTCCATCTCGCCCTGCACGACCAATTTCTTGGCTGTAGTTTTCAATAGACTTAGGTAAATCATAATGAATAACAAAGCGAATATCTGATTTATCAATCCCCATACCAAACGCGATAGTGGCCACGATGATACGCTTTTCATTGTGCATAAATTGCTGTTGGATCTGCTGCCTTACGTCATCTTTTAATCCTGCATGGTAGGCAACTGCGTCTTGCCCTGCTGCTTGTAGCTGTTTTGCAACTTCTTCAGCCGTTTGCTGCAATGTGACATAAATTATACCGCTGTCCTGTGTCTGGCTTAAAAACGATAAAATCGTCGGCAGCTTCTCACTCTCGGTGCAGGCCTGAATACTCAAATCTAAATTGGCGCGATAAAACCCGGTTTGCACAATATGCTGCTCATCTATAGCGAATCGATGTGCCATATCTCGTTTTACTTTTTTTGTTGCGGTTGCCGTTAATAGCAGAACCAAAGGGATATTTAGCTCATTGCGAATTTGCGGTAACTTCAAATAATCGGGTCTAAAGTTATGACCCCACTCTGAAATACAGTGCGCCTCATCGACCACCAGCATAGAAATGGGCACTTGCTTTATAAAGCCACGAAAGCGCTCATTTTTAAAACGCTCAACAGAAACCATCAAAATTTTGATGTGGCCATCTCTCACACCCTGCATCACACTTTGTGATTGCTCATAAGTTTGCGTCGAGTCTAAACTTGCAGCTGGGATCCCCTTTTTATTTAAAAACTCAATTTGATCTTGCATCAAAGCAAGCAGTGGAGAAA
Source organism: Pseudoalteromonas sp. MMG033 (assembly GCF_057197785.1). NCBI lineage: Bacteria > Pseudomonadati > Pseudomonadota > Gammaproteobacteria > Alteromonadales > Pseudoalteromonadaceae > Pseudoalteromonas > Pseudoalteromonas sp. MMG033. The sequence continues at coordinate 957,717 of NZ_JBXVAL010000002.1, forward strand.
CCACTAACGTGAGATTGGGCAAATGTAATGCTGTTAGCTGATAGCACAAGGATTTGCCCGAACCCGTTGGAAATATTGCCAAGCTAGACTGGCCACCAATTAATTGCTCAATGGTTTGTGCTTGCCCAGCCCTAAAAGCACTAAATCCAAAATACTGTTCTAGCGTCTGGTGTATATCTGCTTGATGCATAAAGTGTCTCGTTGTGATGTGTGAGCATAAGGGTTGGCCATCTTATTTAGCCAAAACAGCAGATCAAATGCTAATTCACGCCCATGAAAATTATGTACTGTATGATACCAGCTATTGGGGCACCTTTGCTTCACATATGACGAGTTTCATTTATTTTGCACTACGTGCAGACAATGAGTGTTATCTATCGCTTTCTATTTGAACAACACTGCTCCAATCGCCTATTATTTTGTGCGCAAAACATCCAAACACGCATTATTAAAGCCCATGTTTTTATAAGGAGTATTTAATGGCACACGTGCGCCAAGCAACCATCACTGACGCTGATAAGATTAATGAACTCTCACGCTTTTTAGGCTACTCAAGTACAACCTCTGACGAAGCTCAGCAGCGGCTGAAATATTTACTTGAATCAACCAATGATGATGTCTGGGTATGTGAGGTAAGTGGAAATATTGCTGGGTGGCTTCACGGCTTTAAAGCGCACCGACTAGCCTCTAATATGTTTTATGAAATAGGCGGTTTAGTCGTTGACCCAAAAATCAGGAAACAAGGGGTGGGTAAACTACTTGTTGAGCAAGCTTATCAATATGCTCAACAACTTAATGTGGAGCTTAGAGTTAGGTGTAACAACAAGCGTGTTGAAACACATGAATTTTATAACAGACTTGGCTTTACCCAAGCAAAACAGCAGAGTGTATTTAGCAAGCGTTAATACCTTGTTTGACCTAATAAATGTTCGTGTAATGCAATGAAAGATACATTTTTATCAATGCACATTAAACTGACGGTATGAAAAGCACAGGGAGCCAATGAAATGTCTTTGCCAAATCAACAACCTCGATACCAATCAACCACAAGTAAATTAAGAAAACTTGCGATACCTTCCAGCTTTTTACTGCTTTTTGGCTGTAATACGACCAGTTTAAAGAGCGAGTCAAACGCACTTGAATCTGCAAAAAATGACTGTATTGGTACGATAGAGCAGCATGCAGGGCTTGCGCTCCTACCAGATGAAAAGCTCCCGTCAGGTGTGGTTATGCCGCAGCAACAAGGTGGCTTATGCAAAGGGCAAGTGTTCGTTACTACCCAAGAGATCACCATATGGCGAGCATGGAATAGTGAATACAATGGTTCTAAACTTGGAAAGTGGTGGACCTTCGACAAACCTCGAGGCTCTATCTCTCAATATCGACGAGACAATGTGATCTGTCCGAGTTACTCCCCTTTAGATATGCTCGTCAGTTGTAAAGTAAAAGTAGGTACGCAGGTCGTCGTTGGCCCCGGGCAAAGTGCAAAATGCAGTGATTATTTCAGCTACCCTGCATCAAAAACAAATCAGATATATTTAGCCGATGCTGAAAATACAACATTAGTTTGCCAATCTTATGATGGCCGATTTTCTTGGCGAGAAGCGCCGCAAAAAGTGGTCAAATCCGCGGATTCTCTATAGCAGATACACAACAAGGTTAGGTTAACTTTTACCAGATAAAATCGGCGACTTCACAGCAGGCACGACTACTAAAGTCTCTGATTTTATTAATAACTGCAAAAAGTTGTGCCTTGTAAAACTAGAGTAAAGCTCAAAGCTTTTAAATATATAGCAGTTTCCACAAATGTAATTGACAGCGGTGTCATTTAATGGCAAATTTAGACTGGACAATTATTAAACAACCAAAAGGAATTACAAATGAAAAAGTTAGCAACTGTAAGTGCAGCACTCCTCATGTCATTCATGGCAGCACCTAGCTTTGATGCACAAGCAGCAGAGCAGTACACTCAATGTACATATAAAAAAGTTGCAGGTGCACCTTGGGCGGGAGAGTATCGCTACACACAACTTTCAGGCCATACAACTTGTCCTGCAAATTTAGCTGTCACTATTGGCTACTATAAGCTTATCAGCCAAAGACACATCAACTAATTGCGATATACATAGTATTGAGGGCGTAACATGCATGGAGATGCCCTCTTGTATGTATGCTCTGAAAGGTACTTTAAATAATCCATCTGAGGCTTTAATGATGGTCAACTAAGCCCCCACATAGCGCTAACATCCTAAAACACAAATTTTTTTCGAGCCAACACAACCCTTACAATACTGCCCGTATTTTAATTCGGTGCAGCGTAAGCGGACTTTTACATTACAAACAAGTCATCGTATGACCGCTTCAAAAAAGGGACACTATTGATGATTTAAAATTGTGATTTACACTTATACCTGTAGATATTTTATTTTTTTTGAAGGTATTTCTATTCTTAAGTTAAAAGAGCGCTTTGGTGCACTGACTAAAGCACAACCAATTCTGATCAATCGATATCCAACATACGCTGCTTATTTACTTATTGTGACGGCTGCGTTTTTACTTTATTACCCAGTGCGTTACGCTATCAGCAATAGTTATGGCTTAGCTGTTGCTGTGGTAATTGTGATTGCTGCGCTCCTGTTTACAGCTGTACGACTATTCCAAGGACGCCTTAGCGTATTAAAATGCATTGTTTTGAGTGCGGTCTTGGCAAGTACACTGATTTATTTTTCCTTTCAATCTCCCATTATTGCCGTGATTTGGTTGCCTGCTTTTCTCGTTGGCGTATTTATGGTCTTTCCGTTTAAAATGGCTTGCTTTACAAATAGTAGCTGCTGGGCTGTTATTACATATTTGACCTTCATGAATTTACATATAGAGATAGCACTAAGGTCAGCAATGTCTTCCGGTCTTGTCATGTTATTAACAGCAGTTATCGTGAGAACGTATAATGAAGCCATTCAAGCAGCTGAAAATGTTGCAACGAAAGATCCATTAACCGGCGCACTCAATCGACGAACGCTTATAGAGAATATTGAGCTTGAATCAGAACGAGTAACAAGATATGGCCAAACCTGCTCTATCATCATGATAGATTTAGATAACTTTAAGACCTTGAATGACAAATTAGGCCATGGGATCGGGGATGAAATGTTAGTCAACTTCGTGAAATTGGTTCAACAATATACCCGTAAGAATGACAAGCTATTTAGGCTAGGAGGAGATGAGTTCATGTTACTCATACCCGGTATGGACGCGCGTACTGCCGAAACTTTTATTGCCCGCATCCAAAACTTAGTTCCATCTCAACTCTCTGTAGACAGTGTTGCACTCGGTATGAGCTTTGGCGTATGCGAAGTTACAGCAGACACCGCGATTGAGCAATTGCTTGAACTTGCAGATCAAGCCCTATATCAAAATAAAGCGCAAAGAAAAGAGCAAAATAATCCAATATGAAACCATATGAAATTCATGCTTTTATTTTATACTTAAACTAAATTTTTAGGCTCAGCTACCTTTTAATAAAACTTTTCATTTACTTTTTTAAATCAAGTTAATAACATAAATTGGCAATTATGTTTAAATAAGGAAAATAATAATGAAAGTGAAACTAATAAAGAAAAATCTAAAAAACCTAAATAAAAGCAATGAATTAAATCACAACGCAACACCACAAGTTGGTGGAGGTGCTGAGCCGTCAATTTACCCAGTTTGTCGTCCTACAAACCCAGTTATCTGCTGGACTGGCAGACGCGGCTGTGTAACTAGATAATAAGGTGATTTGACTGCTGATTTTCAAGCAGCCACCCCATAAAATACCATCTGTGCACATTTTAATGATCGCTACATGATGGTATTTTATTGAAGCGCTTGATATATAAAATGCATTTTCCTGCATTTTTTATGAGGCCCGATTTAAACTATTTAAAAATTTTAGCCGATGGATTTTTTTCATTAAGTTAAAAGTCCATGTAGCTGTGTTCACACTAAATCGAACTTATTGTAAATAGTATTTTAAGGAGAAAATATGAAACTTAAAAAGAAACAAATTAAGTTATTAAACAAAGACCAAAAAACACTGGCAGCAAAACAAACTCAGTACGTTGCAGGCGCATACAATAGCAGGCGCTGTTACACAGAGTTAGTGATGTGTGGCACCACAACCTGTCCATCACAGCATCCTGAATGTGAAACTTTACTTTGTAATACGTATTGGTGCTAAGACCTGTTTTAAACGCGCTTTCAAACGATTGCGTGTTTAACCTCATTCTTAAATTCTTCAACTTTAATACTTTCCAATTCCCTTATCGGCTTAATGTGATAATATCATCCTACTTTCAAAGGATTGCAATGTAGCTAATTATGCTGCTCTAAGCTCAAGGCCATAGCTATAATATGGTCATATTATGAACTCTCTTTGGGAAGTATATTATTGTACCGATTCATCGCTTGCCTGTTGTGTACTATAACTGCTTTTTCTGCAGCTACGCATAATGCCTCTCCACATAACGCGATAAACGAGCTAACTGTAGAGCAATCCCAACCAGTAAAGTGGCAAGACATCGCGAATATAGTCTTACCACAAGGAAAGCCCGTATTAAAAAAATCGACTCAAAAAGATTTAGACAAAAGTATACAAGTAAGTTGGGAAAACTCAGAACATTATACACCTCAACCCATTGAGATATTAACATCGAAAATAATAGAAGCAGCTTTTACGCCTACTAGTAATAACCGCACTCCTCCACTTTGGACACAAGTAAAACCAGCTCAATTTGAGCTAAATACATTATCAGATATCAGGCACTTTTCTACCCGACAAGGCCTACCCACTGGTGCCATTTATACAACTGTTCAAGATCAAACTGGCGCCCTATGGCTCGCCACCAATGGAGAGGGGCTATGCCAATATATTGGTGATCACTTTAGATGCTTTAACGATAGTCACGGCCTAAACAATAACCGAGTTTGGGATATCGCTAAAACCAGCTCCAATAAATTAGTACTTGCTACCGATAAAGGCCTAAATATTTTTGATGGGCACCATTTCCAAGCACTTGAAATTGATAAAAAACCCTTACTAAGTAAAGTGAATAACGTTGAGGTTATCAATGAAAGCATCTTTTTCTCAACGCAAACCGCCTTGTATCAATATGACAATCACACGCTAAAAACACTAAGTAATGATGTCAAAACTGAGCAGTTCTTTGATTTAAGTGTTGATGGCGACTCACTCTGGATTGCATCAAGCTCAGGCGTACTTAAGTTCGAACAAGGTGAATTATCGCAATATCAGTTTGATAGTCAGTGCCAAGGTAGTGCCAATACAGTAACAAGTACAAAGCAGCACATTTACTTTGCGCTTAATAGCGGCCAGGTTTGCCGAGCAAATAAATCAACACGCAGTGTTGCGGTCTTGTCTGGAATACACACGCCAAACGTCACAGCGCTTATGTTCGACAGTGAGCGTGAGACATTGTGGATAGGTGACGATAGTTGGGGGGTATTCAAACTAAGGAACAATCAAGCTTATAACTACAATAAACAAAATGGCCTTAGCGATAAACATATACGCGGTATAACGAAAGATGCTCAGGGCCATATTTGGGTATCTACCTATGGTGGTGGCATCAATAGACTCCGCGAGGCGGGATTCAAGTTGCTCTCAAAACGCAACGGCTTACTCAATGAGCGAGTCAGTGCTTTGGCAAATATCGATAAGCAGTTATGGCTCGGCCAATATGGCACTGGGGTACAAATACTCGAACATGATGAGTGGTTAACGCCTGTCGCCACTCTGTTCAATCGCTACATCCATAGTATTGCAAAAGATGACCAAGACCGTGTTTGGCTGGGCAGCCGCCAAGGCATAATTGTCTTAACCCTTGATAGCAGTACCCATATTTGGCATGACCAAGGCTTAACTGCGGATATTGTGCATCAAATAATTTCTGCTTCTGATGGCTGTATGTATATAGCAACACAAAACGGTCTGTACCGTAGCTGTGACGGGAAGTTGCAATTTCTAAAACTGACCCAATCTGAATATGTAATAGATGTTTTTATTGATAGTATTCAACGTGTATGGTTTGTAACTAATGGCGGTGGCACCTATTTTTTAGAAAATGATATGGTGTATAAATTCACAGAAGCCGGTGGCTTTCCCAGCAACTGGGCATACAGTATCGAACAAGATGACAACCAAATTATCTATCTAGGCACAAGATCTGGTGTACTTGCCCTCAAAGAGGATAATAGCCGTTGGTTTGGGCGTCATATCAGCAAGCAAGAAGGCCTCAGTAGCAATATTGTACTGGGTTTAAAGTACCATCAAGACGCACTTTGGATTGGTACAGAGCGGGGCAATAATCGGCTTAAAACCACCCAACTTTTTAAATCTGATGCCCCATTAGAGTTGGATGCTTTTGTCTATGACAATGGCTACATTGCCGTCGATGCAACCTTGAATACAGCAGCACTGCGTGAAAATACATTCTATTGGGGCTCTGGTAGCGGGCTTACATACTTTGACCCAAATAAATTAGACATAACCCCAAATTTAAAAAGTACATTACTCGAAGTGGCATCATTAGACATAGATGGCAACCACTCCTACCCGTCAATAAGTCAAACACAAGCGAGCAACTTAGCGTTTTCTTCAGACACTTTGCAAATCACCTTTAAGTTTAGTCACAATGACTGGACATCCCCTGAGCGAGTTATGTATCAGACTCGCTTGCGCGGCAGTAGTGAAATATGGAGTGAACCGACAAGTTTAAGCGAAATTACATACAACCATCTTTCTCCCGGAAATTATGAATTTCAAGTGAGAGCCACAACGCGAAGTCAGCATGGCCAACCTGTTAGCTACTCGTTCACATTGCTCGCGCCCTGGTGGCAAACATGGCCAGCCTATTCAATCATGTTAATTACAGCCCTGCTTTGCATGTACCAAGTAATGAAGTGGCGGTTTAACATTTTAGCTACTCAGCAAAGAGTAAAAGACAGAGCCGAGTTTTCTGAAGCACTACTGGCAAGAAAAAAACAGCTCTTAGCTGAAGTTTCCCATGAGATCCGCACCCCATTAAGCGTGTTAAAAATGTCCATCGAAGGACTGGAATATAACCTGTTAGAAGACACTGAAAAGACCTATGAACTGCTGCATAGACGCATAGGAGACATCAATAAACTCGTTGCAGATATTGATCAATTAGCAATGACTGAGCTAGAGGAGCGCCCACTAAATAGAGCTTATCATCCAGTAAAGCCTTGGTTAGTTTCATGGTGCAATGATGCAAAAGACCGGGTAAATCAGCGTCCAGATTCTCAATTTCAGTATGATATTAGGTTATCTGACCAATTATTCATGCACGCCGATTTAGATAGGCTGACACAAGTACTCTCCAATATCTTATCAAACAGCTTAAGATACAGTGCTGCACCGGCAACTATTCAGCTACGAGCCTACTTAAAATCAGGTCAATTAAACATTTCAATCAGAGACAGTGCACCCGGCGTTTCTGATTCCGAGCTTAAAGATATTTTTAAGCGTATGTATCAAAGCGAACAAAATAAGACATTATACAAAGGCGGCACAGGACTCGGTCTTGCTATATGCCAAGACTTAATCACGCGCCATGGCGGTATTATCAACGCCAGTCATAGTGAAATAGGTGGCGTTAGGATCAAGATAACCTTACCTATTTTGGAAGTGTAACCATACTTCCACAAGTATGAGCTCCCAAAACCAAGAAGAAGTTTCAACTACCGAAACAATTGGATCTGGGTGAGTAACACACTTGCAGGCCTTGATAGACTAACTACAACAGCTAAATGGCCACAAATCTCTTGAGTTTCTAAAGTCTATACAAGACAATGGATGTAATTGATAATTATTATCAATTACAGGCCTTTAAAAGGAGATAAATGGGTATGAAGATAAAATTTAGTTTAACCAGTAAGGTGTCTTACCCTCTGGTTTTTGTGTGTGTTAGCAGTGTATCAACTCAATTAATGGCTGCACAAACTGCTCCTCAACTCAGTGCAGAAGAGCGCGCTTGCATGTCACTGCGCTTCGACGATTTCTCGAAACTTGAAAGCGGCGAAGCTGCAACCAATGTGATCGAGTCAAGCTTTGTGAAAGGGTATCAAATGAATGCCACTGAGTCTGAGTGGGCCTACAAACACAGCAGACTTATGGGCGCACCAATTCCTAGATCTCAGACACAACTACCAGATCATTGCTTAGTAAAAGGATACGTATCGCCCACAATTCGATTTGAACTTCGCTTGCCGGCAAGAGCTCTGTGGAACCAAAAATATCTACTCAACGCCTGTATGGGGTTTTGTGGCGATGTTAGCCCCTACCCGCCAATGGCAGGTATAGTAAGACACTACGCAACCATGAGCCATGATGGCGGCCATACCGCATATGGCTTTGACGGTAAATGGGCCAGAAACAACCAGCAATTGAAAATAGACTTTGCTTATCGCGCCAACCATGTGGTCGCTGTTGCAGCAAAAGCCATCATGGAAAAGTTTTATCATACACAGCCACAATATTCGTTCATAACTGGCTGCTCAAAAGGCGGGCACGCCGGTGTCATGGCAGCTAAGCGCTACCCCAATGATTTTGATGGTGTAATAGCACGAGGCCCAACAGTAAACTATACCGATGTAAACTTGGTTAACTGCATGGATAATGCCCGAGCTGTTTTAAATGACAGAGATGAGCCAATTTTGTCATCACAAGAAATTCCTATGATAGCCAGCGCAGTTATGAGCGCATGTGATCACAAGGACGGATTAGTAGATGGTGTGATCAGTGACCCAAGACTTTGTGATTTTGACCCACAAACTCTAGCCTGTGAGGCAGGCCAAGTAAGCAATTGTTTGTCAAATCAGCAAGTCGAAGCGGTTAAAGCCTTATATGCCCCATCTAAAAATGCACAAGGTGAGGTAATTTATGGCGGTTTACCTTACGGCTCAGAGCCTGAATGGGTAGGTTGGGTCACCCCACTGCTCACTCAACTTCAACCATTTGCCTATTATGCCGCAACTGAGTATTTAAAGTATCTCGCATATCCAGAAGCCCTTGATATCGATTACCACTGGCGAGATTTTTCATATCAAGATGAGAAAGAAAACCTGCAAGAAATTAGCAAACTAATAGATGCTGATGACCCAGATTTACGACAGTTCAAAAACAGTGGCGGTAAAATGATTGTGCTTCACGGTTGGTCTGATGCGGCAATTCCGGCACATGCGACGATAGATTGGTATGAGAATGTGGAGTCATTTATGCATAGTCACAATCTGGAAGTTAGAGACTTTGCTCGACTATTTTTACTGCCAGGTGTGATCCACTGTGGCATAGATGGACCGGGCAACTCCACCTATGACGCCATAAGTGCACTTGAAGCTTGGGTGATAGGCGGTGTCGCTCCTGACTCTTTACTCACGCAAAAAGAAAATGATCAAGGCGAGGTCATCAAAGAACAACCTGCTTACCCCTATCCAATGCAAGCTGTTTATAACGGTAAGGGTGACCCAACAAAAGCAACTAGCTTTCATGCAGGGTTTATAAAATAATCAATATACCAAAATAGCGATGCTTAAATATCGCTATTTTCTATGAATAAAATTATAACCAACAACGCCTTCTTTTATAAATCAACCTGGTCATTAATTTAAATCTTATCAATAACCTTTAATTCATAACCTACATATCGATACAAACATTGTAACAACAAAATCCACACTATTAAAAATACTGTTACTAATTTATATTACCACCTTTACCACACTATAGAATGGATAAGGATCGTCAACCTCATGAATATTATAATTTGGTAAATTTTTAATTTATAAAACAAAAAATCAAGAGTATGATTAAACTACTCAATCATTTAGCTTTACGCTTTACTCAAACCATTAATTTTAAATGGTTTTTATTAAGTTAATGGGTAGGACATCAAAGGTATAAAGGAACAAATATGAATAAGTTAGCCATTTCAATAAGTGCTTTATTAGTGAGCAATTTAGCAATTGCTCAAGAGCAAGTGCTTGCTGGTGAATATACACTAACAAAAGACTCATTCTTAGACGGAACAGTAGATTCTAACTTAGTACAAGAGATCACTATCACTGGTGATGAGAAACATTTTTTTTCTGAAACCGCAACCAAGTTTTTATCTGGTTCCACGGTGCAAAATGGCAATGTGATTAACTTCAAAATGTCTGATAAAACACCTTCTAAAACAGAGTACTTTCTAGGCCAAGTAGATGTGCAAGGACACTACAGTGGCACTTGGTTTGCTTCTAACGGAGAAAAAGGTGATTGGACAATGGCACCAGTACTGCCTACAGCTGCCACAAGCTGTAACGATATTCTCAACGCAGGGTTAAGCCGCGGAGATGATGTATATCAACTGCAAGATGGTATGGGCAACACCGTAAGTATGTATTGTGATATGACTACTGACGGAGGCGGTTGGACGCTTGTAGGAAGCTACCCAAAAAACGAACCCGGTGGAAAAAGTTCAATAGCACAATACGGCGATATACCTGAAACAAACCCAAATAATGTCACAAAGCTGTGGATGTACAAAGGTGACTTAGGCGCATTTACAGATGTTAGAGAGCAAATTAGTTGCTCTGGTGATAATTGTGCAGGCGGCTACAGTGTATATGGGCTTAATTTTACAACGCCAGAGCTAGACTTAGTCAGGTATACGTGGGGCTATAATGAACGAGTTGAATATATGCCAATGCGTACTGACAACCCAGCATGTTTGAAAAGCTTAGAGCCTGGCTCTGAACTTGTTTCTGGCTGTGTATTCTCAAACTATCTTTCTATGACAAGTACGCATACTATTGTCGGTTGGCAGGGTGACGTTCACGCAAGTTATTGCTGGGTTGCTAGGGGCTCACATGAGTCTGGTAGAACTGGCTCTGGTCAATGTAATGGCAAAGAACCTAACGGAACACAATGGGCTCTTCTTTGGATGAGATAAACCAAAGTGTTTGAGTCCACCAGAAGCAACGACAAACCAGTGATTGTTGCTTCTGACTTTTTCTGTTATTAAGGTATTAATAAGATATAAGTAGCTTAAAAAACGAATGATGCTTTTTGGATCTGAATTAATAAGTCCATATACTCTTAAAAGCATTTTAAAATTGAGGGTTTTAGGTTAATTACCGTGTATTAGCATCAGTAAAACCTACATAACATAATTATCTTTATGCTAAAAAATGGCAATTAGATATGCGATCCCAAAAGATAGTTAACAGGTTGCCCCAAATAAATTCACCTCCCCCTCTAAATTTTTCACAAACCAGACCGTTTAATTGCAACTTTCACATTAAAAAACTAACTTTCATACTTAAAAAATTAAATTAATTTAATAATAAATACCACATCCAAGCATAAAAACAGCATTGACAACCTCAAAAAATGTGGATAGTTTTAATGATGAAAATAATTAAAAGGATATATTATGAATATTAAAATAAAGAAAAAAGCGCTTAAAACTCTAACTAAAAAACAATCTTTAGCGCTAGAAGCAACGCCTAAAATTGCTGCTGCAGGTACACATAGAACGGCGAATGTATGCTGGCTTTCAATGCATGACGACAAAGTACAATGTGCTTAATAAATAAAGTATCGTTTAGAAAAAGCATCTAATCGTCAATTAAAGCTTGATACTCATAACTAAACACTAAAAATCAATATCAAGCGAAAGTTAAAAGGATAATTTATGAATATTAAAATCAAGAAAAAAGCGCTTAAAACACTAAGTAAAAATCAATCTTTAGCGTTAGAAGCAACGCCTAAAGTTGCTGCCGCAGGTACACATAGAACGGCGAATGTATGCTGGCTTTCAATGCATGATGATAAAGTACAGTGTGCATAAGATCTTACAAATAGGGCCGCTATATGCGGCCTTATTAATTTATTACCCCTAGATTCAGTGCATATCAAATTAATGTTTTAAGAGAAAAAGTTATTCATTTAGCTCAAAGCTGCATATTCAGATAATTAACCAGTAAACATAACGATTAATTTCAATGTCTTCTTAAAAGACAACAGTGCCCCCCTTTAGACCTTACCATTGCGTATGGGCTCATATTGAATGTACAATTAGCATTGCCAGAGCTAACCCCTGCTAATTTTGTTATAATTCCTATTCGTTTTGCCCTAAGATCCCTCTATGTTTGATATCCAACTAAATAGCTTTGTTCGCCGAGTCAATCATGCAAGTGAACTAAAAGACATCATTAAAGCTACCGGTGCGCAACTTAATCGAAAAGGCCGCTCAAGAAACTGGCGGCTACAGGGAAATTGGTCTCAATGTGAGTTAATCATTCAAGGCATACAACAGCAGGACGAGCCTAGCTGGCACTGGGTACTTGAGGCATTAAACAAATTGAAACCCAAACCAAGTATTGCTGATTTAGTAGCTGAAATAAATGCAAATCCTAATATAACGCTACAGCAATTAATTATAAAAACAGATTGCTCCCTTATAGAAGCTAGAAAAGCGTTCGACCTAGTGGCTTGGGAGTAACTATCACTCAATAAACCATCTTCCAAACTAAGTGTCCTTGAAGTAAGCTACCTAATTATTAAACTAAAGCGCTTTACGATTATTTTGCCAATAAGCCATATATAGCGGAGTCAGATACAATACCATCTATTTCCCAGCGCTGCTTTAACAGCCCTTCTTGTTCAAAGCCGAGTCTTTCCAATGCTTTTCCAGATGCAGTATTGTCAGGGTCAATTTCAGCCTCTAGCCTACGTAACTGCAAATCATTAAATGCATATTCAACCAAGGCAGACGAAGCTTCAAAAACAATCCCTTTGCCCCAAGACTCGCGCTTTATGCCAAAACCAAGCTCTGCACGCCTTGACTCTTTATCATAGTTAAACAGCATTACCTTACCCAGAAGTTGCTTTGTTTCTTTGCAGTAAATACCCAAAGTAAGAGCTGACGAATTTCGCATAGCATCTAAACTTGTAGAGATAAACTCACGGGCTTGCTCAATTGAATTCCAAGGCGGTGTATTCCAGTATTTCATGACTTCAGGATCTGAAAAAATCTCTAATAAGCCGGCTGCGTCTTTGTCATCTAAATTTTTTAACTCTAATCGCTCAGTTTTAATGTGCGTATTCAGCATATAACTCTCTATCCTTCGCTTGTATGAAGCTAGTATCTGCATTAGCAGGTGGTCTCGCTTCAATAAATTAAACAAGCTGATTATAAACAATCATATTAAAATTAAATATAAAAGAGATAAAATCCCTTAAAGCACATGAGTAAAAAAATCATTAACACTGAAATATAAAAACCAACCATTAATAAAAAGCCTATTAATAAGCAACAGCAATATCACATCACATTTAAACTTCGATTTTTAACCGAAGTTATAACTTCTCAGATCTAAACTGATAATAACTCTGTAAAGCTAAAGGCACTGAGGTATATGGGTTTTCAACATGTCCAGCTCCCTCACTATAACTGTGCTTGGTGTAGAAGTTTGCTGGCCCATATGAATCTATGGCTTTGAGTAAGCCCTTAAACGAGCCTGTAATAATATCATTCTCAGCACCGCCTAAACTTAGATACAAAAATAACGGGTCACCCTCTACGTTTTTCAGCCCCTTTTGAAACTCTCGAACAACCACTGAATCGTCATACCAAGCTGCTGGGCTAAACGCAAAATAGCCGGAAAACAGTTCAGGCTTGGTAATGAGCGTATATAAAACAAAGCTACCACCAGCAGAAAAACCAGTTAGGACTCGGTTCTCACTCACCTTATAGTTGGCCTCAACATAAGGTAACACCTCTGTTTCAATGAAAGATAAAAACAAGTCAGCTCTACCAAATATTTCAGGTGAATTTTCATTAGGGGGCCTTGCTTCAATTGCCACATCTTTTCTAGCAAATGGAGGGACTAGATCTCTGTTGCGTGAGTCTGTCCAAAATAAATTTGGAATTGCCACGACAATAGAGTCTTCGACTTTACCTGCTTGGGCTAACTGGATGAGAGATTCGTCCCACCGAGATAAATTGAAATTCCCATCAGATTTTATAATTACTGGATACGTTTTATTTTCGTCATAGCTTTTTGGTAATCTAATAAAAATTTTTCTTTGTTCTGATAGCACCTCAGAATAAAGACTATGATCTATAAAATCAGATGTATACTCTTGCGTATAGCGCTGATAGACCATGAAAGCCAACATAACGACTAATACTAGCAAACTTACCAGAAGCAGCTTATTTCTAAATACTGTCAAAATTTATCCTTTTTATCTCTCTTGTTGGAGATTTAGAAAACCTTAGTTGCGCAACGTATAGGCCTACCAGCCTTAATTGTTTGGCTTTGTTGGAAAGTTAGCTTCATATTATTCTAGGCGCAAATGTGTAAACCAAAACCTAAGACCGAATAAGCAGTCTATAAGCCTTGCTTCTGCTGATAATGATATAACCCAGTAAGCGCATTAAACATCCCAGCAGCCATTGTAAAGTCATGAGAATCGTCATTAAACTCATCTTGCCTCAAATACAGATCTAGATTCCGATTTCTAAGAATTGTTTGTGATAATTCGTCATAAACTTCACGCATTTCGCCACCTTCGCTGCCGATATTCATGTAGAGGTAATTTTTAATTGGCTGTTTAGAAGTTACGTATTTTTGCGTCGCCTTAGCTGTTTCTCGAGCTCCCCACCAAACCGCTGGACTAAAGGCTAAATGACTTTGAAAAAGCTTTGGCCGGGACTGAAAACTATGGATAACTAATAAACCAGCGATTGAGTGACCAGCTAAAATATTAAAGTTATTTGTACGATAAGTTTTATTAACCTGTGGAATGAGTTCCTTTTCAATGAAGTCTAAAAATTTATCACCGCCTCCACCCGCTCCCACAGGGCCTCGCGGGTCTCTATTAACCGTGGGTGCGAAATCTGTAATACGATCATGGCTAGTCAAACCGACAATAATATGCTCATTTGTCCCATTGGATAGATGCAACCTATGGAGCATTCCGTTAACTAACTCACCATTGAGCTCGCCATCAAGTACGTACAATACTGGATAGGTTTTTGTTGTATTGGCTTCATAAGATGAAGGGAGTGTGACGGTAATTTTTGGAAGCTCAGTTAAGTATTGCGATTTAGGAAGTGCTACTCCTTTAAAACTAGATGCATCAGCAATCGCCGAAATAAAACAAAAAAACAGTGTCAAAATTATAATTTTCAAAATATAAAATTCCTTTTGAAGATATAGTGAATGTCAGTTTTTTCTCGACCAACTAAAAAGCACTATAGTCATAGCAATAATTACTTGAAAAAATATAATAAAAACCAAAAAAACTCAAGAGCGCACCAAAAACCATATTAATAAATTAATGTCAAAGGCTCGAAGGAATTAATTATCAAACAATAATATTTATATAAAATACCACCAATATCAAGCAACGACCAAGCCAAGAAGGGAAAATAAATAAAACCAATCATTAAAACAGCTTATAGACAAGCTAATATAAAACCAATTAAAAACCGCTTCAAGGTTTATATTGCCAAAAAATAAAGGGGCTAAAAAATTAATTAAAATTCGAAAACACATATAAAAAAAGTAAATCATCAAGGATTGTTACATGTTAAAACAAAGGGCGTTATGATCGTCAACAACGCCATCTGAAGCTTTATATCTCTAAAAATTATAGTGCGTATGAGCAGCCTACAAAGGGAAACAGCCATGTAACGAAGCACGGCTCAGCATATAGTAAGCTATTCAACCAACTCCCTTTCATAAATAGCAATCATTTGCTCCGAGCCACCGGTTGAATCAGTAGGGATTACCATTTGCTTAAAACGCCACCCACCAATTGCCTCTTCATTTAACGCTTGGTCTACATTTGAAATACCTTTTTTAAACCAACCATGATTAAATTTAATTGATACTGTTTTATATTCGTAATTCTTCATTTTTGTCGTCTCCTTATAGTCCAGATCATGAATATCTACTTCTAGCGCAGACGCCAACGATTTTTTAGACTGCAAAGATATAGTCGCTTCCTTTTCTATTCGCTGAATAGTTCTCAAATTTAAGCCTGCAGCAATCGCCAGCTCTTCTTGAGACCAAGACTTTTGATGCCTTAGCTCAATTATCAAATCTGCATTTATTTTCATTAGATACTTATAACCTGAGTGTTTGATACAAGGTAAAACATAAATTAATTTCGTCCCTTCTATTAACGAAATTTATACGACACCATCGTGAAGACTATACGACAGTTTTACAAAGCTGAGATAGTTTTGCGTTACATCTTTTCAGTTATAACAATCGTCTAATTTTGGCCGTTAAGTAACTTTATAAAATAAAACCTATAATTTTATCTATACTTAACAAGCAATTGCTAAATCTTCAACCTTTCATGCACTCTTAGGTTTAATTTACTTAAACCATACAAGCCAGTCTGGCAATGTAATTATCCCCAAATTCAACTAGTCAGTTTCATCACTACAAATAATATCGAAGTAATATTGATTGAATGCTTGAGGTTCAACATTAATTGCGATGGTTTGTTTTGGCCTAGTCGCCCACTCATCAATGGGAAAAATTCTATCTGAGCTTTTAAACAAGGTATGACCTTTTGCAGGCCCGTCAGTAATAACTCGTATACGCCCCTGTTTAGTCGTAAATATTTGAGGTGCTACCAAGTACATGATTGCAGAAGAGTCATGAACATAAAACCCATCTAAACCAAGGTCATCATTGTAAAACTTTGCATAAAAACGTGTGATGTCATATATGAATTGACCATACTGTGCACTGTCTACTCTCAACTTCTCTAAATACGCATTTGACATCAAAGTTTGTTGCGTGACATCTAATCCTATGAGCGTGACTGGCCAGTCAGCATTGATCACAATATCTGCAGCTAGCGGATCGCCATACACATTCGCTTCTGCGAATGGTGTCAAATTTCCGGTATGACCATTGTGTCCAAATGCACCGCCCATAATGATGACTTCTTTCACTAACTTGCCAATTTCAGGCGCTTTTTCAATTGCCATCGCCAAGTTTGTTAGACGACCTACCGCAACTAACGTGATCTCTCCCGGTTGATTTTTAATTGTTTCAATAAGGTAGTCATGTGCAATAAGCGGTGATATCTGCGTGTTTATAATTTTAGGTATTTCGATATTGCCCAGCCCATTCTCACCATGTACGAGAGTGGCGGGCTCTGTTTTCACTTGATCTAGTGGGATGTTAACCCCCTTAGCGACTTCAGCAGACATACCGAACTGTTGTTTTAAATAAAGCGCATTTCGTGTGGTATTTTCTATGCTTGCATTACCAAAAGTAGTCGTAATACCAACCAATTCAATATCCGAACAAGCGTGTGCCAAAAGCAGTGCCATCGCGTCATCAATGCCCGGATCTGTATCAAATATTATTTTTTTCATTTCACCCCTTATAATTTGGAACGATACAAAATAATAATACATCACCAGTAAACATTTAACTAACATTTGATCGCTTTTAAACCGAAAGACAGTTCGGATTGTGCTTTTATTGCAACTTAAGCACTAGTCAATTCGCGCTAATATGCCCCTAGTAAGTAATTAGCTACCGAAGCCAAGCTTTGAAGCCTAACCATGCTCGATGAGTTGATCTTAGATTTGAATATTATTGGAAGATGAGGCAATTGAAGAGTCTTTAACGTTAATGATGCCAAAAAAGACACAATGCTGGCTGTGGGTTGCAAGCAGCTTAACCTCCTCCTGATAACATTACTGAATGTGTCTATTTGCTCTGTAGGTGTGCACAATCCTCCCCTCATTTCAAATTGTGCATTCACAATACTACTTTAGTGCAAGGTACTAATTTATATAAACTTATTAGATAAAATCTGAGGATTTTGTATGACTTTACAAAGCATTTTAAGGTGAAATGTGCAAATACTGTGAAAGTTGCAGTTGATGCTTTGCGGTTATGACGGTTTTAAGCTAAGTTCCTTTGACAGGCTTAAAATAGCAAACCTTTTGAAAGAAAGGGACGCAAAGCTTCCGGTCTAAGGTGAAAACTAAGATAGCGGGGTTGCTGAATGCCAATGCTTAAAATGGTGACAATGTGCATACTGTTGTTTTGTATGCGCATTGCGTAGCCTATCGGTATTCACGTCTTTGACATGTGATGTCATACCTCCAACACTTGGTCTTTCCTCATACCCGATTTTTGCATCAGCTATTGCCGCCTGTAAGTTCTGGTCGAATGCCTGTTCAATGAAGAACAGCAGGGAAATAACATGTCAAATGGCAATGTTTCGGGGAATTTTCATGAGACAACATAGATACAACAGCAAGCAGCACCGATTTTTAAAAATCGGCCTCTGTTTAATGGTTTTGGGGCACCCAATACACAGCTTAGCTGCACAATGCGAGTTCAATGTAAAAAATGAATGGCAAAGTGGCTATACCGCAGAGGTCACCGTGTTTAACAATACTGACTCGGCCATAAACGGCTGGGAAGTTGGATTAGAGTTTAACCAAGGCGAATCGATTAACAATGCTTGGCGCGCCCAATTAAGTGGTAATAGTCCATATCAATTTAGCAACCTTAATTGGAACAGCACCATTCAGCCGGGCTCATCCAAAGCGTTTGGCTTTAACGTCAAAAAGAGCAATGGGCAAGCCGTTACCACACCAAGATTATTTGGTATTTGTGAAGGAGGCTCACAAAATAATGATGTTAAGGTCGTTGCGTCAGCGTCTAACAACCAAGGCACGGCGCCTGCGACAATCAACTTTACCAGCGAGGCGACTAATTTACCGTCAGATAATGTGAGCTACCACTGGGAATTTGGTGATGGACAGACCTCCAATGAAATAAATCCTCAGCATACCTTTGAGCAAGCTGGCGCTTACTCTGTTTTATTGACCATCAAAGACGGAGTGAACGATTACCCTGCGGCGCCCATAGCAGTGACTATTAATGAAGCTCAGCCTGAGTCTGCACAATGTACTTTTGAAGTTGAACAAGAGTGGATCTCAGGATTTCGTGGCAAAGTCACTATCACAAATACAGAAAGTGTTGCTATTTCCAACTGGAAAGTACTCATGGCATTTTCAGACAACACCAAGTTGACAGGCGTTTGGCATGCTAGGCATAGTGGCAATAACCCGTATGAAATCATCAATGAAAATTACAACAGCACCATAAACCCAGGCCAGAGTTTAAATTTTGGCTTCAACGCCCAAAAAGCACAAGAAAATGATACACCAGCAATTCCTTCCCTTGGCGGTTTATGCTCATTAGACGGTGATATTAATCACGCGCCATTAGCAGTTGCATCGGCCTCTACTACATCCGGTGATTACCCACTAACGATAAACTTTAAAGGCGATGAATCTTCTGATTTAGACGATGATGCACTCACATTTAGCTGGGATTTTGGCAGCGGACAGACTTCAAGCGAGCCAAACCCTACTTATATTTATGAAGAAGAAGGCACATTTAGCGTCACGTTAACGGTCAACGACGGTGTTATAAGCACAGTCAGCGATCCAGTCACTATTCAAGTTTCAGAACCTGAGGCGCCACCAATCAGCGCACCATTTGTATTAGACCCACAAAGCTCTCATCTTTACTTTGTATCGACCAAAAAACAGCACCTCGTTGAATCACATACATTTAACAATATCAGTGGCAGTATTACACCTGAAGGGGTAGCAAGATTAGCCATTGACCTGAGCAGTGTAGATACCGATAACGACACCCGTGATGGCAGAATGAAAGAATTTTTATTCGATACCGAGTCATTCCCAACCGCCGAAGCCCTGCTTGCCATTGATTATGCTGCACTCGTTGCACTTCCTATTGGTAGCACTGAAATGCAATCCATCTCAACCACACTCAACCTCACTGGCGTTATAAAAGAAGTGAACGCTGATGTCGTTATTCGACGTCTTGCAAACAATAAAATTATGGTGCAAACCCTAACACCAATTGTGCTAGACGCCACAGATTTTGGTTTAGAGTCTGGTATTGAAACACTCAGAACATTGGCAAATTTATCGGTGATCAGTTACGCAGTGCCCGTGAGTTTTAACCTTGTTTTTGAAGCGCAGCAATAGGAGGGAAAGAAGATGAAACGCAATAATTTAACACGCTTTTTTACCTTGACTGATACTTGGTCTCATACACCTAAAATCGCTAAGTTCGCTGCCTGTTTAAGCCTACTAACCAGTGCCTCTTTTGTTCAAGCTGCACAGTGTTCCTTCACTATTCCAGACAATTGGAACAATGGTTTTAAAACAGAGATTGTCATTGATAACCAGTCAGATCAGGATCTCAATAATTGGTTCATCGAACTTACATGGGATCAAGGTATTTCACTGCAAAATAGCTGGAATGGTGATTTCAACTGCCATGATGCAGGCTGTACCATTTCGTCACAAAGCCATACCATACACGCCAATCAGTCATTTGGTTTAGGCTTTGTCGCCAATAAAAACGGCTTAACTGGTGATGTCACCATGACCTTAAGTGGTGATATTTGCACGAATTCAGAGCCCACCACGCCACCGGATGATGTAACTGAAACGGGATTATGGCAACTTGATAGCACGGCGTCTTTACTGAGTTATGTATCAGTAAAAAAAGATCATGTTGCAGAGTTAAATCAGTTTGTTACACAAAACAATGAAGCCCCCGCCCTGTCTGGCAGTATCGATGCCGAAGGTAACGTAAAACTGGCCGTTGATCTAAGTACCGTTTCGACTGGTGTGGATATCAGAAACAGTCGAATTTTAGACTTACTCTTTGAGACAGATTTACTGCCTGTCGCTTACTTCAGTGCTCAAATAGACAATGCATTGTTAAGTAATTTAGAAATTGGCCAGCCAGTTATTCAAAATGTGATTGGTGAAATGAGCTTACATGGCATCAATCATCAGATGACGCTTGATGTGCAGGTTGTCAAACTTGCTTCCGGTAACGTCAATGTCAGCACGCTTTCACCCATGATCATCGACAGTAAAAGCTTTGAAATGGACTACGGCATAGAAGCTTTGCGTATTGTTGCCAACCTCTCAAGTATTGGTGAATCTGTACCTGTCTATTTCAACCTGACTTATTTGGCTGCCGAGCAAGACAGTTTTGAGCCAGTTGCTATGGCAGAAAAGCCAGCGGCTCCCACAGAGCTCAGTGCAAGTGTGCTGTCAATCGATGCCAAGGCGCAATTGAATTGGCGTGATAACAGCAATAACGAAACCGACTATCTTGTGCGCTTTAAAAGCTTGGATGGACGCTGGCAAACGGCTGCTGAGCTGGCATCAAACTCAAGCTTTTATGAATCAGGGCTACCTGAATCAGGCGAGTTCGATTACAAGGTCATTGCACTCAACAATTCAGTACCTTCAGAACCAAGTAATATTGAGCGTATCGTTGTCACTCAAACAGATCCTGTCGCCCGAGGTATGCAACTATATCAAACGGGATGTGCAGGTTGTCACGGCTCAGAAGCAGGCGGCTTAGGGTCATTCCCAGCGCTTGATACTGAACGAGATATACAAACCATGATTGATACCATTGTCACCACCATGCCTTATGGCACACCAAGTGCGTGTGATGAGCAATGTGCAGCAGATATCGCAGCGTATCTGCAAACTCTTTGGCCTGCACCTTTGACCTGTGATGTCGGTGTTGCCCCCGTGGCATATGGGGCAAGACAGCTGAAGATTTTAACACAAACTGAGTACCAAAATACGGTCGAAGACTTGCTTGGTGTTAATTTTGAGGTATCTGATGGCTTATCCCCAGACTCTCAAATTGGCTTTTTCATCAACAATACCCATGCTAGCGTGCAACCTTCTAACTACAGTAATTACTTGTTAGTAGCTGAAGAGCTTTCACAATGGGCCGCTGAGAATAACTTTTCACCTGCGCTAAACTGCGATGCGGTTAATGAAGACTGTGCAAATCGCTTAGTGGATGAACTTGCACCGCAAATCTTCCGTCGCCCATTGACACAAGATGAAGCACAAAACTACAGATTGATAGCAACGGGCTTTTTCCACAGTGGGGATATTGAAGCAGGTATGAAACTCGCCTTAGAAGGGTTACTGTCTTCACCGCAATTTATTTATCGCCACGAATTAGGTGAACCTAATCCTGATAACTCAGAACTTGATGCAGATGCCTTCGAGTTAACATCATGGGAAATGGCGACTTTCTTGTCATACACATTCACGGGTTCAACACCTGACCAGCAACTCTGGCAAGCCGCTGAGCGTGATGAGCTTCGTGATGAAGCCAACATCATTGCCCACGCTAACCGTCTAGCTGACAGCGCTAAGTCTGTGCTTGGTGACTTTGTTGGCAGTTGGCTTGGCACAGGTAATTTAGAAGTGGCAACCAAAGATCAAACCGTCTACCCGGGTTTTGCACAATTGGTCCCAGCCATGAAAGCAGAAATGAACGAGACCTTCTCGTACATCATGACCCAACCTGATGAGAAGTTCAGCTCGCTTTATACTGCAAACTTCACCTTCGTTAATCAGTTACTTGCAGAGCACTACAATATTGCAGGTGTTACTGGCGAAGAGTTACAAAAAGTCGATACAACTGAACGTGGTGGCATCTTAGCCAATGGGGCATTTATGGCGCGCTGGGCTGAGGTTGCCGAGTCACACCCTATTTTGCGCTCAGTACGCGTGCGCCGCCGTATGCTGTGCCAAGATCAACCCGATCCACCAGCAGGTACCTTTGAAGCCAGAGAACAAAGACTGGCTGAACTCTCTGATATGTTGCAAGACCCATCAACCACTAACAAGCTTAAGTATCACAGCTTAACAGAAGGTCAGCCTTGCTCTGCTTGTCACGAAAAGTATATCAACCCAATGGGATTCGGCATGGAAGACTTTGATGCCGTGGGCAAAATCAGAAGTGCAGACAACAATGGTAATACCATAGATGCATCCGGTACCCTATTCGCCCCCGAGAAATACGCAGAAGTCAGTGAGTCCATCCCATTTAATGGCGCCAAGCAACTAGGTGCCGTGATCTCGGATCTGTCATCAGCGCAAAGTTGCTTGCCACAGCAAATGTTCCGCTACGTCATGGGCGTGGGTCACGACTCACTCGACCCAACCAGCGACGAAGATAGACGCCTATCCGAAACAGAAAAAGTCGGTTACATGTGCGAAATAGACACGCTCACAGATGCCATGATGCAAAACAGCCCAAGAGCCATGTTGGAGAAGTTTGGTTCATTGAAATCTGTCCGTTATCGCAAAGCTTGGTCCAGAAATGAATAGTGCGGGTCACAATACAGAAGGTTAATAAAATGAAAGATGAACATTTAAATAACATGATGATGTCGCGCCGTAGACTATTAAAAGTGTTTATGGCATCGGGGATTTCTACCGCCCTGATCCGCACTTCGCCATTAGTATCGGGCCTGTTGTTTGCCAGAGATGCAGATGCGCAAACCGCAGGGCTGCCAAATAAAACCGTATCCATTTATATACCCGGCGGGTCCATATCATCTCTTTGGAACCCAACTGGTAGCGGTGAAAATATGCAGTTGGGCGTGATGTCCGCAGGCTATGAACCGGTCAAAACAGAATGTAACTTTATGGTCAACATGTCACATTCCAACGCAGGACATGGCCGAATGCCAATTTTGCTGGCACAAAACTGGGGCAGCGATAGCTATGACGTGACCATGGGTAATGCACTTGGGCCTAACTTGCCGTTTCGTTATCTTAATTTGGGTGTGCACAGCAATGGTCAAGGGCAGTTAACCAAGGACAATCGCAACCACTTGCCGTTCCAAGAAAACCCGTTCACCGTTTTTAAAATGGTGTTCGGCAGTGCACAAGGCAGCAATAGTAAAACGCCTATCATGAATGCGCATATGTCGGCGGCCAATGCGATTAAAAACCGATTGGCCGGTTATGAAATACAAAGAATGAATGACCACCTCGATGCGATTTCAGATACTCAGCGCCGTTTAGATGACCTATACGGCGGCGTATCTTGCGGTATCGCACCGGATAACACTGAGTTTCCTTTAACCTTTGATACCTTCAGTCAACAAGCCCGTTTGCAAGCAGATATTGCCGTAGCTGCCCTGCAATGTAACTTGACCAGCTCAGTATCGTTGGCATTTGGTAACCATCAGGCGGAGTTCCGTATTCCTGAATTAAATTTCCAAGGCCACTATCACAATGCAATTCATGGCGGGAGCAACGGCCAGCCAAACTATCCGTATTACACCGAAATGCGTAGCCACTTGGGTAGCCTAAGTGCGTACTTAATCCAAAAGCTGAAAGCGGCAGGCATACTGGATAGCACCGTCGTACTAGAAACATCAGATATGGGACACGCAGATAAACATTCTGCAAACCCATGCTCGTACCTTATTGCTGGCGGCGGCGCACGTATCAACCGAGGCGTAGTCAGTAATATGGGCTCAGGTTATAACCAACATGATGTACTGCATACAGCTGCTAAAGCGTGCGGTGTTGACCTTGGATTTGGCAAGGAGATCCCTGGGATTATTGTTTAATAGGTGATGACTTTATAAGCCCCTTTTTTAGGGGCTTATTAATTTGCTGTACATGCATTGGCCATTAAAGGTAGCTACAATGCAATTAAAATTAAAATTCTTTCCATACTCAGAGTTCCAGCTAACATTTTCACCTACAACTGTTTTTGCATAACCGTAACATATCAACATAAATAGATAAGCGACAAAACACAACATATACTCATGGCACTTTTAACAAAAAAACGATTGTCTGATATCTTTTATCGTCCCTAGTGATTGACTTTGATTAGGTGGGGAATTTGTTTTTATCAAAAAAATTAATGGAGAACTGGCTAAGTATCGTTTGGATTATACACTTCAACACCTTTTCCATTTATAACCCAACCGACCTTTCCTTTTTGAATGATTTTTATAGCCATATAGTCTTTAGTATACTGAATTCCCTTCACCTGAAACGTTTTGGTGGGAATAACTTCAAACACTATGGTGCAAGAAGCAATGTTCTGATAGCCGCATTCCCAATCGTTAAATGCAGGCACAAACTCGCTGATCTTTACAACTTTTTTTTTGTCTTTATAAGTTTCAGCTTGCCAAAAAAAAGTGATGGTTATAATAGTTGTTAATAGTATAAAAATGTTTGTTTTCATTGGGATTATTAAAGCCTAATTACAAGGCTGGGATAAAAGCGCGAAACAACATATCCAAGATGCCTTCATTCTAACCGATGTGCAGCTGGTTATGTAATCATAAAGCAAAGTATTATTTATGGACTTGACCTATTGAATTTGAAGTAAGCTAAAAATGGACAGGCACTTTTAAAAAGGCAAGTGAATCAATGCATTTCAAATGCCTAAACTTATTTTACAAATAAAAGCTGTCAAAAACTCAAAGTGTGAAAGACATAAGTTCCACTTAGGAATATTTTCATTTTGTAAAACGAGAAAAATCTAGGTGTGGAATATGGATAAGACCACTTTTTACTAGCCAGCCCCCTTATACCATTTCACATCATTTTTTGCAGACATGGGAGACGCAGATAAACATTCTGCAAACCCATGCTCGTACCTTATTGCTGGCGGCGGCGCTCGTATCAACCGAGGCGTGGTCAGTAATATGGGGTCAGGTTACAACCAACATGATGTGCTGCATACAGCTGCTAAAACGTGTGGTGTTGACCTTGGATTTGGCAAGGAGAACCCTGGGATTATTGTTTAATAGGTGATGACTTTATAAGCCCCTTTTTTAGGGGCTTATGGTTTATACCGTCTTCCTTACCTACCTTCTGCACAATGCACTCGCTGAGGTTTTTCATGTACCAGCTAATGTCATACAGTCTCGCTCGCCACTTTTCAATCAACTCTGATACAAGTAGCTGCTCTACTTCAGTTAATACTTATCTTCTGTGCATAAAAAAGCACGGCGTTCACCGCGCTATTAATTTATCATCAGAGGTCGACGACAAATATATCAGTGCTTTTCGAGCTTAATATAAAAGGCTCACTAGAGTAACTACGGTTCTTGGTGGCAACCAATCTCGCTGTCGCAATTTGCAGCGCGATTGCGCCATATCATCCCATCCATACGCACGCGCCAGATAGCTGTGTCATGGTGAGTGCCATCACGATTTTTCGTAACAACTTTAACATCGGTATAGTAGCCACCTGAATGCAGTGCTCTCAGTCCTTCTCGTAATTGAAGATAATCCAAGCTAGTCATTCCAAAGCTACCGCATTCTGAACGACACCTATACTCGTACCTTTCCATGGCCTTGATGGAGGAATTACCTTTGCCTAGCATGTTGTCGCTCATCACTCTGCCATCCATCACAAACTGAGCATACTGTTTAATAAACGGATGAAGCTGCTCAGTTGTCAGTCCCAAGTATGTGGCTAAGCGGGCATCATTTAGGTTTATCTCGGCTCTGAGGCGTTTTTCAAACTCTGGGGAATAGCCCTCGGCATGGTACGCTGCTTCCTGTACCGCAGGGATCTGATCAAAAGGCAAGATATCATCAGGCACTCCACTGTCGTGATAGCCAGCTGGTGCAGCCAGTTTGGTCATAAAGCGCTCATACTTCTGGGCGACATTGGCATAGCGCTCAACACTTATTCCCAATGCTTTAGCGCCTTCACCAAATGCCACCTGCATTTCCTTAAATTCAGCCATTGCCTGCTCACCAATCTGGCTGTTGGTATGTGCGAGCGTGCTATGACTCAGTAATGCTGCAAGTATAAATACGGTCAGTCGTAACTTTTTCATTTCAAATCCAATCCTTTTCATTTCAAATCCAATCCAATCCAATCCAATCCAATCCAATCCAATCCAATCCAATCCAATCCAATCCAATCCAATCCAATCCAATCCAATCCAATCCAATCCAATCCAATCCAATCCAATCCAATCCAATCCAATCCAATCCAATCCAATCCTTTTCATTTCAAATCCAATCCCTTTCAATTGGTAATAAAAAGTTATATTAATGTGTTTTTTTGTCAACGCCCTAGCTGTGTGTTTTTTGTGCTTTTAGTTCTTTGCAGGTTTAGAGCTAATAACCCCAGCACCTGCATACTTTTATATCCTATAAAGTTAATTGCCTATGAACATACTAAAAGCGATACTAAAAATGAACACGCACTTTTAAAAGATAAGATAAGTTAATCAATGCAATGCATTTCAAATGCCGAAACTTATTTTACAAATAAAAGCCGTCAAAAACTCACAATGTGAAAGACATAAGTTCCACTTAAGAATATTTTCATTTTGTAAAACAAGAAAAATCTAGGTGTGGAATAAGGATAAGACCACTTTTTACTAGCCAACCCATGCTCGTACCTTATTGCTGGCGGCGGCGCACGTATAAACCGAGGCATAGTCAGTAATATGGGGTCAGGTTACAACCAACATGATGTGCTGCATACAGCAGCTAAAGAGTGCGGGGTTGACCTTGGATTTGGCAAGGAGATCCCTGGGATTATTGTTTAATAGCTGATGACTTTATAAGCCCCTTTTTTAGGGGCTTATAAACTTACAATTATATAAAATAATTTGTTAGGCGAGTTTTCCTACAAGGATCACTGAGTTAAAAACACGATCATTATCATCTACTATATCCTCCATGAGTGTTTTGAAGGAAACATAGAACGAGCAATCTAACTCTTTAAGCGCCGCCTCTAATTCTGACTCGGTTGCGTCAACCTCTTTTCCATCAAAAAAATAGGGGACTACAAAAGATAAAGCTAATCCGATATCTTCGTAATCAGTGGCTGCTGTTGTCGTTTTCAGGTCATTAAAGGCTGAATTCAGGCAATTCTCAATTTTTGACTTTAAACACTTCCTATTACCTTCGGGCAAATATAGAAATAAATGTTTAGCTTCACAGATTACATCTTGTCCTTGAAAGTGAAAATACAGATCAATCCTGCCCATCTTTCTTTCAGACTCTGCTCCCTTTTCAGAAGAAAACTCCTCCTGAGCAAACCCACCTCTGCGCCAAACAGCTCCGGCAAGTGCACTAATATTAGAGCGCTCGTTATACCAATAAAGGTTATCACCGCTTTTTGTAAGCTCAATATAGTCACGGTTAAGTTTAAGCCACTCTTCAAAAACTGGCTTCAGCTTTTTAAACTCTTTTTTATTCTTATTTACGAACATGTTGGTTTCGACACCAAATAACTCCATTTAACCACCTCTATACCTAGATTCACCTAACCAGTTAAAAAAAACGAGCCCAACCCTTTTATTTTTGCGTACAAGGATTGTTAAATTAATAGCTTCTCAGCTTTATATAATACAAACAGCAAATTAAGAAACCATTTTAAATATAAAGAATAAAAAAAAGAACAAACGATAATATGAAAACCGCCACCATGATTGTGAACGCTTTTGATTTACGCATTGAACTTAACAATGCAAATTCTGTATGTGGAGTAAATAAGTCAGCAATACCGAAGGAATGGCCGCATCTTGGTTATTTATTTTTCATTCTAATACGTATTTCCTGTTCGTCTAATTGTACAACTAACTTAGACGAACAAAGAGTTCTTTAACGCTTTTTTGTACATGCTCCTACGCTTTCTTAGTTGACACAAACCAAGCTGAAACACGGCCAGTTAATGCAGTGGTACCTGCAGCGAAAGTAAAAATGCATAGGCAAGTAACAATCAAAATATCAACAAAAGATGCCTGAGCATATATGAAACCATTAACTTCAGATACGAGCGCAGAAATACCGCTAATACAGAATAAAAAAGCTAGAAGCCGAAATGGCCAGCGCATTTTTGAATGTTTTTTGCCAAAGCTCATAATTTTATATATTTCCATTGATTTATAAAGCAGTAGTCAGTGCAACGACGCAGTAATTTAATACACTAAATTGTTATGCACCTACTGCTCAAATATTGCATATGCCAACTCGTTAATTTGAAAAAAATCTACCTTGGTGAAACTTAGATTTGACCCAATCCCCTTGATAGCAGCAGCTGTTCATATAGACAATTTATTGCATCAAACATAACAATAACTTAAGAGGTTGTCACCAAATTATAAACAATAAATTTATATCTAAACACCTACAACAGGAGGAAATTCAAGAGACGTGCTCCATATTGAACTATCTTCAAAGCGGATATTATGGAAAAGCGATGTAGCAAGCCATGTTATTTATCAATTAAAAGGGGAAACAAGAAATGTTTAATCAATATGTCGATGCCAAGTATGTATCTTAAGAAGTCATTATGCATACAGCACATTAAATACACTTGATAAAGTTTATACCGCATAGGTTTATCGCAACATTATTCTAACAGCCTTCAGTACTCACGCCCTATCAGCACACATTTTTGAATAGTCAATCAAACACAGCAGGCCCCTCCTTTAAAATACTTTGCTAAAGTATTCATAAACAAATTCAACACCTCTTAAAATTATTCTGTTTTTTACCACGATAAACGAAACTCATAACACAAAATACACCAATAAAATGGGGGAGGATTTTATACTAAATGCAAATAGTAGCTTATATTTAACAAAAATTAAGGAAGAAGTAAGTCTTCACATTCACTATACAGAAACACAGAGTCTCTCAGAACATACATGACATATTAAACGTTTTGTGTAACGGGATGTAATAACATTTAGTAAACCTTGCTGATACGCTCAAAACTTGTTTGAAAATTAATCTACCGTTGATTTTTATAAAGCAAGGAAAGTAAACCATGAGTAAGCAAGACCCCATTGCGCAATTGCAAGTCGAAATTGCGCAACTTCAATCTGCATTTGAAGATCTAAACAAACAATGCTCTAAAACCGATACGCACAGCGCCATATTACGCTGCGCCTCATGCATCCCACAACAACTTAGCAGCTGCACAGACAATGCAACTAACCCGCAACAGCCGCAATTTGTTCCGGACTTTAATGTACCGCTAATCGCTGCCGGTGGTGGCGACCAAAACTGTGACATCTTCGCAAGGCTTGGGCCATTAGCTGGGTTAATTGGTACTTGGGTGAGTACGCGATATGGCGGGTTTAACGTAATGCCGATCCCACAAGATAATGCCCCAAACGGATTTATATTAAAAAATATGTCCTACTACGAAGTGATGACTTTTAGCGCTATTCAGGGCAAGGTGGCAAATCGTGCGGGTAATTACGAGCAAGATGCCTACACCATTTTTTATTCACAAAGGGTATTTTTTGCCGATGGGCCGCAAAAAGATGAGCTGGTGCATGCTGAGAATGGCAGCTGGTTACATCAAGTCACGGCCCGTCAGGGACAAGGTACACTGAACAAAAGACCATGGGTGCCGGATACCCCTAACCCGCTCCCAGAGCAAGCAAAAAACCGCACCATCGTAAAACAAGTGTCTGTACCCCACGGGAACTCTATTTTAGCAATAGGAGGCCACGATTGCTTTAGGGGGGCGCCCAACATCCCTGTAGCAAGCGCCTTGCCTGCGACTGATAGCGCTAGTTTTAAAGCCCCCTACGGTACCGACATTCCTGAAAACCCCAATGTTAATCCCAACATTGTGCTGCAAATTGCTTTGGATAGCCTTTACCAACAAGGTATAGGCGTGATTGACACCACGGTGCTGGATGTAGACACACATGCCGATGGCAATATCGCCAATACGCCTTTTATGCAAGCGCACTCTAATGTACCTCGCTTCAAAACTACGTTGTGGTTAGAACAACTATCTAATGGCCAGAATATGCTCCAGTACAGTCAGGATATTACCTTGGAGTTTAGCTTGGCAAACAGCAAAGACCCGAGTAAACGGAGCTGCTATACGTTTCCACATATAACGGCTAACACCCTATTTAAAGTGCAATAAATACCCTACTGGAATGTGTTTAATACGTCTTTTCAAGACGTCATGTTTGCCATTTGTGACGTATTCGGCAAGCAATAAACCTAGGTTGTATTTGGTATGTGATACCAAATAACACAATAAACTTAACTTAAGGAAAGTACGATGAGCGAACAAGCTATCAAAGAACTTCAGTTACAAGTAACTGAGCTCACCTCTAAAGTCAAAGCATTAGAAGCACGCTGCAACCCATGCGGCATCGCAGACTGTGCTGTATGTTATTACTGCACACCGTGTGCGCCATGTGCCGCACCTACTATCTTATGTGTCCCTTGTACTATCACGCTATGCTCAACCTGTGCGCCTGTTGGTACCAGCTACCAGCCACTAGGCCCACCAACACCATGTGTTGCCTGCGTACAATGTGAAGCAAACTATAAGTGCGTTACGTGTGAACCTGTCACCAACTGTGTCACCTGCTACCCCTGTATTGTCAATTTCTGTGCACTGTGTCAACCAGGCCAAAATCTACAATGTCAGCAATGTGCCCCTATCTCTCAATGCGATACTTGCTACCCGTGCATTGTGAATTTCTGTCAGCAATGCGCTCCAATCACCCAATGTGTATATTGTTACCCCTGTACAATTACGCAATGCCAGCAATGCGAGTCTGTCACCAAGTGTGATACTTGTTATCCATGTATTGTGACTTTCTGCGTGATGTGCCAGCCGGGTCAAAATGGACAATGCCAACTATGTACCACTACCACCAAGTGCGAAACATGCTATCCATGTATAGTGAATTTCTGCCAACAATGTGAGCCAGTTACCAAATGTGATACCTGCTATCCGTGCATAGTGAATTTCTGTGCTTTGTGTCAAACGGAGCAAAAAGCACATTGCCAGCAGTGTACACATATCACTAAATGCGATACCTGCTATCCATGTGTGGTGAACTTCTGTGCTCAGTGCTATCAATGTGCAACTCAATGCGTTCAGTGCACCCATCAATGCACTCAATGCACTTACCAATGCGCTCAATCTACCCAGCAGTGTGTGCAGGGTTACCAATGTGTAACTTGCACGCCATGTAGCACCGGCGGCTAGCGCAGTAATTGACACTCCCCGCTTTATGCGGGGCGTGTCTTAATAAATTGGATGTTTAATTTATGAAAAAGCTAAAATTAACACCGGCTGCGAGTATCAACCCCAATAGCAACGGTGTACTATTAAGTTCAGATTTGGGAGACTTCCAGATCCACGGTCGAGATACATCAGACTTTGTTGAAAAAATCCTACCATTATTGAAAGGCGAACTGACACAGGCTGAAATCTGCACCCGCTTGCCTGAATATGCAGATGCGAGTATTGAGGCAGTGTTGCAAATGCTCAGCCAGTATGGTCTGTTAGAAGAAGTCTCTGAACAGCTCGAGTTCAAGCCACCGGGTTTAGTGCAAGCTCGATTTTTACGCCCTTGGCAGCAAGCTAACCAACAACCACATAGTCAAGACCAAATATATTCTCTTGAGCCCTGCCGAATACTCGTTATAGGCCTTGAACCCTGGGCAATCACTCTGCTGGAAGAGCTGGGCACAGCAGGTGTCGGCCATATTCATTTATTAGATAAAGAAAACATCACCAGCGACGACTTAACATGTCACCGTTTTCTCACAACGCAAGACATTGGTAAACCCAGAGCGCAGATATTTGCAGCGGCACTGCAACAGCGTAACCCTTGGATGCAGATCAGCTACTCCGAGCTCACAAGCGATACCAACCACTTAGGCAGTCCGTCAAATGATTGGGATTTAACCATTGTCACGTTCAGTAAAGATGCTCACTTTTGGTCGCATAAAGTCTCTGAATATGTGCACCAACACAAGATTAAAACACTCTATGGCCACTTAGACGGTCTGGAGAGTTGGATAGGCCCCTTGGTCAATTTAGACGATGCTACCTTTAGTTCATGCTGGAACTGCTTAAGACTCAGAAAGTTGGGTACAGAACAACACGGTGAGCTTGCGCACGAGTTAGAAAAGAACCATAAAAATAATCGTGACGGTCGTGCCCGCAGTATGCTCACTCCTATGTCAGCCATCACAGGTCAGCAGCTTGCTATGGAAGCGTTAAAAATTCTTTGGGGCTATAGCGAAAGCGAGCTGTCATCACGTGTGATGGTGCAAAATCTAGTCACACACCAAGCTGAAAAGCATGCCATTATTCCTATTCCTTGGTGTGATGTATGTGGCTTTGATCATAACCATGCAAATAACCATGCGTTATCCATGCATCGTGACACTCAATCTGCTCAAAATCCCCTAAATCAACTCCAAGATGTTGAACAATTTACATCTCTATTTGAAGGCTGGGTGGACCCGGTAACTGGGATCGTCCGTCAGCTTACTGGGCATGCGCCGCATTTACCTGACTTTCCAATAACCGCATCTGCCGGGGTATCTTCATTTACTGAGGGCGAATTTGACCCAAGAGCGGCAGGTCAGGTCGGCTCAGGCAAAGGGTTAGATCATATTTCAGCACACATCAGTGCCGTCGGTGAGGCACTCGAGCGCTATTCAGCAGCCAGATACCAATTAAGTGATTTAAAATACGCCTCAATTAGCCAGTTAAATGGTCACTATGTTGACCCTGATACTTTGGTTCTGTATTCAAACAAGCAATACAGTACACCCAATTTCCCATTTCACAAATGGCATAGAAAACAAAAGATACACTGGTGTCGCGGTAGCTGGCTGGCAACCAATGAATCTGTTTGGGTACCAGCATTGGTCAGCTACTTTAACTTTGCCTGCCCTTATAAAGAGCAGTTTAGTCAAGTGTCTTCAAACGGGCTGGCAGCCGGTCAGAACAATGATGATGCCGCGCTCAGAGCCTGTTACGAACTCATTGAACGCGACGCTATGATGCTAACTTGGTATGCTCAGCTACCGTGTGAACGTCTTAGCTACGAAACGCTTAATCAAGGCAAAATGCGCGTTATGATTGAGGACTTAACGAAGTTAGGCGTTGAACTAGAGTGCTATTTACTGGATGTTGGGTTACATGTGCCAACGGTCGTATGTCTGGCGCTGGGAGATGGCTACCGTACCCCTGCAGCTTCCGTGGCTTTAGCCACTCACGGCGACATCAAGGTTGCAATGCGAAAAGCGCTGCTGGAGCAAGGGCATGTAATGCCTTACCTGTGCCAGCTGATGCGTTCAGGACAGCAAATCCCTCAGCAGGTCAGTGATGTAACCAGTCTGGAAGATCATGCCGCTTATTATTTTAGTAAAAGCAAACTCGCTGCATTTGACTTTATGCGCCGCCCATTCAGCGAGGCCAAAACGCTAGAAGACTGGCCATATGATGTGATCACACATGTCAATCAACTTAAGCAACGCCTAGATGCAGCAGGCATACAAATCGCCATTGTGGATGTGACCTCTCCTGATATGGCACTTAGTCCGTTTAGAGTAGCTCGTGCTATTGGTGTCAATATGCAGCCCATTCACTTTGGTGAGCAATTCAAACGGGTAGATAACCCAAGATTGCGCAAGTTATTACAAGGGCGCCCTGTTAATAAAGAACCACACCCAATTGCTTAAAAAAGGATAATATTATGAAAGTACTCGTTTGTGGTACACATTATGGTTCCACTTATATTCGCGCATTAACCCAGCTTCCACAAGATAGCTTCACGTGCGTAGGTGTCTTGTCAAAAGGTAGTGAGCATTCTCAACAAATTGCACATCAACTGGGTGTCCCCTACTACAATGATGTCACCAAGGTACCATCTGAAACCATTGATATTGCGTGTGTAGCAATATCCGGCGAAGCAGGAAAAGCCATTGTGTTATCGCTCCTAAAGCGCGGCGTCTCTGTGTTATGTGAGCACCCTGTTGATCCTACGTTTGTCAAAGAAGCATTGGCACTTGCCAAGCAGCATCAGGTTTATTTTCACGTTAATGGGCACTTTGCCGATCTGTATGCTCCACAGGCATTTTTACAATCAATCCTAAACGCGTATCAGCAAGGGTTTAGCTGTATGCATTATGCTATGGGTGCCAACCTAAGAACTCTCTATTCAGCACTTGATCTACTAGGCCGCGCACTCGGTGGCTTTAAAGGACTAGAAGTCATCAAATACAGCGGTAAACCAATGGCGTTTCAGCCTGTTATGCTCAAAACCGACCACCTCACAGTATCTATCTTATGTCAAAATTTCTCGTCCGTTGAAGATGATGGCAGCGCTACTTTTTTAAACCATCAATGCTCTGCACTGTTTCAACACGGTACCTTAACACTCAGTGAAACGACTGGCCCTTTGAGCTGGTTTCCTTCAAGCCAAAGTCTGCCTGCTGAATCATGGCGAACCTATATGCCTATAGAACTCGCCCCAATGGATAAGCAACAGTTAATGGGTCACAGAGATCAGTGCAATCTGGCTGCCATTGCCGTATTAGCGGCGACGATACGAGGTGAAACGCAACCTGTATATCAGCAACCTGATTACTTATTAGGGCTGAGTCAGTTGTGGTTAGCAGTCTTAATGGAGCTGCAACCCCAATCAAAAGATGACTGTGCAGCATAATAGAGCTCGCATCAATCTATAGGGCTTCAAATGTGTTGAGACAACTTGCAACCGCACAATCAGTTGACAGAAGACATCCGGTGAAGTGGTAGCGGCGCCAGCTACGGAGTATGTGATTTAATTAACTCTACTAGCGATGATACTGTTGGTGGCAAATTGAAAAGGGATAGGTGATGCAGCCGGTGTTATAAAAATAAACCGTGAGCAAACACTAGGGCTGCACAATTTTTCTGGAAATCATAGCGTTCTCATGATAATCACTTCAGATTTAGTAGATGCAGATGTTGTACATGACTTGCTTAATTATTTCAGCCAGCTCATTTATAAAGTATAACCATACTAAATGGATAAGCTGAGATACAACAGTCTGAGCAGGCACTTTTTATAAACAAAAATATATCTCTGTTTTAAAGTTCCTCCGATTATGAAAGTAAACTCACACTGAAAAAACGCAACTTAATTAGCACCCATTAAAGTACCGACTCTTTTTACAATATTCGTCAAAAAAGCGTTACATTTAATCTGATAGAAAAGTAATAAACATGGCCATTGGCAATGGCCACGTTAAGCATTAATGCGAGATTAAGCTAACTTTGCTTAAAGTCGCCCATAGGTATGCCATTGAGCGTCAAAGGTGTATATTCTGCCATTTTTGTGAATCGGGCCCAAACACTGAATATGGCCCCGATGGCGATACGTAAGCATATACCCCTGAATTTCAACATGAGATGCTGACACATTGCTCATAGACATCGGTGTAGAACCTGCATACTCATATTGGCAAATTGTAATTGGCCCATAATATGAAGTAGCGTTTACAGAAACTTCGTCAGATGCAGATACTGACAGCGATGATAATAACAATAATGGTGCAATATATTTTTTCATTTTTATTTCCTTATTTTTTTATGATATCAACTCAAGATATCCATTTAAAAAATCACATAATAAAAAAACAAAATCAACACGTAGAATTTCAAAAAAATAACATTTAAAAACAAAAAACTATAGACCAAACAAAAATAAATAATCAATAAAAACATAGATATGCAGTTATAATTTCTCACAATAAAAAAGGTTACTTTATTGGTGAACTTTTTGTTACTCTTTAAATTTAGGCACCAATTAGCGATTAGGGTAAATAATTTCTTTTTTTCAGCCATATATAAAAGATATATACGTACTCATCAATAGCGCAATAATCTAGGCAGAGTACAATGTCACGCGCTATGTGTCTCTCTTAACACTGAGCTCTGTTCATTTGCCAATTCAGCTGAATGAATAGTTGTGGCAATCAAATCTTCAAAAATGGATAACTGGCCAGCTGGGATCAGTTGGTTTTGGATATTTCTCCGTTTGTTTGAATCAAATAGTCGCTCTGCTAACCAACCAATTAAATACACCAATGAAAGGCAGCCTCCGGCGGTGGCTATGTTTCCATTTATGACAAGTGGTAAGTCCTGAACGTCTCCTCCCATACTCTGTAGAGTCGCCTTCGCATCTGGGTTTGTAGCCAATGGCTTACCTTTTAATAATCCGAGCTCATAAAGTATAAAGGAACCCGCACAAATCGAACCAATTAGCTGCTTAGTCGGGTCAAGAACTAACGCTGAAATAAATTCAGCATCTTTCATTGCCGCTGGAATACCCCGCTTACCACTGGTGAGCAACACTGCATCTTGGCTCACAACTTCTGAAATATGGCCATCAGTTTTCACCGTAATACCAAGTTGAGAGCTATGCTCAGGCTTAGTGCCAAGTATACTCACCGTCCAACTATCGGATGTTCGACCTAGTAAGTCATACATAAGAAAAAAGTCCACATCAGTGAAATCATCAAACAATACAACACCCACTTTATACATCAAACTTTATCCTTTTTGCTTCATTTGTGGTACGCGCAACTATAAACTTCCTTTTAATAATCAATTACAGGCCAATATACTTTAGTACTTCCCTTGGCCTTTTAAAATTCATAATTGACTGGTTATGTTCTAATTTATTACCTACTAAAACAAAGTTAACGCCCAGCTCTTTACACGCTTTCAAATCCCAGCTGCCATCACCAAAATATGTAAACGATACATTTTCTTCTCTAACTGCTCTTTTTTCAGCAATTTTCATAATCTCGATTCTTGAATAATGATCATTAGCAGATGCAATGGGGATGTTGGATGTATCAATACCAGCAGATTCCAGTTTTAAAATAGCACTTTCATACCAACCGCCAGTTGCAAGTGAAATGACAACATCATCCATTTCTTTTAAGTTAGAGATAAACTGACGAGCACCAGGTATTTCAAGGATTGGGTTATTTTCAATTAGAGTTTGTATTATAGATAAGAAAGCACGCTTAATATGCTCAGAGATAAGTGCACTATTTTCAATATGTTCTTCTTTGAAAAACTGATTAAGAATCCCACTATCTGTGACATGTTCATAACGAGACCAGTTAGTATCAATATCCAACCCCGTAACTTTTTTAATTGCTTGAGTGAAACACTCAGAATCTAAATCATATGATTGGACAAGCGTGCCATCAATATCAAACATTATGTGTTTCAAAGTACAGCCCCTTTGCTTTAAACCCACTAGCCCATTATATTTACTCGAGTTTACACAGCCCTGTTAATGAAAGGTTTTATTTGGCGCTTTTTAAAAAAGTAAAAATAACAAAACTTTACCTGCGAGTATAAACCTTCTCTGTAACAACTTACTATAAGCGACTGGCACAGCATCAATATGATTACATATCATTTTTAAATTTTTTATTTTTACCCAAAGGTAGATAACCAGACCATGCTATTTGATGAACAATACTAGGAGCACCTAGCCTTGTTATTTTTGTTTATATCGCTTTTTTTATTTATTTAATACGTTTGAAAGTTGCACGCAAATATCCATCTTGCTCCCCTAAACCCAGCTTAACCAGAGGGTAGGCCCCCTCTTGGATCATAGTGTCTCCAATTATCGTAACTTTAAAAGGAATGGATACCCCTTCGTAATTTGGAAAACTGGAGTAGTCAATATGTTCAATCAGTATATTTTTCTCGTAGCTATAGCGACCCAACGATCCCCCAAAATTGTCAAACGCGACCGCTTTTTGTTCTTTGGTTAATTGATATGAGTTAAATCGAGGCCGATTAGTACCGATACTTGAAAACGCAAAATGGCTATCCGTAAATATTTTTATCATTTCACGACTTTTACCATCAAAGGTAGTGTATTTCTGGTCGCCTATCACGAGTGTTTCAAGTTCTAGTTGCCACTCACCTTCAAGGGTATCAACTTGACTGCTATTGTTTGTAGCTTTACATCCGCTCAGTAATCCTGCTGCTAGTACTAAAGTAAATAAAATTCTCATCATTCATATATCCATATTATTTTTAAATCAAGGGTATCAACGTTTAAATACAAGAAAAGATAATCACCCACGGTTTAGCCTCGGCTTTTACAAGGTGAGGAAAAAGCCGGAGCCATAATTAAGTTTATTAAGTAACAAAACAACAGCGACTTAAGCGAACAAACATAACACAATGTTCATTTTTTTAGATACCCATAAAGAATTTATCTCGTAGCCCTATATTGAAGACTACCGTGGTGCACTGCCATCCATTTTTGGTTGTATCTCTTCACCTAAAATCGCTATGAGAAAGCTTATCAAGCAATATAAGTCTAAATACACAATATAATTCTCAGCGTTAACTTCACTTCCTTGATTGACTTATTATAAGCCTTTAAGCCTATGAATTATTATTCGCTATTATTGCAGCATTTGATAAATACCTTCAACTGATTACTACACTCAGTATTTTGCTAATAGAAAAACACAAAAAGCACAGCCTACACAACATACTATTAGGTGATAGATTTGAGCCTCCCCCTTATGTGTGGCTTTGTTGTTTTAATGCTCCTGCCAATTCATTTGCAGTTTGACCGACCATATGGTTACAGTATTACAATTGAACACATTTAACACAACAAGGAGAAAAGGAATTGAAGTCGTTAAGTTTAATGCTGATTATGTTCAGTGCCTGGTTGCCAATGCAGGGAAAAGCTTTGGAGGACATCCAACTCTGTGACAACACAAAAGTCTATAACAAGGGAGATATTTGCGAATACCACAAAGTACTATATATGAGTACACATTGGACCCAAAACACCTTACCAGAACAATCCAGTGTCTGGCTGAGGCTCGATATCCAGAATGCTACCGATTGGACCACGCAGAATACGTATCAGCGGGCCAGCATCGTTAAGTTTAACAATGCGCTATTTGCCGCGACGGACTGGAATATTAATAACTGCCCTATCAAGCACAGTGCATGCCCCGCAGAAGCCACACATTACAATAGCTGGGTTCAGGTCAATATCGAAAATAATGAGCCTGTGGCCGATATTCAAGTAACTTTGACCCTTAAAGATGATGGTCAGCCACTGGATAACGGTGCAATATTAATCAATAACGTTTATCAAGGCTTAACCAATGATAATGGAATACTAAGGTTAGAATACCCTTTACCAGATGGCAGCACGGAAGTGGAAATCCATCACCAGGGGGCTTCAATAAGACAATATATTACTCCCGGTAATGCCTATCAGTTTACACTTATTTTTGATGATGACAGTGAAGTGTATACAAAAGACGTTGAGCTTATTGGCGTGCCCGATAAGATCACACCCGATACTGATTTGGCGCTCTCATTTAAAAGCCCACGCTATGGCAACCTTCTCACGCAATATATCGAGGATATCTCTATTGGGCAAGTATCAATTGGAGCTACAGAGTACCTTGATAAATTGGTCAAACTAAATGAGCATGGAGTACTGCTTATCAAAGATAAACCCGTATTCTTGGATATTCTGACTCGTCTAGGAAATGATCAACTGGAACTATGTTACACCGCCAGTAATGATAACCAACAGTTTTTTGGGAAATGCGTTGAAACCTACTTTGCAGCAGCAAAAATTAAGCTTGGCGTCACACCACACGCTGCACACCCCAATATTGACTATTCAAGCGTCAAACTCACTGCACTTCATGAACAAAGTGGATTTAGCTTGGATCTGAAACTGGATGAAAACGGCAAGTACCAATCAGGGTTTATTCCGGGAGGCCACTGGAAACTGCAAGCACACTGGCGTGCAATGGACGGCAAGACCTATAATTCTGTGGCCTTCGTGGAACTCGGGCTGTTTATGGATATTAGTCTGCACCTTAAAGGTTATCAAGAAGCCACAAGTATTGATAGCTATTACACTATACATGCGCAAACTCCTTCCCAACCTGTTGCTTCACCAAACAACACTGAACAAGCACAAGAGGCCGCTGAACCGGCCAAAAAATTGATAGAGGAAGCGGTTGAACAAACCACCCAGATAGTGGAGTCTTACTTACAGTCTCACTCATCTGGTCAGCCTTTTTCAGAAGCAGCCAGCCAACCCCCTAGGATGCTTTTTGTCTCTTCAAAGAAAGGCGGTATTCAACTGCCCTTCCCCTCTGAATATGAATATACCATTGACGCATCTGTAAAAACGATATCGCTATTTTATACCATGAACACCCTCGAGTTCACCGATGTCTATTTAGGTGAAAACCACACCCCACAAAATGATGTCTGGTCAGTCTCATTGCAAGGTAAAGATGGCATGCCGTTTTACCTACAATCAAGAGGTGTATTATCACAGCAGTATATTGAGC
Organism: Pseudoalteromonas sp. MMG033; assembly: GCF_057197785.1. Lineage (NCBI taxonomy): Bacteria > Pseudomonadati > Pseudomonadota > Gammaproteobacteria > Alteromonadales > Pseudoalteromonadaceae > Pseudoalteromonas > Pseudoalteromonas sp. MMG033. The sequence continues at coordinate 998,882 of NZ_JBXVAL010000002.1, forward strand.
CTATTTTGCAACCAGGTTCACGGGGAATAATGAATACCTCTGTAAAGGAAGTCTTTAATCTGGAACACCTGCCTCCAGGTGAGAAAAAAATTAAAGTGCGCCTTACAGCTAAAGATAAGCCGGGTACCTCTGGTAATCACCCAACCAATGTTGGTGCTGTTTTGATCTATCCCAATATCGCCATTGATCATGTTAAAGAGAACCTGCGTGTCGGTAACACCCGTTACGTTAAAAATTACGTTTCGATACCAGAGGCGGCCCAATTAAATACCTTTCAGCGCACTTTTGACTTAGCAGTCAGTAAACTCAACGATGTCAACATTGAAAGGGTCAAAGTGTACCTAGTTCCTCCGATTGGCGCTGGCGATGAAATACTAATCACAGACGCGGGAATCGGCAGCCCCTTTGTTACAAATTTAGGCAATGACAATTACCGTGTGATCACCACTTTTAAGCAGCAGGCTATATCAGGTTTATTGCAAAATGCCGCTTTCCATAGCTTTAACTACCGGTTTGAAGTTCACGCAGAGAAAAGTGGGACAGAGGCCGTGGCCCGTAAATACACAAGTAATAAAGTAGCACTTTGGTCATTGCCCAGCCACATTGCACGTTTTGGATCACGTGATCACGGCGGTGATGGCTGGGCTTCAAAAGGAACTTATCTCTGGCTCAATGACAATTCCCACCTGATCACTAAAGTCAATGACATCTCGGGAGAGCATGCCCGGAATATCGGTCACAAGACTCATAAATTAGGCACAGATATAGACACCTTACATTTTACAGAACGAAATAGAAATGGAACACGAAACTATAAAGCGATGAGATCGGATGTGATCAAGGCCTTAGAAGGCGACGCGGTCGCTAAAGAAAGAGTGATTGAATGGATCAGTAATCAAAGGGCTGGCTTGGCCTTATTAAGACAAAATAACGAGGTAGCACGTCTATATTCAGGGACAGGAAGAGCTTTTTCAATGTTGCCGATGCATTGGTTAAAAACCTTGATGCTAACAGGCCAGTTGACGGCCAATAGCCAAACTTTAGATACGGGTCTAGGCAGCTGGAGTGGTACGAAAATAAGGTTTAACACCATTCATGACAACCATGACCATATTACGTTAGATAGAAAAAAGTTGGTTATAAGCCCCTAAACTAATCATTACTGTGCCTATCTACCGATGGGTACACCGTTATACGCTAACCGCTTTTTATACTTTGAGACCAATAGTCTGAGCCAGCTGAAGAAAATAATAAGTTCATACCTGCCCATTATTACTACTTTTGATACTTTCTCCAAGCTTAATCAATGGCTATATATTGGTGCCAATCAACATGCTCTCTAGCGTAAGCATTTTGAAAGATTCTGTTACATATATTCCATGTCTCACCCAAGACTTGAACACAACGCTAAGATACAAATAAATTACTGCAAAAACAAAACATTATAAAGGTTAAACACTTAATATGAGATTCTCCTTTAAACCTTAAAAGAATAATTAACTTTTAACTTGTTACAGCTTGTGTAAACAATTAGTAATAACAACAAAAAAGGACAATTAATGTTTAATCGCACTATTTTATCAACTGCCATTTTTCTTTCTCTTACTGCTTCAGCTAATATGAGCGAAGACTACCGATTAGCTAAGGTTGCAAAACCAATACAGCAACATGTTAGTTTAGATGTAGACCCTGCTAAAGAGCGTTTTTCAGGGCAAACCACCATTGACATTCAAGTTTTAAAAGACACGCAATTTATTGAATTGAATGGACTTGATTACGCCATTGAATTTGCCAAACTACTCGGCGATAAGCAATGCGATCTAAAAGATACAATGTTGAAGACAGGAAAAGTGAAACTTGCTTGTGACACGCATATCCCAAAAGGGAAATACACCTTAAAAATTGCATTCGATGCGCCTTATAATCGTCAAAGTGTTGGCCTTTATAAGTCGATTGATAGAGGTGTGCCATACCTATTTACACAATTCCAAATGAGTGACGCAAGGCGTGCCTTTCCCGTATTTGATGAGCCAGAATTTAAGATCCCTTTTCAACTCACCATTACCGCGCCATCTTCACAAAAAGTGTATGCCAATACGCCTGTCATTAAAACCGATTCAAACGATGGAAAAACAACGCACTACTTTGATAAAACGCCCCCTCTGTCATCTTATTTAGTCGCGCTGGCTGTCGGGCCTTTTGAACACGTCCCCGTTGAAAAAATGTCGGTGCCGGGCAATATTGTGACGCCACATGGAAAAATTGGTATTGCACACTCTGCGGTTAAAGAAACGCCCAAAATCCTTAACGCACTAGAGCAGTACTTTGACATTCCGTATGCATACAAAAAGCTAGATCAGGTCGCTTTACCTGAATTTCCTTATGGTGCGATGGAAAATGCAGGGTTGATCACCTATCGCGAAGAAATTCTCCTTGTTGATCCCATTATTCAGCCCCGCAGAGATTTCAATACACATTTATACGTTATTGCACATGAACTTGCACACCAATGGTACGGTAATCTAGTGACCTTGAAATGGTGGAATGATATGTGGTTGAACGAAGCATTCGCAACTTGGATAGGTGGCAAGGTGGTCACCAAGTTATACCCTGAGCTAGAGCGTGATTTGTTGCTGCCGCAGCATAATGCCATGGTACGAGATGCCATGATCACTACCAAGCCTATTCGTAAGCCCATTAACAGTTCAGACGATATTATGGATGGACTGGGCCTTGCCTACTCTAAAGGTAGTGCGGTACTTACTATGGTTGAAGAGTGGATAGGCCATGAAGTCTTTCAACAAGGCATGCGTAATTACATAAAAAAATATGCCTATAAAAATGCAGAAGCAAAAGATTTATGGTCTGAGCTTAAAGCGGTCTCTAAAAAGGATGTTCCGGGTGTTTTAGACTCTTTTGTCTCTCAATCATCGTTCCCTTTAATCGATTTTACTCAGTCAGGCAAAACGCTCACACTCACTCAGGCTCGATTTTTACCTAAAGGGCAAAAGGCTAAAGAACAACTTTGGAAAGTGCCTGTCTCTATCAAATATGGTGATAACAAAGGCAATGTAGCCACGAAAAGAGTCCTACTCACTGAGCAAACTCAATCAGTTACACTCGATTTTACACCGACTTGGGTGTACCCTAATGACAATGCCATTGGCTACTATTTGTGGTCCATGCCAGAAGCACAATATCAAGCAGTGTTGACACAGGCTGACAAAGCATTAAACACACGCGAAAAGCTTTCTTTAATCGAAACTGCCAAGCAACTTATGGATGCAGGTAAAATTAATGCCTACACCCTACTCGCTTCTCTTAACACATTCACCAATGATGCTCACCCGAAGGTTGCCGCCAATGCGTTAGAGGGGATTGTAAGTAATATGCGCACCTTTGAGACAGATAAAAACCAATCTCAGTGGCAGTCTTTAATTTCTCAAAAAGTGTCCGATGCTATCGAGCTGTATGGCTTTGAAAAACAAGCTGGCGAGTCTGACACTGTTTCTGAATTAAGAGCAATGGTGTTCAGACTGGCTGCTTTTGAAGTGCAAGATACTAACATCATCGCTGAAGCACAAAAGCAAACAGTTCAGTTCTTAAAAGATCCCAGTAAAGTAGACCCATACTTAGCGAAAACTTATCTTGAAATTGCGGCTTACTTTGGCGATCAGGCACTACTTAATCAATTTAAATCAACAATAGAACAAACAGCCACCCCAAGTGTTCGCGTTAAACTGTTATCGGCCCTCGGTTACTTTAATCAAAAAGATCTTCAGTCCCAAGTACAAAGCTACCTGTTAACGGATAAATTAACGGCATCAGATACGCCTGCCGTACTTAGAGGGTTAAGCTATCGCCCAGAGCGAAAAGCAAAAATGAACCAGTGGATTTTTGAAAACTTTGAGCAAGTCGCAAAGCGCGTCCCGCCTTATGTGGTTTCTTATTTACCTTACATTTCAATGCCAAAATGCCAAGAGCAAGGCTTTAAAGCTATTAAGTCATTCTATGAATCAAAAATTGAAGCATTTCCTGGGATGGGTAAAAGCTTACCAACCGCAGAGCTCAGGTTAAACACGTGTCTATCTTTACAAAAAAGAGAACTCGCCTCAGCTGAGCGGTTCTTAAAACAACTATAAACCTCATGTTGAGTAATAGGGCTTCCCTATTACTCAATTCTGCTGACACACTATGCTACTTTGTGAGGAAGCTACACTTAAATCCCATACTTTATAACGATTCACTTTCTCCTTTACCCTGTCCCTGATATGCTAGCGCATAAATTAATCATACTAAGGATAAGTAATTAATGATTAAAAAAATCTTCGACAAAACCGCTTTTAATTTACAACCCTATCGTACTAAACAACTCATATTCGTTCCTTTCGCGAGCATATTGCTGAGTGGCTGTGAGGATCTTGGCCAGCGCATCGATAAAATCACGGGGGAGCAAGACAAACAAGTTCAAGCCTTGATTGCGCGCACCAAAGCCCAGATGATTTTTGTTGAGGGTGGTAGCTTCATGATGGGAGATGACGGCGCACCTGATGGATTACCATGGACCCGATTTACTGATAACAAGCCTGCTCACAAGGTCACATTAACCAGTTACTCTATGGGTGCTTATGAAGTCAGTTATGGGGACTTTGATTTATACACTGCGGTACATAATCTCCCAAAAGCAGTATGGGACGAATGGGATAGAAAAGAAATCTGGCGAGGACCCGAATATCCAGCTGGCGTGAGCTGGTTCGGCGCAAAAAACTACTGCTTGTGGATTGCGAAACTCACTGACTTACCTTTTGATTTACCGACTGAAGCACAATGGGAATTTGCCGCTCGTAACCGAGGTGAAAACCTATTTTTTGCAACCAATAACGGACAATTAGAGCTCAGTGTTAATTTTGCACCTTCGGTTAGCGATGAAAGCCCTGCAATCAGCGGGACGTACCCACCTAACCCGCTAGGCTTCTATGATTTAAGTGGCAATCTGAGCGAATGGGTAAACGATTGGTGGGCAGAAGATTATTACCAACACTCTCCTGAACATAACCCCACAGGACCAAGCACTGGCAATCAAAAAATCTTGCGTGGTGGAATGTTTTTAGAATCCCCAAGAGGCAGTAATGTTTACAAGCGTCAGGAATCTGATGAACTTGATGTTGCTTACCGAGCTAGGGGGTTTCGGTGTGCCTTACATCAAACACAACCTCTTTAATTTAAAAACGATTAAATCTTTAAACCTCATACTTTATGATGATTCTCTTTCTCCTTTACCCTGTCCCTGATATGCTAGTGCATAAATTAATCATACTAAGGATAAGTAATTAATGATTAAAAAAGTCTTCGACAAAACCGCTTTTAATTTACAGCCCTATCGTAGTAAACAACTCATACTCGTTCCTATGGCCGGCATGTTGCTGGGTGGCTGTGAAGACCTTGGCCAGCGCATCGACAAAATCACGGGAGAGCAAGACAAACAAGTTCAAGCCTTGATTGCGCGCACCAAAGCCCAAATGATTTTTGTTGAGGGCGGCAGCTTCATGATGGGAGATGGCGGCGCACCCGATGGATTGCCATGGACCCGATTTACTGATAACAAACCCGCTCACAAGGTCACATTAACTAGCTACTCAATGGGCGCATACGAAGTCAGCTATAGGGACTTTGATTTATACACTGCGGTGAATGATTTACCTAAAACCATGTGGGATAAAAAGTGGAAACGTGAGGCTATTTGGCGCGCGCCAGAATATTCAGCTGGGGTAAACTGGTATGGCGCAAAGAACTACTGCCTGTGGTTAGCTAAGCTTACAAATTTACCCTTTGATTTACCCACTGAAGCACAGTGGGAATTTGCCGCACGTAATCGAGGCGAGAACTTGTTTTTTGCAACGGATAATGGAGAGATGAATGAAGGTCGAAATTACGAATTGAATACAGACTACGCTGAACCTTCTGGTACCTACCCTCCAAGCCCACTTGGCTTCTATGATTTGAGTGGCAATATGATTGAGTGGGTTAACGATTGGTGGGCTGAAGATTATTACCAACACTCTCCCGAACATAATCCCAAAGGGCCAAGCACTGGCAATCAAAAAATCATGCGAGGAGGAACATTTATGGAATCTCCTCGCGGGAGTAACGTCTATTCTCGACAAAAAGCTGCGGAGCTTAATTTAAGTTACAGAGATCTTGGTTTTAGGTGCGCCCTAAATCAATCGCAACCTCTTTAATTTAAAAACGATTAAACCTTTAAACCTCATACTTTATAACGATTCACTTTCTCCTTTACCCTGTCCCTGATATGCTAGCGCATAAATTAATCATACTAAGGATAAGTAATTAATGATTAAAAAAGTCTTGGACAAAACCGCTTTAAATTTTCAGCCCTATCGTACTAAACAACTCATGCTGATTCCTTTGGCGAGCATGTTATTGGGTGGCTGTGAGGATCTTGGCCAGCGCATCGACAAAATCACGGGAGACCAAGACAAACAAGTTCAAGCCTTGATTGCGCGCACCAAAGCCCAGATGATTTTTGTTGAAGGCGGCAGCTTCATGATGGGAGATGGCGGCGCACCCGATGGATTGCCATGGACCCGATTTACCGATAACAAGCCCGCTCACAAAGTCACATTAACCAGTTACTCTATGGGTGCTTATGAAGTCAGTTATGGGGACTTTGATTTATACACTGCGGTACATAATCTCCCAAAAACAGTCTGGGACGAATGGGACAAAAACGAAATTTGGCGAGGGCCCGAATATCCAGCTGGCGTGAGCTGGTACGGCGCAAAAAACTACTGCTTGTGGTTAGCTAAGCTTACAAATTTACCCTTTGATTTACCGACTGAAGCACAGTGGGAATTTGCCGCACGTAATCGAGGCAAGAACTTGTTTTTTGCAACGGATAATGGAGAGATGAATGAAGGCCGAAATTACGAATTGAATACAGACTACGCTGAACCTTCTGGTACCTACCCTCCAAGCCCACTTGGCTTCTATGACTTGAGTGGCAATATGAGCGAATGGGTGAATGATTGGTGGGCAGCAGATTATTACCAACACTCTCCTGAACATAACCCCAAAGGGCCAATCACTGGCAATCAAAAAATCTTGCGTGGTGGAATGTTTTTAGAATCCCCAAGAGGCAGTAATGTTTACAAGCGTCAAGAGTCCAATGAACTTGACTTTGCTTATCGAGCTAGGGGGTTTAGGTGCGCCTTACATCAATCACAACCTCTTGATAATATGGCGCACCTTTAAATTGCTATGCTGTTGCGCTGAATGGTTCTGACTTCACCATTGCTACCTCAACAGAGCCCTCTTTGGCACTGAGTGGCAGCTGGCGCTGCCACCTATCAAACTGGGTCTGTTGAGAGAAATCTAAAATACTATTTAGTTGGTCTAGCCCCTCTTGCTTGGAACAGTTTGCCCCCCCCTCACCCATATGCTGCAGTACCTCGTCTAGTTCATGCCTGCACAGTATATGCTTTAAAATAACTAAGATGGCATTTTCTCTCTGCTCATTAAACCCTGATAAACTGTATGAGTCAGTATCAAAAAAGCTTGCTAGGCTAGTGTTTGCCAAAGCATGTAAAAAAGCGCCCTTAGCTTCTGGTGCTGTAAATTTAAGTATCTCAGGCGTAGCCATTATCTGATTAGCCAACGATTTAACTTGCAAGTGCAATATAATTTGTTTTCGCCACTCAATATCAACCCTTTCACCAGAACTATACAGAAACTCGATAGCTTTTTTCCCTGTATATATGTTTAGCATAATTGCTTTATACAACACCTTGAATGCATCTTCCTGAATAAAAGACAAATAATCATAGTCTTTATTTTTCAGCTGATGATATACAAATTGGGCCAACGTTATTAGTTCGTCACCACCCACTTCGCAGATGACTTCACCTCCTACACCAACACCCCAGACAATGCTAGCTTTCATCTTCATCAAAAACTTGCCCGCATCATACTCAATATAAAAAGATCTACTCGCCCCAAAGCCAAGTGACCCCGTTATTTTTGAGCCAAATTTTGCTAAATCACAAAACCCCGGTCTTTGTTTCTTTTCAGGGTTATCCCATTGCAACGCGCCAGAGGCTTCCCCCCCAACTGACACTCCGGCAAAAATTTCAACGCCTAACTTAGCAGGGATAAATTCTTGGTCAGCTTTTTTGATGGCGCTGAGCTCTTCATCGCTCAGTGCGTTTAACATCATCTTCCCTTGTGTATAGCTATACCCCAAATTGAACGCTGCTTGCAGATTGGCACCTGCATAACCCGTTACTGCCAATGACATATTTAGCCTTAAACGCCCAAGGTTAACTTCGGTTTTCGCACTGCTATTTTTCAGCGGCATCATAAATTTTACTTCATAACCGTGCTTACTCGGTGCATAGCCCCGTAATTGTGCTTTCCCTTCAGCCACAGCAAAGTCTGCTTTATAATCCCCTTGCAAAGCAAACACCCCATCATTTTTACTAAATTTTAGTGCAATGCTGGCCCCGTGAGTAAAGCGCATCAACCTAGCATCTGCGCTGGCATCAAAGTAGTCGCTTTTTTCAAACCCTTTAATACTTAAATTTTTATTTAACTCTTTAGCCCAGTCACCCCATATCATGACGTTGTTTTCAATAAGCTTAAAGTCAAATTTAAAACTGGTTTTAAGCTTGGTTAAATCATTTTTAAGGGCTTGAGCGAGTTTCTTTTTATCAAGCTCTCCTTTGTCATTGCTAAAACGTCGGCCATCGCGAATATCCGTGTCAATTTTATATTTGCGTGTGTGGTTCGCCACTTTATCACTGAGCACATAGGTATATTTATTGCCCTTATAGCCAATAATTTCTGTAAGTTTATTTACCCCAGGCCCCATTACCAATGGCTTAAGAGCCTTGTTCAAGTCCTGTTTAGCGTCGATCATTTCACTGGTAAAACCGTCACCGACAGGCGCTTTTTTCTGCCCAGCGATACACTGCTTTAAGTTTTCAATTAAGGGGTTCAGCTCGGCTCTTTGCGCATCTAAAATATCCGCCAGTGACTGGGTGACGGCAACAAAACTATGATCCGCGGGGATATAAATAATATCTACAATTTGTTGCTGCTCATTTGACTCAACAACCGAAAATTGAATGCGATGACTTGCGCCATCCGCATTGGCGGTAAGCTGGTACTGGCCTTCAATAAGCGGCAAGGCAAGCGTGTAGTCATACCCCGTATCAGGCTGATACTCACCATCAATGCGTTCTAACTCTGCGTGCATTGTTCCGGATGTTGGCCCTTGCCAGCTAACTTCAACAGAATGACTGTTATAAAACTGACCTTTAACTAGCACATCATAACCAGTATGTACTTTTATGGTATCACCGGGTTTAGGTGGCTTTTTAGCGGTAATTTGTGGGTAGTTAAAGCCATATATTCGGCCAGTGTCGAGTGTCCCTGTGTACAGGTCCACCACACTTTCAACGGTTTCACCGGGTCGCATCACATGGTGCGCAAAACGCTTTTTAGTTTGCGCACTTTGCTTTAAAACCAAGGTTTGCGCGTCTTTTGGCTGACTGATGATCACCGAGGGGGCAATGGTATCTGCATTTTTCGGCTGATTTTCAATGTGCTCTTTTGGCAGTGCACCAGCGGCGACCGCCGCTGCATCTGATTTAAACATCGCGCTTGTCGGCTTGGCCGGGGCACCTGTTACCGCTTGGGTTGATACGCTCACGGGCGGTTTTTTAATAAACGCATACGTATCCGCTGATTGACTTTGTAACGCGGTACTAATTCGCTGTGTGCTGTTTTTGTTAACACAATACAACTGTTTGTCTGCGTGCAAATCAAATCCGGTATGCCAGTACCTTGCTGAACTTACCGGTACACGTATGTAGTTTGAATAGTGCGGCTTAAGCCCTGTTAAAATATCACTGGGTACACCCCGCATGGGTAATTCACAATAATGGTTTGGCGGCGCAGGTTCGGCGCACAGTACTGGGTTGTCTTGCGCTGGTAAAAAGGGGGATAAATATTGCTTGTCTTGTTCGAGTTGCCCCAAAAAGTGCTGCTGTTTTAACAACGTCATAAAAATGCTTCCTTGTAAATTTGCTGCCAAAAAACCTATATGGCTTGGCAGTGTAAAGCACAAAAAAACCTTTTCATAGAGAGGCAACTAGGGCAAAAACACCGACAATTTGCCCCTTTGCAATAATTGTTCAAACCTACGCTACCCTACTACTTAATTCGTAAGGCCTGCACACCTTGTTGCGCAAGTTTGTTAACCTTTAAGGTGCAACAATCTTTTTAAATATTATTTGCTTGCGCTTGTCTTAGCTCATGATTTAACTGCTCAAAACCAATTTCACTGATTTTTAATACTAAGCTTTGGCGCTTAACACTTAACTGCGAAACATGGCGAGAAATCACATCATATACGCGCCAATGACCTTGCGTGTCTTGTTTAAACTTAAAGATCAATTGCGAGTGTTCGCTATTGGGCTTATTGATATCAATGGCCGCCTCTGCAAACTTTCGGCCCTGATTAGTTTGTAAAGACTGCAACGACACATCAGCGCCTTTATAATCCACCAGCACTTGGGCATACATATTTACCAGTTGTGACTCAATCAGCCTTGTAAACTCAGCGGTTTGCTGTCTATCTAAACCGCGAACATGCTTACCTAGTAATTTTAAAGAAGAAAACTCCAAGTCTAAATGCGGTGCAAGCTGTGCGTTAACAACTTGCATGGCAAACGTATCTCGTTCGTTGACAGGCAACAGAGCCAGTTTCTCAGTGGCTTGTTTAAACTGTAAGCTCAAATCTTGTGCTAATACATCTAGCTGACTCGCAGGTTGATTATCACTTTGACTGTGTGCAGAAAAACTTAGGCCGAATATCAATACTGCCATTAAGGCAAATGCTGAAAACCAAGTGCGCATTGTGTTGCTCTCTTTTGTTGTTAAGGTGCGATTAAGGTAAGTGTACACCTCCTTTACAGTTAAAAAAGTCAACAAAATAGCATTTAATTGATGCCAATAATGCACAAATTAAAAATTAATAGAAAAACCAAACACTTATATTATTAATGCCAAACAAGCACCAATAAATTGCTTTTTAGTTTCTATTTAGACATAAAAATAACGCGCACAATAACGCAAATTCTCTATTGAACCACGCGTTATGAAACACTTATCAGGCTTACTTTTATCTTTGGTTATGTCGGGATCAGCCTTGGCTAGCTCACCTCATGGTTACGGAGTACATTATATTCATGGAGAAGGTGATGTAAGGGGCGTAAAGCTTGCCTATCAGTACCATACAAAATCATGGCTGCCCGACAATTGGCATCATGTTGATATGTATTTCGAGTCAAGCGTCAACTTTTGGCGTTTTGGTGACAGCGGCAAGTACGACCAAAACTTTGTCTTAGCCGTATCTCCGGTGATCCGATACCCGGTCATGACACTCTATAACAGACCTTTGTCTATCGAGTTTGGCATTGGCTTGGCACTACTTGAAGATACTGAGTTTGCAGGAAAAAACGTTAGCACTCATTACCAGTTTGAAGACCGGTTAGGGCTCGTTTACAACTTAGGGGAAGCCAATATCGCGATGCGATATATTCATTACTCTAATGCTGGCTTTAAAAGCCCAAACCCGGGATTGGACTTTTTATCTCTTTCTTACTCATCCAAATTTTAACATAAAAAAGCCACAACCTAGGTTGTGGCTTTTTTTATACATGTTCGATTTTAATCACTGGCCGCTTTTGACACGACGCGGTGAGCAAGCAAGATAAAGTATCCTTCACGGCCTGCGCGCTAAATTCAATGAGTTCTATGTCAGGTACTTTGATCTGACCTGATTTCACATCCGCTAGGAGCTTTTGCCCCATAAAGCATAAGTGCTGCTGTGCACAGAGATTATTTGCTAGCCAAGCACCACCAATTGACACAACACCAATGTTTGGCGACTTCTCAAACAATAGCTCTTGAGGAATTTCACTAAACCCGTTCAAACAGGCTATGCGGCCACAAAAACGTAAGTGCTCTAAATCTGTCACAAACGAGTCGCCGCCAGAGGTATTTAAAATGCAATCAAACCCCTCTGGGCCAATCTCGCGCTTAATTTGGTCACACACGTTTTCTGACTCACAGTCAAAAGCAAAGTCAGCCCCTAACTTGCGCAGTCGTTTATGATGCTCTTTTTGTGCAAAAGCAAAGACTTGCGCGCCCTTTTGCTTTGCGTATTGAATGGCAAAATGCGACACGGCCCCCTGTGCGCTATTGATGGCGAGAGAGTCACCCTCTTGTAACTTTAACTTTTCAATGGCGAGTAACGCAGCCATACCAGCATTCGGTAAGATCACCGCCACTTCTGGGCTAATATCGGCTGGCAATTCAGAAACTGCGTGATTGGGTACCACCGCAAACTCTTTTAACATGCCTTTTTGTGCCAAGTTCGCATTAAACAACACTCGGGTGCCCGCTTTTGGAAATACCCCTTTACCAGCTTGGATCACTGTACCAACGGCATCCAACCCCAATATATGCGGGTATTCCCACTGGCTAAACCCATCTCTTGCCATTTTTGCATCCAAGTGATTGAGCGCAACATATTCAATGGCCACAAGTAATTCATTACTGCCTGGCTCAGGCATGGCGTGTTCACTCATTACTAAGTCAAAGTCGAGCCCGTGCGAACGTAATTCAAGGGCTTTCATCTTCGTGTTTTCAATAGACATAGTATGTTGTATCTCCAAAAGTGGCGCTGTTGCAAGTATTAAATACTTGCAACCAAAGCCTTAGACCATTGTCCGTTTAGTTCACCATATACACTTACCGACGAGCTAAGTAGCATATTTCTCATGGCCATTTGCGATTGTTGGGCTATTAAAACATCTTGTCGCGCATCCAACAACTCAAGATAGCCCAATTGCCCTTCTTTATATCCTGCGGTTGCTTGCTGATAAGCACTTTCGGCTGCAATCACTTGTTCATGCGCATAATTTAGTTGCACTTTAGCTTGTGACAAGGCACGTAATGAATACTCTGCCTGTGCCAAAACATGGGTTAAGGTTTGACGGTAGTCATAGTAGCTCGCCTCGCTCAGCGCCGTTTGTCTATCTAACTGTGCCAATAATTGTGGATAGCTAAACAAAGACCAGCTCAACGTAGGGGCTACCTGCCAGCTAGATTGGGTATCATTAAAATTAACCCCAGTTGGGTTGAGCACCCCAGCAAATGCCGAAAAACTAATATCTGGATATAGCGCTCGTTCTGCACTTTGCGACAGGTAGCTTTGCTGTTTAAGCTTGGCAATTGCACTTTGTACATCACCTCGTTGCAGCAATGCATCTGATGCCGAGTTTACGTTAACGGCAATCGCTAACGCTTCATAGCGGCTCTGCTCTAATGCATGCAAACCTAGTTTATCAGTCGACTTGTTGGTCAACACTGCCAATGTCTGCTCGACTTGAGCCAGTTCTGTGGCAATGTGCGGTAAGCGTTGCTTGTGCTCAAAATATTGCGACTTGGTGCGGTTAAGCTCCAACTTTGTTGCCACGCCTTCTTTAACACGGATCTCAATAATGGCTATCGATTCTTCAAGTGCTTTAAGTTGCGCTTGAGTCAAGGCCTGAGTTTGCTTCAGCGCCTGCCATTGCAGGTAACTCTGTATGGTCGTTGTGACTAGCTCTCCAGCCAGAGCTTGATACTGGCCTTGCTGCGCCTCTGCCGCGGATGCTGCTGCATCCGCCAACTTGGCAATACGACCCGATAAATCCACATCCCATGTTAATGCTCCGCCACTATTAAGTGATTCATTAATTGGGCCTTGCAGACCATTAGCAAGTACTGTAGTACCTCGCTGGCCGGTAAGATTAATATTACCTTGTGGTAAACGAGCCCGCTGAGCTTCACTTAACCCCGCCATTGCAGCGCGCAAACGCGCTGCAGAAGCTTTGAGGTTTTGGTTGGCAGACATCACATCCACCACCAGCTGATCTAAGTGCGTGTCCTCAAGTTGCTGCCACCAATTGGCTTCAGCCGAGCGCGCTACTGTGTTGAGTACCGCTGTGCCGTCAACTTGCGAGTTAAATGCCTGCTGACTTGCAACCACATCTTGCTCGTAGGAAGTGCTTGTACATCCTACCATTGCAGCAACAGCCAGACTTAAAATAGACAGTTTAATAATGCGCATGTTTATTGCTCCTTTGGCGTTACTAGACGATAAAATACAGGTGTAAATAGTAAGCCAAACACGGTTACCCCTATCATGCCGAAAAATACTGCGTTACCCATGGCTTGACGCATTTCTGCACCCGCGCCTGATGCCAATACCAGCGGGATAACACCTGCGGTAAACGCGATTGAGGTCATCAAAATTGGACGTAACCTTAGTCGACATGCTTCAATTATGGCCTCTAAATGTGTTGCACCTTGTACATGCTTGTCTCTGGCAAACTCTACCATCAAGATGGCGTTTTTCGATGCCAGTGCCACCAATACAATCAAGGCAATTTGCGTAAAGATATTGTTGTCACCACCTAGCATATACACACCAGCAAGTGCCGAGAATATCGTCATTGGTACGATTAAAATAATCGCCAGTGGTAAACGCAAGCTCTCGTACTGCGCTGCAAGTACCATAAAGACTAAAACCACAACCAATGGGAACACATACACCATGGTATTACCTGCCAAAATCTGCTGGTACGTGACTTCAGTCCACTCGTACGCCATCCCTTCAGGTAAGGTATTTGCCAGTACTTTTTCAATGGCTTGCTGTGCTTGATCTGAGCTGTAACCCGGCGCTGGGCTGCCGTTTAGCTCTGCTGTCACGTAACCGTTGTAGTGCATCACACGATCAGGGCCAGTGGTTGCTTCAACGGTAACAACTGAACCCAGTGGCACCATGTTGCCCGCGGCATTACGCACTTTAAGGTTATTAATTTGCTCTTTTTTCGCTCTAAATTCGGCATCTGCTTGCGCTTTCACTTGGTAAGTACGGCCAAATAAGTTGAAGTCATTGACATAAACAGAGCCTAAATATACTTGTAAAGCATCAAATACTTCCTGTAATGGAATACCTTGGATGAGCGCCTGCTCGCGGTCGATATTAATGTCCATTTGCGGCACTTGTACTCTAAAGCTGGAGTAAAGGCCGGTCAGTGCTGGATCTTGCTGCGCCGCACCTATGGTCGATTGTAACGCTGCAAACAATGCTTCAAACCCTTGGTTGCCTCTGTCTTGAATTTGCAGTTTAAAACCACCAGTTGTGCCCAAGCCTAAAATTGGCGGCGGTGGGAATACCGCAACAAATGCCTCATCAATGGCTGCAAAGCGCATATTCAGCTGCATCGCAATTGCCTGCGCTGACAAGCTTGGGTCGTTTCTGTCTGCAAAGTCATCCAGTGGCGTAAACACAATGCCGCTGTTGGTGCTATTGGTAAATCCGTTTACAGATAAACCAGGGAATGCAACCGTGTGTGCAACACCCGGCACTTGCAGAGCAATTTCTTGCATCTGTTTAATCACTTCTTCAGTGCGGTCTAAGCTTGCAGCATCTGGTAATTGCGCAACGGCAACCAGGTATTGCTTGTCCTGCTGCGGAATAAAGCCGCCCGGTACAGACTGGAACAAACCAATGGTTGAGCCAACAAGTGCAAGGTAAACCACACCAACAACCACACTCATACGGATTAGCTTTTTAACGATGGCTTCGTAGCCTTTTGCACCTTTATCAAATAAGCGATTGAATGGCTTAAATAACCATGCACCAAATAGCTTATCAAGCAGGCGTGTTAATCTGTCTTTTGGCGCATCGTGCGATTTTAATAAAATAGCGGATAGCGCAGGTGACAGCGTCAGTGAATTAAATGCTGAGATCAGCGTCGAAATCGTAATTGTAAGCGCAAATTGCTTGTAGAACTGACCCGATAAGCCCGTAATAAATGCTGTTGGAATGAATACTGCGCACAGTACAAATGCAATCGCGATAATTGGGCCAGTCACTTCCGTCATGGCAATTTTAGTGGCTTCGTATGGACTGTGGCCATCTGCAATATTACGCTCTACGTTTTCCACAACCACGATGGCATCATCCACAACAATACCGATTGCGAGCACTAGACCAAATAAAGATAAGGTATTAATTGAAACACCTAACATTTGCATCACAGCAAACGTACCAATCAAAGATACCGGCACCGCAATCAATGGAATAATAGAGGCGCGCCATGTTTGCAAGAACACCACAACCACTACAACTACCAATAGAATTGCTTCCATTAAGGTCATGATAACCGCGTCGATTGAACCGCGAACAAAAACAGTTGGGTCGTAAGCGATTTCATAAGTCATGCCCGCTGGGAATGTTTTCTCAAGACGTGCCATGGTTTCACGCACATCATCAGATAATTCAATGGCATTGGTGCCCGGACGCTGGAAAATCGGCATTGCAAGGGCAGGCTGGTTATCAAGCATTGCACGCAGTGCATAGTTTTCTTGGCCAAGTTCAACTCGAGCAATGTCTTTCAAACGTGTCAGCGCGCCATTATCGCCCACTTTAATGATCACACTTTCAAACTCTTCAATGCTCTCTAAACGGCCTTTTACATTTAACAAAATTTGAAATTGGTTTTCTTCAGGTGTTGGCTGTGCGCCCAATGAACCCGCTGCAACTTGTTGGTTTTGCGTACGCAGTGCGTTGACCACATCAGAGGCAGTTAAGTTACGTGCAGCCAAAGCGTCTGGGTCTAGCCAAACACGCATTGAATACTTTGCACCACCAAATAGCTGCAAATCACCCACACCCGGTAAGCGTTTTAGCTCATCTTTGATGTATAAGTCAGCGTAGTTTGCCATGTAAGCAGTATCTTGCTCACCATTGGGTGATACCAAGTGCACAACTAATGCAAGGTTGGGTGATGACTTTTGAGCTGTGACACCTAAGCGCTGTACCTCTTGCGGCAAACGCGGTAATGCATTGTTCACACGGTTTTGTACCTGTACCTGCGCTTGGTCAAGATCAGTACCTAGCGCGAACGTGACAGTCAAGGTTAAACGTCCGTCACTGGTGGCTTGCGAGCCGTGATACAACATATTCTCAAGACCATTGAGCTCTTGCTCAAGTGGCGTTGCCACAGTCTCTGCAATGACTTTTGGGTTAGCACCTGGATATGTCGCGTTAACCACAACTGTAGGCGGCACAACTTCTGGGTATTCACTGACCGGCAGTTGAAACAATGAGATAGCACCTGTGATGATAAAAATCATCGACAGCATGGCCGCAAAAATGGGCCTATTGATAAAAAAGTGGGAAAATTTCATAACGCTCTCTTAGTTTGCCGCACTGAGTAATAAAGAAGAGTCAGACTGTTTTAAAACAAACTGAGTATTTTCAAAGGCTAAACTGACAGAATTCGGGGTAATTGGCATACCTGGGCCGACACGCGCAGGACCATTAACAGCAATGCGATCGCCCTCTTCTAAGCCCGACTTAATGGCACGAAACGCACCGTAACGCTCGCCAAGTTCAACCAATCTGTACTGCAAGACATTGTTTTCGTCGATGGTCAGGACAAAACGATTTTTAAGATCTGTACCAATTGCACGTTCAGGCACAATGGCCATTTGCTGTGCATTTTGCGCACCGATTGAAACGCGAGCAAATGCGCCCGGCTTTAAGTGATGCTGCTGTGCATCAAATACGGCACGCACTCGTAATGTGCCAGTGTTGGGATTAATTTCGTTATCGATAAAATCAAGTTTACCCGCTACTTGCTTGGTTTCGCCTAAGCGCTGAAGCTGTACTGTGATCTGATCTTGTACAGAGACACCAGCAAATTGGCGGCTCCATGTGCGCTCATCCACATCAAAATACGCGTAAATTTCATCGTCAGAAACAATGGTCGTTAGCTCAGTTTCACCCGCTTTAACATAGTTACCTGTGGTGACCACTGCACGAGAAATAGTGCCGCTGATAGGCGCGGATACTTGGCTGAACTCTAAATCTAACTGCGCGTTTTGCAGACGTGCCTCAATGGCATTTTTGTTTGCAATCGCGCTGCGAAGGGTTGCACTGCGCTGCTCTGCCTCTTCTGTTGAAATGGCATTTTGTGCAACCAAACGATTTGCACGCTCTGCTTCACCTCGCGCTTGCTCTAAACTTGCCTCAGCACTTTTTAACTGGGCGTTTAACGTATCAATCTGAGCTTGGAAAGGTCTTGGATCAAGACTAAATAATAACTGACCTTTATTGACGCGCTCACCTTCGGTGAATGCCATACGTTCAATTTGACCGGATACACGCGGCTTAAGTAAAACGCGTTCAGGCGCTTCTAAACGCGTGGTAAATGTGTGCCAAGATTGAACTTGTTCAAGCTCAACGCTTGCTACGTCTATGGTTAAAGGTGGCGGCTGTTGTCCTTGCTGTGCATTGGATTGACCACATCCACTTAAAACAAGGGCAAGGGCCACAGCACTGAGTGTAAAACCTAACTTTTTCATTTGTTGCTCCGCAGAAAATTAATATGCGGACATCGTACGCCTGTTATTAATGACGAAAAATAGTAGTTTTTTAAAAACATTAATGCCAGAATGGCACCAATAAACATTTATAGTGATGCCAAATATGGATACAACCAGTCGATTGATCATGTTATTAGAAGTTGTTGAGCAAGGCTCTTTTTCAAAAGCGGCCGAAGTCAGAAACATAGATCGTTCAGTTATATCTAAACAAATCAGTAAATTAGAAGAGGAGCTTGGTGTACGTCTGCTCAACCGGACTACTCGCTCATTTTCATTAACTGCCGCTGGCGCTGAGATGGTTAAAAAAGCAGCTGAGCTGAGAGTGCTGCTGCAAGACACAGTGCAAATGGCAGAGAACTATCACCAAGAAGCCCGAGGTTTACTGCGTATCACCTCATCAAGTTACATCGGTAAATACTACCTACTGCCGGTGATCAATGATTTCCAAAAACGTTTTCCGCAAGTCACCATAGAGTTAAGATTAGATGACAGAGTAATCGATATGGTATCCGAAGGCTTTGATCTGGCGTTTCGCGTCGGTGAACCGAGAGACTCCTCATTGATCGCACGTAAAGTGGCGCGAAACCGTATGTTGATTTTAGCCACACCACAGTTTATCGAGACCTATGGTGAGCCAAAAGAAATGTCTGATCTGGCTGAGCTGCCAGCTGCAGCTTACTCAAGTAACCACATCCGCTTCGAGTCCATCAGCTACATTGATGATAAAGGCAAGCCTCAAGAGCAGCCTATTACGCCGGTGTTTAAATCTAACGATGGTGAAGCATTGCTTGAAAAAGTGCTCTCGCATACTGCGTTTTGCACCGCGCCTGCCTTTTTCTTTGCCGATCATATCGATCACGCGCAGCTAGTACCTATGCTGACACATGTGAATTTACCTGACTATAGCGCCATGTATGCTGTCTACCCGCACCGAGATTTACCGGTCAGAACACGATTATTTTTAGATGCTGCACGGCATTATATTGGCGAAGCAGTGCCTCGTTGGGAGCACAATATCCCGGGCCTAGATAAGATGTATTTGCCGAAATAACCGAGTCAGAAAGCAAGTAACCCGCTCTATGAGTTTGATATAAACTATCGCTTTCTGACAAACGTATTTTGGCATATGCCATTTTCAAACAATTCACTTTCTGTGCAACTGAAATGAAGTGGCTCGGCTAACTCACCGAATAAACTCACTCCGCCCCCCAATATGATAGGAATAGTTGTAATGATCATCTTGTCAATCAAGTCTAATTTTAAAAAGCTTTGAATTGTAACGCCACCGTCTATATACAAATCTACAAACCCCTGCCCATTCAACTTATCTACCAACTGGAGCAACCCTCCACTGACTAACTTTACTTTGTCTTCATAACCTGTGGGAACACACTGCATTGTATTGCTCAAAACAAACACTGGCTTTGTATAAGGCCAATCGCAATCAAAGCCGCAAACTAACTCAAAAGTATTTCTGCCCATCACTAACCCGTCAATGGCAGCAATGTGATTGTCATACCCCAAATCCAGTTCTTGGGTGCCAGGAATTGAGTGTAGCCACTCAATTGCGTTGTTTTTATCTGCAATATAACCGTCCAAGCTTGTTGCAATAAATACGATGTTCGCCATGACACCCTCATAGTTGATTTAAATAATAACTCCATTATTCTGCAATGTAGAATATATAAATCAAATTAAGCATTCATAATGAGCAATACAGCCAAAAAGCGCGGCCGTCCCCAAAAATCTCAAAGTGCACTAAGTAAAGCAGCTATCATTCGTGCCGCAAAAAATTTGATGGCAACAACAGGTAATATTCCCAGTATCCGCAAGTTATCAGCACAACTTGGGGTCGATGCGATGGCGATTTACCATTACTTTAAAAACAAAGATGCCCTGTTAGAAGCCATTACCACCTCGCTAATTGAAGATATTTATACACCGCAAAACACAGAAGATTGGCAACAGGAGCTCAGTGCCCTATGCAAAAGTTACCTTGCGATACTGAGCCAGTATGACGGACTACTACACACTTTATTGAGCATGAAATCTGACAGCCCCGCAGAGGTCTTTATTAGCCGGTTTGAGCAAATTATCAGTGCCTTAGAACTAGATAGCAGCCAGTCAGAAGTTTTCTTACATCTGTTAATAGACTACCTCCATGGGTTTTCACTGGCAATGAGCTGCGACAAAAGTAACGTGCTGAAAATTGACGATATTGACAAGCCGCTTAGGTTTTTAATAGCTGGTATTAAGCAGGGCTGACCTTTGACAGAATACCTCACGCTTGCTGCGCTGCAATTTTATTCAATCATCACTATTTCTTTTTGTTGTGATATTAGCTTTTCAAACAGCAGTTGCGAGTCACCTACATCAGCAATAGATAATATATTTGCATCAAGCTTTTTAATCAGCTGGTAGTGCGCGTGCTTAATCTCATTAACGGTGATCTTCAAGTCAAAATTAGTAGAGCGATGTCTGCCGTCAAACAATGTGACTGGTACGCTAATTTCACCGTTGAAATTTGCTGTTGAGATAATGGCAAGCTTATCAAAGGTGAAGTGCTTCCCTTGAGTCACTTCAAGGATAATATCCTTGGATAAAGAGTCAGTATCGACGAACACTAGTTGCTCAATATCAAGACTAAACGTGGTATCTTCATCCATTTTCAAAGATTATTGCCCCATTATCACTGGCGCTGTTTTATTTTCTTTGAGCACAGTTACCAATACTTTGCCTTTGATGTTGCATTGGCCAAATCTTTGATCTTGTAGTCAATGACATCGGTGCTGTCAAAATCGAAGTTTGGCGTATACTCCAGCACATTACCTTTTATGAATACTTGTCCATTTTTTGCGAACACATGCGTGATAGTTAAAATATCGCCATCAATATCAGAGCGTTATCGAGTACGTTTATTAATCTCGTAGTATTGGCAATTAAAGTCACTGAATCATCTTGTGCCACTGGGGCATCTTCACTTAAAACAATATAGTCGTTGTTAATAATTGGGGCGGTATTGGCTCGCGCATTTTCGCGCAAATTTTCTGCTTAAATTGCAAATGAATAGGAAAGTCAAAATCTACAAATAGCGCAGGTCTTGCCATCATGCACAACAAAATGAGCGGCAGTATAAAAAAACGCGAGTCACAATCATCCCTTTAAAATATCTTTATTGTTATTTAATCCAACAGGGGGTTTTACCGCACAAAGGGTGTTCTGCCTCTACAAGTTTTACTGCTCGATTTTCTTGATAAGCTTGGTACCCTTCTTTATGGCAACCCGTTTCACCTCCCCAAAGCTTATAAACGGGAGCATTTCCATGATCGGCTAAACGATTGCCATGGATGGAGGTATCACCAAAAGTTAAATACGCATTGAAGGACTTAAAGAAAGATAAAACGGGTCGACCGTAGTTCACTTGAAAAGGCTCAGTCTTACACTCAGAGTCTAAAAACAATAAACCTGACAGATTCGATTTAATAGCAGGTTTATATGAATGATGCTCTTGAGTTCCATTTAGAGGAACATAGGTATATCCAGGGGTATATCCATCATTGAAAGTAACAACCTTTCCTACTTTAGTTAACCCATCCCCTTTGTATAACCATGTACCACTTGAACTTGCTTTATCATTGGAGCTTAATGACAAACTTTGAACTTGTTCAACATCAGCTATCGACTCACAACGCTCAGCTGATTTTACCGAAACTAATTTTTCTTTGGATATAGCAGTTACCAGTAGACTATACATCGCCTGCCCTTGTAGGGAGCTCAGGTTAATCGCCCACTTATTCTGATTACTTGAACTTACACAGTTCGGTATTGTATGTGTCTTAGGCTCTGATAAGACAAAAGTGGCTGTGTCACCCAATACATTCAACTCGTCAACGGTTGAAGCAGCCAGTGCTGAGCTTGAAATCAATAATGTTATAAGTGTACTAATTTGATATTTCATAAAATAATTCTTTAATTTTCAAATAGGATTGTTATAAAGTTGAGTAATTTTTTGAGTTAACTGTGCTATTTAATGATACTGGTAATGTGCTGACAGACCTTTTACTAACTAGATATACGCACTCACAAAGTTGTTCAAAAAACCATATCAGAATGAATGGAGCTCTTTTTTAACCTACCTATTGTTGCTATGAGTACTCAATCTAATTTCGAATAATGTTCTTTTTAATACTAAACTGCAATTCACCTAATTGCTGAGTAGTAAGATATAAGCGCTACACCCTTTTGGCAGTAAGTTTGTAAAAATTAATCTATGTTGATCACCTAAATAATGTTAATAAAATAAAAGTAATTAAGGGGGTGTATTTAATCTTCATATGTAGCATCTACTAGCGAAAATTTAGCAAGAGTATTAATCTCAATTTTAGGGTACATTAAAATATTTTCCTCATGTATAAATTAAATCCAAAGTAGCCATCCACACTCTGACTTAAGTTGTCTTAAATTAGAACTCCCCCTTGAGGCTTTATAATTAGAGAAGTACTAATTATTGATAGATATTCTTTTTACTAACTCGACTTGAGTATCTGCGAAACAGCGTCCTGCACCATCAAGTGAAACGGGAGCTTTATTTTCAACAGCTAGAACAAAAAATGCTATAAATTTCATTCCCTATAGGCCCCTTCACTGTATCTAAAAAGATTTTTACACGGAGGTTAAAATCCACTTAAACCTTAACTTTGTCGGCGAATAAACAAACTAAAAGCCAAATTTTTAATTACTAAATTAAGAGAACATTTTAACCAAGTACAAAGAAAATTAGCAAGCCTATATTGTAAATACAACAATAATATTTAAATTTAATTTTTAAAAAACAAAAAGTTTAAAATAAGACGCCACAAGCTCACCACTCCTAATTCTTTGTTCTTAATTTTAAAAATAATTCTCAGACTAATAAATTTGATAAGACAATAGATTAGCTTATTAATTGATGCCCTCGAAAACCATTATAATTTATGGGCTTAAGTACGGCTATCAAAGTGACATTTTAACCATGCGTATACAATGGTAAAATTTGAAATACGTGAAATAACCTAACCTACAATACAGCCCGGTATTTATGGTTAGATATGGATAAATATTTAAAATAAATATCCAATATGCTCACTCTTTTTATATTAGTGTTTGGAATATATTATTTAAAATCCGCTCATAAAATATGCATATAAAGCAAAGTGGCCTAGCTCATCACAAAACAAACTGATATCAATGCAAATATAAAAAAGTCACAGCGATCATTATTCAATCAAAAGTGTGCGCTTTTAAAAAGGTCTGTATTGTCATGCCACCATCAATATAAAAACTCTCACCTTTCTCATAGATTAGCAGTTTTAAAAGCTACGTTGGCCCCTCGTTGATCACTCTAACTTTACCTTCATGACAATTAGGTATGTGCTGTATTCAACAAGGCAGAACTTTGACAGTTCAGCCAATACTTGCCCAGCTTGTTGAGCTATAGTTTTATTCAATCATCACGATTTCTTTTTGTTGTGATATCAGCTTTTCAAACAGCAATTGCGAGTCACCTACATCAGCAATAGATAATATATTTGCATCAAGCTTTTTAATCAGCTGGTAGTGCGCGTGCTTAATATCATAACGCCAAAGCCAATTAGCGCTAGAAAGCCCATACAAAAAGCCGTCGCGTTCAATAAACTCCGCTTTGTGTGCATGTTGGTTTAGTACTGATAAAGCCACAACTTGCCCCTGCTCTACACGCCAAAAATGGCCTTTTTGATCCTGATAAATCAACGATTGAGGCTTTAGCAAAACAGCATCTTGAATCGCTGTTTTAAGAAGAATCTCTAACTTTCCTTCAAGGGATAATGTGGCCAGATGTATTTCACCGCGCTCTTGATACGCTAACAAACTATGAGTGGATAGTTTAGAGCGGTACAAACCTTCAATGTCTTTATCAGACACTAAAACCCGGCTTTGGCCACTTAAATCATATTGATAAACCGCCTGGTTGGTCGCGACAACAATATCTTGTCTATTGTGCAGCCACTGAAGCGTGATTACCCGCTCAGGATCTTTAAATTGCGTGATACGTTTTGACTCTCCACCACCTGATAGCCATACTTGATCACTGCCATTTCGCGCTGAAATAAACGCCAAATATTTTTCATCTGGGCTGAATTGGCCACCACGTTCTCGCCTCGTAGAGCGGCTTTGTGGGGTAAAAACATTTGACACTTGGTCACGTGCAAAAGATGCTGAAACTAAGTCCGAGTCGTACGTACCGTAAGTGCCCACAATCGCATTGGTGTGTGGGTGGAAATTAATGCTGTAAATATCCTGATAAAGGGGTAAAGTGATAGGCTTTACACTGCCATCAAAGTCCAGTTCAAACAAGGATTTACCACTACCATAAAGCAACCTTTTTGAATCAGGGTCAAAATTGGGATAAATACGTGAACTGCCATCAAATGACGCGGGAAAATCAATGATATTTTGCGCAACAAGCTCACCGGTGGGTTTTAACAAGCTCAATACTTGCCCTCCTTCTTGGTTAAACCCTATCACGGCCAATAATTGATGAGTGGGTGAATACCTTAATACATATAAATGTAAGTTTTTATCTTCAAAGAGCGTGGCGACTTGATGTTTACTTATATTGTGCAACGCAACACGTAACTGGTTGTTTTGAAAATCAAGTGTGGCAAATGAATCTGCAGTTAACCACTGTGGGTGATACATTTTGGTCGGCTTACATGCTTTTAGTACATGAGGTGTTTGCGGACTTTTCAAAGCTTCAGCAAAATTGATTGCCACCAAATCCCAGCAGTTTTTTACAGTATGATCGTATTCAATGGGCTCGTGCTCACATGCTCGGTTTTGCAAAAAGCCTAACTTTTCCCCATTTGGTGAAAACGTAAACCCCGTGAATTTAGCACCGCTCAATGTGAGCTTCATTGATTGCTCATTTGCAAGATCTTTGGCCCACAGCTCACTCTCGCAATGCGCCAGGTGACGGTAAAATAATAGGTATTTACCATCAGGTGAAAAGATCCCCGCGCCTTCTTGTACATCACTGGCAGTCAAAGAAGTCAGTTGAGTAAACTCGATCGTCTCACTCTGTGGCTTTGTAAAATAAAACACACTAACCAAGCTGATAATAAACAATACGATTGCCAAAAAAAGTACAGGCTTTGTGGCTTTCTTTGCATGTGTATGCGCCTTTATTGCTGGCTCGGTTTGTTGCTCGCTCCATAAAACTTCAGCTTCTAAGCTATAGCCTTGCTTTGAGTGCGTTTTAATGATGGCCTGCGCTTTACCGTCATCGCCAAGTGCCTTTCGCAGTTCAGCAATAGCACGTTGTAGCGAATTAGGTGACACAACGACGCTTTTCCAAACCTCGTCAATCATCTCATCATGGCTGACCACTTGCCCCTGTCTTTTGGCCAAGCAATATAAAACCGCAATCACTTTAGGCGGCAAGATCTGCGGTTGGTTTTTATAGGTGATTTGATTTCTCGCGGTATCAATAACTCGCTCGTTTATTATTATTTTTTGTCGCACGTATTTTAGCCTAGCTTTTCTTATCGGTGCTCACTTATACTCATAGTAAAACACAAATAAGCAATAATTTCATAAAGATATCAAGATAATTTCAGGTCAATTTCATGTTTCCCTTGCTCAGTTTGTCACACTGTAGCCTCGAATATCACAATAATAATTCAGGAGCGTAACATGCAATTTGTATGGTACATATTATTTTTCATCGCGACTTTTTGTACACAAGCTAGCGTAAAACCAATCACAGAAACACCACTTATCGTTGGCAAAACGCTCAGTATTTCCTCCAAATATATAAAGGAAACACCAAACTTTGATGTGTATTTACCCTCGGACTATCACACCACATCTGAAAAACGTACCTACCCACTGGTTGTTACGCTCGATGGTTGGCTAGTCTCTGAGGCAACAAATGGTATTTTAAGCCACCTCGGCGACACTGCTTCCATGCCGCAAGCCATTATCGTATCCATTCACTCCCATAATAGGTTTGCATGGGGGCCTAAATTGCATGCAAGTTTCAGTGGATGGAATGGCGACGTAGAAGGCTTTTCACAAGGGCGCTCGCAAGACATGATTAACTACTTGCAAAAAGAGCTGTTTCCATTTTTAAAAAGTCAGTACCGCATCAATGATTTCCGTATTTTCATCGGTGCATCGCCCACTGCGGCATTTGGTTTGCATACCTTAAATGCAGCACCTAATCTATTCAACGCGCATTTCTTATTTGCTGCAACCGATGTACTGGGATTGGGCTATACACCTGATACCACCATGATTGATGCAATCGCTAAAAGCTTCGAGAAGACCCCCGACAGAACCGGTTTTCTCTATGTCGCGTCAGCAAAGCGAGAAGCTGAGAGAAACCCGGTCAGATATACGCTTGCCAAACAGCTTCGAGAAGCGCTCGCCCCTTATTCAAAAACATTTAAGTTAAAAGTCGAACACATAGATGATTATGGTCACTACCCCATGATAGTGCCCGGATTATTAAACGCCATCGGCTTTGTATTTCCGCGTAAAGACTGGGATATAGGCGCTAAGTTCATCGAGTTCACAAATAACGGGAATCAAACACTGACAGATATCCTCGCCCATTATCAAATGCTTAGCAAACAAGTGGGTTTTGATGTCTACCCCAACTTAAACCTAAACAACAATGCAGCCTGTATTCGTGCTATCGCTCAGCGCTTACGAGGTCAAGGCCGCTATGGCGAAGCTGATGCGTTATTTAATTATTGGATATCACACTCGCCAAGCTCTGCGTCAGCTGTCGCTGGACTTGCCGTCAGTAAAGAGCTACAAGGTGAAGCCAGCGAGGCACTGACACTCTATCGTAAAGCGTTAACGCTAACTGAGCCTGAAAATACCAGAAGAAAGGAATGGTTAACGGATAAGATAGAGACACTGACAAAAAAGTAAATTCTGCCCCTCATATAATGAGTTTGTAACCCATGAGGACCTGTTCCATCAGGTCCTATTTACTGATATTTAAGCGCTTAATTACACTTATAACCATTAATTGAAACAGGGCAAGAATAGTTCGGATCAGAAATTGGCCCACATCCCATCGCAGAAATACCACCTGCTATTTGGCGTGTTTTTTCTTGATTTAATGAAGCCATTGTCTGAGAAAGGTTTTTTACGCTCTTTTTGTTCATTTTTAATTTCATTGTTATTTCCTTTACTTTGTTGAGCCAAGATTGGCAAAACCAGTGTGTCGCTAATTTGCACAAACAGGCACTAGACAATCGTCTAATAAACAAACAAATTCAAAAAAACGTCATATAGCCATACTCTTTATTTATTGATATAACATAACAATTACCAATTGATAAAGGACGCTATCATGGTCATTCAACACACACCTATGCCAAATTATGGTCGGATACCGCTCCTAGACACTATCCGCGGATTTGCCTTATGCGGCATCATCTTTGCTAATTTGATGAGCTTTTTTGGGTTTTATTCATTAAATTATACTCAAATAAGCCAGCTTCCTTTTGCTGACAGAGCCACGTTATTTGTCATTGATTGGCTGGTTGAGGGTAAATTTTATACCGTGTTCGCCATATTGTTTGGCGCAGGATTTGCGCTATTACACGGGCAAAAGCAAGGTGCTGATTTTGCTTCATATTGGCGCAGGAGAATGAGTGTTTTATTGTTTATTGGCCTCATCCACATATTTTTTATCTGGCATGGCGATATTCTTGTTTTGTATAGCCTTTTAGGTATGACACTGCCTTGGTTTATGCGCTTGTCTGCACCGCGCTTACTTTTTATCGCTCTCACCCTCCTGTTCATACCTTTACTTATTCACCTCATGGCCATAATCAGCAAAGACGCTGACTTTTGGTCAGCTCTAAAATTGATTGCGCTAAGCTTAAAATCAAATCTCGGTTATGAACATACCAGCTTGCTGAGCATGCGCACCTCAACAGAATTTATGGACGTGTTTATTGCAAACATTTATAGCGCTATCCCAAGACCCATGTCTTATCTTATTACGGGAAGGCCCTTTCAAGTTCTAGGGCAATTTTTACTTGGGATTTATTTTGTCAAAACGTTTATGAAACAGGGTCGTCTCAACATCTTTATTTCGTGGCAGGCCATTGCTTTTTTAGCGCTTACAGGGCTTTTACTGAATTTAGTGTACGCCACAGTCAAAGCCATGACAGGCAGCCCGTTTTCTCTTAACTTAATTGGTTTTATGCAAGGTGTATGTTACCACCTAGGGTGCTTACTCTTAGCATTAACGTACCTTACTTGCATCGTCAAATTAATCGATAAATGCCACAGCAAGGTTGCACTTGGGCTTAATACATTGGGACGTATGTCACTGACCATGTACTTAATGCAAACCACTTTCTGCGCCATGTTATTTTATGGGTATGGTTTAGCACTGATGAATACTCTGCCGTTTTACTTGATCGGTGTATTTGGTGCTGTCATTTTAGCTGCGCAAGTATCTTTTGGGCAGTGGTGGCTTAATCAATTTCGACAAGGCCCGGTAGAGATGATGTGGCGAAAGGCGTTGTAAATTGATAAAAAAAGGGCCAGTAAGCTGGCCCTTTGGTCGATTCAAGTGGAGGTTATTTACACTCGCCTAGGTGTTTCCATACTGCCCAACGGCTAGAATATTGCGCTGGGTTTTGATTGCGTGTCCACCATTTCGCTTGATATAACTGTCCATCAAGGCTGGCTTGCTTACCAGATGTATACACACTACTTGCCTGCCATGCTGGCACATCACAGCTCGGTTTACTGCCATTCACTTTAAAGCGATTTGTCGAAGACTGTGTACTCAAGCCTTGTGCATCCGTTGCAATGGCAAATACACTGTAACTACCCGCCGCTGTAGTCTTAAAGCTAGCACTGTATGGCGCTACACTTGATGCTGCAACTTGCTTGCCATTCACAAAGTAAGCAATTTGCTTTAAATCATTGTCTTTGTCACTGGCGACAACTGACAGTGCAACTTGCTCACCAACATTAAATGTACTGCCATTTGCAGGGCTCGTTAAGCGTACGCTTGGGGCCTCTGGTGTTGGTTGTGGCTCAGCATTTGTTACCGTAATGGTACGACTCACGGTCGCGGATTGTGCCTCATCATTATCATATGCAACCGCTGATAATTGATAGGTACCTACTTCAAGTGGTTGATAGTTAAATGCATAAGGAGTGCGCGTTAGCTCAGTTAGCGCTTGGCCATTGACACTCACTGCAACTTTAGCAATCTCACCATCGCTGTCATTGGCAGCAAATCGCACCGACACTGACTCTCCTAATTCAATCGCTACATTACTTGATGGTGATGTAACTGAAAGACTTGGCGCTTGATTTGGCTTATCAGCCACACCGCCACACTCTAGCCCTTTTTTCCAAACCCCCCAAGATCCTGAATTGCTCGCTGGGTTTTGGTCTCGGTTCCACCACTTCGCCTCATATTCAAAACCATCAAATGCGACTTTGTTACCTTGGGTATACACTCTGCCACCTTGCCAAGGTGCTGTTTGGCATTGACTTGGATCGATCAGGCTAAATGACACAGGTGTAGCCTCTGTTGATAGACCTTCATCATCGGTCACTTTGGCTGTTACCGTATATATACCTGTTTTTTCAGCATTAAATTGGGTCTCAAACGGCGCTTGAAGATCGGTATTATACAATGCTCCATTGACGAAAAACTCGACCTTCTCTACGGCTCCATATTCATCTTTAGCATCAGCTTTAAACGTAACGTCACTGCCTATCAGGTAACGCCCGTTGCTTTGTGGGCTAGTAATTGAAATGGTCGGCGCTTTATTTTCAGTACAAGCAAAAACACCTACCGCTTTAAAGGATTCTCCCACGGCTTTAGTGTCGTAGCCCAAGTCAGCCGCAGCATCTGTTACGCCACAGGCAAGCGATTCAAACTTACCATTGTAAACCCAGAAATTTTTATTGGCATGAAGCATCACTTCATAGGCTTTTTTAACCCCCCAACCTTCACTATTTGCAAGTAAATAGAAAGCGCGATTGAATACACCCGAACTGTGGTGAACACCCATGCCTATTTCAAACTTGCTGGCGTGACCGATAGAACGGCCATCTCGCTCTGGATTCTCCATATAACGAAGTGCCGTTCTATTTTTAAATATGCTTGCACCAATCAGCCAATCAACTTCACAAGTGCCATCTGGTTTTTGGTTCATAAAGCACTCAAGTGCTTCAGAAGTCATATCAGAAAATGACTCATTCACGCCACCAGACATATTGCTATAAACCAATTTAGAGTTTTGATGCGTCACACCATGACCGATTTCATGGGCAACAACCCCTAAAGACGTAAATGGATAAACGCCGTAGTTATCTAAGTCACCATCACCAAAAGTGACCTCTTTACCATTCCAAAACGCGTTCAAGTAATCTTTACGATAATGAATTCGCATTACAAGGTCGCCTGACAGTGCACGGCTATCGAACCAATCATTAAACATGTCTATGGTTGCTTGACCATAAAACATCGCGTCGTTAAGTGGCGAATAAGCACCATTTACGTGCTTATGGGTATTTTCGTGACATGGGAACTGATACGTTTGCGTATTCGTTGTGCCATGCTCCATGTCAATCACACGTATATCTGTATGAGACATTTCACAATTTCCATTACCGAGCTCCTTTGCGTGGAACTTTGGCATATCATCACCGTAATAATGCTTGCCAATTTTCTCATTACCGCCCGGACCCATGCCAATTTTCGAGTGATTAAGTGTTTCAATGCGCGACAGCACTTCACCGGAATGTGCATCAATTGCAAACTCTGGGCGCATTGGTGCATGTTCAGTTTCAGCAAATAAAGTCACTAAATAAGCGAGTTTTGCCTTCCCTTGATGAGGGTAAATAACCAGCTCAACCTGTTCATCTGATGTTGCAAGCAGCTCAGTAATTTGCTCTTTTGCAAACTCAATGGCTTGCTTATCCGAAATACTCGCTTTAACCGTGGCAAGGGAGATATGTGGAACAACAGATCCACTGATTGATGTGATTTCTCCTTCAGGTTGAAACCAAACACTTAAAAAGTTTTGTTCATTATGATGAGTGACAATTTCACCGCCATACACGCGCACACCTTTATAATACTGGCTGCGGCGCATGTGACGTCCGTCTTGTGTTGTTTGATGGGTGATAAACTCTAAATCTTGCTGTTCATCATTTGAGGTCGCTCTAAAAAAGCTCTGATGCTGTGACAGCTGCGATTTGATGTTTGCTTTCAATTGTTCATTGTTGTGCAGGCTCACAGGCTCGCTGGCAAATGCCGCGACCGTTGAAAAAACACCAACACTTGCCGCGACCAGTAGTGCTATTTTTTTTGCTTTTAACATGGATATTTACTCTGTACTTGTTGTTATAGTAAGAAGGTGCATCCATGCACCAGAATGAACTCGGTTTGAATGAACTTGGTTTGAGTAAGCTCGGTTCGAACGAGCTCAGTTAATTAACCTGTTATAGCTTGCGCCAAACAGAGTTGCTGCCCGGAGTTTGACCGCGTGTCCACCAGCGAGCTTGGTAGGTCTCACCATTGTGAACCACTTTGTCACCACCGGTATAAACTAGGTCACTGCGCCAATCACGTACTTTGCCATCATCAGGAATGATCTCAGCCCATACGCCGCCATTACTTGGCACAGCACCACGAGTCCACCAACGTGCTTTATATTGAACGCCTTTGTACCAAACCGTGTTGCCGCCTGTGTATACCTTGTTTGCATCCCAAGTTGTCTTGCCATCATCTGGCGTTGGCTCTGGATCCGTTTCGACATTCTTAATCGTCACATTAAACTGACGCGTCACGCTGTGCTCGCCATCAGATACCACAACGGTGCCTGTGATTGTCTCAGTTTGTGTTACTTCACCTGCTTTTACCGTGACAGTGCTGCCTGTGCCAACAATCGTGTGACCCGGTAGTTGCCATGCAAAGCTCAGTGCTTTTCCTTCAGGATCGGTTGCTGATACGCTGATAGACTCGCTAGTATTTTCATCAAGGGATATCGCTGAAATTGTCCCAACTACTGGCGCTTTGTTTTCTACAACAGGTGCTTTAACAATGACTTTTACTGTGCGGTTAACCGTGTTTGCATCATCACTGACAGCCAAGTTCACGGTGAACACAGAATCACTTGTGACGCTAGGAGCTGTCACGATAACGCTGTCATTTTCACTTTGCAGATTTAAGGCCGCATCACCTTGCCAAGAAAAACTAAGTGCTTTTCCTTCAGGATCGATAGCTTGAGCCGTTAGAACATGAATATCGCCCGCATTTAACGTAATCTGGCTCGTCAGTGTCACTACAGGTGCTTTATTCACTGGCGTTGGGTTTGTGACTTTACCTGCAAGGCCTTCATGCATTGCATTTAAGATGTCACCGTTATCCGCATCAATTTCCCACGCAAATAGACCTGCTAAATTATGCTCACGTACATAGCGACCTTTTGCGCGAACAGAGCGAGGGCTGTCATAGGTAACCAAGGTGCCTTTTTGGCGATTCCAGACATATGCTGCTTCAGCTTGCTCATCGTACCCTACTTCAAAACCATTAATACCTTGCTCATCATGACCAATCATGTGTGCTTTTAGTCCCTTATAGTCGATAACGCCTGCTTCCCAAACACCTTGCGACGTCGAACCGCGTAATTTACCATTTGCTGGCGCAGTCATTGGGTTATCTGCAATTTGCGCATTTTGTGGATACACGCCTTCCCAACCACGGCCATACATTGCTGTACCAACGACTAACTTTTCACTTGGCACACCTTGGGCTAACAGTAACTTAATAGCATTATCCAATGTATATGCAGGGCCTTTTCGCGCTTCGCCTTTATCATCTACACCCGTGCCGTTACACTCATCTGTAGACATATGAGAGCCACAATAAATCGCCGTTTGGTGTCCTGTTACATTGTTCCAGCCACCTGCAAAGTCGTACGTCATGGCAAAAATGTAGTCCATGTATTGCGCGGCTTGCTGATAATCAACATCTTCAATTTTGTCGTAGCCAGTACCAATTGCTGAAGTCAGTTCAAACTCACGACCCATCTCAATCTCGAGTTCATCCAACATCTCACGAAGCTCTTTCATCAGGATGATGTAGACTTCGCCATCTTTGTCTGAACCTAAATCTGGGTTTGCACCGTCACCGCCTGGGAACTCCCAGTCAATGTCGATACCGTCGTAGAATTTCCATGTTTTTAGGAATTCACGCATTGAGTTTACAAAGGTGTCACGGTTTGCTTTGACATCAAAATCAAAGAACGGATCTGAGAGTGTCCAACCGCCCACAGAAGGTAAAATTTTCAAGTCAGGGTTACGCTGCTTCAATGCCATTAGCTGTGCATATGTACCACGAATTGGATCTTTAGAACTGATCCCCGGTAGTGCTTTTTGCACCGCAGCCCAAGGGTCATGGATCACTACTTCATAGTCTTTTGAGCTACCACAGGCTAACTTAAGCGCTCTCAAGCTATTGCCGTTTTCGATCTCTGCCAGCGAGTCATTTGGGCCACATACTGGAATAAATCCATAAAGTAGGTGGGTTAAGTTATCCGCAGGAATTTGCGTCACATCGAACTTACGGCCATAAATACCCCATTCAACAAAATAAGCACCGACAACCGTGTTTGGATCTGTGTCGAACTTTTTATTGTTTGGATTTACATTCAGTTTAAGTGGCTCTAAGTGGCCACCGTCTGTATCGGCGATCACAATTGGCTTTGACGCAGACATTGAACAGCCTGATGAATCACACAATGCGATTCTTAATTCATGACGACCAGACTTGTGATATGGAAAACGAATTGTGCCACCGGTTGTGCCCTCAGCGAGTGTGCCTTCATTCACCACTTCATTGTCAAAATATACTTTATAGCTATCGCCACCTTTACCTGACCATGCATTCCATTCAATTTGAATATCCACCACGTCTTTGGCTTGGATCAGCTGCTTGTATGAGCCTCGACCATAAATATTCACGTCAACAAACGAGTAATTTTGTGGTTTCCAGTTAATGCTTGGTGTTGATGGCGCAGCCACAACAGCGGCACTTGCAAGCGCAGCACCGACAGCTGCAGCAGTAGTTAAATATTTAAACATTTTTGAATTACCTCTATGATATTTTTATAGTTTTTTCCAAACGGAATGTTGGTCAGGTTGCTGATTACGCGTCCACCAGCGAGCTTGATAGCGTGCACCGTTAAAAGTCACGATTTCACCGCCACGGTAGGCTTTGCTTGACTGCCATGATGTATTGCCTGCATCTGAATCATCACCACTTGGTACTAACTCCCACGCATGGCTCGACGTTGGTAGTTGGCCGCGAACCCACCATTTAGCACGGTAAGTTTTGCCTTGATAAACCACGGTATCGCCAGCTGTGTAGATTTTGCTGGGCGCCCAAGTATCCCCTGTTGGCTTGTCTGGCGTGCCAGGATCGGTATCGATGTTTTTGACATTCACAACCAGTGGTACTGTTTTGCTTAAACTGCCATCTGATACGGTCACATTGCCGTCAAAGCGCGTATCCGCGTCCACCTTTGGCGCAGTGATCGTGATGGTTGAACCTGAACCGGTAAAGTTCAATGCACTTGGTAGCTGCCAGTCAAATTTCAGGGTTGGCTGCTCATCATCAAATGCATGGACATGCAAGTGCTTGCTCTGCTCCTCATCAATGGTGATGGGGGCTGGCGTATGCACTGTTGGTGCGGTATTTTTCGGCTTTGAAATCACCGATAAGTTATAGCTATATGACTTGTCCGATAAAAAGACTTGGTTGCTCGAAACTGCCTCAGAATTAAACTCAATATTACCCGAGCTGTCTTTCACACCGATCCGCACAATGTCAGCAAATTGCGTGCTGAGATTAAAAGCAAATTGACTTTGCCAGTGTGTTTCATTGGCTGAAGTGACATCGAACCGCTCTTGAATAAGCTCATTGCCATTACCGTTGAATACTCTGACCCACACAGTGTCTCCAGCACTTGCCTCTTGACCTTGCTTGACAAAATAATCGACTGGGAACCAAGTATCTGGCGTCGGCGTTGGCTCAGTACCACGCACAATGGTCACATCACTACAATTATAGAAGCCTTCACCCACCACATCATCACGCTGCCAGCGGCTATATAAAATCGCATCACCTGAGAACTTTTCTGGGATCGCAACTTCCATTTCGTAATAGCGCTTGCCATCTGGTGCCATGAAAAATGCAATATTGCCATGCTCTTGAACCAGCTCTAAGTCATGCCAAGCAAGTGGTTTTTGCTTAAAATCAGTACCCGGCTTAGTTAAATAAAACTGCCAAAAACTTGGGTTATGCGGTGTGGTGGCACGGTAGCGAATTTTCACTTTGCCATTGGCGCTCGGCTTTATCTCTGTTGCCTGCCACTGCGCTGATGGAATGTTCATTCCCGCTTTTTGGCTATCGCCTGCGCCACATAAGGTGCCATCTGGGATGTTTGCTTCAACGGCTGCTTGGTTACGAAAATCTGCTGTATTTGCTGCAAACTCATGCTTTTGAATAAATTGCACGTGTTCTGACTTCAGATATGCTGCACGACATGCAGCATTGGGAATTTTTGAGCCATCTTTTGGCCACCAAAATCCACCTTGCTCCTGACAGATTGCTTGCCTCGCTTTGGGAAAGTCCATATAGCCATGCGCGTTCACTTTACCGATGACGCCCACACCTATGGCTACGCCCAGCGCGCATAAGGTTACTTGTTGTCTCATAGTTTTCTCATTTATTGATTGTAAGAGTGATCCGCAGATCACTCCGGTTGGGAATAAAAGTGGCCGTTACAGGCTACACACTTTCTGCCATGCGCCACCGTTACTTGGTGTGCCATTTGTCCACCACTTAGCTTTGTAAACAGCGCCGTTGTGGATCATCATGTCGCCACCGACAGCATGACTTGGATCACCTGCCCAGTTGGTGCGAGGCCAGTTTGGATAGGTGTTGATATTTTCAATTTTCACGCCTTCACACTGCTGCCCATTTGGTGGGTTTTTATCGCCGTCACCTGGATTTGGAATGTGTTTCTTAGCGACTGGCAGCTCTGGATATTCAGAGGCAAATGCGTACTGCTTACCGTCTTTTTCAACAATAAAGTTCACAGGGCCTGTGATAGGCATGTAGTACATAACCTGCGCGTTCACAGTCTCGCCTGGGGCAAAAGACTCAAGCTGACCACCCCACTCATTTTTAAATGTGATTGAAAAACGGTGGAATTCATTTTCAAAACCGCCGATGTTATTACCAGTAGAATTTGACGCATCATGCTCTACACGCATACCCAGTTTTTTGCGCGCATTCCAATTTGACTTGAAAATAGCGGAGGTAGAAGTGGGTACATTGAACGTGATCGTTGCACCGGTCAGGTCAATCTCAGAGTTATTAGTAAAGGCAAACGTTGGGCGAATTGGGTAGTTTTGGTCACCCACCGGGAAATCTTTCGCTTCAAATGCAATATCAACTGCTTCGGTGGGTACTGCAAATGCACTATCACCAACATGATTGTCATAGGCCACACCACTTTGGTTGAAGGTGTTGTATGCCAGCGCTGTCATTGTTGAGCCCATGAAGTACTCGCCTTTATCAGCGTGATAATCAAAGTCACCAGCAAGCTCCCAGAACATAACACCGCCCAGGCCCTTATCAACCACATAGTCTAATTTGGTTTTCATAGACTCTGTGTCTTCCATCGATAGGAATACTTTTTTCTCGGCGTTATATAGCCATGGTGCAACTGCAACGTCATCGTAATGACGCACATAGTCACCGCGCAGAACATCATCTGCATCGGTTTCAGGGGTTAAGCCATAAACTTCTAAGTAACTTGGGTTGATCCCATGCTCAAGGTTTTTCGCATGCCAAAGTGGGTTAGAACCGGCAGCCACTTCTTGACCGTTTTCAATGTCATGCCACAGGTTATCAATACCAATTGCGCCGTTACCGCATTTGTTCTTCTCACCAATGCCTGTGCCTTTTGGACAATCGCTTTGGTTTGGCAAAGGTGCACGACCCCATAAGCCATTTTCACCACCGCGTACGTCTTTAAAACCACGGGTGTAATATGGAATACCAATGTTGATACGCCCTGCAGGTAATGCGCCGCGGAAATAGTTTACCGCCCAGTCTGTATTCAAATAACCGATACCACCGAACTCTTTAGTGCCGTAAACATTCCACACCTTAAGCTCTGTGTCTTTACCCGTATCGTAAAGCGGCGCATTATGACCAACATGATCGTTCCACGCACCGTGCAAGTCGTACGACATGATATTCACAAAATCTAGGTACTGTGCTGTTTGGAAGGTTTCCATGCCACGTAATAAATAACCTGATGAAGGAGAGGCAATGGTCAACATATAGTGTTTATCGTCTTGCTCACCTGCTTTATCGAGCGCTTCACGTAATTCTTTCATCAGTACTTGATAAGATTTATTTAGCCCCGCACGTCTTGCATTACTCACAGGGAAATCTTCTGGGTGACCGGAGTCTTTCATTGATGATGGGTATTCGTAATCAACGTCTAAGCCATCAAAACCATAGGTTCTTAAGAACTCAACCGAGCTTTTCACAAATTGAGCAATACCAGCATGGTTAACGCTGCCATCAGCATTCGTGGTCATCGTATAGAAACCACCGTTATTCACGCGTTTACCCGTTTCGTCGAAATAGCCACCAGTTTCAGCCCAGCCACCAACCGAGATCATGGTTTTAACGTGTGGATATTGCTTTTTGTATTTATTCAGCAGGTTGAAATGCCCTTTGTAAGGCAAGCTAGGATCCATTTCAGCACCAGCAATACCCGGCCAAGTCATATTGGTTGCCGCATTTCCGTCTGCATTCGGGTTGCCAATGCTTATCTCATTTTTATCATTGACGTGTGCAAACGCGTAATTGATATGCGTGATCTTGTCCCATGGAATGTCTTTAACAAGATAGCTAGGCTGATCGTTTTTGCCGTGGCGCCAACTTGTGAAGTAGCCAATCACACGTCTTGGATGGTCGGCGCCCATTTTTTCCCGCCCTTCACTGTCATAAATATCACAGTAAGACGGCGTTACACCCGCCGTTTGGTATAAACCAGCAGGGCGACAATCGTCATGTGAGCTTTGACCATCATCTTTCGCTTTCACCGTAAAAGTTCGGCTTATTTTTTCTGATTCTAGACCGTGTTCATCTTTAGCGACTAAGACAAATGTCTGCGGACCTTTTGCAGTGGCTGTCCATGCATATTCGAATTCATTTTGAGATGTGCTGACTACTTCGATGCCATTCACAGAGAGTGATTGAGTCAAACCATCTGACTCTTTATCATTTGCAATCAAAGTAAATACAATCTGACTACCCACTTCTAGCTCACTTGGTAATTGAGCTGCTAAGCGCGCGATCGGTGCTGTGTTTTGATCTTTCGGTGGCAACGCCTCAACACTTACTTTGCGACTGACTGATTTTGCAGTAGCACCATCATCATCTAACGCAACACCATGAAACTCATGCTTGCCCTGTTTCGCTTGCCAAGAAAAGCTATATGGCGCTTGGCTCAGCACTTTTACCAATGCATCGTTGTGGTATACCGCAACATGCTTCACTTCACCATCACTGTCGTTAGCTGAGAAATCAATGATGACTTGTTCATTTTCAGCCACGGTAATATCAGCGATTGGCTTGAGCAATTTAATTGAAGGCGCTTGGTTAACAGGCTCTGCGCTACTGCACTCGCCTAGCTTTGTCCACTCTTGCCATTGGCCAGATTTTAGTTTTGGTGAAGAACGGTTCCACCAATTTGCTTTATATGCAACGTTATCTTGTTGCACCTGATTGCCGCCAACATAAATTTTACCTGCTTCCCAACTTGCTAGGCTGTCACAGTTTACCTCGGCAAAAGCCGATGCACTGATCAAACCCATGGTTATGGCACTGAGCTTGAGTACCTTATTCGAGGATTTAGACACGCTCATTTGATTATTTCCTAATTTGTATGATTTTTGTTTATAAAATTACATTTAGTAACAAAATTACCTAATGCAATACTGAGCAGCGGCGATTGTACCGATCCAAAAACACACCACAAGGGATTAGCCAAAATTAAAAAACACAAACCAAATAACTAGAAAAAAGGCCGTTTTAGACAAAATCATGAGTTACGTAACACATTGATATTGATTGTTTTGTTGATAAATAAACAACAAACAACAAGGAAAAAATGTTAACTAAATTAACATCAATTTTGTTTACTTTTATTTACAATATGGCGAGGACAAACCAGAATACAAACCATTTTTATTAATTTAAAATTAATTTCTAATACTTTTATTTGTACTATAAATCACCTAATCGTCATGTTGATATTTGATAAATAGAAATAAAAAAAGAAACAATTATAGATAAATGAAGAATACTTTAGTATTTTCATGCAATTACTGAGGCACTTCACTATTTCATTTGGAGCCACAGTTAAAACACCAAATGTCAATCATCTCTTATTATTACAAAACGCACTTTTTTGGAATATTTTTTCATTAACAAGCAAGTTAACACAAATAAAACATACAAGTGTTTGACTCCTAGAGTGGTCAAGCTAAGGTTAAGTTACATTCATTTACTAGAGCATATATAAGATGCGATTTTTGTTTAAAGTTTTGTTTACCGTGTTTATTTTTTGTGCCGGGTTTGCACTGGGGGTATATTCTTTACCCATCATAATGGCTCCGCCAGCCCCCACACAAACAGCGCTCTCAACTGCGGCCAATCAAGCAAAGTTCACAGCCATGTTTAATAAAAACCTAAAAGGCTCAGACTTTTTGCATTTCGGTGAAGGCAATGTGTTTATCGGGGAGCAAAATATCGCCTTTGAAGGCAGGCTGGCACCAGGCCCTGATTATCGGCTATATCTATCGCCTACATTCGTAGAAAATGAAGTTGAATTTGAACAGCATAAAAACACGATGCAGTTTGTCAGTATGGTTTCGAGCTTTAACGGCTTTATTGTTGATGTGCCAACAGGCATTGATATAGAAAAGTTTTCGACTGTGGTCGTGTGGTGTGAAACCTTTGGTGAATTCATTACTGCAGGAAAATATCAGTAACCAATTAACATAGTTCAAGGGGCCAAACAGGCCCCTATTATTAGATAATTATTGACTATCAGAATGAGAGTCACAGCCCTCATTCCAATATACACCTATTCCTTTATATTAGCCTATCACTTAACCTGTAACCTCTATTCATGACTTGGTTTTCCATCAAATTCCTGTGTTGAAGTATCTGTTCTATCGAAGAAAACCTATTTCAAATGCATGAATTGTTGTAAAAAAATATAGATTTAAAAATAAAAAAAGCCACGCAAAAGCGTGGCTGGAGAAACATTGCATGGGTATATTGCAATGAATAAAGTCAGCTGAGCTTGTCAGCTAAAAAGGGAAACTATGCAGCAGTCGCTGTACCTTCTTCACGAATTAAATACTCAAACGCACCTAAACTTGCTGTCGCACCACTGCCCAAAGCAATAACAATTTGCTTGTAAGGTGCAGTCGTCACATCGCCCGCGGCAAATACGCCCGGCATATTAGTTGACCCTTTATTATCAATTTCTATTTCACCGAACTGCGTTAAATTTACTTCACTGCCTTTTAGCCATTCCGAATTAGGCACCAACCCGATTTGTACAAACACACCTGCGATATTCAAACTATGCGTTTCATCTGTCATTCGGTCACGATAGTTCAAGCCAGTCACCTTATTTGAATCCCCGGTAATTTCGGTTGTTTGCGTATTGGTGTGAATCGTAATATTTGGCAAGCTGTTGGCTTTATCAATAAGCACTTGATCTGCTTTTAACTCATTTGCAAACTCAAGCACAGTGACATGCTCTACGATGTTAGCTAAGTCAATGGCTGCCTCAATACCCGAGTTACCGCCTCCAATTACCGCAACAGGTTTACCTTTAAACAATGGTCCATCACAATGAGGACAATAAGCAACGCCACGGCCTTTGTATTCTTGCTCGCCAGGCACATTTACGTTTCGCCATCTTGCTCCCGTCGAGATAACAACTGATTTGGCTTGTAATTTAGCGCCATTTTCTAATTCAATGTCTAAAAACTCATTACGAGCGATTTTAGCAACTCTATTACCGTCCATGACGTCAACATCATACTGCTTCACGTGCTGTTCTAACTGCGCGACTAATTTGGGGCCTTCTGTTTCTTGAACAGAAATAAAGTTTTCAATACTCATGGTATCCGCGACTTGGCCGCCAAAACGCTCTGCGACAACGCCTGTATTAAGCCCCTTTCTCGCAGAATATACCGCCGCGGATGCCCCCGCAGGACCACCACCAATAACGAGTACATCAAAAGGTGCTTTTTTATTAATTTTTTCAACCGACTTTTGTGCTGAGTTGCTATCAATCTTTTTCAATATATCTGATAAACCAACGGCCCCTTGGCTAAATAGTTCACCATTAAGATATACGCTAGGCACGGCCATAATATTGCGCTGCTCGACTTCCTTTTGGAATAAAGCACCATCGATCATCGTTGTTGTGATCAAGGGGTTGCTTGCCGCTAACACATTTAATGCTTGGACAACTTGCGGACAAGTTTGGCAGCTAAGCGAAACATATACTTCAAAGTTTAAAGGCGTGTCGATACCAGTTATGGTTTCCAATTCATCCGCGTCTAACTTGGTTTCATGTCCACCACTGTGTAATAAAGCTAACACTAGACTGGTAAACTCATGGCCCATTGGGACGCCTGCAAAGCTAATTTGGGTATTCGCATCAGTTGATGTGACAACTAAAGATGGTCGTCTCGCATTCATATCATAGTTTTCAACCACCGATATTTCGTTACTCAATGAAGCTAGGTCCTGAGCCAGCGAGTTCAACTCATTGGACTTTTTGCTGTTATCTAACGCCACTCTCAGCTCTATTGGCGATTTAATATTTTTAAAGTGCTCTTTTAATTGACCTTTAATTTGCGCGTCTAACATTTATGTAATTCCTCATTGAAACGCAATGCACATGCTTGCTTATTAACTGGCGGTAGAAAATGCTTACCTACCCACAAATGTAGGTAGGTAAATCCGAGGTAAGTTAGATTTTACCAACTAAGTCTAGTGATGGTGCTAACGTCTCTTCACCTGGCTGCCAAGATGCTGGACATACTTCGCCATCATGCGTTGCGATGTATTGTGCAGCTTGTACCTTACGTAGTAGCTCATTCGCGCTGCGACCAATTCCAAGGTCATGCGTTTCAACTACTTTTATTTCACCTTCAGGGTTAATCACAAACGTACCGCGCAGTGCTAGACCTTCTTCTTCAATCATTACGCCGAAGTTGCGAGTAATTTTACCTGTTGGGTCACCAATCATTGGGAATTCAATCTTTTTGATTGTGTCTGAAGCATCATGCCAAGCTTTGTGTGTAAAGTGTGTATCTGTTGATACTGAGTACACTTCAACACCCATTTCTTGAAGTTGTGCGTAGTGATCTGCTAAATCACCTAATTCAGTTGGACATACAAAAGTGAAATCTGCTGGGTAAAAGAAAACGATACTCCATTTACCTAATAAATCTTGCTCAGAAACTGATACAAAATCGCCCTTGTGGTATGCTGTCGCGTTGAAAGGTAA
Organism: Pseudoalteromonas sp. MMG033; assembly: GCF_057197785.1. Taxonomy (NCBI): domain Bacteria; kingdom Pseudomonadati; phylum Pseudomonadota; class Gammaproteobacteria; order Alteromonadales; family Pseudoalteromonadaceae; genus Pseudoalteromonas; species Pseudoalteromonas sp. MMG033. The sequence continues at coordinate 1,042,126 of NZ_JBXVAL010000002.1, forward strand.
AAGCTTAGTGTTAATCAATGAAGTGCTCATGGCTATCCTCTTTGTCAGTTGTATTTAGTGTTTGCGAGTATGCTCGCCTTGCTTGACTACAAAGATATAGATCCAGAGCTGTTAAATAAAATTGATTAAAACTATCATTGCTATCGATTATTTTGATTAAATAAACTCAATAGCATTGTAAACCTTAGGTATAATCTACTCGTAACAATGAGTAATAGCAGTTAACGCACAGTGCGATTAACCTTAAAATCCAAACTAACTAAGAGTTTTTATGCATCCATATTTCAACCACATTCAATTAGGCTACTTTGGCTTCATACCATTTTTACTTTGCATCGCATCAACTTTGATGTTGGGTAGCTCAGAGACCCTAGTCAGCGTTTTTAGCTTTTACAGTATGGGGATCTTGGCATTTATGGCTGGTACATTGTGGCGTGCAGGTGATCAACCAAAAGTTCATGCAATACTGGCTGTTTTAGTTGTTATTCCATTTCCAGTATTGGCTCTAGTATCCCTAACCGCACAATTAGTTTATTTGAGTGCAAGTTACTGGTTAGTGCTGTGGTTTGAAAAAAGCATGCCAAAATGGCAAGACGCTCACAGGGATTATCAGCAGATGAGGTTTGTGCTCACGTCTGTTGTATTCGTTTCTCATCTATTTATGATTGCTCAAGCCATTGAATTAACAAGATAGAATAAACTGTTTTGGCCAAAGGCACGTCGGTATTTCAACTATTCCTTTAACGACATGTAAAATCACTACACGTTTATAGTGTTATCGATTAACATATTCGAATAATAAAAGAAGTATCGACATACTCCCTTTCACTAAATCAAGTACATAACTTATAACAGCAAGAATTTTTTATTGAATAATTTACAACTAAACAATTCAAATATATGAATCAATACGGTAAATTAGTTCTCAAACAAGCAGAACAACAATAAAACTGCTATAAGTTAAAGGGGAGCGTTAGGAGTGCATATATGATTCAAAAGCTGCTTTACGGATTCATCGGGGTGTTTGTTGTCTCATTCTACCTCTGGATGATGGAACAGCCAGGCGATCTACTGGACTCAACCGAAGAGCTCTTCTGGTTCGCTATCGCGTTTGGCATGATTGTTTACTCAGCGCCTCACCTCAAAAACAACATCTTGATATTTGCATGGTCTATATACTGTGTAGGACTTTTACTTGATTTACTGGATGATTTCATCGCTGTAGATATTTTACCCGTCATCGCACTTGATACCTCTTTAAAACAATTTGGCTTTTTACTTATCTGCTACTCCCTCTATACCATGATAGTTAGACAGCAAGAAGCTATATCTCAGCTCAATAAAGAAATCCATCAAAGAAAGCGCTTGGAAGAAAAACTCAAGTTTGACGCAACCCATGATGAGTTAACACAGATTGGCAATCGACGAGCATGCTTCACCCAATTTAAAACCCTTTGTGAGCAATATCAAACGCTATTTTATTTCGACCTCGATGACTTTAAGTGTGCTAATGATAAATTTGGGCACAGTTGTGGGGATCTTATCTTAAAAAAAGTGGCCAAATCTTTAAGTGATCTTTTCGGTGAAGATAACTGCTTCAGAATTGGTGGAGACGAATTTGTCGCGTTTGGTACATTTGACACTGAAAATGACGAACAACTTCGCAAAAAGCTCCTAGAAGAAGTGTTTGAATATGGCGTTGGTATCAGTATTGGATTTACTGCAACTGACACCGATGTTGCCCCAGACAAACTACTGCACTTGGCGGATGCTTCCATGTATAGCAACAAAAACCTTAAATCCGTGCGGTCAAAACCGAGAGTGAGTTAAGGCTTGAGTGAATATAGCGCTTTTGCAATAAAACTTTTCCAAAATAAAACCCTTTGATTTATCATTGAAAAAGCTGCAGCTATAAAATTATTTATAGTTGATGTTAGCCAGTACTTGGCTCAACGAATACGCATTAAAAGAATAAAGCCAAGCTGCAAATTTCTAAATACTCAGTGCGCTCATATTACAAAGGGGATTGAATCGTGTTCAACAACTTATTTTCTAGCTCAGATCTAAAATCAGAGCTATCACAAGTAAAAACAGAATTGGCGCAACAACGCCAGGAAAATGAACGGCTGAGTGAAGAAAATGCTCGATTACAATCCGAGCTGATTGAAGCTCAACAGCAGTTAAATGACAATACAGACAACCAACTCCTACAATGCGCCTTATCTGGTATGAATCAGATAGAGGGCATACGTGAAACGGTTTTGCAGAGTTTTCAAAATATAGAGCAAGATAGTAATGCTATTTCACAGGTCAACCAATCATTTGAAACATCAGAAAAGTCACTTTCTAACATACTGACAGGGATGGGACAATTATCCGATAATATGTCTAGCATGACGGATAATATTTCTGGGCTGTCTCATATGGCCGACAACATTCATACTTTTGTGGCTACAATATCCAAGATTTCAGATCAAACAAACCTACTTGCGCTCAATGCTGCTATCGAAGCTGCTCGTGCGGGCGAAGCAGGTAGAGGCTTTAGTGTTGTTGCTGATGAAGTGCGTGCGCTTGCAAACAACACCAGTGCATCCGCCAATGAAGTGTCTGATCTGGTTACTAAAATCATAGATACGACACAATTAACGGTAAAAGATGTTTCCGTCATTCAAGAATCGAACAAAACGCTGTCGAACAGTATAGAACACTTGAATGATGAATATGGTCATATCGTTACTAGCTGCAGCTCTATGAAAACAACCATTTCAAATGCCACCCAGCAAACTTTCATTCAAACCGTGAAGCTTGACCATGTAGTTTGGAAAAGTGAGGTGTATGCCGTCATTATGGGCAGCAGCAATAAATCAGTATCGGACTTTGCAGATCACACTTCATGCCGTTTAGGTAAATGGTTCTCTGGAGATGGTTCCAAACAATATTCAGATAACTCAGCCTACAGACGCTTGGAAAGCCCACACAAAGAAGTGCACAGATCAGGCGTTGAGGCAATTAGAAAATTCAATAACGGCGACAAACAAGGTGCTGTGCAGCAACTCAATAAAATGGAACAAGCCAGTGTAGACGTGATGCATTTACTTGATGAATTGAGAAACGCTTAAGGCGTTTACGTATTCTCCTCTAAAAGTCGCTAAGAGTTAGCGACTTCGAGATAAAAATCTTGATATAATTCGCTGCTTTGAAATAGTCAGTGTTTACTCATGCAATTAAAATCAAATTGGCGGATCTTAACTGTCGGTGATGGGGATTTAAGCTTCTCCCACTCAATCAAGAAATACTTAAACCCAAAGCTTATTGTTGCAAGCATTTACGACAGTGAAGGTGATTTGCGCGCAAAATACCAAAACCATGCACTGGATAAACTGAGAAATACCGACACTCAAGTACTGACCGAATTTGACGCAACAAGTAGCGCTTCTTGGGCACGGTTGGCGGGACAAACATTTGATATTGTTATCTTTCAATTTCCACTTATTCCAGCTTTTTCATCTCACGAAGCGTTCAAGCAAAGTGCGCTAAGTATCAATACTTTGAACAGAAGGCTGCTGAGGCACTTCTTAAATTACTCGCAATCAGTGGCATTAGATCCAACAGGACCAATGCTCAGTGTCATTACTTCAAAAGACGTAAAGCCATATTGCGAATGGAATTTAGAGGAAACGCTTCATCAAGGACTAAACATTGATTATCTCGGGCAAACTGAGTTTGATATTAACCAGTTTCCCGAGTATAAGATCCGCAATGTCGATAGAGACAAACACGTCAAAGATACTCGTGGGATCAGTTATTTTTGGTCACCAAAACGCCTTGATTGCTTAACGTTGGCGAAACCCGATTACCTCAAGCCGTCTCATTGTGCAATGTGTCGTGTTGGGCCATTCCTAACAGAGCAAGATAGGCAAGCTCACCTTAATTCAAAAAAACACAAGCAAATGTCAAAACATGAAGATGCATGGCAGGCATTTTTAAATCAGCCGCAGTGATGCGGCCCTTTCCAGACACACAAAAAACACAACAAAGACACCTAAAAAAAACAAAAAACACACTAAAGCTACATAAAAGTTCAAAGCACATTCAAGAAAAGAATAATGTATACAAAATGATTGAGAGATAGCTCGTAACCCTTTAGACTAGCGCCCTTCTCACATTGGTAGGTCAAATATGCAACTTTTAGATAAACGCTTTTTATATGCAATTGCATGCCTTTTACTCGCCATGATCACTATTCAGTCAGGCGCATCAATCGCAAAGCAACTTTTTCCTCATGTGGGACCAGAAGGGACCACTGCATATCGTCTAGGCTTTTCGGCATTGATACTGTGCTTGATTTTTAAACCTTGGCGGAAATTACCGAAAAATTGGCGACCTGTTATTCTATATGGCCTATGTCTCGGTATTATGAACTTAACCTTTTATTATGCTATCGCTCGTATTCCCCTTGGAATTGGTGTGGCACTTGAGTTTACCGGACCACTTGCTGTCGCGTTATTTTCTTCCAAACGCAAAAGAGACTACTTGTGGGTACTGCTGGCCATTGCGGGTATCTTTTTGCTTTTACCAAATATGAACGAAGTCGATGGCCTTGACCCCATTGGCGTTCTACTTGCACTTGTCGCTGGTGCATGTTGGGCTGGATATATCATTTTTGGTAAAAAAACAGGGGGCCAAAGCTCAGGTGGGATGGCTGTTGCTCTGGGAATGAGTATCGCGGCATTTGCAGTTGTTCCCTATGGCGTTATCTCTCAAGGAAGTGCACTGCTGGATTGGTCGCTGATCCCATTAGGGCTTGCCATTGGCATATTATCGAGCGCCCTGCCTTACAGTTTAGAAATGATGGCATTACGAAACATGCCAGCACAAGGTTTTAGCATCATGATGAGCTTAGAGCCAGCTATCGCCGCATTGGCAGGACTATTGATTTTGGGAGAGCTACTTTCATTCTGGCAATGGGTTGCCATCTTTTTAGTTATCGGGGCATCACTAGGCAGCTCGATAACCACCAAAGAGCATTAATATCAATTGCAGTTGGCCCTATTCTGGGCCTTTTTTGCTAACCCCAAGGTGAAGGGTATTCAAACTCAGTTTCTTGCTCGCTGGGTAATTCAAAACGCAGCGCCTCAGGCACCTGATCCATTTCTTCAACTTCTGGTAAAGGGTCAAAATGCAGCTTCAACCACTGCTGTTGCTCATATAGCATATGCAGTAAATCTTTGTCATCGCTAAAGGTATGATCACTATTGGGAAGCAACACAAGCCTTGCTGTTTTTCCGAGATCGTTCAACGCACTAAACATTCTTTCTGACTGCACCGGATAGCTGCCCACTTGACGATCTCGATAGCCATGCATCAATAAAACAGAGCTTTTCACGTTTTGAGCAAAATACAATGGAGAGTTTGCCAAATACTTATCTTGCTGAGACCATAAACTCTGCGCTTCATCACCAAATATAAATGGCGCTAGTGTTAGATTATATGTGCCACTTCTGGCAATACCCGTAACGAACATGTCAGTTTGCGTTAGTAATTTCATGACATTCGTTGCTGCTAGTCCATGGCCACCGATAGCAATTTTACTTTTATCTGCAATACCTTGTGATACCAATGTATCAATGACCACTTTAGCAGCATCACGCAGTTGTTTATCTAATTGCTGACCCTGTAGTTTTGCGCTCAAAACAGGCATGTTTTTTAAGTTTAAAACAGCATAGCCTTCATGAACAAATGGGACGCCATTCATTGCATTAAGCTCAGGAAATAAATACGGCGAGTTTATTTCTTGGTTGGCTTTATTTTGTTCTCCATTATTTAGCCAAATCACCAATGGGATGCGCCCTAAGCTTGGGTCAAAACTATTAGGAAGGTAAAAATCACCTTTAATCATTTTACCGCCACCCACTTTAAACTGCATTTCCTCTTTGCGGATCGGCTGCATGCTGGGGTATGGGTGGGCATGCTTTGTTAGCTGCTCCACAACATCAAATGTGAGATTGCGAGAAAAGTAATTCGTCGGATTGTCTTTAGACTCTTTGCGTGTCACAAACTGCATACCATCATCTGCCAACACAGCAATCACTTGCTCAAAGTAGGGTGCGCTAGATTGCCAGATAGGCGTTATTAGATTGCCGCGAGCATCAAATCTTGCTAGGTAAGGCACATCCACACCATCTTGCCTTTTTGTGCCCTTTAAAAATAAATATCGTCCACCTGCCACTTTAACAACTGGAACGCCTAATTCATTTTTTGTCATAACAAGTTCGCGCTGCTCACCTGACCCCATATCATCAAACAAGCTTAACCTGACTTTCGCGCGTTCAGGTGTCAAAGGAGAAAAAGAAAAGTAGGATTTATTATCTTGTTCAGATTCAATCACCATAAGCGCCAGTTGGTTATCACCCCAAATGATTTTAGACACGCGCCCTTCCACGTCTGTATACAGCCTAGGATCGCGTCTAAACGGTGCTGAGATACTATATAAGCTCTCATTATCATCATCTGGCTCAGACTGTGCCCAAACTAACGTAGCCCCTTTATCCGCACGCCATTGAAAGCCTCTTTTAATTGTCGAGTCTACAAATGGCTGAGCCAGTATGTCTTGCTCAGAGAGTGTGCTTTTTGGACGAAACACCTCGTACAAGGGCACGCCTCGCATACCCCAGATCTGCCAAACGCTGAAGCTTTGGTTATCAAAATCTTGTTCTGACATATCTGATAAATTTTGCACATCTATCATGGCCACGATCAAATTCGTTGAGTCTGGCGATGACTTAAACTCGCTAAAATACGCTGGCTGCCCAATTGCCACTGCTTTGCCATTTAAAGGAACTTTATACAACTGCCCAAGTGCAAACTGCATAAATTGAGACTGCTTCGCTGCACTGAATCCCTCGTTGTCTACTTCTGCTATTTTGACCGTTGAAGTCACTACCAATGGCCCCGTTTCCGTATCAGATGTTACTTTGTGATGGTCCTTGCTGTGTGACAGGTTCACTCTTATATTTGCAATCAGGCCTGAGCCATCAGCAAGCCACTCAAATGGTTTTTTAATTGCGAAGCCATTCAGCGCAAAGCTCGATAAGCTTTTTGGTTTACGGCGTTTGATATCATAAATCCAAAGGTGTGCACTCGTCATGGTTTCAAGCACAAACGCGAGATATCGGCCATTTGCACTCCAAGTGGGGTGTACGATATTCCCTTGTGGAACGCCCGTAACATTTAGCACTGCACCAGTATCTATGTGCTTAAACGATAAAGATGAATATCTTGGCAAATCAGTATGCAAATTAGTGGCTGTATTAAAGTGCACACCAAGAAGATGAGACGTTGACGTATTTGAATGGGCCTCTGTTTGCTCAGTAAGTAACGCCATCCAACTACCTTGTGAATTCACTAGGGCTTCTGGAACACTATGATGTTGTATCAACTCAGCCATCTCAGCTGAGGGTTGCTTGTAGGTAGATGCATCGGCGTACCCGATACCGCTTAACATACATGCGCTAACAAATAGAATTAATGCCCTGATAATTATCACTTCTGTAGTCCTAGTCAAATAGCCACAACGGGACATCATATCTTTATTTTTGGTCCAGTGCAGTATTTTAGAGACATTTTAAAGTCAAAAAGCTGTTTTTTAGACTATTGTTTTATACAGAAGCTCCACAATTGAATTGTAAGTTGCAGAGTCGAAGTTGATAGGTTTAAACTATGCAACCGTCATCAGCACAACGTATGCGATCAGGCACTTATGAACAACGACAAAAAACCAGAAAAAATAACAATTTTTGATGTTGCCAAAGAAGCGCAAGTTTCCAAATCTACTGTTTCTCTCGTATTAACTCACTCCGACAAAGTAAGTGACAAAAGTAAAGAAAAAGTACTTAAAGCCATTGAGAAACTTGGCTATGTTTACAACCGTGATGCAGCGGCATTACGCAGCAAACGCTCTAATTTAGTGGCTGTAGTTATCAACGACTTAACCAACCCTTACTCGGCACAACTTGCTGTTGGTTTAGAAAAGCATATTTATGCTCTTGGTATGGTCCCGATGCTCGTCAATACTGGTGAAGACTTCAAACGCCAGCAACAAGTGGTCAACACACTAAAAGAATATAATGTCTCCGCTTTTGTTATGGTGCCAGCGCCTGGCACAACTAAAGAGTGGGTAAACCAACTGGTATCAACTGGGTTTCCTGTCATCAATATCATGCGTGAAATACAATTTGCTGATGCGCCTTGTATCTTACCCGACAACCAAAAAGGCACCCATTTAGCCACAGAGCATTTACTAGAAAAAGGGCTGACTTCTCTTGCCTTTTTAGGTGGTACCGACGACATATCAGATTATCATGAACGTGTCAGTGGCTTTCGCTCAGCAATATCCGCACATGCTTCACCCGTTAAGTCATATGAAATTAAAGCGCCGACCAACCGCCAAGGTGGCCGAGATGCATTTCACGAGATTATAAATCAAGCGCCTGATATTCAAGCTGTTGTCTGCTTCAGTGACGTCATCGCTTACGGTGTAATGGAAGCGATGCGAGAGCATGACTTAGTGCCTGGAAAAGATGTAAAAGTCATTGGTTTTGATGACCTTGCTGATTCGCGACTTATGCGCCCAGCCCTTTCTTCGGTGCGCATTGACGCCAATGACATAGGTAAAAGAACTTGCCAAGCACTGAGTGAGATCCTAAACAAATCACAACCGCCAGTCAGAACACTGGTTGATATATCCTTACAAATACGAGAATCATCTTCTTAAATGAATAAAGTTTTAGTTATTGGCTATGTATGGCCAGAGCCTAACTCATCGGCTGCCGGCATGCATATGCTTTCTTTGCTTCAGTTTTTTACATCGCAAGGCTGGCAAGTTGAATTTGCAAGCCCTGCACAGCAAACAGACCATATGGTTGATTTATCAAGCTATGGCATATCCAGTAAGCAAATAGCACTCAACTGCAGTAGTTTTGATAGGTATGTCGAGACGCTAGCTCCTGATATCGTGATGTTTGACCGTTTTATGATGGAAGAACAATTTGGCTGGCGTGTTGATAAGTTTGCGCCGCAAGCGCTCAAAATTTTGGACACTGAAGACTTACAGTGCTTAAGAGGTGTAAGACACGCAGCTGTAAAAGCCGGAGTTGATTTCAATCTAGACTCTCTGTTGGATAGTGAGTTGGCGAAAAGAGAAATAGCCGCAATACTTCGCTGCGATTTATCCCTCATTGTCTCAGACTATGAATATGAGTTATTACAATCAACTTTTAACATCAACCCTGCACTTTTGGTCCACCTACCGTTTTTGGTCGACCTGGATTCACTGCCTTGTGAGCTACCATCATTTGAAGAACGCCAACATTTCATGACCATTGGTAATTTTCGCCATGCGCCTAACTGGGACTCTGTTCTTTATTTGCAAAAGCTTTGGCCTGCAATTAAAAAGCGCCTGCCTGACGCACAATTACATATTTATGGCTCTTACCCCCCTAAAAAAGCAACGGATTTAAACAACCCTAAAACTGGGTTTTTAGTCAAAGGTTGGGCAGATGATGCATTAGAGGTAATGAAAAACAGTCGCGTCTGTTTATCCCCTATTCGATTTGGCGCAGGCATTAAGGGGAAATTTTTGGAAGCCATGTTAACTCAAACTCCCTGTGTTACCACGGAAGTTGGTGCAGAAGGCATGCATGGTGACTTACCTTGGCATGGCGCAATAGCAACCTGTGATGAAGCCTTTATTGAGGCTGCTGTCTCGTTATATACAAATCAGCAAGACTTTCATCAAGCACAAAATAATGGTCTTAAAATTCTACATGATAGGTATGACAAAAAAGAATTAAGTTCCCGTTTAATAAACAAAATCACTGAACTCCAAAAATCTTGCTTCTCATCGAACGCACAATTTCTTCGGTCAAATGCTCAAACACCATACACTGCGCAGCACACAATATATGTCACAGTGGATTGAAGAAAAAAACGCAAATAAAATGCGTTGAAAATCAGGCAAAACTGGTTAGAATGCGCGGCGTAACTTATCATTAGCTTTATAGAAATGGGATAGGAGTAATGTCTTTACTGTTTCTTAGACAGAGTACGCCGCGAGAATAGACCTAACCAGGCATTTTTACCCAAGTTTTTTTTGCGCAGAGTATTCAAAATTACAACATAATTTAGCGGTATCATAAGTTACATAATTTGGGATTTAAGTGACCAACACTTAAGTTTATGGGCTTGCCCTCAACCTCTCAACTATTTATTAGGTATTGCACAGTTGAACTCAGCGACGTTTACCCAAAAGCGCAAGTTTATTGTTAAGCTTGGCAAAATGCTTCATCAATATGGTACCCCAGCCTTTCGTTTAGAAGCGCACTTGATGGAAGTTGCCACTCACCTTGGTTTAAAGTCTTCATTTGTCATGTCTCCGACCTCTGTTACTTTTGTAATTTGGACTGATGGACATGAAGAAGAGTACACCCATGTAGCCAGAGTTGAACCGGGCGATCATGATTTAGGCTCCCTTGCCAATACTGATGACGTCGTAAATAAAATGCTGGCTGGTGAGCTCACAATCGTTGAAGCTGATGAAAGCCTTGAGCAGATCCAAAACGCAGACTCCCCATATTCAAGGTGGCAAATGGCACTGGCATTTGCAGTCTCTGGCGGTGCGTTTGCGATGCTTATGGGCACAAGCTGGAGTGATGTGATCTGGTCTGGAATAATTTCAATTTTGGTATACCTATTTATCCTTTGGTCTGAGCACTCCAAGCGTGTTACGCATATGCTTGAACCTATGGTGGCCATCGCTTCTGCATTTGCAGCCTGTGCTGTCTCAGCTTATCTCGATCCACAGCTCAATATCCGGTTAGTGGTGCTATCCGCAATTATTGTGTTTATTCCTGGTTTGGCGTTAGCACTAGGCTTTGCAGAACTTTCTGCTCGTCACTTGGTATCGGGTACAGCTAGGGTTATGGATGCCTTTATGCTGTTATTTAAACTGTATTTTGGCGCCTTTTTAGGCATTAGCATTGGCTTTTACGTGTTTGGACAAGTTAATTTTGTTCAACCTGACCCCCTGCCAAAGTGGACGGCTTGGTTAGCGGTATTTCTGCTGTGCGTTAGTCTTGTTGTTATATTCAAAACCAAATTAAAGCATGTACCTTGGTGTATTACGTCTGGGTTTATTGCTTATGCTGTTTCAGTCAGCGCAGCTATTTATTTTGATTATGCCTTAGGCACGTTTGCAGGTGCATTTGCCGTTGGTATTTTCAGTAATATTTTTAATCGCGTTGAGAACGCGCCAGCGTCAATCGTCACCATGAAAGGCTTAATTGTATTAGTCCCTGGCTCTAAAACATACATCGGCCTCAATTCCTTAATTGAAGGGCAGAGCTTTGTCATGGCGGATCATATTGGTCAGCAGACCTTTTTAATCTTTATGTCGCTAGTCGCAGGCCTAATCTTTGCCAACGTGGCTCTGCCCCCTAAAAAGAGCTTATAGCACGATATAGCTCGATACAGCCCCTTCTCTCATGAAGGGGCTGTCGCTTTGTTTCAGTCATCCCAATTTACACTTTTTAATGACAAGTTGTATTGTCGAACTGCTTTTCTGCGCTCGAAACACCGACCGCTTCCCATCAAGTATCACATTGCGTCCTGCTTTTAAGTAGCACATAACCCACTTTCCACATATAACAGCAAGACACCTTAAATCGATATGACTGCCTTACTAGGTAAGCAAACTAAAATTAACCGCGCATAGTTAACTTACCAAAAATCGCTTTCACTCTTACGTAAAACGCAATTCATAAAGTCGTAGCGATAAGCGACCAAATTCTAGTTCAGGCTAGACATCTTACCCTTTCAACATAATTAGTTGTGAATGTAAATAAAATCACACATAAAAATTAAAAATTAAAATTACTTATTTAGATAAAAAACGATAAACAAACAAAATAATAAGTATTTAAATCAAGTATTAAGAATAATTTAAAAGTATAAAAAATTTATTTCACAACTAATCACACACTTTCAAGATTTAACAAGCAGACATGTTGTTAAATTTCAACTGCACAAAGTTACATTTAAGTGATTACGTTCAAAAATTCATCCAAGGGGATTGGTATCATGTTCAACAATAAAAACAAGTTGTCGCTGGCAATAAGCTCAGCTTTAATGACTTCTACTTTGTATTTTTCACCTTATGCGTTTGCACAAAATGACAGCGCTGTTTCAAATCAAAAAGAAGTGGAAGTTATCCAAGTTCGAGGTATCCGTGGCAGTGTTGTTAAATCGCTCAATACTAAGCGTTATGCAGATGCAATAGTAGACGCAGTGACAGCAGAAGACATTGGTAAATTTCCTGACCAAAACGTCGCAGAATCACTTCAACGGATCACTGGGGTTTCTCTTACTAGAAGCTTTGGTGAAGGTGAGCGAGTAAGTATTCGAGGCACAAGTGAAAGCCAAAACCGAACATTGTTAAATGGACAAGCCGTTGGTTCAACGGACTGGTGGACTAACTCAGCTGCGAGTCGTGGTTTTAACTATACAATGCTGCCATCAGAGATTGTATCTGGTCTTGAGGTATATAAGTCACCTGAGGCAGACATTGATGAAGGCTCAATCGGCGGCACAATCATTGTTAGAACAAGAAAACCGCTCGATTTAGAAGCGAACAAAATAGCTGGTTCATTGTTAGCCCAGCACAGCGAAGTCTCTGGCGAAACGGATCCGCAAGCGTCCATCATGTATAACTTTAAAAACGATGATGAAACATTTGGCGCACTTGTGTCGTTGATTAGACAGGAGCGAAATCTGCGCCGTGATGGTATTGAAGCTTGGAGCTGGACAGACAGAAACATCACCATGGCGGATGGCACCGTGCATGAAGATGTATATAGCCCAGGTGGTGGTGGCTCTGCTATGTTCTCTCAAGAACGTGTCAGAACAGGCATCACACTTGCACTGCAATATCGCCCCAGTGACGCAACAGATATTTCATTTAATGTATTAGATTCAACGCTGGACGCGGATAATGAAAACCAAAACTTTCTTTGGTTACCTGAGCGTGGCGGCGCTCAATACACAGACATCACAATCATTGACCAAAATAAGGTCGGAAAAATGGTTGTCGGTGGCACCATGGGGTTATCTCCAGACGGTACAAATATCCTAAACGAAACAAAAGTCAGAAACTCTAAGCTTAAAACCAAAGCATATGACTTGAAGGTCGAGCACGAAGGCGAACTTTGGCAATCCACTTATCAACTAGGTTATACCGAAGGCTCTGGTGGTTCACAAGCTGATCGCTCTGTAGGCTGGGTTGGTAACTACGTTCATTCTTTTGATACCTCGCAAGCAGAAGATGTCAGAACGTCTTACGGTGCAGATCCGAAAGATGGCACAAAATGGAACCTCGGCTTTTTGCGTTACGACAACAATGATGCAAAAGATGACGAAAGCTATTTCCAAGCTGACTTTAAACGCCCTATTGATGTTGCCGTATTCAGCGAAATAAAAATGGGCTTAAAATATCGTGATCATAGCCGTTTTAATACCAAAAACACCACAGATTCACGCACTGACCTGAATTGGAGCTTAGAGGATTACTCCCTTGCGATGCCGAGTGACTACCTCTCTGGTTTGGGTTCATCTGGTACATTACGTTCTTATGCCATTACTGACTCAGATAGAGTTCGCCAAGATGGTGATGCCCTTAACTGGAACTATAGAGTTTTAAAAGCCAGTACTTTTGACATCAAAGAAAACATACTAGCAGGTTATGTTAAAACAACCATAGATGCAGATGGTATGCGTGGTAACTTAGGTATAAGGCTTGTACACACCAAGCAAGAGTCATCTGCATTTGCGGGTGCAACAGGTCTTGAAACGTGGACCACACAAGACAAAGACTATTTTGATGTACTACCAAGCATTAACCTCGCCGTTGACTTAAGTGATGATCTACTTATGCGCTTTAGTGCAGCGAGAGTAATGTCTCGTCCAGACTATGCCAGTATGACAGCTTCAACCTCATATAACGTTGAAACTCAAACAGGCACAGGTGGTAACCCAGATATAGATCCATTCCGTGCAACGCAATTCGATACTGGTATTGAATGGTACTTCAACGAAGCAGGACTGTTCTCGGCGGTATTTTTCTATAAAGATATTCAATCATTCTTAGACAGTACGCCTGCATTAGAGATACATGAAAATACCCCAATTAGGATCAGTCGTCCTTCAAATGGTCGCGCAGGACGAATTCAAGGCTTAGAGTTTGGCTATCAACAAGAGTTGCTTGAAGGTGTTGGTATTTCTGCCAACTACACCTATGTAGACGGTGAAGCCAAAGATAAAGATGGTAACGACGTGACTATTCCTGGTAACTCTGAGCACACAGTCAATTTAAGTGCATATTATGAAAACGACTCGCTCAGCGGCCGTATTTCATATAACCACCGCTCAGGATATGACTCAGGTAATGATTGGCCTGGTTACATTGACGCCTATGGTCAAATTGATGCAAACCTAACTTATAACATCAATGAAAACTTAGCCGTCGTCTTAGAAGCTATCAATTTAACCGATGAACATACATTTAGCTATCAAGAGGAAGGTGTTGAGCAGGCACTTACTGGTGTCTATGCAGATGGTAGACGCTTCGTGGCTGGTGTTCGATTTAACTTTTAAATAAAAAAGCAGACTTGTAAAAACTAAGCGTTTGCACAAGTTCTGCACCTTGTTCGTTGTAAACACAGCGGCATATGGCAAGGAAAGCCTCTCCCTGCCCAGGAGATTTAAGCTGAAGCCTACGAATGTAGGCCTTCAGCTTTTCTTTTTAAACACCTTGTACTATGAGATATGGTAATTGTTTGTAAAAGCTGTAGAATCGGTCATTTAGGTACATAAATTAATATAGTAAATACGTAACATAACGCCTGATGTAGGTTGGGTAATTATCACAAGGTGCCACTTTAATCAGCATGAAGCATGTCAGGCCTATTGAACTAATCATTTTAATTTTGGCGCTGTTCTCAACTAGCAGTCGTGCGGATCTTTTTACTGCGACACATTATTACCAGCAACAAAACTACGTCAAAGCCTACGACGAATTTTATCAGCTGGCCCAACTCGGTAACGGCGACGCCATTTATAACTTAGCCGTAATGTCACTCCATGGCCAAGGCACTGAAAAAAACCTATCAATTTCCCATGCTTGGTTTGCAATCGCTGCCGAATACGGCATTGCTGAGGCACTCAAAACAGCACATCTAATTTCATCTCAATATGCAGACAAACAGGTGCTAGAGCAAGCACTGCAACAAAGAAAAAGCCTATTTGGCTATCAATACTTAAGTGAGAAGTACCAGCCTGACTTCAGCAAAACAAGCACACAGTCTCCCTCATCCGAACGAACTTTTGATAAGCAACCTGATTATCCAGAGCAAGCCGCAAGACAAGGGATAGAAGGCTGGGTTTGGCTTGAATTTGATATTGATACAACCGGTGTTGTTAAAAACATCGTTGTGATTGATGATTACCCTAAGAATATCTTCGCTTCATCTTTAATTAACGCAGTTAAAGTTTGGCGCTACAAGCCCGGCAAAGCCAAAAAAAATCACTCGCTGATTTATCACTTCACAACCTATAAGGGTAAAGAATACAAGCGGACTTTGGCGTTTCAGCAGCAAGATTATAAAGCTCAGATCAGACGTCATATTGATGCAGCCGAGCAAGGTAATGCGCTTGTACAGTATTACATCGCAAACTGGTTAAGCTCTAACGAATACAACGCCAGTCGATTACTGAAATACCACTGGCGAGACGATAATGACTACTTAACTATACTGCTTGCCGCTGCAAAAAATAACCTGCCTATTGCACAGTACAAGCTCGCCGTTGAGCTACTCACTAACTCACATGACAAAACACAGTTTGAGGTGGCGTTAAATTGGCTAAAACACAGTGCACAACACTTTTCACCAGCCCAATACAAATTAGCCACTTTGTACGGTGATAAACATAGCCAATTGTTTGCCCCCTATGAGGCAACCAAATGGTTTAAACGCTCTGCTCCTCACGATAAAAGATCCGCTAAAGCACTGAGTTTGCATTTATATAAACACCCAAGTGATGGAGAAAGCCTAACCCAGTGGCTCGAGATGGCACTTGAGCAAGATGAAAATGACCCTGAGTTACTTTTATTACAAGCAAAACTCACCCAAAGCACTGACAAAACAAAGTCGATTGAAATAGCTCAAAACGCATTTAAACAAGCACAAAAAAGGCAATGGGATACAAGTCAGATTGAACAGTTCCTTGATCAACTCTAAGTTATAAACGCTTATATCTGAACCAGCGTTTTGCGCACAGGGTTGAGCTTTATTTAACTGGTAGTAAGCTGCGAACTTGAGAAATGCACATTAACACCAGTGTGTCGAAAGCCAACTTTAAAACATCACGCGCTTGCCCAAAAGAGTTTAGGAAAAACCTGCTGTAGAGGTCTTATTTGTTTCAATCTCATGGAAAAACGAATCTTGCCTATTTATACTCTTGCACAAGATAACCTCATACTAGTGTGTTAATTTATGCATTTTAATTTTTCAGTAGACAATATTCATAGTCAAAATATACATGAAACAGCTAGACTGGTTGTCGCTACATTTAATGAAAGAGAGCCATTGGCTGGAGCAAATAATGCGCCACCAAAGGAGTTTTCTGAGTTTATCTTGGGTCTAACTCAGCATTGTGCAGACAACGGATTGGGGTTTATAGCCAAAGAGTTAACAACGAACAAAGTAATTGGCGTTATTTTGGCTTCAGATCTGGCCGAGACCCTGAATAAAGTTGATACCGATGACAAAGAGCCAAATAATCCAATTGCGACTTTGATAACAGTACTCAATAATCGCTATTTTAAAGGTGAAACTTTACCAAATAATACTTATTTAAATATAAAGTTTGTCGCAATGAACGATAGGTTTAAAGGGAAAGGGGTCGTAGACAAATTGATATCTAAGTGCATTAACGAGGCCAAGAATAAGGGGTTCAAATTTGCACAAGCTGAAGCTACTGGAAATGTTTCTCAACATATCTTTAAGAATAAATTGGGGTTTGAAGAAAAAGCATTTATAAAATACAGAGAGTTTACTTTAGGTGATGAAAAACCGTTTTCCGAAATTACAGAGCATGAAGGTATTAAGCTACTTATAAAACGGATTTAACGTTCGAATTTGCACTAACAACATACACATTGGGAATAAGTTTGTGATCCTTGCTTATCCGTAACCTAGTTTGGTGAACGACAGCTTTTTGTTAGTATTTTAGATTAGACGAACTTTAATTAACGGCGCAAACTGGCATATCGCTGAACTTCGATAAAGATTAGAAAGCGGACGTCGATAAAACGAGTAGTCATGAACGCAGCTCAATCCTATAATATCCGCCTTAGTCATCGCAAATGACAAGTAATGCAAATAGAGGGGCCTAAGCCCTCACGCGGTAGTAATTACTAGTATTGAATAGTTTGTAACAAATTAAAGCTTATATAGCTCTGTATGTTTATAAACATCTGCTAGATATAATCAATTATTACAAGCCTTTTTCTGTCAACTTAATTAATGGAATACCCAATACGGCCGTTGATTATGACGGTGTCGATTTTCTCTATATCAGTAATATTATCCCATGGGCGACCATTGATTATAAGGATATCAGCAAATTTTCCCTGTTCAATGGTCCCAAGTTGCGTTGATTTTTTAAGGGCAATTGCACCATTTCTTGTCGCTGCGATGATGGCTTGAGTATCACTAAAACCCGCATCAACTAAACGCTTTAACTCCATATGATAACTATATTGACCATGTTCTTTTACCGGCGAGTCAGTGCCAATTCCTAGCATAACATTAGATTGGGCGAGGTGAGGGATATTTAAATGACCCTTGGGCTCTCGACCGAGCGTGGGAACATAAGTCACTTGATTGTTAGCAACAACATCAAGCGTCTCTTGGCGAATGATGTTTCCATGCCGAATACCGTGTTCAACACTGGTCACTCCTGTGTGAATCGCGTCGATTGTTTCGTTTTGACCACCGGTATGCGCCGCCACCCAAAGGCCGTTTTTTTCTGCAAGCGAAGTAATAGTAGCCAGTGTTTCCTGAGACATTCGAGGCATTTCAATATCATTAACACTGTCGGTGTGACCTTGATAAACAACCTTAATACCGTCAATCCCCTGTAAAATTAACTGTTCGATTTTTGCTGTGATTTGCTGTGGAGAATCTGACTGAAAAGTCATTTGTTTTAAAACCCAAGATGGAATGTCTTTACGTTGAGTGGGATGACCACCTGCAACAGTAAAAATTGGACCCGCGATAAATAATCGAGGGCCTGCTAACTTATCTTGAGACAATGACTTTTTTAAATCAAAGATAGCTGGCGCTATGTCTCCTAAAGATCGATAACTGGTTACGCCAGCTTGAATTAGGTCTTGTCTTACACTGGGTAAAAAACGAAGTTGATCCCAAATTGTATTTAGCATGTTGTCATGTTTGGATTGCTCCTTCCCCCCAAAGAAGTGGCCATGTAAATCAATTAGGCCAGGCATAATTGACTTTCCCGTAGCGTCAACTACCAAGGTTTTTTCTGTAATATTACAGCTTTCTCCAAGACAAACGATTTTACCATCGGTTACTAATATTCCTGGGTTACTTCTTGCAAACTCTGAGGTGGCATCAAATAAAGTGCCGCCTTGGATCCATATATTTTGTTTTGGGCTTTCCCACGTGTACAAGTTGTGGTTATACGCTAGTACCAACGCTAAACCAGAACTAATTAAAAATACGAACAGATATGTAAAACACTTTTTCATAACTTTTCTCCGGTTATTGCTCTTAGTTAAGTTTTAATTGAGTGTTGTTCAAAGTGCCTCTGGAACCGTTAGATCGCAGTTGCTGATGGTTAGCTACTCCCCGAATATCAAGGTCGCCAGCGTCATTCATTTCTATGTTTGAGTTTTCTACCTGAACGACAAGATTCGCGTTGGCAGTGTCGTTAATTTGTACGCTGAGTTGCTTTGCTGCTAAGGATAAGCTTGTTATATCGCCAGATCCTGTAGTCACAATAGTGACGTGTTCTGCAATTAATTGGTTTTCGCCTGTTAAAGTGGCTGAACCTGAGGTTTTAATGTTTTTTAAATGCTTGTATGTCACATAAACTTTTACCGACTCACCACTATGGTAGCCCTGTGTAGTCACGGTTAAAGTGCCATTTTCACTTTGTGTAATGACATCTTCTATGGGTATGCCTCGGGCGAATACTCTGACTTGTTGATGCTCAGATTGAGTGATAAAGACATCAGCAAGTCCACCAACAATAATACTGTCAAAATCTTTGACTTCTCTTATTTCCTGCTGACAGGCAAAGTTGGCACAACCTTGACAAAATAGTGGTAAATAAAATTAAAACAATAGTTAGTGAATGATTCATATTAGCCTCTAGCACTTTATTGGTGTGAGCATTATCAAAAAAGCGCTAGATATAAGTAATGGACAAATGTCATGAACAAACATGACATTTGTCATTTATCTACAAAATTGAGTAGTTTATGAGTTGGAGTAGTGATTTAGAAAGGTGCCAAACATACTAGTTTAAACAGCGGTGCTTTAGTGCAGAATGTAATGCGTTTTGCGATACTGATTTCAACTAAGATAATTAACCAAACCAGATTCGTTGATTTTTATTTTTTCAATGACCGCTTCTGACAAAAAGCAAGCATTCATTGTCAGTTTATATTCCTCCCTTAAAACCCAGCATGGTATATAAAATTTATAAATATTTTATATTAATAACTTAATGGTCTAACGAAGGCTTTTTTGTATTAATATCCACTTGTCGCTATACATTAAAAACAATACGCTTGCGGTTTTTAAAAGTTGTACTGATAGATGATTAGATTAATTAAATGCATTATGTTTGCTGGCCTTTTCCTGTTCATGAGCTCTGCCTCTGCTGGTGTGGTTCATTTGCAAGACAATCCCCTTTCTAAACCCCAAACTGATTTACTCAAAGACTTGATAGCAACCTCTTCAGCACTCACTAAGCAGCCTGATACAATTTATGTAAAGCATAAGTCGCGCAGTGACTTGAAATCGATAGTGATCAATAAAACAATCTTGAACACGCCATTTTCTTTTACTGATGAATCTCATCAGCTTAACTTGGAAGGGTTTCGAGTCTCAAAAATTGATGTCAGAAAAGATAACTCACTGTATAGCATCAGTTTGGTATCGAATAAGGCTCCAAATTGGTCAATTTTTGTAGAATTTGATGACTTGGTACTATACGACTATCGATTACAAGGTTTTTTACTTTCTCTAATAGGCCAACACCAGACGCATTATATCCAGATTGCGAAAGACTACAGCGTAATTAATACAACGATTGACCTTCACTAATCAATGGGGGTCAAAGGCGTTGTTTATAGCTTTTTAAGATAACGACGGCTTTTGTTCCCCGAGTCGGATAACCAATTTAAGTAAGCCCTATAAATAAATAGCGATTAGACACCGCTAACAGACATAATTGTGCAGTGTCGTAGCTGCACAACTAGGCTATTAATCAAGCCTTCTTAACCAATCGGCAAGAGCAAGGCCAATACTCTTGGGCTGATCTTCTTGAATATAATGTAAACCACCCCCTACATACGCGGTTTCAATATTTTCAATTCGCTCAACATACCAGGGGATCAATGCGTTAGGAGTAATTGAACCAGGAGATGCATAAAGTAATAAAACTGGCATATCCGTTTTTGACATAAATCGTTCGATCCCTTTCATAACTCTGTGAGTATGGCGAGGGGAGCCTGCGATAGGTATTTGTCTGGGCCATGCAAGTAAAGGTTTTCTGTCAGCTTTATCAACATAAGGCGCGCGATACTCTAACATCGCTTCTTCACCCAAAGTTCTATTTACCAAAGACGGTAGCATTTGCTCAATTAGGATATTTTGTTCAATAACAAGTTGGTGACCAATTACAGGGTCATTAATCGCTTCAAAAAAAGGCCCATATTTGGCCCCAACGCATCAAAGCTATCAGCAGGCATGAGAGGTGGCAAAGCCCCTTCCATAAATGCTAATGCTGCGACCCGCTCTGGATTTTTACGAGCATAATGCCACGCAATAGCCGCGCCCCAGTCATGCCCAACTAAAATAATTTCATCAAGTTCTAGCTCATCAATAAAGCGGCTGAAATAACGAAATTGCTGTTTAAAGTTATACTCTATGTCTGGCTTTCCTGAATGCCCCATACCAATTAAATCTACCGCCACAGCCTGGTGAGACTTTGCAACATAAGGCATAACGTTGCGCCACAAGTAAGACGATGTCGGGTTACCATGCACGAAAACTACAGCTTTACCTTCCCCCAGCTCTAAGTAAGACATAAAAGAATGCTTTACATCTACACTTTTACGCTCAATCTGCAGTGTTTCATCAATGACAGGAGCTGGTAACTTATCACTTGCTGAATATGCTTGGAGCCCATTTGTGCAACTCAAATACATTAATAGCACTAAAAAAAACCGTTTTATCATCTTATATCTCCTTTAACCTTTGTTATTGGTTTTACTAAAAACAAGTAATGTACACATGTGTACAATATATGAGTTAGTTTTTATTTGTCCACTGGTGTACAATAAATTTCAAGTTGTACGTGGAGGGATTATGGGTAGAAATAAGGCATTTAACCGTGACCAAGCAGTTGATTCGGTCATGCATTTAATTTGGAGTCAGGGATATCAAAACTGCTCCGTAAAAGCAGTATCAGAAATGTTAGGTATTACTCGCTCTAGCTTCTACCATTCCTTTGGCTCAATGGAATCTCTCTTTATAGAAGTGCTCAAACGTTACTATGTTCACTCTCCTTTTTGTGCCTTTGACCAAATCAATGAGCAAAGTGATATCTTGAAAGAAATGTGTACTGTCTTTCAGAATATTTGCGTTGCGAGAGTGACAGACAAAGAAGCAAAAGGATGCTTGATGATCAACAGTATTATTGAGCTCGTGGGCAGCAATGATATTCTTTCCCCGCCATTATCAAGTAGCGTAGATGCAGTATTAACTCGATTCAAGCGGCTTCTAAATGCGGCAAACATGCAGGGAAAATTCAGCGATAATGACATCGAACAAAAGGCATTGGCGCTCTTAAATTTGCTTATTGGGATCAACGTATCTGGCAAGTTTATAAAAGACTATGAGCAGCTTTGGTCTTCCACTCGACTCTCGCTGCAAAGTCTTGGAGTTTACAATACCGATTATAATATGACTTAACTTACCGTATTTGAGCGGGCGTATATGTCACTGTTAGAGTACAAGATTGGCACAAAGTGCTCTGTGCTGCGACGTAATGTTCACCTTGTATTGGCAGACCCGAGTCCGCAAAAGAGGCTTGCCAATGCTCCATATCTAATGCATAACGATTACGTAAAGACGCTTCGATGTCCGTTTTTTTTGACTCTGTGATGTCCCGCGCTGAAAAGTGTATCTGACCTAAATAAGTAGACTTGCCTGATGTGCTTTTAAAGTTATGCTCAGTTTCGCCCATTTTATTAACAGATATGAACTGATCACTTACTTGCCACCCTGTGAACATATATCTTCCTACAGGGAGTTCAATAGAGAAAAGGCCCGCTTCATTCACACTCGTGCTTAAGGATATAAAATGCTTTTTCCCAGTTTTAATATTTTTAAAATGGACCTGATAATCAGCGTAATTGCCTTCATACACCATACTGCCCCATACAATACCATTTTCACTGGATACCTGATTGCTCAGCCCTATACTAGGCGAAGCACAACCACTAATTAGCACTATGCTCAGTAACGCGATAACACATTTTATTCTTTTCATAAGTACACCATTACGTTAAAAGCGTACTCTTACACTGCACTTTTAGTTAGCTAATTGCAACAAGTAATACAAAAACACATCTAATCCGTTAAAAACTCATGAAGGACAATATCCATTTCCAGATTTTCTATTCGATTGATTATAATATATTCACCATCACTAGTTGCACTCAACCCCAGCTCCACATTCACATCATATAGATAAAGCCCAACATCAGAAATAAACTCATTAGTCTGCTCTTTTATGTTGTAGTTAAACAATGATAATTGATGCCCTTGCCTCACCACATAATAAATACCACCCTTGTATATTGCAGGGCGATATAATTCTAAAGAATAAGAAAGATGATGAAGCGGCACTTCTCCCTGTAATACTTCATATAAATACACCCCGATATCATTTATATATGAGTCAAAGCTTTTATTTTTATTAATTAATGCCGTATGGGGCTGCTCTAGTTCAGGCAGAAGCGTATTACTCGCGCTAGCTATATCATGTTTCCAAAACTGAGAACGCTTCTCTTCTATTGTTTTAAAATACAATGACTTTCCATCGTTTGACCAGTATATATTCTGCAGAGTTTGATTTTCCTTAATCACCGAACGAGGGATTTTTGAAAAGGTATTGATTATAAATAGTGTATTAGACTCGCTCAGCATAGCTAAGTATTCACCATTAGGAGAAAAAAGCAGCAGCTTAGGTTTATCCTTTTTCAGTAAACTTGTTAAAAGACTAGGACTCGACTTAAAACGGTGCTTTAGCCATACTTCAACATGTGTGATTTGAGGGTCAGCATGTGGTGTCGTTGAGACATATGCCACCTGCATTCCATCACTTGAAATCGTGGCCTGTGTATCAATTCTTGAGTTTGAAGAAACGGCCGTAAACGTATCAGATGTGATAGAAAACTCATAGAGATTAACTTCGGCACTGCCCTCTGTATGCGCTATTAAGCCGGTTTCACTGTTAATGGCAATTTCAGATATTTCGCCATAAGGCTTATACAAGGTGCTGCTCTGCTGACCGGGTGAATGTAACTTTAACTCGCTACCAGCACTCAACCAACTTCCGTCAGTTAAGCCAAAATACGGCTCATCACCTACCTCAACTAGCCCAGTCTTCCTGATCTCACCGTCTTTACCAATAGTCCCTTGTAACCATTGCAAATCTTGCTTATAGATAATTTGGTCACCGCGTGACCGATAAGTCTCAGCTTGAGCAACGATCTCTTTTTTTGAAAATGATAAATTATTAATATCGTCCATATTAATATTATATTTCACTATCCCCTTTTTCCCTTGGCTCATCTCGTTTACAAAGAGCTGACCAGATTTATTTAATATTACTTTTTGAGGAACTTGTGCGCTATCACATTCTAATAATGATACATCCCGATTTAAACGCCACAATTCAATGGCATTATGAACGGACAAACCTCTTACCTCACAACTAAATGGGCTATATCGATAATATAACAGCCATTTTCCATCTTCAGACCAACTCGGTGCTTGTTCACTATAACCTGATGATTTAATTGTATGAGAAGAGTTTGTTTGGAGATCGTGCACTACCAAATCATATTGACTTTGACCTGTTACAATTTGACTATAAGCCAAAAAACGACCATTAGGAGAAAAACTTAAATAAGCTTCGGCCCCCGGAGAAGAAGTAATCCTAGAGATATATTTAATTTTTGGTGTAGATTTAAATATATTAAAATCAAACAAAGCGATAAAAGTAATAATAAAGCCAAGAAAGGCCCCCAAAACAAGCCAGTTAATTGGTATATTCTTTTGCGGAGAATTTGCCCTCTGGGCTAATGTTGGCGCATTTGCAACAATAGCAATACACTGATAACCGAGGCGAGGCACTGTTTTTATAAAGGTAGGCTCTTTGGACGTATCATTAAGCGTTTTCCTAATTTGTGCCACGAGTTGACTGACAGAGTTGTCACTAACCACAAGATTTGGCCATAGCTGATTAATTATCTCATCTCTGCTGACAGGTTCAGGAGATTTTTCAATTAACAACCTTATCAATGCAAGCTGCTTGTGCTCAAGTGGCCGCCATATTCCGTCCACTTTGACACTCATTTTTTGGGCATCTATCAAAACATCATTTAACAGAAAGCGTTCAAACTGCATTTACTGATCCAATCCAAAAAAACGAGCCTAAGTAACATGGCCCTGCACATAACGACTATTCCATTATGATCATACTATGTTATGATGGGGACAAATTTTTTTACCTAAACGCAACTTTACAGTACTTTCTGTTGCACTTAAATAGAAATATAAAAGCAAAGTTTCCCGAACGTTAATTGAGAATAGGAGTAGGAAACAATGGTCATGAAACGTATTTGTCATTTGTTTCTTCCCCTTTTGCTTTTATATATACCCTTTGCCCACAGCAAAGCTGATCAAGAAGCCCAAAGCCAACCGCACAGTCAAAAGCCCTCAGAGAGAACTGAAAACGACCTGTCTAGAATAGAAATTCGCGCCTTCCATGACAGCGTTGTCAAATCATTGAATATAAAACGCTTTAGTGATCAAGTTTCAGACAGCATCAGTGCTCAAGAAATTGGTAAATTCCCAGACAAAAATGTTGCGGAAGCCTTACAAAGGATCACAGGTATTTCACTCTCAAGAGTACAAGGGGAAGGTGAACGTATCGGCGTCAGAGGAACAACCCCAGAACAAAATCGCACCTATCTAAATGGACAATACCTAGCTTCAGCAGACTGGTGGATATCGTCACTACCTAGTAGGGGCTTCAATTTCACTCTACTTCCCGCTGATATCGTATCGAGCCTTGAGGTTTATAAAACACCAAAAGCAAATCAAGATGAAGGCTCGCTAGGTGGTGCCATCAATATTAAAACCCTAGACCCTCTTTTTTCAGATCCTGGCGTGTTATCTGTCACATCACAACTCCAATACAATGATTTGTCACAGCAGTACGACCCGCAACTATCTGCCGTATATAGCTGGATCAATGATCAGCGTGATTTTGCTTTACTCTTTACGGTAAATCATCACAGCAGAAGTTTGCGTAGGGACGGACTGGAATCTTGGGGGTGGCATGAAAGAAGTTACAACCTAGACGATGCTGGCCAGTTAGTGTCAAATACTCAAGCGAATCAACCAAGCAACTTACAAAATATATGGTCACCGGGTGGCGGAGGCTCAGCCGTTTTCCAACAGGACAGAGTACTCAGCAGTTTTACCACCAGTGCCACCTATCACATTGATGAACTTTGGACTTTGAGAGGCCACCTTTTACACTCTGAACTCAATGCTGATAACTCGAACCAAAATTTTTTATGGCAACCAGGAAAGGCATTAGATGCAGGTAGCACGATAAGCAATTACCAAATCATAGATAATACCCTTGCTCACGCGTCTCTTACACCCGCGCAAAGCCAACCATTTAATACCAGCATGGAAGCAATTTGGCGAAAAGCGCAAATACAAACCCAAAGTATCCACCTCGATTTGCTCTATACAGGCCCATGGTGGCAAGCTCAATATCAAGTGGGCTATACCCATGGCAGCGGCGGAACAAGTGAAGATAATACGGCTCAATTTGCTGCAAACACCCATTACAGCTTTGATACTAGAGAAAATAAGAATATTAAAACTCAGTATGACGTATCGCCGCTGGCCCCACAAAAATGGTTTATCAGTGAAGCGCGTAATGATAGTCAAGATGGTAACGATACTGGCTACTTTTTACAAAAAGACTTTACCAGGGATCTTTCATTTCAACATTTTCATACCTTAAAGTTTGGCGGCAAATACAAACGCCATAAGCGTGATTTTATGCGCATGCGTTCACAAAATGGTGGGCTTAATGGCTTGGCAGGCCAACTCAATACCACATTGGCTGATTATCCAAATGAGTTTATTAGTAGCTATTTAGACGGCATCGGAAGCAGCGATACTTTAAAAGCGTATAGCTTTGCTGATATCAATGCATTATCACGTGACTTCTCAACCTTAGACTTTGTTCAAACAGAAGAAAAAACCAGCCGTTTCACAATTGAAGAAGAAACCCTTGCTGGTTATGCCATGGTTGAATTTGCTGGCGAAGGCTATAAAGCCAATTTGGGCCTAAGAGTTGTCTCTACTTGGCAAAAAGCAGGGGCATATGAGCGCACAGCTTCTTCACCAACAGACACTTATGACTGGCAATCTACATCAAAACACTACACCGACCTATTACCTAGCCTTAACATTCAATTTGATTTAACTGAGCACCTGATTTCTCGATTTGCAGTTGCACGTGTTATGTCTCGAGCACAGTTTCACCACTTGATGCCCTCCACTAATTACAATGTAACTCAAGCGCAAGGCCAAGGCGGCAACCCGGAGCTTAACCCTTACAGAGCAACTCAGTATGATTTTGGTTTAGAGTGGTATTTTACTGACTCAGCGCTGGCATCGATTGCGGTATTCAATAAAGATGTAGAGTCTTTTATTGAATTCAATCGAGCGCTTGAATTACATGAAGGAATTCTCATGTCCATTGATAGACCTATTAATGGTGCGGGAGGGGTGATCAGGGGGGTTGAACTTAGTTACCAGCAAGCAATTGCATATGGCTTTGGCGTCATTGCGAATTACACCTTTGTTGATGGAGACCGTAACACCCAACTAAACGGCAATGATGACTGGGTGCCAGGGACCTCTAAACACAGCACAAATCTCACAGCATATTATGAAAATAGTTCAGTCAGCTTTCGCCTCGCATATAACTACAGAACACAATTTGCCACAGGCATTGGCGAAACAAAAATGGATGATTATGGACAGCTTGACGGCAGTGTTACATTCTCAATCAACGATGACTTAGACCTTATTTTTGAATTCTTAAACTTAAACAATGAGATCATATATACATTCGATCGCAATGAATACGCCCCAACTGCTATTTACCAAAATGGTCGCCGTTTCTATTTAGGGGCAAGATATCGCTTCTCAGCAAATTAATCCAAAAAGATCAATTAACTAACTACCTAATACGCCTTTTGATAGCTCGGCTTTTGGACTGAGTGTCGCTTTAAGGTCAATTGCATATGTGTTTTTCTCATTCACCTATTATGATTATTTATTCAAGTTAGTGATTAGTCGCATACCTTAGACGATTAATCGCAAACAGTGGTTTTCTTCAGGGCTCATCGTAAAATAGCGGGAATTTTTTTACCCGACGTTTTACGTCCCTCACAATCCTTTTTTCAAGGCTAGTAAAATGAAATTGATCAAATCCTCAATTGCACTGGCAGTTGGCTTGGTAAGCACAAGCGTACTCGCTGGCGCTCACTATGACACCATTACCATAGAAGACATTCCAAAAATCCAAAAAGTCGTTAGTGCACAAATCAGCCCTGATGGTGAATCTGTTGCATTCACACGCTCTGTACCGCGCGAATTGTACATAGATAAAAATGGTAAAAACTTTAACGAGCTGCACCTAGTTAATGATGAGGGTATTGAACGTCCTTTTATTACTGGTCAAGTCAATATCAAAAGCATCGCTTGGTCAGCCGATGGCCAGTTTATCTACTTTCTTACGAAGAAAAAAACGGATAAATTCACGACCCTTTACCGTATCGCAGTAAACGGTGGTGAAGCGCAAAAAGTATTCGCATTAAAAGATACATCAATTTCTAAATATCGATTAAGCCCAGATGGCAAGCAAGTTGCTGTGTTAGCAATGCCAGCCAAAGATAGCTCAGAAAAAGAACTTAAAAAACTTGGCTTTATGGCTGAAGTGTATGAGCTTGGTTTGAGAAATAAACAGCTTCATATTATCGATTTGCAGCCAAGTGAAAAAGCACTCACACCTGATGTCATCCCAGTTCAAGGGTATGTAAGCGATGTGAATTGGTCTGATGATGCCAGTAAATTACTTGTCAAAACTCAGCCAACCGCGCTCATTGACGACCAATATATGAAGTCACAATGGCATATTATGGATGCCAAAACAAAGCAGATCACTACGTCTTTCCAAACCGAAGGAAAGCTAGGTGAAGCTGAGTTTTCTCACGATGGCAAATACATTGCGATCTTAGGTGCAGAAGATAAGCATGACCCAGCTAAAGGCAGACTGTTCTTAGCCAATGCAAAGACTGGCGAAATCGAAGAGTGGATCCCGAACTTTATGGGCCATATTGGTGATTTTGAGTGGTCTAATCGTAAAAACACGCTTAATTTTGTGGGCCATGTCGGTGCAGAGAGCTTCGTAGGGCAAATTAAAGTTGGCTCGAAGAAGTACAAAAAAATCATCAAAGATGGCAAGCTTATCGCCGGAAAGCTATCAGTTTCAGACTCAGATAAAACCATAGCACTTACTGCAAACACGGCAAAGCACCCTAACGAAGTCTATATGTTACGCTCAAAGCGTACAACTCGCTTGTCAAACTCAAACTCTTGGCTTGATAACAAACGCTTTGCAAAGCAAGAAGCGTTGACATTTAAAGCCAGAGACGGGGTCGAAATCGGTGGTGTTCTTATTTATCCATTAGACTACCAAGAAGGTAAACGTTACCCATTGATCATGTCTGTTCACGGTGGTCCTGAGTCACACGATAAAAATGGTTGGCTGACAAGCTATTCAGATCCAGGTCAAATGGGTGCTGCACGTGGCTATGCGGTATTCTACCCTAACTACCGTGGATCAACCGGAAAAGGCGTAGATTACTCAAAACTAGGCCAAGGTGATTACGCAGGTAAAGAGTTCGATGATTTAGTCGATATGAAAAAATACCTCGTTGACCTTGGACTTGTAGATACCAAGAAAGTAGGCATTACAGGTGGATCATACGGTGGTTATGCTTCTGCATGGGGCGCGACAAAGTTAACAGAGCATTTTGCTGCAAGCGTCATGTTTGTGGGTGTGACTAACCAATTATCGAAATTTGGTACTACTGATATTTCAAATGAGATGTTTTTAGTGCACGCTCGCTCATACCCTTGGCAGAAGTGGCAATGGTATCTTGAGCGCAGTCCTATTTACTGGGCTGGTCAATCTAAAACACCATTGTTAATTATGCACGGTAAAGATGATCCACGCGTACACCCTGCACAATCCATGGAATTGTATCGATATATGAAGGTACAAGGTAAAGATGTGCGTTTAGTCTATTACCCTGGAGAAGGTCATGGCAACCGCAAAGTCGCAGCGCAGTATGATTACAGCATTCGCCTGATGCGCTGGATGGATAACTACCTAATTCATGGCAACAAAGACATGCCAGATTACAAGATAGATCATGCCGCTAAACTAAAAGCAGCAAAAGAAGCGAATAAATAAGTCACTTCCATGTCAAAAAGAGTAAAACAAAGGATTTGCGTTTTACTCTTTTATTTTACTCCTCAAAAATATGCTCGCCCTGAATTTATTGCCCAATGTCTGACCTATGACCCCTTCCATGCGCTTCAAAGCACGAGATAGTGTAGCACCCGCTCAAAGAGCAAAATAAATAGGACAAGCTTATTTTTGAGTTGTACCCATACTAAAATAAAATCCAGCAATTTAAAACCAAAATTTTTTCATTTTAAAAACAAAAAATACACATTTATATCTGAGGGTCAAAAAATACTTCTATAGGTTCGGCCCGCCCTTTAAGACTCACTTCCGCTGCTTTTTGTAAATCTTGTTGCTGAGACTGCTCCACACTGACCTTACTGATGAGTAAAGCCTTCTTTAATTCTTTCGTTTTGCTTTCTATTCTGGCGGCAACGTTAACGGTGTCTCCAATCACGGTGTAATCCATACAACTCACGCTGCCAACGTTGCCTGCAATAGCATCTCCACTGTGTACTCCTATCCCTATTTCTAAACTAGGTAGCCCCTCTTTGATAAACTCTTTATTGAGAGTTTCCAGTACATCTAACATTTCTTTGGCGGCACAAATTGCATTACTGGCACTATTTCCTTCACCTTGAGGTGTACCAAACACCGCCATAATAGCATCACCAATAAACTTATCTATCATGCCATCATACTTAAACACAATTGCACTCATCGCTGAAAAATATCGATTCAATAGACCTGTGATCACCTCAGGTTCATGTGTTTCGCACATGCTGGTAAAACGCCGAATATCAGCCATTAATACCGTCACATTGCGCCGCTCTCCACCAGGTTCTATATCAACTTTGCCAGTTTCAACTGCACTCACCAATTTTTTTGGTAAATAACGAAGTAGCCTTTCCCTGTGTCTAAGCCTAGTGTAAGTATTTGTTATATAATTAGAAATAGACCATGCCAGCAAGCCCGAAAATAGAATAATTATCTGCTCATGCATCTCAATCGCTCTGGCTGTATCACTGTGCTCTAAGATTATCGTACCCGTTGCCAAGCAACATAAGGTGGAATAGTAAATTATTAACTTACCTTGACGGAATGCACTCATCACATTGAACAAGATAAGTGCGCTTATCAGCATCAATTCAAACTCCGTATTATGCATATCATGTAAAAAGTGGCCAATCTCCGATAGAAACTCCATCTCAAGGGTGATCAGCAAAATAATAAGATAATCAAATAAGATAGAAATGTACTTTAACCACGGTTTGTAGCCTTCACTTTTTGCCCACCGAGCGACACAAAAACACCAAACCGCAGTCAGTGCCATAGTGCCCAGATCGACGACTATTAACGTCCAATCTATGCCTCTATTTAGCAAACCTATCAAAAGCTCTAATAAAAAGAGTGACATTAACCCAACAAATCGGATCTGATTAATGTGGTACTCCATTTCCATTTCTCTTTGCTGATAGCAATCAGTCAGGAGTACATCAAAAGATTCATCAATATCCTTTAGCCATTTCATAAATATCTGCCATCACCTAATTACAATATTTCAAGCACTGTCTCAGTGCCCAACTTTAACTAAGTGTAGCTTGGCTTTTTCTTGTTACATGCGTAATCAAAAACTTACTTCTAGCCTAAATCATTCACAAACCTCATCGACTAGGCTACTATTGCAGCCATAACAATGGAGTGACGACCACCAATCATGCAGTATTTTCTAGACTTCGAATTCGATCCAACGCAAAAGCGCCTATTCAAAAATAGTCATGAGATCCCCTTAACCCCCACTCAAAGTAGGTTGCTTGCGTTGTTAATCGAATCGCGTCAAGAGGTACTCAGTAAAGAAGATATATTGGATCATGTTTGGCAAGGTCGAGTCGTTTCTGAGCAGGTCGTATTTCAAAATATCAGTCAGCTTAGGGCGATGATTTCTGATGCCGCCATAAAAACGTTTCCAAAGCGTGGCTATCAATGGCAGCTAGAAATAACCTCGCAGGCTAAAGCCGGAAATGTCGAGGTTACATCGCAGTCAACTACACACAACTACTCGCAAAGGTTTATCCTCTCGTGTGTATTCGCCACTTTATTCGTTATCGGCCTTGTTAGCAGCTATTGGCTATGGCCACATCAAGATAACAACCTAGATGTTCAAACAAGTACACATCAACGCATCTTATTAGTTCCTTTTTCGCCTAGATTTGAAGGGCATTTAAGTTCCCAAACCAATCAACTCAATGACACCTTATCTGCCAGCTACGCAGCACTCATCGACCAACACAGTTCGGCACAAGCCCTATTCAACTCTCCCTATATAGAGCACCAAAAGCTGTTGGGAACAACATCAAATAAGCTTTTATTGAGCGGATTTATCTACTCAAAAGAAGTGTCTAACACACCTATGTACTTACTTGAGTATCGTTTACAAAGCCACCTCAGACACTGGCAAGGCTATATTTACGCCCCCAGCGTCAACGAACTTAAAGATCAGCTGCAATCTAAGATTGATGGGTTACTTCAATCAGATTATTTTCAAGTTCATTCTGATACTTTTACGACAACAGAGCTTGAAAAGCTTTACAGCCAATCACCTGATAATTTAGATATACTGAAACATTTAGTCGAACGCTTGCTAGATGAGTACAACCACAACGTCGCTAGCGCGCATATTGAGCAAATGATAAGTCTCAGCGAACAACAAAATCATCCGCTGTACAAAGCATATAGCCAATGGCTTAAAGGCCAATTACTGATGGCGTTAAATCAATATGCTCAATCTAAACAGCACTTGGAACGCGCCAGTGCACTAATGGATGACGCGAATTTTAACGCCTTAAATAGTGAGATCAGTAAATCATTGTCTGATGTGGTTGCACACGAGCAAGACTTTACATTGATACAAAAGCACTTGTATAAATCAGCTAGTCAAGCTCGACTAGCCAATCGCCCAGTACAAGAGATCAGGGCCTACACACTTTTATCAATCAAAGCGTTTAAACTCAAATTAGAAAAAGAACAGTACGACTATCTTTATCAAGCAAAAACCTTGTTAGCCGACCACCAGCTTGATGGTAGTCATTACATGCTCATATTCTATCACTTCGCACTATTTGCAAAAGAGCTAGAGCAAAAGCAACATTATTACTTAAAAGTATTAGAGCAGCCCATCACACCTGAAAACTACTGGGTTTACTTCTCCGTCAGTGAACAGCTAGCTAACCTCTACCTTGAACAAAACGATTCGGATTTGGCGATAAAACTAGCTGAAAATATTGATGAGCCCGCCAGAAGGGACATGTTATTCGCACAGATTTATCACCAAATGGGACAAATTGATGTTGCCAAGCAGCACGCTCAATCAAGCTTTAATATCGCAAGAATGCAACACATAGACTGGGTTGGACTAGCAATGGCGGTTAAGTTATTAGAGCTAAACGCCCAACTTAATGAGGATACAGATTCTCTGATTTATCGCCACTATATTAGAGATACCGCCTCACCAAGGTGGCAACAAGCGCGGCGAGATAAACTCATAAAATTAGGGGTTATCAATAACCCCTATGAACAAGATAAAAATAGAATTTAGCCGCCTAACGCATCGCGATATCGAACCAATTCACTGCGAAGATGGCCGTCTCTCCTTGGATAGTTAGAGTATGTCGCCCTTGTTCAAATTTTACTTTGATATCTTTGATAGTACGCCAGCCACGCTCGCCTGATAGCACAGAGGTTGTGATCGGATCCCCATTGAGCATCAAGGTATAATTTTGTGTCGGTCCAGAGTGAAACAAGCGAATTGTCATCAAATAGTCCCCTGCTGTTTGTGCCTCGAGGATGTAACTTGCCTTACTTGTGCCAATAGAGCCGATGATTTTATCGCCTTCTGGCTCAAAGCTAGAGTTCACAACCGTTGCCCCTGGCGCAAAGTTAAATGCTTCCCCTTCAATGCGCGAGGGAATAACATGAGGCTGCTTAGAAGCGCTGTCAAAAAAAGGACTTGGTAAGCTCTTCGCGTTGCCATTTAATGCGACAACAGAGTACCTACCATTGTGCGAAAGCGCTGCATCATCAATAAAGCTTGTCTGCTTATGGCTCAGTTTTACCAATGTGACAGTCTGGTTGGTTAGCGGGTCTTGCCTCAATACCTCGTACCCTGTTACACCAGATTTTTGCTCAGCTTGCCAAGCAATTTTCACTTTATCTTTGCTAAGGCGACTCAGCTTCACATCATTCACCTGTTTTGGATAATGTGGGTTTTCTTTCTTGTGTTTATTTCTGGCATTTTTTTGCGCTTTATTTAATTGCTTGACAAACCAAGGGGTACCTTCGGTTGCCTCTAACGCTTTTCCCTTCGTATCTTTTACTAATCGGAAGCCTTCCAGCGCCGCGAAAAAGTCCTCATACATCATCATACGTCGGCTCGATCCAAATGCAGGCCAGTGCCAACTGCCGCCACGAGCGACAAAAACCTCACAGTCTTTTTTAGTTACCGCACTACCATCAACAGGCGCCCCCTCATAGCTGTCTTGATAACAATCAGCTAATCGCTCGACCACATTGCCTTCCATATCATGTAAACCAAACCCATTGGGTTTATACAGGCCAACCGTTGAGATCATCACTTCATTGTCATTACACGCATTGGTCGCGTCTTGAGCATAGGGCGCGTCATACAACTTTCCAGACAAGGAGTAAGCGTGTATGTCAGCAATATTTGCATATTGGCACGCATCCGGAGATCGGGTTTCATCACCAAAAAAGTACTTTGACTTGGTGCCTGCTCTTACTGCATATTCCCACTCGGCTTCTGTCGGTAATCGATATTGCTCCCCTGACACCTTTGATAACCACTTTGCATAGTTAATTGCATCAGTACGAGACACACAGACCACAGGGTGAAATTCACTGAGTACATAAATATTATCGTCCCATGTCCCATCGCGTTCACCGCTGCCAAACCACTGACGGCCAATACGGTGGACACAGCCTTTGGTAGATTCATAACCAGTCGCCTCTATAAATTTTCGATATTCGGCTACAGTCACTTCATATTTCCCCATTTGGAATGCAGGTATTGTGACTTTGCGGATAGGTAACTCATCCTCTCTTCCCTCTGTACTACCCATGGTAAAAGTACCTGTGGGAATACTCACCATGGGCGGTTCGATATAAGTCGTTTGCTTACTTTGTACAGGCAGTATTGTGGCTAGCGACACCAGCGTAGCAGCACTAAAAACGAACGGATGTGATCTCATAATTACTCCTTAGAAAAAGTTCGAAGCCACTATGCGCCAACAGTATTTATCTCGTCTTAAAACTTATCTATTAAATACAAAAATAGAGTTTCGATAGATTTAGTCTGTTGAAAAAATTGGATATATTTTAAAAAGTAGGGAGTTGAGAATAAATTAAAAGTCGCTGGTAAAAACGATGAATGTATGGCACATCAAAACATGCCACACATCTTTTTGAGTGATTTTGCTTATTTGTTATTTATGCTGCACACCAAATCTATACAGATCAGCCGCGAGGTTATCCAAATAAGGTTGGATAATTTCTTTGCCGCGTATAAAGTCCTCACCATTTGTCAGCATGATGACGCCTGTTTTTGTCAGCGCGTTATAAATCATTAACGCATTCGTGCCCGGATCACCGCCATTGTGGCCAAAGAACGCCCCGTCCCAATACCAAAAAACGCCCTGTTGATAAGGTATGTTAAACACATCGCTTTGCGCACCGATTAACTGTTTTACACTCTCAGCATTTAAAATCTGAGTACCTTGATAACTGCCTTGATTTGCTATAGCAGCCAACAATTTACTTAAATCATGACTACTAATATTTAGTTCACCATCATATAAAGTGGCGTAGCCATACTCAGGCAGAGCGTGCGCAGTTCCAGCTTCATCTATGTTGTATTGCAATGCTTTTGGGTTATCCGCTGATAACCTAGTGTGATCCCACTGAGTGTTGTTCATGCCCAGAGGCTCAAAAATAGACTCACTCATATACTCAGCTAAATTCAACGCTGCTTTTTTCTCCACGGCATGGGCAGCAAGCGCAGTCCCCATATTAGAGTATGACATGACTTCACCAGCTTGCCCGTACTCACCATCAAGGTATACACCACTGCCTACATAGCGGCCTTGCTCTGAGAAATAGTCTTGCGCTAACAACTGCTCTAAACTCGCCGTTACCGGAATCTCCTCCTCGCAAAACGATAGTCCAAACATAGTTGCTAATGGAAGTTGGTCTTCATACTTATAGTAAGTACAGAAAATCCTATCGCTGTCTTTTATACCTGATGTATGGGTCACCAAATGACGTAGCGTCATGGTAGATGACGGACTTTGCGGGTTATTGGGATCAAACGACAGATTCATCTCTGTCAATTTATCATCTAAGCTCAATGCCCCCTCTTCGACTAATTGCATAATAGCCACCCCAGTCACCGCTTTGCTGATGGACGCAACGTTATAGGGCGTATTCACCGTTGCAGGTATGTTCTGCTCCAAATTAGCAAAACCTTCAGCATGCTCAAAAACAACTTTATCGTTTTTGATAACGGCCACCGAAATACTTGGCAAACTGGTTTTAGTGACGACATCACGAACGGCTTGCTGCAGTTTATCGGCCGATTTGGCATGTGAGCTTACGACATTGTGCTGCTGCATTACATACTCAATGGGAGTGTCTGTCATATATTTGTGGTCAACAGTTGCATAAGCATAAGTTTCAACATCCGGCGCAATGCCTACACCTTCAACTACTTCACCCGCATGATTTTTATATACCTCATGGCTTAACGTCAGCTCCCATCCATTTGGTAATTGATGCGTTAACGTGTCAGAAACACTGCCATTGGTCGCTTCACCAATTAATTGACTGTGCGGCAAGGACTGCAATGCCATCGCAAGTACTTCGCCACCACTGCCGGTATGCTCACCGATCAACACATAAATTTGCTTGGTGAAGTTCAACTCAGTATTTGAGGTCACATCCAGATCGATCGCTTCCCCTTTAAACGCTTCATTGCTGATCTGTTTAGTACCAAACGTGTAGTCTGAATCAGTGAAGTAGCCAGCTATTTTTTGCGATACCTTATCAAAACCGCCTGGGTTATATCTTAAATCGATGATAATTGAATCCGCATCACGCAATTGCTCAAGCGTGTGTGTCATGATCAAATCCGTATTGTCTAAGTCTTGCTCCACCCGAGATAAGATATTGTCAGCTACATTATCCAAAATCATCCCTGAGACTCTATCAATACGGATATAGCCAAGCTCAGGGGAAATATGGCCAAAGCGAATAGCATCCGTACCTTCAAAGCTATGTAACTGACCGTCCGACATTAAGTGCTTTAAGACGCTCAGCTCTTTGGCTTGTAACTGTGCCAAATTATCATTGATATCACCATCACCATTTAATAGCCCCTCTTTGATCCAGCTATCCATTTTACTGCCATCAGCTTGCTCTCCTTGAGGCCCTTCGAGGCTCAAGTGCCCATCACCAAACTCGGTAAAAATTTCATCCATTATTGTCATAAAATCAGCATGGGAAGTCGATGCTGTTACCTTTGGCTTATAAGTATCGTAAACCGCTTGCCAATTAATATCCCGTAATTCAAAAAAGCCGTAATACTCATCGAGCGACAGCCATACATAATCAAAAATTTCTGGCAGTGTCATATCCGTTGTCAGGTTATCCGCACTGCACTGTGAAGGCAGCGCGTCGAGTTTGACAAGCTCGACCTTGGAGGAAGCTGGGCTGTTAAAGGTCAATTGATCTTTTTCGTTATTCAGTGATAAGTACTCAGCAAGTGGCTTGGTAAATTGGGCATTTTCTTCATCTGCTTTAATACATGTATTACTATTAAAGTTGTATGTCACCAGACCATTTGATGATAAATCCCAGATCTCACCCGATCCTTTGATTTCCCATAGCCCGTTAAAGCTTTCAATCATCGCGGGCTTTTCTGGTGCAATGACAACCACATCATTATCTTTATCGCATCCTGACAGCAGGATGGCCGTGGTTATAATACTCAGCGTTAATCGTTTCACATTTTATCCTTAAGGGTAATTAATAACGCATACAGCATATGAAACATGTATCCAAAAAAGTGTTTTTATCTGGGGTGATGATGTAGAGGGAAGTTAAAAAACACGCACACATTTATACGATTTTTGATATTTTACATAGTGTAGATATCGAGTGCAGCTGTCTATTCACCGCAATTATATTGGCGCCTTAATAAATTGACGATATTTTAGCCAACCTAAGATTTAAGGAGAAATGATGAAACAGACAATAGCACTTATTGCGCTTTGCTTTGCATTTAAAAGCGCCGCAAGTACCGATATTACATTGACTTCTAACGATGGTTTCACCATCCATGGGAGCTATTTTAGTGGTAAAGAAGACAGCAATAGAGCCCTGCTTATGCTCCACCAATGTAACTTTAATCGCTCCATGTACAACGACATTGGAAACCAATTATCCCAACAAGGGATCCATGCTTTAAGTATCGATTTCAGAGGTTATGGCGACAGTAAAAATAATCAATTTGATGTAAGCAGCATAAGAAAGCTCTCTGGCCAGTCACGCACTGATGCATGGAGAGATATGGTAAAGTATTGGCCACAAGACGTACAACTAGCCTATGAATATTTAAGACGTAAAGTATCAAACACCGGGCAGATTGGCGTTATCGGCGCAAGCTGCGGCGGTACACAGGCCATCACCCTTGCAAATAACACCAACATTGATGCTATTGGCTTTTTTTCATCTGCCCAAACCTATGACAATATTCAGAAATATGTAGCAAACTTATCTGGCAAACCAACCTTGATCATCGCAGCAGACGACGATGGTAGGACTTACACCAGCGCAAACATCCTATTCAAAGAAGCAAAACACGCCAATAGCAAACTGCTCACTTATAAGGGCAAGTTGCACGGCTACCCATTATTAGAGCATGATAAGAACTTAAACAACGCTATCAGTCATTGGTTTGGACAGCAGCTCAAAAAATAAGCTAAGCATTTAATCCTTGCAATGCTGGTCTTCTATAATGAGCTAAACCTAGCTTTTTACAGGTCAAAAATGGACAAAGCAATCATTGTTTTAGGACATAAAAATGATAATCAAGGGCACCTATCAGCGCTTTCAATTGCAAGATGTGAGCTTGCCCTTGAGCTATTTAAATCACAGCAAAATTCAAGATTAATTTGTACGGGTGGTTTTGGCGCAAACTTCAACCAAACTGCAATTGCGCACGCACATATAAATCAACAATATTTAATCAATAATGGAATTAAAGCAGCGCACTTTTTGCCAAGCGCTTTAAGTCGCTTCACAATTGAAGATGCAACGCTCACCTATCCGATACTTAAACAGCTCAACGCGCCGCAAGTCGACATAATCAGTTCAGATTTTCATATTCCGAGAGTCCAGCTCATTTTTGACAAAGTCATGCCCTCAATGAAAAAAAACTACTTATCTGCATCTAGTCCAATTTCAAGTCAAGCATTACGACAACTGGAAAAGCACGAGGTATTCGCAAAGAAAAGAGACTTAGCAACACTCACCAAAGAAACAAACGAATACTGAACAGGCGTAAACAAAAACCATCATCCTGCTAAAATACACATTTAATTATAAATAAATTTATATGCACTTTTACTCGCTTATAAACAAAGCTAATTTACCAATCATTTTATTAGTAGCTACTAACCACAAAAAAGCTTAAATATATAGGAACAATATTTAAAAGAGTAACACCCGCTTAGCTTGCGCTATATCAAAAACCTTTCCATTGGTACTTTTTTTACTCAACTTTTTATCATAGAGTGCTTGCGATAATAGCTGTACAAACTTTGGACATTTCAAAATGGAGGGAAACCATGTCTAATAAGTTAAAACTTGCTGTACTTACTACATCACTACTTAGCGCTTCTGCATTTGCAAATATCAGTGTTGGAAATGTTGCATTTGACAACCATACCGTGATCCCAAACCCAGGTTCTGCAAATTTTAATATTCATTATTATTTGTTCGGCTCTCAGATATTCAACCCTGGCGGACAAGTTGAGTTCTTTTTAACAAAAGATGGCGGTGCAACCGGATATTATGTCGGTAGAGAAGCCCCTGATTTGAACTGCGGCACCAATGGCTGCCGTCCAATTAATGCGCAAAACACTTTTAAAGTGAGCCCATTTAATCTCGACGGCACAACAAAAGAGTATTTGAGTAGCTTATGTATGCCAACAGACTTTCAAGTGGTCGCAAGGTTTAATAACTCAGTGTCAGTCAGCCATAACTCGGCAACTTTTGGCACCATTGGTCAACCAGACTGGCTATTTCACTCAGGCTCTATGACACCTGCGAATGTTTCTGTCGGTTATGGTGGAAACTTAAAAGTAAACTTTGTGGTTAAAAATGATGGCTGTCCTAATTCTCCTGTATTACCAAAAGTAGGCATATTCTTAGCCGATTTAAATAACAACCCCTTAGTTTATTTTGGTGCTGTGCAGGTGATAAACGATGTAGGCTCACAACACGAAGTATTGCTTCCTTTGAAAAACATCAATTTAGCGAAAGGAACTTATCGTATTATTTTGATGGCAGATGTTGAGCAAAAGGTCCCTGAAACTAATGAAAACAATAACTTTGGCGCGTTTACGTTAAGAGTGAATGACCCTGCTACACCAGCAAGTATTCCTTATTATCAGAAGAATGCAAACCTAGATAACTCTTATGAACAACTCGGTTATCAACTTGAATCGCTCACCCATAGCATCACCTCAGAGCAAAAGCTCGAAGTGCTAAAAGAGCAGCCTTTCAAGTCAGATCATTAATTTTCCACCGGCTTATCACTAGTAACTCAGGGTCCCCCTGAGTTCACACAGCACAACCATATTCGCGTCGAGTTATTAAAAAATTCTTCTAACCTGTTATTTCTGGAAAAAAGCATCGTTTTTTAAGATGACTCACACAAAAATAGCATCAATAAGGAAGATAAAATGAAAAAAGTATTCGCACTATGCGTTGGCTTATCTGCAATATCTCTGACTACACAAGCTGCTCCGACTCAGTGGCAAGGCTTTTTTAAAGGCCAATGTGAACTACTTGCACCTGGCAAAGGCGCTCTATATGCATTTCCAATGTCACTTGAAGTTGGCAGCCCCGTTGATAACCGTGCTGATTGGATTGTCACATACGGTGAAGGCGCGCAAGCAAGACCTCGTAACTACACTTTAATCACAGTTGATGAAGCAAAAGGGCATTTCGAAATTGACGAAAACAACGGCATTATCATCGACCAATACTTATTCGATAATAAATTTGTAAGCTTGTTTGAATTTGGTGATACCAAGCTCAATGCAGAGTATGAACTGCACAGTGACGGCTCTTTAGATGTTGAAATCATTAGCTATACCGCAGATAAGATCCGCGAAAAGCAAATTGGGCCTCATCAAGTGTCTAATTATGGTGGTAAACGCATCCAAAAATGTAAGCTATTTAAGTGGTAACAACGTAGCAATACTTGAATGGACTCCCTTTACCAGTTCTACTCGCCTACTCGGGCAGAACTGGCAAAACCAAGAACTTGCCCGTCGCTTGGTTTTGAAGTGCGATCTGCTTGGTAAGAAAAAATAACAATAAACACTTACCAAGCAGCATCCACACCCAAAAGCAAAAGATAAAAACCACAGCTATCTGTCATCCTTACTTGTCTTCATTTGCATATTCAAAGTGCCAAAAAAAATAACATGTTAAATAGACTGAAATAGCGATGCCCGGACTAAATAATAAGCTCGGGTAAACTGACACCGATCCGTCCACGGTGAACGATAAAAACACAAAAAAAACAATAACAGATGGCAATGGTATACCTATTGCGCCATGCCCCGACAAAACGACAAAAGACCAACCGAAAAGTAATAGCGATACGACAACCAAGCCAAACCCCTTAAGTAGCTTCTGAGTTTTTGCATAACGTCTGGCAATGAAAAATGCACAAACCGTAGGTATGTAATTATGAATTAATAAAAATAAATCGATTCCGTTTTGCGTGATCATATTACTCATATTTCTACTTCTCTTCGCACTGTGCCTAAACCCTTTTCTTCTGCCATTTAGAAAAATATAGAGAAGCAAATAGCGATATACTTAGGGCTATAATCACAGAATAAAAAGCAACCACATCTCTACCTCCAATAAAGGACAAAGAAGTTTTTGAGAACATAGGAAAGTTAGTCGCACAAGAGCCGCCTAAAAAAGCAGCATTTATGAGTGTTATTATAATAATTAAAGTTGCTACTCCAGCTAAAAGTAGCAACTCTTTTATATAATCACACAAAGTACTTCCTATTCGTAAAGCTGCATTAGTATGCGAAACAATAGAAGCACTTTAACAAATAAACAGGCAGGATAAAAATAATTTACCTTACACAACGAGATTAACTGGAATATATTAAAGACTACTTTTTACAAATCGATATTGCCCACTCCAAATTAATGCCTGAATCTCGCCTTTATCATTTCGTTCAATATCCACCGTTGCACCGTCGCGCACATCAATTAATGATTTCTCACTCGTCGCTATCAAACGGTTGATACGATCTCTGGATGGGTCATATGCCAATATATATTGTTCATCAAAAGTCAGATCAAATAGATACTGGCTATCTTTATCATAAATATACTTGCCAACCATTTGCTTTAACTGCGCACTCGAAAAGGTATACTTTTCCACTTTTTTAGCCCTAGAAAAGTCCCAACCAAAATGCTCGCTGATGGCAAGTTGTAACTCCCTCATCACCGGACGGGCTGCATCTCCATTGGTCATAATAATAAATGCATCGCCTT
This sequence comes from Pseudoalteromonas sp. MMG033, assembly GCF_057197785.1. Taxonomy (NCBI): domain Bacteria; kingdom Pseudomonadati; phylum Pseudomonadota; class Gammaproteobacteria; order Alteromonadales; family Pseudoalteromonadaceae; genus Pseudoalteromonas; species Pseudoalteromonas sp. MMG033. Next base: position 1,085,239 of record NZ_JBXVAL010000002.1, read on the forward strand.
TATCAGCATACGCTTTAAATACATTGGTAAAGCCTTTGTTTTTACCGCCATGTTCAAACGCGAGCCCTTGCTGATAATTTTTTAATACAGGTCCAAGCCCCCAGTCGTTGTCATGGAAAACCAGCATGTCTTTAACCAACTTGGGTGTAATGGGACCAACCGCTTTACCTGCTCGTGCACTTTGTATCGCTTTAACGTACAGCGCTATATCGCTCGGCGTCGTCCACAAACCCGCAGCAGCCTGCTCAGGGTAAACGTGCCAATCTCCTTCAACCTGATTACCGTTTACATCAAATGCCGCACTGGCTTTAGACCATAGGTGCTTAGGCAGCGGCTGTGCAAACGTGCTGTTTGTCATTCCAAGCGGTTTCAAGATCTGCTCAGATGTATAATCAGAAAACGACTGTCCTGTTACATTTTCAACAAGCAAATCTAATACAGTATACCCGCCACCGGAATACCTAAATCCTTCACCGGGTTGTTTATCGACTATCACTTTACCTGTGTTACCCTGCCCATTTAACACCCCAATATCGGAGGGCACTTTGCTGCCGCGTTGATATCCCGGAAAGCCATGCTGAGTTAAACCTGCGCTGTGTGTTAAAAGCTGACGCACTGTCACTTTAGCTGACTTGGTAAATTCATTGTTTGGCACTTGCCAGCCTTTTAAATACTGATTTACATCCGCATCTAATTTAATTTTTCCTTCATAAACCAATTTTAAAACAGCCAAAGCCGCAACCGGTTTACTGATAGAGCCAGCTTGAAACAAAGTTTCAGTTGTCACATTGCGATTGGTCTGTTTATCCGCTAAACCAAAACCTTCCGCCCAAACAACTTGACCATTTTTAACCACAGCAACACTTAACCCAGGTAAGTTGTGCTTACGCATTTGTTTTTCTATGGTGCTTGAAACGTATTGCGCACCTTTTACTTGAACCAGTGGGAGTAGTTCGAGTTTAATATTTGTGTTTCCCTGTTCGCTTGCAAATCCTATCTTTGGTGCAATAAAGATACCTGCGATTAGTGTAGCGATAACGGTTTTTTTCATTCTTATAATCCTTGTTTAATGATGTCCTATACAATAGTAAATTACTATAATTTCATATAGATACTGAATGTGACTCTGATAAATTTAACGAGGAAAATCGCTGTGCCACTCACTAAATAATACGAATAGTGCTACCAATGTGACAACTCTATTTTTTAAAGAATAAGGTAACAACATGTATCACGTTAATGCATACCAAATTCATCAATAAATATTCCCCTTTAATTCAAAAATATGGCGAAAAGCCAATCCTTTTAGCGTAAAAAAATGCCAAAACTTAATGAAAAGATATTGTTAAATTAAATGAGCATGCTATAAAAGGGTTAGAGCTTATTGAGGCAATCACAATGAAAATGCGTGTTCTGTTTTTACTTGTAACTTTAGTTTTATCCGCATGTGGCGGCGGTGGTTCCGAGTCAAGTACTCCCACAGCATCTCCACAGCTACCCAGCAGTGATGAAAGCACCAATGATGCCAATACAGCAAACAACAGCCCTCCTCCATCACCAAGTACTGAATCAAATGATGGTACAACTGACCAAAACACCGCTAATGACACAGCCGATACACAGAATATAAGCACATCACCTGTTGTGGACATTCGCTTACCAGGCGATGTTGTCAGAAAAGGCAGTGTTATCACCATAGACACTGTCATTGAAGGGTCTACAGAAGGCTTGTCGTTCGCTTGGGCTCAAATTAGCGGCCCGACCGTTACCCTTACAGGCGCAGACTCTGCAAGTCTAACCGTGACATTACCAAGTGCGAGCTCTATCAATAATGAAAGCTATACCTTTTCACTGACAGTCACTGATAGCGCGGGCATGAGTACGTATACAGAAACCAGCATTGAGTCTGTCAATGCAATGACTGAACTACAAGCATCGGTATTAATGCAGCAAGCGACACTTGGCGCAACTTATGCGGAAATCCAGTCAGCTTCGGGCATGAGTGAAAGCGAATGGCTTGACCAGCAAATTGCGTTAACGCCTACCCTGCATACGCCTTTACTAGAAAACTACCCAGACAGAGATAACCCAAGCCACATCAACAGAATAGACGCTTGGTGGAAAGCGAGTTTAAATGCACCAGATCAACTCAGGCAAAGAGTGGCATTTGCGCTCAGTGAAATTTTTGTGATTTCGGATGCCAATACAGCTTTACGAGGCGAGCCAGAAGGCATGGTCGCTTACTATGACATGCTGTTAAAACATGCATTTGGTAATTTTAGAAGCCTACTAGAATCAGTCACTTTATCTCCTGCTATGGGCGTATATTTAAGTCACCTAGGGAATGAAAAAGCAAACGCAGAGCTTAATATTCGTCCTGATGAAAACTATGCGCGAGAAGTCATGCAGCTATTCACTATTGGTTTGAATGAACTTAATTTGGATGGCTCTATAAAATTAGATGCTAATGGCAACACCATACCAACCTATTCACAAGCGGAAATAGCCGGCTTTGCTAAAGTCTTCACTGGCTGGACATTTGCTTACTCGGCAAGGTGGGACAGGCCCAGCCGAAACTATACCCTGCCCATGCACGCTTTTGCCGACTATCACTCAATGGAAGAAAAGTCATTACTCGGTGGTGAAATTATCCCAAAAAACACCGGTCCCCATGAGTCCATGCAACTTGCGCTAGATAACTTATTTGCACACAATAATGTTGCCCCCTTTATCAGTAAGCAACTAATCCAAAGACTTGTAAAATCGAATCCAACACAAGCATATATTGCTCGAGTGGCGACTATATTTAACGACAACGGCGAAGGTGTAAAAGGCGACCTAGGTGCCGTCATCAAAGCAATTTTACTGGATGAAGAAGCCAGGAAATACTCGTCTGTACAGCTACATAGTGGCAAAATTAAAGAGCCGATCCTCGTAAAACTGCACTTATGGCGGGTGTTAAATGCACGCTCGGAGCTAAATCGTTATTATACTTGGAACTTAAACACAGCATATGGTCAAGGGCCGTTACTATCGCCCTCTGTATTTAACTTTTTTAGACCAGACCATACGCCAAATGAACTCCAAGCCTTAGGGCTCGTGGCACCTGAGCTGCAAATTGCCACCGACTCCAATATGATCTCCACTATCAACGGGCACTATGGTGACTTGGTGTGGCGGATGGCTGAGCGAAAAACAACACTCAACCCCAATACAATCTACATGTACGCCCAAGCAGACATTGAGATGCTGACAAACAATGGATTACAACCTTTATTGGACTACTACGACCTAGTTTACTTTGCAGGCTCCATGTCGGATACCACACGAACAGCACTCGTAGACTTAGATAGCTATTTTGTGAACAGAGATGCGTCTCTTCGAGTCGCCCAGCTACTGTACATGATTTCATTGTCACCTGACTTTAATTACCAAAACTAGGAGCGCCTGCCATGTCGTATTTTAATCACCAGTCAAGACGCGCTTTTTTATCTATGTGCATCAAAGGCGGGGCTTCTGTTGCCGCACTCACCTGTTTGCAATTACAAGCTATTAGTAGCTCTATGAACAACACCGAGCTTACTGATTACAAAGCACTTGTTTGTATTTTTCTGCACGGTGGGAGTGACTCACTCAATATGCTAGTGCCCTTAACCGGTGATCAACGACTACATTATGAGCAAAGCAGACAAAATCTAGCTATTGCCGATCCGCTAACTTTAAATACGCTGACACAATTTGAGGGCGGTGTTGGCTTGCACCCAAGCATGGGTGCCATATCTCCCATTTTTGATGCCGGTCAGCTCGGCTTTGTTGGCGGGGTTGGCACACTTATCACCCCAACAACACTTGCTGATTATCAAAACAAAGCAGTGCCTTTACCCAATCATTTGTTTTCACATAACGACCAACAAGCCACATGGATGAATGGACGTGAGAAGGTGTCTTTAAATACGGGTTGGGGCGCGCGGATGCTGGAACGATTAAACCAGCATAACAGTTTTACTAGTAACATCTCTCTTGCTGGGGCAAACCCATGGCAAGCAGGTATCGACACCACTCCCTATGCACTCAATAAAAGTGGCATAATGAAAATCAACTCGCTGACAGGTTACCAACCACAAGTCGACCATGTTAAAAGCATCATGGATAGATTGCTAAACACCCAAACAAACTCACTTCAAGACGCATATGCCAGCAGGCTTTCCAGCTCCATTAGCAATGTGCAGTATATGAACACTTTATTAGAGCAAGCGCCCGTATTAACCACACAATTTAGCGATAACAGTTTATCGGAGCAATTAGCAGCTGTCGCCAAGTCTCTGAGTATCAGTGCTCAAACAGGTAACCAGCGGCAAATATTTTTTGTCTCATTAGGTGGCTTTGATACCCATGATGAACAAGTCACGCGGCAACCAGCCCTGCTAGGAACACTTGCAACAGCACTGGCTGAGTTTAATAGCGCACTTACTGAACTATCTCTGCAAAATAGCGTAACAACCTTTACTATGTCTGATTTTGGCCGCACATTGACTTCAAATGGAGATGGCACAGATCACGGCTGGGCCAGTAATCAACTTATTATGGGCGGTGCAGTAAATGGCCAAGACTTGCATGGCGCCATGCTTTCACAGCAGGTCGGCAGTAATATAGATGTCGGTGGCGGCAGACTTATTCCTCAATTTTCCAATGAACAGTATTTTGCACCCATAGCGAAATGGTTTGGATTAAATGACTCAGAGATTAATGATATTTTTCCAAACTTAGTTTATTTTGATCCAACCTCACTAAAAATATTTTAAAAATAACAACATAAGCAGAGGAAAGTTTAAATTAAACGGAAAAATTAATTTACAAAATAACCACATATTGATTTATGTATTCACATATAATGCTGATTTTGTTAAATTCCGCCTGATTTTAGTTTAGGAATTTCACTAGCATGCTTACAATTAAAAAAACAACACTTGCTTTACTTATAACAACAATACTCACAGGATGTGGTGGTTCGGATTCAAAACCAGCAATCTCAGGTTCGCCAGTTTCAGAGCCAACGATACAAAAAACTGAGGTTGAAACGACCAATTTATTAGAAAGTCCAGTTGGCGCAAGCAAGGATGAACTTAAAAAGGCAACTCAGGACTTAATCACAGCACGATATACAGGAAGTAATGAAAATGCTCCGTTAACTGACTCCCTAATTAAGCAAGCATACAATATTTTATTTGTCTCTACAGTAGACTCAATATCAAGTGCAAACTTTGAAAATATTAACAAGTATGTAAAAGAGAATGGTGATATTGATGGCGTCGCCAGTTGCAATATTTCAGGTCATATTGCATTTGACGGACAGTTAGATGAGCAAGGTAAAGGTAACATAGTTGTTGATTATAAAAACTGTCAAAATTATGACTATACACCAAGGCTCTCAGGCTCAGTAACAGCTCACTTGGTTGCAATTGTAGACGGTGTTGATACTTCCTTTTACTTTAATAACGTAAAAAGTGAAGATAACACGGGACAAACGCAAACTATCACAGGGTATCTAGCAACAAAAACCAATAAAGATAAAGATTATGCTGGCGCTGGAACAGATATTGAACACAATATGCTTGTAGAACAAGCTGATGGAGTGAAGTACATATCTTCTTTTACAGCACGTTCAGTCAGTAACTTTGGATATGATGATGAGCTAACCACAAACGGCTTTATCAAATTCAGCGATAAAGGAGAAGTCAAATTTAACACAAACCTTTTAGTTGGCGAAGCACCTAAGTTTTCCGAGGGCGAAATCAAATTTACGGGCGCCTCGCAAAACGTTGATCTTGTCTTCTCCAAAGAACATACTGCTTATTACTTAGACTCAAATGGCGATGGTAAACGTAATGAGGGAGCATATATAACTAACTTTCCTGACACTTTCTCTGACATTTTAAAACCCATTTCAACTGTTGCCATAGATCAAATGTCTTTGCCTCCAATTGTCGGCTCGCCTTTGGTAACTAACCAAACAACGATAAATACAACCACACCTATTACTGTTGTGGCATCGGATTATTCCGATCCAGATTCTCCATCAAATGAATTAGAAGTCAGTTTCCGCTGGTTTTTAAATGATGAAATTATTGATAACCAAACTTCTGGGACTTTACCTGCAGGTACCGCTAAATTTGGAGATCAATTGCACGTTGCTGTCGTGGTTTCAGACAAGGCTAACGAAGTAATGGGTCCACTGGTATCGATAAGCATCGCAGATGCACCAGTCACTATTGTCACTAGCAATTTACCTTCTGAAATATCTAGTGGTGATATCATCAAGTTTAACGTTCAGCTCGTAGATCCCGATAAGCCTGATGAAGAAAAAGCTGCCTCACTTATATCAGCACCTGGCGAAGTACAAGTGGATAATAACGGACAAATTACATGGACAGCACCAAATAATAGCTTGTTCTCCCCACAAGACTATTATTTCACCTTTAATACACAGAGCGAAACTGATGAAAAGAATAAACCTTTAGAAGTCAAAGTGACAATAAACTCACCTAGCTTACCAATTGCACGTTCAACTATAGCCGCTCCAACTTCTGACAACAGTATCTATGTAGATGATTTTGATGGTGATGGTGACAATGAAATTTTAACAACAGATAACCAAAGTCGTTTGATGTTGTTGTCACACCAAGATAAAGGACTCGAGCAGGTGTGGCTATATCCATATGCTCTACCAACAGCGGGCGAAGTAAATCACATATTCACTTTTAAAGCGAACGATCAAGCCCCCCCTTCAATCTATGTGCTCACGCAACATGGGTTAAGTTTCATAAAAGACTTACAAAGTGAAGCTAAACAGCTCATTTCATTTGACAAAGGTGTGGTATCGGGTGCTATATCTGACATTGATAAAAATGGAGAACCAGAGTTCGCAATAACACTTGCCACCGAGGGTGCAAGTGGTCCAACTGAGCTCTTAGTTTACTCCAATTTAGATTTTGCAGATGCCATTTTCAATACCACATTATATGACAATCTCCATGTTCTATTTGGTAATGTTGATTCAGACGAGAATATAGAGTTGGTTACCAGCAGTGGCCTTGTGTACGACACGAAAAGCTGGCAAAACCAATGGCTAAATTCAGGCGCTTTTGGCAATACTAGCTTCACCTTAGGGGATCTCGACAACGATGGTATAGAGGAGATCATAGCTGGCAACTATTCTTCACTTAAGGTGTATTCAGCTGAAGAAAATACTCAAATTGGAGAGTTAGAACTTAGCGGCATTTGCGGCACCACAGTGGTTAATATTGACAATGACAACAGTAATGAACTTATTGTGGGGGATTGTCAATTTGGTAATGTTAAGGTTTACGATGTTGAAAATAACAGCGTATTTACTGAGCTAACTTCTATATCTAGTCAAGAACGTGGTACTAAATCTATTTTGATAGATGACAGTGATAATGATGGTGATCTGGAAATACTTTGGAGCAGTACCCCTAACTTCTCTAGAATTAAGAAAGTCTTAACTGCGGATATTCAAAATAACTCAAGCCCTATCTCTGTTACAAAGCGTGAAGATAGTCTAACAACCTACCTTAGTGGTTACACTTCAGCAGGTTGGAGTACTGTGGGAGACGTTGTATTCACCTCAACAAACCACTTATCCCAAAACGTGACTGTTAACATGGATATTTTGGGTAAATACAATATCAATGAGCCATATATCGACAGTAGTAGTAACCACAGTAATAATCTTGCAAAAATCTCACAATTTAATAACCAAGGCAAAGACCAAGCTATTATTTCTGACTTAGTAAGCTATAAGATTTTGGATTTAGAAACAAATACTGTGTCATATGAGAATTTTTTAACTTACGGCTCTGTTGTTACTAAAGTCGATGCGATAGATGTTGATGGTGATAACATCCCAGACGCAATATACAGTGAAGAAAATACCTTTAAAAGTTCAGAAAACACATTAAATCTTTTCAACGTGTTTAATGAGCAAATCATTGGGAGTTTTACAGCGAGTGAAAGAATTAATGATTTCAGTGCAAACAATCACAATGGTTTTTCAGTTGCGATCGCTACTGATAAGTTACAGGTGCTCGAACTAGCACAAGACGGCTTATCAATCTCGTCTACATACCCGATTTCATGTATGCACATAGAATATTTCAACTTTGATTCCGATGACAATCTAGAAATCCTTTGCTTGGGCATTGGGCGCTTTGAGAATAATTATGAAGAAACTCTTTACGTATTTGAACATATAGATAATGATCTAGAAATCGTTCACCAATCGATCGCGCCTACGAATGTCATCGACATTGTGGCATCACCGACAAAGAGTACATACCAAGATATTATATTTTTCAGAAGAGCAATAAACTCTCAATACTGGGGCGACATTGCAAAATCTCAAGTCCTTTATTCAAGTGCCAAAGGTCATAAAATCTGGTCCAGTCCGAACCTTATCGGCTCTGGGAAAAAAGAAATGCTAGATGTTAAAGTAGGTGATGATGGTCAATTAAAAATGATAATTGCCACTTCAGAAGCAATGTATAATTTACATTAATTCAGTTAAGCCCCCTAAAGGGGGCTTAATATTACCCAACAAAAATTCGAAATTAAGCGTTTATATTTCAAAATATTAAATTAGCGCGGCCTGTTCAATAACAATAGCATGACGTTTTGCCAAACGTTCATGGTTTTTATCATATCCACCACCGATCACTGTGGCTACTGGCACGCCTTTTTGATTACATGCGTTGAGTACAATACGGTCACGTTTCTCAAGCCCTTGCCAGCTAATGTCTAATTTACCTAACGTATCCTCTTGCCAAACATCAACGCCTGCATCATATAACACCAGATCAGGGTTTAGCTGCTCCAGTAAATCATGGATTGTTGCTTCTACAACTCGCAGGTATTCGTGATCGCTGACATTAGGGTCTAACCCAATGTCTAAATCACTCTGTTGCTTTCTAAAGGGAAAGTTCTTTTCACAATGTATTGAGCAGGTAAATACAAAAGGGTTGTGTGTGAGCATGGCGGCAGTGCCATCTCCTTGATGCACGTCGCAATCAAAGATAAGTACATTATGAACCCGTTTTTCTTTGATCAACCGCTCTGCTGTATAAGCCAAATCATTCACCATGCAATACCCAGAACCGAAATCGTAATGAGCATGGTGCGTGCCACCCGCCAAATGACACGCCACGCCGTTTTCAAGTGCAAGCGATGCAGTAAGATAAGAGCCCAGCGGTGCTGTAAATGTTCTCGCCATCAGCTCTTTAGACCAAGGGATCCCAATTCGTCTCATTGCTTTTGGGCAAAGCTCATTATGGTATAAGTCTCGGACATACTGTTCACAATGCACTAGCTCTAAGTCCGAATAGTGACCAACAGGGCCCTGATGTAAGTTTTGACCAATGAGCCCTTGTTGCTCTAGATAACTTTTTAATCTTGCAAATTTACTCACCACAAAACGGTGTTTGGGATCAAAACTGAAAGAATAGTTAGGGTGGTAAACTAAAGGTAAGTTAGGGTTATACATGGGAAAATTCTTATGTTACAAATTAAAACACACCGACAGGCATGCAGTATCATACGATAAAAATGCTGAAAGCGTTATATGAAGTGCTCAGTACTAAAAATATTTTGATAGTCTCGTAAAGACCATCTTGAACCTAAAGCGGGCTATAACAAGCAAGTTGAAGCATTCGCTTTATTGCTTTTTCTGTTTAAGGATTACATAGGATGGAAATAAACTCGGTGGGGGCTTAAGTTCCAAAGCCTCATCAAACTTGTCGTATTCTCGTAGCTGCCAGCCATCATTACTCTTCGATAAATAGTGTACAGTGCCATCATCACTGTAATAAAACCATAATCTGTCTTGCTTATCCCATACCCAATATAGGGAGAATGTGCTTCTCATAGCCGTATTTTCATTTTTGTATACTGTCTGCCCCAAGGCATTTTCCACCTCAATATGCCAATAATTAAACGATGCAGATACCCGGGCGATAAACTGTTCAGAGCTAGAAGTATTCAAAGAGCGCCTATTCTCTTCCATGTGGGGAGCCGGTGAAAAAATACTATAAGCAAGTAATAATAAGGCTGGTATCATCAAAACCAATGCTTTAAAGCGCTCTATTTTAAACACTTTATAAACTAGCAAGACACTCATATGATAGACGCAATTAGACAATGACAAAATGCAAAATATCACCAGTAAGATAAAAGATAAGCCACCATTAGCACTAGAAATTTGATGCCAAAAAGTAGCAACAAATACGATGATAATGTTAATACTAAAAATCAAATATGGGGCAACTTTAACTTTTCTCACGGCTTACCTCAAAGTCCTTGGCAAATTAGTTTTAGTCAAACAAAGTTATCACAGAATAGCTACACCGCTAAAGATTTCTACCTCCCAGCTCATACAATACCATCACACACATACCCGCGATCACCAGCGCCGCTGCCTTGTTAAGCCAACGCACATACTTGTCGTTCGAGATATGGCTAGACACTTGCTTACCAAACACTGCCCACAACAATAAAGAAACAAAACACACCAAGGAGTAAATGAATACAAACACAAACAATTTGCTGGTTTGGCTAGGCTCAATAAACAAACTGTTGCCCGCAATAGCAGCCAACCACGCTTTTGGATTCAACCACATCAACATCAAGCCTGCCCACCATCCTGAGCGCATCGCTGTCGTTTGGCCTATACTCGGTTCAGATTTAAACAGTTGCAAAGCAAGATACATCATAAAACTACAGCCGATCACTGTAGAACTATATACTAACCACTTATGTTGCTGCACCACCCAACCAAGCCCCAGCCCTGTTGCTAAAAGCAACAGGCTAAACCCAATTGTTGCACCTAAAATAAACGGCAACGTGGCTTGGATACCACGATTCATGCCACCTGAAAAAATAATCAAATTCACCGGACCCGGTGTAATAGACATAGAAAGTGCATATAAGCCCATTGCTAATACCATCAACATTGCTCACTCCATCGCTGTATAAAATTTGAGTGTATACCCCTGTTTTAAATTTGATTAGATGGTATAAATTAATATCACTGTTCTAAAAACTTACTCAATATGATTGACGAACTCAAAAGCATCGCCATTTTTTCAACCGTTGTAGAGCAAGGCTCTTTTCGCGGTGCGGCGCGCGCACTTAACTTGTCGCCCTCAGTGATCAGCTATCACATCACTTTGCTCGAAACAAAGCTAGATACCGCCTTGCTGTACCGCTCGACCAGAAAGCTCTCGTTAACAGAGCAAGGGCAGCAGTTATTCAAAATGAGTACAAACATGTTAAAAACAGTCGAGCAAGGCCTATCTGATATCAGTGCCCAGCAAGATGCGTTATCTGGCAGGATCACCGTCAGTTTGCCGACTGTACTTATACGCTCCCCCTATACCCGCGTTTTAGCAGAGTTTTGCCAGCAACATCCGAGGTTAGAGGTCAACTTTCACTTTAGCGATGTGTATGAGAACTTGATAGAGAAAGGGATCGATATTGCAATTCGACTTGGCGACCTACCAAATAGTGAATTAAAAAGTAAAAAGCTAGGCAATATAAAGCGAAAGCTCACCTGCTCACCCTTATTTTTAAAAAATAACACGCACCCAAAAACACCAAAAGATCTTGAAAACATGCCATGGATAAAGCTTGCCAGCTTACCCAATAAGCGCACAATCATACACCCAGAGCTCGGTAAACAAGACATTCATTTTAACTATCAAGTCACAGCGAATTCGGTTGAGGGCATGACACAATTATGTATGGAAGGGCTAGGTATTGCGACACCTGCGGACTTTCTTGTTGAGCAAGCCCTAAGAGAAAATAAATTGATTGAGTTACTGCCCAATTGGCAAGTAACCCCTATACCGGCCTATGCTATTTGGCCTAATAACATAACAAAAAAGAGCGCAACCATGGCCATGGTTGCGCATCTTGCTAAGGCTATAACTTAGAAGAATCCAAGCGGACTTTCGCTATAGCTGACTAGAAGGTTCTTAGTTTGCTGGTAATGATCCAGCGCTTTTTTATGTGTTTCACGGCCGATGCCCGAGCGCTTGTAACCGCCAAAAGCGGCATGGGCCGGATACATGTGATAGCAATTAGTCCATACCCTACCCGCTTCTATTTTTCTACCAAAGTGATAAGCACGGTTCATATTACGGGTCCACACACCCGCTCCTAGACCAAATTCACTGCTATTAGCCATTGCGAGTACTTCCGCTTCATCTTTGAAAGTACACAAGGAGATCACTGGACCAAATATCTCTTCTTGAAATACTCGCATACTATTATGACCTTTTAACAACGTCGGCTGAATATAATAGCCTTCATGATATTCCGTACTGAGTTTTTCTGGTTCACCACCGAGTAGTACCTCTGCACCTTCTTGCTTACCAATTTCGATGTAGCTTAAAATTTTGTCAAATTGTGCTTGGGAAGCCTGTGCGCCTACCATGGTGTCTGTGTCCAAAGGATTGCCACGTTTTATCTGCTGCGTGCGCGCTATCACTTTTGCAATGAACTCATCGTAGATATCTTCTTGTACAAACAATCGAGACGGGCATGTACATACTTCACCTTGATTGAAATAAGCCAATACAGCCCCTTCGACACATTTACTCAAAAATTCATCATCTTTTTCCATTACATCACTGAAGTAAATATTGGGAGACTTGCCGCCAAGCTCTACTGTTGATGGAATGATATTATCCGCCGCACATTTCAAAATATGAGACCCCACTGGCGTTGAGCCGGTAAAGGCAATTTTGGCAATGCGGTCGCTGGTCGCCAGTGCCTCTCCGGCTTCTTTACCAAAGCCATTTACCACGTTAACGACCCCTGCTGGAAGCAGATCTTCTATCAGTTCCATCAATAATAAAATCGATACAGGTGTCTGCTCAGCAGGTTTTAACACCACACAATTACCCGCAGCAAGCGCTGGCGCAAGTTTCCAAGCTGCCATGAGCAATGGAAAGTTCCATGGAATAATTTGTCCAACAACCCCTAACGGCTCGTGGAAATGGTACGCCACAGTATGCTCGTCAATTTCCCCAATGCTGCCTTCTTGCGCACGGATACACCCTGCAAAATAACGAAAGTGGTCGGCTGCCAAAGGCACATCTGCCGCTAAAGTTTCACGCACAGCTTTACCGTTGTCCCATGTTTCGGCCACCGCGAGGTATTCAAGATTGGCTTCTATACGATCGGCGATTTTAAGCAAAATATTACTGCGCTCTGTCACTGACGTTGTGCCCCAAGACTCTTTAGCACTATGTGCCGCATCCAAAGCCAATTCAATGTCTTTTTGCCCAGATCTGGCGACCTGACAAAAAACAGCACCATTGACTGGGCTGATATTATCAAAATACAGCCCCTCTACAGGTTGGGTCCATTTTCCGCCAATATAGTTATCATAAACAGGTTTAAAATTAACGATTGCATCTGATGTATTTGGATTTGCATAAATCATAAATGCCTCTTCAACTTAGTTGTTATGTGACTGCGGCACTCTCTCATTGAGGAGGCCACTTGTTGTTATTCTGTTGACATTAATTTAAAGGCGGATTAAAAACTTAACTCTGCGTATAAAATGTTTGCGCTTGAGTCCAAACAAGGAATAAAAATGCTAGAACAACTTCATAAAAAAAGGCAAAAAGTCAATTCACTGGTTGAGAATCGCGTTCATTTTGCAGGCGATGACGTCGAGCTCAGTATTTATGATACCTATGAACATGCAGAACATATTCGATTGTTTTCTAACAATGTACTGTTTTGCGGCATGCTCACAGGAAAAAAGGTCATGCATGTCGAAAGCTGTGACTATCATCATGCATTTCTACCCAATGAAAGCTTCGTATTGGCGCCTGAACAAGCTGTGCATATTGATTTTCCCACCGCCTGCATAAATCGGCCGACAACCTGCTTGGCCATTGATATTAGTAAAGACAAAATAGCCTCTGTCGCAGAGCAATTAAACCAACTTGAGAAATGCTCAGAACCACAGTTTAATTACTTGCCAGAGCTTGTTCATAACGAGCACAACTCGCAAACACAGCAACTGCTCATGCGCTTAATGCATTTATTTTGCGAAAATACGCCACAAAGAGACTTTTATATCGACCTTGCGTTAAACGAGTTAGTTGCTCGTTTACTGCAACAGCAAAGCCGCGACCTCTTGTTTAAACAAGTCGCGAAGTATGAGTTAACAACGGGGATCCATGCGGCGGTTGAATATATGCAAAGAAATCTGGATGAACAGCTCGATGTAGATGAATTATGCAAAATCGCCTGCATGAGCCGAAGTAAATTTTTTGACCAGTTCAAAAAGCGCATTGGTACGACCCCGCAAAATTGGTTAAATGGCCAACGAATGATGTCGGCACGCAAGCGTTTAGAGCGCGGTGAAAGCGTAACCAGCATTGCTTTCACCTTAGGGTTTAATCACCCAAGTCAATTAAGTCGAGGGTTTAAAAAAACCTTTAAGCAGACACCAAAACAATACCAAACTCAATTTCTTCAAACGAAAACGGATTAACCTTCATAGGGGTATTGCTTGTGATATTGACCTCTGGATGTCATGCCTAAATATTCAAATGTTTTTTGCAGCATCTCAGTAAAAGGCTGCGGCGCAGCTTCGTGAATAGACGTGGATAATATTGAAAACTGTTTGCTTCTAAGCTCACGTAATTCAGGCTTGAGCTGTTCATCATCCATAAATTCTGTGATCCTATCAATAAATGCCTTCATTCTCGGTGTTACTGCGTACCAGTAGACGGGCGAGGCAAAAATCACATGGTCAAACTGTAAAATGCGCCTAAACAAACTGCGAAAGTCATCATCTTTATTTTTGTGATCATAACTATAATCGTGGATCACATAGTCATCCAAAAATAGTGTTTGCGCATCAAACTCCGTCGCTAACTCTCCAACCGCATTGCCGGTATTGCCCATTTTTTCAGCGCTCGAATAAACAATGATTGTGTTCAAAATGATTCTCCTTTTGTAAATTTGTTGATAGGCTAAAACCTCAACTTAACCTTAGGTAAAGCGTTATTTTAAAAAAGGGGCAAAAATGACAACACCAGCAACCCGGGACGAGCCGCGCTTAAGTGTAGGGCAAGTAGCAAAACGCGCAGATGTGGCAGTCTCAGCGCTACACTTTTATGAGACCAAAGGCTTAATACGAAGCTGGCGCAACGCAGGTAACCAAAGAAGATACAAAAAAGATGTGCTACGGCGTATCGCGGTCATTAAAGCTGCGCAAAAAATGGGGATTTCACTGTTAGAAATCCAAGAAACCTTGTCTAAACTGCCAGAAAGCCGCACACCAACCAAGGAAGATTGGGCCAGTATGTCACGATTTTGGCAAGCCAAACTTGATGAAAAAATAGCGTATATGACACGCGTTCGCGACATGGTGGACGGATGCATAGGCTGTGGCTGCTTATCTATGAAGTCTTGTCCTATATATAACCCAGATGACATTGTGGCAAAAGAGTGCAACGGTGCAGTGATCTTAGATCAGCCAGAACGAGCGCGCGCTGCGAAAAATTGATATGATAAAGAAAATTAAAATAGGAACAAGCGAATGAAAAAAACAGCGCTCACAATGGCTGTTGCAGCGGCTCTGGCTCTAGTTGGCTGCACAACAACAAGTACTTCTTCACAGTCTACAACTCCGGTTGTTGTACAAGCATCTCAAAATCAAGCATTTACTGATTTTTCAGCACAGCTTATCGAAGACATGTGGCGCCAGTACCCAGAGCATTCTTTATATGTCGGGTACGGCAAGTATGATCATATTATGACCATCCCTAATGCAGAATCACGCGCAAGCAGTGTTGCTTTCTCAAAAGCGAAATTAAGTGAACTGCGTGGTTTTGATCTAAATAGTTTGAGTGACAATCAAAAATCAGACTATTTCTTAATTGAAAATAGCCTTGAAAAAAGAATTTGGGAAGTTGAAAAGTTTAAAGATTGGCAATGGAACCCGTCTAATTACAACATCTCCTATGGTTTCGCGACCATTTTAAATAGTCGCTTTAAATCAGACGCAGAAAAATACAAAACTGTATTAGAGCGCTTGAAGTATGTTCCAGAGTTTTATCAGGCGGCAAAAAACAACATAGACACGCCTACGCTTGAGTACACTCAGCTCGCTATCGCGCAAAACCAAGGCGCATTTGCAGTATTAAAAGATGACCTATTAGATAAAGTCGATGCGTCAAACGCACTTACTGCTGATGAAAAAGCGCTGTTTAAGACCCGTTTTGTCAACGCCAAAACTGCGATTAATGGTTACATCGACTTTCTGACTCAATTAGAAAAAGATTTAACTGCCAATGGTAATGCACGCAGCTTCAGAATTGGTGAAGAGCTATACGAAGAGAAGTTTGCCTTTGATATTCAATCTGGTTACACAGCTAAAACCATGTACGAGAAAGCGCTTGCTGACAAAGCACGCGTAACACAAGAGATGGTAAAGCTAACCGACCAATTGTGGCCAAAATATTTTCCAAATAAAGCACGCCCTTCAGATGACGCGCAAGCCATTGCTGAGCTTATTAAGCATTTATCTGTAAAGCATGTGCCAAAAGAGCAGTTTGTTGATGAGATTAAGCGTCAGATCCCGCTGCTTGAAAAGTTTGTTATGGAAAAGGACTTAATCTCTCTTGATCCTGAAAAGCCGTTAGTTGTACGCGAAACACCTGAGTTCATGCGCGGTTTCGCGATGGCATCTATTTCAGCGCCTGGCCCATACGATGCAAAAGAAAACACCTATTACAATGTAGAGCCGCTTGAGCTGAGAACAGAAGAACAAGCAAGCTCTATTTTACGCGAGTATAACCACTGGATCTTGCAAATTCTCAACATCCACGAGGCAGTACCGGGCCACTATACTCAGCTTGTTTATGCCAATAAGTCACCATCACTAATTAAAACAATTTTAAGAAATGGTGCCATGATCGAAGGCTGGGCTGTGTATACAGAACGCATGATGCTTGAAGAAGGCTATGGTGATCATGAGCCTGAGATGTGGTTGATGTACTACAAATGGAACTTACGCGTTATTTGTAACACCATTTTAGACTATGCGATTCAGGTTAAAGGGATCAGTCGTGATGAAGGTCTAGACCTACTGATGAATGGTGCTTTCCAAGAACGTGCTGAAGCGGAAGGTAAGTGGCGCAGAGCGACTCTGAGTCAAGTTCAGTTAACGAGCTACTACAGTGGCTACCGTGAAATTTACGATTTACGTGAAAAGCAAAAAGAAAAGCTTGGTAAAGACTTTGACTTAAAAGCGTTCCATGAAGAGTTCTTAAGCTATGGCAGCGCACCGGTTAAGTACATTAGCCAACTTATGCAATAACCGTCACGCATAAAAAAGCCCCAATTCGGGGCTTTAGTTAAGTGAATAAGTCTTTACTTGATCTGTCAGATTAGAATAATAGAATTCAATCAAACCTTACCGTCTCATATGTCCCAAAAGCGGACAATAGTGCATTTACATTACTCTCATCAGCAAAAGCTTTCTTTATTTAAGAATTTTCATTGCTTCAATGAGTGCACTATCTTTTTCAGCCTTTAAATCGGCTGCGTTTAAATATTCAAAGCTCTTCTCTACTGGGTAACCTCGATATTCATAACTTTCGCCTTTATGGTCAAAATAACGTTCATTGGATAACGTAAATGACCAGCCATTTGGCAGCTGCTTAGGAAGTGAATCACTAAAACCGCCATTAGATGGCTCTCCAATGATACTAACTTGTTCTCTGGCAGCAAGACCCAGTAAGAATGATTCAGCAGCACTCATGGTTATGCCACTAGTAAGCACGACAATAGGCCCTAGGTAACGGTCAAATGTAGCGGGATGAACAATAATATTTTCGGGTTTGCTAAAACCATTTTCTGTTCGGTACGATTTACTGCCAACCAGCAATGATTTATCAATAAAATAGGATAACAATCGTTGTGAAACAATGTCATATCCTCCACTATTCCAGCGTAAATCAATTACTAGCCCTTTAGACTTCGTGAGCATAGGCATAATATGCTGTATCGCTTTGTCTACTTCTTTTATATCCGCTTGAATAGTCTCTTCAGCGGTATAGTCACTCATATCATCAATACTTAAGTAGTTGATTTCATGGGGAAGTGAAGCCCATAATAAGCTGCGGTTTAATTTCTGTGGCGGGTGTTTTTTGTCAAAATAGCTTGAAATGATACTGTTGCGCTTTTTACTAAGAGCTTGAAAAAAATCACGAAAGGATGAAAACTCAGTCTGTTGTGAAAACCCTTCTTCAATCATCCTACTTCTGAACTTTTCCCATTTAATGTTGTTCATAACAAAGAAGCTGTCATCATCTGATTCTACATATGCATGAGCGTCACCTAATTCATCTATAAGTTCTGTAATGACCTCAGCCAATGCCGATTCGCTCATACTATCTGACACTCTATCTCGCCAAGTTTTATAGTTGGTATGCCAGTTCCAATTAAGCTCTTCGTTAAAAGCAAAGTGTTCTGCAAAGGTAAACCACAAAATATCAAACACTTCTGGGGCTGAGAACTTTATATTTTGAGTATCTGTATTAAGCAGTAGGCTTTGCTTACATAATGTAGGTAAACGGCTCAACTTTTTTAGTTTTACAGTGTGTACTGTAAACCAATCTAATTCAGCAGCGTCACCCTCTACAGTCAAGTTACGACTAGGATATTCACCAGTTTCGACTTTATTTAGTATGCAATGGTGTTTTGTAATATCGTAAAAACGTATATCTTCGCCGATGACTTCTAATATGTATCCATAACCATGAGTTTGCCAGACTGAATGATTGGGTGCTGCACTCTTGGCTTTACTCGTTAAAATCTCAACATCTGAATAGAAAGCAGAAACATTTGCAGATAATAAAAATAAACCTATCAGCAAGAAAATTGAAGTTATTGTTTTGTCCATAAAGCTATGGTATTTCCCTAAATAGTATTTTTCTTTGGAAATCAAACAATAAATTAAAATAGCATAAATACAAAGCCCCATTTGGGAGTTATTACATGTGAGGCTTTTATTTGGAAAATTTGGATGTTTAGAACAAACAATTGAATGGTAATGCCAAGGTCTGTTTTTCTCTCATAGCTGCCTGTCAGATATACAGTTAAAGCATAAAAATAAAGCCACTTAAGTGGCTTTATTCATTCTTATTCTGCTTCTAATCCTTCAAGATTAAAACCAATCTGAGTATTAACCACACCATTTAAGCGCGCTACTTGCGCTTTAAAAGTATGCAAAGCGACGTTTGCATCCGCTTGAAAAATAGCGCGATTGCCACGAACATAAATCAGGTTTAGCTGATTTGCTTGTGCAAAATCTTGCGCATCGATTAAAGATTCAAGCTCAACAACCAGCTCACCTGTTAATACGATCGTCTCATCAGTTTTGATATCGACAAGTGCTGCACCTGTCACCAATTCTTTATCACTCTTTGCAGCAACAAGTACGTAGTCTTTGCCGTTGACGTTTACAGTCACACCAGAATCGCTGGTGACTGGCGTCGCTTCATGAACTGTTTGGGCGCTCGCTTGTACTGCGTATAAACTGCCAACCATAGCGAGTAAAGGGATTAATTTAGATTTCATTTTACGACTCCTTATTTACGTCCAAAAAAGCGAATATCCCAAGATTTAAGAACACCGTTTTCTGTATTGTTACGGTGCACCATATTCACGTTCGGCTCACCAGACGTACGCGGATCAAAAATGTATGCTTCATCTTCAGAAGCGGTATCAATAACACGTAAAGTCCATTCACCCTTCGCTTGCTCTCCATAGAAATGGTGAGTTAGCATTTGAGTATTTTGCATGCCACTGTTACCCAAAATAGTACCTGTTCTTGGTGTCATGACAACACTGCGAGTACCAGAAGGAGAAATCAGTTCAATCGCTAAGTCACGTGTACTTGTGTGGTCAATATTCACTCGAATTTGAACCGCATCCACAGTTAACTCTTGGTCGTTATTAAATGTGCTTTGTGCACCACTTAAGTGACCATCCGGAATTTCTGCATCAGCTGTTACTAACACTCGATCAGTCTTAACAAACTCACCTAAGTTTTTGTCGTAGAAACGCGCTAGATTAACAGCAGCGTCGACATCAACAGCGCCAAATCCAAAGAAGTTATGGAACTGATAACCCGCAGCATTTGTCTGCCACTTATCAATTGCTTGGTAGCTTACCTGCTTACCTTCCGAGTCTTTGAATGACAATGCAACACCTGGGTGATCCGCATCGATACGACGTGAAGTTGTCGCAAGAATATTTCTTACATCCAACCATGAAAGCGCAGGGTTTGCAGACATGATCACTGCAATTGCACCAGCTACGTTTGGCGCTGCCGCCGAAGTACCATTCGATCTTGCACTGTAATCACAGTTTGGATCAAGCGGATGACCGCCGTGTAAGTCATTGCGAAGCCAAAGCGGGTTATAACCTGCCGCACAACCAGATACATCTGTCGTGATGATCGCTGGTGAAGACGTACCATACTGGCCACCAGGTGCAGAAACAAACACACTAGAACCGACTGTCGAATATGATGAAAGCTCACCATCTGCATTGTATGCTGAAGCAACTAAGTTCCAGAAATTTGTATCTGCACGTTCAAGGTTTACGTTTTGAAGTGGTAAGCCATGGTTGGCGTTATCAAACCATAGGTAACCACGTCCAAGCTCACTGTCTGTAAACGTTTGCCTTTCGTAGCCATTACCCGCTGATTTAACAAAAATTGCACCGCGGCCACCATGTGTTGTGCGGGTGACTTCTTCTTGTGCTTCATCAAACGTTTGTAACCAAGGAGACTCTTCATAATCGTAGCTTCTTGGCGCAGACAATGTACGGCCATAACTTTGGTTAAATACACGAGGGTAATCAAAAGATTGCTTCGCAAAACCATCAGAGTACATACCATGAGACTGAAGCCAATTTGCTATTGTTTGGTTGCCCGAAACAATGTAGTTGAAACCAACTAGACCTGCTCTTGGTGCAACACCACGACCACCAATGCCATTAAAAGCACTTGATGCAACGATACCGGCTACAGCAGTACCGTGTCTATCAGTAGGGCTACCTGGCGCTAAGTCAGGGCTATTAGTTGTAAAGTTCCAAGAACCAGGACGCGCATTGTCAATTAAATCCGGGTGCTTAATTTCTACACCACCATCAATAACGGCAACGGTTACACCTGTACCCATGATACCCATCGCGTGTGACAAAGAAACATTCATATCTTCGCCAGCTTTACCGCCTCTATCAGAGAAAGCAGCTTGGCCTGTATTTTTAAGGTGCCATTGCTGATCAACTAGCGGGTCGCCAGGCATCAGCGGATATTCGATATTTGCCATTGCGTTGGCAGACAATGATGCTGCAACAACCAATGCGAGTTTTGTTATTTTTATATTCATAAATCGCTACTTACTTTTTGTTTTAATTTGTACCCAAAAAATCCGTACTCAATATAAACACAAAAAACAATTAAAAATAACACCTAAAGTACAAAAAAATTACCAAAATGACACTTTTATGAATTTCAAAAACATAGAAATACCGCATACTATTCAAATAAATGCATTTATATAGCGTATTATAACCGACCAAAAATGTTAACTTAATTTACAAGTCGGTTCTTCATTAAAATCTTCTAAATATCTGAATTTAAATCACGTCTTTACTAGCAGTATGTCAACAAGGAACGCCCATGAAACACCTATCAAACCTAATAGGCTGTCTTGCTATCTCTGCTTCAGCCATTGCTAATGCATCAATATTTCCAGATCCGCAAGCCCTGCTTGCGCATTACCTACAAGGAAAGCCGACCAATGGCAACCCTTCCTTGGAAGCGTCTATGGGATACTTTAAACACCATGACGCAGCGCTCAGAGAAATGCTTAACAGCGGTTCTGCAGACATCACAAGCATTGTCACTGGTGCAAGTTATTGCTTTGCAGCGGTTGCAAGTAAACCGCCGGTAAACCTATTACCAAAATTGTACAGTCAAGATGGTCAATGTAACGAAGTAAATACCGCCCTGGCACACAGAAGCTGGTATTACACGGACGCACAATGCACTACGGCCATAGAATATAAAAATGAGTCAGACACTGAGTTTTGCTTAAGAGAATTTGACTACAAGGCACAGCGCTATGGTAACAGTGAAGATTTAAACTTTGTCCAAGATGCGTGGATGCCTGGCTACACAGCGACCTTACCTATCACCACAAAGCCACAAGACTTTGCTGAGATCCCTCTTGTGCAACGTACCACATATAAAACCACCTTTAACGAGCGCGGTACGTGTCATTTAGAAATGCGTGTTTACAAAAATGCCAATAATCATAGTGCCACACCCATTATGATGATCCACGGTGGTGGCTGGTTAGAAAGACTTGGCACAGCGCGCACTGCAGAAGCACAATTAGCACAGTTCACAGATGCTGGATTTGTGGTCTATATGCCATATTATCGCTTAGTTGAAGACCGAGAAGCCGGCCCTGCCTGTAACCAAGTTAATATTGAGGACAGTAAACAAGATATTCGTGACGCATTTTTGTGGGTGCAAGCAAATAATGCAAACTACACCACCAGCAACAAATCAGTGCGAATTACGGGACAATCTGCAGGTGGCCATATGGCCGTTTGGTTATCTCAGCAATTCCCTCATAAAGTCGATAAAATCGCTCCCATGTTCCCTGTTGCCGATTTTGCTCATCAATTAAAAGAAGTACAAGACGGTACTTATGTACATGGTTACATTGAACGCATGATCGCCATTTTATCAGGCAAGGCCCACTGGCAAGATTTGACGGGTAATGAGCCAGTGGTGGTAAACAATAGCTTGCTACAAGCCATTGAACAGGCGCCGACTCAAGCACCAGAGATGTTTATCAGCCACGGTATGGCTGACACAATAGTATCGCCAAGTCAGTCATTGAGACTATGTAATGCACTAGCAGGCAATATAGCTTCAGGCCCAGCGCAAGTAAATACGCTGGTGTTTGACAAGCAATATGCTCAAGTTCAATGCCGCGACGGCAGCGAGCTGCACTTACTAGAAAAAGCCGAGCATCATTTTGATGGGTGTGGTTTAGGGCTATGTGACGTCGGTGGATCAGATGGTTTAGTGGCAACGCAAGCCTTGATGACCAATATGATTGAATGGTTAAAGTAACCCAAGCCATTAAAGTACTCTCGCTGAGCCACAACAGTTAATTTGTGGCAAACTATGATACCAACCAAAGCAAGGCACAGCCTTGCTTTTTTAGTTTTCAAGCTAGGTATTTACACTGTGAAAGTCATACTTGCAAACCAAGCGAGCCACCCGCCAAACAAACTAAGACTTGAAAGTGCAAATGCCATTGTTCGCCTCTTTATATTGGTTGAACGAATATGCTCATAGCAGTGCCAATAACGCGCTGCAACAAATATGAACGCAAGAAGATACCAGCCTGTGCCTGCCACAGATTCAATATGTAACAGCGCTAATAGACAGATGAACAAAACAGGCTGCTGATACTGGTTATCATAGCTATTGCCATATAGCCGAGTACGTTCAGCCATCTGATCTTTAAGCACAAAATTGACCGCTTGCAGTGATAATTCACCGCGCCGGACTGCCTTTATGCGTAAGCAGGCCGTTGCAAGCCATAACCATAAAAATAAAAGTACCAAAGCGATAATGGGGAACTGGATCCACATACAAATTTCCTTACTCAATGAATGTGCAACCACTTTACAGTAGCGCTACAGCCCTCTAAAGTGTCACTAATGACAAGATACAGGGTGAAAGCGACATGAAAGTTGCAATATTATGTCAACAAGGTGTGATGGCAAGCGCGTTAACAGGGATCATTGATGTTTTAAATGTTGCTAATCAGGTAATGCAGACCCAATTTTATCAATGGCAAATTGTCTCTTTAAATGACCAAAGCGTTGTCAGCAGCCAAGGCTTGTCGTTTAAGGTTGACTGTCAACTCAAGGACTTACAATACTTTGATGTGTTGATCATCATTGGTAGTCAATACCAAGGCGACAAACGCCTTTGGCAGGAGTGCCAAAAGCTAAATAGTTATGCCCCGCTGCTAAGTGAAAAATTAAAGCCCCTTACCTCGCCCACACTGATTGCTGGTTGCTGTGGCGTTGCCTATGCCGCAGCGCTAGGTCTATTAGACAAACAGCGGATCACCGCAAGCTGGTGGCTAGAAGCTTTTTTTAACCGTCACTTCCCACATTTAGAACTAGACACTTCGCCCATTTATCTTTGCGACCAAAAGCTATATACCGCTGGCGCCGCTCATAGTTACATGTACGTTATGCTGGCGCTTATAAAACAACAAGTCGGCGCAGATACGGCTAAAAAAGTCATGAGTTGGCTTGCTATACCTGAACCACAGCTTCGCCAAACTGCCTTTATGATGAGTAGCGCCCTAGATGCGCATCAAGACAGTGCTGTGCAATTAATACAATGTCATGTAAAAAAACAGCTCAGTGCGCAATTCACCCTCAAGGCACTCGCTGAGTTAGCATGTATGTCTGAGCGTACGCTCATTCGACGCTTTAAGTCCTCGGTCGGCATGACACCATTTGACTATATTCGCTTACTTAGGTTGGAGAAAACCAAAGAGCTACTTGTCTATTCAAATAAACACTTTGGGGATATTGCCCAGAGCGTGGGCTACCAAGACCCGCAAGCACTGGCAAAACAGTTTAAACGGCATTTTGGCAAATCCGTCGCTGCTTTTCGTGAGCAAATTGCGCATATCTAGAAAAAATATATGTTTTTTATCAAGCAACTGGCCATAGTCTTATTTTACAACTAGATTTTAATTAACATTAAATTCACAAAAGAATAAACCGTGGCTAAAACTGACCGTCTCTACTCTCTTGATATTCTGAGAGGCTTTATTATTGTGCTCATGGCGCTGGATCATACTCGGCGCTACTGGGCAGAAACCCCCTTTTCACCCACAGATCTTGATCAGACGACACTGGCATGGTTTTTAACCCGCTGGGTAACCCACTTTTGCGCCCCTTTGTTTATATTTTTAACTGGCATAGGCGCTTACTTATATGCAGACAAAGTGCGTTCAACTGCAAAAGTACGTAACTATCTGCTCAGCCGAGGGCTTTGGTTGATTTTTTTAGAGCTTACCGTGATTAACTTTAGTTGGCAGTTTGGGTATGACGTGGTGTTTTTACAAGTGATCTGGGCCATTGGCTGGTCAATGATTATTTTGGCTGCACTGATTTACGTGCCTCTAACATGGATCTGCATTGTGTCAATTGTGGTGATCGGTGCACATAATACCTTGCCAGATCAAGCCATCTTAAACTGGTTTGGCCAAGACTTTGCGTGGCTCTGGCATATTTTACATAGCCCGACGACATTGACCTTTTCGACGCAAGTTGACGTACTTGCCCTTTACCCCTTGATCCCTTGGTTTGCAGTCATGTCTTTAGGGTACTGCTGCGGATATTTGTTTCAGCTCAGTGCGCAATATAGATATAAGGTCTTTGCACTGTTTGGCACTTTCGCTGTAGTACTATTTGTGTTGCTCAAATTGGGCAATATTTATGGGGAACCGAATTTATTTACACCTGAAGCGTCTTTCGCAGAGTCTGTCATGTCTTTACTGAATAACAGCAAATATCCACCGTCGCTCGTTTATCTGTTAATGACTTTAGGCCCGGGTTTGCTGATTTTGGCCAGTTTAGAGTATTTACAAAATCGCGGCTTTAACCTGACCTTATTAGATGGGTTTAAAATTTTAGGCGGCGTTCCGCTATTTTATTACCTGCTACACATTCCTGCGATAAACCTCAGCGCGCAAGCTTATAGCTGGCTAGCATATGGGCAAACAATACACTTTTTCAGCACACCAGAGGAGTGGCCAAGTCGCTATGAACCCAGTTTAATACTTGCTTATATTGCGTGGCTTGGGATCACCTTGGCTTTATACGTGCCTTGCAAACATTACTTGGCCATTAAGCGAACCCATCACAGTCCGCTACTCAAATACTTATAACCTAGTTCAGTGCCGACTTAGTGGGTGCCTGCGCACATGTCGGCACCCACTTGATGGCAAAGCACGTTATAACCCCGCAGGTAAACCAAATCATGGTAGCGACAAAAGAATACACCGTTACCATATCAACATAAACTAGACTAAAGCCAATGCCAACTATCCCCCGTAAGGTGCATAACACGCCAATGGCCCACAGTGCTATATAAGTCAGTGGTAAGCGCTTAATGAGCCCTGCGCCTGCAAGTGCATATGCACCACATAAAGCAAACAAAAACGAGATGCCTACCGTGGCAATTGGCGCAAACAAGGTACCATTTTTAGCAGACTCCACCACCTCTTTTGGCGCTAATTGCGCTCGATAGCAGGCCTCCCCAAGCCAGATACATGACATATGCGCAACCACGGTCACAGCCGCCATCAGCGCAACAAAAACTAAACCCCATATCGCAAACTTCTGCTTTTTATCCATTCACTACTCCCTAATAAAGCACGATTAAATAAGACGTTAGGCTAAACCCAAATATGGCCTTGTAAGTACAGTACAGCTTCACCGGTGATGGTGACTCGCTCAGTGCTAAAATCAACCTCACACACTAAATGTCCACCCCTTTTTGAGGCTTGATAGGCCTTGAGTACTTGCTTATCAAAACGCTTTGACCAAAACGGCGCAAGACCGGTATGAATTGAGCCGGTAACCGGATCTTCCTCGCCCCCATTCGCGGGCCAAAAATACCGAGAAACAAAATCATGTTCAGAACCCGGCGCACTCACCACCACATCCAAAGGCGCCAATTGCTTTAATTGTGCCGCGTCATAAGCCACTTGATGCACATCGACTTCATTGTCATAAATTGCAAAATACGCTTGGCGATTTTTAAGTACTTGGCTTGGCGGGATTGATAAGCCCGTTAGCAGCGCACTTGGCACGTTTGATATAGGCTCAGGCATTTGCATCGGGAAGTTCATAACTAACTTCGACTCAGCCGTTTGCGTTACAGTTAAGCTACCTACCGTTTGCGTGGTAAATTCGACACGCTCAGAGACGCCAAGGTGATTAAACAAAACAAATGCGCTGGCAAGGGTAGCATGGCCACAAAATGCAATTTCAGTTAACGGAGAGAACCAACGGATGTGATAGCTGTTTGGCGTATTTTTAACTAAGAAGGCGGTTTCTGAGAGATTATTTTCAGCAGCAATACGTTGCATGAGTTCATCACTTATCCAAGCTTCTAATGCCACAACCGCGGCAGAATTACCTTTAAATTGCGTATGTGTGAATGCATCAACCACAAAGATGGGTAACTGGGTCATGATGGCTATCTCCTTGATAATACATAGTCCATGACTGTACCTGAATCCGCCGTATAAAAATACACCTGCGGATAAAACTTCCGCACCCAAAAACCAGAAGTTAACAAATATTATAAAATATTTACAGCCGTCCCCAACAGGTGATAGCATAATACTAAATCATTGACTAACAAGGATTGTTATGTATGCGCAAAGTCGCGTTGATACGCAGTCAGAAATCGAAGATCTGATCACAAAACTAGAAGCCTTTGACAAGCCTAAAGGCGAACAGGTGACTGAGCTCTATTCAGCCACCAAACTACCCGGAGATATTCGCCAAGCGCTTAAGCCCCATGCCAGCAGTTGGGTTGTGGTCAAAACCCCAGAAACATGGCGTGAACTTAGAAGCACGCATGATACTCAACTGGTTTTAAAAGAAAAAAAAGGTCATGTATTAATTGCCCATGCCAAGCACGCCACCACCAAAGATGAACTCATTGTACTAAAAAAAACCACCGCGATGCCCAGAGCACAAGCACTGCAAGGCAGCGCTGGGGCACTCAGTTATCATGACACGTCGGCTACACCAGATACACAGGCCCATGTGCCCGTCGATTACACTCAGTCACCCGATTTGAACGATCAACGCCTTATCGTGACGATTGAAGGAAAAATCCCCGTCAGTATTGTGATGCGCGGGGGCCCAACCGCTTTGTCTCGAAGCAATAATGGCCTTGCACAAGATCAACTGCTGTTTCCACGCTTAGAAGATGACACCCATTATAGTCTCAGCGCCAAAATACTCGGCGTCCCTGAGCAAATATTGATCCCCAATATGGCATTCAAGGACTTTAAAAGCCTAGATAAATTAAAAGCCCTCAATATAGGTAAACGCGGTGGTGTGCAGCTACTTGATCACCAAGTCACCAGCGAAGGCCATGTCAAACTTAGCCTTCTCAGCGAACCACCGAGCTTTGGGCTCTTTTTTGATGGTACCGGCAACAACCGCACCAATGACAATAAAGTGATTGGTGATGATAAAGAGCCAACCAATGTCACCAAGTTGTATGAACTGTATCCGTACGATGAAAGTTTTGTTCAACGAGCTTATGTTGAAGGAATAGGAACAAGAGATAATAAAAGCGATAACACCATGGACTTGGCCTTAGCGCTTAGCTTTGATGACAAGGTAAAGCGTGGCTTAGACGAATTACAAGACTATTGCATTTCAGATCTACCAAAGCTGATTCAACTTATACATATTGACGTATTTGGCTTTAGCCGAGGTGCGACCGCAGCGCGCTGCTTTGTCAATCAAGTTCATGAGATCACTCGCGCTAACCCAAATTATTGGGGCGGTATTACCCCCATGATACGGTTTTTGGGGCCTTTTGATACCGTGTCTTCCATTGGAGGGGATGGAGACGACCACCACAACGAGTATTATGCCAAGCAAAAGCTGGACTATCCGGTCAATTTAGATATTAACGAGCACTCTGCCGGCTTTGTCTACCATCCTGTTGCCTATGATGAGCGCCGCGACAGCTTTCCCCTACATAGCTTAAAAACGCCAGATGGCAATACCGCCAGCAATATACATGAGATTACGCTGCCCGGTGCCCATGCGGATGTCGGCGGAGGCTACAGCCACCACAGCACCACCATAAAATACCCAAGGCAATATATAGAAGGGCACCCATCACACCCACATCATGATACCCGCCTCGCAGCAAAAAAAGCGGAACTTGAGCAAAAATATCATTGGCCAGGCATAGACATTACCTTTGTAAAAATGGGCACGGGATTAAACAAAAATAAACATCTTAAAAAACGGCCTGAGAATACCGTGGTCACCACGTACAAGCCCCGTTGGTACCGTCAAGTTAATAACCAACTGCCCCACTACGCACTGCATGCTATGTATGCAGAGGCTGTTAAATACGGCGTGCCATTTTTACCCATTGATACGCTTTCGAGCATTTATCAAAGAAATGGAAAACGCACTTATCAATATGAATTACCCGATGAGTTAAAATCGACGGTCGAGGCAGCTATGCGTGGCGGAGTCAAAAGCCAAGATTGGCAGTGGCTATATCAATATTATATTCACCATAGTCATAAGTATGCCGGCTTTGTCGACACCATTGCCTACTCGGTGGAAGATGAAGCAGAATTTGTCGCCGACAATGGTATTCGGGAAATCTTTTATAACACCCCAAGCAACTGCGTATCCAGTCAAGGGCGTTGGCAGGTGTTTAACATAGGAGTCAATCCACAGTGGCGAAAAGAATAATTATCTCAATTGGTATATTGTTATTAATCATAGGTTGTAGTTCAAGTTATCAAGTCAAAGAAATGGGTGTAGGTATTGGAGCAGAAAAAGGCCCAATACTTATGGTTGGAGAAGTAACACTGGATGAATCTTGGAGTGTACCAGCCGGTGCAATAGGTTGCTGCTGGGGAGATGGCGGAGCTAGATCTTTTGTTTATGATGTGCCTTTTCCAAAGCAGTTAGTCATAGCCTGGTATGATTTGAGTACTGAACTCTTTTGGGTAGGTGAGGCAAAAATAGATAACAAAGCTGGATACGAGTTTATAAAAGAGATGAAGCCTTTTATAGACCGCAGAACTGGTCAGTATAAAGACAGAAAATTACCCTACCTCATCGTTGGCATGAAACGAAACGGCTTGATAAAAGTGTGGATATCGAATGCGCCGGGCAATTACCTCGGCCGACAAATTCTAGAAATAGGCTCAGGCATGGCACAAATTAAGGAACTTCCACCTGAAGACGAACGTTAACGATAAACACCAAGGAAGGAGCCTACATTGGCGGCAAGAATAATTATCTTGATCAGTACTCTGAGTTTACTCATGGGTTGCAGTTCAAGTTATCAAGTCAAAGAAATGAGTGTTGGAATCGCCGCAGAAGATAAATCTGACTTAATGGTCGGCACGGTATTATTTGATGACGCTTGGTCTGTACCTGCAGGCTCTGTAGGATGTTGCTGGAAAGATGCAGGTGTCCTGTCATTTGTAGATGGAGTCAACTTCCCAAGTAAAGTTGTTGTTGCATGGTATGACATGGATACCGATCTCTTTCGGGTCGGTGAAGCACAAATAGATAACAAAACGGGCTATGAGTTTATACAAAAAATGAAGCCTTTTATTAATAGACGGACTGGTCAATATAAAACAAAAAAGCATCCTTACCTCATCGTAGGCATGAAAAGAAACGGCTTGATAAAAGTGTGGATATCGAATGCGCCGGGCAATTACCTCGGCCGACAAATTCTAGAAATAGGCTCAGGCATGGCACATATTAAGGAACTTCCACCTGAAGACGAACGTTAACGATAAACGCCAAGGAAGGAGCCTACATTGGCTACAAGAATAATTATCTTGATTAGTGCTTTGAGTTTACTCATAGGCTGCAGTTCAAGTTATCAAGTCGAGGAAATGAGCGTGGGAGTTGCAGCTGAAAAGGGGCCAATTCTTATGGTAGGGGAAGTCACATTTGATGAGACATGGAGCGTACTAGCCGGTGCAATAGGGTGTTGCTGGAAGGACTCTGGTGCATTGTCTTTTGTATATGACATACCCTTTCCAAATACCGTCGTTATTGCTTGGTACGACTTGAGTACTGAACTCTTTTGGGTGGGCGAAGCACAAATAGATAACAAAAAAGGATATGAGTTTATACAAAAAATGAAGCCTGTAATTATTCGTTCTACAGGAGAATACTTTGATGACAGCACCCCCTACCTCATTGTCGGAATAAAGCGAAACGGCTTAATTAAAGTATGGATATCAAATTCTTCTGCTAACGCGATTGGCCGGCAAACTCTAGAAATAGGCTCAGGTATGGCACAAATTAAAGAACTTCCACCTGAAGACGAACGTTAACAATAAACACCAAGGAAGGAGCCTACATTGGCGACAAGAATAATTATCTTGATTAGTGCTTTTAGTTTATTCATGGGTTGCAGTTCAAGTTATCAAGTCAAAGAAATGAGTGTTGGAATTGGCGCTGAACGTAGCGCTGACTTAATGGTTGGTACCGTATTATTTGATGACGAATGGACTGTACCTGCGGGGTCTATTGGCTGCTGCTGGGGAGATGGCGGAGCCAGATCTTTTGTTTATGATGTACCATTTCCAAGCAAAGTCATTGTTGCATGGTATGACATGGATACAGACCTCTTTCGGGTAGGCGAAGCAAAAATTGATAACAAAACAGGATATGAGTTTATAAAAAAAATGAAACCTGTAATTGTTCGTTCAACAGGAGAGTATTCTGATTATGAGCTGCCATATTTAATTGTGGGTATGAAAAGAAATGGATTAATCAAAGTGTGGATATCAAATTCCCCTGCCGATGCTATAGGTAGAGAAAGTCTCGAAATAGGCTCCGGTATGGCACAAATTAAGGAACTTCCACCTGAAGAACAACGTTAGAGATAAAAGTAAACTCCAAGGAAGGGGCATAGAGTGGCGAAAAGGCTTTTTATGTTATCTATTTTAATAGTCATTAATACCGCTTGTTCAATAACAAGAGATATTGATGAATTAGCTGTCGTTGTCAGTGCGCAAAATGGCTCTGACTTTATGGTAGGAGCTGTTCAGTTTGATGATAGTTGGTCGGCACCCGCAGGAGCAGTTGGTTGCTGTTGGACAAATGGCGGAAAAACCTCATTTGCTTCTGACATCCCATTTCCTAAAAAAGTTGAGGTCGCATGGTATGACATGGATACCGACCTCTTTCGGGTAGGTGAGGCAGCAATAGATAACAAAGCTGGTTATGAATTTATACAAGATTTAAAGCCATTTATTAACAGACGAACTGGTCAGTATAAAGATAGAAAATTACCCTACCTCATCGTGGGCATGAAACGGAATGGCCTAATTAAAGTGTGGATTTCAAATGCGCCAGCAGATGTTATCGGCAGGCAGATTCTCGAAATAGGCTCAGGTATGGCACAAATTAAGGAACTTCCACCTGAAGACGAACGTTAACGATAAACACCAAGGAAGGAGCCTACATTGACTGAAAGAATAGTTATCTCAATTGGTATCTTGTTATTAATAATGGGCTGTAGTTCAAGTTATCAAGTCAAAGAAATGAGTGTTGGAGTAGCCGCAGAGGATAAATCTGACTTAATGGTCGGCACGGTATTATTTGATGACGCTTGGTCCGTACCAGCAGGGTCTATAGGGTGTTGCTGGAAAAATGCAGGAGCCCTGTCATTTGTAGATGGAGTCAACTTTCCAAGCAAAGTCGTTGTCGCATGGTATGACATGGAAACCGACCTATTCAGGGTAGGCGAGGCAACAATAGATAACAAAGCTGGCTACGAGTTTATAAAAAAGATGAAGCCTTTTATAGACCGCAGAACTGGTCAGTATAAAGACGGAAAATTCCCCTACCTCATCGTGGGCATGAAGCGAGATGGCTTGATAAAAGTATGGATATCGAATGCGCCGGGCAATTACCTCGGCCGGCAAATTCTAGAAATAGGCTCCGGTATGGCACAAATTAAGGAACTTCCACCTGAAGACGAACGTTAAAGATAAAAGTAAACTCCAAGGAAGGGGCATAGAGTGGCGAAAAGGCTTTTTGTGTTATCTATTTTAATAGTCATTAATACCGCTTGTTCAATAACAAGAGATATTGATGAATTAGCTGTCGTTGTCAGTGCGCAAAATGGCTCTGACTTTATGGTAGGAGCCGTTCAGTTTGATGATAGTTGGTCAGCACCCGCAGGGTCAGTTGGTTGCTGTTGGAAAAATGGTGGAAAAATGTCATTTACTTATGATATCCCATTTCCCAAAAAAGTCGTTGTCGCTTGGTATGACATGGATACCGACCTATTCAGGGTAGGCGAAGCAAAAATAGATAACAAAGCTGGCTACGAGTTTATAAAAGAGATGAAGCCTTTTATAGATCGCAGAACTGGTCAGTATAAAGACAGAAAATTACCCTACCTCATCGTGGGCATGAAGCGAGACGGCTTGATAAAAGTGTGGATATCGAATGCGCCGGGCAATTACCTCGGCCGGAAAATTCTAGAAATAGGCTCAGGCATGGCACAAATTAAGGAACTTCCACCTGAAAATGAGCGTAAAAGTCAATCATTATAATGGGGCAACATATGCAAATAGAATGGCTAAGAAGCTGACAGTAAAAATGATTTAAATTGAAGGGAGTAAAACTAGTAAAAAGTGTAAAGAGGAAAGCAAGAAATTAGAAGTGAATGTGAAATAGCAAGGTGCAGCTTGATGCCGCACCTAGACATAACTGATTAAAGTACAGTTACGTTTTCAGCCTGAGGACCTTTAGCGCCCTGAGTTACTGTGAAGCTTACTTTTTGACCTTCAGTCAAAGTACGGAAACCTTCAGACTGGATAGCTCTGAAGTGAACAAAAACGTCGTCGTTACCGTTTTCTTGTGCAATGAAGCCAAAACCTTTTGACTCGTTAAACCATTTTACAGTGCCTGTTACTTGAGACATAAATTACCTATTTATATAAAAATTAAAAAAAATGTGTACAGTATCGGAAGTAAAGTGAGTGGCTAAAATTAGGTTTTATGACAAAAACAGAAACTTAAGCAAACAACAACAAATAAATCAAATATCTTCATACGCTGCGTAGGATACACTGAAATTCTGTTTTGTCGAGCTTTTTTACAAAAATAGTTCAAAAAATACCCAACCTTTTATTCTTTCTTATTCATCGCTTAAGTAAGGGCTTAAAAAAACCCCATCACGCGGTCTGCCTATCTTGCCAACTCATAATATATTGCGCTTGTCCTGTAAGCGGATCTTCGTCTTGTGCAATAATTTCAAAACCTTGTTGCTGATAAAATGCCACGCTCGCAACATTGCGCTGATATACAGACAGCTCCAAGCTATTGCATCGGGACTTTGCATCTGCAATAAGCTGCTTACCTACCCCTTGGCCTTGTTTTTCTGGTAAAACAAAAATTGCCGCAAGGGTGTTTTTTACCAAAGCATAAAAACCGATGATTTGTTGATTATCCAAATACACATAATTATCTGAGCTGGGCAAATACACCTGTCGCATAGTATCGAGGTGATCACGCCAAAAACTCTCTGGCACAAAATGATGTGCTTGTTGAGACGCAGCAAGCCACACCATCAGTACAGGTTCAATATCGGATGCCAGACCTTTTCTAATCATACGACTCCTCATGGCAAGCTCATTGATATCAAAATCACAAACGATGTCTATATTCTCAAAGCTCGATATTTATTTTTTTACGTTCAGTATTAAACGCCACCGCATAATAACGCAGCCGTGGGTGCTCTACGTTCCATAAATTTAAAAACTCTTCATAAGTTTGCACAACCCGCTTCGCACCTTTGGCATCATTTAAATACACGAGTCTTTTCGCCTCATCATAACCCACGACGACTCGGTAATGGCTTTGCGATTTTGGCAACTCCCAATACTGAAATACAATAACAGGGATGCCGCTGGCAATGTAAGCCTTTATATGATTAAACAACTGCGCGCGTTTTTCATCAATGTTCTCAGCCAAATCTTGTGATTTATCGACTGTGATGCTGCGTGTTTTACCAAAGCGCTGTAAAAACCCTTGCAAATAAGTGACCTTGGTTCCCGGGTAATCTGCCCAGTTGCGAGGATAATTGTTCAATACACCAGAGCGGATAAACACTGGCATATCTCCATACTGATTCAAGATAGACTCAGCGATATCGTATTGGGTGTAATCCTTAATGCCCCAGTACTTAAAAATCATTTCTATGGTTGCAGGCCCGCATAACTTTTTCCCCTGCTCAACCAAGGGGACATTCAGTACAATTTTTTGCGAGTTCTTCGCTTCTGCCACAAAGCAAAGGCTTATCAAAACAAAGACAATAGCCGCTCTTATCACATTCTACCCTTGATTTAATCAATTTAAGTAAATGATTAAAAATTTCGAATAATAAAAATTAATAAATAATTTTTTATTAAAATATCAAACTAAATAAAAACACACTCATCAGCTGAACTTAATTAGAATAATAGTGTATAGACATGTAAGCCATTCAGCGATTAATAAGTGCATATAATAAAAAAGCGAACCATACTATGGCTCGCTTTCAAAATACTAGTCTATTAACTTAAAATTTTTAAATTAATTGGCTTTTTACACTCCACTAGTCTGCTTGCGCTTTAACTCAGAGCTTAAACTGTTCAACACTTGCTTTTAAACCATGCGCCAATTCACTTATTTCATGACACGCTTGAGAGGTTTGATTTGCGCCTTCAGTCATTTCAACTGCGGCAACATTGATATTTTCAATATTACGATTCAATTCTTCAGAGACAACCGATTGCTCATTACATGCTGCTGCTATTTGCGTACTCATCGCGGCAATACTGTCAATTTCCTGCTCGATTTGCGTGATAGTATCGCTGACTGTTTCAGTTTGCTGTACGCACACATCGATGCCTTTTTGACACGTTCTGGTCGCCTCGCCCGTTTCTTTCGATTTAGACTGCAAATCACTCACTATCTCAACAATCTGAGTTGTAGAGTCTTGTGTACGCTGTGCTAAAGAGCGAACTTCATCCGCAACCACCGCAAAACCGCGCCCTTGTGCACCCGCTCGCGCCGCTTCAATCGCGGCATTTAATGCAAGCAAGTTAGTTTGCTCAGCGATTTCACGAATAACATCCACCACAACATTGATGTTTTGTGAGTTCTTTTCTAGATTGTGGGCTAAATCTCCCGCATGAGACACAGTATCTGCAACGCTAGAGATCTGCACAATGTTACTTTTCAGTGCAGCACTGCCTTCACGAGACTTAACATTGGCTTGATTGGCAGACTCAGCGCCCATTTCTGTACTTTTTGCCACTTCAGATACCGCAGCCTGCATCTGCGTCATAGCTGATGCAACCGACTGTAACTCATTTTGTTGATTCTGCATGCCTGTGGCATTTTGAGCCGAGATCATATTCACTTCTTCTACGGCTGTTGTCAGTTGGATAGCGCTGTCATTTATCTTCACAACAAGGCTATTTAACTGTTCACGCATTTTCTCCAAAGACATTAGTAAAGCGCCAAGTTCATTATTACCCACTGAGCGTGTATCAATACGTGAACTTAGGTCACCATTGGCAATACTACCAGCAAGATCTTTCGCCTTTTCTAGAGGCTTTCTAATTGCAGCGCTTAGGACAAAACAAATGAGTGCTATCATCACCGCCGATACCAATGTACAGATGATGATAACCGTGATCACTGTTTTCACTGCACGTACAGCTGATGTTTCGGCCATGCCCACATTATCGCTATTAATTTTGTTCAGCTTGCTCAGTTCATCCATGGCTTCTGAGTAGAAGTTATAGCTGTTTAAAACAATTAAATTAGCTTTACTAACTTCACCCTCACGCACTAATCGATTAAAACCAGATGTTGCAGACGCGTATTTACGCCAAGCCTGCTCAAACGCTTGGAACTGAAGTCGTTCTTGATTTGACACATTTAACTGGCTGTATGCTTGAATCTTTTGATTAAGGCCTGATTTTGTATTATCAAGGTTAACTATCCATTCATTGATATCCGGGTGCTCTGAATTTGTGACAATCAAAAACTCATCTTTTCGAATGGTTGCCATCTCAATTTGTAGATCTTTTACTATCTCAACCGATGGAATGCTGGTTTGTACAATCAGTTCAAGGTCATCATTGATCCCCTTTAATCCATTGTACGTCATCAGGCTTACCCCGAAAAAAACCATAAAAATCGACGCAAAGCTCAACCCAATTTGCTTTGAAATAGACAAGTCTTTAAGTGCCATATGCTGTTTATACATCCCTAAGTTAATGATTACCGTAAAGCACAAAAACCAGTAGAAAGCGTTAAGGTTTTGCTCTTTACTGGTTGTGAGATATTTGAATAAATATGAGTGTTAACCTCCAGGTGTATGTACCAGAGGTAACGTATGAGACTTAGCTTATAGGCCCGCAAAGTAATACAGCTCTTTGCTGACGAATTGAAGTGCCCTTTTATTAAAATACTTTTGCATACAAGTGCTTAATTAAGGGCATATTATAATTTAAGCAAACCAAAGTTGGAATAATTTAATTATTAACATTTATAGATTTATGTTATTAAATTACTATAAAACATGAAAAACTGATCATAAAAGGATCAGAAAGATTAACTGAGAAAAGCAATTTTTAGCTTCCCATATATAACTTGTTGCATTATAAATAGTTGTAATAGGTACAGTTACAATACCATTGCACCTATTTCAGAAAATAAAAAAACACATAAAAATAATAAAAAAGAATTATAAATTAAGATAGAATAACTCTTCACTGTATAAGTTATCGTACTTTCCTCGGTGCTATTTTTTTTGCTTTCTAAACGCCTTGAGCTCCAAGAGTAACCACTCACTACTCTTAATTGGTTTATTATTACGGCAATGAATAAGGTACGACTTACCAGACAAACTACTTTTGGAAGCCGTTAAACTTATAAAATCTTCCGCCGACTCAATATCATCTTGATAGTAATGATACTTTTTACTAATGTGCTGCTTAGCATCACGTGCCGAATGTAGTGAGCCATTGCGCTCATACTGACAATGAGACGTTTCAATGAAGGTCAATAAATGCTGTATTTCAGCCGCTGTTGAGGCAGCGCTT
Source organism: Pseudoalteromonas sp. MMG033 (assembly GCF_057197785.1). Classification (NCBI taxonomy): domain Bacteria; kingdom Pseudomonadati; phylum Pseudomonadota; class Gammaproteobacteria; order Alteromonadales; family Pseudoalteromonadaceae; genus Pseudoalteromonas; species Pseudoalteromonas sp. MMG033. The sequence goes on from NZ_JBXVAL010000002.1 coordinate 1,123,338, forward strand.
TTTAGCGAATATGCCGCGCTCAACAATATAAACATTACCAAATAAAGTTTCATTACTTTCCTAAATATTCAATTACCTGATAAAAATAAATATTATGACACTTTGCATAAATATGAATACTTAGACGTTATAAAAAGCTAAATAGTTGCACCGAGTTTAAAATAAAAAACGCAGCCAATTGGCCGCGCTTAGTTGAGGCTATAAAACTTAATTTATTGAACGCTGACTACACCTGTTTTTGTGTTGTAGATAATGCGACCTGCTTCACCGGACGCATAGCCGTAATAGCAAATGCCTTTACTTGCTTTAACCACTTTATATTCGCCATCAGCAGTGGAGAAGTACCATTTTGTACTGCCATCAGCTTTTTTACGGCCTTTACCGCTGCGGTTTAACACATATTGATGATCTAACATATTATTCCACATCCGCGCGCAACGATTAGCATTGGGGTTTTTAGTGAACTTATTGTGCTTATTCAACTTGTCTTTTGACTCAACAGGAAAACCTTCTGCGTTAAAGTTAAAAGTGCCATCTTTGAATCCAGCCAAGTTAGCGATTTTGTCCTCGACCGACTCACCTCGCCAATACTGGTTGGCTTTATTAACTTCTTGCTGCAACGCATTTGCAATAACGGGCAAGGTGTTTCCACACCCTTGTACATAAGTTAAATCAGCAATATGCTCTGGTCCATCCATCAAAAATGTTGCTTGTGCAGTTTGCGCATCAAGCGTGTAAATTTTAGCATTTTCACCGCTGTTTCTCGCAGAGGCGTAAATCACACCGTTTTCGTCCACTGCGAGACCTGAAGCCCAATTTAAATTGTGCTCACCTATTTCAGTCAGCGACATAGATGCTTCGTCTAGTACATATAACGCTTTACCGTTCAGTACATATATCAAATTACCGTCTGCAGAATAAGCAATATCGCCATGGTCGAAGTCATCATAGCTGGCACTGTCTGACTTCATTTTTCCAAGGACTGTTTTCTCGCCTGTTGTCAGATCAAATTGATACATGTAGGTTTGGCTTGTGGCCAGAAGAAAATCACCTGATGGAGAAACTGCAGAGCGCTTTATTGGATAGCTTGTCGTGTCGGCCACTTCACGTTGCTGCATGGTTTGCATATCAAACTCATACAATTTCGAGGTATTTGTTTCGCTATCTATACGTTGCATTGTATACAGCTTTGCACCAGACCCGGCTAAGTTGCTTGAAGCGAAAGATGCTCCGGGTACTTCTCGGCTCGTTTTAGAACTCGTATCAATATGAAAAACTGCGCTCTGTCCATCTGCTGCGAACCTGTCAATTGCAAAAAGTCCCTCTAAACAGGCGTTATCGTCAGCTAATACAGAAAAACTTGCTGTAAGTGCGAGTGCTGCTGCACCCAACTTAGTTGTTATATTCTGTGTTTTTGTCATGCATACACCAATGTTTATTTCAATTAGTCGTACTCATGCAATAATCACACCGAAGAAATAATTTCTTTCTCAGCTCTTTGTTAACCTTAGTATTTTATTTTACCCTCATTTTTATTCGTTTATTTCACTGAAAAATAAGCTGAACGCCCCTGTTAGTGACAAAATTATGTCAGTACAGCAAGCGACTTAAAAACTTGTAAAAGTCCTAATTCAAAATCGGTAAAGCATTGAATAAATTACTTATATCTTTCTCGTATCTCATTTTTAGCGTATTACTCACAGATTCTCGACATGCTTAAGCAGTTTTTCATTTTGCAAATTGCAATTCGCAAAATGAAAAGATTTCTAAAATGCAAAATAACAAACCCAGAGACATTTATGCTCATTATTTTGTCAACTCAGATGATTCATTAAGCTTGAGATAATTGCATTAATTTTAATCGTACCTTTATCGTCTACAGTTCGAGTGGCGCACCTTTTTTATAACAAACGTCACCATTACCCAATATCAATAAGTAAGGATAACCATGAAAAAAATCACATTGCTTGCAAGCTTGATTGCAGGCTTATCACTGAGTAGTTATACGTTTGCTTTGGATCAATCTGATATACAGAAAATCTCCCAGCAAATTGAACATCGCTTAGCTGGAGGAGAAACCACAGGTTTATCTATCGCAGTGGTGAAAGACAATACACCTGTCATGTTGCAGGGTTTTGGTCTAGCAAATACAGAAACACAACAAGCTGTCACTCCTGATACCCAATTTCGTATTGCTTCCATCACTAAAACGTTTGTCACACTCGCTGTTCTTAAATTAGTGAACCAAGAAAAACTTTCTCTAGATGATAGTGTTTATAAACACTTACCTGACTTTAAACCAAAGACGCTTCCCAATAATAATAACGAAATAACGGTGCGTGATCTCTTAACCCATCAAAGTGGCATTCCAACAGGCTGGTTCCGTGGTGATGAGCCAACAACAAGTCCTAATAAAGACCTTAATTCACTAGCGGCTTTATTAAGTGACGACTATCTTGTGTGGAACAGGGGCACTATTTCTGCCTACAATAATAATGCGTTTGGGTTAGCCGGATTACTGGTTTCAAGAATAAGTGGTCAAAGCTGGCAAGATTACTTGCAAACTGAATTCTTCACGCCGCTGGCGATGAACAATACCTTGAGCCACTTGCCAAACGGTCCACTCCCAGTACAAATGGCGCAAAGCTACAGTGGTACTGCTCAAGAACCTAAATTCGCTTCTTTACTGACGCCCGCTGGCGGTATTATTTCAACTGGTAATGATATGGCGCGCTACATGCAAGCAATACTCGACAGCTGGAACTATGATAGCCATGCAATCGTGCCCTCCTCGCTCATTACAAGGGTTCGCAATGTGCAAAATGCGCATATCCAGTTAGACGGTGACCACGAAATGGGATTAGGTTTTTTCGTTGACCACTTTAATGGCCACATTGCAATTAGTCATGATGGCAGTTATCAAGGGTATGAAAGCATGATGTATATCGTGCCCGAACTGAACTTTGGCGTATTTGTTACAACGAATAACAGAGACGGCGACGATACGGTTTTCGATATCGCCAAAATGGTGACAAACATAGCCACTCAATCCGAAAAAGGCCCATTTTTAGACAATAAAAACACTCAAACATCTTCTTCTCAGCCACCCCTACCGAAAACGCTAGAAGCTGGTTTTTATGCTGGTAGACGCAACATATTCATTGAGAAAACGCCCAGTGGAGAATTCGTCATGCTCATTCCAGGGCAAGCTATTAAACAGCTCAAACAAGTTGATTCAGACAGCTACCAAATTATCGGTGAAAAAGGCGATGTAAGGATCAAGCTGACGCAAGCCATTGATGGGTTTCGCTTTACCTACAACGGTAGAGACTCAGCCAATGTTTTTAGCAAACTCGTTACAACAAAATTGACTCCTGAGCTAGAAAAGTTATTGGGCTATTATCAAGTGGAAACTACCAACCCAGAGATAGGCGATATTGAATTACGATATTCACCAGAATTTCAAGCGCTACTAGCCGTATCTGTCAAACATGGATTTGTACGCGCTTTGAAAGTGGTTGACGAAAACCAGCTTCAAGTTCAAGGGTATGGGCGTGGGATTGGCACCGTATTTGATTTTCAAGAACCAAACAAACTAAAAGCACTGGGTTACCAATTTAAAAAAATCTCGACTGAGATTCAGTAATTGCTAACATTTAAATAAAAGGACCTCTTGGTCCTTTTATTAATTTGCCTAAGAACAATTTTTAGCCACGCTGTTCAAGTAAGGTCACCACATTTTGCTTGAGTTGCTTGCGGCTTAAGAAAATACCACCCAGCGCAATCGCCGCAACGATAGTAATGGCCTCAACTAAAAGCATGAAGTCATTTGGCCTATACGGTAAACCAAACCCTGCCTGATAAATTTGACCGATAAACAAATATATCGATGTTAATGCACACGCAACTGGGATCATGGTTAAAATACTCCATTCAACGATGAGCATATTACGACTTTGCCGACTATCTAAGCCAAAGCTTATCAGCAAACCATTCTTTAACTTATCTCTTTGAAGATGGGTTTGGATTGAGGCAATAACAAGCAAGTTACTCATCAAAGCAATAAAAACACCATACGCCAAGGTCAGATAGATAAATGTCTGTACTGTACTGCGCACTCTTGCAATTAACTCTTCAACACGTAACATGCGAATGCTCGGGTGAGCTTGCCAAATTTCACCAAGTTGCTGTAAGCCTTGCTCTGGTAAATCGACGCTACCCATATAAAAAACCTGCTCGTCTGCCACTGGTGCACTGTCTTGATGTACAACAAACCAAAATGTGATCATATCTGAACCTGAACGGTAGTGATGTACCGAAGCAATTTTGAACTGCTGGCTTTGAGTACCGACTTGCATTGTAAGCACATCCTCAAGCTCTAAATTAAGCTCATCAAACACTTCTTGCTCCATAGAGATAGCAGGCAAATCATTTTGCTTTTTACTTTGCCACTGGTCAGAGACAATATTTATGTTTTGTGGCTGATTAGCTTGCCAATGTAGATTGATATTGCGCTCTAAACGAGATTTAGAATCGCTACTTGGCGCATCAATTTCACTTAACAATAGGTTATTAACATGCGTTACTCTGGCGCTTTGAAACGCTTTAAACTGCTTTACTTCACCGCGCTGCTGTAAAGTAAATTCTGTAAGAGCTTGCTTTTGCTCCGCCGTTGCTTGAGTCACAAATATATTTCCTTGGTCTGCGAATAATGCTCTATCAAGCACATCACTCACATCTTGACCAACTCGAAGACACAATAGTAATAATGTGGCACTTAAACCTAACGCCAGAATTTGTACAATTTTGACACGCATTCGTTGCTTCATCAGTAGCAGTACAAATGCAAAAATACCTCCTTTTCCAGACAGTAACTTATTGGCGGCACTTAACCCACCCCATGCCAAAACCAGCAATAATACTAAACAGACCGCAAGACCAGACAACAGTAACCCAGTCAACACCCAGTTATCCGTATTCAAAACCACTACAACCAATAGAGACAATAATGGACATAAGCCACTGACTATGAAAGTGATTGAGTTATTCTCTCGCTTTTCTAATAGATCTCGGACATTACTCTTGATCAGAGTTACCCAACTCGGAACCGTGAGCAGAAAATAGAGTAACATACTGATAAATAAAGATTTACCAATCCCCGTCCAATCCCACATAAGCTCAAATGTGGCCAAAAAGTGTTGCTGAATGGCATATTCCAAAGCGGCAGTGAAGCCAATGGCTATTATCAGCGCAGGAATAAAACTAATGAACAAAATGTTTGCCATTAAAATCAGTACAAGAAAGGGAATTTGCTGACGCTTAACACCATTTGCCAACATCACCGCCAACACATTTTGAAGCGGCTCTACATGACTTTTTTGGCTAAGCCATAGACATAGGCAAGTCAGTAAAACAATGACAAAACTGATTAAGCCCATAAAGTTCTGCACTCTTTTCCACGCATGTGCCATCGGATAGTTGTTCAGTAATTTACTAACCATGTTTAAATCAGCACTGTTGTCCTGTAAGCGCCGAAGGTACTCCTTTTTAAAGTCCAATGGGTGATTAATTAATACTTGGCGCTCAAGCGGGATCATCTCCAAATGCTTAATACTTTTTTGAGACACAATGGCGCGTTTATCACTGCTATATCCTTGAATGATTCTGTCAGGCTCATTGAGCAATAGCGCACTCACTTTCAATGTGTTTTGACCAAGGGAAACAGTATCACCAACCTTAACATTCAGTGCACGAGCTAGATGAGGCTCAAGCCAGATCTCTCCCAATTTTGGTCCAGTAGACTCCAAAGATGGCGTAAAACTTGGGGTGTAAGACACTGTCACATCACCATTGAGAGGATAGCTTTGATCTACCGCTTTGAGTTTTGTATGGCTAAAAGCGGCTTGCGCACTTAAAGTCACTTCATAACTATTAATAAAACTACTTTTGGCTGCATGCGCTTGCATCCATTGCCTTTCATGATCATGCCAATCTCTGGTAACGGTTAACTGCGTATCAGCGCCCAACATTGTCTGCAAGTTATGGTTTAAATACCTATCAACGCCTTGACCAAATAAGCTGGTTAGACTCAGATACAAAAATAAAAGAGCCAAACTTAGTAATGTAATTAGATGCTTGCCTTGCAAGATTTGCGATATAAATACTTTAATGAATAACTTGCTGGCAGGCATTAATTGACAGCTTGAACTGTCTAATTGATTTAAAGTATGTGGCTCATTCATAACTTTAATTCCCCATTTTCAAGCTTGTATGTTTTATCTAATTTTGAAGCGAGATTAAGGTCATGAGTCACCACCACCATAGTAGTGCCTGACACTTTTGCACCATGGAGCATAAGATCAAAAACCTGCTCTGCCGTTTTATGATCTAGATTCCCTGTCGGTTCATCCGCAAACAAAATTTGAGGTTCATTACAGAGCGCGCGGGCAATCGCCACACGTTGTTGCTCGCCGCCACTCAATTTAGTAACAGGCTGTTTGGCTTGCGCCTCTAAATTTACTAGTTTTAATTTCTCTAACGCGCGCTGTTGTGCTGTACTTTCACCCCGTAACATCAAAGGCAGTGCCACATTTTGTAGCGCATTTAGCTCAGGTAATAGATGGAAGTGCTGAAAAATAAAACCGGATACACCAGTCACACCACTCAATACTTCAAGGTTTTTTTGATAGCAGATTTTGCCTTTTTGCAATGTCTCTAACCCTGCAAGCAAAGAGAGAAGTGTTGATTTTCCTGAGCCAGAGGCGCCCACAATAGCAATATGCTCACCCGCCTCAATTGACATTGAAATATTCTTAAGTAAATGTAGAGGTTCTCCATTGACCAAATTAATCGTGTGTTCCAAATCGAGGACATCCAATTTAACACCCATGTTCATTCCTTATTGCGCTTAAACTAATTTATGACCTAAGTGTTTATTAAATTGCGTGAAATGCATGTGAAGAACGAACAGTGCGCCTATGTGTAATTTAAAATACTTATATAATTAAAAAGTAAAGTTCCATATGAAGATAAAATACTAATTTTAAAATTATTTAATCGTGATTTTTATGATTTTTCACATAAAAAATGAGTTTTTTACAATTACCTCTTGTGGCAATAGCATGATTGATTTACTTTTATGCGCAGGGAAACAACATAGCTATTTTGTATCTAAGTACAAACTGCTGATAACGGACATTACAGCACCAAAGGCAATCGGACTCCCAAACTAGGAAATTACAATTAATAAAGGAACCAAAAATGGAATGGTATATATCCGTCTTAAAAAACTATGCGGTATTTGAAGGAAGAGCGAGAAGAAAAGAATACTGGATGTTCTTTTTGTTCAACATAATTGTCTCTGTTATATTAGGCTTTATTGATGGGTTACTTGGCACATCTTTCTTAGGCATTATCTATGCATTAGCTATTTTTGTACCTACCCTCGCACTAAGCGTTAGACGTTTGCATGACACTGGAAGATCAGGCTGGTGGATGCTGATTGCCTTTATACCAATAATTGGTACCTTGGCATTATTTGTCTTTTTCATCTTAGAGGGTGAAGAAAGTGAAAACCAATATGGCCTTAACCCGAAATTGGCAAATGAAGGTGAGGCAGTAGCCTAATAAAGAGTTGAATGCGTCATTAATTAGCCAATTTTTGACGCACCCCCGGTATTTTTCCTACTATTACAGCGTTTAAGCCTGTAAAAAGACTAACTTCACTATTAGCTCATGACTTAAAATACAGCATACAACTGTTGCAATGAGCATTTTAAATTTTGATGGCTCGATCTAGTAAGCAAGCCATATCATAACAATAAGCCTTCGCTTAAAGACCATAAAACTGATACTAAGCTCCTTGTTTATATAGAATAAACACATATCAGCTTAGAACATTTAAAAGACTTCAAGCACTACATAGAAAAACACTAGATACGAAATACATAAAATCGATAGAATTCAAAGAAAGGAGTTTGTGGATACCTGTTAACTAAGTAAGAGAAGCTAAATATTTTATAAAAAATAAATTTAATAATCCGCCAATTACTTGCCATCAAGTTTAATAAAATTGGTAACTAGTTATCGCCAAAAACGCCGAATGATCTACAATCAAACGGCGCTGCATATCATTTTCAATTTTTAAAAGCGTGACGAACCGCTTTCAATTTCTCTAAATGACATACCACTCATGATACCATCTTTACCAAAGCGGATAGTTACATGTTTACTAGTGCCCTTTGAACCACCGGCATAAGCGCCAGCAACAGGAACATAGTTTAATCCACTGCTTTTGTTTTCATGGAAATAATATTGCCATGCCGTTTCACCATCAACCAAGTCGTCCATGCCACTTGGGTCACCTATGGCCTTTCTTACATCTTCTTGAGTCGTTTCACCTTTTTTAAACGACTTAACTACTTCCATGTCAAAGTCTTTTCCGCTTTGTGTGCTGCTACATGCAGCTAGAATAAATGTGGTAAAAATTATGATCAGTAAGTTTTTCATTTATCTTCCTTTTAATGTTCGTCCTATACTCGTAAGTCTGTTTTATATAGTAAGACTAAAGAGTAGCAGCATTATCTGCCCATTTAATGATCATTTCAATACCTTTTACCTATATAAAATCACTTTTAATTGAAGTTTTTTCATGACAAATTAACCTATAAAAACAAATAATTCTAAAAAATTAAATTATTAATACTGATAAACGAAATGATGCAATTCAAGTAAATTCATAATTATGTATTACTACAATATGCAAGTCATTTGAGAAATTAACGCCCTTGCTTTTATTTTATATTTTGTTTGTTTAAGAGGTACTGATAGACTCTCCTTAAAAAGAATTATAAAAATACCCTTATCGAATGTAATGATGAATTTATCGACCAACTCAAAATTGCCATTCATTTTTTTAATTGCCATGTCCTCTTTATGGTTCCTCTATTTCAATACACAAAACATGTGGAATGATTACGGTAAGCAAAGATGGGAGTGGTTATTTCTCATTGATGTATTGATTGCGATACCGGTTATTTGTTTTATATGTGTAAAAGATAAAAAAGAGGCGCTTCTCAAAGCCCTTATATTAATTTGCTTAGCAGTACTAATTGGTAGTTACATTATTCCAGATGAACATAAAGTACTGTGGCCATATTTAGAACAAGGCAGATATTTGGTGCTTGCCATTGTTCTGCTTTTTGAGCTTGTTGCGGTATTTAGTGTTTACTGGGCGATAAACATCGCACTAAAAACAGGGCAAGACCCTGATGTATCGATAGCGAAGTCCGTCTCGCGTTATCTTGGCTCTGGCAAATTCGCGCAGTTTTTCTGCTTTGAAATACGTATGTGGACATTTGCACTCGTGCCAAAACGTATTCACTCAAAAACCTATCAAGGCAATGTTCACTTTAGTTATCACCAAAAAGATGGAACTCACAGCAACCTGCTAGGGTTTATTATTTTAATTGCAATTGAAATTCCCATTGTGCACTTACTACTGCACTTTATCTGGTCTCCGATGGCTGCAAATATTGTTAGCTTACTGACTCTCTTCAGTTTAGTGTTCTTTATCGCCGAGTATCGGGCCATAGCGAAAAGGCCAATCTCTTTGACTAATGATACTTTGATAGTTAGGTATGGTTTATATAATCCCATTGTCATACCACTTAATAACATCTTGGACATTAAGCAGAACAATCAACCTATCACGCGCGCAAAAGACCTTAAGCGTTTTAACTATTCTGGCGTACCTAATATAGAAATAATACTCAATAAGCCTAAAGGAACCATTAAAAACCTGTTCATTGGAGTAGACGACCCAACCAACTTCATAGCAAGTATTAACAGCAGGCTGGCACCCTAAACTAGTTTATTGAGCAACCGAAAAGGCTTGTCAAAATAAGTCCATTCAGTCGCTTTATAAGCCAGCATATGGCATTGCAAATATGGTTCGGCGAGTAAACCAACCCAGTCAAATAAGCGTGAACAGAACAAATTAATCCTGCCAACTCCGCTAAAGATACTCACAGCCAAGTGCACGTGTTATAATTCGCTTTTATTCCACAATAGATGATTCCTGCTTTGTCTCAGTCGCTTTTTACTAGTTTGCCACTTTCAAACGCCCTATTAGATAACCTTAACTCTCTTGGCTACACTGCCATGACAGACATACAAGCCCAAACATTACCCAAAATCTTAGCAGGTAAAGACCTGATTGGTCAGGGGAAAACAGGCTCGGGTAAAACAGCTGCGTTTTCTTTAGGCTTGTTACATAACCTCAACGTTAAACGCTTTCGCGTACAAGCACTGGTCGTTTGCCCAACTAGAGAGTTGGCAGATCAGGTTGCCGTTGAAATACGCAAGCTTGCAAGGGCGATTCACAATATCAAGGTTTTAGCATTATGTGGTGGCGCACCTATGGGGCCTCAAATTGGTTCTTTAGAACACGGTGCTCATATCGTGGTCGGTACACCAGGTCGAATTGAAGAGCATTTACGTAAAGGCCGATTATCACTGGATGAAGTGAATACATTTGTATTGGATGAAGCAGATAGAATGCTAGAGATGGGTTTTGAAGATGCGATTCAATGTATTCTTGATCATTGCCCAAACAATAGACAAAACCTGCTATTTAGCGCGACCTATCCACCACGCATTGAGCAACTTGCAAAGCATATTATGAATAATGCTGAAAAGGTAACCGTTGAAGCAACGCATGACCATAGCTCAATTGAACAGTTTTTCTATGAAGTACCAGATAACGAAGCAAGGCTTGTTGCAACACAAAAACTGCTCTTAAAGTTTCAACCCACATCGGCGGTTGTTTTCTGTAACACCAAAGCTGAATGTCAATCTGTATGTGATAACCTCAAACAACTTGGCTTTGATAGCGCGGCGCTGCATGGCGATTTAGACCAAAAAGACAGAGATCGCACACTTGTTCGATTTGCCAATAAAAGCTTAACGATTTTAGTCGCAACGGATGTTGCCGCTAGAGGCATTGATGTTGATCATGTCGATATGGTTTTAAACTATCATATCGCGCATGATCCTGAAGTACATGTTCACCGTGTTGGCCGTACTGGTCGCGCAGGTAACACTGGCGTAGCATGCTCAGTTATGAGCTATAAAGAGTCTCATAAAGTCAATGCATTGGAAGACTATCTAGGGCAAACCATTGACCCTACTCCACTACCCAATGACGATGTGTTCGGTAATCAAATTGCCAGAGCCCCTATGGTCACACTACAAATTGATGGCGGTAAAAAATCCAAGTTGCGCCCTGGTGATATTTTAGGTGCGCTGACCTCAGATAAATCAATCCAAGGCTCGCAAATTGGTAAAATCAAAGTCACAGCAATCACTTCTTACGTAGCCGTAGAGCGCAAGCTAGCCAATAAGGCCTTGAAGATTATTTCAGAAGGGAAAATGAAAGGTCGTCAATTTAGAGCAAGAAAAGTAACGCAATAAATTTATTAAAGTACGTTTATATGATGTGAATTTGATTGCAATTCACATCATATATCCTTGTATATTAGCAAGTTAATAAAAACCTTTTCATTCTCCCCGTAATTTATATTATGAGAGATTAATAGTTTATAAATAATTGAACGCCTAAAATCTCAAAATCAACCCCTACTCTTATGCAAGTTTTGCAATTGAAAACTCCCCTCTCCTCCCCCTAAAATAAAAGAAAATATGTAGTAGAGAGTCTCATGGTTTTAGATTCAGCTTATTTTTGGCTTTTTATAAGTGTCGCAGGTGCATTGAATGCGCTCGTTTTGAGTATCTATTTTTTTATTAATAAATCTTCCAATCGCGCTTACAAATTGTTATCTCTTTTTATTTTTTTGATATTCATAAGGATAAGTAAATCCATATGTTTTTTCTTTTACCCCGAAGCAAGCAAAACCTATTTACAGCTGGGATTAACGTCAAATTTTCTATCTGGACCTATATTATTACTATATATAAAACAATCTTTTAAGCAAAAAACAGCTAAAAACCTTAATTGGAAAACGCATTTAATACCGCCCACAAGCCTCGCTATCATAGTCGGCATACTGTGGCCGTATGAGCATTATTCAGCTCTTTGGAATATACACATATCGACTGTTATTATTTATTGCTGGTTTGCCTATTTAATAGCCTCATTGATATCCATATACCCTACTATCGTAAATAACGACCTTGAGCTGTTTAAAACGAAGCATACACAATTTCCAATTGTAATCTTATGCACATCTATTGGCCTTTGGCTCGCTGATGTATTTACAAGTTATACCTCATATACTATAGGCATCCTGTGCTTTCTGCTGCCACTATATTTAAGTATCACCTTACTTATTTCTAAACTTCATAATTCCAAGCCCACAAAATATGCCAGTAAAAAGATTTCTCAAGTAAAGGCAAGTCCTGTATTAAAAGCTTTAGAAAAACTCATGGTTGAAGATGAGCTATACAAATGTCCTAACCTGTCATTATCTCAAGTGGCTGATAAGCTTAATATCTCCGTACCGCAGCTATCACAAATCTTGAACGATAACTTAGGTGTCTCATTTACCTCATACATCAATCATCACAGGATACAGCTGGCAAAAAGCTTACTAACCGAGCACAAAAAAATGAGCCTAAAGCAAGTATCAGCGCTATGTGGGTATAATAACCAGTCTACTTTTTATATTGCTTTTAAAAAATTCACCGACACCACGCCTGCGAAGTATAGAAAAGCGGCTGTGGCAAGCGCAGAGAATGTCTAACTTCTATAGCTTAAGGTGATCTAAACACCGACAATAAGCATTTTACCTTGTGCCATTCCTTCTCTCTCACAACTTAAGTCAATTCGGCTATCAAGTGGGTATTTATAAAGTAACTCTAGTTTCGGATGATGGGTATAAACACACTTACAGCTTCTGACAAACAAGCTCATTTTGCTTTGATTGTCTAAAAATGCGTACGCTGTTTTACCAAGCGCCTCTTTGCACGCGGTCATGATATGCGCGTTTATTTGATTCATATGAATGGCTCTTTGCGCCTCATCTTCTGGGATCACTTCTATGCTACTAGCCAACACACAAGTCGCGTAAACATCCAATACGCAGATAACTCGAACCTTTTGGCTCCCTCTCTCCGCATAAACCACCATAACACAAGGTAATTTACTTTCATCCAGTGATTGCGCGCGAATAGGCTTGAGCGTAAGTGATTCACTGATGTTCTTTTGCATTAAGCGCTCTAAGAAATCTGTTTTTGGTAATGCCAGTCCCTCTTTGATTGGTACCTCTTGCTCGACCATCAATTCTTTGGCTTCTAAATCTTTGACCAGCGGCATGATAGTTTTTCTAAGCTCGCTGTCAGCGAAGGGCTTAGATAAAAAGAAGGCACAGCCCATAGACTTAGCGTAATTGATTTGCTCTTCTTCATCGACCGTAGATACCATGCCAACAGGGATCTCAGGATGTGTTGTGCCAACAACCTGTAGCAACTCAATACCCGATTTATCAGGCATATGCCAATCTGTTATTATTATCTGAGGTTGCCATAACTCTATGCGCTCAAGTGCATCATCAACACTATTTGAACAAGAAATAAATAACTTGCGATACGTAAACTGTTGAAGTGCACGCCTGATAATTTCACATGTTGCATGGCTATCATCCACTATCAGAACTTTCACTTTTACCTCAATATTAAATTTTCATATTCAGTATAGGCAGAATTTTGCAGTAAAACTAAACTTATCCTATTGATAATCAATGATGCGATGAAAAGCTGACATGTTGCCGATAGAAGTTTACCAATATATTGCCTTAAATTTCGGCCTGCTTATTTTAGCGGCATGGTTTTATATTCTGTTATTGATATTAAGAGAGTTTAGAAAATTCGCAGGCGTGTTCACGAATAGTCAAACAAACAGTCCAGAGTCAAATGAGGTGGTGGCCTTATGCAAAGACTCAGTAGAGCGAGCAACACAATTTAACAACCAACATGAGCAAACCATCACCGAACTTCTTCACGTACAAGCAAATCTTGAAAACCAGCTGGCCCAGATCCGCGCATCCACTGCAGACCATATCACCAAAGAAGAGCAGGCCTCTATAAACGAGCTCAATAAAAAACTATCCCGTTCTCAAAAGCTGATTAAACGACTCAAAGGAGATTTAGACATTAGCGGTAAAAAGCTCAAATATGCAAAAACGAAATTAGAAGATCAGTTTCAATCAGTAGGTAGCCTAAAACAAGAGAACACCGATTTACAAAAGGAAATAGAGCAATTAAAAACACAAATAAAGTCTGTACAAATCAGTGAACAATCACCAAATGAGCAAGAAATTCAAGCTTTAGTTCAACAATATGAACGACAAATAGCAGAGCAAAACCAACTCATTGATCAACTCTCTGTTGATTTACCAGAGCCGTCAGGTGACACAGATACCAAAGCTCTCGAAACGGAATTACAACAAGCCAAGCAAAAAATTAAGCACCTAACCAAGGAAAACAAATTTATTGAAAGTCGCTATCTTGAAGCAGTAAAGCAACCTGAGGCCAAGGATGGAAACAATTAGCAAAACTAGAAAAGTGTTTTCGCATTAAAAAAGGAGCCGAAGCTCCTTTTTATCACTACCTTGTCCGCTTATTACTTAGCACACTGACCAACAGGGCTGGTAAGAAGGTTAAACTAAGCAACATCGAGAACACGATACCGCACAGTACAATGATACCTACACCGCGATATAACTCTGTGCCATCGCCAGGAATAAAGACCAGTGGCGCAAGACCAAATAATGTGGTCGCTGTCGACATCAAAATTGGCTTTAATCGCGTCGCTACGGCTTGTTTAACTGCCATGACAACCTCCATCCCTTGGTCAACAATCAACTTACGGGTTTGATCAACAATTAAGATTGGGTTGTTCACCACTGTACCCAATAAGATCAAGAAACCCAGCATGGTGATCATGTCAAAAGGTTGATGGAATGGCGTCATACCAAAGTTAGCTAATAACGCATTGACGCCGTTAACCGAGATCAAGCCTAGTAAGCCACCAGCCATGCCCAGTGGTACGGTAGCCAGAATAAACAACGGGTAGCGCCAGTGTGTGAAAATAGCCACCAGCAGCAAGTAGCTCAGTACCAGCGCAACAACAAAGTTACTCGATAGCGATGCTTGAGTGGCTTCTAACTGATCAGCTGCACCGCTGATAGATAACTTAGTTCCCTGAGCGATTTTGCCTTGCTGCCATAACGCAGGCAGTAACTCGGTTCGGACTATTTCTTCAGCGGTTTCCAATGCCACATCTCTTGGCGGAATAATATAAACAGTCACGGTTCTTTTGCCGTCTACTCGACGCAAACTATCACTGTTTTTACTCTCAACCAAATCAGCTAACGCGCTCAAAGGCAACACATCACCCGATGGGGTCACAATGGGAGACGTCGCTAATTGCTCAATGGTCTGCTGTTCTTTTTGATGGCTAAAGATAAACATATCTATTTTGTCATCATTCAAAATAAACTCATCAACATAAGCACCATCACTGAGTGATGAAATCGTGTAGCCAAATTCATTGGGGCTTATACCTAGCTCAGCCAATCTCTGCCATTTCGGTTTAATCTCAATCAAAGGCTGATCCAAGCTTAGCGCCCGTGGATCTGAATTAATTTGAGGATTATCAAACGTAGCTTGAGCCTGCTCGTAAACAGCCTCGGCTGCACGATATAAGTCGGTCAAATTACTGCCCGCGATATCGACCGCAACTGCTCGTGTGCCACCATCATTACTCGAGATAATTGAGCCTCTTGCCGAGAACGCACGCATATTGTCATAGCTTCTAAATTTAGCAGTAATGGCATCCATCATCGCTTGGATATTATCAGGATCGGTCGGTGCACTTAAAAACCAAATACGGCCAATTGACACAGACATAGAATAATATGCCAATGGCGGCATGTCCGTTTCGCCGTTATCAAATGCGTCACTCGGCGCGTTGATATGACCGTTAAAATACACTCTCAACTCATCACCTATCTCTTTCATTTCAGATAGGTTGTAACTTGGCGGTGCAATCATCATGGAAAACGCTTTTGGCTCTTCACCTTCCGGTAAATATTCAGCTGCTGGCATCAAGGCATAAGCCGCACCTAAAATGATAACAACGAAGCCTACGGTAATACCTGTTGCGCGCGCTTTGGATGCAACACAAAAAGACACCAAGGCCAGCCAACGCTTTGACAAGGTAACCGTTTTCACTTCTTCTTTGCGATTAGGTAAATTAGCAAGTGTCGTCGGAACAATGAAAATAGCCACCAACATTGAAGCGATAATCGCAGAAGACACCGCTATGGCAATGTCTGAGTAAAGCTGCCCAGCTTCTTGCTCAACAAATAAAATCGGTGCAAACACCAAGACAGTCGTCGCCGTGGACGCCAATACCGCAGGCCAAACTTCCTTCACCCCTTTGATGGCTGCGTGTAACTTACTGGTACCGCGTTTATTCGCTTGTACAATGGCTTCAAGCACAACAATGGTATTATCTACCGTCATACCAATTGCAAATGCCACACCAGCCAATGAGATCACATTGATAGTGCGATCGAACAGTGTTAAACCAAGAAATGCTGCAACGGTACAAATAGGAATACCAATCACACCGACCAAAGTTGCCCGCCCAGAACGTAGGAATAAAAACATCACTAAGGTTGCTAGCAACGCACCCAAAGCTAAGTTAGTCCACACATTTTTTAGTGAGCTTTCAACGTATTGGACATCGTCACTCATCAAGATAAGCTCTAGACCATTTTGTGCCAACAGCTCCTGATTAATTTGCTCAATCACAGGTAGCATCTGCTGTTTGATATCAATCACATTTGAGCCGCTTTCACGACGTACAGATAACCTAAGCGTCCGCTCACCGTCAGAATATGAAATACCACGAAGTTCAAAGTGGTCTAGCGAAATAACGGCTACATCCTTGAGCTTTGTGGTGATCCCGCCTTGCTCTGAGATGATCAAATCTTCCAGTTCATTGAGCTGCTCAAATCGACCCACCATACGCAACAAATATCGGCTCGGACCGCTTTCAATGTCGCCCGCCGAAGCATCGCGGTTTCGTGCACGTATTGCACTTCGTAAATCAGTCACACTCAATCCGCGCTGTGCTAATCGGCTCGGGTCAACGTTGATTTGAATTTGTCTTGCTGCTCCCCCACCAACGCCAACTTCTGAGACGCCTTGAACACTCTCCATTCGCGGCCTGACAAAGTCTTCTGCAAAGTCACGCAACATATCTACGTCAAGATCAAGTGGATTACCTGTCTGAGGTTTAAGTACAAAATGCATGAATGCATTAGAAGAGAACGAACTAGAATAAAGCCTAGGTTGATCCACGTTTTCAGGATAACCAGGTACCTGACTCAAGGCATTGTTGACTCTAATGAGCGCATCGTTAACATCAACACCAAATGGAAATTCTAGCTGTATTCTCGCCGACCCCATTTGCGAATATGACACCATACGCTTTAAGTTAGACAAACTACGTAAATATCGCTCCTGCTCCACAAGGATTTCTTTTTCAACATCCTGAGGTGTCGCACCAGGCCAGCCAGTCTGAACTGTAATGGTTCGAACTTCTAGATCAGGGATCATCTGTACGGGAATTTTCAGCGCAGTTACCAAACCCAGAATACATATGATTAAAGAGATGACGGCAACCAGTGTGCCACGCTTTACGGCGCTTTCAATCATATCGACTAACCCTTATTCACAGAGATTTCACTGCCATTTTTAAGCAGCTGCACAGCTGTTGTAATAATGGGAGAGGTTAATACACTGCTATTTCCTGATACAGCAGAGATCAGCACTTGCTCACCACGCTGCTCTAATAGTCTTACCGTATGTCTTTGCGCCCTACCTTGATTATCAACAAATACACTCAGTGCACCATCCGGATGATATTTAAGCGCCGACTTTGGCACCCAAACAGCCTGAGTGCCGGTACTTGGTAATTCGAATTCAGCTTGCGCAGACATACCAGCGACAAATCCAGCTTGCTGTGGCACCGCTATATGTACTACAAAGCTGCGAGTCCCCGCATTGATCACAGGGACAACCGCCTGAACTTGGCCTTTAACAAGCTTACTTTGATCGTGGTCAGGAATAATATTAAGCGATTGAATTTGATTGTTTGAAAAAGCGCTGATGTACTCTTGCGGCACAGCGACGTTGAGCCTTAAATCCTCTGCAGAAACCAACGTAAAAGTATGTGACTGAGTAGTTACCCACTCACCTAAATCCACATTACGCTTCATCACTACACCCTCAAATGGCGCGAATAGCGTCTGTCTTCTCAATGTCTCTTTGTTAACAGCCAAGTTTGCTTTCGTTTTTGCAAGCTCAGCTTTGGCGGCAGCCACACTAGCACGCCGCTCAGCCAATAAGGTTGGCGCAACAAACTGCTTTTTAGACAGCGATTCTACTTCTTCTAGCTGTCGTTTTGCCTCCAATAATGCAACATCTGCAGCCGATACAGACGCTTCACTTTGTTCCAACTCGAGTTTCGCTAAAGTTGGATCAAGTCGCAGTAACGCCTGACCACGCTTAACTACATCACCCACTTCCACCATTAATTCATTCACAACGCCTGCTTCTAGGCTAGCAAGGGTTGCATTTTGGGAGGCCTCAACAGTACCACTCAACGCTAATTTATTTTTATATTGAAGATCCTTGGCTTGAAAAACCGCGACTTCTACTGGTGCGCTCCAAGTTGGTGTTGACCACACCGCAAATACGGACATAGCAACAACGGATACAAACGCAGGCATACAACGCATTTTACACCTCAAATGATAATTGTTTTTAAACAAGATACACTGAATGAGTTTGTCTAACGCAGAAATTGCGACAAACTCACTAATCTAACGGACGATAATCTAATTATGGTTTTAGAGTGTAATACTCATGTTACAAAAACCCACTCCACGCATATAAATTATCGACGTGTTATATACGTTGACGGTAAAGAAAACGCTTATTTCAGTGCTGACACTAATGTTTTTCCATCCCCATCCACCTTTGACATCAATTTCAATCCTAAAATACTGGCAACGGTGGGGTAAATATCTAAATTATTGACTTCAGGGAGTTTATACCCTTGTTTAAACGCAGGTCCGATTGCAACAAAGGTCGCGGCCAAATCTTTTGAGTAAGGATATCCGTGCGCGCCAACATAATCTATTTTCTCATGGGTGCCAAATGCATACGGTGGAAAGGCTTCAATGATGATGTCTGCGGTTGTATCATCAATTTTGACACCCCTTGACGCCAAAACCGTATTATTTAGCACTTCAAAACGCCCTTTACTTTGCTCACTCAACGATAACTTTAAGCCCGCAATATCTACCTCAGAATTTGGCTTTTTGTATAGGTGTGTACGAGTGCCGCCATTTTTAACATAAAAGTGTTCTAAATCGAATCCAAGCTTATCTAAAATAATGGTTTTTTCGGGGTCAACAGACACCATACCATGATCAGATACCAGCACCAGATTCACGTCATGATCCACTTCAGATTTAAGCCTACTCCACAACTGCCCTATTAGCTTATCAACCTCTTGCACAGCTTGGTAAGTCTCTGCTGCATCAGGGCCAAAGTCATGTCCCATATCATCAACCAGTGAGAAGTATCCAGCCACAAATCTTGGTCTTTGCGACTTTTCAAGCTTGAGCCAATCAATAATTTGGTCTATACGCTTTTGATAGTTACCTTTTTTGGCGTAACGCATATAATAACTGGGTGTCCTGCCGTTAAAACGCGCCTCAGATTCTGGCCAAAAATACGTTGCAGCTTTGACTCCCTGCATCTCGGCTAAATTCCAAAGTGGTATACCACTTAGCCAAGTACTATCTTTGGTACCTTGGCCCATTTTGTAACATTCTTGACGACGCTTATCGCAGAAATAGTTATCGATAATGCCATGATGTGAGGGCAATAAACCTGTGACGATTGAAATATGATTGGGAAATGTTTTCGTCGGATAAACGGGGCGCATATGGCTGGCCCTTACACCGCTGTTAGCTATCATCGCAATGTTTTTTGCATCATGCTTTTCAATATAATCCCAACGAAAGCCATCAAGAGAAAATAGCACAACACTTTGCTCGCTTTCTTGCGCTAAAGTATTAAAAGAAATGAATAGAAATAAAACAATCGACAGTATTTTTTTTGAACAGGCCATCCAAAATCTCAGAAATATAAAATTTCGATTATTTTATCTTTTAAAAATGAGAAATTAAAAAGGCATGAGGTGAAAGGCGCACATTTGAGATATATAACTAATATGCGCATTAAAACTAAAAGCTCAGTGTTAAATTTTAAGTATTACCTTTTAAGCGTGATAATTAAATAAGCTTTTGAGTTATCTCCCCGATACCTTTAATGAACTTAACTTTGGCCATTGCACCATTAATAATAGTTAAATTAGGTGCTTGATGACTAATATCGACATCATATAAAACCGGTATTTCAAGGTCTCCTAGCGCTTGTTTTAAAGCCATGAGATCATCATAGCCTTCGCCCCGTTTACCCTCTGCTGCAATATTACGCCCAATTAAAATGCCAGCGGCATATTTGAATGCACCTTTGAGTTTTAAACTTTGCAATGCACGAAAATACTGTGTTGGGGTAAGTTCGCCATTTTCGAAGTAATAAATCGCCGGCTCAAATTCATTTATCAACCGGTTATAGGGTGCAAAATAGTCTGTGCCATATAACACCATATGTGTATCTAAACACCCGCCAACTAAACGTCCTGAAAACTCAAGAGTAGAGGCGTTAAGACAATTTGTATTGAGTACTTTCCAACAGCTCGGCTCTGTTAAATTAAATGCGGCATTAGGGTGTTTACTATAATCCGCATGCTGAGGCTCATAATGTGTTGCGGCACTCTGTTTAAACTCTGAACCAATTGAGGTTGCCAAATGGGTAAATACATTTGCAGTTAAATCATCAGTCTGATTCAAAGCTAGCTGCATCAAGTTCGTACAGTGACAAGTTGCCCAGCCAAGCTTAGAGCTGACAGCACTCAATACCGTGCTAATATCAGAAAACCCTAGTAACCATTTTGGTCGGGCTTTCTCTAACTTCTGCCAATCTAAAAGCGGTAACAGCTCCATCGCCACCTCCCCTCCCCATGGCGCCATAATCACATCAACACTGTCATCAAGTAGAAACGCCATAAGCTCTGCCACGCGCAGCTCTGTAGATGCACTCACATGTAGTTGATTGTCACGCAAACATTGCCCCTCTACTACGTGGAACCCGCGTTTAGATAAATCATTTAACACAATATCTAATCGAGCATGGCATGCTTTAGGTACACCTGAAGAAAAAGCAGTAATGGCAATTCTGTTGCCGGGTTTTATGGGCGCTGGGTACAACATTAAAATTCCTGTTTATATTTCATATTTTTATTTAATATGTTTTGCTAATTAGCAACATAACATGTTGAATTTAAAACTTATCAAGTAAGCTCTGACAGTCAATTTAAATCACACAACTATGCAGGTTGTCAATGTCGATGATACTTAAGCTGTGCCCCGATAGCATGATCCAATGTCCCTGTCCGCAAACAGCATCATTTTTAGCGCCAGTTCACGAAATAACCTGTACGAATGCCGCACGTTTACTATGCTTACTGAACCCAATAAATATTCTCAAAACCTGCACAGTTTGTATCGTGTGTTGCGGAGGAAAAAACCATGTTTTATTCAAGTAAAAGGATGCACCTCATACTAACTTGGGTGCTAGGTGTTAGTATTGCTGGCTGTGGAGGAGGAGGTTCTGATAGTGGTTCACCATCGACACCTTCTACACCATCAACTCCTAGTACACCACAAAACGCCGCGCCATCCGTTACTATCAGTGGTGAAAACTCTATTCAAGAAAAGCAAGAAATCTCCCTCACAGCGCAAGCAACTGATAGCGATGGCACTGTTGATTCATTTTCATGGCAAATCGTTTCTGGTCCCTCGACGACACTATCAAACTCAACAACCAATGTAGTGACATTTACCACACCAGATATTTCAGAAGATTCAACAATGACACTGCGAGTCACAGTAACTGATAATGACAGTGCAGCCACAAGCGCGGACTTTAATCTAAACGTCACCAGAATAGTAAAGTCAGTGACCATCACGGGTTTAGTCACTGACGAGCCAATCCCAAATGCTGCACTCACCATATTTGTCGGCGACCAGAGTTTTGAATTATCCGCTGACGAAACAGGAACCTATAATTACCAGCTCGATGTGGATGAATCCATGGTTGACGACTTGGTTAGGATCAGAGCAAAAGGCGGGAGCACTCAATCTGAAGTAGAGTTTTACTCTCAGCTCCCTAGTTTTTCATCAATCGAAACACAAGCTGGCGACGATGGTGTCCTAAACAAAGACGACAACTTTGGCGTTAACATCACCAATGTGACGACTTCTGAATATGCATTGATCACTCGAGAAGCGGGTACTCCACAAAGCGAAACATCACTTAACAATGCCCTTGTAGGTATTGATGCCGACGAAAAGCTCACGCTCGCTGCTTTAATTAAGATTGTGGTCGATGGTGAAGGCGATAATGCCTTTAGTTTGCCTGAAGGGGTTAACTCAACATTTGAGCTGGTATCAACACCTACAGCAGTGACCGAGCTCACCGATACCATTAACGACAAAAACCCAGCGCTCATCGAGAGTACTAAAAATAGCATTAAAGAAGATAGTGATTTAGTGGATAGCGGCCAATCGGATATCGTCGGTGACTACTTAATTGGTTCAACAAATGTCTTCGAACATCTCTTTTTCGAAGCGTCTTTTAATCAGGACAATACTGGGACTTTTGCGGATTACTCCAGTGGTGGCATGACTTGGTCACAGAATGAAAATGGCTTAGTCTCTTTAGTTTTTGAATCCGGAATTATGGGTAAAACCTATGAATGTAAAGATGCTAGTGGCAATAAATATAATTGCCAGTATCGATACAAAAGCGGTTCCTTTTCTATCTATGATGAAAACCCGATTGCCAAAGCAATCAGTATTACATTCATCGGTGACGAGTACACAATGGACAGTACTGGGAATGAAATGCTAGTTAATAGCGACGTGAGTCGCAATGATGAGCTGTCAATGATTGGTAAAACGCAAACTATTACCCCAACCCAAAGCCAGTTTAGCGGAGAATGGTATATTAATGCGCTTTACTATTCCGTATCGGGTAGCTTTGCAAGCAAGGTAACGTTTAATCAAGATGGTACAGGCAGTGCCCAAATGCCTGACGACACATCTCGTTCACTCACTTGGTCAATAACAGATAACGTCTTAACACTCACACTTGATAAAACAGACCTAATGGAAGCTAAGGCGTTTAAATACTGGCTAATAAAAAGCCTAGATTCTGGTTATCAATTCTGGGCAACCACAGATAAAACCGATACCGAGTTTTACAGAAGACGTTCGGGACTCATGGTCCCTGAGCAAGCTTTAACATTGACAAATAATGATGTCATAGGTCGGTTTAGATCGTATCAAGGTGTCGCCGAACCTCACGGTTACTTTGTGGACAACTATGTTAACGGCACATCCTACAGATTCTTACTCAAAACGACAGAAACATGGTCGCATTCAGGCAGAACACTCAATATCAAATCATATAGCTACAATACTTCAACAAACTTCACGCCAGTACATCAATGCCCCGAAGGTGCTACTGCTGATATGTGCACATTAAACTGGAACCGACAGCTTGAGGTAATTGCTCAAAGTGGTAATACTTGGTATGTGAGAGAAAGCTACCCTACAGATAACTCAAGTATATCCAGCAGCTCCTATGTACAACAGTTTAAAAAGACAGCCTCTACTGCTGATACATTTGAGTATACTTGGTTGAATAATCGCTATATGTACTTCATACAAGACATGCAGGTTCAAACCAACCACTTTACGACTCAAACAAATGAAGATGGCAGTATGAAAAGGACTGTAACGACCAATAACATGGATACGGCTGACTACTCTATCTCAGACGGAAAACTCATAATAGATCAAATGGGCTCCGTTGGTGTTACAGAGATTCAAGATTTTGATAGAGATTACCTTAAAGTGTGTGCATATGTGCAGGGCACTAACTGTGAGTTAGGTGAAGTCAGAAATCTTTATTTCGACAATAACGTCGCTTCTAGAAATATATATACGCCGCCAGCCCCAATGCAATATGCAATTGACGGTGCTTGGTATCAACCTAGTTCCCCTGACTTTGTCATCATTATTAGAGATGGCACTTGGGTGCATATGGAACTCAAAACCGACAATGACCCGCAAGGCTTTGCTGGTTTGGAAATTGGATATCTTAACTGGGATGAAGCAACTGGTGACTTATTTGTCAGTAAAGTAGTAGATACCAATGGCGTGTACGGATTTGATGAGAACTTGGCACACAAAGCAACCGTAAATGGCAACACCATGACGCTAGAGGTTGAAGGCGAGTCCCCAATCACCTTTGAACGCTTGCTGGATGACAATAACCCTCGAGTAGGCGGTTTTGTAGAGTATCCGCTCACAACCAGTCGAGTATGGGTGTCAGTATTTTTACCTGATAATAAGTTTTTCGAAGCAGAGTACGACCCCGCAAACTCAGATGGCCCAGGGATCAACTATGGCTCATACGTTTATAATAACGATACGGGTTTAGCAACGCTCACTTTTGAAGTTAATCAGCTTAACACCGACGATGCTTCATTCTTTATGTATCAGGCAGGACCAGACGTCATTCATTGGAAAGATATGGAAGAAGTTGGTGCGGTCGTTCGCGCCAAATCAAATAGCGAGCAACCCTACTTTGATGGTCTTAAAATCCATTACGAACGTTTTGCTCTGATCAATGGTGATACCACTCATTACGTTGACTTTAAAGGAGATAGTACAGTTGATTTTGTCAGTGACGGACAAACACGCTCGTTCACATGGAAAGTCGTACTTGGTCAAATTCATCTAACGGCAGTCACCCCTAGTACAGGTCTGCAGGTAGAAGCATACGTGATAACACCAACCAGTATGCTTGATGATGGCTGGAACGTAGATGTTATAAAGCTAGAACATCCTCTTGATTCTGCGGATAATGACAGTCCAGATAATCATGCTAGATTTAGCGGCAGCATGCGACGTTAAGTAAATTAATCCCAGTGAAAGCGCGGCCAACTGTGTCGCGCTTTTTTGTGCATCACGGGTATGCATTTTGCTTAATTGTTCGTAATTGCATTGTATGGTTACTTGCTATGAAACTAACACCTGAAGAGCTCAAACTACTTCATGAAGTAGAAACAAGCCACTTTGATGAAAACGACAGTTTAGTGCAGCAAAAACACAGCATAGAACAGTTATGGTTAGTGGAGCCACTCGCGCTTTATTTAGCGCACAATCAATACTTCGCAAAGAAGTCATATATTGACAGTATTTTATTGGGAGAAGAGGCATATCACGATGATATAAACGAGCATAAAATCACAACGCTTTTGACGCTTATCAATAAACTTCCAGACATTGTTGATACTAGTAAGTGCCCGAGATGCTGGCGTTTTTATCCATCTCCTTCAATGACATTTTCTCTAGCCTATCCAAAAATTATTTGTCCAGTTCAAAGCCTATCATTGTCAGGGGCCTGTATTGCCTCATTCCCTTTGAGTGGTGAAGAACATGTGAAATACTTCGCAAAAAAACATGCATACCTTGAGCTATCTGATAACTTACATATTCATGTCTATGTAGAGCGTGCAATAGCACGTAATCAAGACTATATCGCGCTACAGTTTAATCATCATACGAGGGAAAACCCTATGTTAAAGTTGCTCATACTCACCCATTATTTAAACTCAAAAATCCCCCAGTAAAGGCGGCATTTCCCTGCCGCCAAATACGTTTGTAAGTTAAACGGTCTGATAAAGCACTCTCAGGGCCAACAACATAAACGCGATACCCAAGACTTTAGAAATCACCCCTTGCTTTGCACCCAAGTTAAAACGCTTTGTCGCTGATGAAGCCGCAACTGACACAAATACAAACCATATCGCATCTATAATGAATACCGTAAAACACATCAAGAAGGCGATTGTAAATGTCATTGTTTCTGGATCGATGAACTGTGAAAAAAGTGCAACAAAAAATATCGCAGTTTTAGGATTTACAAACGCTACGGTGAAGCCTTCTCTCGCAGCAGACACCCAATCAGTTGTCGCTTTGTCTATTACTTCACTCTCATTTGGCTCTGTTGGCTTACTAGTCAATATTTTAAATCCGAGATAAGCCAAGTATGCAGCACCAAAATATAACAGTAGTGTATATACGGTCGGAAACTGTGCAATCAAGCTTGCGAGACCAAGTACAGAAAGCGCTGCGTAGCTACCAACACCAAAGGCGTGGGCAATACTTGCAGATATTCCGGCAGCTGGGCCACTATTCATACTGTGCTTGAGCACTACTGCCAAGCTTGGTCCTGGTGACATTGCGCCCAATGTACAAATTAGCGCTAAACTCAGCCATGCTGATAATTCCATATTTACCTCCGCAAAATTTCAGCCGCGAGTTTACCTAAAATGGTCTTG
This sequence comes from Pseudoalteromonas sp. MMG033, assembly GCF_057197785.1. NCBI lineage: Bacteria > Pseudomonadati > Pseudomonadota > Gammaproteobacteria > Alteromonadales > Pseudoalteromonadaceae > Pseudoalteromonas > Pseudoalteromonas sp. MMG033. The sequence continues at coordinate 1,149,979 of NZ_JBXVAL010000002.1, forward strand.
CATTGTGAACAATAATTTACGTTCAGTGGTTACTTTTGTACCATGTTATGCCTTCACCTTTTCACTAAAAGCACACAAGCGGAAGATATGAGTGTTACCTGAGGAGGTCTAGTTAATTATATACAAGTACTTCTGTATTCAATCTAAGTAAGCATAGGTTTTAAGTTAATTCATCCTAAAATTACTCATGAGCTAGTTCATACATTACAGATAGAATTTTCTAATTTGGACATTACGGTTCAAGTCCAGTGGAGCAATCATAAAGCTTAGCCTGATAGATTAGAGCTAAAAGCCAATACTAAAATACAATGATGATTGATAAGCTACTTCTTCTTTGATAAAAATTTAATGACCTAAAAACACTCAACATGACAGATACTCTGGTAAAAACACAGACGTAAAAGGTCAAAAAAATTAGCTAAAACACCTGCTCAAAAAGCAACAAAGCCACATAAAAAATTGAATAACAATAATTTTTAGAAAAATCATTAAACCGACACCAATATCTAAACTATGCGTTTTCCCTGTTTAAGAGCCCTTCAAAATGACCCACCATGTGTTGCTGGCATGAATTGTCAAAAAGCTCTAGTGGTATGCTGGCTATTTTAGGTTCATTTTTCTTTCTGTATGCAATTTCAATATGTTTATGCTCTATTTTTACCACTTCAATATCACTGTACTGAATCGTCTCCCTAGCACCAAGAGGTACCAACTTAAGCTCTGCAAAATTTGAAAAGAGCTTTACAGGCTTGTGATTAACATACACTGTGTAGTTCAAACTATATATTATTCCAAATACGATCAGGTAACCAAGTATATTAACGCCACTCAACAAACCCGCTATACCAAATATAATGGATAGTCCGCCAATAAATGGCATCACAGTGACAGCCCAAAAAACTTTCTTTTTATACACATACAGTGGTAACTGCTTAGCTTTATCGCTCATATTAAATTCCTTTTTTCCTCATCCCCTCAGTACAAATACTAGATCGCTTTGACGCCCTTTCAATGCGTCGCAGAGAACCTACTTTTCACAAGAAAAGAGCTGAGTTTTTAAATTGCAAACCAACTTCAAAGATAGTTATTCGCGCTGCTTGGCTTTTCTAGTGTTGGCAGGTAGCTTATGGGAACCAAAGCAATTTGGTCAATTTACTTTTTTTCATCGTTTTTGTTGCATATCACCACTTGCAATATCACTTGTAAGTTACCAAACAAGCTCAATTCTTCAATTGTAATTACCTTTCACTTTTCTTTTGTCTTTTGTCTTGTGGATTGTGTATTGTGTAGACAAGTCTGCCTCCCGTTTACCGCATAAATGTACAAAGAGTAATTTAAGCAATCCAAAAAAGGCGTCAAAGCATCTCATTTAGTCAAAAGAAAAAATCAAAGTTAGATTACAGCTACAATAAGCATGGCGCTCTATGATATGCCCTTTACTTCAAAAAATATCTATACAAGGGGGTTACAAATGATATGACATTCAAGTCCCTTAAGTGTTGCCACACAGCCTATAACAGATAACACTACCCCAACTAAATCTGCTAAAAAAACCACGTAAAACAAGAGGTTAAAAGTTTCTCTCTGCTGTTAAATAAAAACCTGAGTTTGCCAAAAAATGGAGAAAGACGCAGCGTAAATACCGAATAAGCCATTGACTATTTTATCTAAACTTCCATCATTCAAAGGTATATCTAACTATGAAAAAAAGAAAAGCAACAACCTTGAATTTAATAAAATAACAGCTGAAGTAATAAATCAAAGTGTAGAGCTGTATGAAATAATTAAGTTAACAGGCGAATCGGATGCGCATATCTATAAAAGCTGATGTCATTAAAGCGTCACTTCCATAGACTACCAAGTAAAATAAGGCATGCTCAAAGTTAATGAATACGCCTATTTACATCCTTATATACTTTTATTTTTAATTAAAAAATTAATATCACCTACTTCATTTATATTCCTCAACCTTAAGTAACCAAATTATTCTACAGTCTCTCCTTCAAGAAGGTATAACTCTATGTTATATCTAAAGGTAAAGTAAAATTAAAGTAATCAAATCATATAAGATTTTATAATTTTTATACTAAGACTCGTATTAACTAAATTTATAAACGTAGGCCATAATAGGCAACGGCAGCTTTATACCCGATTAATTCCAAGAAAATAAAAGCCACCATTATTACGCCATGTTTAAAGCACCTAGACAATAAAGTCATAATCAGCGAGATAGTCTTACCTCAAAGGCGTCAGAATAGCGCTCTTGAATCGCTCTTGCACGACTCCCATCAACATACTCTGCCGGTACAGGACTATATCTGATTCTTTCAATATATATACTTCCCTGACATGCTTTTTTTGTATTTAGAGAGTCTTGCTCTAGCCCCTCCAGCGTACCTAAGTCCATTTTTAAGTTTCCGTCATCTTCTATATCATGAAAGTTTTCAACGATACTTTGCTCGTTTCCTTCTTTATTTTTACACTTTATGCTCAATACAGCGTCCAGCCGAGTATCTGTTGCGACATCAGCAGTCCAATTAACATCGATGGTTTCTTGCTTATAAAATGACTGATTCTTTTGTGGCGTCATTATTGTAAAAGGAGCTGGGAGTGTAAGGTTTGTATTGATAACGTCGTTTGTTTCAGATCTTGAGAAAGTAACCGTAAAATCAGTGTCTTTGTCAGCTATGTTAAAAGTTGCTCGGTAGTCTATATCTAAAAAGCTGTCATCTATTTTTAAGTCTTTAGTGACGCCAGAAGCTCTGGCTTGAAGCCTATCTTTGTCTGATAGCTTAATGTTATTTCCATTGCGAGAGCTTACATTCAGCTCAGCAATAACACGACTGTCTTTACCTTGCGAAGTTACATATATATCAGCCCAAATAGCTTCTGTTTTAACATTACTAGATTCCGTTGTTTCAGTTGAGCACCCAGCTAGCGCAAGCATTGAAAAAGGAATTGCTGAAAGCATTTTAAAATTCATAAGTGTCCCTATATTCCATGGTCCAATCTATCATATAGATATTTAGGCTATGCGAAAATAGGAGTTAACACTTTAATACAATTTAAAACGATGTGATTGGTAAATAACTATTAGAAGTAAAGCAAAATTAAGAAAGATTAATAGAACATCCCTGTCCAGGTAAAAATCTAGTTCACTTTATTGGAACAATATGAATATAAAATGGATTTGTTCTGATAGCAATAGAAAAAAATCAAAATACCTTATAAATTCTATACAAAAATAAAAGAACAATATAAAACCAACATACACCTTGCCCAAAAATCGCGGACACCAACCAAAAAGCACTAAGTATTACATAAACAACCCATCACAAAGTTGCAACTATGAGAGTTTTAATTTTTATTATTAGTTAAAACCTCCCCATCTTTTTGACTCGTAAAGTAGTCATGGGGTAGTCCTTTATCTCTGCCTTCATAATCACATACCCCTTGAGGGAAAATACGCTGTAAAGTTACAAGATGGTCAACTATGTTTACTGTCCCATAAATGCCTTTTTCTATTGCTTTTTTTACAGAAATCAGCGGACACTTGAACATTGCACCGTCCCAACGTCCCCCTGCTTCTATCCTACTCGTACTAAACATTGGGAAACGACTTTGACAAATCCCCTCTTCGCCATTATTCCATTGTCCATCAAAAACGTCTTCTCCAACGCCATAAATACTACCGTCTTTATTAAAACATGTATCTTGTAAGGCTTCTGGTTTAGCTGAGATGATGCTTTGATTTGGTGCAGATTTTAGATTTGACAGCCATATATCCATCATTTCAAATGCTTGTTCCGTCGGGTCAAAATCTTTATGTGCAACCCATATAACGTGGTTATTGCTATGTCCTTTTGCTGCCTGAATGCGAAGTCGACTATAAAAAGAAGCCGACATATGGTGCATATCAAGTTCATTTTCTAAATAATGTCGTGCATCTATCACTGGAATGTCAATATTACCAATAAACACTTGCCCAGATTTGTAGGCTTGATTCATTGCTTTAATCGAGCCTGCATGCCTTGGAGCAACTTCATCAACTGGAGTAGTGATATTGTGGTTCCCCCATAAAGTAAGCCAAATAGGTAATTTATGGCCAAATGGTAAAACAATTTCCTCTTGTTGCATCTGTTGCTGGGGCTTCCAACCACCAATATGAGCATTTAAGTGTAAAAACTCATCAAGTGTTATTTTTTCAGCTTTAAGCGCATTGAGTCCATACTGGACACCTACATTGTCCCAAGTGCTTAAACCAAAACCATTATCATCAATACCGAAAACATGCGACATATCTTGCCAATAACTCCATTTAGTCTCATCAACAACATGTTTTGTATAGTGCTCTCTGATAAATCCCTGCTGAGGGTTATTAATAAAAGCTGATAGCCCAAAATACCCATTAATGCACTCACTGCTTCCCTTTGGAAAACTAGGCACAAATCCTGACATTAACTGATTTATAGGCTGTAAAAAACCGCCTTTTTGAGGGAAACCATTGATCGCATTCATCCCCTCAATAAGTCGCCGCCTCTCCCAATCTCGCCATGCACTTTTGTCGGCAGCCCTGAATGTAAAATAGTTATTTAACAAGTCACAATCTAACGCATAGGTCGTTTGCGTTATCATATCTGGATAACTGTATAAAGGGATTAGTCCGTCGAGAATTCCACGACTATTTTGCGCAATCAAGTATTGTGCTAATCCACCACCAGAACCACCCACGCCAACAGTGTAAAGGGGCTTGCCATATAAACTCGTGAACTGTTTTTTAACACGTCGGGCGGTGTCTTCAGCTAACAACATATTATATGTATAACTGGTTTTATTCCCGCTAGAACTAATGACTGCGTATCCGTCAAGCAACTGCTGTGCTTGTCGCGTCATAACCCTAGAAGCTTTTTGTCTACCTTGCCTAAATCCAATGCCAGACCCTCCATTAAACTGATAAATAAGGCGCTGATTCCATTTGCTTTGAGCTAGTCTATCGCCCAACTCAGAATTTTTTATCGGCATGATCAAGGTATAAATAAAGCGATTGATTGTTCCTTGCTCTACTCTAAATAGTGGTAATTTAATATGCTTCGCCATTTCGACATCAGTGATCCTTGATGCTATATAACTGCCTTCTTTTTTGTGCAATGTATAATAATCTATGCGTGTTTTTACGCCGCAATCTTTACTGTAGCCGATAACTTTACCGCTCTCATAAACCGGAACCCCGAGCGCTTCATGATTATCCACTTCGGGTTGGCCTAACTTTGAGTCTCGTGACATGCAGTAAAAAGGATACTGATTTGGGCCAGAGTATAAGCTCTCTGAAGGACCGATTGCACCAACGGCTATCGGGAACGAAAAATCTTCAGTCGGTCTTTTGGCTTGAGAAATGTGACCTTTAAGATCAAGTAGATAATTATCTTTAGATTTAGCTGTGTTTTGAACAGCAAAGTGACGATCTTCATTTGTAACATCTTGGTATAACCAAAGCATAAAGCCAGCACCAACCAGCAATAAAAAGATCAATATGAGCTTTTTTATCATATACACCTCTATGACTATGCCGATACTTTAAGTTTAGAGTTGCTCTGACAGTTGCGTTGTTATATGTTTGTTATTTAAGGTAAACTGAAAAAGATCAATAAATAAAACATGATATTACAGGTTTATTCTTGAAGAGAAACTTATCTTAATATCCAAAATGGCTTGACCAAAAAACTAAAATTAACATTGCAAACTGGCCATTAAACGCAGCCAAAGAGTAAGTTTTTATTTATAAAAGGCAGATCTTCATTCAGTCGATGCAAGCTCATTATTTTACTTCATCGTTTTTTTCTTCTGGCACGTAAGAGCCTGCCAGTATATTTTCTTGCAATGATGTTAGCTTATCCCTCTCAGTTGAAACTGTGTCTATAAGGACTTGCTTTTCTGAGACTGTTAAACCTTCAGATTGGTAAACGTCTTTTTCTAGTAGGCTGAGCATATCCGCACGAACTCCTGCTTCTTTATACTTCAAAAAATCGATTCCGAGACTGCTAAATAGTAGGGCTTCATTAACTTCATCGATCTCGATATCAACTTCTATCGCGATATCTTTTATTTCAATAACAGATTCTTCAAACAGCTGAATTTTTTGGTTTTTCGTACTCTGGCTCTTATCTACTCGCTCTCTGGCATTAGGCAAGACCTGCTCGTAGTAGTATCTCTTTGTTTGCTCACTGATATCATCAAAATTAACATTTAAAGACAATGCCATTAAGTGTTCAGGGGCGCTGTGGTTTGGTTTCTCTGTCAAGACACTTTGCATTACAGAGGCAAAATTGGCGTGTTGCGCCACATCATTGCGCATTGAATGGTGTTGAGCCTTAACAAAAGGCATATGTTTTAACGCTGAAATACTACTCATGGATATCCTTATTAAGTGGTCATTTTAACTATGATGTGGATATGACTAGGGTTTAAAATCTATTGAATCAAAGCGTTTTTTAATTTCGCCTTTATGATCTGTATTTTTCTCTAAATAGGTGCCTGCAAGCATTTCCTCTCGTTGTAGCTCCAACACTTCTCGCCTTTCATTCAATACACTTTTAAGCTTTTCTTTATCACTAGTAAGTAATGTTTGAGAACTATTGATGTCTTGTTCCATGAGGTTGAGCATATCAATGCGAACCCCCACTTCTTTATACTTTAAAAAATCAATGCCTAGACTTCCAAATAACAGCGCTTCATTGATTTCATGCTGTTCAATTTCGACCTCAATGGGCATGTCCATAATTTCAATCATGGTTTCTTGGTACAGTTGTATTTCTTTTAAACGATCATCTTCTAGCTCTGGGTCAACACGCTCTGTAGCTACCTCAAGAGCGAATTGGTAATAATCACGAGCTTGATCTGATATTTCGTCATAGTTTCGATTAAGAGAAATCGGCATAATAAGATCAGGGTCGGTGACTTCGGGCTTGGCGTTTATTGTTTTTTCCATTAGTGACGCAAATTCTGCATGTTTTTCTATACTATTTTGCGCCTTACTATCTTGACTTTGAAATACTCTATTGTGATTTAACGCAGCAATTAAGCTCATTGGCGTGTCCTTATCCGGCAATGTCTGTTTAACTCACTATTTTCAAGCAACTTATAGGCCAACAGATTCACAAAAAATATAAATAGAAGCGGGATGTTCGCTGAAGTTGCGTACAGTTAATACCTGCATCAAGAGTAACAGACATAAACTCAATTTCTCTGAATAAAAAAGAAATAAAAAAGGCGGCAAATTGCCGCCTCTACATCATCGATGTTTTATTTAGAACTGATAGTTAAACGTCAGTTTAGCATTGCGTTCATTACCTGGTAATCCACCTAAGAACATCGCTTTACTGTAGTATGTTTCATCCGCTAAGTTTTCGATATTCAGTTGAAGATGATAGTTATCAAAGTAATAAGCTGCCGCCATGTCCCAACGGGTATAGCCATCAACAACCGCTGTTGGTAAGCCAAATGATACATGGTTTACTGTGCGCTCGCTGGTATAATTCATACCCAAGCTAACCTCTAGGCTACCACCCATAATTTGCGGCAATGTGTGCGTTAGCCAAGCACCTGCCATTTTTTCAGGCACGCCTTTTTTAGCAGACTCTCTCTTTTGAGGATCAGATTCTTGGTGACGAACAGAAACTGCATCTTGGTATGTTGCATTAACATTTAACTTCCAAGCATCAGCTAGTGCTAAGTTCAAGTCAAATTCAACACCCTTAGTGGTCTCATTATTATCGTATTTAAACTCCGGAATACCTGCGTTATATTCAGCGCCCTTTTGCTCATCGTAATCAGGGTTACCATAGCGTAAGTTAGTACGCTTTGTATCAAATACAACGATTGAACCTAGTAGATCCTCATCGAATGCAGTGAAACGAATACCAATATCTAGCGTTTCTGACTCAGAATCTGGCTGGTTTGGAGTATCAACACCATCTGTGATTGATGATAATACGCCATATGCCGTGCGGCCTTTGCCCACATTAACAAATGCAGACAGCTCTGGCATGATTTGATAATTGATACCAAATGTATATGTAAGGCCTGAATCATCAGTATCGTTCTCTGGCTTCATGCCCTTAACGCGGTCTGTACCTAAATGCTGGTACTTTTGCTCGATAGTCGTGTATGCAATACCTGCGCGAGCTGTCAAAGCGTCTGTTAAATACAGTACTTCTTGAGCGCTAATACCATATGCTGTTAACGATTTATCATAGTTACTTCTTACTAGCGGATCGTAATCCATAAAATCGCCAGTCCCCCAGTTCGGGTTGCGAATATCTAGGATATAAGGGATCGCATTGTCTGATTTCGCACCATCGGCATCATATGCAGACCACTGCTTGAAAGACATATCACGGTTTTCATAGTTCACACTGAATAAGTGCTCACCGCTGATATCACCGTAGCTCCAACCAAGTTGCAAGTCCGCAAAGTATTGCCATGTATTTTCATCCGACATCGCGCGACGGTACTCTTGACGACGCGCTGAATATGGGTGAACTTGACCATCCTCAGTTAATAATGGTGCGCGCGGATCTGCATTAATAATAGAACCGTGAGTTCGGTCAGATCGCTCCCAATAAACATAGTTGTATGCACCAGTTTGACGCACTAGCTCTGAGTCATATTGACGCCATAATACTTGCTGGGTCAGTGTTGACTCTTCACCGATGTGCCAATCATGACGAAGCTTAAAGCGCAGCTCTTGCCCTTCGTTTGGTGTCGAAAGCGGAGATACCAAGCTTGAATCGCCCAAATCAATCGGTCTAAGACCATCATTTGTCGAAATAGAAGTGGCTAGTTGCTCACGCTGTGCATCGCTTAGTTGAACCCCTAAAAACTTAACATTGCCATCTTCGTCAGTTGTAAACTTGCTTTCATTTGGTAAGTCAGCTCCAGTCAGTGCTCTTGGGTCGCCGTTAATACTATCCCAATTAACGATACGAACCGGATCACCAACAGAGTCTACTTGAACAGCATCATCAATATAAGCCGCTGAAAATAATAATGCGTGATCTTTTGATGCCTCAAATTTTAGGCTTGCGTACACTTCATCACGATCTTGCTGTAAATCACGGTAACCATCACTACGCTCGTGGTTAAGTACCACACGGTATGCTACGTCGTCAGTAATTGCGTTAGTTGCATCAAGCATTAAACCGTAAGTATTCCAGCTACCTACTTTTGTACTGATCTCATAAGCTTCTTCGAATTGAGGCTTTTTCTCAATAAGGTTGACCACACCACCAGCAGCACCAATGCCATATAAACCAGTAGCAGGACCTTTTAAAACTTCCATACTCTCGATGTTAGTCATAGAGCGAGTTGGGTTGTAGTTGTTACCAAGGCTTGCACCGCCGTACATGCCATCGTAAGTATAATTCACGCCTAAACCACGAATAGCAAGGTTGTCACCAATACCATAGTTGTTACCAGCCTGAATGAAACCACTCACGTTTCTGATCGCATCTTGCAGCGTATTTGCTGTTTGTGAATCAAGTAAATCTTTATCAACAATAACCACTGCTGCTGGCGTTTGCATTAGCGCCATGTTTGACTTAGTTGCCGTGCCTGACTCTAAAATCAGGGCGTTGTGTTTATTATAAACGCTGATGCGCTCAATATCGTCTTGAGCCTTGTCAGCAGCTTGCGCTGATGCAACAACACCACCTAGTAAAGCAACTTTAACCGCAGTTGCAAGAACACTTTTTGAATTCAGTGAACGAGAGAATTGCATATTACACTCCATACATCGCAATATGATTGTTTATTCGCAGAGAGCGCGCATACTAACAGCGATAGCAAATGATAACAACTCTCATTTGCGTTTAATAAAAGTTACCAAAGTTAATACTTGTTACGAATAAAGTGAAATGTTTTCCCAATGTTTATAGTAAGTGATGACTTGTGTTTAATGATGTGTATTTAGTTGAATAAATAATTCTTAATGTTATATATGTATATTCCATTAAATAGCTCGCTACTGGTCATAGGAGATTGAAATCTATTTATTTTTTATCGCATGCAGCTGATTTAACTAGCTCAATGTAATGCAATACACTCTTTTCTTCTTCCTGTTTAAAATGTGTATGTAGCGCGATTAGGGAAACAATTCTGTCTAACCTAAACTCTCTGTAAGCATTTCTCAGCAAGCAATATGAAATCACAGTCCATTTGCCTCCCCAATAAACCAGACCTAGCGGCTCAATGGTTCTTTCACTCACATCGCCTTTAACATCTTGGTAAGTCATCAATAGATGGTTTTTGTTTTCAATGGCTTCTCGCAGCATCTTATTATGCGCTTGACATCTGTCGTCATGTCTATAACCCAGCGCGTAATAGGGCAGATCATCATTTATCTGCTTCATTTTGGTTGGCAACACCGCTTCAATCTTTGTGATAGCGGTTTGAGCATACTGGGCTTGCTCAGGATCAGAAAATGCTTCGAGCATCCGGCTACCAATTAGCAATGCTTGAAGCTCCTGCACCGAAAACATCATGGGCGGTAAGTCACACTCACTGATCAAATAACCTATTCCCGCCTCACCTTCTATCGGTACACCAGACGTTTGTAAATTTTGAATGTCGCGGTAGATTGTGCGCTCAGAGACATTTAACCTATCTGCTAATTGCTTTGCCGTCACAGCAACTTTACGGCTTTTGAGCAAATTGACTAATTGAAATAATCGCTCTGATTTATGCACAACCTTCCTCCTTTAATTAAGCATCACAGCTTTTCGTCAATATAGTATGGTGGCTGATCCCAACTGATTCTTTATCAACTAGTGCACAATATGCTTTGCACGCTGGTGCCTCTTCAAATGCAGCTTGCATTTTTTTATTATCTTCCAAGGTTTCCCAATAGCTGATATCAACAAATGTATCAGTATCTGCTTGGTGCGCCAACGAACGATATAAAAAGCCGGGCTGCTTGGCTACAAACTCTTCAAAATCAGCACTTTTTTCCAGCATTCGCTCTGTAGATACACCTTCAATTAATTTAAAAGTAACGATTTCAATTATATTCTGCTTCATGGGTATAGCTCCTTTTGTTTGTTGGCTTAATTAAAACAAAAGGCGCTGACAGGGAATGTCAGTAGAAAGTAATTGAGAATAACCATAGTGGATATCTATTCATCCTGAGTAGTGCTTACAAAACGTATGGACAATATAAGTAAAGGCTCGACAGCACTGAATCATGACAAGTCTAAATGGCACACAAGTATTTAACGTAAGTGCTGGCTGTTTATTTCAACGATCATCAATCTTTGCTTAATTATCTACTCGGATAAAGTGTGCCATTTTCATAGATGGTTTTCAGCCAGTTTTCGTAAAACTGCTGCGCATATACTAATTCTTGTTCAGTCATTTTCGGATATTGCTTTTGCTCAAACCTCGCATAACGATTGTACACTTCGCCATCTTCAGTAATTTCCATAAGTAGCTTGTTCAAAGCATAAGCCTGCGCGAAGCTGTTTTGTTCTAGCTGCTGTGAGTAATGCATGCTTGATAAAGCCATCATTGCTTTTTCACTTCCATGTTGCGCTGCCCGATTTAGAAACGCTCTCTTTTTTTCTTTGAAACGCGAGCGTTGTGCAATATATTCATTTCGATGTTCGCGATTAAAGCCTTGCGTCTTCATATAATACTCAGTCGCTAAGCTACCGAAAGCCTCTTGTGCTGCAACAAAGCCGCTGTTTGCCGCCTCTTCAAGATACCTTGCATAGGATTGCTTTTGCGCCTTTGTGATCCCTTCGCAGTAGTGAAACTGTCTGATAACATTGTCAGCAGCCGTGCCTGCATCACTGTATGATGCAATTTCCTCTAGTTTAGTTTGTAGCGCATCACTATTGTGTGGCGCAGAAACACAAAACTTAAAGTTCATTGCAATTATATATTTCGCCTCTAAGCTCCCTTTTTGTGCTTTGGCTTCTAATACATTCAAGTGCTCGTAAAATACGCCAGATAAATGCCAAATAGGCCGAGACATCACTTTAAGCTGCCCAGTGTGTTGCACAGTCGTTATTTCAACCTCTTTGCTCGCTAGTATTGTCGGTATCACACTTGTTTCAGGCAAAACTTTTGAAGTTAATATTGGCCCCTCAAGTTCAGTCGACTTATTCTCTTGATCAACCCCTTGAATAGGGTGGATGAATACCCACATTGCAACAAAAGCTAAGCTGAATACACTAGCCAGTAATAGCCACCGAGTCTTATTCCAGTTCATGATTGGGCCTTCTATCTCAAGCACACAAAATCATTTTAAGAAATGAATGCTTATTGTCATCTATTAATTGTTCGGCTAGCGAGTAAACGATATCTAAACAAGGAAACTTCAAGGTATGATAAAAGGCTTGTGAAATATCACAAGCCTTTGCAAGGAAATTAAATGATTCTTACTTTTTGCTCTTTTATGCAAAAAAAAATCAGAGTAAAAGTGATAATGCACAGTCCCCAAAACTCAAAGACTAGGGAGTAAATAAAGATTCGTATTCACTTTAAGCTCTCATAAACTTAAACTGCCATAAACTCAAAAAATAACACAAGCAACAAAGAAACAGTGATAAAAGACTAGCGTCTAAGATTAATAATTTATAAGCATTCGCATAGATATAGTCTAAATTATGCACTACCAGCTATCATTACGTTAAAACTTGAGTGGTCACATCACTAATAATAAGCATTCCATCTCCATTACAGAAACATAGAGCAGATCAAAAAAACAACTTCAACAAACTGTATAGCTAGATAATATTAATTCGAAGTACCAGGAGAGAACAAAAATAATAGCTTTAAACTATACTACAGTGGTTAAACCCATAAAGCGTGGACTTGCTTAATAGAACAAATTTTAATGTGAATTAGCTTTGAGTAAAGCCTTAAAATTAAAAACGGCCTTCAATTGATACATAACAATTAAAGGCCGCAAAAATACTAGATTAAACAAAGGCATAACATAAAAGTTTAAAAATTATGCTACACCCATATTTAAAAGTCTAAAAGCTCATTAAGAGAACAAGCCTGTAGTTTTAAGTATCTTACTGTTGAACACAATATAATCTAGCTTGCTGAGTACAATTTAAAGTCGCCGAAGATCTCCAATCAGCTCCTGTCGCACTAACACTACCAACTTTAGAACCTTCTACAGCGTACCAATTCAGTAGGGCACTACTTGTAAACAGTGCACAAGCTTCCCATTGGTCCCTGCTGCCTGATGTAGTCATATTTGTCCAAGCGTTACCAACAACAACATTTCCATGTTCATTAAGGTTAATTGGGTTTTGCAAAGTACTCCAGTTACTAAACGCGCTCAATTTATCAGCCACTACTTTGCCATCAGGGCGATAATAGGTCTTTGTGCTCTTGATGTATCTTTGAGTCTCTGTGTCATATACATTTATCAGCGCCCTGTAAGTACCTGATGGTAATACATTGCTCGCATCTGCTGCGGCCTGACATTTGGCATGCGCACCGTTCACACCACCTAAATTACCATTATATGTTTGACTCGTCGCAAATATCATTTTTACATCAGTTGGCGCGCTACCTTCAACAAAAAGAGCCCAACTGTCTGTATTCAGATGTGGTATAATATCCCCACCAGCTGGCACATCTTTCAAAGCGATGTACATATTGCCATTGAAACCGAGCCTTGCAACTTCACCTGCTTTGTATGCATTTTCTGCCGACCAGACTAATTTAGCTGGATCAAACCTCACAACATTTGCAGTCGCATTATCAACATCAGTTTTATCGGCTTTTAAGTTCAGTGCTGTATTCACGTCAGCTTGATTTGCTTTTAGCGCAAGTGCATTATCAACCACTGTTTGGCTTGCTTTACCTGCCAATGCTGTGTCCATATCTGCTTGATTCGCTTTTAGAGCAAGTGCACTGTTAACAGCTGTTTGATCTGCTTTGCCAGTCAAAGCTGCGTCCATATCTGCTTTATTGGCTTTTAGAGCAAGTGCATTATCAACCGCTGTTTGATTTGCTTTACCAGTCAACGCTGTGTCCACATCTGCTTGATTTGCTTTTAGAGCAAGTGCAGTGTTGACCGCTGCTTGATCTGCTTTGCCTGCCAACGCTGTGTCCACATCTGCTTGATTTGCTTTTAGAGCAAGTGCAGTGTTGACCGCTGTTTGATCTGCTTTGCCTGCTAACGCTGTGTCCATATCTGCTTGATTTGCTTTTAGAGCAAGTGCAGTGTTGACCGCTGTTTGATCTGCTTTGCCTGCCAATGCTGCATTTACAGCATCTTTATCAGCTTTGGCTACTAATGCTGTATCAAACGCTGTTTTATCAACTTTAGTTTCAAGTAAACCTGTCACTGTAATCGTGTCAGCTTTCAACTCTAAACCAGTGTTAAACTCCGCTTTGGTAACATAAACGGTCATATCCGGTAAATCTGCTTTCAAGGCAAATTGCGACTCATCGTAGCTTGCACCTTTTGCAAGTAACTGCCACGGCTGTTGCAGATTACCTTGCGGATCTGTTGGCGGTACAGCTACCGTGCTTTGTGTTGCAATATAAGCACTGCCCATATAAGTAATAACATCGCCAGCGTTGAATTCAGTAACTAGATTATAGCCTTCTGCAATAAACTTAATGCCTGTATCGCCTTTAGATGCAAATAACGCCCATTGTGCAGTCGCATCTTTTGGTGAAAGGTTCGCTTGCTCACTTGCTGGGATCGCTACTTTTGCAATATATGCACTACCTTCAAACGTTACAACATCGTCTAGTGCATAAGCTGATACAGAAGACCAAGCACCCACAACTTGTAGACCTTTGTCACCTTTTTCACCAGGCTCACCTTTTTCACCAGGCTCACCTTTTGCACCATCCTTACCATCAACACCATCTTTACCATTAATGCCATTGATACCATTTAGGCCAGGCTCACCCTTTTCACCAGGATCACCTTTCGCTCCCGGATCACCTTTCGCTCCTGGATCACCTTTCGCGCCCGGCTCACCTTTCTCGCCTTTCTCACCGTCTAACCCGTCTTTGCCAGCAAGACCCGAGCCAACGCCATTAAATAGTAATAGCCAGCTATCATTTGTATTTGAAGGTGGTAAGTTTGGCTCATCTCCTTCAACAACTGCTGCTATCACCATACGAGCAACATAGGCATTATTTTCATGAACAACAACATCATCTACAACATAAGCTTCTGATGCACTCCAATTGCCTTTAATTGAAAGGCCGCGATCACCTTTATCGCCCTTTTCACCCGGAATACCCTGGATGCCCTGAATGCCCTGTTCGCCTTTTTCACCTTGGATGCCTTGCTCACCTTTTTCACCCGGGATACCTTGTATACCCTGAGCGCCAGGATCACCTTTCAAGCCCTGTATACCTTGATCGCCTTTTTCACCAGGAATACCTTGAATACCCTGAATTCCTGGGTCGCCTTTCTCACCTTTTTCACCAGGTAAGCCTTGGTCACCTTTTTCACCTTGGATACCTTGTATACCCTGAGTTCCCGGATCGCCTTTCTCGCCTTTTTCACCAGGTAAGCCTTGGTCACCTTTTTCACCTTGGATACCTTGTGCACCAGGGAGGCCTTGGATCCCTTGGTCACCTTTATCACCTTTATCACCTTTGTCGCCTTTAGCACCAGGTGCTCCTGGCTCACCAGGAAGGCCTTGAATACCTCGTTCACCTTGCGCACCATCTAAGCCATCTTTACCAGCTAAGCCGGAGCCAACGCCATTAAATAGCAGCAACCAACTATCATTGGTATTTGATGGTGGTAAGTTTGGCTCACTCCCTTCGGTAACAGCAAGTACAGCAATTCGTGCAACATAAGCATTATTTTCATGAACAACAATGTCATCTACACTATATGCATCTGTAGCGCTCCAATTGCCCTTGATGACAAGGCCACGGTCACCCTTATCACCCTTTTCACCCTTTTCACCCTGATCACCTTTTTCACCCTGAATACCTTGGATGCCTTGGATGCCTTGCTCGCCTTTTTCACCCTGTATACCCTGTATACCTTGGATACCTTGAATACCCTGGATACCTTGTAAACCGGTATCACCCTTGTCACCTTTCAGGCCTGGCAGACCTTGATCACCTTTGTCACCTTGGATACCTTGCGCACCTGCGTCGCCCTTGTCTCCCTTATCACCTTTCTCACCTTGAAGGCCTTGATCTCCTTTTTCACCTTGGATACCTTGCGCACCTACGTCGCCCTTGTCTCCCTTATCACCTTTTTCACCTTGAAGACCTTGTTCCCCTTTTTCACCAGGAATACCTTGAACACCCGGCTCACCTTGAAGACCACGTTCACCCTGAAGGCCTTGCTCTCCTTTCGCTATAAGCAAAGTCCATACGCCTGGCGCAGCGATCGGTGCCAAATTAATATCACCTTCAACAATCGGGGCAGCAATTTCAATCACAGAAATGTATACACTACCTTCAAAAGAAACTACATCGTCAACGGCATATGCTAGGCTACCATTCCACTCCCCTCTTACTTGTAAGCCGCGATCGCCCTTTTCACCTTGGGCACCTTGCTCACCCTGAATACCTTGAATACCCTGTTCGCCCTTTTCCCCGGGGATACCTTGAATGCCTTGTTCACCTTGGGCACCAGGAGCACCAGGATTACCTTGAATACCTTGCTCACCCTTTTCGCCTTTTTCACCAGCAGTACCAGGAAGGCCCTGTTCTCCTGGGAGACCTTGCGCACCAGGCAAGCCTTGAATACCTTGCTCACCTTGTATGCCTTGTTCACCTTTCGCAACCAATAAAGTCCACACATCTGGCGCTGATACAGGGTCTAGATTAACTTGTTCTTCTTCTGGAGCATTGATAGCAGCAACGGCGATGTAAATGCTCCCTCCAAAAGAAACAACATCATCCACTGCGTAAGCATCAACATCACTCCATTGACCTCTTACTTGAAGGCCTTTCTCGCCTTTTTCACCTTGAGCACCCGTATCGCCTTTTTCACCTTGAGCACCCGTGTCACCTTTTTCACCTTGAGCGCCCGTGTCGCCTTTTTCACCTGGGACACCTTGAGCACCAGGAGCACCTGTTTCACCTTTCTCACCTTGAGCACCAGGTTGACCGTCTTGGCCGTTAACTCCATCTATGCCATCTTCACCGCGCAGCCCCGTTGTATCACCTAACCATCGACCATTTTCATCGATTACCACATTTCCACCAACAGACACAGACGTTGCATCTACTTCGCCTTCAACTTTACTGGCTACGTCTGCATGGTAAGCACTAGGTGCAGTATCTATGCTCAGACGAGGCGACATTTCAGTGTCGTCACCAACAGTAATACCAAGCTCTAAATCTTTATTTTTAAAAACTGAAGCATCGATTGGGTTATTTTCACCAAGTCTGATAGAGTAAGCCCCATCAACTACTTCAACATTTTGTGTTGACTCCCAGACAACTTGATCTTGAGAGTAAAGCTTAAATGTCATCGAAACTGTGCCATTCACAGCTTCCTGCGTGTTCGAGTTTGTTAATGTACCTTGATGATTCAGCTGAGCTGCAATAACTGGTGCAGACATCACACTCACAGCTGCAAGAGCAACTGCTATGGCATTTTTAGTAAACATATATTCCCTTTATTTATTCTTTGATTAATTTGTTGCAGCGTTTGATAAGCTATAATTTTCAGAGCTTGCTTTTTGAGTAACAATTGAAACTGAGGCGGCCAAGTCATGAGCGCCAGAAGTTGTCTCCTGAACTCGACTACCACCTAATTTAGATGTTTTCACATTGTGCTCTGCTACTTTTTTGCCTGGCGCAGGATCAGGTTTGGGCTCTGGTTGAGTAATGGATGGGCTTCCATCACCATTATTGGATGTCTGGCTATCACTACCACCACACCCTGATATGCTGACGCAAGTAAGTAGCGTCAAGGTAAAATAATGTAATCTTTTCATTTTTAATTGTCTTCCTTCATTAAAAATAACGTTCATCATTGAACTCGCGTTGTTTATAAGAGAATGAAAGTTGTTTTAACTATTGTCGCTGTCCCCCTCCCGTATTAATTAACTTGGCTTGAGGGTTATTAGGATAAATCTCTAATGCGCGCTGTTTATATGCTTCCGCTTTATCATTTAAACCTAGCTGCGAAGCAACTTCTCCGGCTTTAATTAACATATAGATGTTATATGGATACAAATTGATTGCGTGTTCTAAACTCGCTAATGCTTGCTGTTTGTCACCTTCTTTTATGAGATACAGCCTGTATAGTCTCAATGAAGTCAAATAATCATATGAATTTAATTCAAATGACTTTTCAACGAGTTCTGTATTACCAACTCGATAGCCTTTAGCGGTTAAATTAGCCGATGCCGTTTTTACGAAAGATAAATAACCTAGTAAAAGCATAAGCGGAACGACAATCCATTCTAATCTCATACCAATTGGCTTAGCTTCATCTACACTTTCTCTAGAAAAAACGGCCGCGAATAATGTAATTGAAAAAAATAAGCTTACCGGAGTGAGAAATACTGAACTGAACATCGCATGGAAAAACAGTGAGAAGACCGCCATAAAAATCCACGCATCAATAAATTCGCCTTTAAAAAAATTCAAAAGAGCTTTGATAAAAACAAGACAGAATAAGACTAAAAATAAGCTGCCACCAAAAAACCCTAGTTCACTGTAAAATTTTAGTAAAATATTATAAGGAGAGGATAATATGCTCATATTTGACACATAGGGAGAAGTATTTGGCGTTCCTGCTTGTGCATATTTTTGATGAATATACTCAAAGTTATTCACACCTACACCAAGAGGGTTGTCTTCTATCATATCAATGGTGTTAAAAAAAACGCTTCCTCTACCTGTATTCATTTCTTGAATAGAATTGATTTGGTTCTGTAAAACAGCCGCCCCGGATGTCTTCATTAAGTTAAACGTCACGACTGCAAATAAAAAAGCAACTGATATTGATAGGTACTTAAAGGCAAGCTTTTTTGCTTTAAGCAAAATGACAAACAAAACAATCATCTCAGCAGCTAACAACCCTAAGATCGTGCCGCGAGTTTGTGATTCAACAAGCAAATTAATCAGTACTGACAAACTTGCTAAACCAAGTATTAAAAAAACTTTAGACTCTCGCCTGTTGTATATAGAAAGAACAAGTATAGGGATCCAAATATTTAATACTTGCCCAAGATAATTCACAAAGCCAATAGGGGAAAAGTTGGTATTTGAATAAGGAATTGCTAACCAATACCTATTATAAATTATTACGATACAAAATAGGATTGAACTATAGAATACGCCATCCATAAGTATCTCAATTAACTTATCTTTTGGAACTATAGAAGCCACTGTAAATATTGACAAAGAAAATGCCAAAAACCTACAAACAAAAAGCACCCCCTCAAACTTGTTCGGAGCCCAGGTCAAAGTTATGAGCATAGATACAGTCAAAGAAGCAATTATTACACTTAAAAAATTGGCTCTAATTCTAGGCGAAAAATAAACTGAATAAGCTAATAATAGAATACAGAACAAGTCAAAAACTACCCATTTCGGATAGTTATATTTGTAATAGAAGTTTTCAAAATACACAACGGAAATAGCACACGAGAACGTGACTACTAAGAACTTTAAAAGCGCCAAACTTGAAATATAAAACTTTTCAGGTAAAGCCACACTTAAATTAGGTTGCATTAATTCCCTTTAAAAACATCAGACCACTTTAAATTACCGGATTTATACACTTTAGCGAAATTAAAATCAATGAAAAATACTTAATTTTAAATTAAATTAATCTTTTCATGTTCAATAAAAGTAATGATTTCCTATATATAGATTAATTAATGAACTCGCCATTAGTAAAAGTAGCGCACAGCCAGGGGCCAAACAAAAAATTAACACCATAAACAAAATATAAACCCAATTGCTTTTATAACAATATTAATAGCACCTAATTTAACCCAAACAAAAAATAGAAAATTCATATCCACACCATAACACTCAAAAACGATAATTATATTTCAGACAATAAATATGAATATATACATGAAAATACTTCCCCGATATCCAGGTGATAAACCTGAATTTCACGGTAAAAAAATGACAAGCAGTTAGCTTTCTGTTGGTGGAATATAGCTGCTAAAATTGAGTGAAAAATTTTATCATTACCTCAATAAGATATGTCTAAGCACTTAGGTACTTCCCTGATAAAAAGCATATGCACCTGAGCCAAAATTTCTGAGGATGGGTAAATGGCTGAATACAAATGTTCAGAGAGGAACAATAAACAAGGGTCAATTACATACAAATAGTTTGAGAATACAGTAGACAAGATATATTACTATGCTAAAAAATAAGAAGCGGCTCTAACATAATCGCTTCATGAACTCACATCATTAAATCTAGAATCTTATTCGAGCACACACATTCGCCTGGGTTAACACGTCACTTTGAAAGACCACAAAAGATATCAATGAATTTTGTAAATGAAGAATAAGTGCTGGCTAAGAAGTCGTGTTCTTTAGGCTTAATTTTATTAGGAAGTAAGTCATAAAACGCTTTATAACACAGCTCAAGTAGGCTCTTAGTATTTCTAGCATACTTAATGGGGGAAAACAGCTACGAATGATAAACTTATCTGCAAGAGCTGTTAATTAAACAGCCCTTGCAAAGTCCAATGAAGGTTAAAACTTCACAGCCATCAGCATTGACACCTCATTTATATTATTCTCGCTTATATCAAAATACCGATACTGAACGCCTAACTCTACACGTTCACTTAACTGATAACCCAACTCAGCGCCCATAAAAGCATTTGTTTCAGCAGCCTCATAAGTTTGTAAAAAACGCTCATCTCGTGTACTGGTAATTTTATACTCCCAGTCGAATACACCAACGAAGACCTCTGCCGTTAATTTTTGCCAACGGTAAAGGTCATAATTGACTTGTAATGTAAAGCCTTCGGGCAATACCGGTGCAATACGAGAAACAGCTAGATGTGACTCTGCTGGCGATAAACTCTCCCCCTCAAAGTCAACCCGCCCTTGCCCTAAATCAACATACCCGATCCCGACATGCCAATTTGGGAGCAACTCATAATAGCTACTTACGGACCATGATTCACTGGTGTTATCTATATTTTTGATTTGCAGGCCAGAGTTATTATCTACTCGCTCCGCAGCATGTGCTTGTCCAAGTGTGCCTTTTAAAACCCAACCATCCGCATAAGCAGTAGAAGGTAAAATACAACTTAAAGAGACCAGTGCAAAACTTGGTAATACCGATTTGCGTCTACGTACTAATAATGCTGAAAGTATCAAAATAAGTCCCCCTCCTAGGCTGCCTGATGACGTATTTTCAATTGCGACAGCTTTGTAAGCTGTAACGGTAACTTGCGCTATTCCCTTGGAAATCGCACCTTTACTATCTAAAACTGTGTATGTCACGATATCTACACCTTCAAAACCAGATTTAGGTGTATATGAAATGGTCCCATCTGAATTAATACTGACGGTGCCATTTTGTGCGACAGCTTCAATGACTGAGAATGTATCCCCATCAGCATCAAAATCATTCTCCAATACATTTAAGATGATTGATGCTTGATCCGTCGTCGATGCTACATCTAATGTCGTTGTGGGAGCTGAATTCACAGTCAAATTAACTGTGACCGTATTGCTCGCCGTTCCGCCTTGCCCATCTGTGATACTGTATTGAATCGTTGCAGTACCAACAAAAGTTTGAGGTGGTGTATAAAGCAATTTATTGTCTTCAATCACGACAGTACCAAAATCAGCTGATGCACTTGTGATAGTTAAAGCATCACCATCGGCGTCTGTGTCATTTGCAAGCACGTCTATCTGAATAGCTTGTCCAGAACCCACAATTTTCTCATCAGCAACAGCAACAGGTAAAGAGTTACCATTATTGACAATTGCAACCCCCCCTGGGTCGATGATGCTACCATTAGCTATGCCATCGTCATCATTTGGTCCGCCATCTACAATCTGTAGTTTGACACACCAATCACCTTCAGTGAGTCCCTCTTGCCAAACCTCACTTCCTGGAGGGGCACAATATCCTGGTTCTCCGAGTGAAGAGTAGATTTTGTTTTGTTCATCAATGACAAAATCAACCCACTGAGTACCGACTAATTTTCGATATACTGCATTTATAGGTATCGGGTTACGCTGTGGAATAACAATGCTATAACTATCACCCGCTTGCGGAAGACCAACAGCGATGAAATCAAATAACCCCCCTATATTGGTAGCGGTATCATCTTGTTGTAATTCTTCAGGCAGGAGTTGTACACCGCCAGTCGAATTCTGCGCAATCGTTACACCTTTACGGATGCATACACCTGGCTCGCCCTCAATCAAAAATTGAGAAGATTCAAGTGCCTGCTCTTGCATAACGTTACAATCAGTTATCGCGTCTTGAAAGTCTGGAATACCATCATTATCGGAATCAGAATGGCCCTCTTCATTATCTGGAATTAAATCGCCATCCGTATCTTGGTCCGTCAGAACAACTAGTTCAGGCACGACCTCTAGGTAGATTTGGGCTGTACTAGCGAGGCTTGGCTCACCATCATCCGTCGCGGTAATTGAAACCCCATAAATACCGGTGCTAAGAGATTGAGCTGAGAAGATAAATTCATTTTCTACTGTACTGATATTCTGTAACTCATTATCTAGTGCACTCCATTGTAACTGCACACTATCACCAATATTCGGATCACTCACCTGCGCCGACACAGTCACCAATTGCTCACTTGCCGTTACGGTCGTACGTAACTCGTTGTCTTGCCTAGCGCTAAGAACAATACTAGGCGCGACATTTTCTTCAACAATAGTCACTTGGGTGGAGAATTTAGCGCCTCGATTCAATGAGTCATCAAGTGTGATTATAATGGTTTCGTTACCCTCACTCAGTCCATCTTCAAAAATACTGAAGGTGATCTCACCCTCGATGCCAGACGCTATCGAAAGCGTACCATTGCTAAGTGAATGATCTGAACTATTCGCCGTACCAGATACTGTATAAGGTATTTGTACTGGATACTCTATGGCCTCACCATTTAAGAAGACGCCTAATGCAAAGCTTTGACCTTCAGATAATTGTGTGTCTTTAGCTAAAGAAACGAGAGGATTCACAAATACATTTTGTGTGGCAAATGTGCTCAAACCATTGCTATCTTGAGCTCGCCATGTCGCAAGGTGGCGACCTGGAGGGAACAACACATTATTATCCACAAGTGATACGCCAATGACATTGCCATTACTGTCTGTAGCTGTTGCATTGCCAAGCTCCACTTTAGTGAATAAAGCCGTTGCATTGACATTAATATCTGCTGGCACGTTAATTGTTGGAGGTGTGCCCTGCGCATCATTTCTGACCACAGTAAGCTCAGCAACCGCTCTGCTAATTTCCCCGGCCTCATCCTTAATGACATAGTCGATGATCACCACCCCGTTAAACGTATCTTCGGGTGTGTAAACCAGCTCATTACCTTCTACTTGTACACTGCCAACTGACGCTTGAGCACTTAAAAGCGTCAGAGAATCCCCAGAATCCACATCGCTGTCGTTGCTAAGTACTGCTAAGCGGTATGTGCCAGTAGCTTCATCAAAGGTCTCTTCTGAATAGCTATCATCTTGGGCATCTGGCGCATCGTTGACATTATCTATGCTCATTGTCACAGTGGCGACATTGGACTCTAGGCCTGAGGTGTCTTTGACTGTGTAAGTAAAAGTATCATTACCCACTTCATTAGTATTGGCGGTGTATACAATTCGACCAAGCCCATCAATACTGACTTGACCTTTTGCTGGAGAGCTCACAATTGTCACACTTGATGGGTCTATTTCATTGTTACCATCCACGTCTGTATCATTGCCCAGCACATTCACCGCAAACGCCCCTTCCTCTTCAAGGGCAGCTATATCATCAATGGCCACTGGTGCATCATTCACAGCTTCAATTGTCAGATTAACTGTGGCAGGCAAGGAGCTCAACCCTTCACTGTCGTTCAACGTATAAGTGAAGCTGAACTGACCATTTTGGTCTTGTGTCGGAGTAATTTGCAATTGACCATCTGTTAAGATATCCACCGTTGCGAAATCAAACACCCCATTAGTTTGTAAAGTAATATTCGCGCCGTTAAACCCTTCGTCTTCAACATCAGTATCATTTGATAAGACATTAAGCGTGATCTGTGTATCTTCTTGCGTTGTTACACTATCATCCGCTGCGATTGGCGCGTCATTTATTTCACCAATATTAATTGACACAGTGGCCAAATCAGAAACAGCTCCGTTGCTATCTGCAATTGTATAAGTGAAGCTGTCTGTACCTTCATCGTCTTCAAACGGCGTATACTCAATTGAGCCAGTATCATCATTAGACACGGCACGGCCTTTTTGTGGTGCAGTGACGACTGCAATATCGCCAGCAGGGATACCATCTTCAATATCCGTTGCAAAGGCCCTGACATTGATGCTGGTTTGTTCAGCATCTTCGTCGATATTCACTGTGATGTCTTCAACTTGTGGCACATCATTTATCGCCGAAATGGTGATCGATACAGTGGCTTTGTCTGAATTATTAGAATCTTGGTCTGATACAATATAGGTAAATAAATCAGTGCCATTTACATCTTGATTAGGTGTATAAGTCGCCACTCCATTTTCAATTAATACAGAGCCAATAGCTGGTTGATCAACGACAACAGCAGAAGAGGCCACAATATCCCCTTCAGGATCCGTGTCATTGCTCAATAGATTTACCGTCACTGGCACATCTTCATTGGTTTGCGCATTGTCATCTACAGCAACAGGAGGCTCTGACACTGGCGTGATTGCAATACTTGCAGTCACAACCGTAGATTGAGCACCAAAGCTGTCTTGTAGTCGATAAGTAAAGCTATCACTTTGCGTTTCACTGTCGTTATGCGCGTAGGTAAAGCTGCCATCTGCATTCACAATCAAAGTGCCAAACGTTGGCTGAGTTAAATCAACAATCGACAATACATCATTGCTATCTAAATCATCGTCAAGGGCAAAGTTACCGCTTAGCAAGCCTTCAACACTGCTTACATTTAGTGTTGCTCCCTCGCTAATGCTGTAGCTTGGTGCAAGTGCTGTCGGAGCATCATTAGTATTATTAACAACAATATCAAATGCCGCTAATGACGCACTTACCTGACCATCGCTGACAGAAACAATAATATTAGTGTCAGTACCAACATTGGCGTCAAGCGGTATGCCTGTCATTTCTCCTGTGGCAGTATTAAACTCAATCCAAGCTGGTGCATTTTGAATACTAAAGGTTAAGGTATCCCCGTCAATATCCGTTGCACTTGGGGTAAAGCTATACGCACTGTCTTCATTAATAGATGTTGAAGGTGCGCCGCTTATCGTTGGTGCGTCATTGGTATTAACAACGGTAATGTTAAACGCAGTGAGTGCGACTGTTTCTGTACCATCTGAAACACTGATCACAATGCCTGTGTATAGCCAACATTTGCATTGACAGGTGTGCCTGATATTGCACCCGTTGTGCTATCGAAGGACATCCAACTCGGTAAGTTTTCAATGGCGAATGTTAAATTGTCGCCATCTTTATCTTCAGCAGTAGGCACAAAACTGTATGCACTGTCTTCATTAACTTGGTTACTTGGACTACCTGAAATCGTTGGCGCATCATTGATATTATTAACAGTGATATTCACCGTCGCTAATTCTGAGTCTACCTGACCATCGTTCACTTTAAAGGTAAAGCTATCCGCTCCAAAGTAATCTAAGTTACCTGTATAGCTCAACACATTGCCATTGAGTGAGTAGCTACCATTGCTTGGCTCACCAACAAGTAGGTAAGTAAGATTATCGTTATCTATATCTTCTGCACTGAGAGTAATATTTACCTGCGTCTCTTCATCTGCGCTAACAGCTTGCCCTGTGACCGTAGGTTGGTCATTCACCGCGTTGACTGTCAAAGATACAGTTGCAGCCGCAGAGTCATCTGTACCATCATTTGATAAGAAGGTGAAGGCGTCTACCCCGTTGAAATTTGATGTTGGTGTATATAACCAAGTTGTATCTGATTGCTGCACCAATGTCCCGCTAGACACACCTGTGACAACGCGGTAGCTCAGCGTATCATTTTCCTGATCAGTCGCACTGAGCGTAATAAGTAAACTGCCATCTTCATCTAAATTCAGGTTTTGAGCCTGCGCAATCGGTGCATCGTTCACAGGGGTCACCGTCATTGTCACCGTGGCTTTATTAGACGTTGCGCCCGCTGCATCTTGAACCGTATATGTAAAAGTATCATCGCCAAAGTAATGCTCGTTCGGGGTATACACAATCCCGCCTTGCGCATTGACAACCACCTGACCAAATTGAGGCTGATCAACCACAGTTACACTAGCAAAATTAAAACTATCATTTTCATCTACGTCCGTATCATTGCCCAAGACGTTCACTTCAAATGAGCCCTCTTCTTGTAAGCTCGCAGTGTTATCAACGGCCACTGGCGCATCATTCACTGGGGTTAAAGTGACTGTTACTTGGGCAGGATCAGAGGTTAAACCTTCACTGTCAGTCAGGGTATAGTTAAACGTGAAGGTGCCATTCTGGTTTGCAACAGGCGCAATATTAAGCTGTCCGTCAGCTTGGATAGTCACCAAGGCTTTTTCATAGCTACCCGCGCCATTACCTTGATCCTCAAGTGTAATATTCGCCCCGTTGAAACCTTGATCTTCTACATCACTGTCGTTTGATAAAATCGACAACAGAGTGCTCACATCCTCATCGGTTATGACGCTATCAGCAGCGGCCACAGGTTTATCGTTTACCGCACCAATATTCACGGTAATTGTCATCGGTGCTGATATAGCCCCAGCGCTATCTGCTACCGTGTAAGCAAAGCTATCTGAGCCTGTTTGATTCGCAGCAGGTTGATAAACAAACGTACCCTGCTGTTGGTCAATAACAACACTACCTTTACTTGGCTGAGTCGATATTGCCAAGTCTCCTGTTGGTATACCATCCTCTATATCCGTAGTCTGCGCACGAACTTGCAGCGGATCTGAATGAGTATCCTCAGATGTATTGATAACTAACTCTTTCGCTACAGGGAGGTCATTATCCGCGGTAATGGTCACCGTCACCGTCGCCGTATTAGAGGTGTTTTGCTGCGCATCTTTGACAGTATAAGTGAATGTATCAACACCATTTTCATTGGCATTTGGTGTATAGGTCGCAACCCCATTTAATAGGCTCACACTCCCTTTGCTAGGTGCCGTAACAACCGTCGCAGAAGAGGCCACCATATCTTGCTCAGGATCGCTGTCGTTAGCCAATAAATCTATGTTACCTGCATTATCTTCAACCACGGTCAACACATCATTCACCGCTGTTGGCGCATCCGCAACTGGCGTGACATTAATCGTCACCGTATAGGTATCAGATGTCGCGTTTGATGCATCTTTAACCCGATAGGTAAATTGATCAGTATGGTTTTCGCTACCATCATGCTGATAGGTAAAGCTGCCATCTGTATTAAGTGTCAACTGACCAAATGAAGGAGCGGTAACCTGTTCCACAGTGAGCGTATCTCCGTTATCAGTATCATCATCAGTTGCTGTACTGAGTAAGCCCGCTTGCGCTGTTACGCTCAGCGTGCCAGCCTCTTGAGTGGCAAAATTAAACGCTGTGCCACTTGGCGCATCATTAACATTGGTCACTTCAATATTAAAGCTCGCCAATGACGCTGAATCAGTGCCATCATTCACCGAAATCACAATGCCATTGTACTCGCCTACATCAGCATCCGCTGGCGTGCCAGAAAGTACACCTGTCGTTGTACTAAACGTCAACCAACTAGGTAAGTTAGTGATGCTGTAAGTGTGTGTATCTTGCTCATCAGGATCAACCAAAGTAGGTGTAAAGCTATATGCTTGGCCTTGCGCAATCGACGTTGTAGGCTGGCCAGATAGAGTCGGCGCCACATTATACTTTTTAGTAACAGTGTCTGAAATCTGATTTGCACTATTTCCGGCCGCATCTGTCACGATTACCGTTAACGTTAAAGTACCTTCAGCTAGATTACTCACATCAATCGCGGATACTTGCGCGGTAGCAGCTGTAATATTGCCATTGCCAGTCACCGAGGCATTATTTGCATCTGTAATGCTGTATGTGAATGTACCCGAGCTCTCCAGACCAGTTAAACTAAAACTCAGAGCAGACTCATTATCTCTATTGATAAGAGCCTGATCTATATTTACAGCTTGCCCTGTCGGCGTACTGGTATCGACACTCAAGGTGATTTGCTGCGCCGCTGTATTTGGGTTGCCAGCGCTGTCGGTAAACTTGTCAGCAAGAATATCAAGCGTAGCATCCGCTTCTGAATTTTCACTCGGCGTGAACACCAAGCTATACTGTGTTCCTGAAGTAGCAGTGAATTTGCTTAAAGTCCCTCCTGAAACGCTCACATCATCTACTGTGAAATTATCACTCGACTCACTCAATACAATAGTAACCGTCGCAGTTTCACCAATCTTGAGTGCCGTATCTGACGCACTGAATGTTGTCACTGATGGGCTGGATGTATCTAATTCACTGGTTGCGGTGACTGCTGATGCTGCGTTACCTGCGGTATCCGTCAGTGTCACAGACAGCGTAAGCGTACCGTCGTTCAGTGCACTTAAATCTATATTAGAAATCGTTTGGCTTGCAGAGGTCACTGTGCCATTGCCCGTTGCTGACGTGCCGCCATTGCTACTCGAAATGGTATAGCTGTAGGTTGCGCCTACTTCGGCATTGCTAAAGCTAAACGAAGCCGCGGTTTTTTCAGTGTTGGAATATAAGGTATCGCCCAGCGACACGCTGTGACCTATTGGCGCTTTGGTGTCCACCGTAATAGGCAACTGCGTTGCTGCGGTGTTGTTATTGCCGGCTGCATCACTAAAGGTATCTGCCGCGATGTCTAGCGTGGCATTCGTTTCTGAGTCCGCCGTTGGCGTAAAGAGCACGCTATATTGTGTGCTTGAAGTCGCACTGAAGTTACTCAGTGAGCCACCTGATACGGTAATGTCTGATGAAGTGAAGGTCGTACTGGCTTCGCTCAATACAATGGAAATCGTCGCCGTTTCACCGGCTTTGAGGTTGGTGTCTGAGGCACTGAAAGTGGTTACCGTCGGCTTGGTTTTATCAAGCGTTGCAGTGTCTGTTACTGCTGTGGCTGCATTGCCCGCCGCATCAGAGACCGTCACTGACAGCGTGAGTGTGCCATCGTTTAACCCGCTGATATCTGCAATGTTCACCGTTTGTGAGGCGCTGGTGATATTACCGTTGCCTGTCACCGCTGTGCCGCCATTGCTGCTATTTAATGTATAGGTATAGCTCGCGCCCACTTCTGCACTGCTAAAGCTAAAGCTCGCGCTGCCCGTTTCTGTGCTGTTATAGCTGGTGTCATTGAGTGCCACACTGTGACCACTTGGCGCGTTGGTATCTAGTGTACTCGTCGCCGTCACCGCTGATGCTGCGTTACCTGCGGTATCCGTCAGTGTCACAGACAGCGTAAGCGTACCGTCGTTCAGTGCACTTAAATCTATATTAGAAATCGTTTGGCTTGCAGAGGTCACCGTGCCATTGCCCGTTGCTGATGTGCCGCCATTGCTACTCGAAATGGTATAGCTGTAGGTTGCCCCTACTTCGGCACTGCTAAAGCTAAACGAAGCCGCGGTTTTTTCAGTGTTGGAATATAAGGTATCGCCCAGCGACACGCTGTGACCTATTGGCGCTTTGGTGTCCACCGTAATAGGCAACTGCGTTGCTGCGGTGTTGTTATTGCCGGCTGCATCACTAAAGGTATCTGCCGCGATGTCTAGCGTGGCATTCGTTTCTGAGTCCGCCGTTGGCGTAAAGAGCACGCTATATTGTGTGCTTGAAGTCGCACTGAAGTTACTCAGTGAGCCACCTGATACGGTGATATCTGACGAAGTAAAGGTCGTACTGGCTTCGCTCAATACAATGGAAATCGTCGCCGTTTCACCGGCTTTGAGGTTGGTGTCTGAGGCACTGAAAGTGGTTACCGTCGGCTTGGTTTTATCAAGCGTTGCAGTGTCTGTTACTGCTGTGGCTGCATTGCCCGCCGCATCAGAGACCGTCACTGACAGCGTGAGTGTGCCATCGTTTAACCCGCTGATATCTGCAATGTTCACCGTTTGTGAGGCGCTGGTGATATTACCGTTGCCTGTCACCGCTGTGCCGCCATTGCTGCTATTTAATGTATAGGTATAGCTCGCGCCCACTTCTGCACTGCTAAAGCTAAAGCTCGCGCTGCCCGTTTCTGTGCTGTTATAGCTGGTGTCATTGAGTGCCACACTGTGACCACTTGGCGCGTTGGTATCTAGTGTACTCGTCGCCGTCACCGCTGATGCTGCGTTACCTGCGGTATCCGTCAGTGTCACAGACAGCGTAAGCGTACCGTCGTTCAGTGCACTTAAATCTATATTAGAAATCGTTTGGCTTGCAGAGGTCACCGTGCCATTGCCCGTTGCTGATGTGCCGCCATTACTGCTCGAAATGGTATAGCTGTAGGTTGCCCCTACTTCGGCACTGCTAAAGCTAAACGAAGCCGCGGTTTTTTCAGTGTTGGAATATAAGGTATCGCCCAGCGACACGCTGTGACCTATTGGCGCTTTGGTGTCCACCGTAATAGGCAACTGCGTTGCTGCGGTGTTGTTATTGCCGGCTGCATCACTAAAGGTATCTGCCGCGATGTCTAGCGTGGCATTCGTTTCTGAGTCCGCCGTTGGCGTAAAGAGCACGCTATATTGTGTGCTTGAAGTCGCACTGAAGTTACTCAGTGAGCCACCTGATACGGTAATGTCTGATGAAGTGAAGGTCGTACTGGCTTCGCTCAATACAATGGAAATCGTCGCCGTTTCACCGGCTTTGAGGTTGGTGTCTGAGGCACTGAAAGTGGTTACCGTCGGCTTGGTTTTATCAAGCGTTGCAGTGTCTGTTACTGCTGTGGCTGCATTGCCCGCCGCATCAGAGACCGTCACTGACAGCGTGAGTGTGCCATCGTTTAACCCGCTGATATCTGCAATGTTCACCGTTTGTGAGGCGCTGGTGATATTACCGTTGCCTGTCACCGCTGTGCCGCCATTGCTGCTATTTAATGTATAGGTATAGCTCGCGCCCACTTCTGCACTGCTAAAGCTAAAGCTCGCACTGCCCGTTTCTGTGCTGTTATAGCTGGTGTCATTGAGTGCCACACTGTGACCACTTGGCGCGTTGGTATCTAGTGTACTCGTCGCCGTCACCGCTGATGCTGCGTTACCTGCGGTATCCGTCAGTGTCACAGACAGCGTAAGCGTACCGTCGTTCAGTGCACTTAAATCTATATTAGAAATGGTTTGGCTTGCAGAGGTCACCGTGCCATTGCCCGTTGCTGATGTGCCGCCATTACTGCTCGAAATGGTATAGCTGTAGGTTGCGCCTACTTCGGCATTGCTAAAGCTAAACGAAGCCGCGGTTTTTTCAGTGTTGGAATATAAGGTATCGCCCAGCGACACGCTGTGACCTATTGGCGCTTTGGTGTCCACCGTAATAGGCAACTGCGTTGCTGCGGTGTTGTTATTGCCGGCTGCATCACTAAAGGTATCTGCCGCGATGTCTAGCGTGGCATTCGTTTCTGAGTCCGCCATTGGCGTAAAGAGCACGCTATATTGTGTGCTTGAAGTCGCACTGAAGTTACTCAGTGAGCCACCTGATACGGTAATGTCTGATGAAGTGAAGGTCGTACTGGCTTCGCTCAATACAATGGAAATCGTCGCCGTTTCACCGGCTTTGAGGTTGGTGTCTGAGGCACTGAAAGTGGTTACCGTCGGCTTGGTTTTATCAAGCGTTGCAGTGTCTGTTACTGCTGTGGCTGCATTGCCCGCCGCATCTGAGACCGTCACTGACAGCGTGAGTGTGCCATCGTTTAACCCGCTGATATCTGCAATGTTCACCGTTTGTGAGGCGCTGGTGATATTACCGTTGCCTGTCACCGCTGTGCCGCCATTGCTGCTATTTAATGTATAGGTATAGCTCGCGCCCACTTCTGCACTGCTAAAGCTAAAGCTCGCACTGCCCGTTTCTGTGCTGTTATAGCTGGTGTCATTAAGTGCCACACTGTGACCGCTTGGCGCACTGGTATCTAGCTCACTGGTTGCGGTAACCGCTGTGGCCGCGTTACCTGCGGTATCCGTCAGCGTCACTGACAGCGTAAGCGTACCGTCGTTCAGTGCACTTAAATCTATATTAGAAATGGTTTGGCTTGCAGAAGTCACTGTGCCATTGCCCGTTGCTGACGTGCCGCCATTGCTACTCGAAATGGTATAGCTGTAGGTTGCGCCTACTTCGGCATTGCTAAAGCTAAACGAAGCCGCGGTTTTTTCGGTGTTGGAATATAAAGTATCACCCAAGGCAACGCTTTGCCCACTGGGGGCTTGCGTGTCTAAGGTGAGCGATAAATTACTCGCTGAGTTCGCCGTATTACCTGCATTATCAACAGACTGCGCTGAAATAGTATGACTGCCCGCTTGTAACGTAGACGATGTGATGCTCCAAGCACCACCCGAGACAGTCGTACTACCGATATTACCATCTAAATTGGATGACAAGTTAATAGTGTCACCTGTAGTACCTGTGCCCGTGATCGTTGGCGTTGTATCGTTTGTAATATTATCTGTGTTGGACGAACCTGAATCACTACTGGCTGACAGGTCCGGCGTGCTCGGCGCGTTTGGTGCTGATGTATCTATAGTCACATTCAAAGCACTTGAAGCGCTACTTTCATTATTGCTAGCATCCGTAGCCTTAGCTGTAATGGCATGAGTCGTTGCTGATAATGCACTTGTGGTGATCTGCCAATTACCGCCTGTTGCGGTACCACTGCCAATCACTGTGTTTCCAGACTGGTCGCTGTACAACCTTACCGTACTGCCAGACTCAGCTGTACCACTGAATGTTGGCGTAGTATCTGATGTGACATTATCGGTATTTGAACCACCGGTGTCTGAACCTGCATCCAGATCTGGCGTGGAAGGGGCGTTTGGCGCGACATTATCTACAACAGTGATAGTAAATGACTCTTGGAATGTTGTCGTGCCATCATTTGTCTGAACACAGACAATATAATCCCCAGCACTTAGTGCCGACTGAGTTTGTAAATTCGAGCTGCTAATTTGGAAACTGCTGTTTCCGGCATTACTTGTACAAGTACCGCTGGCACTGCTGCCACTATTAACTAGGCTATATGCATGCACATTGGCACTATCGAGATCCGTGGTCGACAGCGTGCCCACATTCACGCTTGTCCCCGTTGCCGATTGATTGATACTCGTTGCAGATAATGCGATATCTGTTGGTGCATCATTCTGCGCTGTAATATTTACAACCGCTTGGTTTGTGCCTGTGCTGTTCGCTGTACCATCATTAAATGTGTAATTTAGTGTTACGCTTGAAGGCGGATCATCCGATGTATTGCTATAGGAAATAGATTGGATCACACCATCAACAATGGCCGATGTTGCGCTGGTATTAAATGTCAGAACAAGCGTACCAGCCGAGTTTGTCGTCACAGTACCAACACTGGTGCCATTGTAAGTAAAAGTATTCCCCTGAGTTAACGTGCCAAGCAAACTCAAGTTCGCAAACACATCTTGTGCATTAGCGCCACCATTTCGGGTGATGGTTAAAGATGCATCATTGTAATTACCCGTGCCCCCATTTAAGGCATCCAATTCAGTATCTGCTACAGTCGCATCACTATCAATGGCAATCGCTGAGCCATTTTCTGTAAACGTAGACAATCCATTTAGTGAGCTAAACACAGGCACATCGTTGGCAGCAATAAAGGTGATCACTGTATTCGCACCGCTATCGGCGACTGTGAAATCTAAACTTGCGCCTGGTGAATTTGTTAGCGTCAGGGCAATTTCAACTGCTGCAAAGTCTGTCGCATCGGTATCCACTTGTAAGGTACTATTACCGTTAAATCTGACGTTGCTTGTGGTTAATCCAGTGACCCCCGTCACCGTGATCATATCTCCCACAGCAAGGTCGGCGATGGTGTCCCCATTTAAATCGCTGGCACTACCGACAAAGTTATCATTACCACCGTTACCCGTTATCGAATCTGTACCCGAGCCTGGTCTTATCGTGTCGGCGCTGTCACCCCCTGTTAAAGTATCATTACCCGTTAAATCGGTTGCGGAAATCACCAAGCTATCACCTGCTAACGCAGATGCGTTAATGGTAACCCCAGCATTAATAGCTGCTCCTGATGAGTTACTAACGGTGACTGTCCCGCCATTTGAAGAAAAGTTATCGGTAATGGTCACCGAAGTGACGCTATTGGAGCCTAATGAGATGGTCTCAATACTTGAGACACTGGTCGAACTAAAGTCAAACGTACCACCACTGACCAAATTTAACGTTTCAGTCCCCGCAGCACCATTTATTGCTGTTGAAAAGTCACTAACATTTTGAACGTCAATCGTTACTGTTGCACCACTTGCCAATGACAATGTACCCACATTGCTAAAACTTGCACCTGTTGTATTTGCACCATCACTGGCAGACACGATGTCGGCAGCAGTCGCTTGACCTGTTAACGAACCCGAAAAGCTTTGTCCTGCAATATTAAAAGTAATTGCATCCGTCACCGATGTTGCCGAAACACTTGTTGTTGCGCCTACATTTATCGTGCGTGTATTACTAGAGTCATCCCCTACTGTGTAATTTTCTATGCTTGAGAGCGTTGTTATATCACCATCACCTGAGATAACGATGGTTTCTGTACCACCTGCGGTGATTGAGCCACTAAAGTTCTCATTTTGCGCTGCTGTCATAGTCACCGACGCGCCAGTTGCCAAGGCAAGATTAGTAATATTTGAAATAGTCGCGCCGCTAATGTCTGCGCCATTGGATAAGCTCAATGTATCAGCGGACGTATTTTCCCCTGTGAGCGTACCTATAAATGTTAATGTCCCAACGTCAAAAGTCACTGCATCAGTGACACTGGTCGCAGTCACTGAATGACCAGCAGCAGCTACCGTTACCGTGCGGGTGTTTGTACTGTCATCACCAATGGTATAGTTTTCGATGCCAGCAACCGTTGACAGATTCCCATCGCCTGTCACAGAGACAGTCTCTGTACCAGCAGCCGTGACTGTGCCTGAAAACTGAGAAAGTTGTGCAGCACTAAATGTTGCGGATGCGCCACTTGATAAAGTGAGGTTTTCAAAACCCGAAACGGTTGCACCAGCAATACTGCCGCCATTTCCGACACTAAGCGTATCTGTACCAATACCGCCTGCTAATGTGCCTGTCGCGGTCAGAGTCCCCACATTAACAGTATCGTTGTTGCCACTCCCTGTTAAGTTTTGCCCAGCGCTGCCCAGTGTAAATGTATTCCCGACGGATAGAACGTATGACTCTATTGCAGCATTGCCTGTTAACCCATCTGTGGCTGCTGAAATGGTAATCGTATCTGTACCGGTTGCCGTAATGGAGCTAAAGCTATCATGCTGAGCTTCGGTCATGGTCACCGAAGCACCCGAGTTCAATTCCAGTATTTCTGTATTTGAGACAGTTGCACCCGCGATATTCGCGCCATTTGATAGACGCAGTGTATCTCCTGTCCCGCCACTAGCATCAAGCGTGCCTGTTGGTGTAAGCGCTGCGACATTAATGACATCATTTGAGCTACTACCCGAGACATTTTGCGACGCACTGCCCAAAGTGAATGTCATGGCAGCACCTAACACATAGGTTTCAATGTCCGCATCCCCCGTCACAGCTGCATCGCCATTGGCACTTGAGATAGTAAACTGATTCGTACCCACACCATTTATAGTGCTAAACGATTCATGCTGAGTCTCACTTAAGGTCAAGTTACCGTTGTTTGCCGCCTCTAACGTCTCAAAATTTGTCAGTGTCGTCAGTCCACTGATATCCACACCATCTGACACATTCAAGGTATCCGTGCCACCGCCGCCATCCGCTGTAGATCCTGTCGCATGTGATGTTTGCGCTATGGTTAAAGATTCATCTTCACTGGTGAATAAAATCGCGGGGTTTAAATTAGCACCAGTTGTGGTATTGAACGATGCACCCGACGAGGTGGTCGAAGTGACATTCGCGACACTCACCGTTGAGGTGCGCGACACACTATTATCAGTACCATCATTGACGACGACCGTTACCGTTCTCGCCGTTGTATTAGGTGTAGACGATGTATTGTTATAGGTTATGGCGTCTAAAAATGTCTGTACTTGGGAAAGTGTTGCCGTCGCCCCTGTAATCGAAATGGTATCTTGCAGGGTGATATCTGAGCTGCCCGATACCCCATTTAAAGCATTTTGCGCCGCGCCTGTGACATTCAGTCCTTCCGAGGCCCCGTCTTGGTCATTTGTCAGAGAAACCGTAATCGTTTTAATGGTATCTGACTCAGCATCTGTGACGCTGGCACTGTTAGTAATGCCAACCCCCCCACTGCCCTCACTGAAAGAGGACGACCTGTTATTACCACCGGCTGCTGTATCTAAATCTACCACAGGTGCGGTATTGGCCGCAGTGACTGTGGCACCGACTTTAAAAGTATAAGTGCCTTCATTGGGATCATTACTGGTGATGGTCACCGTTGCATTTGGTGAGCCGACCGTGGTCGGATCTAGCTGAACAACAAATGTCGTGCTGGTTACCCCATTTAAAGAACTAGCGCCAGGCTGGCTAGATATTGAAAAGTCACTGGAAGCTGAAATGCTCACCAATGGAGAGCCGCTCAAATTAAGCGTAGAAGCTGCGATAACATTTTCTATGGTAAACGTACGAGTAAAATTGCTGCCACCTGTTTGGTGAGAACCAAAATCAGTATGGTTGCTTGCACTTAATGCCGTCGTGCCAGATGTAATTGATTGACCATTACCTTTTAAGTTAATATCCGGGTCAGGGGCTGCTGCGGTACAATCATTGGTATCAGGGAACCATACACCAGGCCCAGGCGCAGCTTCACAACTGGCTTGACTACCATAGGCGGTAGTACAACCAAAAGAGGCTTGGCAAGATGCTGCAAGCTCTTTGGCAATACTTACTTCACCATTAACTTGAGTCGCTCCCATCCCTTGGCTGTCAAGTAAGCCTTGCGCTGCCAAAAAAGACAACGTAGCTGATGCTGCATCATCTTGGTTATTTGGTTGCAGCTTTGTATGCTCAGCAATGCCAAAAACCTCACCCTGTTTATTACTTTGCTGGTTGTTAAAATGAATACTGTCTGCAACTTGTATGGAGCTAAGCGATGGCACTTCGTGATTTGGCAAGAAGTAACTATCCGCAATATTTGAAGAAGAATTTGCAGCAACCAGTGATGGGATCATCACCCCTAATATCGAGGTCGTCATATCAAGTTTTTTCATTTCAATTCCTCCTTCGTAAACTCATATAAATGTGCAGAAATAGCGTCATCACCGCTGATCATTTCAGGAAACGTAGAGTTGGGAATGATGCAAAGATCGTAAAGTTGGCTGACATCGCCTTTAAACTGTAATTTTGATAAGATCTCACCGTTGTGCTTATTGATAATCCATATGCCACAGACAGTATCTTTTTGAGTATGCGCTTTGGTTAAAGGTATATCATTAACCACGGTAGACGAACGCACATGACTGGTCGCGACCAACATCAAATCACCATAAAATGTCAGTCCACGTGTAAAACCAGGTAATGTGCATAAAACTGATTTTTCACAAGTTTTTGGGTCATAACACAGTATTTCACCTTCGCCTGAGTTACATAAGTAGACTTTCCCACCATGGCATCTTGGTGAATGTGGCATTGATAGTCCACTGATGAGTATTTCATTTTTTTCTACATCCATTAACGTGCCATTTAGCTCGGTGCGCCATGAATCTTGATAGTCTTGGGTGTTGAACGTTGTGACATATTTAGGTTGCCCATCTAACATGGCCATACCATTTAAATGACAACGGTCTTGCGGTTTTAACTCGCTGATAAAATGCGGCTTCCAACGGGGTGTAAACCCTGATTCTGAAGAAAGGGTCGCAAGACAAGAAAAGCTTGAGTTAACGACCCATAAGCCGTCATCGCCCCAAGCGATATCGTGAGTATTGAGCGTCCCCGTCGTTAACGAAGAGCGCTCTGTAAATAAGACATCACATTGCTTTATTGCACTGATCTGCTCTGCTCTAAGCGATTTAAATGCATCGGTATCGCGCTGCTCATCTCTTAATTTGCTTGCCAAAGTGTCAATATTGTCAACTTCACCGTTAAGTACACTTTTTCGAGACATGCTGCTTGCTTTAAAGTTCACAATTCGATTCACGGTGCTGACTAAAAGTCTATCTTCACTAACGCAGACGCCCATTGGTCTGACAAACTTTTTTACACTGCAATTGAGTGCCGTTCCTCTACTTCTAAGTAGCATCACAGCATGTGATTGATAGCTAGACACAGCCAGTGAAACCCCTAAAGCTTGTAAGATCTTAGGAAAGTTCTCACTATATTCACTCGCAAAGTCAATGTTGACGAGCTCTGCCTCATCACCAGTACTTCCATAACCCTGTTCACGATACCCTTGCATGCCTTTACTCCTTAGTTAACAGCGCGCAGTCTCTGTTTAAAAAATCAAACGAGCTTAATAATTATTATTGAGTTTAATTTCATTGTTTGTCAGGCCACACCCCAACAGGTGTGACACTTCTCCGGTGACCCAAGCTGCAGCCGAAGACGTCCCATGTATAGTGAGATTTGAACCTTGTTCTTTTTTAGAAAAGACGCCTGGTGCATATACATCGACGCACCGGCCATAATTTGAAAACGGTGCAATTGTTCCATCGAGAGATAATGCACCAACTGTTGTTACGCCTTTTATCAACGACAGCTTATTGCTCACACAAGCATCCTGTGCATGGTTGCCTGCCGATACGATTATGTAAGAAATGCCCCCTTCAG
Source organism: Pseudoalteromonas sp. MMG033 (assembly GCF_057197785.1). Classification (NCBI taxonomy): domain Bacteria; kingdom Pseudomonadati; phylum Pseudomonadota; class Gammaproteobacteria; order Alteromonadales; family Pseudoalteromonadaceae; genus Pseudoalteromonas; species Pseudoalteromonas sp. MMG033. The sequence continues at coordinate 1,189,026 of NZ_JBXVAL010000002.1, forward strand.
TTAGCCCATCGCGGATCACATTAGCCAACAACTCGGAAACAAAAGGCAATGTCCAACTGCTATTAATGATGTCTACCTGCATTTTTTGAGACACACTGAATGCTAGGATCATTGCGGAATTAAGTGTGCTAGCTTGCTGAATACTCACAAGCTCAGCTGCGGGAGCGCTTTGGCCAATTGCCTGTGACTTAAGGTTGCTCGCTATAACATTCGCAACCATGCTGCCATGACCATTTGTGACCTGTGTTTTTGATAAAAGTTGTTGGCGGTCTGCATCGTATGCGAGTAATACATTAAACGTTGAAAGTGCAGGCTCTGATAAACTCAAACCGTCATCAATAATTGCTATGCGTTTTGGATGATAAGACGAAATACATTGATGGCTGTGAAGTTTCCTGACCTGTTGCGCTTTCAATATACTATTAGGTGCTTGTTCAGCTTGTTTATGTGCACGCACAATTGCAAAATCAGGCTGTATAGTGATCACTCCACTTAATTGCTTTAGCTGTTCATAAACAGATAAAAACTGTGTCGGTGCAGGTGATATTAGGATGGTTGCACTCTCTACATTTTCCGCAAGTATTTGATTTGGTGCTATCGACTCAATGCCATGTGCTTTTTGTTTATCGATTTGAGCAATAAGTTTGTAATTTAAATAAAAATCTAATCCAATATTGCTGCTATAAATATCCGTTTGAGTTGATGGGTATAACCTAATTTCTTCAAGGTCATTTTTAAAAGTAATGAAGGGTCTATTGGGGGTGTCAGCGACAACCCCAAATGCGAATAGAATTAAAAAACAGCCCAATAATTTCACCGCTAACTGCTCTCTTAACTCCTAGGAGGAAAAATACCATCCATACACAAACAAAATTGTACAGCAAGGTATGGTTGTCTATTTTCATGCGCTTGATTTTGCCCATTACTCAATATCGCTTGAGGATTCAAAGTAATATTTGAGCCTCCCAAATCATCGGAAGAATATACACGGGCGACACCACCAGTGGTGGCTCTTGCCGCAGATAACAAACCAGTGCCATTGGAGCGATCAACCAGACCATCTTTGATGGTTTTGCCTGCATATAATTCATGGGTATGTGACGGAAGTTCACTCTCCATTAACACAACATCCGGTAACCCAACCCGATTACCAAGATCTCCAGGAGAAAGACCAGGTCCAGTACCAAACATGGTTGGGCTTCTGCCTTGCAAATCTGGTAGTTGCATATTTGTCTGTCCATTGCCGCCATAAGTGGTACCAATCACAGCAAACAATGCCTGATTTTGTGAAATATCAACAAACTGGCCATCACAAAACGCATAACTAACCGGAGCGAAGGTATATGGCAACATATCAACTTGACCAATAAAGGGATCCATTTCAATACTCCTTTAATTCCGAGACGGGTACAAACCGTTCATACAAATAATAAAACCGAGATACAGCATAGGCATTCTGTTTTCGTGCGCTTCATCACCACCGGTTGTGCCTATGGCTCGAGCGCTGAATGGGTTCGTTTCTAACCCTGCGGTAGAATCAGGTAAAAAATGTAACTCGCTACCAATATAAGATTGACCATCAACTGGGGCTTGTAACTCAGACGTCGCACTAGTTATTTGTACGGGGTGACTGTGTGCTGGTAATTGTGAGGTCGACAACACAACTTGTTCAACACCATACCGCTGACCTATCACTCGATTTGTCAGGCCTGGCCCCTGCCCGTCACCTACTGGTATTCGCCCTCGCATGTCTGGAAGGCCATAAGTGGATCGACCATCACCACCATAATTACTACCCAATAGACTAAATAAAGATTCGTTATCCGTTATCGCTTGTAGCTGGCCTGCACAGTATGACCAGTGGTATGGTGAATACACGCCTGCAAACATACGAATTTCACCTAAATATGCATCACTCATATTATGCTCCTTTACTTAGTTTCTTGGCGGATACGCACCGTTAAGTGCAATCACAAAACCCAAAACCGTTGTTGGTTGTAAATTAGTATGAGGTGCGTTTTGCCCTACAGTGCCAATACTTTGCGATGACAAAGTATCCAAACCACCTGAGTTTTGCGCGTAAAACTTTTTTACCCCAGTCGGAAATTGCGTGTTTGCAGTCGATATGGTGTAACGCGCTGTTGGATTGGCGTTACTAAATGGAAGGAAACTATCCCCCTCTAATGAATCAACTTGAAAATCGTGGTTATGTCCCGTCTGGGCATTAGTCAAGGTAACTTCCTCAAAACCGCCCTTCTGACCTTGTTGCAATATACCGTATTTACCTTGATAAACAGGCGCTCGCCCTCGCATATCAGGTAATCCAAAGTTCGTTCGTGCATCGCCACCGAATGTATCTGAGAGCAATGAAAATAGCGCTGGGTTGTCGTTGACAGGAATCAATGCGCCATTGCACGCAGCCCAGTGTACAGGTGGAAAGTTAAAGGCAATCATCTGCATCATGCCTAAATACGGATTAACCATAAAAACCACTCCTTACTTTTGACTTGGGTTTCCCCACTTCTTAATTGCGTTTGCGAGAAATAACAATCTGATATTTATCAACATCATAAATACTCATAAACATCGGATATTCACCAAACGTACTATGCTTAAACAGATAATTATCTTGAGGAAGTTGGTTGTTAGGGTCTCCGCGAAGAGAAATACTAAAGGAAGAAAACTCCGCAGTGTCTATTCTGCCATTCTCTACGTTAAAAATTTCTAGTTCACCAACTTGCTGTTCATTCTGCACCGAAAAGACATCTACTTTTTGACCAACTAAGGAGTGCATTAACTCATGCGTTACTATTTCCATTTCTTGCTACTCTTTTTGTGTAAAGTGAATACAAGGCTGCCTAAGTGACACCCAGTTTAAACACCCACTATGCTTTTCATTGCTGGGGGATACCAAATCAATAATTCATGAGGCGGTTGTATCAATTCAGTTTGAAAACCCAGTTCTAAATACAGGCGTTTTGCACCCAGATTCAAACAGCTAACAGACAAAGTGAGTGGCATAGCTGACTGCGACGCACAGTGCTGAAATGATTGAATAATTGCCCGCCCAAAACCATGGCCTCGCGCTGCAGCCAAAAAACCGATATCAACTAAACGAATTTCATTATGACCAAAATCAAGCGTGGCCTTGCCAATGGGTTCACCGTGCTTTTCAATAATGAAGTACATTGCATTGGGGTACTGAGCACCGTACCCTTGAGTTTGCGCTTTTAACTGCATCTCAACGATGGACTCAATAAAGTCTTGTTCACCATCAATACACTGCAAGTCCTGTCTTACTTCTCTGTGCAGCTTTTCGATAAATGGCTTATCACTTGCTGTTGAGGGACGAATATGAAGTCCCTCAGGTATGGTAAATTGCACCATAATCCTTATCCTCTTATGTGCATTTATTGAGTATATGCAGCTTTAAAATTTTTGCTCAGAACATTCAATGATATTTTTAAGCCACGCATTAACCTTGCAATCAATCACCAAATTGATCCTAGCCTTAAAGCCGCAATTCAAAACACTGTGCTCTAAGTCCGCATTGACGTACCAAGATTCCCCATTGCGCATAGGCACTTTTTGTCCGCCAACAACAAACTCAATTTCTTCAGAGCCAGTAATGGGGATATGGATCCGTGCTTCGCCGTGCTCCAAAGATAAGCGATGGTCTTGATGTGGATAGATTTGACTTCCCGCCCCTAAACGCATCAGCCTCACTGATTTAAAGGGACATTTGAATTGGCTTAGAAACCGTTCAATTTCAGGTAGGCTTTTCATGATAGGCAAAGGTGAAAACTGCCCGTTACATTCCTCGATTGAGAAACATTGTAAAATTGGATGAGCATCCAAATGAGCTTGATCAGCATAGAGTGCGAGCACATCCCACTCACCAGTAAAACAAGATGTATTTACGTGCCTGCACCAATGCGAATTGCTGATAGAAATAACATCATCGAGTAAAGCATTAACACGGCAAGGTAAATCGAGCTTTGCGCCCGCCAACACCTGAGTTGGTTGTGCACAACTTAGAGTCATCAAACTACCCTAAAGACTGACCTGAAATATCAAATTTATAGACGGTATCTGCAAACTTGCCACCAATAGCGGTTATAGAGTTATATCCATCTATGGTCAGGAAGCGAGTTTTTGTATATAACTCCCTAGGTCCATAACTTTTCAGATATATGCCCTGATTGTCGTATATCTTTATGCTGTTTGAATGAGAGTCTAAAACATGTATATATCCAGACGCGTCGCCGGTTATCGATTTAACACCATTAAGTTGGTGCGCCAATTCATTACCAGATTCGCCAAAAGAGCCAAGTACATCGCCTTCAAAATCTAATGCATAAATAGAATAGCTCGTTTCCCCTATTACAAATAGACGCTGGCGCTTTTCATCAATAGCAAAATCTTTAACATGCATGCTCAGCGGAATAAAACCTAATATTGTTCCTTTATCATCGTATATGTCTATTTGATTCATTGACTCAAACAATATATATACTTTGCTACCATAGCGCCTTGCCACTCTCGGCTTTAGGCTTACTTCTACGATAGTTTGTTGTGGGTTTTCAATTAAAATCGCGGGGTTTGTGATGTTCCAAGAAAGAAGTTCTGAGTTATTTAATCTTTGTGTATATGCCGTTGTGTGCTTATTTTGATGTGCCCAAACAGGCATGGAAACACCCGCTGCGCTTGATGCACTCATAATAACTGCTGATTTAATGAACCCTCGACGCTTCATAAAAGACTCCTTCCTAAATTTATTAAACTCATTATTACAGGATTGGGAATAATAAAATATTACACATTATTACACGATGTAATACATAAACATTAACTCAATAGAAAAAAGCAACACTTAATAGCTAACTTTGAGTTGAAGTACTTGAAGCCAGTCAAACTTTGCAAGCTTAAGTTACTGGTCTAAAGAAAAACTATTCTCATTTTGGCTTTTTAAATCAATAAAAAGCCACAAGAGAAAAGGCCAAAAAACACAACAATAAAAAATAGAAAATCTCGATATACCTATATAAGAGACAAAAGACACAACCTTTAATCCTTATATTTGGAATAATAAAAATAAGACAAGCGTTTCTTACTAGGTAAAAAATCGTATGCATTATATATGTGAAATTAATTATAACTTGTAATCGTCAACCACTAAAAAACGATGTACTATCTACATTCAATTGCATCAAATGTTTCTTGGCAACAATAATTAACTCGTAGAATAAACATAATGTCATTAACTCATTTTTCTGATCCATATATAGAGAATAACTTCGATTCTCCCCAATATGAGCTACTTCATAAGATTGGTGAGGGCGGTTTTGGTAAAGTCTATAAAGCACGCAATAAAAATACAGAACAAACTGTTGCTATCAAATTTTTAGCCCTTGAGCCCCACTTAGAAGAATCAAAAAAGAAACGATATGTTGAACGCTTTAAACGTGAAACCGCACTTAGTGGGCAATTAGAGCACCCGCATATCGTTCGATTATTAGATAAAGGACAGGTTAATGAGCACCTGTTATATGGTGTTTTTGAGTATATTGAAGGCCAGTCACTACGTGAATACCTTATGCAAGAAGGAGCGCTGGACGCAGTTGAAGCCACCGATATTATGTTACAAGTGCTCGATGCACTGATCCACGCCCATAAAAAAGGGATTATTCACCGAGATATCAAACCCGCCAACATAATGCTTACACAAGCGGGAGCGAAAACACATGCAAAAATCCTTGATTTTGGTATCGGTACTCTCACGCAAGAAAGCCGTCATCAAGACTTTGCGACCATCACGTTAACGCAAGAGACAATCGGTACACCTTCTTACAGTGCCCCAGAGCAATTAAGAGGAGAGCCGGCCTCTGAGAAAACAGACTTATACGTATGGGGCTTAGTATTACTTGAATGCTTAACGGGCATGCCAGCGGTTACGGGGTCAAGCGTAGCTTCAATATATCATAAGCAGCTTAGTGACGTGCATATCCCGATCCCCAGCGCCCTACTCGGGCACCCGCTTGCAGGGTTGCTGCGTCGAGTCTTGCAAAAAAATGCCACTGAACGCGTGATCTCAGGTAAAGAAGTGTTTTCTGAGTTAAATACCATGAACGTGTCTAACTTGGTCGGTATCTTAGCCGATGTGCAGGCCCAACATGGTTTTGATGACAATACAGTTGTTCTTCGCAATGACGATCCAAATAGTCCCGTCATACACGATTACACAACTCTCACTGAGCGTAAACAAATCACGGTGTTAGCACTTAGATTAAGTGCTAAGAGGCTCAATGAAAGTGCCAAAGATTTTGATATCATAGATACGCTTTTTAAATCCCAACGCAATCACTGCATCGATATCGCGACCCGATTTGGCGCTTATCATGTTGGTAATTTGGCAGACACCATGCTGTTTTATTTTGGCTACCCAGTTGCTAGCGACAATGATACGCGGCTCAGTGCGCGAACAGCACTCGAAGCCATCAGTGAATTAGCCAAAAGAAATGCGTTAATGCAAGAAGCTCATGGCATTCAACTTAATGCGCATGTTGGTATCCATTCTGGTATTTTTGTCACATATGCCAATGCAGTGCCAGAAGGAAATGTGGCTAATATTGCCATGGAGTTATCTCGCTTTGCGGGCGAGAGGCAGATTTTATGCTCAGCAGAAACACGCTCTATTCTAGAACCGTTCAGTGAGTTTGATTATTTCGACAACATTCAGTTGGGATTATCCATTGATCAGTTGACGGTTTATAACCTCAATGGTGAAAAACGCATTGAAGCCTTTGGCTTTATGCGTGGCACTAAGAACCACCACAAGCTGGTTGGCAGGCAACATGAGTTAGATAAAACGTTGTCTATCATTAACGATGAGAATACGAAAACCCGCATCGCACACATCTTCGGCGAGGCAGGCATAGGTAAATCTCGCTTGTTGCAAGAAATAAGAGACAATGCATCTCAATATCAACACCTGGTTGCACAGTGCTTGCCAGAGCACCAAAACAATGGCTTGTATCCTGTTGTTAACCTAGTTAAGTACCTTTTCAACATTCAGACTCTTAGCCCCTCAGAAATCGTTGCTAAATTCACCACATTATTAAGCAGTGCAGCCTCTGACATAGATGTAACACACATGATGCCTGTGTTACTTGTATGGCTAAATGTCGAGTTACCTGAACATATCCAACCCTCCTCTTTGAGTTCAGAGTCGCAAAAAGCACTGTTGTTTAAGGGCTTGGCAAGCTTATTAAGCACAGATGAAAATGCAATCTGCAACAATAAACTATATGTTTTTGAAGACATTCATTGGTCGGATGCAACCACGTTGGAGTTCATTCAATTTTTTGCAGAGAGTCTAGACGGCCATCATGTTCTGATTAGCACATCACGGCAACCGGCTCCAAACTGCTTACACGATTTAACACTACTTGAAATCGAACTTAATAAACTGACCTCTAGAGCAACCGAAGACTTTATTGAACAACTTTTCGAAAATAAATCAGTGTCCGATTCAGTCAGGAATGTACTGATTACTCGAACAGATGGAATCCCTCTATTTATCGAAGAGCTGGTAGATATGATGAAACAAAAAAGCCTTGTACATGAACAACAAGGTGCTATTCAGTTCATCAGCCCAGACAAGCAAAATGAGGTCCCAGGCAGCCTTAGAGAGTCTTTGCAACAGAAGCTTGACTGTCTTGTACATGCCAAAGAAACAGCGCAATTGGCTGCAACAATCGGCAGAGAGTTTGACTATGATTTGCTGGTAGCGGCATCTTCACTCAGTGAGGATCAAATTCAAAATGATTTGAATGAACTGATTGACAAAGATCTCATTGTGCAACAACGTAGAGTGGACAGCGACAGCTATATATTCAAACATGCTTTGGTGCGAGATGCCGCCTATGAAAGCCAAAGTTCTAAAGAGTTCAAAGGCAAACACTTACAAATATTGTCTGCACTCGAAACCCTAAACCACTTTGATAGAGATCCACTACTGACCACATTTCACTTGAAAAAAGTCGGTCAATTTAATGAAGCGGTCACACTGCTTTTGCACAGTGCGAAACAAGCAACCACGTGCTTTTTTGTAGCAAAAGCCAGCTCATTTTATGCAGAAGCATTGGAGATTATCAATGCAGGTAACATTGAAGACAACGCACTGGCAACGTCTGTTAAAAATGCCCTCGCCGCATCTCGTATCGCTTACAATGGCTGGCTTGATAGCCAAGCCGTGTCGAATATGGAAGAAAATATCCGTAAGATGGAAGAGATTCAAGATCCGACACAAAAGTTTTTCACACAGCGTGGGCAATGGCTACACGCCTATGCATCAGGCGATATGAATGTAGCGCATCAGATTGGCATTGGGCTTGCGCAAACGACAGACGATCTGCCAAGTCATGTTCACCCCATAATTGCTGAAGTTGTTGTACAAACCCATTTCTCATTTGGGGAGTTTGACACAGTTTTAAGCTTAATAGACTCATTGCCCAAGCGTGGTTTTTTTGACAACAGTCCTGAGGCTATTTCTGCCAACTTTGGATTTTGCTCTGAACTAGTTTGCATTGGCTTCAAAGGGTTATCTGAACTCTTGCTAGGTCTGGAGCAACAAGCGGATGAAACCATGCGAGACCAACTTTTGCTTGCGAGACAACTTAACGTCGAAGATGTACTATCAGCCACCCATGGCTTTCAAGCTTGGTACTTCTTACTCAAAAGTGCCATCAGCACTGAGCTCAATGACTTTAACCACAGTCTAAAAAACGCCAAGTTGCATTCCAAGCAAGGATACATCCACTCGCAAAACACCAATAATATTGGCTGGCTTGGATATAACACCATGCTTAAATACTTGGCCAATATCGATGCACAAAATTCATTTGAGCATTTTGAGGAAAATATAGCCCAATTTATGGGCTATCAATCTCACCGTTATTTTTATTACTTTTTCTTAGCTAAGTTTCTATTTTTACGCAACGATGGGCGTTATGAAGATGCGTATGCAGAGTATATTAGCGAAAAAAGTAAAAACCAAAACCGATATCTTAATCAACACGATAACCTTTAATTGGAGATAATTATGTCTGACGCAGCAACGTACCCTACGGGTCTACTTTCTTTTACTTATCATGTGGCAAACACGGAGTCTGTAAAAGCACAGGCACAGTCTGACTTAGATGGTGTAATGACTGACTTTGCGTTAACGCCAACTCAGCAAGAACTCATCACTAAAATTTCTAACGAGACGGGCCTTACTGACAGCTTATGGGAACAATATGCCGAAGAGCTAAGAACTGAAGTTGATCACGACATCAAGACCGTTTGGTAATGATGGGAGGCGGGTAATTATTTACCCGCCAATACTATGCGATATACGACATTACAACTACATACGTGCTTAGATCAGTCATTCTCTTCACTTATTAACAGAAATCAGCCTGCACTGGCCCAAAGTCTCATCGAGGTTGTTCCTCAAAATACTAAAGGCATATGCTACGAATACCGCTCGAATATAAAACACCGTCCTTGCGATATTTTACTGGCATACAGCTGTGCCCCAGCTGATTTGGAACAACTCGAAAACTATGTTTCGCAGCTTACACACGACCAATATGCAAGTGAAATAATCAAGTTCATAGAGCAAAGAAGGATTAACCCTGAATACAGGCCTATCAATCTAGTTTGGTTTAGCTTTGATTGGAATAGCACGCACTACCCCAGTATCCCGACTTTTTATGTCAGCACACAAAATGAAAAGTACAACGATAAACAGAAATTATCATCACTGACAACGGATCTCGTCACCCGCCTTGTGCCGAGCCATTTAGCTACGGCACAACGTGTCTTGGGCTGTTTGGGTAAGGCAAAACTCAACCACATTGGGTTTACGTTTGCTAGAGAGAAATTGAAAACAAAATTTGTCTTAACCTGTAACACAACATCTATTTTACCCCTGCTGAGTGACTTAGATTGGGAAGGGGATCATGACAAATTGGTTCAACTGCTCGATTTTGTAAAAGACATCACCCCAAAAACGCAGATTAGCATCTCTTTTGATGACAACTTATCTAGCAAACTTGAAATTGAGCTACCGTGGATCACATCACATGATAACAATTACATCGATAAACCGTTTATCGACTTTGTGTCAGACATATGCCACGCCCAGGATGAATACCAAAGTTTAGCTGAGCTACAAACTTGGCTAGATGCAAAAAATCATGATTGTATTTTTTATAATAAGTTCTCTTTATTTGAGGATTCTACCGTCAACTTGAAATCCTATTTACATTCAAGTCCATTCCAAAAAAGGAGATTTTTACAATGAGAGCAATCTACCTCGCAATGGCGATGGCTTTTGGTGCCCAAGCTACAGATGCAACCTATGCAACGTACCCGGATTGGCTAGCAACAGACAAGTGCAAGGTGGATGATGTGCCATTGCTGCCCAAAGGGATGACACAACTTGAGTACTACCCTCTAGACGCATATAACAAAAATGTGTGCGAAGATTTAAAGCCAATATCCTCGTCAGGCAGCGACTATCAAGCAAAAATAGATTACCTCACCAATCGCTACAACTTGTTTTCATGGCTACAGTTCATTGCGCTGAACAGGGAGGTAAATAATCATTACGAGATAACACAGAATAACTTGGGTCGCTGCGATAAAGACGCCAATTGTGGCAACCCTGTTTGGTTAAATTGGCGAGAAACCGACACAATTTTTCTTGAACAAGGTGCAACGCCTGTCGACTGGCAGTTTAACAACAACGCATCGCTCATCGAGCCACTTAGGTTAGTTGAACAGGTTGCCCCACCGCACATGCCATACAAAGATGCAATTTTAATCGATCAATCCAATAACCCCGTTTACTACCAAAAATTTGTCAGCCCTTACCTATTCGAGTTTATTAAAAAGAAATCATTCTATAACTTGGATGGTCAAATTGACTATGCCAATAAGCGTGCTTGGGCATGTAAAAATGACAACGACATCGACAATGATGCTTGTATAACAGTAAATACCATTGGCTTTTTGGCATGTAAAGATCCGTCTCAAACACAATGTGATAAAATACAAGACCTCACACAATTTGACTGGTCTTCCACTACGCCAGGTATGGCCATTGAAATCAAAGTGGCTTGGAAAGTACTCGAGTCTGGTGATGATAAAAGCAAATACATCACCCGATTATTGCCTGTCAGAGAGTATAAGGATTTTGTATCCGGCCAAAGTAGCCCTTACACTGTCACGAATAAATATATGGGCGTTGTTGGGTTTCACATTATTCAAAAAACGGGCAGCTCAAAAAATTGGGTTTATTCGACCTTTTCACATAAGAGTAATATCGATGGGTTAACGCCCTCATTCTATGATAGAAACTGCCCAACTTGCGCAGTGAACAATGCTGATAACGGACAATCGAAAACGCAAGTTACCCGTATTGACGCCATTAGCCCTATCACAAGACAAGTGAATGAACATGTCGTTGAAGCGCTGACAGCTGAAAACTCCGTTTTACAGTTTTATCAATTGATTGGCACTCAGTTCACAACAGACAGAAGTGAACCACTCACCGATAATACCGGTAAAATAAGCACCTCTAAACAAGTGGAACTCGAAAATTATTCGGGCAATCATCCATACCCTGTTTACTTAACCAATGAGGTGCTGGAAACCTTCTTGCAAATAGGTAATGAACAAGTTGAAGGCCAAAAAAAGCCAATTTATAACAGCTCTTCATGCATGAATTGTCATGCCAAAGGCGGCATTGCAGTCAAATGTGATACCAGCTTAAAAAAGGCGGTTTTTGGTCTGCGCACATCTGACTTTATGTTTATTTTTGACGATGCACACTGGAAAAACCAAGATAAATATTGTGCACCACAAAATACAAAAAACTAAACGCCGACCAAAGTGTGATTAACCAATTCAGATATGATTTTTCACACTTTAGTCTAATCCCGACTTTGCACTTCGCATGAATGCATTCACAAGCGAGCAATGATAACGTTTATTAATGTTCACTACAGTGAGACTAGGCTCCCAAAGTGCAAAGTGGATTTATAGTTTCTCTCAAAGTTTGATATCCCCTTCATCACGATTTCCCGCCTATGGGAAGTATTTATATCACTTCACCAAACATAGAGAAACAAGAACAAAACTCACATTATTAACACTTAGCGCACAAAATCCTCACTTATTAGAAAGGTTGTGTAACACCATCTTGTATAACAGTGACTATTTAATAGTGCAATTTTCTTAACCAATTACGGTGTCACTACCGTGATAGACTTTACCCTTTCAATACCTGGAGCTAATCGGCAATCTTGTGCTGAGGTAACCTCCAACGTCAGTGCACTATTAACCGCACTGAGCAGCATCAAATATGTACCTTGATTAGAGTTTGCAGTCACATCCACTGACCACAATTGTTTATGATCTTCGCTGACACAGGTAGCAACTGAATTTTTCAATGTAGAAAGCTGAAAATAAGCGATACCCGATTTTACTTCAATATCTGTGATTACCCCTTTCGCCTGTACGCTCGTTGAGGCAAATAGATTGAATATCACCAGTATACCAAATACAGTTTGTTGATAAATTGTCTTCATTTATTCATCTCGTATGATGCAATGCTTACTGCCACATACAGGGTGAACCGCAGGTGTCAACTCATATACATCTTTTAAAAAAGAAATGTTGGTACACCCTGCTCTCGTTGCGTGAGACTTCACTTGACGCCTTTTGAGGCTCTCTTTATTCGGCGTAAACATCGCTCTATCTTGATAAAATGGGAAAGATGCATACTTGTATTTAGTACTTACATAGCCAGCACCTAGGCAGTTTTCTTCCAGAAAATAAACTAGGTCTGTGTACACATCCCGCCTATAGTACATAGAAAAATCTTGTCCCTCTGAAAGCGGAGCGATATACAAGTATCTATCATCACTGGCAAAGCCTTCTATGCGTCCGATTTTGGTTATGCCATCTCCCTTATAAAGCATACTCACCCCCTTATAGCCATCTGAGAGTACCGGCTTTACCGCCACTGATACGCCCTTTGCTCGTTCTACATCAACAATTGCAAGGCAGTCATTGGCACTTTCAACACTAATCGGTAATTCCCCAGCCAATGCGGTGATCAACATAGAGTACATCGCCCGGCCTTGCTCATTATTTAACGAAAAACTATATTCATTACGCTTCGATGCGTGAGCACAACTAGGAAGGGTATGCGTTTTCTCTTCATCTATAGCAAAACGTACATTATTGTCACTCACATTCAACTGAATAATTTGCGCAGCTGAAAATACATGTATACTGAATAGAGAAAACAGCAGACATAAAAAACCTCTCATTATTTTCATCCGAATTCACATTTTAAATATTAAAAACACTGCAATAATGCCATAATAACAAAAGATAATACAGCACCACCTAGCTAGGCACTATTTCGAGTAGGGATTAAAAAAGAAAATATGATTTATAGGTTCCTTATTTTCACAACACTAATAGCAGCATCATTCAACATTTTAGCAAATATAAAAAACACACCTGTTATTTCATATTACTTAACTAATAATGTATCTGAATCAAAAATCCTTACTGATGAAATAATCCACAACGGAGAATTAGATATTCGGTGGCATGATGAAAATGAAAATAATGCGTATAGCCTGACAATTAGAAACAATAATAGCCTTCAATCTCAAACTCTCTATTCAGGAAAAAATCTGTATTTCAAACAAAAATTGGAACTAACTTCTGGGAAGTATACTGTTAGCTTAATATGTGATGAGCCTATAAAATGCTCGAACACTAGTGTCTTTGAGAAAGAGATTTTAGTTGTTAACACCCCCAAATACCTACATGCAAGTTACGACTATGACGCACAAATTATGCACATTAGTTGGGAAAGCCTATCTAACGATAGCAAATACTTACTAGAGCAAAGTGATGATGGAGGCACGACTTGGCTTCCAATTTTGCCTCACAGTACATTTGTTAATACACCTAATCATTTAAAAGAGCACTATAATGGTATTAATGCTCAGATAGGTAGTCAACATGAGCAAAATACAACATCTTTGCTTCTTGATAATGATGCCCACTTTTATATACCTAATGATATCAATAAACAGTTTATTTACCGTGTTAAAGAGTGCCTTGAAAATCAATGTGGAAAATATAAAACATCATCTCCAATAAAGATAAACATTGCCAGCCTAAAGCCACTGATTGCACAGTCAGGCTTTGAAAATGGCTATACTATTCTCAATATGGATGAAAAATTTGGTGACATCACGGTCAGATCGCTCACTCCCATAAACAGTGAAGAACCGAATTACTTAAACTTAAATATAAAAGACTGGGGCTTTGCTCATTATAACCATATTTATGGCTGGCACGGTGTGTTTGGAGACCTTGGAGGTGAATATTTAAGTGGCATCTCAATAACAGGTAAATTACGAGTTAGCCATTTATCACCCAATAGTAAAGTCAGTATAACGCCAATTGCCTATTACAACAGTAATCATCGAGTTAAAGGCAGTGAATTGGTTATTTCAGAGGCTGGCGATAAAGTGATTAATTTTAGGGAATCACTCTGGCTAGATAGCACCAAGCGGACGCGATATATTTCATTCGAAGTACGCCTATTAGGTGAGCATGCTGAGATTCAGCTGGATGATATTCAACTTTATGAAGGTGCCGCATTGGCCCAAGCCCAACCTACATTTTCGGTGTCCGCTGTCAACTTAGGTCAAAATATCGAAATGGGGTGGACTCCCTTTGGTGATGAACATCATCAGTACCACGTAGAATATAGTCCTTACGGTCAAAACACGTGGCAAACATTTTACTATGGCGGTATGAGTACACGACAGGTGTATGACATTTCATTTTTACCCGCAAATAGATATCAGTTTAGACTGCGCTGTGAAGGGATCGTTGGCTGCCCGACAAGCGGATATTTTTATGATACATCATCAATTTTGTACCAGTTAAACTCTATTGACCCTCAGCAAATAAAGACAAGCTATGACGCGGCATCCCAAACAATTCAGCTCAAATGGCCCACGATACCTGGTGCTTTTGGTTACACCATTTTCCAGACCATAAATGGACAGAGCACCACGCGACTTATCCCTCCAGGATATGTGTGGGCAAGGCGTTGGCGTGATGAAGTTGTATTTGCCAAAAATGAAACTGTATTGCCCGTAAATCAAAGTGGTACTTATACATTTGCCGTCACTCCCTATAGCTACTTTCAGCAACTTGGCAGTATGGCAGTTAAGTCAATTAACGTGCATGTGCCAACAACACCAACTATTGTCACTCCAAATGTAGGAAAAGTGAGAAACTTATCTATCTCAAGCGCTATAAAAACACATGGCCGCGCATCTGTTCAGTGGAGCAAACCGACTATACAAGGCATGCCCATTGAAACTCAGCTTACGTACAAGTTATATTTAACGCTGCCGAATACCACAGAGCCATTGAAACCAATCTTAATTTCTGGGCAACAGCATGATAACCATCATGTACTGAACAAATATCTGCTGACAGAACCAGGGCTCTATTACATGGAGATGCAAGCTTGTACACGCAATACAATCTGTGGACCTAAAAATCAGTTGTCATTTAATGTTGAACAAGGCCCGCCCCCAGCTCCTGAACATATTGAAGTCTCTCCGATATTTGCATGGGGAGGTGAAGATTCTGACCAACCAGTAGTATTAAAAGGAAGCTCGTTAACGCTATCTTGGACAATGAATACTTCTTTTTCTCAGGAGGTTACATTTAATATCTCTTTACTGGCGAATACTGAAGGAGCACAATCAAGCAGCTTTGTGCCGCTAAAAACCGATTACCCTTACACACAGTTAGATTATACATTTGCACATTCAGGCGTTTACCTTTTTGCTATTCGCACCTGCACAAAACAAGGTGGCTGCGCAACATATGATTCGAAAACGCTCGCTGTACATGTCGTAGATGATGACTTTTTAACATTACAACCACCTATTCAATTCGAATTCTCAACAGAAATAGGTAAGTATTGGAGCCTCGGAGACACCGCCACGTTGCAATGGCAAATGCCATTTCACTACTCTAAAGCGTTCATTGATTCATTAAGGTATAACTTGTATACCCTTGATAATTACAATCAAGTTGTTCCCCTAAGAGATGCCCCTCGCAATCTACAAAAGCAACAATGGCAGTACACATTCAGTGATTTAAGTGCACACACGTTATTTGTAGAAGCATGTACGATCAATGGTGATTGTAGTGCAAAAACGAAACTTGTGATTGACTACATTCAGCCAGATTGCACTACAATTCCCAAGCTATCAAAAACAAACTCTAAAGCAGTGTTTAGCTGGTGTAAGCTCACAGATCCCTCACTAGCATATTTGGAGATTATGACCGCGCACTGTGGCCAAGAATGCGCCTCAAGATCAGAACCACTTGTCTGGCTTCCTTATCACGTATCTCCTCAACTTTCACAACAGTCACAGACAATTACCACTCAAGAGGCTGGGATTGTAGCTGTAAAAGCAAGAGCGTGTAATATTAATCATCAGTGTTATCCATGGAGTAACACGATAGAGCTCGACTTTAACATCTTAAAAAAACCAAAAATAAAACAAGTCATTTTTATTCACACGGACTTACTTGGCAGCCCTGTTGCTGAGTCGACAATGGAGCGAACTAATAAGTAATTTGATGTACAACGTTCTATTTTATTAACTTAAACCATTACAGGTTGCAGCTATCT
Organism: Pseudoalteromonas sp. MMG033; assembly: GCF_057197785.1. Classification (NCBI taxonomy): domain Bacteria; kingdom Pseudomonadati; phylum Pseudomonadota; class Gammaproteobacteria; order Alteromonadales; family Pseudoalteromonadaceae; genus Pseudoalteromonas; species Pseudoalteromonas sp. MMG033. Next base: position 1,205,836 of record NZ_JBXVAL010000002.1, read on the forward strand.
GTTAATTCGCTAGCTGCAACCTAAATTACACATATTTGTTTATTTTTAATTCTCTCCCTTCATACAAAAATTTATGCCAAAATAGTGCAAACTTCGCATAAAAGGATTATGTATGAAAACACTATTTGGCATCATTACGACTCTAGGCTTATTCAGTGCAAGCCACTTTACTCACGCAGCAGACACCGGTTTTGCGATATCTGCATTTGGCGGTTACTCAACGAATCATGATTTACAAACAACTAAAGAATATAAAATTGACCTGGAAGACAGCAGTCATTTTGGCGTATCGGCCGATAGAGTAGTCAATAATACCCGCTATGGCTTCTTTTATAGCTTTAACGAAACAGAATTCGCAGACAATGAGATTGCAAAGGTCGATATGGAGTACTTGCTATTTCAAAGTGCCATTGAGATCCCAATCTACGATAATTTATCTAGCTATGTGGGTGCCCATATTGGTGTAAATCGTGTTACACCAAACTTTGCTGAGGCCGATGACTTTTTTGCATCAGGTCTATTTACCGGCCTTGATTATAATATTGGCGCAGGGTTTCATGCCTTTACTGAATTAAGGTGGATGGCCACGATTGTGAAAAATACATCTCATGTTATCTGCGATGATGATCCGCAAACACAAGACAATTGTATCTGGCACTTCGATGGTGATGTCTTAAACCAATTTCAGTTAAGTGCGGGGCTAAATTACCGTTTTTAATTGAGTAAGGCTCAATTTAAGCTCTTCGATAAATAGCTTAGTTTTATATGGGGTAAAGCGCGTATTAGGGTAATAAGCCCAAAGCTGCTTTACCTCAGATTTCAAGTTAGGTAATACAGGGATCAAAACACCTTCTGTTAACTCCCGTGCCACATACTGCGGTGAGATAAAAATGAGCCCCATACCTTGAATAGCGGCTTTCATCAGCGCGTCTAAATGATCAGAGACAAAATTATAATGGCTGAAGTCAAACAAACTGCCATCTTCTAAAATGATCCCGCCTTTCTTTTGATAATAATTACTTAGCAGCATTTTATGTGAGGCAAGATCTTCAATGGAGTTAATTTGCGCACATTGAGAAAGGTAACTCGGTGCACCAAATAACGTCATTTGGTAATCGGCAAGGCGAATGCCTTTGTGTGCCATAGAGTCAAACTCTTCGTAGTAGCTCGTGATTACGAGGTCATGCTCAAGATCAGGCGGTGAGCCAGGCGTCAGTATATTTAAGTGAATAGTTAAATCTTTATACTTTTGCAAAAATGTCTCAATAATTGGCATCAATAAACTACTGCCAATCGCCTGAGTTGCGGCTATTTTTAAAGTGCCCTGAGGTTCCAACTCACTGCCTTGTGCTTGCTCAAGCATGTCATCAAATTGGCCAACCCAATTTCTCGCGTACGATAAAAATCGCAATCCATTTTCATTTAGGCTCACTTTGCGGGTTGTGCGTACAAACAAAGTCTGGCCTAACTGTTTTTCTAACCAATCAATGCGCTTACTCATTGCAGAAGCCGACACCCCTATCACGTCCGCAGCTTTTGTAAAACTGCCCATATCTGACAACACCACAAAACTGCGAACAGCGCTTAACCAATCCATATTAATTCCTAGTAAGAAAAAGTCTTTTAATTATTACCTTATTTTTAGGACATTAAAAGCGCGATATAGTACGCATCATTGTAAAACCCTGAAGAGTGCATATCTTGAATCCGTATATTGCATTGGCTGCTTTTTTATTGTCTTGCTCTCAGCTGGCGAGTCAAATATTTATGCCTGTCTTACCTGACATTACGCAAAATTTAGCGCTTACAGAAGGTGCAAGCCAAGCAATCATCATTAGCTTTTTTCTCTCTTTAGGCGCGTCTCAACTCATAGCCGGGCCACTATGTGACAAGTATGGTAGTCGACCAATTTTTATCGGTGGGCAGCTTATTTTGATTGTGGGCACTTTACTGTGTGCTGTTGCTGAAAGCCCCAATACATTTTTGATCGGGCGTATATTGCAAGGCATTGGTAGTGCAGCCCCAGTGCTTGTTAGCCGCGCAATTTTATATGCCACATTTAACGGCAGTAAGCTTAATAGTGCTATGGGCAACTTGGCGATTTCAGCCAGTATTGTCGCACTTATCACCCCGTTGTTTGCAGGTACCCTTGCTGAACACTTTTCTTGGCAGGGGATGTCATATGCGCTGATCGCTTATTATGGGTTCGTCATGATCTTTGGTTTAGCGGTATTTCCCTCTGAGCAGTCAACCGCCATGTCGCTGCGCCCTTCGGCACTTGTAAAGCAATATCAAGACATCTTTCTCAGCCGTTATTTTACTTCAATGGCGGTGCTTAAATGGGCGCCTACATTTTTATATTTGACCATCCAGCTTTATTTTCCGTTTTTATTGCGTAACCAATTTAGCTTTACCACTGAACAAATTGGTCAAGCCATGACAGTCTGTATGGGCGGCTTACTTGTCGGCTCATCCCTTGCGAAAATAATGCAAAAGCAGATTGGTCATTTAAAAGTCGTCGTCTATTTATGGCCTGCTCTTCCTTTAAGCGCACTGACATTTTGGTTTTTTCATGACTCAGTTTACGCGGTCACCCTTGCATATGGCGCTATTTTATTCATTTTTGGCGGATTCTTTCCAATCTACATGTACTATGTTGGCCACTTTCATAAGTCCCGCTCTAGTACAGCCAATGCGCTAGTCGGGGCGACTGAGTTGTTAATTTTCTCTGTTATTGCATGGTTAGCAAATCAGTATGTGATCACAGGCCCTGATTCTATCTCAATCATCATTGCTGTAACTTCCGTGATTGTTATCTTTGCAGCAAAAAACTTGGCCAAAGCCAAAAATCCGAACCACAGCATTCAAGGATCGTCCAATGCAATTCGAAACACAAAGACTCAGAATTAGACCATTAAATAACTCAGACTTGCATGCGGTTTATCAATCTCGCAGAGACCTTGAGACATCAAAGTACATCGGAAAACCAGCCACAATTGAGGATGTAAATAAACGTATCGAAGAAGCGAGCCAACCTTGGAAAAACATCGATGGTCAAAAGCTTTTATTAGCTATTGAGCATAAAGTTTCTGGTGAATTTATTGGCGAGATGCTGTTTAACTTTACCCATGTGGATCGTCAAATCGGTGAGATTGGTTACCGTTTAAGTCCAACTCAGCAGAGAAAAGGCTACGCATATGAAGCTGCTAGTGCTCTAATTTCGCAATTATTTGAACATTTTACGCTCAATAAAATTACTGCGATTTGCGCCACAGAAAATACCGCGTCTTGGCATCTTATGGAAAAGCTTGGGATGCAAAAAGAAGGACATCTTCGCGAGCATATGCCACTTGATTCAGGGTTTGCTGACAGCTACCTGTATTCAATTTTAAAAAAGAGCACCTAAGCCGTTCATTATAAGGATGTAAGTGAGCTAAAATATCTCATTAAAAGCAATAAACACCTTCTAAAATTTATATCTAAGCTCGCCTAACCAAGATGTCATTCTGCAACTATACTGTTTAAAAGCATTGATGTAGGAGTGAGTTATGAGAATGCGCCAAAAGCTGATCAGTAGTTTTGTACTGACAGTGATAATACCAATATTAGCAATATCAATTATGAGTATTACGCGCACCAAAGAAGAATCTCTGACTCGATTTACCGCATCCTCTGACAGTGAAATACGTCAGGTAGAAAACACCTTTGTGCTGTTTTTTGACCAAATGAAAAATAACGCTCGATTTTTGGCACAAAGTCAGGCTGTCACCCAAGTAGGAGATGATACGACAACCTACTTCGGTGCTGAAAAAATGATGACACCTGAAACGTCAGGCAGTAATGAAGCTGAGATTTTTGAGCTATTTAAAAGCTTTGGCGTGACGCACCCAGAATTGCTATTTGTTTATTTAGGCACAACGCAAGGTGGTTTCATACAATACCCAGCAGAGCCACTTGGCGGCTACGACCCACGTAAGCGCCCCTGGTATCAAGAAGTCACAAAATCAGCTAATGACGAGGTCATTACAGATCCTTATCAAGGCGTAACAGGTCAAGCCATGGTCTCCATTGCAACGGCCATTAAGCGAGATAATACCTTGGTTGGCGTTCAGTCTCTGGATGTCACGCTGGCCACTTTGACCGATATTGTCAGTAATATCCAACTCGGAGAAACCGGCTATTTAATGCTACTGGATGGGAGTGGCACTATCTTGGCTGATCCTAAGCAACCAGATAGTAACTTTAAAAATATCGCTGACTTAACCGCCCCCAAATATCAAGCTATTAAAAGCGGCCCCAAAGATGCCTTGATTGAAATTGATAATGGTACGAACAAGTTGATGGCCAAGCTCTACCACTCAAACACACTTAATTGGACTTTTATCGCGTTAATGGATGAAGATGAAATCTTATTCTCTGCCTATACCATGTCTTACAACATTAGCGTTATCGCCATCATTATGCTGGTATTATTTGTTGTCATCGCTATCGTACTTGCCAATAAAATTGTCTACCCCATAGAAATGGTCTCAGAAGGATTAAAAGAAATTGCGCAAGGGGAAGGTAATTTATCAAAAAGGCTGCAAGTTATTGGCAATGATGAAATAAGTGAACTCGCAGCTTGGTTTAATCAGTTTTTAAACTCAATCAATGCACTCGTCATAGACATAAAAAGTAATGCCAGTAATTTAAACGACCAAGCCCAACAGTCTCATGGCAGTATCGATGAAATACGGGGTCAATGCCATCATCAAGCCAGCACATCTGAGCAAACCGCTGAACACACCCATTCGATGGAAAACATGGCGATGACCGTCAACGATAACTGTACGCAAGCGCTTAGCGAAATCTCTAATACAGATGCCCATGCCCAACATGGTAATACGTTAATACAAAGCACAGTGCAGCAAGTGGCCACTTTAAATGACTCACTTGGCAGCTCAGCGAAAGCAATGAGCGAACTAGAAGATCAAAGCAACAATATTACGAACATATTGGAAGTTATTAGAACCATTGCCGAGCAAACCAACTTGCTGGCACTCAATGCCGCTATCGAAGCTGCCAGAGCTGGTGAGCAAGGACGTGGGTTTGCGGTGGTTGCTGATGAAGTTCGTACTCTTGCGCAGCGCTCTCATGACGCCACCAAGGATATTGAAAAGGTATTGACCAAGCTCACTGAGCAAACTCGCTCAGTATCACGGCATATGACCCTCAGCGTTGAGGAGTCTAAATCAGCTATTGAGCAATCGGAGCAAGCCCATCAAGCTTTTGAAGACATTGCAAACTCAATTTCACGTGTGAAACCAATCATTGCAAATATATCTGAGCAAGCTGAGCAGCAAGGTGCCTATGCCAGTGATAGTCGAACGCAAATAGAAGGGGTTAACCAATCTATAAAACAGGTAAGCCAATCAGCTGACACCTTATATGATGGCGCAAAACAGCTAGTGATATTTGCCAACAATCTCAATGAGCTTGTTGGCCGATTCAACACTGATTAAAATCAGTAATACGCTATTAAAGACCTTTCTGATTCGCCATGCCTTCTAAAAACTCTAAGCTTGCGCGCTCTTTGGTTGTGGGACTATAGGGATCTCTCGATAGCTCAGATAAATCGATGTCTATCAAGGGGATTTCAGTCACTTCACTTTCACCAAACCGAGCCCGCTCACCAGGCACTGAGGACATACGCTCTACAACAAATGTCATGAGCCTTAGGTCTGAACTTTTATCAGGTAGTACTGATTGGTGCGCCTTTAATTGCAGCTCTTGTCGACCAGACGACAGCTTAGACTTAGTAACAAGGTGCGCTAATGGCTGTGCGCCATCATATAAATTTGCTCGAACGCGATAAATGCCCGCGTCCTCAACATCCATCGATAATGTCATTATCAAGTCACTGCCATTTACTTCTGCATGCTTCAAACCAATCAACTTTGCACTTGGCTGCTCATACTTTGCCTGCGCAACAATTGTAATGGGATCTCCAGCGACATCAGCCACCACTTTTAATTGCAAATCGCCAGAAAAACTTTCCTTACCTGCGAGCTCAATCATTGCACCGGCCTCTGAAACAGCTAACGACTTCTCAAGCAAGATCTTTTGCTCATCTACAATGCTCACAATAACTTTGGCGCGCGTTACCGCTTCACCTTTTAACACCAGTTTTATGGGTTCAGGGTAAATAAAGCGATATTTGTTTAGTGAGAGTGAAATAGTGCCAGACATATCTGAGGTTGGAACCGTCAAAGGGATAAAACGATTTGGCTCTAAACGATCAACATCATTCACCGTTAATGGCTGGGAATAAGGCGCATAACGTAACGTTTCACGGTAGTTGTTCGCTATCACTTTTGCAGCTTTTTGAGTGCTTATTAGCTGAAAAGGCGACATATCTACGGCACTCGCAGCCACTTCAGTTTCCGACTTAATCGTCTCATCAGGTGTTTTTTCAACAACCCTCTGCTCAGTGGCTTTTTCTGTTTGCACTAAGGCTGGTTGCGCAGTGTCATCAGGCATAAATACATACAAAATAATAAGTGCCGCAAGGGCACTTATTACAATTACGACCTTTTTGTTCATCGCAATCACTCAGGCATAGCAGCAAATAACAATGCTGACATGCTGTTATTATCTGATTGTCTTACATATCTATACTTCTTCTTCCAGATCCAAAAGCCCTTCTCTTCTTCATACGTTGAGAAAGCCACTTGCTTATTTGGTGCAAGCTGAATAGATGAATTGGCTGTTGTTACTTTGCCTTTTGACTGATTTACGATAACCGAAAAGTGATCATAGTTATCACTCATTAACATTGGGTAGTGATATGGCCAGAAGTTTCTTACGCCATCTTGGCTTTCCAGCTTACCGTCCATCCCAACGCTAACGCTACAGCTGTCAAAAGCACCAGCTTGGTTTGCACCACAGGCAGAATGCGCTGCGACAACGCTGTCGTCGATCCCCGGTAAAAATAGTTTTGTGGCATTAAAATAAAGATCGCCATCGGCTACAAATCTCAGTCTTGGTGTTCGATCACTTGGGAAAGTCGCCAGTTGACGTGCATTATTTACTTTCAAGTCATGTAATACACCTAGAGTTTGGCCCACTGAACGACCTAACCACGCTCTAACAGCAGCCTCTATAACCGGATTTGCCAGTCCATTTGCCGCACTGACTGCCAGATCTGCAAGTTCGCTACCGCCACCAGCACCAGCAACATCAAAAGTCGCAACGATGTTAAGTGGTTCAAGGCCTGCATTTTCTAACCAGTTTGCTTGGTTATCAATGATATAACGTGTAACTAAGTCACCTGTTGAGTGCGTTAAAAAGACACAGCCTGGCTGACATACACCTTGCTCAGACATGGTGCGTAGTTTAGGCCACAAATAGTCGCTTGCAATTTTACCTTCAATTCGCTCGTATGATGGCCAATCAATACGCTCATCGGCAAGTGCTCCCCAATAGTCTGCCCAGTAAGCCTGACCATCACTTTCTACCTTTGTCGGATCAATGGCAGATAGCTGCTGCGATTGAAACCCATGTACTAATACTGTTTTATATGCTTTAGCACTTACATTGATGCTTGTTCCCATCAACGTGAGTACAAAACCACTCACTAACATTTGCTTGATTGACTTCACTGACGTACGCTCCATTTTTATTATATTAATAACGTAAACACACCAACGACTTCGTGTTTAGCTACAAAATAATTGCAAGTAAAAACTCAAAAATCAAATTAATGACGTAATTTAGTTTCAAATATTTAACCTTAAAGATCAAAAAAGGGACACTTCATCGACCTTTAAGCCATAAATACTAGTGGTTAAAATTGAAACAAACGTGATATTTAAGTTAAAAATGGATTAAATTATCAAACTGTAAATATATATAGACAGCAGCCCTTATCGAACAAGAACCGCTTAATTGGAAGGTATTGGAAGCAGCTAGCCTGCTACTTCAACTCTGTTTCGTCCATGAGATTTTGCGAGGTATAGAGCCTTATCAGCACATTCAACTAAGCTATGCCAAGTCATTTCTTTACCATAAAGCGCAATGCCAAAGCTGGCACTGATATGTTTAAGCACTTCACCGGTTTCTTTATCTTTTATAGACAGCTTTGCAATATCTTCGCGAATACGATTAGAAAAGCCAACGGCCTCACTGATGCTGGAGAAAGAAATTAAAATACAAAACTCCTCACCCCCGTAACGATAAGCAGCACCTTGCCCTTCACTATGTGACTGAAGCTTTTGTGCGACTTTTCGCAATACATCATCACCACGCTGATGGCCGAACTCATCGTTAAATTGCTTAAAGTGGTCAATATCAACAAAAATAAGGACTTTTTGAAACTGGCTCGGTTCATCACAAAACTTAATAATGTCGTCGTCAAATTTACCTCGATTTAGCAGTCCTGTGAGCTTATCCGTACTTGCTTTGGTTTGGGCATCGGTCAACGTTTCTTGAAGTTGCTTGATTTCACTATAGGCAACTTCCAGCTTTTTTTGAAAGCACAGCGCGTTGTGCTGCATCACTATAGATTCTTGGGTTAGCTTAGAGACATAGCTCAGTACCCCATCGTAAATCTCAGGACCAGTCCCCAAATTTTGCTTTTTTAGCTGATGCAACCCGACATGACATTCAGATAATACGGCTGAAAACTCTTCCGAGCAGTTAAGCGTATTACTGATTTCTTGTTCAACGGTATTTAGAGTGCCTTTTACCAGATCGGACATTTCATGGAAAAGAGCAAGATCCTGCTCACTTAAAAACTCATCAAACAGCGCTTTTGCGTTTTCAGGCGGGCACGTTCCATGTTCCATTAAAATTTCATCGAGTTTTTGATTCAGTTCTGGCTCTTTACCTAACACATAGCAGTACCATATCGCATAGTTCATCGGCGATAACGGGATCTGATACTTAACCATAAAAGGGACAGCTTGCTTAAGACAAGTTGCAGATTGAGCGAAAGAGCTATTTTGTTCCATGTAAGACCCATCAATCCACGGTTCACGTGGTATTTTTATTAATTTTTGTTCTGCTTTGAGAGCCAAGAAATACAATACTAAATAATTAGAAAAAATTAATCAATCATGAATTTAACACTCTAATAACAACGACTAGCTATGTAGAAAATGCATACGAATTAAGTCTAACTCAAGGATTAAGAATAATTTATCTAGATTCCCTCCATTGGAGTACCCTTACAAGGTATTTTTTAATTGCATTTTTTTCAACTTAATTACGACCATCAGTTCCTTTATTGGGTTCAATTGATTCCCTCAGCATGTTTTTAAATTGCCCCAGTTGCCAAGGCCGCATAGCGAGCAAAAGGCCAACCCCTCTGCGTTTACTCAACGGCAGTTTAATATCTTGTTCATTAAGCTGCGCAACTTCTTTGGTGAGTTGCTGCAATCGACGTTTTATGGTCGCGATTGTCGCATCGCTATAACTACCTCTTAGGTAAAAACGATAACTATCTTCTTGGTTAAATTCACCCTGTAAAAATTTACCTAATACTTGTTGTTCAATGTACGACTCGAGTGGCCCGCCTGGGATCCAGCTAAAATCCTGTGCTATCAGTAATTTATATCTGTTATTTGGTAACAGCTGAATCATTTTTAAGCGATCTAGATGCGCTAGTAAACGAATACACTCGAGTGCTTCAATTTGATAGCGCGAAACAATATCTTCGAACTCCCAACCGTCTCTGACACAAACTGCTACCAAGAAAAGCTTTGGATTGTCCATGAGTTCTTGTTCTTGTTGGACGCTCAACTGGCTGATCTGTGATTGCTGAGATTGCGACAGAGAAAACAAATCACACAAAGTAAGCTCAAGCAACTCACCAATACTCTCAAGTTTTTGTAACGAAAATAAGTCATTAGAGAACATTCGCTTTATTGTTGCCTCACTTTGACCAAGGTGTGTAGCGACATCCTTATAAGTGAGTTTGCGCTGCTTTAATAGCATTTTTATCGTATTTGAAACGAGTGGGATCTGGCTCATAGTATTAAAATTTGATACTTAAAGTATCTTGTATTAATACATGGTATTAAAATGTATACAACTCCGTCCAGTCTGCTAGCTTAAAAGCAACACAACGAAATATGGAGTTTTCAAATGTTAGTTCAAAAGTTATTGCAAACGGTATTACTAAGCTCAGCAACAATCGCTCTGCTTGTTTCGCCCGCAAGTTACGCATCAAAGGACATATCAAAAGCAAGCGTGTACAGTACTGCAGGCAGTGTGATCGTGGGGATCACAGTTTCAAATGCGATAGAAGCAGTGCCTGTCGCCATTTCAAATGCTGTAATACAAAATGCCAATGCACTCAGTATCGGGACGACTGAGACCGCGCCTCAATCAACAAATCATGAGCCATTAGCGATTAGTAACGACATTGTCGTTGCAGGGCCTCCTCCTTCACACACTCAATAAGGGGGAAGACATGAATACGTTAAAATGCATTTCCTATTTAATTCTGCTTATGCAAAGTATGCTTGTCTTTGCAGGGAGTGAGCAATCGTCAGAGCCAAGCTATAACCCAGCTGATATCATTCAGTTTGCTAAAAAAGTTGAACATTATGGTGCTGCGCACCAAGCATATGCATTCATTATCGCAAGGGTAGGACAACCGAGTGAGGACTTGCCAAAAGGCATTGAATTCACCCATGCGGCAATCGCTGTGTATTCTAATATCACAATGCAAAATGGTGAAAAAAAGCTCGGATATGCCATACACAACCTTTATCAGAAAACAGATGATCCAGCGAAAAGCCAACTGATTGTTGATTACCCAACTGACTTTTTTTGGTCGGTAAAAGACTTAAAAGCAGGGATAGCCATCCCCACATTGAACGTTCAAAAACAATTACTTGAAGCAATTAATAATGGCGTGGCTAAGCAAGTTCATAATCCAAAATACTCGCTGATTGCTAACCCATACAACAACAGAAGACAAAATTGTACAGAGCATACCCTCAATGTCATTAACGCTGCGATATATAAAACCACAGATATGGCGCAGCTAAAAGCAAACACACAAGCGTATTTTCAGGCACAACCTCTATCAGTTAGTCGCTTTAAGTTGTTTTTTGGATCTGTATTTAAAGATGACATCTATAGAAAAGACCACAGCGGGGATGCACAAGTTGCAACTTTTACCAGCATTCGTAACTACCTCGAGCAATACGGGTTGCTGGCCCACTCAGCGATATTGACACCGGATACACCAGTACAGAAACGAGGAGAGATTTAATAATGGACAACATAACCCCAACACAAGCACCGAGCAAAGCATTTAATCTTGCATCTATAACCGTATTAGCCACGGGTGTAATCACATACTGTATAGGCTTATTTAACGCCTCTATGCAACTGAATGAAAAAGGTTATTACTTGGTTATTCTCTTATACGGATTGTTTTCAGCGGTTTCATTACAAAAAAGCATTCGAGATAAACAAGAGCATTTAAAGACTTCGGATATTTACCATGCGCTAAGCTTAATATCGACAGGCAGTGCCATTCTCTTATTACTGATTGGTTTGTATAACGCAGACTTGTTACTCAGTGAAAAAGGATTTTACGGACTCGCATATTTAATGAGCCTGTATTCAGCCGTCGCGGTCCAAAAGAATATCAGGGATCTAGCTGCTCACGCACACTCACAGCCTACTGAAGAACCGCTAGCGTGTGCGCAGCAAGAAACAGATTAAAAACCAAGTATGATCAGGGCATTAATTTGCAGGTCATCATAGATTTTCCATCGCGAGTGTCAAAAACGACAAAGCCATACTTTTTATATAAGGCTATGAGATGAGGCTCGCATTTCAAATTTAATGATGACCAACCACGCTCTGTCGCTTGTTGCTTGGCAAAATTAACCAGCTCTTCTGCTAATCCTTTGCCACGAAAGTAACCATCCACGTAGACGCCATCTAACCAACAACGTCCATTCATGAATTTAATCTCAGCAGCGCCTGCCAACTGCTCATTACAATGCACAGTAAACCCAAGTCGCTGATCTGTGCTTGAGAGTTTAGCAATGACGTCTGACACACTGCTATTCACTCGCTTGCTATCCCATTGTTCATAGTACCAAGTTGCTATTTGGTGTAGCTCCTTAGAATCTGCGAACAATAATGATATCCTTGTACACATTTTATTCTTCTTATTTTTTGTAAAATTGCTAAGCTCGATGTTTATACAGGACTTGCTATCAACAAAGCAACAATAACCTGACAGAGTATGATTTTGATAGTGGCTATATTTAGAAAAGACTAACGCGCACCGAAGTGCGCGTTATCGTTACATGGTGAAGGGGCGACTCCAAGGATGTGTTACACATCAGAAACCCTTCACAGGTATAAACGCAGCAGCCATTTATTTGGATCAAAAAAATTAAATAATATTTCTAAGCGCTCAAATAGCAAGCAAACCAAAGCCATATCATGTATTTTTTGAGCTTATCCATGTTTTGTAAGCCCTTGGTGAACGACCAAACTTTAGATTAAAGTTTTTTGCAAAATGCCCTGCGTGCTTGTAACCAACCTCTTGAGCCACCTGCATAATAGATAATTCTGTGCGTACCAATAAACTAGCGGCACGATTAAGGCGAAGCTCTGTCAAATACGCAAATGGCGCACAGCTAAACACCGTTTTAAATTGCTGCTTCAGCTTATAGTCATTCACACCCACGATTTTAGCCAACTCAACAATGCTCGGAGGAGACTGCATATTGGTCTCCAAATATTTTGCAGCTTGATAAAGCGCTTTTAAGTCAGTTTCTTTAATGGTAGCCAAACTATTGTGATAGGTTTGGTTGTACTCCAGCAATTCAGTCATCAGCTCCATCATTTTGGCTTGCACTAATAGTTTCATGCTTTTAGCGGGTAACTGGCAACCATAAACTTGATTTAGCATATTATTTATTGCCGCATTGATTGGTAAACAGATGAAGTGTTTTTCGATTAAAGATGATACAGGATTTGCTGATTGATATTGTGCTATCAACGATGACATCAGCCCGTGACTCATAGTGAAGCTCATCACTTTATTTTTACCAGCACTATATTCAAATGTACAAGCTGATTGTTCAATAAAAAATAAACACAGATGATCTTTTGGGATCATTACAGTGCCTGTGGCAGGGGTTGTAATGCTCACTCGTCCTTCTAAAACAAAAAATGCGCCACAGAGTTGAGTGCTATCAGCTGTGAATTTTATCTGTTGGTTAAAGTTCAGTTCATTGATTTGTAATGCACTATCGTCATTATAATTCAATCCAAAGCTCGCTCCTTTACCAAGCTTCTCAGGCAAAGCGATACAATAATCCGAATCTTGTGACCACCTGCTCTCACTCTCTAATACTGGCTGTGATTGTAATGTCCATTCGCTTGTTGAAAACGCGCTATGCTCTACTTGTTCAGTGGGCACTATTCAAAACTCCTTTCAGTGACAAAATAACTCCTTATCGCGCTCTGCTGGCTCAGTGATATAGGCAAAAATGTGCGTTCAATACAACACACACTTTCAATCACAAGCCATATATGATGAATAATTTTACTTCAGTTAATAACCATGACGATAGCCAGACACCAGAAATTAAAGGTACAGCTTTAGACCGATTTAAGCCCCTCAAGGATGCTTTTGTAGATAACTTTACACGACACCGCGAAACTGGCGCTGCGATCTGTGTTTATCACAACGGGCAATTAGTGGTTAACTTATATGGCAACAACAAACACACCTCACCTTGGCAAGCAAATCACAGAGTCAGTATAATGTCTTGCTCAAAAGCAATGCTGGCTATCTGCATCCACAAATTAGCTGCAAATCGGCAAATCGAATTAGATGCCCCTATTTGTCGTTACTGGCCCGAGTTTGCGAAACACAATAAAGCACATATCACCATTGCCTCTGTGCTCAATCACAGCGCGGGATTACCTTGCCACTCTACGGGAAAACCCCATGATATATTTGATTGGCAAGCATCAATTAGCAATCTTGAATCAGCCGATCCTATCTTTCTTGCAGGACAAAAGCTCGTATATCATGCCCTTACATACGGTCATATTTTAGGTGAGGTATTGCGCCGCGTTGATGGCCGCGTGCCAAGCACATATTTCGATCAAGAAATAGCACAGCCGTTTGAAATTGATTGCGCATTAAAAAGACAAGAAAACTATCCGCATCGGGATATAAAACCAAGCCCAGCCTTTTCTCGTTTTGGGCTAAAAATAATGTCCCGTTGGTTGCCTAATATTCCTTATTGGAAATACCAGTATTTTAGACCGTGTAATGAACACTATCACCCAAACTCATCGGCTTGGCATAATAGTGAGATCCCTGCGGTATCTGGCCATGCTTCAGCCTTTGGGCTCGCAAAAATGTATGCGTTCTTAGCAAATGGCGGGACTTTAACAGGCAAAACACTTCTACCACTGTCACAGGTTAAAACAATGACGCAATTGAGTTTTGCAGGGCAAGAGCTTACAACCCAAAAGCAATGGCGCATGGGCGCTGGTATGATGCTCAACTCCCCGGACTTTTGCCCAATGGGGCCCAACTTAGAGGCATTTGGTCATATGGGTATGGGCGGATCTATTGGGTTTGCCGACCCCAAATCACAACTTGCTTTTGCTTATGTGACTGAATCTTTTCATACCCCAAATAAATACGACAAAAGCCTCTGCGGTAAACGGCAACAGAACTTAATCAAAGGATTATATAAATCATTGTTATAAGGGCTTACTAGTTAAGGGAGGTAGCTACAAAAGTAGATTAATATCATTACCTTTGCTTTTAAAGCATGCTAATTTGATATCAAAATAATAATAATGGAACCACTATGAAAGCCATTTATTTTACACTTACCTCCTTTTGCGCCATGTCCGTGTATGCCAATTCGCCACTGCCCGACAATAGACATGTAAGTATACAAGGCAGTGCAACAGTTGAAGCAAAGCCCGACCTTGCTGATATTTCTTTTGAAGTTGAGGTCATGAAAAGTACTGCTTTGGCGGCAAAGCAAGCGCTAGATAAACGGGTCAATGCTTTATTAGAGGGATTGGGTACATTTGACATTAAAGATGAACATGTCTCAGCGTCTAGTTTATTAACTGAACCTAATATTATTTATGATGATGAGGACAACCCAGTTGAGTCAGGTTATATCGCCACTCGCTCAATCACTGTCACGCTAACCAACATAAATAAGCTTAATGATTTTATCAATTTCGCCCTGAGTGTAAAAATCGACACAATAGACGACATCAAATTCAGATCTTCAAAATCATCTCAATTCCGACAAGAAGCGACCATGCAAGCTGTTCACAACGCAAAGGATAAAGCCAATATGTATGCCGAAGCTTTTGGCGCAAAGCTCGGTCAAATCTACAGTATCGACCCCAACGCTCATGGCTCTAGATACCAATACGGTATTGAGCGCATAGAGGTGACTGGCTCGCAGATTGACAGTGCTTATTTATCTACTGGTCGATACTTACAAGCAACCATTACATTTTCTGCATCAGTGAATGCAGTGTTTGATTTAGAAATAGAATAAACAGTATAGAGGTTCGTCATCGTACATAAGCAACTTGTTCAGCCCATGTCTGATAAGCGCTTTCATTTTGCTTTTCGAGTGCATCAGCTAAAAATGAGAGGAAAACGCGTACTTTAGCAGGTAAATAAGTACGTTTAGGGTATATTGCAAATACTCCATTCTCTATTTGTGGTGGCCTAAAGTGTGGATAAACAGACACCAGCTTGCCAGATTCTAGTCCAGCTTTTGCCAAAAAGTGGGGTAACTGTGCAAACCCTAATCCATCCTCACACATTGCCACCATCATTTCCCCATCGTCCGTAATGTGACTAGACTCAAGGTCATACAGTGCATAATCTCCTTGCTCGTTTGGTAAATAAATGGGTTGCAGTTGCTGTGTTTCTTTAATGCGAAACCCTATCCACTGATGTGCTTTAAAGTCATCTCGTAGTGCAGGAGTACCATTTTTAGCTAAATAGTCTGGTGATGCACAGACAAAAAAATCCATTGGGCTGAGCCTTTTCGCAACTAACCGACTGTCTTTCACGTAGCCCGTTCGAATCGCAATATCTACACCACTCTCAATCACATCCGTATGCAAGTCATTAATTTGCAAGTCGAGTTTAATCTCGGGGTAACGCGCACAAAACGCAGCCAATACGGGTCGTAAATATAAATGCCCATAACATACCGCAGAGTTAACCTTCAATACCCCGCTTGGCGAGTCATTGAGGTGTTTAATCTCCCCTTCACACGCAGAGAGTTCTTGTAACAACTTTCGAGCAGTAGATAAATATTGCTTACCAGCATCGGTGACACTCAACTGTCTGGTTGAGCGCTGGATCAGCGTTACTTGCAGCTGTGCTTCCAAGCGGCTAATTGCTTTACTCACTGCGGATGGATCAGTATTACAATATGCCGAAGCCGCAGCAAAGCTACCTTCTTCACAAGTTGCAATAAATAGCTCCAATGCTCTTAACTTATCCATTTGATATGTTCCTTCTTATTTTTCCCTCCAATATACCAGTTTGATCCGTGAATTATATTCATGGTTGATCTGTATTTTTTACTATTTTTCCATGTATGACGTCTTCATACACTGAGCCAACCATTTTAAAGCACTATTTGGAGGCTAAGTTTTGCGACAATTCAACACGGATACACCAGACAAACAACCGTTACGGCTATATTTTGCGGTTGCTTTCATTGCTATGTCAGGGCTCTCTTATATCAATTTTTTACCGGGTTTAATGAATGCACTAGCAAACGGCTTAGGGCATACAGAAAGCCAAGCTGGTCAAGTTGTTGCATTCAACGGATATGGCGCTTTATTTGGCACTGCGCTGGCTATTTTGAGTGTGAAATATATACATTGGAAACCGACGATTATCAGTGCCATGTCTGTCTTACTGCTTTTAGAATTAACCACTCCCACGATTATTAGCTTTGACGCCTTGTTGGTGTTGAGATTTGCCACAGGTTTTGCAGGTGGGCTGGCTGTTGGCGTGTCATTTTCTGTGCTTGCAAAAATGTACAATACAAATCGGGCTTTTGGCTTTTTACTATTTATTCAATTTGTCATCGGTGCATTGGTGATGTACACACTGCCACAACTTGAACTTAACCTAGGCGAACATGCTGTATTTTATATTATGGCGACCATTGCGGCCTTGAGTATATTAATGGCAATAAGTATCCCTGCGGGGCGCTTTACAACTAACACTAAGTCACAAGAAAGCCATACAAGAGTAGGCTCTCTTGGCCTTTCAATAACAATAATGCTAGTCATCTTTATTTATTTAACCGCAGCCAGCGCACTTTATGCCTATGTCGGTTTAATTGGCATGAAAGCAAACTTAAATGAAACACAAGTGAGTACTTATATTGCCTTTACGGGCTTATTGGGTCTACTGGGTGCCGTCATTCCCATGATACAAGCACCATTTATTAAAAGACGACCACTGATCTTAATCAGCATTTCATTATGTCTCGTTGCTGTACTCGTGTTACTTCAACCAACCATCTCCATAACTGCCTATATTGTCGCACTAGCCCTGTTCTTCTTTGCATGGCCTGCTGTGCAATCCTTTTTATTTGCCACGATAGCTGATATCAGCCCCAGTGGACGACTGTCTACTATAAGCTCACTCGTATCCTCTATCGCGATGGCATCAGGGCCCATGCTAGCCGCATTTTTAATAACACCAAATGACTATAGCCTGATGCTCACGGTCTGTGCGTCGCTATTTGCGCTTTGTGCAGTCATTTTATATATGCCGCTCAAAACAGCGCCTCCTATAAAGGGGCAATCTACTCCCACTCTTACTACACACGCTAAGCAATAAAAGGAAGTATCATGATCAGATTTTTGCTTAATAAACAGATACAAGATATGAAATCAAGATACGATTATGATGTGCAATATATGGAAGATATTTTGCAATCTAGTTTGGCCGCTTTTTTCAAATATTGGGGTTTTACCAGCATGTCATCCCATGATGCGCAGGTACCCATTGCCCCGTTATTTGCTGCACGCATACGCACACTCATCAATGAAGATTGCGGGCCTTGCATACAACTTGCTGTCAATATGGCATTAGAAGCTGGATTAGACGCGGCGCTTATTGAACAGATCATAAAAAACCAGCAAGACAAAGTGCCTAAAGAGGTAGCGCTTACCATGCGCTTTACCGAACTGGTACTGGCCCATAACCCAAGTGCTGATGACCTTAAAGCACAAATTGTTTCACTTTGGGGCCAACCTGGGCTCATCACATTAAGCTTTAGTATCAGCACCTACCGCGTATTTCCAACACTCAAATATGCGCTCGGCTATGGCAAAACCTGTCACAAAATTGAGATAAATAAGGCGCTACATAAACCGGGTTAACTCTAAAACAGACGTTTAACATTGCCCACTTTAGCCAATAAAAGTGGGCTCAGAAAACTCGTTTGGACCAAGATTAAAAGACCCCATTCGTATTGTTAATTTTACCGCCCATAAACAAGTTATAAAGTCGCATAGACATATCTAACGGCTGTATCGCATCCCAATGTTCTACCAAACTACCCTCTCTCACAGTCCACGTATCTATGATGTTCATGCCTTTTGTATCATCACCACGGTGCTTTGCTTTTAATGTCGCATGAGAGTGAATGATCACTTGTTCACCATCAACAAACATGCGTTTGACGTCATAGCTAAACTCAGGTGCTAATTTCACAAAGTCTTTGAGCGTTTTTACCACACCAGCGATACCATCAGCCATTGTACGGTTGTGCTGCTTGTATTGATCTTCTCCAAAGCGCGCGATGACTTCGTCAAAATTGTGATCGTTCATCAGTAACTGCACAAATTCAACCACAGCTTGGGCATTACCAAGGTCCTCTGCTTGCCAGTGAGATTGAGTTAGTGCTTGTAAATTGATCTGTGGATTACGCATTGTTCGCCCTTAAAACTTGATTCAATCAAGGCTTTAATCGCCTTGTATTTAACTTTTAAAATGCAAGTTAAATTATTTGATTGCAAAATGCAAGTGAATTATTATGTAAGGACATCGAACAAAGAGACCTATTATGACCAAACGTTCTGACTGCCCTATCTCTAATGTGCTTGATATTGTTGGGGATAAATGGAGTTTACTGATCATCAGAGATCTGATGTTTTTTGCTAAACATTCTTACTCTGAGTTACAAAACTCAGAAGAAAAGATGGCTACCAACATTCTATCTAGCCGCTTGGAGAAGTTAGAAAAGCAAGGACTCATCAAGAAATTACCTGATGAGAAAGATAAGCGAAAAAAGGTATATCAACTCACAGAGCCAGGCATAGATTTAATGCCGACTCTGTTAGAAATGATACTTTGGAGCGCAAAGCACGCTCCGGATTTAAACATACCAACGCAATTAGTCGAACGTGCACAAAGCGATCGGGCGGCATTATTAGAAGAGTTGATGGCCAATATTCGACAATAGCCACAATTCACACTCTGTTTTTTATTGTAACGACATGCGCTCAAATATGGCGGAGGTGCCTGTTGCCCCCGCTTGTGTTGCTCCACCCAACAAGTAGATATGATTGTTTACAGTTAACGCACCAAGCCCATGACGCGTCGAGGTCATTGTAGCCGGATCAGTGTGCCAAAGGTTGGAATCTGGATCGTAGCGCCAAATACCATCAAAGGTACGCGTTTTCATTTCTCGTTCTCCCTGATTGTTCGTGGTGTATGAATACTCTTCACCACCAAACACATAGATTTGGCCATTTAAAACAGCACTGGCTAGCCCAGCACTGGCCTGCGGCATACTTTCAAGACTCTTCCAGCTATCCTGCTGGGCGTCATATCGCCATAAATTATCGAGATTTTTAAAATCGAGTGCATTAACACGGCCACCCATCACATACCATTGACCATTAATCACCACTGACGTCGCTGAATTACTGGCTATCGGCAAAGGCGCAGCTTGTTGCCACCGGCCTGCTTTCAATACCCAATGCGCATTTGTGTCACTCAATTTACCGTTTATCAGAGTGCGACCACCAGCAACATGGACATAGCCATTGATCACACCGTACACTGATTCCCCCAGAGGCATTGGCAAGTCAGGCCCTACTCCCCATGTATTGTGCCCTTTTTGTAATGTATAAACGGTACGTTTTACTTGCCATGCGTCGTCTGATGTTGCATTAAATCCACCTATTGCATAAAGCACATTGTCATTGGCTATCAGTCCTAAATGGTGCCGAGGTTGTGGCAACACAGGACCACGCGTCCAGTTTTGAGTTTGTGTATCGTACACATGAGTTTTTTTAGATGCAGCCAAGTGAGCGAGCACAGCATGTTCGGGAGGCATATGTTCAAAAGCCCCCGCAACATATACTTTTTCATCAAAAACGGTTGGGTACACTTCTTGAAGTGGTGCAGGTAACCTTGTCTGTGATTGCCATTGGATATTTTTTGGCTCAGGCGCTTTGCCTAACGTTGAATCAACAGAACAAGCTTGCAGTGCAATAGCGCAAAAAGAGGCGATTAAAATTGCGTAAAACTTTTTATTCATAGGTTGAACTGGTTACATTCGTGGTCTGAGAAGTAAAGCATACTCGGCCCCTAATGCCTGTGACTTTTTCCTCAACATAAAACTTATGTAACTAAATTAGCATACTAGACTTGAATTGATTCTTGTAGATAGGCAGTGATTTCTCGTTTTTGCCGAGCGTTGAAAGCATAATAGCCAAAGCGAATTGTGTTTTGTGACTCATCTGTGATGCTAAGCTGCTTCCCCAGTAAGCCATATGCCACCTTAAATTCAATAATTTCAGAGCGAGATAACACGCTACTTTCTCCGAGTTGTATCAATTCAAAATTATCTTCGCTCAGTTTAACACCGTGTTCTACCACGCGACTTTTTCCTGTATTAAATACAGCTAACCAGATAGGTGGAACTGTGCTAATGAAAGCAAAGAATACGACTGCGACATGTATTTGATCCTGATTTACACGCGCATCAAACGCAAAAATACACAAGCTCGCAATCGCAAACTGTAACAAAGAACAACATGCAGCTTTATAAGCTCTATCTATCACATTTTGTAATCGAGACTGGATAATTAATTTGACCATCACCTTTCTTGATAGCTGTCTATTAACGGCGGCACACACCACTTTCGCAACGCGACTTGCCTGTCAGTAAATACGAGATACGATAACGATTTTTTGCAAACAACAAATAAACCTTATCCGCGATTGGTTTAATGAGAGGCCAGCGCAGTGGTGCGTATAGCCACCCCATGCCGACCAATTGCCATGCACGATGTGTGACATCTAATCCCAGCAACAAACCGCCTTGCTCGTCAAGTGCATGTAAAATTAAATTAGCTTGCTTTGGGTCTATGTGTGGATAGTTAACAAACTCATCACTGTGTATATCCACTGTTTTAATTTGCGCAGTCTTGTCACGTTTAGTCAATGCCGTCATTTCTTTCACGCAAAGAGGGCACGTACCATCGTAAAATATCGTTAGTTTAGTCATGTTTCTCACTCTTGTTTATTACCCGATACGTACATGCAAAAAAATACGATCAGCATAGCGCTTGTAAATTCACAATAACGCAGAAAATAAAAAGATTAAAACAGATTACAAGAAATTAGCTTATGCGCAGAGCCAACACACTCATGAGGTATAAAAGTAAAAAGAGCCACACTTGTATGGCTCAACTTTTCATTAGTCAATTCAATCTTAGCTAACTACTTCGCTATGATTATCGACCACCGAAAACGCGTGGCGTGCCACCTTCATTGATACAACGAAAATACGCGCTATTAATGGAACCATCACTATATGCCTCTTCATACCACAAGAATGAACCATTTTTATAACATACGACGTAAGTCGCTTCCTCAGCTGTAGAAACACTAGGCAGTGAAATAGTAATGATGGCTGCTAATGCGGCGAGTGTTGTTTTTATCATTATTTGTCTTTCCTTATTTTAATAATTGATGTGATTGTATAACCACGACAAAATGCTAACAAAACAACACAAAAAAGAAAACAAAATATAAATAAATGTATTTTTCCAAAAATAATGAGAGATTTTCGTCTTTTTTAACACTTTCCCGTCTTATAAGTGTTGATTCTTTTGGAGGCATTTATGCAATATCTCGACACTCACACATTCAACTTACAAGCCCCAGTAAAAACTGGATCTGCACACAAGCCAAGAGTGCTTATTTTATATGGCTCACTAAGAGCCAATTCCATAAGTAAAAAAGTAGCTATTGAAGCGGGCAATATACTGACCGATATGGGCGCAGAAGTCAGATATTTTAATCCTCAAGGTCTGCCTGTATTTGATCATGGCGAGAGTGCCGAGCATCCCAAAGTCATAGAGCTTAGAGATTTAGTTACTTGGTCTGAAGCACAAGTATGGAGCTCACCTGAGCTACATGGCAATATGTCTGCTGCGCTTAAAAACCAAATTGACTGGATCCCCTTATCCATTGGTGCGGTGAGGCCTACACAAGGTAAAGTTCTTGCCGTCATGCAAGTCAGTGGAGGCTCGCAAAGCTTCAATGCGGTGAATAATATGCGAATTTTAGGACGTTGGATGCGTATGCTAACCATACCTAATCAGTCATCGGTAGCGAAAGCCTACAATGAATTTAATGACGATGGTTCCATGAGGGCAAGTAGCTATCGAGATAGAGTTGTTGATGTGATGGAAGAACTAATGCGTTTTACTTATTTAACCCGAGACAATAAAGATTTTTTAGTCGATAGATACAGTGAGCGAAAAGCCAAAGTTACACCACAAACAGAAATACCTCCTGCGATGGGAGATATCTTAGAGCAAAAAACACCATCAGTTAAAACTAAACAGATATCGTGCTGCTAATATAAATGGGCAATAGTAAATATGCTATTGCTCTTTTGAGAATTGATATGACCATTGAAGAAATCTGGCGAGAATATAGAAGCAGTTTAAAGGCGTTTTTACATAGCAAAGTGTCCAACCCTGACGACGTTGAAGACTTATTACAAGATGTGTTACTAAAAACGCATCTCGCCATGCACAACTTAAATAAAAAAAGCAGCATTAAAGCATGGCTTTTTCAAATAGCACACCATACTGTGATAGATCATTACCGCAAAAATGGACAAGAGAAACTCATTGAATCACAGCAGCTATGGTATGAGTCGCAACAAAGAAATATTAAAATGGAACTGGCACAATGCATCAAGCCTTTTATTCAGGCACTGCCTGAAAAAAGCGCCTCTTTATTGGAAGAAGTGGAGCTTGAAGGTAAATCTCAAAAACAACTCGCACAAGAGCTATCTATCAGCTACTCGACGGTAAAATCCCGAGTGCAAAAAGCTCGAACAGAGTTGAATGACGTTTTTCATGCTTGCTGTGACTATGATTTGGATAAACGTGGCAACCTTATTGAATACCACCCAAAAGCGGACTTTAATACACGCAAGTTAAAGCCCGAAAATAAATAGAGTGAGTGCAAATAGGTATTCGTATCTAATTCGCTCTGTGAGTTTTCGAATAAGCCGCTGCTGCAAAATGCACTTAAAGGTAAAATACCCACATGAATTCACTAAATTATAGACTAAGTACTTATCACTTTGGGATCGTCAGCTTCTGCCCAACATGGATAATGTTAGACTTCAGCCCATTCTCTTTTTTAAGTGCTGACAAAGAAACATTATACCGCTGTGCAATCAGCGATAATGATTCTCCATTGACTACGCTATGCACTGGCATATTTTTACTCGCAAGTAAGGAGCCTTTAGGAGGGTAGCGATTAAAATAGTTTTGGATCGCACGAGTAATCGCCGTCGCTAATTTTTTCTGATGAGCTGGATTATTTAAGTTTTTTTCATCTTTTGGGTTTGATATAAAACCCGTTTCAATAAGGACTGATGGTATATCTTGCGCCGTCAATACCGCTAAACTTAACCCGACAGGTTTTGTCTTATGTAACTTAGTCACCTTTTTCAACTCTTTTAAAGCTTCTGTAGCAAACACGTAGCTACTTTGAGTCGTAAACTCTTTAGTCATATCAGCAAGGATCACGGCCAAATTATCGTCTTGCGTATTTTTGATGATCTCGCCTGCGCCCCCCAGTAATTGAGACTCTTTTTCGCGATTTGCTATGACTTTGGTAAATTCAGAATTCGCTCTTCGAGCAGATTGCACTAAAACAGAAGCGCCATTTGGCTGAGGCGACGTAAACGCGTCGGCGTGGATTGATATTAACAAATCAGCTTTATTTTCTCGTGCCATACGCGGCTTTCTTTCATGCCTGACAAAGTAATCTCCAGTCCGTATCAAAACCGCTTTCAAGCCATTTTGCTTATTAAGTTGAGCTGCGAGTTTTTTAGCTATCGCCAATGTGACATGTTTTTCATAACTGCCCTTATATCCAATCGAGCCAGGGTCATCCCCGCCATGCCCGGCGACAATTGCAACCACAACGTCTCTATTTTCATCAGCCTTTTTATTTTTAACCACAGGTTTAGGTTTTACGGTATCATGCAGCTCCACCACAAGCCTGTGTCCATACTGCCCTGTTGGTGCTAAAGGGAAAACAACGAGCTTATATGCGCCATCTAGCTCTAATACGACACGTTTAGATTTTTTATTTTTAGGTGCACTGGTTCGCACTTTTTTAACTCGATGATCGCTTCGAGCCAGCTTTTTAAAATCGACTTGGGTTTTGCTGTCGCTAAAGTCAATGACCAAGCGATTTGGTGAACGTAAACTAAAAAATGAGTAATCTGGCTTGTCTTTTAAATCAAAGACCACTCTCGTGCTCGATGGTGCTGACCAAAGACGTACTGATTCAATATTATTTTGTGCGTGTACTTTTACACTATTCACACTCACAAAAAGCATAAGAAAAACTAAAAATGAGCGAATTAAAAGTTTTGAAATTGCTAAATCGGCTTTCAAAGCTCATCCTTAAAATCAAAAAATACTGCGTCAATATAGATTATACTAGTAAACAAGATAATGTAAGTGAAATCAATGCTAATAAAATAAACCAACGATAGACGCAATTTTTATCATCAGACTAAAAGGCGTCATTCACTTCCCTTTAAAAAGTCTAGAGCGGCAATGGAAACGATAATTCTTTTTTTGCCACTGATGAGTTCATGGGCAATTAATGCCAGCTTTTCATGCTGACATCAATCGCAGTAGCAAAGTAAAACACTATAAGCGTTACTCAAGCCAAATTAACTTAATACCTTATGCACAGCTAAACGCACTCAGGAACTGGCTTAGAAAGCTCAACTGAAAAGTCTAATTGCAATGTTGTTTTAATGGGACGACTCGACTGGTTACTACTGGCCGGTTTCCATTCATACTTTCTCAATGCTTTTCTTGCTGCAAGATCAAACACTTCATTCGGCACAGATTTAATTATTTGAAACTCAGATGCCCTGCCTTCACTTGAAATAACAAGCTCAAATTCAACACAACCACTTACGCCTTCTTTAGCGGCCTTTAAGGGGTAATTAGGAGCTAAAGACCTAGAAACCTGCCAATATTCCTCTGTTGGTATATTTGAATTAGTTAAATCTATAATATTATTATTTTCATCTTGCTTTAAATTATTTGACGAAGAGCAGCCAATTAAAGAAAGAAAAGCTATTCCTATATAAATATTTCGCATA
Source organism: Pseudoalteromonas sp. MMG033 (assembly GCF_057197785.1). Taxonomy (NCBI): domain Bacteria; kingdom Pseudomonadati; phylum Pseudomonadota; class Gammaproteobacteria; order Alteromonadales; family Pseudoalteromonadaceae; genus Pseudoalteromonas; species Pseudoalteromonas sp. MMG033. The sequence continues at coordinate 1,231,572 of NZ_JBXVAL010000002.1, forward strand.
AAAATCCTTTTACATTTTAAGTTTATAAAAAAGTTGAGACTTATATATTAAAATTGTTTTTCTAAAATGTAAAATCCATAACCAAGTGTATCCCTGCCCAACTCAAGATAAATATCTATCCATTTTTCTAGTTGTTGCGTTTTTAACTTTAATGCATCCTCACATGCTGGATCAGCTAACAATGCATGATTGTTCATAACTCGAGTCCACTCAAAATTATCCCATTCTTCTTCACTGCTTGTTGTCGCATACAATGCTATAAACCCAGCCTCTCGTGCCAACTTTACATTGCCATGATGAGTTTGATACATATCTTGTGTGACACCCAACACATCCAAGTAGCTTTGATCCGGCTGCTGCTTCCAATAGCACTCGCCAAGTAAAAGTCTCCCCCCTGGTTTTAATAATTTTAAAACCTCAAAAAAGGTACTTTCCAACGCACTCTCCCCGTCTCCAAAAGCATGAGAGGAGCCATTACAAACCACTAAATCAAAGTGTTCTTTGGGTAAATCAACTTCTTTTATCGGCTGACTGATAAATTTGAAACAATCCGACGCAAAATTATCGACACAGTATGATTGCGCTTGTGCTATTAATTGCGCATCAATATCCACACCAACAACATTAGCTTCATATGCTTCTAAGATCTGGTGTAAAAACCTTCCATTACCGCAACCAACTTCTAAAACATCAGAAGACGCGGGTAATTGCAAAAGTGACAGTAAATACTGCTCTTTTATTTTTCCTAAAGGGCTATTGTATTCCATTAATATACTTACCTAATTTAGATACAGTAAAAAGATAACATTAATCAATAAAATAAATAAAGTAAAACTACAAAAGGGACAGTTGATGAGTGTCAAATTATTACATCTTATAGATTGATAAATTAAATTAGTAAGATAAAAACGGAGGTTTAAATGATCAATTTAATCAATCGTACATTTAATAAAAAAGCGCTTTGGCAACAAATTATATTAGCCTTAGTTTTGGGGCTAATCTCAGGTTTAATACTTTCACCAAAAGGGTTTGGCTGGCTGAACGAGCAAAGCGCACAGCAAGTTGCACTATGGGTTGCTTTACCAGGAAAATTATTTTTAGCCTTGATCCAAATGGTCGTTATTCCACTTGTCATGTCCTCCATTATTTTAGGTATAGCTGGCAATCAAGATACTGAATTTTTAAAAAGGGTTGGTCTTCGGATCTTTCCTTATTTTGTGATAACAACCATCATCTCCGTCAGTATAGGTGTGGTAATTGCAACAGTTATCACACCGGGTGATTTCGTTGACGGTAAGCTTTTAAAAGACCTAGGAGTACAGACAATCGCACCGTCTACGACCGAGGTAAGCGTTTCAAGTATCCCCCAAAGAGTCGCAACAATGATCCCGGCTAACTTCACTCAATCTGCGCTCGACAAAGATATGTTTGCTGTCGTCTTATATTCAGGCTTTATTGGCCTAGCCATGACCTCTTTAATTGCAAAGCAAAAAAGTTTACTACTCGATATCACAGGAGCAGTACAGTCGCTCTCTCTTAAAATCGTTAACTGGGCAATGAAACTAGCGCCTATGGCAGTATTTGGTTTGCTTTGTGATATCACCATAAGAATTGGCGTTGACGCACTTATTGGTGTTTCCGCATATGTCATGACAGTATTATTAGGTTTATTGATGCTGTTATGTGTTTATTTACTGCTGGTTTTTATCATGGGCAAAGTGCCACCATGGCAGTTTTTAACAACCATTAAAGATGCTCAACTTCTTGCTTTTTCTACCTCAAGTTCCGCCGCTGTTATGCCGTTATCTATGAAAATCGCAGAACACAAGTTACAAGTAAAAAGACCGATTGCACAATTTATTATCCCCCTTGGCGCGACCATCAATATGGATGGGACTGCACTATACCAAGTCATAGCAGCCCTATTTTTAGCTCAAGTATTTGGTGTAGAACTATCACACAGTCAAATCATACTTTTAATGCTAACTACAGTTGGCGCATCAATTGGCTCCCCAAGTACACCTGGGGTAGGTATTGTCATACTCGCGTCAGTATTAACCAGCTTCGGCATTCCGCCTTCTGGTATTGCGATTATCTTAGGGGTAGATAGAATTTTAGATATGTGTAGAACCACGCTAAATGTCACAGGGGATCTCACAGCATGCCTGTTAATGAACCGGTGGCTAAGTAAAGCAGTGTAGAACGCATCTACACTTGAAAATCTGAACATCTTTACGGATGCACAGATGCGCCACCAAATTGCTCTGCAAGCGTATTAATGATCTCAATAGGGTCCGTAATGGTACGCTTATCCGGTTGTATTAACACGGGTAGCCATTGCTTATCTTCACCTAACAATTCCACCAACATTTTGCGTGGTTTTGGAAAGTCAATTCGGTGTACTTCAATACTATCTTCCCAGTGTGAATTAACAGATAGGGCACCTTCAATTAGTGCACAATGTGAACAAATCCACATCTTTCCCGGCCCATCCTCAAATGGCATTTTTAGCACGAACAATTGAGGTTTCATTTGCTACTCCTTAACATTAAATAGTTGTAATTATTGAATATAATAGCAAGTGCATGTTTAAAGTTAACGTGAGAATAGATCAATGTGATTTAGCGAGTTTTTATTGACTGAAATAAGCTTTTGCTGGCAAAAGTAAGTGGCCTACGTAGCCACTTATAATTTGACCTAAGACTCCATTTGTATCAATATACAAAATCTTAGAACATCTAGATGCTAAACTGAGTATATACAGTTTCTGCAGACTACTATAAAGCGCTCTAAACCAGCCCATCAAAACACGCTAATTCAATGCCGAAGTCCGTATACTAAGCCCTCTAATACACAAAAAATAAGCCCAAGAGATTAAAATGAGCTGTAACGGCCCTCTGATAAGCAAATAAATTGGTCCCCATTGATGACCACCCAAGCCTATGCCATTTATCGCGGCATAAACATTCGCAGGGAAGAAAGCGACAAACATCGCAATCGCAACTTTTGCTGCTAAGACTTGAAATTTTGGAATGAACAAGGCAATGCCAACAATAAGCTCAAGTAAGCCTGTCAAATATACCAAGGCTAATCGATATGGGACCCAAGGGGGAAGCATCTCCACCATTCCTTGCGCTTTTACAAAATGCCCAATAAAAAAGAACAAATAAGCTAACCCCAAGCCCCAACAGGCGAACTTTTTCACATCAACAACACCGCCTTTTAAGCGAGCAATTATATGAGCAATGCAAAGAGGCATGATCAACAAAAATAAAATAATAATAGGGGTAACCATAGCTAACTCAATATATGTATATGCTTGATAACAGTTGGCAACTTCAGGTATGCAAACCAAGCTTCTTGCATCCATGCGCCATGCTATTTAACTTGATATATTTAATTGAAGTACTGTCTTTTTTTCAATCATTGTTTTGTAAAAAGTACGTTTACATCACCATGTCAACGCATCCGGCTCCAAAGGCAATCGCGTAAATCTTGGAACCTGTCAAAATTATACAAGTACTTGTATAAAATCACATGCATGCTAATGTACAAGTACTTGTATAATATCAAGGTTTATCATGAGTGCATATTTAGAGAGCTTAGACCAAGCATTTCTTGCCCACTTTTGTCGACGTTTATCAGACTTGATAAGCGATCAAGGCGCCGCCGCAATACAAAGTTATGGCATTACCACACCCAGTACTGCTATATCCAGCATGTATTACTTAGAGAAAAATAACGGCGCCACTGTCGCTGAGCTAGCCGAAGCACTTTGTGTCACGCACCAGATGGCGACACAAAGAACTCATACCCTAGTCAAGCTTGGGCTGATTTGCCGAAAACCTAACCCGGAGGATAAGCGCGCAAAAACACTGCATTTAACCGAGCTTGGTAAACAAGAAGTGATGCAGCTAAAACCTCTAACATCGAAGATGACAGACATATTCACGGAACTCACTCAACAAATTGAATGTGATTTACTGCAAAAAGTTCGAGAAGCTGAAAAAGCACTCATCGATACACCGCTTATGCAACGCCTCGAAGCGTTGGATAAATCACAGTATTAAAACAAAAATCAAACTATCTAAAGGATGGCGATATGAGAGCTTATATTTCTTTATTACTTATACTCTTAAGTGGTTGTTCAATTCATACAGAACAAACCCTAAATACGCATTCAATGAACGAAGCATCATCGCCAAACACCGTGCTCAAAAAACTAAAATGGCACCATGGAGCTCAAAATTGCGAGACATCACAATTGGCTGCCAATGATATCTATCAGCATGATGTAAACACTTATATTATTAGACAAAGCAAATGCTTAACATATGAAGCCCCATTTATATATGTCTTGGCCGGCCAGCAAACCATATTAGTGTTAGATACTGGCGCAGTGGGTGAGAGTACTGCGTATAATTTGTATCAAACACTTGAGGCTTTGTTAGGTAAAAAACAGCTTTCAGAAAAAGCATTACTCGTCATCCACTCGCACGGGCACAGCGATCACTATCAAGGTGATTGGGCTTTCAAAAACCGAGCGAATTCAACACTTATCCAGCCATCAAAGGCCGCGCTACAAGCCTACTTTAAATTTGAGAGGTGGCCTGATGGGCAAGCCATAGTCGACCTTGGTGGAAGAGTCTTAACAATTATGCCGACACCAGGCCACCAAGAAGAAAGTCTAAGTATTTATGATCCGCAGAATCAATGGCTATTGACTGGCGATACTCTTTACCCCGGATATATCTATGTTAAGGACTGGAATGCATACAAATACAGCATCAATAAGTTGAGTCAATTCGCAAAAAACAACCCTGTAAGGGCAATATTAGGCGCCCATATAGAAATGACAAATGTACCAAAACAATATTACCCTATTGGCTCACCATACCAGCCCAATGAGGCACCGCTGGATTTAAGTATAGAGAAACTTCACGCCCTCAATAACGTATTAAAAGCAAATGAATCACCCACCGAGCTGATATTCGACAGCTTCATCATTAAGCCGATGAACTTTTTCCAAAGAACGCTCAGTAATATAGCTAGGTGGTTTCAGGCCTAGTAATATGGCTAAGATAAAAATAAAGCCATGACTATTTATTTATAGCGATGGTTTATATCTACCACTCAAACTGGCCAGTAAAAATAAGGGAGCAATACCACTATAAGATGAAAAAAGTCTTAAGTGTAACAGGCCACTCCTTCCCCCCAGCCTGATGGAAAATCCAACTGCCCTACCACTTTTTCAGATTAAAATGTCATAATCAAGAGATATAAAAATTCAGGCAGCAAGAGCCGATACTAAAAATAGCATTATAATAAAAATTAAAAGAAAATAATGAGTGGTACTAGGACTGGCCGTATTTACATGCTTGGTAGAGTCATTGCCACTCTCTTCATCTTGCACATCACCATGCTTTTCTACTGTTTCCTGCCCCTCTATACATGCCTCAAGCTTAGAGTCTTCTTCAATTTCATTTATCATAGACCTTTTTAGCTGCTGCTCAGCTAATAAAGCTTTGTTATATTCAAGAGCCTTATCGTAATCACTGAGTAATGTCAGCATCAACTCACCCGAGTTGACAGTATCATTGGGCAATTTAAATAGATTGCAAACAACACCATCATGTGGAGCCTTGATCTCAAAAAACGCAATATCAGTCTCTATATCCATCAATACTTGGTCTTTAAAAACAGATGTTCCCTCTTTTATAAACACAGAGACGACATTATCATTAGCTACAGGTATTTCTGGTGCAAATAGACATATATTTCCTTTGTCTTTTAATTCGTGATCAACTACATAAACCTCTTCTTTTTCATCAGAGTGGTGCAAGTCATTTTCTGTGCTTTCAAAATCGACTTCTTCAACATCTTCGGTCATAATTTCGATTAAAACAGCACTTTGCTCATGAAACTCGCCTTCTTTCACATATATATTTTCAACAACTCCATTGCATGGTGACCTAAGGTCAAAAATGACCTTATCTGTTTCTACACAACATACTTTTTGATCTCGTGTAACCTCTTGGCCTACTGTCACATAGACCTCTCCTATGTGCGCAGTTTCTATCCCTACAGGTAAACGAGGTACTTTCACTGTCAACATCATCATATCCCTATTTCCCTAATAAATTTAAAAACACCCGTCAATGTAGCTACTAACCAAAAACGAACATGTGAAAGCTTTATCAGTACTATTTCCATGTATCGACTTTATCGCTGACTTCAAAGCCATCTTCGTCAGTTACGATTGTCTATAACGGCACTTTTAGCCGTTAAAAGCGAATATAAATCAGCGACAGAATAGATAAAAATGTTATTCAAGCTGGTCAATACAAATAGGAGAATATTGCAAATAACCCCGTAGCAAAGAGCATCCCGCACAAAAAGGGCTTTACGCTCGATGACGCGTGTGGAGTATTCGTAGTAACTTCTGTATCAGTGCATGCTTGCGTTGTACGCACCTCATTCAAAACATCAAGCTGTTCTGATCTTTCTTGGGGCGTTAAGTCTTTGGCAGTTTCTTCAAAGCTCGCCTGTTCAGGGTTATTTGATTGGGGATCAAGCTCAGCCTGTAAATTAGCTTCTGCGCAAATTTCTTCAATCGACCGTGATTTTGGCTCTTGTGGAGAGCCAGTTGTCCCCAGTAGCTTTTGCACTTGTTCCGCCGTTGTATTAATGGTTTTTTTGGACTCTTGATACATGGTTACTAATAATTCACCTGAACAGATCGTATCGTTCGGCATTTTATTAAACTTGCAAATAACCCCACGATGTTTGGCAAAAATATCAAACACCTCATCGTCAGTTTCAATATCACAAAGCAAATCGCCTTGCTCAACAGTACTCCCTTCTTTGACGTAAATATTCAGAAAATTACGACCTAACTCAGATAAATCTGGGGATACAATATCGATATTGCCTTGTTCTTTTAATGCATGTGTAATAACACATTCCTGAGCAGAACTAAATGGTATTGCCACATCACTACTTTGCAGCTCTTCTTTTTCGTCTGTCGATAGCTCAGTTAACGGAGTGATAGACATAAGCGCTGCATATTCTTTTTTATAGTCCCCTTCTTTGGTAAATATTTTTTCGACGACTCCGTCAACATATGCCGCCAATTCAAAAATAACTTTATCCGTTTCAACACTGCACAACGAATCGCCAGATTTAACTTGCTGGCCTGTTTCTACGAACACTTTACCAATGTGGGCTTTTTCATTGTCTGATGATAAAATCGGCACTCTTACTTTAAGCGTCATGATATCCCTATCTCCTTCTGATCAAAACTAATACATTGTTCTCTTTTTTACCCATTAACCGAATAAAAAACCAAACAAAAACAATACAAAAGAATTAAATTAAAGACTATTATCCAATAGTTGTATGAATACTTAACTTGGTTTGGGTGTTCTGAAAAAATGATTCGGTAAAGTCAACGAATCGTTATTACAAGCAGAGGCAATAAAGGTTAAAAAAAGCCAATGACAGACGGCATCGGCTTTTTCATTGCTCATATGCTAAAGCATATAAGGGTTTTCACTGCTTTGTGTAGCCCCTTGGGCCTGCGCTGGTAGTCGTTCAATACGTGCTAGGCGTTCCAAAATCACATCAACTTTACGACCAAGCTCCGGATCTAGGGTATTTGATTGCTCAGCCTGTTGCATCAGCGAAGGTAATGCAGTGTTGACCAACTCACTTAGTGCAAGTGCCACTTCATCACTGGGTGTCGCTTGCTGTGCACTCGCCACCTGCTCTCGCAGCTGGGCAACTAGTTGTTCTAACACTGAGCTATGAACTTGCGTTTGTGTACTTAGGTCATCATGATTTTGTTGCATACTCCCTGACACACTTAACAGTTGCTCTGCCGTTTGGTGCTGACTCGACTCAAGCGCCTCTTTTAACGCGCCCCCTAATGTATCTTGGCTTTGCAAAAAGTCTCGGCTGAGCCCAGATAAAGCGTCTGCGATGTCCGTCTTTTCAGCAATCAACTTTAATGCATCACTTTGCTGCAACAATAGCTCACTCTGACGCTGGTGATCTGAGACAAGATTTTGCGCTTCTAGTACATTCGCCATATGATCTAGTTTGCTCGAAACACACTCTACTAAAGCCTGCTGATGCCCTTTAGATTGCTCTAACTGCGATTCTTTCAGCTCGTTTTGAGTGCTAAATGCACTTCGTACTTTTGCAAGTTCGTCGACTAACTTTGCAAGTTCTGCGCTTTGGTTTGCCACTACTTCACTGTGTTTTGAAGCGCTTTGCTCTGCACTGCTAATCTGACTGTCTCGCTGACGCTCAATTGCACGGGTGACTTGTTGTAACTGTACCGACAATGCCTCTGTTAAAGCATGTTGAGAAGCGAGTTTATTGTCAGCTCTTTGCGCATCAAGCTGTGCTTGCTCTGAAGAGCGTTGCGACTGGGTATTTAATGCCCCTGTGAGTTGTTCCAATGCCTCATTCACCTTGCTCACCAGTGTGTCAGTCTTACTCACGTCTTGATGCGCTAACTGTTCACTATGCACTTGATTTTGCTTATGTTGTTCAGCCAATAGTTCAAGTAGCTGTTCAAACGATGCTGAAAGTGGCGACTGCTGTGCACTTTGCTCTATCACTTTTGCTACCGACTGTATACTTTGGTTGGCGTCTTGTGCACTGATCGCTTGATTAAGCGATTCTAACAAAGCGGAGTAATTATGGCTTAACTGCTCCTTATCCAACTTTGTTGCAATTCTGGTGAGTGACTCATTGAGCTCACCGAGTTGCTCAACAGCAAGTAATACAGGGCTGCCAGCATCATTGGCTCGATTCAGCAGCGCGTAATCATCTAAGATCTGTTGCCAACGCGCTCGTGTCTGTTCATCCAACGTACCGCGTAGCTCAGCAAGTTTAAGGAGGTTTTCCTCGCTGCCTTTACTGAGTGTTTGCGCCTCACCGCGGTAATGATCTTGAATAAGGTTTTCTAATTCCTCATCATTCATTGCCGCCACCACTTTTTCAGCCATCTTATTCATGTTTCGATAACTGCCTTGGAGCTTAAACGGTGGCTCAATACGATAATCATCGTCTTGCGCTGCGGAGGCAATATACTGGGCATTCACCTTCAATACGGTATTTCTTATCTGAATAAGCTTTTGTAACACAGATACAATTTCATTTGCTTGCGCCTGCGAATAGTTATGCTCCAGCTCGTTTAGAGAGATGTCTTCGCCTTCAGAAATACGCACTAATTTATACAAATCCTGCATGTTACGGTTGGCAAGTGGCGCAAGCACTGCGTTTGAGGTGAGTGCATTTTCAATGAAGCTCATTGCAAACTCTTGCTCACAACCCGATAAAGTGTCACCTAAGTTGTAGATATCGGCACGGTTAGCCAACATATCAGGAATTTTAAAGCTCTCGCCAGATTCTGTGTAAGGGTTACCCGCCATCACAACTGCAAACTTTTTCCCACGTAGGTCATAGGTTTTACTGCGACCATTCCATACGCCATCAATACGCCTAGAGCCGTCACAAAGTGAAATGAATTTTTGTAAGAATTCAGGGTTGGTATGCTGAATATCATCCAAATAGAGCATGACGTTATTGCCCATTTCAAAGCTCTGATTAATTTTTTCAATCTCTTTTGCGGCCGTTGCATTGATCGCTTGGCCTGGGTCGAGTGAAACCTGATCATGCCCAATTGATGGACAATTCACTTTGACAAAGGTTAAGCCAAGTCGATTCGCAACATATTCAATCAGCGTTGTTTTACCGTAACCCGGTGGCGAAATAAGTAACAACATCCCCATTAAATCGGTACGTTTATTATTGCCTGATGCACCAATTTGCTTCGCGAGATTATCACCAATGATTGGGAAGTAAACTTTATCAATCAGCTGGTTACGAACAAACGAACTCAATGGCCTTGGCTTGAATTCATCGAGCTGCAAGCGCTCCTTTTGCTCAACCAAAATATCAGATTTAAGTTCATGATAATGACTAAAGCCACGAACATGTTCAGCCAAATATAGCTCTGTGCGCGCAAAAAACTCTGAGTAATCAAGCGTTAATGCTTGCTCCTCGATACGAATATGTTGCCCAAGAAGCCCATTCACTTGATTAGAGACAGCCACATCTTGCGCGGTGAACTTTGCCATTTTTAGATGCTGTAATAGCACCATATTAGCCGCCTCAATCAGGTTATCGCTACTTACTTCTGTATCATGCTGTTGTCCATATGCATTGAGCCAGCTAGTTGCCATAATGGCTTTGTCTTGTAAATGTTCTAGCGTCTGCAGCGTATCTTGTAGTGAACTTGCAAACCCTTTGCTTCTGGCGACACTGTTAAATTGCTCTGCTAATTTTTTGACCGTATGAGAGGTCGAAAACACAAGCTCTTTTTTACTTTGCGCCAGTTCTTTAATTAAATATTCAGCACTTAACTGCCCAGACAAAGTCGATGTGTAGCCCAGATAACGGTTTAACTCATTGTGTGCAAATTGAGTGATCACCTCGCCAAGTTCAGTGGCTAGCTGTACTTTAAATCGCGCATCCCCTAACAAGGTCTCCATCAACTCAGCTTGTTTAGACTGCTCGCGCCACTTGATTAACTGCTTATCATCGCATTGGCTTGCATACAACTGCGCAACAACTCGCGCGGATATAGGGTATATCAATAAGCCTAACGCCTGCTTTTGGGCCAGCAAGTTTTGTAATATCAAGGTTGCATCATGGTCATGAATGCCCTTTTCATAACCTTCTTGATATCTAGGCTCAGCAAATTTTTGCACTAATGTGAGCAGTGTGTCCTCACCTCTCGCTGCATTTAACTCATCAAGCGTTAGTGCGTGAGTCGGGTCCGTAGCCGCAGTCAGCACTTGCGCGGCTAAAAACTCTCCACGATATATGTCGTTATTTTCAGAGACCAAATTTTGCTGCCAATAAGGGCGATAAGCCAACAAGGTCTCTCGAATACTTTTATCCCCAATCGGCTCAAAATACTCAGTACCAGTTAGGTGAAACATCAAGTCTTCATCACGAGGCAATAAAGTCAGATCAAGTTGCTGCTTGTTTACGCCAAAGTGGTGCTTGCCGATTTTGACGGAATTGCCACCATCGCTATATATATCCTGCTTATCACGTAGAGAGCGGATCCCCTGATCTTTAGCGGCTTTTAGCTTAGCTTGAATATCATCCGCTTTGATCTCATCACCCAGCTCTTTAAGCTCCAGCGTCAAACTGCGTAACTTGCTGATCATAGGATCAGAAGCAAAGTAGCTGTTGATTTCATCAATATCAGTGAAATTTTGTGAGCGCCTAGTTACTCCCTGTAAAATACGCTCAGCGGCATTGGCTAAATTCAGTGCTCTGCGCTGCCTTTCGTCTATCAGCTGCTGTTTATGGGCTTCAAAGCTTTCATAAACATCATCACGTTTGGCCATGATCTCAGCAAGATACTCGTCATATTCACTGAATTGAGATTCCAGCTCTTCTAACTGAATTAACAAACGAGAGAGCTGATCATCACATTGTTCTGGGGTACGTGCATTGTTCAAACTGCTGGTAATACTTTGGCTAAACAGTTTAAAACGCGCTGCAAATTCCGCTTTTGCTTCTACGCTACCAAGGCTTTTACGACGAATTTCAATGCTGGCTTTTGCACGATTAACCAGACCATAAACACCACTGACATCTTCAAGGATCTGGGTTCTAATACGGCTGTCATCGATTTCTAAATCAAGCATGGTGTGATTGAGTAAATCAAGTTCATCACCCAATGCATCTAACTCATCTAAAAACCCATTAAGCTCAGTGACACTCTCACTTTTCTCACTCAAGCCGGTCAGTTCAGCCAACTTGTCATGATAAGGGGCTAAGGCCGCCTCTTTTTGTAAAAATTGCGCCGTCGATTTACTCAGGTCTAAAGTCAGCTCATCGAGGCGTGTTTGCAGTGCTTGCAAGGCGGTAACATCTATATATTTTACCTCTTCCAAGCTAATAATTTTGCCTTTAAGCAGTTTTAGGGCTTCAAGACCTGTGACAAACTCAGTGGCCAGCTTAAAGCTATCAGTGCGAATATCCTTAGTCGTCGCCTTATATTCTTGCTCAATATCTGCCAATGCTTTTTTGGCGGTTTCTTGTATTTGGCTGATCTTCTCAAACTCATCCAAAACCTGCTCAGAGGTTTCAAATATCTCATGCAATTGGGTATTGAGCGGAGCAAAATCAGGCTCTGTCAGCCAGTGATATCTATCTAAGATACTGCGTGTTAACGAGATCAGACTTTCATAGTGAGAAACATTGGGGTTTTGCTCACTGATGGCCTTGCAGACACTGTATAGATCTGAAATACCGCGCACCAAGTCTGGATTACCAATTTTACCCAGCATGCTGCTTGGTGTAGGCGCATTGGCCGCAAATTCAACAGAGCAAAATGGGCTGTCCCAAACCTGAATTGGATGAACGCGCTCAGCTTCTTCTTTTTCGGCTTTAAAGGTGATGGTTAAACCATCTTCATACACACCATAGCCATGACAATAGATTGGGTTTTGTAGATTTTTCTCGATCAGATTATAAGCAAATAGTGCGTAGCGCCCTTCGCTTGGCTCATAAAAGACATATAATACATCTTCGCCATTGGGCGATTTTATCTGTTTATGAAATTCTAAGTTTTCAATGTGATCTTCAAACGAGCGAGTTTGTCCTGATTGTAAATAGTAACCACCAGGGAAAATAATACCGTGATCATCAGGAAGCTGTACGCACGCATCAGAAATCGCATCTTGGCGGATAACTTTTTCAGTTACACAGTTAAAAATATAATAGCGCCAGATTTTTTCCCGATAAGGCAATACCTTAAGTAATATAATTTCGCCAAGTTTGGCATATTCAACCTCACAGTCTGCCAGAGATTGATTTTTATCATCAACTGGCTCTGCATAAATTCCTTCGCCACTTTCAGTGTTGTTCTCAATTTTAATGGTGAGATCGCCACCGACTGTTTCAACAAAGACGGTATCCAGAATATTGATGTGTGGATGGCGGCCCTCTTCATGATCACTGCGGTCAGTTTTGACCCACTCAAAATCATAATCCTGATCTGTATTTAAATCTCGTTCGCCGCGGTTATCTATGTAATCGAGTGTATTATCAGCTGCGATTTCCCAGCGAAATACGCGTACATCAGTGAGTTTGTCACCGATTTTAAATAGCGCAAAAAGCTTTCCGTTTTGCTGAAACAAATGCTGTAGGCAGGTTTCTTTGTAGTAAGTGTATAATTCGTCAAAATCTCTTAAAAAGCGTTTATCCGTGAGAAATTTCGTCTCATTTGGATAAGCTTCTACTTCGTAATGGTCATCTTGCTGAACCAGTTTTTGAACGCTAAAGACGTCGCCTACTTGAGTATTCTTTTTCATGCCTAAGAATACGTTATAGGCAAAAATAAGTTTGTCACCGATGAGTACGATATCGCGGGGTATGCAATTGTGCTCTGTTCTTACTCTCGCTCGCCCTTTGACTTTAATCTCGGTGCTACCAAATGTATCAATACGATTTTTATTGAGTGAGTCAATGTCTGTGCGCAGCTGAGCACCAGAGTTGCTCAAACGACGCTTGATCAAATCATAAGAGCCTTGCTCCAGCGCGGCATTATTTGCAGAGTCAGTCATAGTCTACTGTCCTGTTGTACACGGAAGGTAAATAGAAAGGTAAGAGCATGCGTATCTGCATGCTCTTTTTAAGTCATATCACTCAGCGCTTAGCTTTGTTTGTTCGTTCGACTCAACTTGCTTCGTACTGCCATTTAGCGTGCTACCAAGTAGCGTCAAAAGCTGCTGCTTTTCTGCATCACTACTATTACCTAACTGACTAAAAAACTTGCTCATAGCCACGTTTTTCATTGTCTCTGACGAGGCATTCGCACCGCTTAATACGCCTTTTAGATCATCCATGATATTTCTCTCGCCATTCAAATGATCTTTAAACAGCGTTTGAACCGTGTCACTCTCACCGACTAAGCCATCAATCGACTTACCCAACGTGATTGCCTTCATGAACTGATCAAAGAACTGACCATCGCCACCCATGATGTTGATATCTGCACTGCCTAGCGTTTTTGAAAGCACTTCTGACTGATGTGCCGCAATGTCTTTTTCTGCATCCAACTTCGCAAGTGTCAGCTCTTTTTGCTGATTTAGCTGTAAAGTAAAGCCTTCATAATCTCTTGCTGACTGATCCATCGCATTGAGCGCTTGTAACTTCTCTTCAAGACCTTTCGCTTCGGCTGACATACGACGCTCAAGTGTCAGTGCCTCTGCTTCACCTTGTTTCTCAATTGCTTCAGCCATGGCTGATTGAACTTCCGCATCGGCAAAACCAATATCGCGTTTACCTTGTGCTTCCGCCGTTAATTTTTGCTGCAATACTTGTGCTTCCACTTCGCCTTGCTGTGCATTGGCTTGCGCTTTCGCTTTGATCACTTCAGCTTCGGCTAAGCCTGCCGCTGCTTTTTCTGCTCGCTCAGCTTCAGCCAGTACTTTTTTCGACTCCGCAGTCTGGTTTGCAATACGCAGCTCAGCTTCAGCCATCTTTTCAAGCTCTCTCGCTTTAAATTCTGATGCCTGCTCTTGCGCTTTAGCCGCTTCAATGTCTTTAACAAGCGCTTCTTCTGCCTCTGCTTTCGCTTTGATCACAATGGCTTCTTTTTCACGCTCCGCTGCCGCTAATGTCTGAACATCTTTGATGCGCTCTTGCTCTTCAGCTACCGTTTTATCAACTGCGACTCTGTCACGAACCACTTCCGCGATTTCTTTGCGTTCAACTTCGAGTGCTTTTTCTTTGTTAATACGCATGATTTCCGTTTCTTTCTCACGCTCAATCACTTCAATCTCACGAGAACGCGCTACTTTTTCTTCTTCAATAGCAAGTACACGCAGACGATTTTGCTCTGCAATATCAATTTCACGCTGCTTATTTTGCTCTGCAATTTCAATCGCTTCATCGGCTTTTAAGCGTGCGTCCTCAGACTTCATGCGCTCTTCTTGCATCACACGTTCAGCTTCAGCTTCCTCTCTGGCGCGTACCGTTGCAATTTCACGTTGCTGCTTGGCTTTAGCATCTTCTTTTTGTCGCTCAATTTCTAATGACTTTTCAAGCGCTGCTTGGTTTTGGATGTCTATCTGTGCTCGCTCGTCACACTTTAATTGGTTGGTTTGAACATTTTGCTCAGCGGTTTTTTCAGTGATGCGACGGATCCCTTCTGCATCCAAGATATTGTTTTCATCTAATTTATGAATAGACGTTTGTTCGAGATAATCTATCGCAACATCTTCGAGTGTATAACCAGATAAGTCCTGGCCAATCACCTCTTTGATTGCATCTCTAAACTGGTTACGATGGGTAAACAACTCCTCAAAGTTCATTTGCTTACCCACTGTTTTCAGTGCTTCTGAGAACTTAGCTTCAAATAGCTCTTGTAGGGTCTCAGGCTGCGAGGCGCGGGCACAGCCAACTTGCTTGGCAACACGCAAAATGTCCTGCTTGTTTTCATTCACGCGAATATAAAAGGTAATAGCAATATCTGCGCGAATGTTATCTTTACAGATCAAGCCGCTGTTTTCTCGACGTTCTAATACCATGCGTTTGGTTGAGATATCCATCACTTCCATTTTATGGATAACTGGGTAAACAATTCCCCCTGTTGTTGTAACATCCGGCTCATTCTTCATTTTGTTAATAATAAGCGCATGTCCTTGATCCACTTTTCGATAAAACTTCCCGACGATTAAAATAATCGCAAAAATAACGGCGATCACCACGCCTACGATCGTTAAAATTGGTCCTAGATTATCTAAAAATTCCATGTGTATTCCTAAATGTTTTAATTATTCCAATCCTTGGCTAACTCGCGTTTTCACATCTACTAACCAAGGTATAAGTTCACTATGCGCCATCATGGCTATTACTAAAGAAATTCGATGTTAATGGTTAATGTTATTGATTCGGTACTACCAGGGTTTCTCTACCACTAAATAGCTATTTTTATTGGCATCATGCTCAATCAAAAAGCCTGTATCTCCAAGAGCAAAAAGCCCTTCTTCATCCGCTCTGACTTCAATCAGCTGTTCTGTACCTTGGAATTGCACTTTTGCTTGACCAAATTGAGGGGTCACTTTACTCGTTGCTATCACACATTCGAGCCCAATAAAGTCATTTTTGGATGCCGTTTCTTTGCTATCAAAAAATCGACGAAGCGGTTTGATAAGGATGGCAGTTAGAGGGATAGACAGCACAATGCAGCCAAGCATCATGGCAGCACCGAGCAGATAAAACATCACGCCATCACCCAATGCATATGCAAATAATTGATGGGCATAAAAGCTTACCATCCAGCTAATCAGTACGACAAAACTAATCGAGATGGTCAGTGGAACACCGCCAAACCCCATCTGTAAAAAGGAATCCCCCCCGCCATCGACATCAAGCTCTACATCCCCTTCTAGCATATCAATATCAGCAAAGCCGAGCAGTGCAATCAGCCAAAAAACCATGACAATAAGCAATAATGTGGTGAATACCACGGTAGGAAACGTAAAAATAATATTGAGAAAGTCCATAATCGTATTAATTCCTATGAGTTAAGGGCTATCAAACCGCACATACTCTTTTATTGTGCTATTTACTGTCCTTTACATGTTGGATCAGTAAGTCTGCAACTTTTTGCTTTACCATGCGCTTATCTCCATCGGAGATCCCAAAACGCTGCGCCAAAAGTACAATCTCATCATCACTCAAATTAAAACTGAGCCTTTGACGCGTCTTTTTGGATTTTATTTCTAATCTCAAGATACGTCGTATCATGTCAGAAGGAGTAAGTTCCTCATCTATCGCGCTTTTTTTAATAAACTTTTGTACTTCAGAGCTTAGGTCAAAAGCAAGTTGAGTCGCTCTAACTGCCTTTTCTTGCTTTTGCCAAGTTTGCTTATTGTCACTCATCTATATTACTTATTTTGCTTTGCACGAATGCGAGCGAGCACATCTGCGCCTTTTGTCGCCTCTTCACCGATGCCAGCTGCACGCATTTTGTCATGCAGCGCTTTGTCGCTACTTTCTTCCGCTAGCTGTTGCGCTGCATCAAGTTGATCTTGCTTATCCATTTGACGTTGCTTAATACGTTCTAACGACTGCTTAGACGACGCCATCGAGGAGTCGCCAGAGGCCATGGTATCGTTTACTGCCATTGTTGCTTTTTGCACACTTTCAGTAGTTTTCACCATGCTCAATTGACGTTGGTTTTCAACTATGGTCTTTTCTGCTTGTTTGATTTGCTCTTTAAGCTTATTCACACTGGTAGTGAATGTATTAAGCACTTGTTGTTGCTCAGCTTTTTCTTGTTCAAATTGCGCTATCTTTTCTGCAATCTCAAGCGCCAATGCCTCTTCGTCTTTATCTAAGGCTTGCGCAGCATAAACTTCATGTTTTGCGATGTCTTCATCCAAACTTTTAATGGCTCGCGTCGTTTGGATCTCTTTTGCCATCACTTCAGTAAGACTGCGCTTGGCATCGCTTAATGCTGCTTGTGCATCTCTGATCTCTTGTTCAAAAATACGGATCGCGTTGGCATCAACTATCCCTTCGCCAACTTCATTGACCCCACCTTTAACCGCAGTAAATAATTTTTTTAAAATACTCATGGCTAATACTCCTTATTATTCGCTTAGGTAGTCACTAATTGCTTCTAGCGCATCAATTGAATTTGCAGATAAAGTGACTATTTCATGGCCAAGCTGTTCTAATGCTGAATTAGTAGATAGCGCACCAAAAATTGCATATTTATCATCAATTTTGGCGAATGCACTCAATGGCATTGGCACGTTCAGACGCAGTAACGTATCGTTTAGTTCCGCTTGTTTGTCTGCACTGATCTCTTGTTCAGTAAACAAATAACAGATACAAAGAATTTGCTCTTCTGTGCGGGTGACAAAAATGGGAAGTTCGTCATTACCATCAACTATTACTTGTAAGACTTCCTGCCCAACATTGTTGATGAAAAAGGATTCGAAACTAGCACCTTCAGTTTCATACTGAGAGAGTTTAATTGAAAGCTCATTTAATTCCATGTAACAGATTCCTTATGTCAAAACAGCGTTTATTTTTTAGATAAAAGCCAGACTGTTTGTATGAGTTACATTCTTAGACTTGCACGATATGACATATTATGTCAACTGCATATTTGAAATAAATGCAAATATTATCGTTTATTTCCAAGACTAAAAACGCAAAATACAATACTTTATCATTAAAACAACTTGGCTATTTATAACAGTAATTTCAGCTGAGGTAAAATTAACATATTTATATATAACAGTAGGCTGAGAATAAGGAGGAGAGAATGATGAAATTAAATAAAAAAAGTGCATAAAGAGACTTTATGCACATTGAGCAGCACCTGTGAACAAGAAAAAATAACTTTTTACAGGTATCAAAACGCTCAGTATTTATTTAGTTTGGCTCTTAGATTATTTTTAACAGCTGGCCATTCATGAGACAGTATTGAATAAATCGCTGTGTCTCTTAGTGAACCATCCGGCATAACTTGGTGACTGCGCAAAATACCATCTAATTTAGCGCCTAGGCGTTCAATCGCAGTGCGAGAGGCTTGATTAAAAAAGTGTGTCTTAAACTCAAGTGATAATGCACCTTTCGTCTCAAAAAGATAGGACATAAGTAAATACTTACATTCGGTATTAACTCCCGTTCTTCTTACTGAATCAGAATACCATGTATATCCGATTGACGCCCGTCGATGCTGCTCTTTCACATCATAAAAGCGCGTTGTTCCAACAACTTTACCATCGTGCTTAGTTTTAACTACAAAAACCATTTCCCCAAGTTCTAACCCTTTTATGGCCTTTTCCACATAATCTTGCATATCCTGAGGGGCTGGTACTGATGCATACCAAAGCTGCCAACTTGTGCCATCACTGACAGCATCTCTCAACTCTTCACAATGTGATAATGACAAAGGCTCAAGTAAAACTAAGTCCCCTTCAAGTGCGTCACTTGATAACCACATACTACGACTCCTTTACTAGAACATTTAGAGGGGATTATAAGGTATTAAAAAATTAAAAATTTAATATATAGATAAAGTTAATCAATACGAATGATCTTCCTCTCGATGTATTTATGTAAAGCAGAACTCCAAGATTGGTAAACAAATTCGTAGTAAGCAAGTTGATTGGTACTATCCAATTCATGGCTGACATATTGTAAGCCTGTGCTTTGATATACTTTATCACCGTGAATAGCATTCCATCCATCGGCTACCAAGGCATCAAACTCATCCACCTCAGACTTTCCGAGTATCCTTTTTATATCCAGCGTTGAACACTTGTTGCCTATCGCCAGCTTTTCACGCTTAACTAACTTCAGCCTGTTAATATTTTGCTCTAAAACTTGTTCTTTGCTAGCTTCTAAGTGCATGTTATCTAACTCACTAAGCTGGATCACAGAAAAGTCTCGTATGATTTGAGATTGAAGTAATTGGAAAGTATCTTCAACGGTTTGCCCTGTACCTTTAGTGACATCGCTTAACACATTAAGCAACCGCTCATCAGGCATATTCTTTTGCGATATATAGATGCCATAATCTGGATCGTTAAAAACGATAAATTCAAATTTAGGGCATTTTTTAATGGTTGATAAATTAATATCGCAGCTTGGATACAAGCTCGCTGCTAAAAACTCCTCAAAGCCCTGCATAAAGGTCATTAAAAAGTTGCCAGCCTCGAGTGATTTGACGGCAATAATATAATTAGACTGCACAAAAGAGCTGCTTTCATTTAAGTTCTTAGCTGACTGATTTTTGAAATGAACACTGTATTGACTATCATGCATTATAGCGCCTTACCCTTAATGCTAAGCGTTCATATCCATCTTTACACAATACCGCACAACATATAAAGAAAGTACGTTGTCTTTATCGATAACAATGGGTAAGTGCTAGAAGCGAATATATGACGCTTTGATTTTTTGTTTAGTTATTAATCTAAATCCAAATACCTATAATGTAAACAAATAATTTACATTATAGGTGTCATATTTAATTAATAAAACTTAAATAGGTAAGAAATAAGCATAGACTATGAGGCAAGTTACAGAACAAGCTTTATCAGTTTAACAATGCAAAACGCATATTAAACACGCCCTCTGTTACTTCTTCTATTTCGATAGCAGCGGAATGTCGGTATAAGTTAAGCTGAGTTAACAATTTTGTACGGTCTTCTTCAGAAGTAACATTCTCATCTAAAAGTAGGGTTGCATTAATATAGTGCTTATTCGATCCATCTGAGTAACGAGTCTCTGAATCCCGCTCTTCATATTTTATTTGGTCTATTAATTTATGTTCCATAGCACATCTTTGTTGTAGTTATCTAACGATAATAACTATATAAAAGTCCTTCTATTTCAACTATTACAAAGTATTACACGATAGAAAAGATTAGTCTACTACTCAACGTGCCATAGCAAACTAACCCTAAAACATCAAAGCAATATCTAGTTATTGCTTTGATTATTAATATAAAGTGCTTGTAAAGGCCCGGTTTTAATCCATTTTTCCATAACTTGATATTGACTTATTGAAAACATCTTTTGGTCTTTATCGTCTGTTTCAGCATTCATAAAATTCATAGCCAAATCACTATTTTTACACTGTGTAGTTGGTAGCCCATCACAAGTCAAATGACGATGAGTGTTTTCATCAGTAGGCACGCCATGTGTGTGGCCAATCAATCCAAATAAATGCCCCAACTCATGAGTGAGCGTTTTCCCTTCATCAAATCTGGGCTCACGAGGAGGGATCACGCCAAACACAGAATCCGCCACTACAACGCCAATTATTCTATCTTCAACAAACCCAGGAATATTCGCCCTCCCGAGTAAGCCAAGCGTTCCTTGAAAGTCTTTTCCATAACCAACCCACACATTAACATATTGGTCATTTGGCCAGGCATCGATACCACCTTTTTCCGCTTTCGCATATTCATTATCAAGCGTAATGATACTTAACTGAGCTGATTTTCGGTTTATTCCCGAATGTGGATTACCATCAGGGTCATGGGAGGCTAAATAAAGCTGTATGCCTGTATCTGCAATATACGGTGCAAATTCATCCTCTATAGTCTCGAGATCCTGAGTATTTAAGGCTCTGAAGTGCTGGTTTGTTGCCTCAATTTGAGAATAAATTTGCTCATCACTTATCTGCACATATTCATTTTCGATTACATGGACAACTACGGGTAAACGTATGCGCTCAATACCCTCTTCAGGCAGTGGGAAATGACTACTGAATTTTACATCCACAGTACAATCAGCATTGATATTGCCTGTTGTGTATTGTTGCTCGCTCAACGTACCACCACAACCAGTTACCGACTCTATGAAGTGGTCGCTATTAGGGTTGATATTAATCTTTGCACTCTGACCATATGACAATTGATGACTGGGGCTATCTACCCAACCGCCAAGTGATGTCGTTACATTAACCGTATATTGAAAAGCCTTAAACTTTACTTCAATCGTACAATTTTTATCAGGGTTGCTGACGATAAACTTTTCACCATCTACTGTCCCATCACAGCCAGAAACACTCTCCAGTTCATGACCTGGTTTTACCCCTATTAGAAAAGTTTTTTCTGCGTCTTCAGCAAGTTCAAATGAGTCAGGCGTAATAGAACCTCCCTCGCTTAGGGAAGTAGAAATCATATAACTGTTTTGTTCTGGCAAAGTTGTGATCGGAGATTCAGGGGTTTCTGAGTCACTAGACCCGCCACATCCCCACAATAAAGCGGATGTTATTCCGATCAGACAAGTTCTCATGTGTGGCATCAAGATTTTCCTTAAATTAAAAATGCTATTAACTACACTAACGAATGTTAATGATGTGCTCCAGCTTAAAATTGTTATTTATTGTTACAAAAAAGAACAATAAAGTTAACATAAAAAGCAAAACATATCACTTTTTTAGTGCCTATTTTATCAATGCTACCTATCTAGATCATAGACATTGTGGACTAATCCCCTATTGAAACGATTGGGTCTGGAATTTTAAAAACATCTCGATTTATTCGATTTTAAAGCAATAATTTAACACACAAGTACTAAACCCAACCATTAGAAATATTTATTTAATAACATAACCTTGCTTGAAAATAACTTGCCAAAACCATTTAAAAATAAAAAAACTTGAAAAAATAAAATTGAAGAATAAAATACCCAACAATAGAGTGTAAACTCTATTGAATAACAATTAAGGATGAATAATGAAAAAACTAATTACCATTATAATGGCACTATGTGCTCTTAATGTGTCTGCAAACGCTGATGAAATAAACGTTAAGCTACTGTCAAATAAAATAAAAATTGTTGCATTTGGTAAAAGCGGCTGGGATCCGCAATGGAGAGAACCAACATGCAGCATCACAAAAACGGATAAAGATGAATATGGACAAGCATATCTAACCAGTCGTTATGATATGTGTACTTGTCAAAATAGTATACAAGCTAGGTATTTAGTCGAAGATACTCAGGACAACCCAAAGGATGAATTGGTAATTTGCTACGTCAATAATTAATCATCATGACTTAGGCCAAGCCCCAATCTTGGCCTATTTACACATTATTCTAAGTAAACAAACCCAGTCATTTTTGAGAAATCTAAACTAAAGCCCCAACTCCCAGCGTAAATAAACTAGACCAGTCTAAATTTTGTATTCTAACTTACTCATAAATTTGACATAAAAGTTACCATAAAAAACTCACCAATGTTATAATGTTGCAAAAGTAACAACGTTAAAGTCATATCTTTCATTTATAGGTAGTTCAATGTCACTATTTCAGTTAGAAACCTACATCAAATACAGTAAATTTGTCGCCCTGGCCGCTATTTTAATCAGTATCATCGCCTGGACCGTCGAACTAACTGGTATTGTGTATGTTTGTCCATATTGTAGAGCACAGCGCACAGTTATTGGTATTTTAGGCTTACTTTTAATACTTCCAACGGCTTCGCATTGGGTTTCCAAATACATTGTGCTTGTCATTGGCTTTTTTGGCGCCGTCGTCGCGGCAAATCAACACTTCATGGGGTGGAAATCAATCTCAGCAGGTAAATTTAACTTTCATGAACACATCGCAATGGACCCATTTTTATTATCCGGTTTTGCAATGACCGGTATTATCGGTTTAATCTTTTTGAACTTAAAGCAAACCAAAGCACAGCAGAAGCCTGCTTAATCTACACGCTAAGTATCCTCTACGCGGTAGCAAACACATTCATTATGCTACCGCGTAGCAGCTTACAACCCATATACACTAGGGCTTCTACCATCTTCACGGATCCTGGTTTCAAGTTCTTGTTTATAGGCAAGATCATCAGCATTATTGCGCCAATAACGCGCACCAAATTTATCGACAGCAAACTTCATGACTAAAGCAGTAGAAGTACGGACACCTGACTCACATAACATTGAATAAAACAAACTATCGGCGTCAGCTCTATCAACTTCATGGGTATGATAAAGCCAATCATGTACTAATGCAGCCTGCATATATCTGGGGTTAAAAGGTGTACCTACCAAATAATATGCCGCCATAGGAATGCTTGCACCATCGTATTGAAAGAATCTTGGTACCCAACGCACATTTCCATTTATCTCGTAAGAGAAATCCTCAACCAACTCATAAGCATTTTTTAATTTGTTTGAATGCGAGTTTAAAACAGGTTTGATATTTAGCGTCCCCATATAGTCCGTTCCTATTTTTAGTATGGCAATACTATAGCGGTATGAGATGTCAGTATTATGGCTATAAAGAAGGCTTGAACAGCTTTGGGGTTAATTGAAAAGAAAAACTATGGCAACCCCTAAAAGGAGTTGCCATAGTGGCTAAGTAACGCTATCCCTTGTTATTTTTATTAGACGGGACACAAGCTATTTTGTTACAGAAAGCTCGCTAAATAGGGGTTATAATTTTTATTGTTGTTTCCCTAAAATCGTTTTAACTTAAGCCTCAACGGGGACCTATATTAGGTATTTGGGACGTGTCATGTCAATGTTAAAACCACTTTAAATTCAGTTAAACAGAATATTATTAATTTATTTATTTAACTCAAACTTTTACGCAAAGGATTTCTACTCTCATATTCAATTATTTAGCTTAGGAGGGCACAGGCTGTCCTCCGCAACAGTTTGTAAACGAGTAATATTTATAAAAAACATAGGGCTAAATGAAATATGACTCAACAAACAAGCCACATATATCGGTGTGTACATCCGATTATAGATACAACAGAACCAGTGCCATTATGGTTCACAGCATCTTCATTTTCACAATATAGCGCACTTATTGATCCAGATGATAGAGTCTGGCAAGTTGAGTTAGATCCCTGTAGCCATTCAAATGCCCGTCTACACAGCTTGCAAATAGCGCCCGCAGTTAATTTTGTAGATAGAACCAATACTCAGACCTCACATTCATTGAGCTTGGAGTTAGTGATGCAAGATCCAAACTGGGAATTTGTAGACATTATTTTTCCACCTACTTCATCTGTCATACCAGTAAAATTAGCCAGTGAAACGGATTCAACTCAGCCAAGGATCTTAGTTGATGTTAATGTGACCAACAAACAAAAAGCTTTAATCAACTATACAATTGAAGCTGGTCACTCACTGAAAGACCTCTCTTTACGCTCCAATATTTTTAAGTTTTTCATCCGTGGAAAAAACCTCTCTACAGGCCTCTTTCATACAACCGATGGACCGAATACGTTTGAACTAGATGCAATGAACCATCCCTGAGAAGCATCTTGCCTTAAGGTAAAAGAGCTTGGTGTGCTTGAAACCGCCACTTTAAAACTAAATAAATTTTACAAAAACGTTATTTTTACAATAAATAAACATTTTATATGTGTGAAGTGTGATTTTTAGCCAGTTGGTAAGTCACGTAAATCATCAAAAAGGATCCACATGTATAAGATAAAATTAGCACTATTCGGTTTAGCTGTTTTAAGCAGTTCGCACGCTTCATTTGCAGAAGCTAATAAATCAGAATTCAACCGCTACGTTAACTTTAATTGGGGCGACTGCCCCTCAACGTTTAAAACACCAGACAATCGTAACCTCTGTTCTTTCGCAAAAGTGCCTGTTAACTGGGACAAACCAGACAGTGAGCAGATTGATATCATGGTGTCAAAATACCCTGCAAAAAGTACGGTTCCAAAAGGTCAAATTTGGTTTTTACAAGGTGGGCCAGGTTATTCTGCCAGCTTTTACGCCACGCACTACAACACGACGCTTGCACAATACACACAAGATTATGATTTATATATTTTAGAACATCGCGGCGTTGGCTGGTCAACACATTTGTCTTGCCCAAACCAATTTCAAGGAGATTATTTACAGTATCAAAAAGCATGCTATAACGAACTCTATAACCAGTGGGGAGAGAATTTATTTCATTTTAACACCACTGGAGCCGCTCACGATTTAGCTTACGCCATAGATAAAAGCAGAGCGACAAACTGGTTACCAACCTATGTCTATGGCGCGTCATACGGCACACTTTGGGCACAGCGTTTTACCCAAGTTGCCCCTCAGGGAGCCCAAGCAATTGTGTTGGACTCAATTGTGCCATCAAAAGGGTTTAGCTTAGATTTATGGGATGAAAATGCCAACTATATCTTCAGTGGGCTAGCCCAATATTGTGATAATGATCCACTATGCCGCAGTAAAATTGGCGCCAACTCCGAGACCACAATAAAGCAACTATTAAACAAGGTGTACTCACACTCTCACTGTAGTGAAACAAAGTTTAATCGAGATTCCTTACAAGCGCTTTCAACCTTACTCATGATGCGGTCGGTAGAAGGCGCATTAATGCCAACCTATTATAGATTGGCACGCTGTAACCAAGATGATGTTATCGCACTTAATAACTTACACCAGTATATTTTTGAAGGCGTTGGGCGCAAACTTATGGCCATTGAGCCTGATCATCCGCTTAATTTTTCACAGGTACTTTCCAGCCTCATAACACATAATGAAATTAGCTATGAGCCAAGAACCCTTTCAGAGCGACTTGAATATTGCCAAGACGCTGTTGCCTGTATACCTAAGAACCTGCTTTATAGCCGCTATATCCAAAAAGATGTATGGGGCAATAAATACAGTAATCAATTTGTGTATGCCAACGTTCAACATTATATACCCACATTAGTCTTAAATGGCGATTTGGACTTACAGACACCACATAGCTATGCGCATGAGTTTAAAAAAACATTTACCAACATAAACCAGCGATATATTGAGTTTCCCGAGATACCACACGCAGTGATCTTTGAATCTCCGGCAAATACGGCTAGTGGTAATCACTGTGGCGTCGACGTGATGCAAAGCTTTTTAAATAATATTTGGCAGCAGCCAAATACAGATTGTATTGCTAAACTCGAGGGGCTGAACTTCAACCTCTCAACGATCGAGAGCCAAGTTTTATTTGGCACTGATAATGCTTACGACGGCAGTGCAACCCCTATGTCCTTAGAATCACTAGAAAGCTTAAAAGCTCAAAACCCAGTGCAATTTGACAAGCATAGAGATACTTTTATGCGCCTCGCTTATTTTTAAGTAAACAACAAAAAAGACGCCAAAATGGCGTCTTCATATATGTTAGCAGCGTCGTGACCCGCAAGCCCTGCATGTCTCTGTCGCGACACACCCTTTATTTGTTCTATCACAATCGATGTCTGTATAGTAATAACGACCACCCGCAATTTTTGGTGTATTTTGCTGCATCAATGTATTTAGCTGGCTCAGTTCTTTAAAGTTTCTTTTTAGTAATTTGAGTTTCATTATTAACTTTCCTTTTAGTTTGTTTTTTAGCCACAACAACCGTATCAAAATATTCATAATGCCACAACAAAGCCGTAGCCCTGTTATTTAACGTTACAAAATCAACACTCACTCATCGAATAAAGCGTTCTATATTTTTACTAACCATTTATACTCATTAGCTGTAAGTAAAATACGTGCGTATAACAATGAAAACGAGAAACTATTTAGCAAGTATCCTTGTCGTAGCGAACACGACAACAGCTGCTGTATCAGCAAATGAAAAAGTCGAAGATGTCTATAAGACCAATTGCGCCTCGTGCCATGGAGCGCAATTGCAAGGGGCCATGGCAAGTTCATTATTAGATGCTAATTGGATAACTGATGGCTCTGATGATGCATTGACTAACGCCATAAAAAGCGGCCTAGTAGATCGCGGTATGCCCGCATTTGGACACGCTCTATCAGAAGAAACCATTCGTACACTCGTCGTTTATATCAGAGAAACGAGTTACAATGCTGATACGGCAAAAATCCAAACTCCTACCTTAAGTAAACAGTTCAAAACTGCACTTCATGATGTCAATACCCGAGAAGTTATCTCTACTAGCGGCATTATTTGGGCAATGGACTTTCTACCAGATGGCAGTTTACTGTATACCCTAAGAGAGGGTGAACTATGGCATCTAAACTCCAAAGGCAAGCATACTAAGATCAAGGGCACGCCTGAAGTATGGCACCGAGGACAAGGTGGTTTATTAGATGTTTTACCAGATCCAGATTACCTCAAAAATGGTTGGATTTATTTGTCATATAGTAAAAAGACAGGGAAAAATGAGGCAAATAGGGACATTGGGATCACAGCGGTTGTCCGCGGAAAAATTAAGAATGGCCAATGGGCAGAGCAACAAACCTTGTTTGAAGCGCCCAAGCAAACACATAAAAACCGTGGCTGGCACTTTGGCTCGCGTTTTGCCATTGATGGAGACTATTTATACTTTACCAATGGCGATGAGGGCCACCAAGATGACGCGCAAAACCTAAAAACACAAAATGGTAAAATCCACCGCATATACAAAGATGGACGCATCCCCAAAGATAACCCTTTTTATAATCAAAAAGACAGCTTAAAAACCATTTGGACGTACGGTAATCGTAACCCTCAAGGCCTAGTCATTCATCCTACGACAAACCAAGTTTGGTCTACAGAACACGGGCCAAGAGGGGGGGATGAGCTGAACCTCATCAGTAAGGGCGTCAACTACGGATGGCCAAAAGTCACTTTTGGCATGAATTACGATGGTTCACCAATCACGCCACACACCGATTTACCTGGTATGCAACTACCAGTGCACCAGTGGACACCTTCCATCGCTGTTGCCGGCATGAATTTTTATACAGGTACGCAATTCAAAAACTGGGAAGGCGATCTCTTTGTAGGGAGCCTTGCCAAAAAACAACTTCATCGTCTGAGAATAAAAAACAACCGTGTTGTGGATGATGAAATCATATTAAAAGGACTTGGTCGCATAAGAGATGTGGTAACAGCCCCCACAGGAGAGCTGTACATAACTATAAACGACCGTAAAAGTAACCAAAGTAAAATCGTCGCTCTCAGTGCCGTAAAATAACATTATTGGGTAGTGAATAAACAACTTCACTACCCAATAATTTGATTTATAAGTCACAGACTCAACTTACAATGCTTCACTTTAACCCGCGCAAAGGCATTGATTGATGTGATAATTTAAAAAATGAAGCGGATGTTCGCAGTCTTTCTGATAAAGCGACAATG
This sequence comes from Pseudoalteromonas sp. MMG033, assembly GCF_057197785.1. Classification (NCBI taxonomy): domain Bacteria; kingdom Pseudomonadati; phylum Pseudomonadota; class Gammaproteobacteria; order Alteromonadales; family Pseudoalteromonadaceae; genus Pseudoalteromonas; species Pseudoalteromonas sp. MMG033. The sequence goes on from NZ_JBXVAL010000002.1 coordinate 1,260,246, forward strand.
CCCTTAACTGAGCTGGATAAATCGTTACTCGCTTGCGTTGAACGTTTAGATGCAGTATCCACCGCCTCGACAGTTTGGTTGATTTGATTCAATCCTACTTCTTGCTGCTTTGAAATTTCCATTATATTTTGCACCAAGTGCGATGTTTTATTTGCCGCAGGAATAATGGTTTCAAGTTGCGCCCCTGCATTTTCAGCTAAACTCACGCTTTCCCCCGCTCTTTTACCAATCCTCTCTGATGCACTTTGGCAGCGCTCTGAAAGCTTGCGCACTTCGCTGGCAACCACAGCAAACCCTTTACCGTGAATACCTGCACGAGACGCTTCAATGGTTGCATTTAATGCCAACAAATTTGTTTGATAGGCAATCTCGTCAATAATTTTTACCTGCTCAGCGATGCTTTTCATGGCTTCAATGGTTGTCTTGACCTTTTTTCCACCTTCATTTGCCTCTTGCGCAGTATTAATTGCCACTTGCTCTGTTGCCAATGCATAATCACTATTTGATTTAATTGAGTCGCTTATCGAACCAACAGCATATTTGGTGTCAGTGACACTGCGTTCCTGTGAAGCTGCAGTTTTCTCCATCTCTTTTGCCGTATCAATAACTAAAGATGAAAATCGCTCTAGCGCACTTGCACTTTGCTTAACTTCATAGATAACACGAGTGAATTGCTGTGCCATGCCCTGTAATGCGCGCATAAGATCGGCAATTTCACTTTGCCCCGTGACTTTTCTTTTAAAATATAAATTTCCCTTTGCCAATCTATTAGCAATTTCTACCGCCTCATTTATGGGTTTTGTGATAGAACGAGAGATAATGAATGCCAGTAAAATAGCGATCAGCAAGCTAAAAACGCTGACCGATATAACAAACTGCTGGGACACTTTATTGTCTTTTTGCAGTACAGGCCCCATCGTGTCTTGCTGATCTTTAATACTTAGTTTTAACGACTCAATTTTGTATGCAGCTTGCTGGCCAATCACATCTAATTTTTCACGTTTGAGCTGGTTACGCGTAAATATCACGTCGACTAATTCACTAAATTGATTCATATACCTAGGGGCGAGCCGCCTGACGTTTGCAAAGTGTCGACGTCGAGTTTCATCTTGCAGCTGCGCATCTAACTTTTCCAAGTTAACAATAAATGCCTTGTACTCCTTGCTGACTTCATCAACGTCTTCGCTGTCATTAGTATCTAAAAACTTGATGACATGAAGCCTCACTAAGAGTAGGTTTCTCAATGCCAAAGACGCATAAAACGCCGCTTCCATATCATTGTCTTCGCGAGCACTAATTAAAATGTTTGACAAATCCTGTTCCATCAAAGGCCCCATTTTATTCAGGCTTTCATGAACAATCTCATTGCGCTGCGCAATTTTATCTTCCACTTTCTGAAAGGTATTGGCGTATTGGTTTGCCAAATTTTCTACATCGATAAAGGTTTGGATTTGCTCTTTACTGATGGCATCTTTGTGCGCACTCACCAGCAACTCATTGAGAGTGGACATTCTGGTGCGCTCTTCTTGGAGCGCAATATGACTGCCGGTATTGATGTAATGCAGCGCAGCAATTCGTAATGTCAGCAGGTTGGCTTGAATTCTGCCCGCATTATTTGTATTCCTTGCTAAAGAGCGGTACTCCCTAAACCCATCCGCTGCGGTATTCAGTGCCTGAACAGACACCAGAACTGCACAGCTAAATAAAAGCAACAACACACAAAACCCAAAGCCTAAGCGACTTGATATTTTTAGCTGTGCAAACATATCTACCTTCCGGTATATCCATACCTTTGATATACGATTCTAAAAATATAATACAATAGCTACACATTGCTGGTTTTTATTGATTAAAACTCATCAATCAATGTTGTTGGTCTAATAAATCCCCCTAAGTTGAGTTAGTAAGCACAATTCAACACTTTCTGTTTAGCCGATTTAATTTCAATACAGGCCTCTTCAGTAGGAGCACGGACCTTTACAATGCCAAACACAACCTCTTCCTTTCTTTGGTTACTACATTGGCAATCGATGATCAATGAGCCATGTTGTAAATCTTTGTCAATCACTGTCACTTTTGTGGTAATTACATCTCCTACCACAACAGGCAAAGCAAATTTTAAGTCTTGTGAGAGATAAACCGCACCTGGGCCTGGAAGTTGAGAGCCAATGACCGCAGTGATCTGTGCAACTGTCCAGGCTCCCTGAACCACCGTTCCTTGAAAAGCCATATGATCTAGGCTTTTAGCATCAGGCTGAATGCCCAAACCTTGAATGTCGCTCGATTTCACTTGCCGAATACGCATTGCACTTTGTCCTATTTCAATGTCTTTAAAAACAACATTCTCTAGTTTCATTTTTTACCCTGTCATCTGGACGCAATTATCAATATAGCTCTCTAAGGCTATAACTATTTAGACTCAATAAACTCAGGCTTTGATAGCTTAAACAAAGACTTTATAAGTGCAAAACATAGTCATGATTAGAATCATAATTTCCAACAGCCGCTTATGTTATTACGCCCCCAGTGAACAGAACAGTACGACGCCAACATACCGTATATTTTGGATTTCTGATGCTAACCATTTTTAATTCAAAATCGACCACCACAGTCCTATTTGGCTAATAGCCCTATGTTTTTTTTAAGTATCTCACGAGTATAAAAGCGAGACTTTTCATAAATAAGTCAAATAGAAATAGTGACATGACTGGTAAATAAACAAGCAGACTTGTGAGGCCAGAATTAACACTACATCACTGAAAAGTAAGAATAATAATAAAATTCCTAACTTCATCGTTATCACTTTACTTATGAATAACAGACAGTATGATTCGTGCCGATTAAAACAACACTATAGGGATGAAAATGAAATTACTTGCCTTAGCAATATCAAGTGCTCTAATTTCAACAGCAACATTTGCTAGCGACACGTTTAACTTTGATTACGTTGGCGCAGGCTACGCCAAGTTTCAAATTGAAGATGAAGATGGCGATGGCCATATGCACTTGAATGGATTTACGGTAGAAGCAAGCAAGCAGCTTAACGAAAACTGGGTTGTTTCTTCTCAGTATGTTTTGACATCGCGCGATAGTACCCGTTCGGGATTATATTGGAATGACACTTTAAACGTGTACACAAAAGAGGAAATCGATTTTACTCAGTGGCACTTGGGCGCAGCCTATCTCATTCCCCTAGAACAAGGTACAGTATTAGAGCTTGTTAGTTCTTTTGGCAGAATGACTTATGACTATAGCCGCGAATATAAAGAAACCGTTGTCGAAAATGACCAATCTGACAGACATTCTCCTTATTACGGCGAACATCGACATATTGAGAATAAAGACCATACTAATACATTTGGCCTTGAAGCAAATTACCACATTACGCTTTTAGATAACTTAAAAGCCAGTGCAGGCCTAGGTTATCAACATATTTCAGATGCCGATGATAAGCATGAACTTGTCTACCAACTAGAATTAGCGTACGACATTACGAATGACTTTACTATCAGTGCAGCATACCGAAACGTAGATGTATTCGAGAATTATTTTGTGACAGTTAGATATAACTTCTAAATCATAAAATTTAGTGGGAGTAATGCGCTCCCACTATACAGCCTCTTCATTTTATGCACTTTTATCAATAATATGCACATCTCGTTGAGGATAAGGAATCGCAACATTCGCGTTGTCTAGCGCTGGTTTTATCGCTCGATTCGTCGCAAAATAAACATCCCAATAATCATCCGTTTTACACCAAACCCACACCGTCAAATCTATCGAATTATCTCCATAGCCAACAACGCCAACAAATGGTGCAGGCTCTTGTAAAATACGATCGTCATTTTTTGCCATATTCAATAGTGCCTTTTCGGCTTCGTCTACACTGTTGTTGTAGCTTATTCCCACGCTGAGATCGACACGTCGAATTGGTTCGTGGGTCACATTATTTACTTGCTCACTCGCCAATGGTCCATTAGGAAGGATGATGCGTCGATTGTCTAACGTCGTTAAGAACGTACAGAACACATCAATTGCCTCAACGACACCTTCTTCACCTTGCGCGACAATGTAATCGCCAACTTTGAAAGGTTTGAAAATCAAAATCAGTACGCCGCCGGCAAAGTTTGACAAACTTCCTTGCAATGCGAGACCCACAGCAAGGCCAGCAGCACCTAAAATGGCAATGAAAGAGGTTGTTTTCACACCTAACATCGAAATGACGGATATGAATAAACATGCTTTGAGTAAAACAGTCGCTACACTACTGAGCCACTTTCTCAGCGAAATGTTGAAATCCCGCTTCTCAAGCAAATAATCAATGGCGCTGCCTACAAGAGAAATTAACCACAAGCCTACGATTAGCGTAATAATCGCCAATGCGAGTTTAGGCGCAAAGCTCACAGTATGCTCAATCACCAAATCCATAATTTTTTGCAGATCAATCGAAAATGTGTCCATAGAAACCTCACTAATTAAACCTAAAGAACTAAGCTTAGTTAAAAAAATGAAATTAATTATGAATTTTTATTACTAAAACACTTTTACCTGACCTGCTTACTAGCAAATGTATAATGCAATCAAAGTACTGTTGTATTTATTTCAAAGAAATTACATGAATAACAACATAATCTATAAGTAAAAAGCTCCTTTTTTCATACCACACAAGTTTACTGGGTACACATTAGCATGAGTCAATACGAATTATAGTGCTTTGATTTAACAATACAAATAAAATATTCGGCCACAAACTTTATAATCACAACGGTATCATTTTTACGTCTTAGCTGTAATCAGCTGTAATTTCCCATGTTATAGAGCTGTGCAAAAATATTAACAATACTTAACTACCGTCAGAGAATAATATGTCCAATCAATACCCAATTGTACTTGGCTGGCTGCAGAGGAAATGGCCTTGGATCCTATCTACGCTCATTGTCCTTGCCATTGTTGTGACCGCTTTTCGCACCTTATCAGCGTTAAGTGAACTAAAATATGCCCTTACTCCCCCTAAATTACCGCAATACCAGCACCTTGACACTCAATTTATCAATCAAACGGGTTGGCCAAGCACCGATAATTATAACCATCAGTGGCCATACCATGCATCACAAGGAACAGCTACACTGCCAATTCCTTATGAATGGCTAGTCGCACTGGAAGCACCGAAAAACACACCTTGGTTTATTTTATTTAGCGAAGAGAAAACTTTTCTTACTGAATACATATACCGATTGGGTTTTATAAACTTAAACGATACAGAACAAACAGAGTCTACTGAATTACAACTTCCATTGGGCTTGGCAAAAACCTCGAGCATCCCAATGCCTGGTCTAAACCGTAAGGCAACGGCGGTCGGTTTTACATGCACAGCGTGCCACACCGGACAGTTTACTTATCAAAACACTCGATATGTGGTTGATGGTGGCCCTGCAATGACAGATTTGGGATTACTCACTAAATCTCTAGGTGCAGCCATTGGTCAAACAGTATTATCAAGCAAGCTTGCACCCTTTGATGGTCGCTTCGAGCGCTTCGCTCAAAAAGTGCTGGGTAGCAATTACAATGTAGTCAGTAAAGCGAAACTCAAAGCGGCACTCATAGAGACCGTTGCCAAGCTTGCTAAAGGGCAAGATACCATTAACGTCACTGAAGGCTTTACTCGCCTAGATGCGCTCAACCGCATTGGCAACAAGGTATTTGCTGACAACATGGACCGACCTGAAAACTATAATCCAATAGAAGCACCGGTAAATTATCCGCATATATGGACCACATCTTGGTTTGATTGGGTTCAATATGATGGCTCAATTATGCAGCCGCTAATTCGAAATGCTGGCGAAGCATTGGGTGTCGCAGCCTATGTTGATATGCAGATCCCTACTAACCAATTACAGCAACCCGCCACTTTCGCAAGCTCTATCCCAATTAAATCTCTTTATGACATTGAGCACTGGTTGGCAGGTGAATACCCGTTAAAGGATTACACTCCCGGTGAGCTTGGTAAAATCAATGGGCTAAAGGCCCCTAAATGGCCGGACAGCCTGCCTGCAATAGACACAACATTAGCTGCCAAAGGCAAGGAGCTATACAAACAAAACTGCCAAAGTTGCCACTTACCCCCTATGGATAGCCCTGATTTTTGGCAAGATCATTGGAAGAAAATCAGTTATGAACAAGATGGAAAAGTGCAAGAAACTGATTTGAAATACCTAGCGCTAAAACTCGTTGACTTGGCATACATTGGCACAGATCCAGCGCAAGCTGAAGTGCTTCCTAATCGCACCGTCAATACCAAGCAACTTGGCCTTGATACTGACTTATGTGTATACGTAGATGATCAGCAAAAAACCACAAACATGCGTGAAGATTTACAGTTTGTCACGGTAAAAGACAGCGCAACAAGTAACTTTGCCCTTGCACTGGGTGCTGTGGTTGAAGAAACCAATCAACAATGGTTTAGACAAAACTATACAAGTGGTGAGTGGCAGCAGAAACTTGAGGGCGGCCGACCAAATTGCCTCAGACATAGCTTTGCTTACAAAGCACGCCCACTCAATGGAATATGGGCAACAGCGCCTTACCTTCACAATGGGTCCGTTCCCAATCTTTATAGCTTGTTATCTGAACCGCATGAAAGACCCACTTTTGTTGAGCTTGGTGGGCTAGAGTTTGACCCAATCAATGTGGGCATCTCTCAAGGTAAACATGTGAATACGCTCAACCAGCGATTTGATCTGCAACCTGCCAATCAAACTGATGACTATCAAAATGGATATTTCATATTGGATACGCGCCAAGCAGGAAACCACAATAGCGGTCATGCCTTTACTGATAATAAAACGGTGGTAGGGAAAATAGGTAAAAAACTCAGCCATGAAGAAAAAATGGCGCTGATAGAATACCTAAAAACACTGTAATTAAAACACGCGCATACCATATGATTTGCAAAAGTTAGGAGGCTAGCGCCGTACAATGCGTTTTCGCCATGCGAATTGCTTGCGAAATGCACTTGGCGTCATGCCTTCATGCTTTTTATAACACTGGTTAAAGTAAGCACTGCTGTTAAATCCGCATCGATATGCTACCACGCCGATAGGCAAAGCAGTTGTCGCAAGTAAATGCTTTGCCCGCTTCAACCTAAGCGTCAGGCAATACTGTGTATAACTAATCCCCAAACTGCTTTTAAACAGCCTCTTGAGCGTAGCGACGCTCAAATTAACCTCCCCAGCCAATTCTGGTAGGCTAGGTAAACACGCAATACGACTTTTCAATAGTTCCAATATCGGTGACATTCTAGCTACATTTCTAGCAGATGCATTGACAGAAGCGCTCTGCATTACTTTCGCCTGCATCAATATGAACAACACTTCGCTTAGCAATGTTAGTCTCTTAAGTGCACTCGCCGTGTTCATCTCAAACATGTACTCTTTGACTTTGAGTGCAGTGTCTTTTGAGAACACACAGCCTTGTTCTAGCCCGTTTAGCCAAGCTTGTATGGCTTCCAATTCGCTAATATCAACCGCAAATAATGACTTTGGCCACAACACAACCACCACATCACCCACAGGTGCTTGCTGCTCAGTGTTATCCCAAGTATGCGGCTCTGTTGGTAAAATTAATGCCAAGTCAATAGACTCAAATATATGTACATCATCCGCTAAAAATCGCTTTCCATTTGCGCCTAAAGTTAAAATTAACTCATAGCAATCATGTTGATGCCATTCAAACAACAGTGGACTATTTTGAATATGTTTAACACTGACAGACTCGTTGACGGAAAAACGAACAGGTGCTGGTTTAATTTGATTAATGAGCTAAAACCTTAAAAAAATGAACCAATAAATAAATTAGTAGTGTGCGTTTTTGGCAAAGTAAACGCAACTCAAATAACGGGATGTAAAGTAATGAATGTCGTATTCGACCTGGATGGTACGTTAATTTTTCATGGTAAACCAATGCAAGATGCCGTAACTGACGCACTGCAAAAAATTGAACAGCAAGGGGCGACTGTCTTTTTCGCAACTGCACGCCCCTTAAGGGATACACTGCCAGTCATTGCAAAACCATTTTGGGATCATCAGATAATAGGCTGTAATGGCGCCATGATAAGCAAAAATAGGCAGGTCATAGACGCTTTGCACTTTGACAAAGATGAAATTGTTGAAGTCTTGGACTGGTTGGATAGAGAAAACATTGCGTACCTTTACGATGGTCTTGAAGAATATGCCATTTCCACCACGCCACATCATTTTCATCAGGACGTCAAAAAGCTGGGTAGAGATCCTGTGTGCAATCAATCAGCTAGGCAGCAACCTATTGTGAAGCTTTTGGTGCTTGAAGAGCACCGACATGAAGAAGTCAAAACGTTTCTCACAACCGTTTTGAGTGATTATGACGTATATCACCACAATGGCTATCATAGTTTTGATGTGGTGCCTAAAAACAGTAACAAGCTTAATGCGCTTTTACGAATTGGCCTCGATATGAATCACACGATTTGCATGGGTAATGATCAAAATGACATTGCTATGTTGGAAGCAGCCAAAAAAGCATATGTGGTTGGAGATTTAATCACCTTAAGCCGTGACTTTACACAGTTGAATCAAGATTCGCTGATCACACACCTCGATGAGATTGCTAAATTTGTTTACTTACCTGCTTGATCCACAATGAATTGAGCGTGTACTCACGCTCTCATATCTGAGTATCAATTTTGATGTTACTAACCATGCTAAACATCTAAGTTAAATGTAAGAATCACCTATTTACATTCGCCGGACATTCCAACACGCTAGCGCAACTCAAAGTCAACTCCTCCACTGTTTACCTAAGAAGCATTTTTGTCTAATAGTAAACCTATCTCGTAATAAACACGTATTGCTAATAAATCTAGATGGGAGGTTGTATGAGCCACTATGTTATTAAAGGTCACGACTATGAAGCCTTTCGTGATACCCAAGACGAACTAGAATCACTGCATGTTGACAATGAAGATATCAGTGCAATTTGCGATGATAAGCCCCACCCCTTACATGATTGTTTGACAAATCATATAGTCCACCTTATGAAATCAGAGTTAATGGTGTTGTTCACTATCATCACAGCAGCATATTGTGCCGTAGCGTGGGTGCTGATCCCACCGACAGCCGCGATAATAGGTACGGTGATCCTAGGGATGTTTAGTCTTTGGGTGAGCGGATTGATTGGAACAGATTTAGTCAGATATTACATGATGTGCAAGGATTCAACACAAGGCGAACACCACCCATTAGTGTTGCATGTTGAAATTGATGATAGTCAACAAGAAACACTAAACAAAGTCATGCAAAATCACCCGCAAATGAACCTCCAAAAACTACAATAAGCATGTTGGCTTGCAAGTGCAGGCCAACTTACTGCCTCTTGCTAAATCGCTCGTAACTCTTTTTCACTAAAAAGTATATCTTTACATAGGCTTGGTAAATCAGATGGTTTTAGCCCACCCGGAAGGTGTTTTAACTTATCAAGGCTCTTACCCGACTTAATTGAGTTCTCAGGATCGGTCATTACTCCATTTATCCATGGCATAAAATAAGAAACACGTGAGTAGACCTCCAAACTGTTATACTTTTCTGAAGGCCCACCGCCATAGCGAGAGCTTAAACCCATAACGTAATAGTCATTTCCCTGTTTGAAATACGCAGGTCCGCCGCTGTCACCACCGCCAGAGATCCCCTCCAAAGGCAATGCTGATTCTCCGTTATCAAATTTAAATGTTAAGATTGGCCCCTTGGCTTGCTCAACTCGGTTTTGTGCCTTTCTAAGCACACCTTTATTGTCATAATTATCTACCGTTACCCCGGTCATTCCATTACCTGTTCCGCCGATACCAATAAACCAAATATCTCGTCCAGCCTCATTTGTTTTTTGGTATAACTTCGCTGGACTAATCTTATGAATTGGCTCAGAAAGCTCAACTAAAGCAATATCATGACTGACACCTGGAGTGTGTTTAGGGTGAACATGCAGACGTTTAACTATTGCACTACCTTGAGTTGTTTTTATCTTTGTACCCGGCTTCAAACAAAATGTTGTATGCGCTGCGGTAATTATCCAATTTGGCTTAATTAACGAACCATGTGCACCATCAATATAAAAAGTTGTAAGTGCAGGAAAATCCGATGGTTGCGCTAAATATTGCTTATCTTCCATATCATGGCGAATAAGAATAGCACTTGCGTTATAACTAATGAGCACGAGTGACAATAATATATACTTCATAACCTTCCTTATTAGGTATATAAATTAAATTTATACATAGTAGATGTTTAAATTAAAGTTAGAAAACCCAGATTACAAACAGCATAAAAAACATTACAACCTAAGAATTTTTATAATAGAAATATCGGGCATTTAATTTACAATATAAGTTACTCCTAAAATAACTAAGAGTAACTTACTAAGATAACAAAATACTTTTAAACCAGTGACTACTTACTGAAAATAAAATTGCCCTTGAAAAGCCAGCCCCTCATCCGCCACAAAGTAACCTTGCCAGCTACCTGCCTTAACATCGTATACATCATCTTCAGAATGCTCTATTGTTAATGCATTATTTGATTGAATACCTTTTAAATATTCAACACCATAAAAAGACCAATCGGAAAACCCTTTACTCAGCAAGTTAGCATGGATAAGTTGAGTACTATTAAAATTTGCACGCTCCGATAATAGCAAAGACTTAAAACTCTTATCATTCCATAAATATAAGACCTGATTGCATCCTGTTAAAACGCCTAATTCACCTGTTTGGCTGTAAAACTTAGGTAACGAACTCAGGTGCTTGTCTATAAAATTCTGTACCCCATTTTGCTCATCATAACAGGCCAAAGAAAACGATAAATCTTCTTTATTTGGTAGTTTACCCAAAGCCAAACCAGATAGCCTTAACTCCACTTCATCTTCTGATATACGAAACCGATCATAATCAAGCAAGCTATACTTTTGTTCTAAAGAAGTAAGAGATGACTCTGACATTGCATGATAAGTCATGTTTATTTCTGTGTTATTTACTTCTAACAATGGTTTAGTTGCCGCTATTTCTATAAAATTACTCCAAACTGTCGGTAATAAGTCTCTATGATACTGCCCTCCAACCAACACATCTTGTTCAAAAAACAAAACGGTATTACGGCCTATTGTCGCTAAACGCCACATATCATTGACTCGCCAATCAAAGCTAAACCTTCCAATCTGTTTTAGTGCATCTTGATAAGATATTCCCAATTCAAGGCCATAAATACGCTTATCACTGATTTTCAGAGACGGTATGATTTGCTCTTGTACCAAGGTTTCCACTTGAGCTTTTTCTAATCTGATTTTTGAGAAATTGTAGAAGTAGCTAAGCTTATTACTCTCATCTGTAGATATTACTTGCCCATGCTCGCAACCAGTAATAGGGGATAGGTGGAGAAAACCAGTGATCTGAGCACTTCTAGTTATCTTTCCTCCTCTTATTTTTTCTTCATCTTGCTTGAATCTAATTGACTCAATAAGATAGCTAGTGCCATTTAAAGCTTTTACGTATGCTTTATTAAGTAACGCTTTCTTTAAATCAGCGACAGCTTCATCTTTTGAATACTTTTTATCAAAGTTCGTACTCTCTCTAAAATGAACATCTTTCCCCTCAGGCAGCTTAGTACACTCACTACCTCTAAAGAACACTTCCTTGGCATTTGACATACAGCTTATTATGAGCAAAAAAAACAATATCGATACTCGCATCCTTACCTCTTTATTTTTATAATCAAAACCCATATAAGAAATAACACAAAACCAGAAGATATAAAAGAAAACAAAAAAACAAATATTAAAAAAATAATAATTAAAAACACCACCACATAAAACAAAAATAGATAACAAAAACTCAAGACCAACAAAAACCCAGCCTCAATTAATATACACCAATGAAAAACCAACAAAAAGCTTACGAAAAATCAATGCAAATATTAATTTAATATTTCCACCCTACCTTTATGTTATTTAATAAAAAGCCATTACTTATAAATTCTTTATAATAATAAGTTATATAAGGTGTAGAGGATGACGCAAACTACCGAAAGTGGTAAGCGCTATTCATATCAGGATAAAACTCAATTATCATGATACGACGCATTAAGGTGTTTTTGGTTTCGTATGGTATTGTTGAACGAATAGGCCACTCTAAGTTCAAACATGGATTCTGTGGCTCGAAGCCAGAATCAATAACCTATGGAGTTAGTTGTTAAAGGTGAATTTGTATGCTCTTTGTATCAATGAATTTTGGGCAACGAAAAAGCGCCGAAGAGCTTTAGCTATATTATTTTTCCTTCTCCAGACTGCTGGCCAACTTCAACAAACACAGAGTGTCCTGCGCAACTAAATCAGGACACTTTTCTTAAGGAATTTTGCTCATACTCTACTGGCGTTTGATCACAGTTAGCTGTATGAAGTCGCTCTAAATTGTAATAGCGCATATACGCTGTCACATCATTTCTCATATATTCACGAGTTAGCTGAGGCACTTTCAACAACCAATCGTGTTTTAAACTGCCGAAGAACCGTTCAACCACGGCATTATCCCAACAAGCTCCGACATCACCCATACTCGCTCTAATGCCGTAATTAGCTAACAGTTTTCGGTAATGCTTACTGGTATATTGCGAACCTCTATCAGAGTGAAACACCAAGTCTTTTGGTGGCTGGCGTAAGTTATACGCTTTCATCATCGCTTTGCTCACTAAGTCTGTGGTCATGCGTCTATCAATGTGCCAACCAACGATACGGCGTGAATATAAGTCCATAACAATGGCTAGGTACATCCAGCCTTCGCCAGTTCTTAAATAGGTCACATCACCAGCCCATACCTGATTAGGCGCAACAGGATTAAAGTTCTGATTCAGTAAATTATCAGCAACAGCATCACTGTGCTTGCGTTTGGTTGTTACCTTATAGGCTATGCGCTGGGTAACAACTAAGCCAAGCTTAGCCATTAACTTTTTAACGCCATACTCGCTAACATTTAGTCCCTCCTTGCATAACCGTTTCCGCAGTTCTCGGTAGCCTAAGCTATTTCGACTTCGCTTGAATATCGCTTTAGCTCTTCGATATAAATGAAGTTGCTCAGCCGTAATGATCTTAGCTGGGCGTTTAAGCCAAGCGTAATAAGCACTTCGGCTTACTTTCATTATTTTGCAAAGCTTCACCACAGAAAACGCTGTAGCTAGCTGTTGAATTGTTTGAAACGCTACTTCGTTTCCCTTAGCAGGAGGGAGCTGGCCTTTTTTAATATTTCTTTTTCCATCCTTAGCTCTTTAACTTCCTTTCGTAGCTTCAATAATTCGGCTCGCTCATCAGCACTTAAAATCGAGCCTGATTGCTCTGCTTCAAATTTTGCTTTCCAGTTATAAAGTAATTTATCTGTGATACCTAAAGACGCAGCCGCTTTAGATACGCTATAACCTTGCTCGGTTACTAATGCGACGGCTTCTTGTTTAAATTCAGCCGTGTAACTTCTGTTTGTTCTTTTTGTCATTTAACACCTCAATAATTGGATTATATTCCATTATCAAAGTGTCCTGTTTAATTACAGCAGATCACTTTTCGTTTCAATCTCCGGGCGGTCATAGTTTCTTCTCTTTGTAGCATTAATCTATTACATCAACAGAATTTTTCTGGAAATCTTTCAATACTCTTTGACAAGGAAGTTAACACATCATCAACATTAATTTCATCTAGTTTAAAGCTCAGAACATATTCTTCATCAGTATCATAGTTATAATTCTTACCGCTTGGATGAAATCCAAAATCGAGATTTACGCGTACTTCATCTTCATTGATAAAGCAAAATCCCAACTCACTTTCAGTAAACGATATATCCTCAACTGTAAATCTATCTGTAACAAAACTTTCAAACCAATCTCGAAGTTCTACTAATTCAAACGTTCTGAGGCAAGAATCGACAGCACTCCAAGACAAACCATCAATACACGCTGTCATTCGAACCGATAGCCAATTTGCATCATGCTTATCCTTAGAGTTAGGAAATTCATAACCGAGTATCTCTACTTCAAGTTTACTTCTTTCATTTGATAGCTGCACTTTTTACTTTCCTCGATTCTTTGCTGGTCTAAAGGTTACAATACGTTGAGTTTTTGGATCTACGATAGCTTCTAGTCCGTTGAAACTATAACCGATATCACCCCGACCAGCATCAAACTTACTCCCCTTATTAAATACTTTGGCTATATCATTAGGAGTCTCAAAGCCCAGTTTTTGCGTTCTAGGATCTTTAAGCCTTTTGATTGCGTGATTAGACAATTCATAGCCAGTACTCTCAAAAGTTTTAACAAGATCTTTATGGGTTAAATCTTTTAAATTTCTATTTTGTACCAGTCCCTCAGGCTTTACTCTGTTTGCCCCCTTACTCTTCTTCCACATCTTATATGCAGAAGCCGTAGCAGAGCCGCTAAATACTAGGCCACCTACGCCGGCGATGGCTACCGCTTTGTAATCAATACACTCAAACGATTTGCCTTCTATGACCAACTGCCACAGCATTTCTTTGCCGGCGGCTCTAAACCCGCTGATTAAGTTTGCCAAGAAGTGCCCTGTTGGGTCAATAAAGTTGACCGGATCGCTCGATACATAGGCATATAAGTTGGTATCGCCACCACCAAACCCGATTGGATCTTTAGCAGTCCATCGCGCGGTATGGGCGTCGTAGTCTCTTGCGCCAAAACGCACAAGCTGTGTGTCCGCATCGTAAAGGCCGCCTGCAAAGCCAAATGGCTGGAACCCTGGATTTGTATCTTGAGTGACTTGGCCAAAGGTGTCGTAACTAAGTTGCTGTGCGATTTCGCCGCTGGCGGCATCAACAATGAGTCTTGGAGAGCCAAGTTGATCGGTTATGAAACGGTACTGACGGCCTCCTTTGACCATGTAATCTGGCACATGACCTTTAGAACCATAAATAAAGAGAGCACTTAACTTACCATCACTGTCTAACTCGGCAACGGGATTGAGTTGGCCAGCGTACAAATAACTGACGGTTTTCTGCCCATCAACCCACTTTGCAACTCGGCGATTTTGTGGATCAACATGGTACGCAATCTGTTTACTGATCGCGCCGTCATTGTATATCTCAACACCAAGCAGGTTGCCAAAAATATCATAGCTAAAACGCTGCTCTTGCTGCGCGCACACTTTGCTCGCTAAGTGCCCATTTGTGGTATAGCTAAACGTACAATTGCCGTATGTCAGTAAACGATCTTGCTCGTCATAGGTCGCAGCGACTCGCACCGTTGATGTACCTTGTGTAATTTCTTCAACAAGGCGATTGCCATTACTGTCATACTGATACTTCGCAACCTTTTCACCATCATCTACCTCTGACAAGCGACCAAGATCGTCGTACACATAGTCTTGCAACTCGGTGTTACCAGTCAGGTATTCCGTTTTTCTAACGATACGACCATTGTCATCATGGGCGTACTCAGAGCGATAGAGAGCCTGTTGATTGAACTCAAAATCATCTCCTGTTAACTCACCATATTGGTTATAGCTAATTTCATGAGTGATATTCTCAATAGAGGTACCTGTGATGATCCCCATACGATCAGCCGCACGCACCAATGACAGGTTTCCAATCCGAGTAACTAAACCATCCAGATCATAGTCATAATCAGCACAGTGACTTTGATTGACACAAAACTGCTCTAACTCACCTTTTTGTGTGTAATGCAGACGGTAGTCTCCAACGACTTCGCCACGCCAATTAACCCCCATAAACAGTAAGCCATCAAAATGATAGGACAAACTATCTCCATTTGGCGCCGTATATTGTGTCACATTACCCACCTCGTTATAGTCGATAGCATAGCGACCATAAGGTGTTTCAACCGCATCAATTCGATCTAACCCATTAGCATAAATGGCTTTTATCTGGTCACCAGAGGGTAGTGTGACCGATTTTATACGTCTGTCCGTGTCATACACATAGCTGGTTGTCGTGTCTACTAACTGTGCGGTATCAGGCGCTTGGTACGACGTCGGATAATTATTCGCATCGTAGCTAAAGTGGTGCTTAGTTCGACCATCAGGGGTTAACGCAATGACATTACCATTGTTATCGTATTCAAACTCAGTCGCTTGTGTTTGCACTCCACCAGATGAAATAACACTACTGAGTACCTGACCCACTTCGTCATACTGATAACTGACTTGGTGAGTGCCATTGGTTACGACTTTCTCTAGCAGGCCCGGGCGTAAGCCATAGCTATCATCATAGTAATACATAGTATTTCTTGTGCCTTGCGACACTCGAGTGACTCTTCCATGGCTGTCATAAGCGTAATGAACTGGTGCAAAACCCTCCACTTCTGAGCGTTCTGTCAGCAATTTTCTGGGGTTGAAAACTAATGTCGATTCACGTCCCATGCCAGAGCGTGTTGTTACCGTATTGTGATAACTATTGTAGATAGTGTCGGTTTTTTGCACTCCATTTTGAGTGACCGTCAGGATTGTGTTGTCATCTACCTTAGATTTGCGGAATTGGGTTTTTGACTCAATGCCACTAGGCGTTTTGGTAACCACCAAATTAGGTGCGGCACCTAGCTGGTTAAGCAGCGGCTCTGTCTGCACTCGATATAGCATATCCCCAATTTGCTGCTCATACACATTGCTTGAAGTTTGCTTTGACCACTCTACACTGCCATCAAGGTAGGTCGTTTTGGCCTGACGATAGCCAGAGACAAAACTTTCTTCTACTTCAAAACGGTTATTTTGCGCCGTGGTATAACCATATACTGTGGAGTTACTCTGTGGATCAAATTGGCTATAGAATTGCCACTGCCCTCCTTCCGGGTCAACGCTACGTTCAATGCGACCTCGAGCATCAAAGAAACGTTCAAATACATTGCCATTCGGATCGGTTTGATGGTGTAGTAACTGGCCTAAGTAATTGAACTTATGTCCCGTATTATCTGCATAACTCACCGACCTTAGGTTGTTGTCATCATCAATCTGTAAATAAGTTTCCAAACCAGATGGCGAAACAATACGCGTTAATTTGTCTTGCTCGTCACGATGTAACTCTAGTCGGTTGCCAAATCGATCTGTCACGCTTGTAAGCAGGCCGGATGACTCGTCATAATCAAACTTGACTAACTTGACACCTGTCGCAGGGTCTATGGTTTGAACGTGTTGGCCCTGCCTGCCAAACCCGTATGGATTGGCATTATGGTCAATATCATCACGCACACAGCGTACATTGTACTGCTCTTGCTCTTGAGAATAAGCATGATAGCCAGTGCCAGCTAAGTCGATTGCCCACGCTTCTTGCTGAGGCGCGCCAACGTTTGGCGTTGCTGTCCAATAAGGTTGTCGCCATTCAACATAGGGGGTCCAAAGTTTTTCACTGTCGCTGGCACCATCTGGCGCCTGTGCCAATGTTCGATGCTCAAAGGCTGGGCTGCGAACGACATAGAGGTATTCATTCACATTAGGCATACGCCAGTCGGTATAACCGGCATGATCTAAGTTTTCGCAGTAATTGATTGCATCTTTCCAGTTGAATAACAAAGACACATTGTCTGTGGTGTCCTGCCACATCAGCTGATTACCGGAATAATGCTCTTTGAGCACGCGTCGATTGTCGTCTCTGACAAGAGGGAAGTTTGCAGTGGCGTACTTCACCGCCCAACCACGAACACAAAGTGCTGGCTTCTTCTGGCCTAAATCCTCATAGCTTTCACTCCAAATACCTGTCGAGGCATTGATGGTATAAATATAGGTATCACGCTCTTTACCACTTTTATCTATGGTGTATAAAATCTCTCTAATGGAGGGTAAACGCCAACGAATTCGCTCACCATCACCATAATCTAACGCCGCACAATAAGCCTGAGCTTCAGACTTTGACATCAAAGTCTCTGTTGGCGTTCGCTGCCAATCTAGCTTGGTCTGTAAATCAATAATGTAGTCGTAGTTAGATACTCGATAATTAAGCTTTTTACCACGCGCTCGGTAATAGCCATCATCACCGTCAACCACACTAAATTGAATACCAGTGCTAACTACATTGGTCTTTGTTTTGGAAGTTTCAACCTCACCATCACCTTTGTAAATATTGCCAGCACGATCACTGGTGTGATGATTCGACAAGCTCCAGCCGTTGGCGATGTGAGATTTAGGTGCGCTATACAAGGTCACTGTAGAATTCGACCAGCGGATCTCTGTTTGGCGGCCTTCGACGCCCAGAGGATCAGTTCCCCACACCGCCCAAGTTGGTGACGTCTGTGCAGGACGCAAACCCGACTCCGCGATATTACCTGCACTCAGGTACTGTGTTTGAAATTCATACCCAATGCTCAGTGTGCCGCGTATTTCGCCTTCAACCGATTGACCATTAACATCTTTACCATCCCAAACAAACTCAACATTTTGCCAATCTAACGGAGTAAGTTGTTGCTCGAAACGATGTCCAGCCACTTCAAATACAGCATGCATAACAGTGGCATTTGCAGGCACCGTCTCTTCACTGATATTTGCTCTGACTACGTGGTGGTAATCAGCAGTACGGGCACTGTTATAGTGAAGCGTAATACCTGACCCCACAATGCTGATATCTTCATGCAGCTCTTGAGTTTTAGGCTTGATATAGGAGCTGACCGCCGCACACTCATCGTTATTTTCATCAACAACTAACGAATCACCCGATACCACTTCAACATCAGCTGGAGGCTGTCCATCGGCATTTGCAGACCAATTGAAGTCGTAAGGTGTGAAGTGACGCATCTCACCACGCCAATAGGTTTTGCCAGCTTGGTAGTGCTCAATTCCAGTTACTTCGTCTTCTGTCGCACCATCGCCGTCAATGTCGTCGGCAATATCGTCCCCAGTGTAATCAGCACCATCTACACGGCCATCATTGTTCGCATCTAACAGTTTAACAACAACGCCATTTTCAGAGGCCTTCCACTTCGCATCATGTCGGTCGTAGTACCCAATCGGTACCAATTCACCCACAGCAAAATCAAGGAAGTTATCGACATACATAGTCACAGGTTGATCAAATTCAACGGTCTCGTGATCAGCCACACCACCAATGTCTAACTCTGAACAGTAAGTAAATGCCGTTTCTGCGGGTAAAATACCTGGCATTGATTGAGGTGTTTCAAATTCTGTTGCACGAACCGACAGCGTATCCAACTCTCGTACTTCACCGTTACGACTTGTCACGATTGCTTTGGTTACTTGATCAAATACCAAGGTGGTACTGCGTTCTCCAGACGCATCGCTTATCAGCGCAGAGCGGTGCGTTTTATTGCCGCTGCCTAACAGAGAAATTGTACTCACTTTACTATCTAGCTTTTGCAGCTTGACCTGTTCAACTGAATTCCATGCTTGGTTATCGCCAACCAAACTACGCTGGACGCGCAAATAACCTGGTTTTGCAATATCAATGGTGACGCTGCCTGCCCAACCGGCAATGGTGTAAGCACCGTTTTGATCTGTTTTTATATTACCCAATTCAGGTTTGCCATTAAATGACACCTTTGCATCAACTAAAGGTCCACCATGTTGATCCAACACCCTGCCTGTGTACAAAGCAAACATCGAGGTTGGGAACTGAGTAACTGTGGCATTATCCGCAATATATTGACTGTGTTTTTTAACAAATTCGTCAAGCTCTGCATCATTAAGAATAACTCTATCTGCAACCGAAACTTTCACAGTATTTGAGACAATGCCGCCTGCGTGAACGACTAAGTTTGCTTCTCCCGGTTGTCCGCCTGTTACCGTTGTGCCAGAGAAACTAAACACATTTTGTGACGTATTTTGCAGCTGTACCTGAGTGGATAAATTCTGACTTGAACCATCACTGTAAAGGGCCTGTACAGTAATTTCTTCACTGCTCCCCGGTGTTAAGTGCAAAATTTCTGGATAGAGATTAATTGCAACCATATCGTCATCTGCGGGCAATTGTAGCTGTGGATTGCTACACAAGGTTGCTCGACTGTGATCAACATAGCTCAATGTATCACGCTGCGGCCAGTCACCATCAAAGTGAATAGGGTTAACCAACGACATGATGGTATCGCGCTCTGGATTGTCATCAAGTTGATGCATACCTTGTGCACTGCCAACCCCCAAAAGACCTGCGCTTGTACTGTTAGATTGTGCATCTAAAGGACTTGAAGCAAACAAACCATGACGATGCCCCCACGGAACTCCAGAGTACGTCACTTTGTCGAAATAGAACCATACATAGATTGCATGTACCATAGCAGATGACTTGCTACTCTCATGCTGCTCGGTATCACTGGCCATCAACACTTCTGCTGCGCCGTAATAAGACGATGCTTGAGCTAAATCAGGCAAATGCTCAGTCAAACGTGCCGTCGGATCAGCACCATCAGTCACACGGAAATGACTAAATGCATTGTAATGGATCAAATGCTGCGCAAAGTTATCTGCAACTTCGCTGGCCAACTTAGAAACACCGCTGTAAGGCACTAAGCCTCGAGCGATGCGCTCAGCATTAATTAAATATAACGCCTGCTGCGCAACTGACATCGCATCCCAATTTGCTTGGCTAGGCATAGCCAATTTCGCGTCCGTAGTTTGATCTATACTTCTCGCGTGATTAAACCCTTTGGCTATCTCCTCTACCGAGACATAATCAGCCCCAGTCCACGGGATATTCTCATCTGGATTAAGTGCATTCAGTTGCTCCTCTGTAAACTCCTGAGCAGGTCTGCACACTGCAAGCTTACCTTTTACACTGATTTGGCTGCGATAGACTTGAACTCTATTAAAGCTATCAGTGAGTGATAATGACAACGCATACGTGCCATAACCTAAAACGGTGTCAAGCTGGGCATTATTACTTACTAGCTCACCATCAATATGCCACTGATAGTCTTTGAAAACGGCATTATCAGCAAGGTCGTGTGCCAACAATTGCAAACGCTCATTTTCATGCAAATAAATGTGTGCAGGTAACGGCTTAGAGGGTATTACAGTAATGCTAGTTGTTGCTTCTACTCCATCAAATCGACGTACGGTGAAATGGTAGGTTTCCAAAGTCGTGACATTATTCAATGCCACAGTCGGTGAAAGCCATAACTCCCCATCGCTTTCACGGCGCACAGAATAGCTATAGTGATCAGTACTCAGCGCCTGTCCAGACAGTTGTAAGGTATGGTCGCTACCAGCAATAAGCGCGATTTTCTCCGGTTGAGGTAAATCCATTTCGCTTGGAAGTACAGTAACTTGGGTCGTATAGGTCTTATATTCTGAGTTGCCAAACAACCGCATTGACAAGGTTGCCTCGTACTGCCCTTCAGGATACCTAAATGGTGTTCTCCCATCTTCAATCGATAGGTACCTGCCATCTATCACCCATAATTGCCCAAGATGTTCAAACTCTTCAAAATGTGGCATCACATTATTTTGACCAGCCACAAAGATAATGTTTTCCAATACAAAATCTGCTGGCCAATCTGCGACTTTCACCGCTGATGTATACTCAGCCGTTTGACCTAGTACATCTTCTAATTTGGCTGTAATTTGGTATTCACCAGGATTAAAATTAATTCGTTTCCATGATGTATACCTATCTTGATCACCCCACGGTTCCCCATTCAAATGCCATGTCAATTGCGTAAAGAGCGGCTCTTCAAAGCCACTTAGCGCTGTATGCACGCGCACAACTCCGGACTCTCCTGGCTTGAGAAGTATCTGCTCAGGCAAAGGTTTAGCGACCACTAAGTGAACAGAGTTTGAAGCAGACTGACCTTCTGGATCTGTGATTGTGAGTTTCCAAACCGCATCATTTTGAGCGTTCTTAATCTCTATGCTAGGTGATGTAAAAGACACATTGGAATTTTCTAATTCCCACAGATAAGATAAATCACGCTCGTACTCAACGCCTTGAGCCGCCAATTTGGGTTCCAAAATGTAATCACTACCAGGCAACAAACCAATATCAGCACCTAAATTTGCCAATTGGTTCAACGAATAGCGACTTAGCTTAAACTTAATAGTGGCGACTCTTGAATAATCTTGACCATCAAAAACGCGAATTTTCATCTGATCGATAACTTCATCGCTTGTTGGCGTCACTTTAAAATTAAACGCCTGAGGCAAAAAGTCACCCGCTTGATAAGGTATAAACACGTTATCTTGTTCTAGCCATTCTCCAAGCCGAACAATTTGGGGCATTTCTACCACTTCTATTCTTAATCGTTGCTGCAAACCACAATGCGTACTCAGAAGGTCGCAGCCATCACCTGATACGTCCGCGTCAAAGATCTCCAAATGCACCGGATAGCCACTACCAGAGGTGCCGGTATATGCATCAAGACGCCTCACAATTTCTAAATCTTGAACAGTTGGAATGTTATTGTCAGAACTGCGTAATACTGTTAACGGCAAACGAGCTGAATGTTCAAAACCAAACTTGCGTAATTGAACATTAATTTCCCATTCGCCGACATCAGGGATCTGGTCATTATGTGTATTGGCCACCTGACATTGCTGTGAATCGCCTTTACAGGCCAGTTGCCAACTAATATCTGGTGTTTCACCAAAGAAAGAAGTACCACTGAAGTCTATTTCTATCAGCTCACCAAACTGAATTGTCGACTGGTAATCATAGTGGATCTGTGGCGGCGCCCAATCACGAACACACCTAACGAGACCGTGCTGTTCAAAGACTTGTTCTTTACGGGTATGTGCAGATAGGCTTGATGTATGTATCGCTTCATGACCATCTTTTCTGAGCATGAGAACTTGGTCATCACCTTGTCCTTTTGTCGCGCTCCAAAAAGAGTAATAACGCCATTGCCCATAACGTTCACGGCGAAAATAATTCTGATAAGCTTGTTCATCAATACCGAGACTATACAGCTCATTGATATTTGGTAAACGCCAATCGCTGAACCCTGCATGCTCTAGTGCTTCGCAATACTGCACGGCTTCATGGAAGCCAAATGCACGGCCAATTATGTCCTCATGGGCCATATCATGAGGCTGCCAAACTAATTGGTTCTGAACATCATATACACCATAAGTATATGAATTAAGGTTTGCTTTGTAAGCAACCTCTCCTGACACACACATTGCACCCGCTTCATCATACTCTAAGCTATTTCTGCCATAAGAGTGTCCTGTAGATACATCAATTTGTGTCGCAGAGGTCAAGTCAACACCGCTGGTGGTCGTCAGGAAAAACTTTTCCCGAGTCCACATTTTACCTGTTCTTCTTACTGTAAACTCTGCTGGCAATAAACTATCCTGCTGAGCACCTTTTTGAACCAAGAAGAAAAGTTCTTCAGCATTAGGTAAACGCCAGTTACTAATACCACCATGTGACAAATTATCACAGTAATCAAACGCCTGTTGCCACGTCAATGCTTGAGCCGAAGAGTCAGGGAGATCTGCCCATACCTGTAAAGTATGTTGATTTTCGACTAAACCATCATTGAGCACATTGAATTGTGCAGATTTACCATGTTGATAAAATCCATCATCAAATGGCATTAAACTATTTTTTTGGCCTGTCTTAGGGATCCGTGACTCAGAATAGATATCATGGCGATCTTTATCATCGGCTGTACAACCGTAGGTATCAACCTGCGCATTTTCAATGGTATTGCTGCACAGATCTATAATGTCTGGAACGCCATCTAAGTCCTGATCGGCACCTTGCTCGACGCGAATCGTAAAGACCTGTTCAGTTGACACTATGCCATCAAAAGCGGTCAGCTCTACGTGATGTTCACCCAATTGAGCAGAGGTGGGCGTCCATCTAATCACCTTAAAGTGATCTAAAGTCATGCCATCAGGAGCGTCTGACATGCCAACTCTAAACGCGCCATCTTTGTCAAAAGCTTTGACATGGTATTGGTATTCATAGCCAACAACCGCTTTTACTGGCGCAGTGCTTGTAAACTCAGGCGCAATATTGGTGTCTTGTACAGACAATAAGTACTTTTGTACCAGCACTTCCCCGCTGCGTGTCGTCGCCACCACTTCAACCACATGATTGAAGCCCGTGGTCACTGCTTCCCATTGCAAGACGCCAGCGTCCGTAATCGTCATACCAGGAGGCGCTTGTAACAATGCGTAGCTGAGTGGCTCGGCAGTATTTGTAGTCAGTTCATATGAATAACTTTGCCCTCTCAGCACTGCCACTTTTGGAATGCTGGTAAACTCAGTCAATGTGGTTCCGGCAGGGAATACTTTTAATTGAGTAAATGCAGTATGTGTTTGCCCATGTGAATCTATAACCGATAACGCAATGTGATAGTCGCCTGCTGACAATCCGGAAATACCAACTTGAGCCTGCGAAGAAACAACTTCTCCGTTGATACGCCACATGTATTGAAGCGGCTGGTATGAGCCAGGATTTAAACTATCAAAACCTGTTAGATTGAATGGCTGGCCCGCAACTATGCTTGGTAACGTAGTAATAATGGCTTTTGGTGGAATAGTAGAGCCATAAGACTTTTCCATTCGCCCAAGCTTGCCATCAAACCAGAATATATAATGGCTATCATCATAAAGGTCGACGATCGGCCAACGTGTTCCTCTACCAGCAAAGCCAAGGCGATCAACAGCAAATGTGCCATTAAACTCTCTAACTTCAGCCTCACTATTGGATATTTCGCTGCAATGTGCAGAAGTTGAAAGATGAACATCTGATTTTTCTACCCATCTAGACTGTTCATCAAAATAAATCTCAAAACGCGCTTGAGAAATGGATTTCACTGCATAAGACTGGTTGCCTGCAATACGCTGCATCGCAGACATTGATGTACTTGACGCGTAAACAGCCGTGTCGGGAGAGGTCAAAATGATTTCACAGCGTGCTGCCGCATCGCTTAAATTAACAGAGAAAGAAACTTCATCAAAATGAACGCCGTCAGACACCCTCACATCCACTTGGTGCAGATGGTTGTCGCTATCAGTAGGTAACCAACTCACAAGTCCGGTTACAGCGTCAATCGTCATCCCCTGTGGTGCATTTACTAATGTAAACTTAGCTTCTAGACTCTGATTTTTGACCTCTAAAGGTAGGTAAAATAGCTCGTTGACATATGCATTATAAGTATCGGAGGTACCTGAAAACTGCATCGGCAATTGCGTGCCTTGTGCTTCTACATACTCCTCTTCGATCCACGTATAGAACCCATTACCCCACTCGTCAACATAGTAAACTTTATACCAACCATCGGTTTGACCATGAATAAAATAGCGGGACTCTGTATACAAAGACCATAAATTGGGATCTGTGCTATCCGGTGACGGATACCCTCTGCCACCCGACTTTATCACAGTCAAACAAGCTGCTTGTCCATACTTGGTTAGATCTCGGCTTGCTACCCACCCGTAAATTGTCGGGTGGGCAATATCAATATATCCACTTTGTTCATCACCTAATAAAACTTGCTCTGCTGAGCCTAACGTACCAACCACTCGACCCCAACGACTCGGCGAAGAACGCACATAAACACTGCGTGCAGTCTCAGCCATTGGGCATCCTTCAACGGCAGGTGCCGCAGTTACTGACAGCTCAAACGACTGCTCAACCGTATTGCCATTTTGCTCGACTTCGACAGTCACACTGACAGGAGATGATAACGGCACTGCTGGATACCACTGAATGAGTCCGTCACGATTAACTGACATACCTTGTGGCGCAGCTGTTAATTGATAACTCGTAGCTGAAGCCGCTCTTTTAAGTTCTATTTGATATGAGTAGACTTGCTTTGCTTGAATACTTAAAACAGGATTGCTGATAATTTCAGGCGCAAAACTGTTGAGCGGTGAGGTGTGCTTCTTTACATAGCTAGACTGACCAGCAAACCAGATATTAGCCCAAAACTCATTTTCAGAAATAATAGACCACTGCGAATCAGAGTTGACAGCCCCAATGATTGGCGCTTGCTCATTAGCAAAACCATATACTTGCGTTTGAGCTGACAAAGATATTGTATTACATGCCTCTGTAACCGGGATAAGGTAGCCATTCCCATAGGACCAACGCAGCTGACCATCAAACCAAATTTGGTACCAGTTACCTACTTTCTGTTGTGTCCTGTAGCGCTGCCCCTGATTTATATAGCCAACTTTTTGCGAGCTACTACTATTCTCAGCACGAACATTAACGCCTTTGATACTTTCGACAAACTGACATGCACTCGCGTCCGGTTCAACATTCAATGAAAATGATTGCGTGGTCTGCTGCTGTTGTGTGGTTGCAGTCACAGTAATCAAATGTGTCCCAATCGATTCAGGTGAAAGCGCCCATTCTATGGTGTTATTTTCAATGACCATGCCTGTAGGTGCAGAGGTTAATTGATATGTTGTTTCTGCATCTGTATTGACTCTCAGGGGATACTGATAAAGTTGGCCAGCTGTAGCTTGTGTAATAGGCTCAGTAACAAAGGCCAGCGATGTTTGACTTGCCTCTGTATCAACTTTGTTTAAACGGGCCAATTCACCAGCAAAAAATATGGTGAACTGATCAGCACTTTGCTGCTGTATTACCCACTGAGAACCGAGCGCAGCAATACCCATAAACTCATCACTGCCGATAGATTTGATATCAGCAAGTGCCTGTGTTGTTACGCAAGTGCCAGCGCTTTTTTGCAAGTAACCACTTGCATAAGCCCAGCGAGCTTGGCCATCAAACCAGATATTTGCCCAATTACCATCTCGAGCGATCAACGCATATTGCTCACCGAGATGCAAATACCCTACTTTTTCACTTGAGCTAGATTTATCCGCTCTGACATTAACACCTTTGGTTACTTCCACAATTTGACACTGTGCCGAAGTTGCCTCTTCAACCGTCACAGTAAACTGTTGAGTAAGTTCACTGCCTCCAATATCAGAAGCTGTTATGGTAACGTTATGAACACCTAGGTCCTGAGCTTGGCTACGCCACTTTAATTGACCATCGATTAACTCCATGCCTTCAGGCCCAGAAGTCAGTGTAAAGTTAACTGGGTTTTGAGGCGCTATCATTGGCTGATAATTAAACGTGCTATTTGGATAAGTTTTGTTATTCGCGATACTAATATATTGCCAATCATTAAATCGGGGGATTAATCTCGAATCGGCTTTGAGTAGATAAGCACTTGCGCCTTTAAATTGCACTTCATACCAGTCAGGTTGTTCCTGTAAGACCACCCAGACAGAATCAAGGTTTGCTTGTTTAAGTTGTTCACTTGATGTATCAGGTTGTGCATATAAATTGGTGGTATTATTTATACTCAAACAGCGCCCACCCGCTGTTGTTAAATACCCTTTTGCATACGCCCAGTGTGCTTGACCTTCAAACCACACATGATGCCAATTACCCTCAGTTCGAGCCCTTGGATATTGTTCGCCTTTATTTATATATCCGACTTTGGCACTACTGCTGCTGTTGCTCTCACGGACATTCACCCCCTTTACCGCTTCAGAAATAACACAGCTAGCAACGTCTGAGGAGTGAACATCTAGCATGTAAGTTTGCGTTAACACCTCCCCAGTTTCTAGCTGGGCTGATAGACTAATTTGATGCTGCCCAACATCAGTAATGTCAGGCAACCAAACTAACTCTCCTGAATTGATTGTCATGTTTTGGGGCGCTTCGACAAGCGAAACTTGGGCTTGCCCGCTTGAGTTTAAACGCGGACTGTAACGATAACTTGAGCCTGTAAATGCAGTAAGGTTAGGTTTGGAGATGATCTGTGTTTGCGCACTGTGCAAAGTTTGAGTTGATAGAAAAGCCAACTTGCCTTGATGCCAAACTTGCTTCCAGCCCGATAGAGTATCTGACGTGACTACCCATTGAGATCCAGCAGAGACCGTACCACTGGCTGTAGACTGCTCATTGGCACTCGCTCTTACAATACTTTCTTCAACAGGTGACACGCATTGGCCAGTAGACTCTGACAGATATCCGTTTGCATATGACCAGCGTATTTCTCCATCGTACCAAAAGCTCGCCCAGTTCCCTTCTTTGGTAACTAACGCATATTGCTCTCCAACATTCATATAACCAATTTTGCTCGCACTCGAATTGGCCTGTGAACGAATATTAACTCCTTTTATACTTTCAATAATCTGACAATTAGCTAACACCAGCTCAGGCAATAAAATTGTGAGCATTAAAAATAAGCGAAGCATTACCATGAAAGGTCCCTTACAAGAATAATTTATACCAAAATTCGGAGGAGGATAATATATTTCAACCCAAATCATATCAACCTAAAAATCACATAACAAAACAAATAATTAATACAAACACATACCAAAACACTGGAAAAATAAAAAACAAAACCCAAAAACCAAACAAACACAGAAAATAAGCAACAAATAAAAAACAAAAATTTATCAGTAAAAAACTTTATACCGATCAAATTACAATCATTTTACACATTTGAAGTATTAAATTTTTTTAAGGTAGAAAGTTTATAAATCTGAATATATGAAAAAATTTATATTACCCCCACGATGTCGAACTGAGGCATATAGATCAAGATGAGCATATCGGTAATAAACTAAGTGTTTCGTTTATAAATAGCGAATAGGCGCTATTCCCCAACACAATTTTGGTAATATAAGGCATTGTCGTCATGACAAGTTGTTGTAAATTTAAATATTCAGGTAAGTCTTTATTTATCTAAAATACTTTTAGAGCTAGTTACATAGCGATTGCTGGGCCCATAACAACATTACTTTTAACAAAATCGGTAATGGCAAAGATGGACCCGCAAAAATAAAGCGTATTGAGATCAATTTGGTAGGTTTGAATCAGCGAGCTTTTCCGCTTTATGTTCTTCTTCAGTACAATCTAATTTCCAGTAGCTACTGACATACATCTGCTCCTTTTCGAGCCCTTTTTCCTTTTTAAACCAACGGCGAAGCGCCTTCATGGTGTCAAACTCACATGCACACCATACAAATACATCACCTTGCTGCCAGTCAATGTCTTTAACAGTGTCGAGCAAAGGGCTATTTTTACCCGGTGTGGTATTCACTCGCCAGATAACCTCAATACCACTGGGCTTATTTAAATCTTGAATATCTTCTGGACTGGTCACTTCAATTACTACACGCCCATGAACGCACGCAGGCAAGCTTTCTAAATAGCAGCTGATGGCTGGTAGTGCAGTCATATCTCCTACTAATAAAAACCAATCAGCACTGTGATCAACCCCGATTGTTTTACCCGGCCCACCAACAATGATTTCATCACCAAGTTGAGCGGTTTTAGCCCAGTCAGAAGCGGGGGCTATTGCGCCTTCTTTTTCATGCAGTGCAAAGTCAATCGTCAATTGCTGAGCCTGCTTATCAAATGCGCGCACTGTATAGGTCCGCATCATAATATTATTGTTTGCCAACTGCGCGAAAGCTTCATCTTCGCGTAATACTCTGCCTTGTTTAGTAAAAAGTAATTTTACATATCCAGCTTCAAACCCTTCTGGAAAACTGGCTAAATCCGTACCAGTTAAAACAATACGTTTCATATTCGGTGTTAAAAACTCGCTTTTTAATACCTGTGCTTTTCGATAATTACCTACAGCCATCGCTAAACTCTTTTATTCTTTGTTATTAATACGATTGGCAGTTTGAAATATTTAATCAAAGCACGCATAAAGTCACTCAAAGCACTAGGCATGGTATGCAATCACGTATGAATTATGCTGTTGGGTAAAGAGGATTGTAAAAAGCCGTTAAGCCTAAAAAGCATACTTAGCCAAGTTACTGGCTTAACAGTATGCTTTGGAAGAGCCTTATCTGACTAGGCCATATAATAATCGCCCGATAAAGGCCAGCTGATACAGTACTTAAATCTTTAATTAATGATTCATTTCGGTATCTAAAGTTGTCGTACACATAGCTTGCACAGGCGGATTAACTCCACCAACAACCACACCGGCTTGCTGCTTATTTAAGTACTGTTTTTCACTTAACTGTTTGAGGTTTTTTTTCTTCAAGTTCATTTTGCATATCTCCTTTCTTTCATAAAAACCACTTTCAAACTAAACGTTCTCGAAAAGATCATCAAGTGCATAACTTAAAATTATGATTTTTTATTCTCAGCAAAACAGTTAGATAAAAATCTTTATAAAAACCTAGATTGACAAAGAAGATTATAAGCATAGAATAACCACATTCGAATATCATTCGAATGAAAATCAAAACTGCTAATTTAGAGGTATTTGTATGGCTCCTGCGCCAAAATATGACCAACAAACTCAGCAAAAGATGATCTTGTCCGCCGCCGAGCAATGTATCAATGAATCATCAATTACTGACTTCACCATGGCAAAAATTGCGCGTATTGCCGGACTTTCTATGGGATCTGTCTATAAATTCGTACAAAGTAAAGAAGACATCGTATTGGCCCTTGCCAACGAGTCTTTCATTCACCTCTCAAATATATTTAACCAAGTACTGGCTCTAGAACTCACTGCCCCAGAAAAAATCATCGCCATTAGCTTAATATCACCTCAAAAGCTTCAGTTATTCGAGTTTGATTACGCACTTCAAACGTACGCCACCAATGAAGCTGTCATCAAAAAAGGGTCTAATTACTGGACCGGTAAAATTATTGAAGCCCAGTCTCGCTGTGAATCTTCCTTTAAAGTGGCACTCGCCGAAGGTATTAATGCAGGAGAGCTTGAAGCTGTGCCAAACTTGTCTGAAGTCATAGAAGAGATCATCATCAGTGGCTGGGCGCTGACCGTCGGCTACGAGCAAGTACAGCGTGTACAACAAACAAAACAAATTATAGAAGGAACTGATTCTTTGCTGGCCTCATTACCACTTAATCATCCAATAATCAGAAGCTCTGTGCGTCTACTTAATAGCTACCCTTGGAAGCAGCCACTTACTGACGCTTCGCTTAATCACATTGAACAACAGTTGATAGCGCTTAATCTGCGTTAATCACAAATAGGAGTAATTATGAACATTAAACGTTGGCTCACCGCTATTTTTATTGTCCTTGTTGTGATTGCCAGTCTTGGCTTCATTAAATTTAGCCAAATACAAGCGATGATTGCGTTCGGTGAATCCTTCCCAGAACCATCAGCCTCTGTAAAAAGCACCTATGCGCAAGCGGTTGAGCACACCACTCATATAAAAGTCGTTGGTCAACTACAAGCGCGTCAAAATATGACCATCAGTAATGAGTACTCTGGGCAGATCACCTTTGTTGGCTTTAACCCTGGGGACACTGTTAATGCAGGAGATGTATTAATTAAACTTGATACCAGTATCGATGAAGCCAATCTAAAAGCGGCAAAAGCACGCGTTAAACTGGCTAAATCGACCTATGCTCGTGTGGTCAAATTACTTGAACAAAAACGAATTAGCCCTGATGAGGTTGATCAAGCAGAAGCGAATGTCAGCATTGGCGAAGCCGAAGTACAAAACCTAAAAGCTTTAATCGCTAAAAAAACCATCACTGCACCTTTTGCAGGTCACACTGGGTTTGATCAATACCAAGTAGGCCAGTTTCTCGACGTAAATAGTCAAATTACCACTATGGTAGGCAAAGATGACGCTATTTGGGTCGATTTTCATGTGCCACAAACCTTGTCTCAGCCAAACATTGGCAGTGAAGTCAGCATCTCATTTTCAAATAACAACCAAAATGTTCAAAGCGACTATCAAGCACAGATCATCGCAAAGAAGCCGAGCATTGATTTAAACTCACGCCAGCAAAGCTATCGTGCTTTGTTATCTAATACAGACCAACAATTTAATCACAACCAAATGGCCATGGTGACAATCCCTTCAACAACCGTGAACGCCGTGATGGTTCCCACCAACGCAATTACACGCAGCCACTTTGGTGAGTTTGTATACAAGTTAGAAAAAGACGATGAGCAAAACTGGCGTGCAACCCCCATTAAAGTGACCTTAGGTGACAAAGTTCAAGACAATCAAATTGTATTGTCAGGGCTCACTGGCGGTGAATTTATTGCCAGCGAAGGGGCATTTAAACTCAGAGAAAACTTATTGGTTTTTACTGAACAAACGGCGTCAACGCAAAGTGAAAACGGAGTGCAGTAATGAGCTCATTACACGAAAACAAACCGTCAATAATGGATATTTTTGTCAACCGTCCGGTGTTGGCAATTGTATTATCCTTATTGATTATTTTAGCGGGTGTGAATGCCGCTCGGCAGATCTCCGTTCAGCAGTATCCAAAAATTGAAAGTGCCTCGCTCGTCATCAATACCGTTTACACAGGTGCAGCAGCCGATGTTGTCAAAGGCTATGTTACAGAGCCCATAGAACGTGTGGCTTCGACTGTGCCCGGCGTCGACTATGTTGACTCTGTCACCACATCAGGGCTCAGCAAAGTAACCGCTTGGCTTGATTTGAATCACAGTACAACCGATGCCCTTGCAGAGCTAACAACACGCCTTAACCAAATCAAGTTTGAGCTGCCGGCTGGCGCGGAAGACCCAGCCATTCAAATCGTACGAGCGGATAGCCCCTACGCGGTATTTTATCTAGACGTTGAATCGCAAGGCTTACCAAGAAACGAAGTCAGTGATTATCTAGTTAGAAATGTCGTGCCGTCTATGTCAGATATTCCAGGGGTACAAAAAGTCACCCTCGAGGGCGGTAGAAACCCAGCAATGCGTGTTTGGTTAGACACAGATAAACTGGCCATTTATAACCTCAGCGCCAGCGATGTGTTTGCTGCACTGCAAGCCAACAATACCATTGCGACTATTGGTTACACCGAAAATAATCGTCAACGTATCGATTTGATGGCCAACACCAGTCTAAAAAACGTTACTGACTTTGAGCAGTTGGTTGTTAAAGAAACAGACACTGCACAGCTAAAGCTGGGCGATATTGCCGATATTGAAATTGGCGAAGCCCCCGGTATGGTGACCGCCCGTTTAGATTATCACGATACGGTATTCTTAGCGGTTTGGGCGCTACCTGGTGCCAATGAGATAAATATCGGTGATGCGCTCTATGCAAAGCTGGCCGAAATCAATCAGATTTTACCTGATGGCATGAAAATCTCGATTGGCTACGACGGTACGCTCTACATGCGTGATTCAATCAAGGAGATCTTTACCACCCTTGCTGAGACTGTACTCCTAGTCGGTATCGTTGTCGTTGCCATGATGGGCTCATTCAGAACCGCCATGGTGCCGCTTATCACCATTCCAATCTCTATTTTAGGTGCGGTTGCCGTGATCTCAGTCATGGGATTCTCGTTAAATTTACTCACCATTTTGGCCATCGTGCTCTCGGTTGGTTTGGTCGTCGATGACGCCATTGTGGTCGTTGAAAATGTCGCCCGCCATATGCGAGAAGGCAAGCCCAGATTGCAAGCGGCACTGATCAGCTCAAGACAGCTACTTGTGCCCGTCATTGCGATGACCTTAACTCTTGCCGCCGTTTATGCACCGATTGGCTTTTTAACGGGCTTAACGGGCTTCTTATTCCGCGAATTTGCCTTTACTTTGGCCATTGCAGTTTTAATTTCAGGATTGGTCGCCGTAACACTTTCGCCCATCATGAGTGCCTATGTTAGCCCAGAAGGCGGCAAAGAAGGTAAGTTGACTCAAGCAGTGAATGGCTACTTTGATAGACTCCAAGCATTCTATTTCAAGAGCTTAGACACCTTGTTCCAGTGGCGTACACAAATATTTTTTGTCGCTATCGTGTTCTCACTCCTGTCTGTGCCGTTTTACTTGTTATCACAAAAAGAGCTAGCGCCGATTGAAGATCAGAGCAGTGTGCAAGTGGTGATAGAAGCGCCGCCTGAGTCTTCACAGGTCTACACCGCTGAGAAAATGAATGAAACAGCACGCGTGATGAACGCGACCGAAGGCGGTCAATTTACTTGGCAAATTGTCACAGCAGCTGCGGGTTTTGGTGGTGTGGAGCTGGCCCCATATGAAGAGCGCGAAAACTCAGTGCATGACTTATTGTTTGATTTATACGGTCGTCTTGGTAGCGTCACAGGTTTAAGCTTATTCCCTATCCTACCGGCCTCTTTACCGACCGCAGGCCAGTTTGATGTCGAAGTGGTACTGAGATCCAGTGATGATGCGCAGACGATGAAGCAATACGCAGACCAAATCATTGAAAAGGCCAACGCCAGCGGCCAATTTATGTTTGTGAATACCGACCTTAAAATTGACTTACCACAGGCGGAACTAGAAATAGATCGCTTACTGGTCGCAGATCTGGGTCTGGATCTCGCGGATGTAAATAACCAGCTGAGCGTGTTGATGTCCAACAACTTTGTGAACTATTTCAACAAAGATGGGAAAGCTTACCGCGTGATCCCAATTGTGGGTGATGATGAGCGTTACAACCCTGAAAATATTCTCGATATGCAAGTTAGAAATGACCAAGGCACGCTCATTCCAGTCTCTGCGTTTGCCACTTTGCGCACCTTCACCAGCCCTCGTGTTTTGGGCTCATTTAACCAACAAGACTCGTTCAGGATCTTAGCGGGCGTGCTGCCACACATCACCAAGGAGCAAGGCCTAAGCAGTATTGAAGACATTGCCAAAGAAATCCTGCCTGCACATTACTCAATTGATTATGCGGGCGAATCAAGGCAGCTTCGTAAAGAAGGTAATACCATGGTTGGCGTACTCTTGGTCGCCATGATTGTGGTGTATTTCTTATTAGCGATTCAATTTAATAGCTTTAGAGATCCCCTTGTGGTGCTACTCGGATGTGCACCTTTGGCCTTATCTGGCGCACTGATGTTGCCGTTTTTATCGCTTACCACAGTGAATATTTACAGCCAAATCGGCCTGATTACCTTAATTGGTCTTATCGCTAAAAATGGGATTTTAATTGTGGAGTTTGCCAATCATTTACAACTTGAAGGTAAAAACAAATTTGAAGCTGTCAAAGGCGCTGCGGCAACCCGCCTTCGTCCTATCTTGATGACAACGGGCGCAACCGTGCTGGGTCACTTCCCGCTAGTCCTTGTTACAGGTGCTGGTGCAGAAGCAAGAAACAGCATTGGTATTATTCTGGTTGCGGGTATGCTGATCGGGACGTTCTTCACGCTGATTGTATTACCGCTGCTTTATGAAAAGCTAGCTACTGACCATCGAGGAGAGATTGAGTCTGAAAAAGCACTGAGCAAAACACAGTTTGCCACTGAAATTTAAAATAAACAGGTGCTCAGTTAATCACTGAGCACCTAACCCTATCCGTGTAGCCTAACTATTTCCTCACAGCTTCGGTAACAATAAATAACAATTAACGTACCCATTTTAGTCCATACTTCATACTGTAAAATTGATATTAAAGGATTTACTATGCGTTATTTACGATCAGCTGGATTAGTTATTTTGGTGACAACCTTATTTGGCTGCGGCTCAGATTCAAGTGGGCCGACAACTCCTCAACCACAAAGCGAGTCCCAAACCGAAAAAATCGTTACAGGTGTAGAACTGCATTTATTTAATCGCGAACTAAACTCAACGCTTTCAAAAGAAGACATTAGACGCAACGAGTCTTATCAAGAAAATACACCGATTAAATACAATCACTTAATTTTTGGATTAGACACCGTTACAGACATAGTGACTCTCAAAGCATCTCTATTTAATTTAATGCCGCCCTCACTGATCAGTAAAGCCTATGCACTGTCGCCAGTACCTGAGACCACCAAAGAAAACATCCAGTCCATCGTGATCACTTCTCCTTATGATTTTAATGAATCCGCCCCTGCTGGCAGCAACTTAAACCAATTCTTTTCCGTGTCTTTTGCCAGCTTCCCAAATCAATATTATGTCTATCAAGACGATAAACGCATCTATACAACATTGAATGAGTACATTGAAACAGCCAATGGCGAGCCTTTAAAATCACTTGGCTTTAGTACAGACTTAATTTTAAACACGGTACCAAATGCTGACTATCCGATGAGTTTTTACATTGAAATGGCTCTCGACGATGGCCGAGTATTTTCGCTTGAAAGCCCTGAGATTCAGTTTTTAAAAAGCGGTGAAGAATAAACCCACTGTCAGCTTCGGGCGCAATCGCAAAGTGCTTTAGGTAAGTGTCCTCAGTCAGACACTCTCATTAATACGTACTCATCATTCAGACATGAAAAAAGGGGCCTAAGCCCCTTTGACTACAGTGACAAAAAAATTAGAAATAGCCTCTAAAACCAAAGGCAAAGCTTCTGCCCGGCATAGGTGCTTTATCCTTTAAAAAAGAGGTGTGCACGCGTGCCTCTGTATCCGTTAAGTTGTGTCCTTTTAGATACATGACCCAGTCTTGACCTAGTGCAGCAAAATCATAATTAATGCTAGCATCAACTAGGGTATAACCCGGTGTTACCGTTTCATGGGCTGCGATGTGAGACTGCTTCTGATAGCGCACAACATCAAGGTTTACGGTGAATTCATCGAGGTTATAGGTCAGTTTAGTACCAAAGCGCACCGGTGACACCATTGGCAAATTACCGCCTTGATCTAAGCGTGCACGGACTAAATCTGCAAATAAAGTTGCGTGCAATGCATCTGTTGCTTGCCATGCAAGCTCAGCCTCAAAACCGTGTGTGTTCACATCATCTGTTTTAAAGACATAAGCAGGTAAACCATGATCTTCATGTTCGCCATGCTCCTCATGTTCGCCATGCTCCTCATGTTCACCATGGTCGTGCTCATCATCATGCTCTCCATGATCATGGTGGTGATCATGACCATCATCGGCCATCAAACCCGTGTTAACTTGATAATAGTAATTATCGATTTGGTTATAGAACGCGTTCAGTACAAAACCGAAATCACCTTCCAGCTTTCGCCAAGTTAAGTCGATATTGTGCGCGCGCTCTAAGTCAATATCTTCTGGATTTAATTCAAATGACAAACTATCTGCTTTTTGTCTAAACAAAGCCCCCACTTCATAAGTACCAGTGCCTATATGTGGACCAAATGAGAACAACTCTGATGCAGCAGGTGCACGTTCAGATCGTGATACTGAAATACCGACGTTATAGCCCGGTTGGTAATCCCACACCGCACCTGCTGATAGGCTCACAGGGGTAAATTCATGATCGACCGCAAAGACACGATCGGCGACTAAATTACCGTGGTCGTGGTCGTGGTCGTGGTCGTGGTCGTGGTCGTGGTCGTGGTCGTGGTCGTCATCACCTTGCAAGTCACCGCTTGATAACACAACATTTGGCGCATCAATAGTGACGCGCTCAACACGTGCGCCCAACTGTACTAATACATCAGAAAAATGACGCTCTTCCATTAAGGCAATGGCAAAGGTTTCGCTTACCGATGGCGGTGTGAATGCCTCGGCACCTTGCGCTGAAAAGTCACTACGCTTGTAGTGCACACTGACGCCACCGC
Organism: Pseudoalteromonas sp. MMG033; assembly: GCF_057197785.1. NCBI lineage: Bacteria > Pseudomonadati > Pseudomonadota > Gammaproteobacteria > Alteromonadales > Pseudoalteromonadaceae > Pseudoalteromonas > Pseudoalteromonas sp. MMG033. Next base: position 1,297,655 of record NZ_JBXVAL010000002.1, read on the forward strand.
GCCAGCCAGAGATGGGTTGATGCATCACATCTAATCGCGCTTCATGGCTTTCGTTGGCAAAAATAGTCCCCACTTCTCCATGCTCTATTTCTGCGTGCTCATAATCTGTGTAAGCCGCTCTAAAGTTTGCTTCATTTAACCACGCATGATCAAAACTATATTTACCGATAAGCTGCCATCTGTCTTGATCTAAATCTGCATAAACCGTTGGTGCTTCATCGCCATGACTGTGCCCCGGAATGCCATATTCACGGGTCATTTTACCGTAAGAAACACCCACATAACCTTGATCAAATAAATAGGATGTACCTACCGTGCCGCCTGATGACTCCTCAGCGCTGTTCTCAACGGTATAATCACCAGATTGATTTTTTTCTGAGCCGACTTCAGCAGGCACTGGGATCTCATAGTCCTCTGAGTCTCTGACATAGCCATCCACATGAAACGCAAACTGCTCAACACCCGTGTTTAAGTTAAAACTGGCTAACTTTTGCTCATCGCCCGTGGCATGCTCTACTAATACTTCACCAAATGTGTCACTGCGCGTGGGCACGCGTTCATCTACCACATTGACCACACCACCAATTGCACCACTGCCATAAAATAGCGTTGCTGGTCCGCGAAGAACTTCGACTTGCTGGGCTGTTGAGGTTTCTGATGCAACAGAGTGATCAGGGCCAACACGAGAGGCATCGCTCACATCGAGGCTGTTTTGCGTGATTAATACACGTGGGCCACTTAAGCCTCGAATAACCGGAGTACTGGCCACCTTGGCATGAAAGCTGGTGTGTACGCCTACTTGCTTTGAAAGCGTGTCACCAAGTGTCGCAGCTTGTTGCTCACGAAGCTTATCGCCAGACAACACACTCACTGGCATAGAAGACTCCATCATCGACGCATGAAATGGAGACGCTTTAACATCGAGCACTTCAATCGCTGACGCATTTAAAGTCACTAACAAATTACTTGTGCCGGCGCTTGATGCCGCTACCACCTTGTTTTGATGTGCAAAACCAGATGCTGTGATATGTAGTTCAACATCACCACTTGAGTTTGTCTGCAAAACAAACTTACCGTTACTGTCTGACTGGGCTGTTCGCTGTGAACCCATGACGGATACGGTCGCATTGGCAACTGCATTACCGTCTTGGTCTTGAACCTGACCTTGGATGTTTTGCGCATAAGCGTGGACTGATAACGGCGCGATTAAGCCAAGCATCAGTGGTGAAAGTTTAAACATAATCATCTCATCTTAATAATTGTTATAATATAACATATCACAACTTAGTGATTTGCAAGTTTTTTTATCCTGTTTTTTGTAGCCCTCATCGAAGAACCCTATTCACTTTACCCACAGTAATAACGCGTACTTACGCAGCCAGAATCGATATAAAGCAATAAAATCATGACCTTAATAATTTGTTGCAATAATTGAGAGAAATATAATTGCATTTATTTTGTTACAATATAACATATCATGCAATTCAACAGTTCAGGTACATTGCGCAAAGAACGCACAGAACATCATGCTTAAAGCGACTCCCAACCAACTTTTTGCATGAATGTTTTTTTAAAAAAAACCTCAACCATTGCATTAAATATTCAGTACACACTTATCTCGGAAGTACACTATGATAAAGAAAACAATCGCATTGGCCGTCAGCTCGGTGATCTTACTCGGCGCATGCAATAGCCAAAACGCAACTCAGCCAATGACAAACACACAAGCAACTGCGCAAAAGACGGCACAAAACCCGCTAATGAGCCCAAGCTCATTACAGTATCAAGCACCGGACTTTACGGTCATTAAAGATGAGCACATCGCCCCTGCATTTGAACTTGGTTTTGAACAGCAGCTTCAAGAAGTTGATGACATCATTGCGCAAAATACAGTGACATTTGAAAATACCATTGTTGCGCTTGAAAAAAGCGGTGCACAGCTAAGCCGTGCAAGTGCGTACTTTTCAAACGTCAGTGGCACAGACTCAAACCCAACCCGTCGTGCATTGGCGCAGCAATTCTCGCCACTCATGGCCCAGCATTTCGATAATATTTACCTAAACGATAAGCTATTTGCGCGTGTGCAAAAGATCCACGATAAACGAACCACTTTAAACCTTGACGCCGAGTCAGTAAGACTGATTGAGGTTTACTACAAGCGCTTTGTAAGAGCGGGCGCTAAGCTAAACGAGTCACAAAAAACGCAGATCAGAGCACTGAACAAAGAGCACTCACAACTGACGACGCAATTTAGCCAAAACCTACTGCAAGAAACACAAAATATTGCTGTTGTTGTAGAAGACAAAACGCAGCTTAAAGGCTTAGCAGATGCGCAAATTGACGTCATGGCAAGCGCTGCTGAAAAAGCGGGCCACAAGGGTAAATACCTTATTAGCATTACCAATACCACGCGCCAGCCAATCCTTGCACAGCTAGAAAACCGCGATTTAAGAGAGCGCGTATGGCTTGCTTCTGCCAACCGTGCACAAACGGGCAAAACCAATAACACTGAGATAGTCAGTCGCCTTGCGCAAATTCGTGCAACACGGGCTCAAATCCTCGGCTTTGATAGCTGGGCCGATTATGGTTTGTCTGATCAAATGGCGCAGAATCCACAAGCTGTATTTGACATGTTCTCTGGCATGACTGAGCAGTTAATGAAAAACGCGGCGCAAGAGACTCAGGCGATTCAAGACAAAATAGCGCAAAACGGTGAAAGCTTTAAAGTGCAACCTTGGGATTGGGCATTTTATGCTGAGCAAGTACGCCAAGATAAGTTTGCGTTAAATGAAAGCAGTGTTAGACCTTATTTTGAGTTTAACCGTGTGTTGGAAGACGGCGTGTTCTTCACCATGAAAGAGCTATACGGTATCGAGTTTAAATTGCGCCCAGATTTGCCTGTCTATCACCCAGAGGTTAAAGCGTATGAAATCTTTGACCACGATGGCAAAAGCCTAGCAATTTTCTATGCAGACTACTTCGCCCGTCAGGGTAAAAGTGGCGGTGCTTGGATGAATTCATTTGTTGATCAGTCGCACTTACTTGAGCAAAAACCTGTGGTCGTGAATGTGATGAATATCGCCAAAGCACCTGAAGGACAGCCTACCTTGCTAAGCTATGGCGAAGTCACAACCATCTTCCATGAGCTTGGGCATGGCATTCACGGCATGCTGTCGGATGTAAACTACCCTTCTTTGTCAGGCACTTCAGTTTCAAGAGACTTTGTTGAGTTTCCATCTACCTTTGAAGAAGACTGGGCCATTCACCCAAAAGTCATTGCTAATTACGCCAAGCACTACAAAACTAATGAAGCAATTCCACCAGCACTACTCGATAAGTTAGTGCGCTCACGTAGCTTTAACCAAGGCTTTGATACGCTAGAGTATGTTGCAGCTGCACTGGTAGACATGGAATGGCACTCACTCAAACCAGAGGAAAAAGTAACCGACTTAGAAGCGTTTGAGCAAAAGGTATTGAAAAAGCACGGCTTGTACGTACCGCATATTCAACCACGCTATAAGTCAGCCTATTTCTCACACTCAATGGGCGGCGGTTACTCGGCAGGTTACTACGCCTACATGTGGAGTGAAATCCTAGCGGCAGATGCTTTCGCTTACGTACAATCACAAGGTGGCTTAAACAGAAAAATCGGCGACCACTACCGAAAAAATATTCTAGAAGTGGGTAACTCACGCCCGTTAATGGAGTCTTACAAAGCATTTAGAGGTCAAGCACCAACGACCGATGCGCTGTTAAAGCGTCGCGGTTTGAGTAGCAATTAAGCTCATTACTCGATAAACATATCAGTATATCAGTGGCCTCGTATGGGGCCATTTTTTGTGGGTAGCTGGTTTATGTTGGAAGCGGAGCTTCATTGCGTGACTCGTTTATACCTCAAAACGTGTTTAGGCGAATGCCTCAAAAGAATAGCGGCCATTAGAAAGTTTATTTTAAAGCACTGATGTTAAGTCCAGTTGCTTTGTGTTTCTTCTATAGTCAAGCAAACGACCCATTGGGTCGATATTAAATTTTTATGTGCTCGGACATTGCAACCATATGATTATTTGGGTAATATTCTTAACTAGGACGATGGTGTAAAGGTAACACACTCAGCAATGAGAGTCTGGCAGGGTTCGATTCCCTCCCGTCAAAGGGTATTGAACAACAGTATCTTTTGACGGTAGGAAATTATTATGAGTCATATAGTTTCTAGCCTCTACAAATATCACACAGAAAACCTCAGATTTCTTACACAAGCATTGGAAACAAATGCTGCTTCCACTCGCCATGCAATAGAAACTCAAGACGCAGATAAGACAAAAATCTTAGAAAGAATGCATCACTTTTTACTTGGAGCGTGGGCAGAGGTACGTTTGAGTAAACTGTTAAACGAAACAAACGCTTTTCACTCTTCTGAACTAAGTCAAATTGATGCGTGTAATTCTCAGCTAGATAAGTGGAACAAAGTCATCGAATTGTCCTTTCGCCGTCATTATAATGTGCCAAATGCGGACTTAACTCAAAACAGCTTAACTCCAACTGTATTTTACCGCTATGACGTAATTTCTGGTGTAGTTAATAACGAATTGAAAGACGTCATAGAAATTCGCAATCGAATTGCTCATGGTCAATGGGTAAAACTACTTAACAGTGAAGCTAGCGGAATCGAGCAAGATAAAATGGCTAAGATTAGCCGAGAAAATCTTCAAAAAATGATATTTAAACAAAGCATGATTAATTATCTTGCCAATCTAATCCATGACCTTGTTGTTTCGCCTGCAACCTTTGAGCGCGATTTTGATAAACACTACAAAGGTGTTATTCAATGCCAAAACTTCATTGCTGAAAAGTCATACTCGAAATACGTAAATCAACTAGTTTCAAGTTACGAAAATGGACAATTGAAAAAGGCTGCTAACTTAAAGCAAAAAATCCGAGAAGAGTATTTGCAAGAAATACAGCGTTTAGGGTTTATTGATAAGCTGAAATTGATCTTCCAAAGGCGCATATAACAAAGCATTTAACAAAAGCAAATGGGAACAAAAGCAAATGTCAAAAGCAAATGGGACAGTCACAAATTCTTTGCATAAATTACGTTGCTTGACTACTGTTTAAATATCCAGCTTAAAGTTGAGTTAAATAGATATGACAAGAGCAAGGAAAGCACTGATAGATTTGTCGTCGATGCCTTATTATCACTTGATAGCACGGTGTGTACGCCGTGCTTTTTTGTGCGGAAATGATAAGTATACAGGTAAAGACAAACTAAATAGGACAGTCACAAATTCTTTGCATAAATTACGTTGCTTGACTACTGTTTAAATATCCAGCCCAATTTGAGTTGAATAGATATGACAAGAGCAAGGAAAGCACTGATAGATTTGTCGTCGACGCCTTATTATCACTTGATAGCACGGTGTGTACGCCGTGCTTTTTTGTGTGGAGAAGATAAGTACACAGGTAAAAACTTTGACCATCGACGGACATGGTTAGTCGAGAGAGTAAAACTGCTAAGCAGTGTGTTTGCGATTGAAATAGCGGCTTATGCCATTATGAGTAATCACTATCATTTGGTTGTTAAAGTGAATAGACAGCAAGCACTTAGTTGGTCAGATAACGAGGTAATATCTAGATGGTATAAGTTGTACAAGGGTAGTCCCATCACTGATAAACAGCGAAACGGTGATACCCTTAGTGAGGCAGAGCAACTGCTTGTATCTGAGTTAGTTGAAAAGTGGCGAGCTAGGCTGTTTGACATTAGTTGGTTCATGAAAAATCTTAATGAGTTCATCGCAAAGGAAGCAAACAAGGAAGATAACTGCACGGGTAAATACTGGGAAGGGCGATATAAATCACAAGCCTTGTTAGATGAAACGGCATTGCTCAGTTGCATGGCTTATGTAGATCTAAACCCAATTCGATCCAACATGGCAAATAATCTAGAGGATAGTGATTTCACATCGATTCAAGAGCGCATAAAGCACTTTAAAAACACCAAATCAAACGCAAAGAAATCAAATCCAAATGAAGCCAAGCGCCAAACTAAACAACCTAAATCACTAACACCGTTTGGTGCGAGGGAGTATGAAAACACAATACCTTTATCATTAATTGACTACCTTGAGCTAGTTGACTGGACGGGCCGGCATGTTCATCCCAAAAAAAGGGGTTACATACCAAAAAGTATGCCCAATATTTTAGTATCACTGAACATCGAAGAAGCGACGTGGCTGGATAGGGTGCAAAATTTTGGAAATCACTATGGTAACTTTGCGGGTTCACAAACTGTGTTAAGAGCACATGCCGCTAAAAATGATGTAAATTGGTATAAAGGAGTTGGTTAGTAAAAAGTAGATTTAGCCTTGCTTATCAATCTAGACTCTTCTTGTTTAATAAAATTAATATATTCCTAAATTATATTTATTTCTACCATAAGGCGGATTTTAACCTCGCCACTAAGAAATACCTTAGGCTTGGAATACATTTTGCTGTTCAACTCTAACTTTTTTAAAAAATGCCTGTCCCATTTGTTTTTTTCTTGTTTAAGAAAATGAATATATTCCTAAATTATATTTATTTCTACCATAAGGCGGATTCTAACCTCGCCACTAAGAAATACCTTAGGCTTAGAATACATTTTTCTGTTCAATTCTAACTTTTTAAAAAATGCCTGTCCCATTTGTTTTTGCCATTTGCATTTGTTTTCGTCCCATTTGTTTTTCAAAACCTATTTAAATAAAATGTATTAGTTTAAAGCTAGTAAACTAAGCAAACTAAAAGATACGGACAAAAATTAGTTAGCTTTTTTTCTTCTCAAATTATAGCCAACTAAACTTTGCCGTTTATTTACGGCGTTAGGTATAAATAATGGACCATTCACAAGCAGAAAAATATCTATTAGAAACCACACGAGCTTACATACTCGCCAGTGGAGATAAAGAAAATGCAATTGCTTTCCTAGTTAAGGAAGGATTCTCTAATATAGCTGCTGCATTATATGCAGATTTAGTTCCAATGGCATTTGGCTGGGGACTACTTAAGACAATGGGAGTACAGAAATTCCCATCAGAATTTGATCTCACGGATACAGGAGAAAAGGTTAAGGTTTCAGATAGTCATATCTTTACTACTGCATTGGGTATTGCGCTCGATGTATTTCAAAACGGATACACTGATATATTCAGTCAAAGAGTCGTAGAAATGCTCATTTCCCACTCTGCAGAAGTAGCCGCATTGAACAAAGCTCTCAATTCAGAACCTGATTTAAACCTATCTGAAGTATCATTTTCATCATCTTTACTTGGTTATACTTCCGTGGAATTTGAGCAAAATGCCTAACAAAGCGTATAAAGCCGACCTCCGTTTGTGCTCAGCGTTAGCAGCTACTGAAAACTCTATGTCCAGTCGTAAACATTTCAAAGGTATCGCTTACAACCTCGCTCAGTTTTGTATTAGCCGGAACAACGATCTGCTTGGGTACTGGGCAATAGGGCAACTTTACTCCTTTGCTTTAGAGCAAGGTGTAAACGAAGTCGTTATTGATGTTTTGCGACAAGAAGTTCGACCTCAGACACATAGATTTTCGGAGTTGAGTGCGGCATATCTTGACCTTGTGGTAAAAATTGCAGCTAGTAATGGCGCTAGGTTTGATTACTTAGAGGAGGCTGTTGTAATTTTCATGTTTGATGTTGAGTATCAACGTAAATATCACTGGTTTGGCTCTGCTCTAGGAAAACCATTTCTATGTGTTGTTGAGCTAACAAGTGATCTTGGTAAAAGATATAGTGCAACATTAGGCTGTAATATAAGGCCTCATGACCCGAACCGAGAGTATCGACGGGAACACTTCTAACAAAACCACACAACAGATTGCCCGACGAAACAACCAAATGAGACAATCACAAATGTTCTCACCAAGGCTGTCATGCTAATTGCTGCGCTAGTCGCCCGCCAGCTATTGGCTTAATTATTAGCAGGGCGTTTGCAATACAAGGGAAGTATGGCTTTTAATTGTCCACACTGTAATCATAAAAGCGTAAGTCATTTTTCAAAGTTTCTATCTTTTGAAGGTAGTCCTGCGACATGTTCAAACTGCGGAAAACACTCTATTGATGCTAAAGGCGTTAATGACTCTTATCGGCAAATAGTTTTTCTTGGCTTCGTTGTTTTTGGTCCGTTATCGCTATTTACTCAGACTATTTTATATTTGGTTATCTGGTTTGCTTTCACCACAATGTTTCCAATTTACTCTCTTTACTGCATACCGTTAGAGCCAATTGAAACTGAAAAAGTGAAACACTATAAAACCAAAAGTTTTGTTTCTATTAGTATTTTTTCTGCTTTAATTTTATTGGTGGCAATCTTTGAGTAGTATTACTAACAAGCTATTTAAGCCGAAAATAAAAGTGTCTGTCCTAACTTTAGCGTGGGTAAATATAGCAAACGAATCAATGTATGGACTAATAAAGCTTGGCTTGGTCCGTGTCTCACCAATTTTAGCCAAGCATTATTAGCCCGTTGTGCGAGGCGTTAAATAGCATTCAGGAATCTAATGTGAAATTTAAATGGTCAGTTTTGGGGCTTAGCTTTATGCTGTTGTTTCATTTTTTATCTACTTATCTTAAAAGTAACCATGAATTACATTTTTCTTTCGAGTTAAATAGTGAAGAAAAATTGATCCATTATAGTGAATTAAAGTCAGGTTTTAGCGATTGGACTTATGTAATGGTATATTCGACTAAAGACGAAATGCTCATTAATAAAATTGTTGAAAATTGGAAACTAAAGCCTTCATCCACTTATGAAGATAACCCCTTTTCCTTTATGGCTTCATTTTCAGAAAGGCCTGTATGGTGGCCAACAAGTAACGAACTAAATAATATCAGTACAAAATATTTTAGAGTTGATAAAGCTAGTGAGCAATATTGGAGTTTATGGGTTCCGGAAAACAAAGGCGTTATATTCGTAGAAAGAGGTAATTGGTAGCGTCATTTAACAGGTTACAAAAGCGGGAAAATGATTGCAAAAAACCATATGGGACAGGCACAGATTGATCTCGAATAAAAGAAAAGTGCCTGCCCTATTTGTTCAGAGTTTTGTTTCGTTTTAATGGTTTACGCAATTTGCTCTTGCCATGCTCACTAACCCCATGGATACTGAAAACATACTTGGCTAAATTAAATCAATGCCAACAACTTTAATTTAAGATATATGGAATCTCCTCATCTTAGTTCAATAACACTATGGCACCTTGTGGCTAGTTTGTTGGGGAACCAATATCATTTGTTAGCTGCTAAGAGAAATGTTCAGACCTAAACGATGTAGAAGCCTAATACATAGTATCGCGCACCATGCTGTAAGTGCACTAAGTTGGTTGCACCCAGAGCTGGGAGAAAATTGTATGCAGGGAAATGTACAAGAGTTCAGGTATGATTTGCTTAACGGTATATACTTGCCCGTTGATTTTAAGATCTGCGAAAGCAAATCCCTTGCTCTAAAAGCACTTTCAGAAACCTTCTTCAAAATTGCTGAATCTGAAGGAATCAAAGAAAGTGATTTAGGTTCAGCCATTATTGTTTTTGGTTTTAAATTTGATAGCTGGCCTTACTTTTGTGAAGTATCAGTGACCTCTAAGTGCGGTTCAACTATGAAAGTAAAAGTTGATAGCATGGGTAATAAATTTAATATGGTTAATGAGTTAATTTATAAGTACAGCTAACAAGTCATTCAAATGATTTAATACACCCATCCGTCAAAACCATATTCGAGGGCGACACTCCGTATCAACAGTCACTGCCAGTACAATCCAGTGCCTGTTGCAATACCGCTTGATAGGTGCCGTCTGCTTTCATTTTCAACAAGGTGGCATCAAAGCGTTTTTTCAGCTTTTCTCCGCGTCTGGTTTTTGGAAATGCAAAATAACTTGGGATAGCGTATGCGTATTCTGTATGTCGTTTAATTTCATTTTGAATATCAAGCCGGCGTAATATATCCGCCCCACCCAACTGATTGCTTATTACGATGTCAACACGGCCAGCCAGTAAAAGTTTAAAGCTTTGCATCCCTGAATTTGCTTCCACAATTTTATGGATCTGTCCTTGTTTGATTGCTTGGTCAATTTCAAAGCCATAACTGACATTTCTGACCAAGCCTACGCTTAACTCACTCAACTCATCAATTGTGCCAGTCAGGTTTAACTTACTATCTCGTTTACTAAAAATAGACACCGATTGATTGATCAAGACCTGCTCAGAGAACAGCATGGTTTTTTTTCGCGCTTTAGAACTGTAAATTGTGAAGATACCATCTGCATGGCCTGATTGGATCTCTCTAATTGCCCTACCCCATGGCATAAATCGAACTGCAATAGGCTTATCCATGCGCTCGAATATCTCATTGACCATGGCAATGCCAACACCTTTAGGCTGGTTGCCTTCTAAATATTGATAAGGAGGATATTCTAATGTCACAAACTGTAATACGCGTGCTGCAAGTGCTTTCTGACTTAACAGCAGTAATAAGCTTGCAGCGAGATAGACTGACAAGTTGCCACATTGACATTTTACTTTGAAAAAGTGCCCAGCCATCGCACGCCAACTCATCATCACAGCTTAAAACTCAACTTTTAATTTGATATACGCCCTGCGCCCTCTTGGATCGCCTGTTCTGGGATCGTAACTGCCTGCAATATCCACAAAAGGCGGGGCTTTGTCCGTTACATTTACAACACCCACGGTAATATTTGTATTTACACCGGCTTTTATTAACTCACCCATATCGACTTCATATTGAAGATCGAGTGTATTAAACGAGTTGATTTTCTCTAAGGTGACATCATTTTCGTAACTAGCAACATGGCGAAAAAACACGTTGGCACTGTGTGCCTCAAACAGCCAGTTTATGCCAAAGCTGCCTTTAAGTTTAGGGGTCGGATTACCCACCGTATTGCGATTAAGTTTACCAAGGCCATCGCTAACCACACCGGCATTATCGGTCAAATCATACTCCAAAATATATGACCCCCAAAGCTGGGGCGTGAATCTACCAAAACGCGTATCCCACTGATACATGGCATTAAAGTCTATACCTGATGTATCAATGGCTTCCGCATTAATAAAACGGGTATTGACGATTGAAATTGTGCCAGCTGATGTGCGAATTACCCGCTCAGGATCGTCTGCAAAGGCATTTACTACGGCTTGATGGCTTTCCCGCGTCAGCACCTCCTCAAACGAAAAGCGCCAGTAGTCTATATCCATGTCAAACTGGTTTACACTATATGTGCCCCCGATGTTCAGCGCCGTAGAAGTTTCTGGCACTAAGTCAGGGTCTCCAACGGTTCTATTCCCACCAAATGTCGTTGAGCCATCTCTGGGATCTGTAATATTGGCAAAATTCGTTTGTACTCCTTTTAACTGATGCACAGAAGGAGCGCGAAACGACGTACTATATGATCCTCTCACAGATAAATTCGAAGAGGCATGCCAAAGTATCGACACCTTAGGATCTGTGGTATCTCCGCCTAAATCGCCATAATCTTCATAGCGCAGTGCAAGGCCCAGCTCTAGTTGTTCAAAGATAGGTAACCTCAATTCTGTAAATACCGCTTTGACATCACGGTCGCCTTCAACATTCTGATTACCAATTAAAAATGCGAACCTGTCTTGCTGGGTCAAGGCATCATACACAGAGCGAATGGACTCTTTTCGATATTGCATACCCAACGCCATTGCCGCAAAACCTGCATCCATTTCAATCAATTCGTCAAATGCGATGACGCCCTCAACAACTTGCATCTCAGATTCTACATTGCCAATATAATCGCCAATGATATAGCCTCGGAGTTGCTCATTAGCACCTGCTTGCGGATCGAATGGGTTAAAATACAAGCACTCTCCTGCGCCAGCTACAGCACCAAGGCCTTGCCGACAGTTAATGCCGCCATACCCCAGCAATGCAGACTGGAAATTATCCGCTATTACGTCTTTAGGATTTAAAAATGCCTCATTTTTAGCAGTCACGTAGGATACTTGCCAAAATTTATCCGTGCCTATGGCCCCATCAATACCCAATGCAACACGGGTAGTTTGATGCGAATAAAAGTTGATTTCCGTGGGCTTGCCCACACCGAATGGGCGACCTCGGAAGAAGATGTCTTCGTTATAAAAATTGTTAGGATGGCTTGCTAATACGCTGGGGGCATTCAAGACCGGAAAGCTCGGGGAAACTTCTCTTGATACGTCGTTATCTGCAAATCCCGCTTCAAACCACAGCTCTGTATCATCATTCCATGCCCATTTTGTGCGCATGTATAGCTGTAGCCTGTCTTCATTGGGCACCGCTGTAATTTGAGGGGCAAAATCAAACAAACAAAACGAATTGCCATTACTGCCCTCGGACACACTCCCGCCATTTTGCACACAATTGGGATCTGCAACGGTGAGGCCGTCAGGGTTATCATCATTGGCAAGCGACGGGATCACAAAGCTTCCAGGATTACCGAAACTACTATATGCAGGTTGCACCCAATCAACCTCTGAGAGCACCAAACTGCTTCGCTCTAAATAACTCGCGGCGAACAAAACATGACTAGACTCACCCGTATCGCTACCAAATACAAAGTCCACTTTTGTCTCGTCTTGACTGCCATCACTGATACGTTTGCGATATTCATACTGCACTTCACTGCCGTTTAAATCATCTCGACTAATAAAGTTCACAACCCCCGCAACCGCATCTGAGCCATAAATCGCTGATGCTCCGTCTTTGAGGATTTCCACCCGTTGAATTGCCAAGGTCGGAATGAGTGACGCCGTATCAACAAAGCTAGCTCCTTGATCGGTCACAACCGCTGATACCACTTGCCGCCGACCATTCAATAACACCAAGGTAGAAGAGACGCCGAGCCCTCTCAAATTGATATTTGAAGTCCCGACGGTAAAGTTTTGCGTTAAGTTATCAGAATTATTCTGCGCGCCTGCATTAAATGGTAAGGTTTCGATGAGATCTCTGACGTCATTCGCGCCAATTGTCGAAAGTACTTTTGCATCAATACTTGCAATAGGAATAGGGCTTTCAGATTGAGTTGAACGCTTTAGCCTCGTTCCTGTGACCGATATTTTTTCAACCTCTTGCGCGCCGACACACTGTGTGGGCAAATACAACAGTGACCCTGTAAACAACCAGCCCATAAGCCTTGTTGGCTTATAATGAGACATCTCACCTCCACTTCACACCAAGTAAGTGTTACCGCAACTAAATGAATACTCTAAATAAGCATAGAAGATTTTTGGTTATATTCTGGAAAAATTATGCACATACTCAATGGACAAACGCGAGACCCCTTATTGTGCAATGCTGTTGGTTATAAAACAAAAAAGCCCAGCGATTGCTGGGCTTAAAACTACTCAATTAAATATAATCAATCAGATTTGCTTACCACATTTTCGAAATCTTGATATCTGCTGTTGCACCATCAGCTGATTGACCAACCACTTCAAACATCAAACCAAGCTTTGGTAATTTAGTGCCTGTCGCTGGACGGATGTAGTTTGTATAGTCATCCCAGTCTGCAAAACGCGGGTTTGCATTTGTAAATTGGTCTCTCCAAACCGTTTCAAGATAGCCACCGTTAGCAAGATCGGTGCGGGTCGTTCTGCCCTCGTCACCTAACTGCGGTACTGTGTTAAATGGCGCATCTTTGATCTGTCTGCGACTATTTAAAGGTGTAACACTGCGGTCAGTTACCCACTGGCCTGTCGCGCTATATTCAGTGACATATTCTAAGATAGGATTTCTATCAGCATCTACGATACCTAGGAAACCATGACCTGGGTGTGCAGCAGATAGGTTATCTACACTCGGTACATCGAAGTACTGAAGTGCATAAGACGGGTCAACAAACCATACAAGTAGACCTTCTTCCATGCCTGCGTCTTTTAAGCTTGCATCGAAGCCAACATGCTGACGCCACTCTAGTAGGTAATATGGCGTGTACTGGATGGTGCCATCAGATAATGACGCACTGAATGCAAACTCAACTTTTTCAGGGTTGTTTGACGTAATTTCATTGATAACAACACCGTTATCCGCCACAGAAATGTTGTCTACAGCAACGTATGTTGCATCACCGCCAATTGCATAGTTTTCAATTGTGAAACTCACATCGTCGAATTGCGCTAAAAATGCAATGTCGTAGTTCACTGTAGTCCACTGCCCACTTGTACCACGCACTTTTCTGCCATCTGATGCCATTTCTAATTCTGCAGCGTTAGCTGGTGCTAATGAGCCATAAATGCCTGCGCTTGGCACGCTTACCATTACACGTAAGCCGTATGCACCATTTAGAGATGTCGTTGAATTTAAATCAAAACTTAACGTTGCAGCTTGCGTGTTGTGCAACGGCTGTGCAAATGAAATAGCACTATAGCTAGTTAGGTCAAATGCATTTGCGTTCAGCGGCTCATAAATTCTTTTTGTTTGCTCAGGTAGGTTAATTTTAACTAAATCGTCGTTCAAGCCTTTAACACCTGCTTGAGAAAATTTAACCGTCACACCTTGGCCTGTTAATTCTGCAGCATTAATTTCTTGAGACTGGATCCAGTTACCGCCAAACTTGTTTTGTAAAAACAGTTTTGCGTATGGGCTATAGCCTGTTGGCTTAGTACCTCTTATCACCCCACCCCAGCTACCAGACGCCATTGAAGAGTACGAAGAAACTTTTGCGCCCACACCACCGTGTTTGTCTTCTGAATAAGCAATATCATACTCATCAGGCAAGCCTAGATCATGGCCCAACTCATGCGCTAATAGACCAATTGTTGCATCAATAGGCTGAATTACATAACTGCCGATACGTGCTGTTTTGCCAACCGTTTCGTTAACCACATCTGCATTTACAACGTGTCTGTGTGACCAGATATAATTATTGAATGGACTGTTTGGATCTGGGCGAAGTGCGCGAGGCTCTGACTCTTCACCAAGTGTTGAGTGAACAATACTTAAATGGTCGATTTGACCATCATTATCCAAGTCGTAATCACTTAAATTAAAGTTTTCATCGGCAAGTACGTTATATACTGCTTCTTTAATTAATGCGTGCGTATCAGCTTTATAATATGGGTGTGCAAACTCTGTTTTGTACCAACCAAACACACCACCGTCTACATCAAAAGAGCCACCACTTTGGTCAATAAAGTACTCACGCATACTTGGAAGCGTATCACCACGAGGTCCTTTATAACCATTTTTGGAGAAAATCATCTCTTCATAATGCTCTGGTGTATAGTCTTCGTAATAATGTCTGCTTGGTGTATCTTCAGGTTTAATTGAGTTATGCGGAACGTCTGAGAACTCCATCAAAATGGTAAGTACTTTACGTGTTGTAACCTCTCCATGCCACTGGCGTGTTTGTGAGGTAACATCACCATTTTGGACAACTAAAGGTGCACTAAAGTCAGCTGTTAAATTTTTATGTAAGTCAGCATTTTTCTTAAAATTTTCAACTTGAACAGGCGTGATAGATGCATTTTCAGTAGGCGTATTCACGTGGTGAGCATGCGCTTGAGCATAACCACTTAACGCACAAATCACTGCTGCAGTGAGTGAGTTCAGCATGTATTTTTTCATTATTATTTTTCCAAATTATTGAGTCATTAGTGAGCCAAAGCAATAATCAATTAAAATGAATTCATTGCTCTGAGTAACCAAACTCGATAACTTTCAAAAAATAACAACAAAATTAAAATTTTTAAATAAATAATCCAAATCACATCAATAAATAGATGAATTGATACAATATAACAATGACTCAAATAAAATAATAACTATAAAATCCCACCCTATATGCCTACCCTTATATTCATTTATACGATTAAGAAACTAAATTAAGAGTTAAAGCCCACTATTTCATGGGCTTTAATATATCAATTACCAAACTTTAGAAATTCTAACTTCTGCGGTTGAGCTATCTGCTGATTGACCTAATACTTCAAAAATAAGGCCAAGTTTGGGAAGTTTCTTACCCGTTGCTGGACGAACGTAGTTGGTATAATCACCCCAATCTGCAAATCGAGGGTTTGGACTTATAAATTCATCCCGTAAAATCGTTTCTAAATAACCACCATTTGCAAGATCCATTCTTTTTACCTCTCCCACACTGCCTCGCTGAGGTAAGGTGTTAAATGCAGCATCTCTAATTTGCTCACCAGATCTTTGCGGTATGATACTTCTGTCAGCAACCCACTGCCCAGTACTTGTATATTCTGATTGATATTCAAATATCGGGTTTCTATCCGCATCCACAATACCGATCCAGCCCTCTCCTGGGTGCGCTGCAACTTGATTATCCGTACTAGAAATATCAAAAAAATCGGTCATATAAGATGGATCAACATACCAAACCAGCAGACCTTCTTCCATGCCCTCGGTTTTAAGACTTTCATCAAAACCGACATGCTGACGCCACTCTAATAAATAATAAGGCGTATATTGAATAGAGCCGTTCGATAGCTTGGCGTTATATCTAAAATAGACTTGTTCAGTATGATTTGAATTAACAGTCGCCGCGACTTTATCACCATCGAAAATCTCAATATTGTCCGCAGCGACATAGGTCGAATCACCCGCAATCGCTAAATTCAGCAACGAGACGTATACAGTGTCATAGTCTTTAAACGCCGATAAATCATAATGTGCTTTTGTCCACTGCTTATTGGTTGAACGAATAAAGGTATTATTCTGGCTCATCATAAAATCATCGCTGTTGGACGGTTTTATGTTTTCAGAGATGTTTGTACCCGGTACTTGGACGTGCAAGGTGAATCCATAGCTGGGATGAATCGATTGCTCACTGTTTAGATCTAAGCTCAATGAAGGCGCTTGGCTGCCATTGAGAGATACCGCAAAAATTACTTCACTGTAGCTGGTTAAATCAAACGCTTGGTCATTTACTGGTTGATATAGTTGCTTGCTTAACTGCGGTAGGTTCACCTTAACTAAATCGTTATATTTACCTTTTACCCCCGCTGAAGAAAACGGCACAACAACACCTTGCGCGCTCAAATCTTCACTATTGATCTCTGTAGATTGTACCCAGTTCCCACCATATTTATTTTGCAAAAACAACTTCGCATAAGGGCTATAACCCGTTGGCTTTGAGCCTCTGACAACGCCTCCCCATGAACCAGAAGACATCATAGAGTAAGACGCAACCGTTTCTCCAGCTATGCCATAATCATCTTGTGTATACGTTAAGTCATATTCATCCGCTAACCCGAGGCTATGGCTAAATTCGTGTGCGTAAAGCCCCATCGGGGTGTCTATTGGTTGAATGAAATAACTGCCTATCCGCGCCGATTTACCCACACTCTCATTTTTGATCTCTTCATTTACCGTTGAGCGATGTGAGTGGATAAATTGCTTGTAAGGACTATTTGGATCAGGTCGCAAAGCCCTTGGCTCACTTTCACCACCGAGGCTTGAGTGGATAATGCTCAAGTGGTCAATTTCACCGTCATTATTCAAGTCGTAATCGCTTAGTTTGAACCTTTCATCAGCTAACACATGATGAACCGCCTCTTTCACGAGTGCACGTGTGTCTCTTTTATATACCATATGGTCAAAGCGGGATGTATACCAGCCAAATACCTCTCCACTGATATCAAATGACCCGCCACTTTGGTCTAGCACATAATCGCGTACCGTTGGTAACGTTGCAGCCTTCGGGCCCGAATAGCCGTTTTGACCATAAATTAAGTTTTGATAATGATTAATACTGTAGTGTTCTAAGTAATGCTTACTCGGTAAATCATCAGGTTTCATAGAGTTATTTGGAATATCATTAAACTCCATCAATATCGTGAGCACCTTTGCTGTGGTCACATCACCATGCCACTCCCTTGTCTGCGTTTGCCCATCTTGAAAGATCTGCGGTACATTAAAATTCGCTGATAAGTTTTTGTGCAACTGTGCGTCACTATTTTTCTGTTGCAACGCGATAGACTCAGCATCGACTATAGCGACTTGCGCACTGACTCCTGTTGACAATAAAACAGCGACTGCAAGCATATTGAGTTGATATCGTCTCATAACTATCTTCCTATTATTATTCTGATGCCCATCATAGGCACTTTGTTGAGCTTGAGTTTCATCTATAAAAATCAAACCAAGTAAATTGAGCAGAAATAACAAAAATATTGTTTATGATTCAAAAACAACTAAAAAGATAAAAAATAACAAATAAAATCATAAATATAGAGCATCACATTAAGAATAAGTTAAGTGCAAAGTAAGTCACTTATTAGAGCTTGAGTGCATCATATTGGCAGGATTTGAAAAGTGCCTGACAACAGGCACTTGCTTGAAGCTTAAAGGTTTAGCTCTTTAATTTGCTGAGATACGCGCACACCACTGCGCACAGCACCTTCCATATAACCTAGATATAAAGTGTCTGTATGCTCTCCTGCAAAATAAACGAGGCCAACTGGCTGCTGAAATAGCTTCCAGTATTTGCTAATTTGACCTGGTCCGTATGCAATAAAACCACCCTGCGTCCACTCTTCAGCAACCCAGTTTTGCACTTTGGTTGCCACAAGGTACTGCTTAGAGCCTGGGTACATTACTTCGATTTCATCTAGTCTTGCATCAACAATCTGTTGATCAGACCACTCTTTTTGTATCTGACTGTAATCGCCAGATGTATAAGTAATGAGAATACCACCGGTGCCGCCTTGGCGCTCAGTTGTCTCCCAAGTCCACCCTGTCGGTAAGCCACCAGCAACCACTGTGTCACCGCCTAAATTTTGGTCTAACCAAAAGCGCTGATTATATTGCAGGAGTACTTTAGAATGAGACCCATAGTTGATGCTGTTTGCTGCATCTGTTAACGCTTGTGGTAAGTGCGGGGTAAACGTAATTTTATTTAACACGGGAAGCGGCACTGTAACAACCACCACATCCGCTTCGTAGCTACCACCGGTTGTAGTTTCAACCGTCACGCGATCATTTTGTTCGCTAATACTCACTACTGGCTGGTTTAAGTGGATATCACCTTCAATGTTATCCGCAAAGGCTTGTGCCATCGCTCTACCGCCTTTTAAAAAACGATAACCTTCCACATCATCATCAGAGACCTGCTCATAGACTTTGGCATACTGCGCTAAGTGCAATAGAGACAGATCGCTTGGCTCGTCAAATTCGCCTCTGACAAATTGCTCTGCAAGTAATTCTGCTTCTGGGTGTAATTGAAGCCCATCAATCCAACTTTGCACCGTTGTAAGGTCATACTCTTTTGCCTTATCTAAAAGCGCGGGCTCATCAGGATCTGGGACTGCATCTGCAAGAAGACTTAGCTCATCATAAAAACGGTTATAATCCGCAACAATGTGCGGTGCAAAGTTATTTTCAAAATCGGTATAGCTTACCAATTGACCATCAACATAATAAGCACCGCTTTCTATTTCTCCCCAATATCCGGTGTCTGCAAGTTCCACATTGAAAAGACTAGCATATCGATGGATTTCCTGATGTACCGTCGGCCCATCAATAAACTCTCCACCAATTTCACCATGCTGCTCACCCATATCATATGTGCCTATGCGCCCACCAATCCTATCTTTAGCCTCCAATATCGTTACATCATAACCGATACTCTCTAGCTCATAGGCCGCTGTTAGCCCTGACAAACCCGCACCGACCACCACAGCTTGGTTTACTGTTGGCTTTGCAGCAGGCTTACTCTGTTGGACGACGACCTCATTGGTATCATTGCTTCCACATGCCGATAGTACTGTAGAAAATACCACAGTACTGACGATGATACGCAAAGAGTCCTTTCTCTCTGATAACTTCATAAACACCTCTTTCAACCTAAAAATAAAAAATATAGTTAACAAATTTATTTAGATATATTTCAACCTATTAGCACTAAATATAACCATTTTAAACGGCGGGTGCACGCTATCATGACCCTAAGATATTAACAAGGGCAAAATCATGTTAACGCATCAGTGGGAGAGAAAAATGCTCGGTAGTGTGTCTCAGTTCAAAATATCTAACTAAGCGCTTTATTTATTGTCGAGTAATCGGAACACAAGGACTTCTTGCATGGCGTCAATCGGTTGGAATGCAAGCTCTGTTGCCATCTTGACTGCGATACGCCTTTTTTCAACTAGGGCAAAAGCACCGCTTGGCAAAGGAGTATAGCGCTCATAATACCTTTGCGGTTCATACTGCAAAGCGAGCAAACGAAAAAAATGTGAACCCGGCGCAAGATTTCGCTCTGTGCCTTGATAAAGCACAAGATCATCCACGACACACAACAACGTATACAAGCCCTCATCCTTTTCTGGTGCAACTAAGTACTGAGTTAACTCATCAAAAGCAACGCCACTGCGCAAGGCCTGATAGAGCTCTTGAAAACTATCGATATAAGATACAAATTGATGGCTTTGTGCGAGCGATTGCAGCCTTTGGTGTTTTTGTAGTTCAGTCTCTTCGGGCTTGGTCACTTCTTCTGTGTTTCGCCATGGGGCCAATGACTGCTTCAATTCAAGAAGGGCTTGTGTTTGGCTTTTCGCTTCATCTTCTTGTTGGCGCTTTCTTTGTTCAGCAAGCTGCTGTTGACGCTGCAACAGGGCCTCTTTTTCGTGTATCTCAGCACGTTTTATATTGCCGCTTTCAAACGCATTGATTTTAATATTCATCACTTCTTGCGCTTGCGCAAAAGATAACTGCTCACCATATCGATTAACAATAAAAGCATTGGCGTTAATATAGTCAGGGTTTAAAGACACTAATTCTTGGCGTAGGCTTTGATATCTGTCGTACAACACTTGCTCTTGTGCCAAGGTTCCCTCGCTGCCGCATTGCGGATCACCAAGCCAATGTGCCTCGCGCATGTTACCTACAGTGGCATACATAGCATCCATTAAATCAATGAGTTTGTTCTGAGAATTATCCATCTTTATCTTTGATTTATTATTTATCTATTAGATTAAAACTTAAAAAAACCACCGCTGCAATAAATAAGCATCACCTCTTTAGGGTGATGAATAGACCTAGCTATATGAAAGGAAGACCCGTAAAAAAGCAAATATAATTTACAAAAAACCACACATTTGATAGAAATAAAGACGATAAAAAACAAGGGATAAATTTAAAATAATAAAACCGATAACCCCAGGGTGATAAGTGAGCTGTTAAATTAATATATTTTTCAATTTAAATTATAAATTTGAATAATTAACATTCTTTATTTTAGATAACAAAAAATGTCAATTCAGGCCTTAAAACTAACACCATAATGGAATTAAAAGACCTAAAAACTATAAAAATAACAATTAGATACTGGAACAAAATGGGAGTGTAGATGCATCTGGACGATGCATAAAGTGTAGGCCATGCCTTTACAGCTTATCAAAGTT
>NZ_JBXVAL010000003.1:0-50278 GCF_057197785.1 Pseudoalteromonas sp. MMG033
AAATCACCCTACGCCAGCAATTGCTGGTTTTTTCCGTTCCCTAACGCTTTGTATGTGACCCTACAAGGCGCTCTTAACCTCCTTTAACATGAAAATACATTGTTTTTATATGCGCTCACCGCGCAACCTAGAGCGTTTCCTATAGTTATACATATAAAGTGCAAGACTAATTCTCTTTAAAGTTCTGTGCTCCCTATCATAAAGTGCAAAATTATCTTCTATTTAAAATCAACTAATTAAATTAAACGCACAGCAAAGCTGTGTATTAATGCCTTGTGGGTTCGCATATCGAAGCGCAAGCGCTTGATGCTCTCCAATCCACAAGAGGGCCCCTTGTCGTCTGGATGTCAAAAGAATAGGTTTAGGATATAATTGCTTGAAAGGTTTGTGATAATCGCTTATCAAGGGGGGCTTCAGCTTTTATGCCAAGTTTAATAAAGTGCGCCCCACTAACGATAATTAAAAGTTTTAGTGTTGTGTATTTAGTCGCGGGCTCCGCCCTTCATGCCCTTTGGGCATTGAGAGCAAAAATGTGGGATATGTCCGATACTTTATTAAAGTAATCTAAGTGTGCATAGCACTATTGCTATACACACTTAGAATGCTATCTAACCATGTTAATCTTAACGTTTTTTATAGCTTCTATAATTTTCTCAGTAGAAGTCTCTTGCAATAAATAAACCGCAGCCCTTACTAATTTCGTTTCGTTAATGTCTCTTAAGCTGCCAAGCTCCTCAATAACCAGTTCAGGGTTATCTGTTTTAATATTATTAGCAAGATTTGTTAACCCTGCGCGTTCGCCTTTTGAAAATCTAATTGGTAATGGCTGTAATTTTGTCGTTGGTGTTGTGGCAAAAACATTTGTTTTGGCTGTATTCTCTGCCGCTTGCTCTTTTTTTATCGTCCGTTTTAGGGTTTTTAACCTAGCTCTTTCTTGTCCTGTTAGAGCGTTTTTGCATTCTAACTCCTGTATTTCTTTAAAAGCTGAATCAGTCATTGCTAGTTACCTCTTTTGCTAAGTTCTTATAAAACATTGCTCCTGGGTGACTAGGATTAGTTACACTAGCAGGTTCATGATTCATTTCAGCTTCTGTAAATAAGCTACGATCCCAAACAATTGTTTTTGTAGTGTTGCTTGGCCACCTTTCTGATAAATAACTCTTTCCATACTCAAGCGCCTTTGTGGCAGATTTACTTATCTTGGATGGTACAACTTTAAATTTTATTTCCTCTTCTTCACAGAACTTAACGTCTTGAATATGTTCTAGAAGGGTTTCAACTCCATCTAAGCTATGCTCTTTAAATTCAGTTGGGAAAATATACTCTGTTGCTGCCATAACTGCATTTAGGCCAAGGACGGAGGTTCCGGGGGTGGTATCAATAAGAATGAAGTCATAATCATTCTCTACCTTTTTAAGGTGTATTTTAAGGCGTTCTTCTCGTTTTGTGAGTGAAACCATATCCATATCTAGCTTTGACATAGCATCCCCGCTTTTGCCTGGTA
Organism: Pseudoalteromonas sp. MMG033; assembly: GCF_057197785.1. Taxonomy (NCBI): domain Bacteria; kingdom Pseudomonadati; phylum Pseudomonadota; class Gammaproteobacteria; order Alteromonadales; family Pseudoalteromonadaceae; genus Pseudoalteromonas; species Pseudoalteromonas sp. MMG033. Next base: position 1,505 of record NZ_JBXVAL010000003.1, read on the forward strand.
TAATGTGCAAATTATCCTGAGGTAACCCCTTCACTATTGCTGGATAAATTGCATCTGAAATCTTGAACTTTCTATTCAGTAAAAGATCTCCTATAAAGTTATCCGATTCTGTTTGTCCAAAATACTTTGTTAAGTCCCCTTGCCCATCAAAGTCAATTGTTAACACCCTCTTGCCCAGTTTGCTTAGTTCATAAGCAAGATTGACGGTTGTTGTTGTTTTGGTTACACCGCCTTTGCGGCACCCAATCATTATTACTCTTGCAGTCTTTAGCTTATTCATGCTTCCACTCCTTTATGTATAACATATATGCTATACATAATAGATTAAATAAAGCCCTATGTATAGCGCAGTTGCTATACATAGGCGGGATAGGTTAAAAGTAATTTTAAAGTGTTATGTATAGCATATATGCTATACATAATAGATTAAATAAAGCCCTATGTATAGCACAGTTGCTATACATAGGCGGGATAGGTTAAAAGTAATTTTAAAGTGTTATGTATAGCATAAGTGCTATACATAATATTCCAACATTGAAAGGTGTTGATTGGCATTGATGAAAAAAAACACAAATCATGGGTAAAATAACTTGACCGGTAAAGTAATTTTACCTATAGTTAATCTCAACAGCAAACAACATTGCACTATAAATCATCAAGGAGAACACCATGGAAATTCAAACTTACCTAAACGATGTATGCGCTTTCGAAGCCTCTCAATTCACATCAGAAAAAGAAGTAAAAGCGTATTTCACAGAAGAAAACTTTATTGCCATGTTTGGTGATGCTGAAACCGATTTTGCAATGGACCAGCTCGCAGATTCAGCTACTGGGCTTTGGGAGGACTTCCGCGCGGGAAAGTAGCGGAGTTCTCGGAGATGCTGGCGCAAGTCGGCATTTCACAGAACGAATTTTGCAGACGAGTTGAATACACCAAACAGCAAGTAATAAACTGGAAAAAAACAGGCCAATTCCCTGCGTGGGTTTGGTGGGCCCTTAAAGGAATGGAAGGCAAATGAATATAGATAACCAATTAACTAGACTAAACGCGGAGCTGCCAAGTGAACATCAATTGCAGTCATTTACAACGGAAGAGCTGAAAAAATCATTTCAGACGTCCTTAGGGGTATCCGTTAAGCTCTTTGAGCATATGGCCAATGTTTGGAGGGAGTTAGATCGTCGCGGCGAAAACATGGATGAGTTTAGAAAAGGGGCCATGCTTTATATCGAGATGATAGCAAATAAGCGCTTAATGGCTGAGCTGGCTTTTAAATATGTTGGGCAAAGAGGCCTCTTAAATGCTCTGGCGAATTTGCCGCTAAGGCTTCAGAGTAAACTAGTAAAAGACGACACTGTCGATGTGGTTACTAACAACAAGGGTGAAGCGCACAGCGAAAAACTCAAGCTTTCTGACATTCCCGCTCAGCAGCTTTCCAGAGTGTTCAGGGATGGCGCGATCAGAAGCGTGTCTGAACAAAAAGAACTAATAAAGCGATCTGAAAATCTTGCCGCCAAGACTCGACCTAGAACCATTAAAAAAGTTGAGGTTCAAGATGATGCGTTAGTAGTTGGCAGGACTAGAATAGATATTGATTCGGCACTGGCTGCATTAAGTAAGCATTACGGTGTAGATATTAAAGGACTGCTCCAAAATGACGCTTGAAGGGAAAAAGTTTGGTAAAATGACAGTGATTCAGCATGTTGGCTGCAAGCTCAATAGGAAGCGAGAAAAGCTCTGGCTTATCCGTTGTGATTGTGGGCGAGAGGAGGTTTACCCGAATAACTGGATACCCTATTGCGAATCCCACGCAAAGTCTCATAGTGCAAAGTATGCTTGCATCCCTTGCATGAAGGGGCCCTGCACTGTGTGCGGGGGGCCAATTACGGACCCAAACAAAACCAATATATGCTCACCAGAATGCAAAAAAATCGACTCAAATAAGCGCTCTTTAGCAATTTACCATAAGAAAAAGGCCGATGAGCCCGGTTTTTTGCAAAAAAGGGCTCAGCAGCGGCTTGACTACCTTGAGCGAAACCCTGATGCAAAAAGAAAGCACAAAGAGTACATGCGAAATAGAAGCGCGCAACAAAGGTTAGATCCTGAGTACAGAGCGAAGCAAAAGCAAAACTGGTTAGATTGGTACGATAGAAACAAAGACCATGTGAAGGCGTACTACAAAGCATGGCATGAAGAAAACCGAGAGTGGGTTAATGAGTATTTGCGAGAATACAAAAGACAAATGCCCGAAGAGCAGCGAAAAAGGTATTACGAAAGAGACCGCGCTAAACTATTACAGAAGTTAAGAGATGACCCAGACTACTACAAAAAAGTTCTGGCTGGGCAAAGATCAAGCAAGCAAAAAAGCGCTCAAGAGAAAGACATCGCCGAGTTGCTCTCCATGTTTCAAGTTATCGAAGAAAAGTTGAATGAATAATTGTTAAGCCTCTGGCGAGGCTTTTAACTTACCCCTGCGCAGTATTCCAATATGACCAATAAATACAATGCCTGTAGTTTTCGGAGTTTGTTTAATATACTATGTTGGAATAGGGTGTAAATCTGGTGCTATATGCCATTCACAAAAGGACATAAACCAGTACGGAAAAGACCTGTTTCAGAGGCGGTAAAGCGACTTGAAGCAAGTAGAAAAGGTGCTGGGAAAATAGAGAGTAAAGCGCAACTAAAACATATTTTAGCTAATGCAAATCGAGGTGAAACAGCTGAGAGGAACGTTGCTTTAATTTGGTTTTTATTCGGTTCATTAACTCGTATTGGTGAAACTTGCCAACTGTTAGTTAAAGACGTTTTTACTAAATCGGGCGAACTAAAGTCTATTTTTAGAATGAGTGCTGAGTATACCAAAACAGATCAAAGTCGTGATTGTGCTTTGGTTTTGAAACAGCAACGAAAAGCGGTACTTGCATGGCGTGACAAACGTATATTAGATGGTGCTATGCTATCAATTGATGGTAGCTATGGTGGATTAAATGGAGATAGTCCGCTGTTTTTAGCTAGAAGCGGTAAGCGCTGGGTAACTCTATCTTTTAACGTGAAAAAATACCAAACGAAGGATGGTCAGAAAGAAACGCTAGTTTGTTCAAGCATGGAAAACTACGTTAGGAATCTTTTTAAGAGCTGCGGCTTTACACAAGGCTCAAGCCACTCAGGACGCAAAAGCACAGCTAGCCTGTTGTCTGATGCTGGTGTTGACTATGAAATCATACAAATGGCAATAGGCCATGTCAGCGACGATATGACAGATACATACATAATACCTGATCCACAAAAATTAACTGATGCACTAAACAATTTATATAAAACAGTGCCGGCGTTGGGAGTACAAGAATAAATGACATTAGAGCAGTTAGAAACGCTTGCAAAACTGATGCGTGGAGACCAAAAAAGCCTAGCTTTTCAAGCTGCTAAGCTTGTTTTAGTAGATGGCATGAGTCAAGTTGATGCAGCAAACGAGCTGGGCACAAAGCCAAACACTGTTAATAACGGAGTGGCACGTTATCGTAATGCGCATGAAGATATAAGAAAAGTTTATTTTATGAACTAAAACACTTGATATACACGCCTAGGCGTGTATAATTAATCACAAGTTAAGCAGATTCATAATTACGGAGAGAAAATGATGTCAACAATTAACAAAGAACTATATCAAGCTCTACTTGAAGCTAATGTGAGCGAAGAGAAAGCAGCAGCGGCGGCTGAAACGGATATGAAAATTCATACAGAGCTTGCCGAAGTTAAGGCGCGCTTGGCGCTGGTTGAAAAGCTTCAATGGGTTGTTGTAGCAGGTGTTATTGGCTTGCTGTTAAAGGCATACATATTGGGCGCATAAGCGCCCCTTCTCAACGAATTGGAAACCTAGGAACATTTGTATGCTCACACCTCCACCAAAAGCGCCAACAAGGTATTGTGCTGACAGGGCAAGGCAATCCGAAGAAATTTATGCGACAACTCACGGGAATATTCCGCTTTATATTTCTACGAACAAACGTTGGTGGCAATTTTGGAAACCTGCGGAAATCACAGTAATTGTGAGCGCTACAGTTAATCGCGATCTTGGTGTAGCTCTGTCACCAAAATCAATTAATTTTTAGTATTGGAATACGTAAAAGCCGCTATTTAGCGGTTTTTTTGTGCTTATTTATTGTGCGTTTGGCTTCTGCATCAAGGGTATCCCTGATCCAATCTGATTTACGCTTACCTGCCAACTCCCACGCGGTCTCATAATCACCTAGTTGCTGCTCAGTTACTTGAACAACACCCAAACGAGCTGTGCGCTTCTCACTGGTGGGTTTTTTGGGTGCGCCTCGGCGCTTTTTATCTTCGTTCATCTTTTCATTATTACACGTGTATTTTTTATTGGCAAATAGGTTGTAATTTAGTCTGCATTTGCTATATTAAATACACGTGTAATTAATCTGATTTTAAGGTCTAATAATCATGCAATTAAGTCAATCTGATAAAAAAGTACTTTTGAACGCTCTAAACAGAAGGGGCTGTAGAAGAGGGGTAGTTCTAGAGTCTTCTTTAGAAAAGAAAAGGTGTTTTAATGCAGCAAAAAAATTAGCAAAAGCTGGTCTCATTGAAAACGTGACTATAGAGTATCAATACAGTAATGGTCGCCCAGACAATTTTTTTGGCCGAGTCTGGATTGAGGGTTATGCATGGAATGACTTTAAAGGCGAACTGACATCAGAAGGTTTAAAACTTGCTGAATCACTACAGAATTAATCCATTGGAACACTGAACTCATGGCAGAAATAACAGCTATATCTTGTTCATATATGGGTTTGTCAGGCGCTCAAATTTACATTGAACAAACAAATGATGGTTTTGAGGCGCGGCAAGCGGTTGCAATTTTTGGTAGTTATCAAATGAAAGAAAGCGATCTTGAAAAGATAGGTTACAACCCTTTTCATGAGTGTTTTGATGATAACTTTGTTAGTGGCAAAGGTGAGTCTAAAGAGACTGCAATTGAAGCGTTGAAAGCTGACGCTAAAAGCATGGCTGACTCGCTTTGGATGTGATTGGAAATATTTGAAAAGAGGGAATACACATGGCAGATAAATTTAAAAAAGTAGCATTAGCAAACCTTAATCTTGAGCTAAGAACAGAAGTTATATACGGTGAAGATATGGACACAGAAATTTCAATTTCTGGAAATGTATTTGTGTCTGGTAGTGAAAAAGAAAACTTTGTGAAAGAGTTTGAGCAGCTGATCGCAAATTACAGAATTTAAATGTTGGAATAATAAGGGTTCTGTTTAATCAGTTCCCTTTTTTTAACTAATAGGGAAACAAAATAATATGGAAACACTTGTTTCCTGTTTCCGTTGTTGTAATATTGCTCAATAAAACTTTTTAAGGGTTCAAAATGGCAGATAAAAACGGTATTACATATGAGCAGGTTGCAAGTGCAGCACAAGATATTTTAGGTAGTGGTGTTAAGTTAACAGTACGTGCAGTGATGAAAGTCACAGGTGGTAAAACAGAAACCGTGTCTCGTTTCTTGCGCGATTTTAATGATAAGCGTGACGCCGATGTTGCAAGTATGGCTGATGAACTTGGCAGCAGTAAAATAGCAGAATTGCTCGCAAGCGAAATGCAAAATGTTGTAGACCGAAAAACAGCAGACTTAAAAAGTATAATTGAGCGCCTTAAAACAGATCGTGATGAAGTCATTGAGTTGCTTGAAGAGAAAGAAAAAGATTGTGTTCATCGTGTAGAGTTGGCAGAAGCAAGAGCGCTAAACGCTGAAAAGCAAATTGGCGAAGCAGATCAGAAAGCCAAAACTGCTTTATCTGACCTCGAAGCAGTAAAACTAAATGCGGAATCTCAAGTTCAACAAGCACAGAAAGAAGCTGAAAGCGCCATAAAAGCTGCTGAACAGAAAAGCGAATCTCTTGTGTTAGTTGCTAATGAGCGTCTTGAAAAAGCCGAAACGGAAACAGCATCACTACGCGAGCAAATCAAATCACTTTCTATTGATAGTGCAAAATTTGAAATGGAACGAGAGAAGTTTGAACAAGAAAACAAGCTGAATGAGAATTTGCGCGTTGAACTTGCTGAAAGGAATACTCAAAACGTCAAGCTAGAATCACAAAACGAAGCTCAAGCGGCCAATATTGAGCGTCTAATTTCTGACATCGATGAATACAAGAAGCAAGCAAGCGAGTTGCCAAAGGTACAAACTTTATTGCTTGAACTAGAGCGAAAGTCATCAGATTTACAAAGTAAAGTATCTCAGTTAGAGAGAGAAAAAGACTCTTTATCAAGAGCGCTTGCAGTTAAAGAAAGTAAGAATAGTTAATGTTGGAATGCTAAAACAAGGGATTACACATGGCAGATAATAAACAAAACTTACCACCAAAGTTACCACCAATTATGCGGTCAGAAACAGACCCATCAGCAATTGCCGATAGGGACGAGGCAAAAAAGCAGTTGAGAAAAAGCGTTAGACATATATTTTTCTATATTGCCATACTAGTTGTGGTTGGCCTCGTTCTGTTTCTGTTTCCTTCGATCAGGCCTCCTAGAGAGACTATTCCCTCTTGGGTTGAACGATTTGGAGCTCTTATCGGAATTGCTTCAGTGATGATAGAACTCGAATTAACAAAAATGAATTCACGGCTGAATGCTGTAGCTTCAATATTGCCTAGTCCACTATTTTCGTCTCTAAAAAATCAGTACTGTCATATTCCAGTTTATGAAAGAATTGCGCTTTGCTTTGCAATAGTCGGCGCTGTAACTTGGGCGTATGGTTCTGTAGTGATTTACTGGACGTTACAACTTTTTAAATATTGAATCTGAAGATATTGGAATACGTGAGGGATTTATGAAGTTTGGAACAATCGTAAGGTTAAAACAAGATATTGTTCAGGGTAGTACAACTTTTAATGCAGGTATGAACTTGGCCGTTGCGCATTATTCTCATAAGTATTTTGTTCTTTTAAATACATATGGGAATGAACGAAATATAAGTGACCTCGTTGAAGTGCCATTTAACAAAATTAATACCCTTCTGGAGGTGGTCGGCCAGCTCCAACCGGTTGATACCAAATAATTGGAATAATTGGAGCTAAAAATATGACCGAATTAACAGAGCAAGAAAGAAAGTGGTTCAAATCTTTGGAGCGCTGCATTAAAAGAATGCCAAAGTCATTAGAAATATTAGTTCAAGAAATATCTATTTCTGAAAGCAAAGCTTCATCTGAAATCCATTTAATGCGTAAAGGTGTGATATATCAAAGCCAAGAATCAGTGGGTGATTTACTTATGTATAGCCCTGCTGAATATTCAATAGATAGTTTTTCAGTCTGTAACGTTGCTGCAAATAACCACGGTTATTGAGAATTGGAAAAATAAACAAAGGTTTTGTGATGAGAGTAGAAACTAAGCAAGATCATGAATTTTTGTGGGGCTGTCTGTCAGCACTGAATATTCTTTGTGTCCATGATTCGGCAGTAGAAGCAAATGATATTGTAGAAGCATATACAACAATCGAAGAATTAGAAGCCATTGCTAAAGCTGAAGGTGGCGAGCAAGAATTAGCAACAATCGAGTGGCTTAAAAAGTATCATCAAGAATAATTGGAAAAATTGACTTTCAAAAATAGATAAGGAATACATCAATGAAAAGTATTTTAGAAAAAATCGAAAATATGAAGGAAGAAGCAAGAGACGGTATAAAAAGCAGTTCCTCAAGAGGCACTGAAGCTGCACACTTACTTCATCTTGAAAGAATTAAAAAAGTTGAAGATAAGCTAGCAAGTGGAACGCCTTTAGATGATATCTATAACGAAGCCGTTGCGATTGGAGAGTCGCAGGGTGATTGGTCAATTGAGAATATTGTTAGCGAATTAAAGCACGTTTAAACGAATTGGAATACGGTGGGATTAATCATGGCACCAACACACGCACTATATATTGTTGATAATTGGGATGGAGAGGGTGACACCTATTGGATCTTTGCTTACAAAAAAGATGGCGTTTTTTACTCGTCAGAAACTAACAAGAAAATCATTCAAACAGTCGGTGATGAAGTGATTAAGCAAGTTACATTACCTTAAATTTGAATGCGCAAAGAGCCGCATTGAGCGGCTTTTAAAATCAACTTTGATGTATATTAAACGCTTCACCCAGTGTCCTATTAGCCAGTCCCAATTTATCGACACACAAGCCGATAAATTCACCAGAAAGCGCGCCGCGATTTAATAGGTTAATCAGTCGCTTTTCTTCATTTTCTTCAGGTTCCGTGCCATACAGCGCTAAATAGAGCGCCCTAGTTCCACCTAGCCTCTTGCGTTCAGCTTTTAAAAAGTTCCTCAATGCTTCTACGTAATGTGGGTTTTCGCTTAGCTTCTTTGGCAATGTTTTATCTTCCATTTTTGCAATCTAGCAATCCTAGTACTTTTCATAAAATAAATCAAAAATGATGTAAAAAAGACCTTGAAATAAATCGACTTTGATTTATATTTTAGGAATCAAAGTTGATTTATTCAAAAAGGTTTATATGGAAATTTCAGTTAACAGTTATTTTTGTGGTGCAGGATTGTTTGATAGTGGCTTAATAGATTCTGGCATAAAAATAAATCAAGCTTTCGAATTGGATAAAAACGCAGTTAAAACGTACAAGCATAATTTTGGTGATCACATCAAGCATTGTGATTTATCTAACGAATTGGTACTTGAACAAAGCAGTTGTCATGGAATGGTTTTTACTTACCCATGTACTAAATATTCCCCCATCGCAGACATTCACGGAACAAGAACGGGGGACGAGCTTTTTTTGCACGCTTTGCGTCATTTGGCGATTGCTCGACCTGAGTTTTATGTGGTTGAAAACGTTCCTGGTATGAGGGCTTTTCCCCTGGTAATGGAGGCAATGACAAAAATGCCTGATTACTATGTGCAAGTGTTTTGCCCCATTCAGGCATCCGTGTGGCTACCACAAAGGCGAGAACGATTAATCATAATTGGTACAAAGCGTCGTTTCTCAATTCGCCCACCGCAAAGCGCTAAGCCCAGAACGCTTGCGAGTATCCTTGAAGAGGGGCCTAAAATAACACTGCCTAAAGCCATTGCTGCCCGTATGAATGGAGAATATAGAGATTTACCTATTATTAGCGATCCAAAAAAGGGGGATATAGCGCCAACTTGTGTCGCTCATTACGCAAAAGACAAATCAACGCGGTTAGTGGTAGATAATCGCTATCCAATGGGCGTTAGGCCTTACTCAGTGCGGGAGTGGGCGCGGTTGCAAGGGTTAGATGATGAGTTTGAATTTCCTGTGTGCGATACCGAAGCTTATAAGCAAATTGGTAACGGTGTACCTAAACCTATTGGCCAATGGGTAGGGAGTGAAATGATAAGATACATGAATCAGTTAACTCAATAGGGGGGGTTATGAGTAAAGCGCAGCAATTTAAAGAATGGTTTAGCGCGAGAATGGGGCATAGTCCACATCTAAAACTAGCCCACTTGGCAATTTTAGAATTAGAGTCTCAGTGCCTTAAAAAAGATAAAGAGATTGAGCGTTTGAAAAATAAAAAACTGAATGAGCAGATATGACATCAATACTTTATGACCATGAAAATTTCGTTATTGCGTGTGACTCGCAGACTTCTGAAAATGGGGTTGCTATCAATTCCAATGCAGATAAGTGGCACCATCTAGAAGATGGGAGCATTCTTTTTGCAACAGGTGAAACTGTTGATATTTACGAATTAGTGCAACACCTTAATGGCGCTTTATTGCCTCAGCACATTGGCAAGGTCAAATTCTTTAGAGCGTCAGCCGGTTGTGAGTATGTAACTTATGGCTACATTCATGAAAGCGAAGGCGGTGCAAAAATTGTGCGACAAGAGCCGATTTTACATTCCTATGGCATTGGTTCTGGTGGAGAGCTGGCATTAGTGGCGCTGGATTGTGATTTAAGTGCATATGATGCTGTTGTTAAAGCTGCAAAATTTGATAATGCGTCAACTCAAACGTCAAAGTTTTTAACGTGGCTACAGGAGAGTGGCTGTCTCCGCTGCAATCCGAAGTTCAAAATTGACCATCTTTAATTATATGAATCATAGTTAATTATTGTATTGACAGGGTGCAAATGCACCCCTATAATTATATACGAACCAACACGAAGGGGGTTCGCTGGGAACACCCCTGTATAGGAGGTCTCTTGATAGTAAAATCCTTCAATCGCTCTTTAACAGCTAGTTTCTTTATCGCCAGAGTCGGGCAAGTAGGCAAACCAATGTGGCAGCCCTACACTGCAAATAACTCATTCATGGTTTTCAGTGAAAATCCTGAGTTAGACTTTCAGCGAGTCAAAGCGGCCTATGAGTCTGGCGCATTCGATTACTTTGCAATCGGAAGCTGCCAGCAACAAATTAGGATTGGTGACGTCAGGGAGGTTTTAGCGAAATGCGAAAACATGAATGATAGGCACTTAAAGCAAATGGCGCTTCTAGAACAAAATATTGAACTAGAGCAAAAGAAACTGGATAAGCAGCGCGAGTTGCTTAAGGGGCTACAGCAAGCGGTTTACGCTCGCTGTTAAGGGTGGGGCGAAAGCCCCCTCTGATTGAGCAAGGTGACCATCAAATAAAAGGCAAAGACATGATACAAAGTAAAACATTACAAGCATTGCATGATCGTCTATTAGTAATTGGCACGGTAAAGGTGGCGCAAATTGACACTGAGACAGGCACGGTCGGCATAACGTTCGATTATCTTGGTGATACGTTCACAACATACATAAGCGGCGAGACTGAGCGTGGTGACTTGCTGAAGCATGACCGTGATAAGTTAACCAGGATTGAAAACATGGGTGAGTTAAGCGCGGATCAACTAATTGGCTTTTTCAGTTCGTTACCTGACATCGAAAGTATTTTAAGGTAGAGGCATGACAGCAATTAAAATTACGGTTGAAAACGGCTGTGTAACTGTCGATTACGAAGCCAAAACAAGCGAAAATATCGGCAAGCGTATTGAGCAATTAAAAACAGGCCTAAACACCAATAATTATGGCGTGTGCGCTGCGCTGGGTCTTTCTCCCACTGAAGCAAACGTTAGACTTTTGCGCCGCTATCAGCGTAACCCTGAACAGTCCAGCTACCGAGAAATGCCCGAAAATCAATGGAAGGTATTGTTAATGCTGTGCGATGGCCAGCAACCATGCGAGCTATGGGAAACACCTTAAGTTTAAGTCTGATTAGTTAAGCCAATTCCCATAGAAGCCCACACTATGGGAAACACCTTAAGTTTAAGTCTGATTAGTTAAGCCAATTCCTATAGAGGCCCACACTATGGGAAACACCTTAAGTTTAAGTCTGATTAGTTAAGCCAATTCCTATAGAAGCCCACACTATGGGAAACACCTTAAGTTTAAGTCTGATTAGTTAAGCCAATTCCTATAGAGGCCCACACTATGGGAAATACCTTAAGTTCAAGTATGGTTAGTTAAGCTCATTCCCATAGAAGCCCGTGTTATGGGAAATGCCTTAAGTTTGAGTGTAATTAGTTAAGCCAATTCCCGTGCAGTCCATATTATGGGAAACGGCTTAACTTTCATCTACGATTGAAAAGATAAACTTTTCAACTTTTGAGCCTTGTAAAGTTGTTGAGCAAGAGACTTTAAGCGGTGTTTCTTTGTTTATCCTCTGAATCGCCGGTTCAATAAAGCTACGCTTCATTTCTGCGGTGTTTTCTCTCTGTGAATCTGGTAGCTGATAGCGCTCAGCCAGCCATTGAGGCGTGACGGCCCAAATTCCTGTACTACGCCATTGACACAAGTTTTCGTATAGCCTGATCGTCCGGCTGTTCTTTATGGTGCCGCATTCATGCAAATAAAATTTAGTGAATTGCTGAGTTAAACCAACAATGTATGGTAACAAACGCGGGTTAAAATCCACTCGGTAAGAGCCCCTTCCTACTCTTGTGGATTGCTCTATTAACCAAGGCCTCACTTTTTCTTCAAACTCCCCCTCTTTTGGGTAAAACTTAACAGTGCTCTTTAAGATTTCTTCGAGCCCTTTTTTAACGTCAGTTGAAGCGGTCTGAACGCTAACATTGAATAAGCTCTGATAATCAGAAACATGCACATCAAATTGACCATTAGAAATATCTTCTTCACCGTCTGTAATGGTGTCTTTTATTTGAGAAAAGCACATCCATAGTACACGTTTGGCTTTTAAAGAAAGGTAATAAGCGGCTTCGCTGATCTCGTTTGATTGAGTAACAAGGTTCTTTTTATTTTTCTTTGCTAGTTTATTCATTTCATAACTATGGGAGCTTTTACTTTCACCCATATTAACATGACAACCCTGTTAATAAAGCAATTTAACTTAAGGCGATTCCCATAGTAACTTAAGGTAACTCCCATGGTAACTTAAGGCACTGCCCATAGTAACTTAAGATAATTCCCATAATAACTTAAGGCGATTCCCATGCTATCGCTCTACAGCCCTTTATTTACATAGCTTTGCGCGGTACTAAAAAGGTTTAAAAGATAAAAAAGATAAAAAAGCTTTAAAAAGAAATTGTGGATAAGTGTATAAGTGGAGGGTATTATCTCTTAATCATGTCACGCATGGATAAGGAATAATGAATGCGAATATCAAAAATACAAAAACAAGTTTTATTTTATCTGTTTGTGCTTGAGCAAAGACAAGGCAATGAGCCGATTTTAAACGTCGATTTGCTGAAGTTGGTGAATCGTAGCTCAAATTCAGAGATTGCAGCAAGTAATTTTAGAGCTAGTTGCCACAAATTGAAAGAGCACAAACTTGTACACGCTATATATAACAAATCGTTAAAGCTGAAATACCAGCTAACCGATCAAGGTAGAGAAAGAGCGCGCACTATTTTTAAAGAGTTAACCGAATAGCTTTTCTTTCAATGCCCGTTTAATTTCTGTAATGCTCATGCCTTTTTCATACAAACCTTGTTCACGGGCCATACAGATAAGTTCGTCACGACGATTAAGCCATTTATCAAGTGTTGAAGTTGCAACTCCTTGCCTATCAGCAATTTGATACTTTGGTACATCTTGAGACAGCCAAAATAAAATAGTACCTTCAGTCTTGTCTAGCTTGCTTTTTATTATCGCGCCTGTAGCTCTACCTATAGGTAAATTGTTTTGCTTTCGTCGCTCGGCTGCTGCTTTTGCTTTGAGCGATCTTTCTTTGCTGTATTCTGTCGCCGCAAATGCGCGCCCCATAGTGATAAAGAAAGTAGCTAAATCATTTTTGTGTTTTGGAGCGAGTACATCGTTACTTAAACAAAAATGTATTTCACACCCCGCATTAATAACACGCGTGATTACCTCCAGTATGTCGCTAATAGAATCCCGGCCAAGACGCTCAATATCATTTACTAAAACCCGATCACCTTTTTGTAGCTTTTCAATAAGCGCTATCAAGCCTCGCTCTGTTTTGTTCGTTTTGCTGCCGCTTAGCTCGTATTCGAGCCATTTAGTGATAAGCAACCCGTTTTCTTCAGCGTATTTACTGATCCTGTCTCGCTGCCCTTTGGCGTCTTGTTTGTTGTTGTCGCTTATTCTGACATAAGCATAATTTTTAGCCATTAATGGGGTTTACACTCTAGAGTATGAATAACTCGCTAGAGTGTAAATTTAAGCGCTTATTTACCACTAATATAAAGAGCGTTTAGGGTTTACCCTAAAGCGTTAATGGGGCTTGTTAAAAAAGCCTTGCAAAGCAAAGCTTTTAAATAATTTCTAATTAATTTCCTATGTCTTTAAATATTGGCGGAAAAGGGAAGGGGAATGGGGCTGCTTTTGCTTGTTGTGGCTGCCCTCCTTGATCTCCGCTTCCAGTACCGCCGCCATAGATTTTATTCAAAATATCTTTGGTTAATTTTTTCATAAGTAGTAGAACCTTGTTTATTGGATTTATAATTATCTCTTAAAAAAATGCAACTCAATAGCTTTTAATGCTGTTTCTCTTTGAAAATATACCGTCTACAGTCATTGTGAATAATGCCAGACCGATCAACGAATTAATTGCCATTTGAATGCTGGGGTATGCATAAAAAAGATAAACAAAACTCTGTGCAAGCTCTTTGTTTTCCGCCATCCCGAAAAACTCGGGGTGTCTTATGCAGTGCTCCACGATCATAAGTAAGTTAACGAAAATAGAGGCTTTAAACATATTTCGGATGAATATTTCTTGTTTAGTGCTTCCTTTATCCGTGAGTATCTTATGTGCAAAAGAGGAAGTGTTAGCATTAATGACTTTAAGTGCATATTCACAAACTGCCAGTCTCTTTTTTAGTAGAATAATAATAGTAAGGTCCATAATCGAGTAGGCAATTTGATGAATAATAACTCCTCTAGGAAGTACTGTTCTAAATACAAAAAAGTCGATAGCAACACCTAAAAATATAACGGCAGCAATCCAAATCCTTTTAGGATCTTGTCTGTTTATCAATAATACAGAAGCGATGGAGAAAAGATAAAAAGCACCAACATACGTAGGAGTGGCATCCCAATTCCAATGGTTAATAAAGTCGAACATTATTACTCCTTGCTGTCATCGTTAATCATTTTTTTTACTAAACTTTTTTCTTCTTTTGAAAGGCGGCTAATCAAATTTAGAATAGATTTCATGGTTTCTTTAGAAAAACCAACACCGCCGCATTTTCTTTTGTGGAGTTCCCAAATAACTTCATATTGACTTCGCATTGGTTCATTTGTCATATCTGGGTTTTCCCAGTTGGAAACCGTTGACTTTTCCACTTCAACACCTTTTAAGTCTGCAATTTGCTGTTGGGTCATTCCCATTTCTTTTCTCATTCTTTTAAGGTCGATTGAGTCTTGTCTTGTTTTCTCGGTTGGAAACTTATTGGGCGGCAAACCTATCTCCTTACTTCGCTCGGTTATGAGCGATCCCATTGTGAAAAAAAAGTATATTTTTTTAAAAGTTCATTTTTTTAAACTTTCTTTCTATTACCATCAACTTAATTTGCTTTTTCAACGTAAGGTAAAAAAATCCGAACATAAAAAGCCAATTTGTTTAAAATAATTTAACAATAAAGTCAAGAGTAACCCTTCGTCTTGTATCTTAAATTACGGATTAGTCCTCTTTAGTACATTATTGATTTAATGTAAATTACAAGCGGTTACACTTGAGGTAACAAAGGTTGTTGATCTAATAAGGAACTGAAATGCAGCAAGGAAATAACAATTCCAGCAATAAAAACTTAGAACACATGGATTCTGCACTAGAAAAAATGGAAGAGGCGTTGCATCTTTCTAGGCTTCTTTGCGCAGCTACTGAGGGGCCGGAGGAAAAGCATATATTGGTTGGCGCTAGATTGATATATGAAAAAATTAATGAGGCGCTTGAGGCTGCCAATGCGGTTAGTGAAAATAGCGCTTGTTAGATTTTCATTGAAAGCTATTCCCCCTAACTTTTCATGCTTTGTCGTGTTACTCTGTAAATGTGACATGTTGGCTCTCCAATTATGTTGCAAACACTGGTCGCCTTGGGTTAGAGCTTGGCGATCAGTCCCTTCTAGGTTAAGTTTTTAGTCGTACCATCTTAAGTTGGCCACCACCTTTCCTATGACTGTAAGGTCTTTAAATTCCTCAGCCGATAAGGTTAGGTTTTTGTGTTCGCTATTGAGGCTGATAATAGAAAATGTGCCGTTTATTTCCCGTCTAATTTTTCTAACGAGATTCTTGCCTTGAAACTCGATGGCGTAAAATCCGTCTACGAGGTTTTCTAAAGTGCTTTTTGAGCGATCTACATAAGTGACATCATCCGGTCTATATTCCGGCATCATACCATCCTCAGAAATTTTAATTTCAACGATGTCATTACTAACCCCTAACTGATTTAGGTGTTCTTTTCTGAGTGCCGCTTGAGAGGTCTGATCGCAGATTAAGAAATCGCATGAATCCTCACCTACTAACCAGCTTAAACTCACATTAAATTCTTTTGAAATTTCATCCAGAATGCTAATCGGAATCGCCCTTATCCCTGCTTCATAGTTTCCTAGTCTGCTCTGTTTCTCATTAATACGCATTCCCAGCCCTTCTTGAGTGAGTCCTTCCTTTTTGCGTAGTGACTTTATACGCAGACCTACTTTTGTGTTTATTGGGTTCATGTAATTACTCAGAGTGTCCGTAAGTAAAAGTGATAATAACACAATGTGTGTAGATTTAAATTAAAACACCTTTATCAAGAACACGCTGTGTGTTTTTATAACACGTAGTGTGTTGACATAAACACGCTATGTGTTAGATTTAATAAAACTCTTTGATGGTGTTAAAAATTGACTTTTTCTGATTTTGTTACTGCGTTTCTCGGCGGAAATGTATCGAAAGCAGCCGAATACTTTTCTATCCCGTACACCACGGCGGCAGCTTATAACCGACTAGAAAGGTTTCCACGCCCTACGGCTTTAGAAAAAATTATCGTAGTGAGTGGCAGGCAGATAAACGCCGATGTATGGGTGACTAGATATAACGAAAAAAAGAATGGGGTTAGCGCCAAGTGTTAGTGGTGATTTTTTGCTCTGAAGCTAAGGCTTTGATGAAGTGTTTTCAAGGTCAGTTTAAAGGGGTTATTTCCTTTTGTGATTTAACCGGGTGGGGCAGTTTTGAAGTGAGGAAACAATATATTTCAAAATTAACTGGTTCTAAAAGTGAGCGCTTTTTGACAGTGGTTATCAACCCGAGTTCGGGGGATGAGCTTGCAGCGCTTAGGGCTAAGGGGGCGCTAGTATCACATGAGAGGGGGCTGCTAGGTCACGTTTACGACAACATAGCAATAGAGTTGCAGGACATTTGGTTTTCGCCCAGGGGGGAGTCTGGGGGGCGGGTTGTTTCTGTGGAGCAATTACTATCTGAAATTTTAATGTTGCATAGAAAACTGGAAAAGGCGCGTGCTGTAAATGCGCCGGGATAGCAAGGTGTTGGCATCTACGTTAAGGCAGGTGTCTAAAAAGCGCCTGAGTGAATTGATTGAAAGCTGGGCTATCTGGGTGACGGCGGGGCAAGAGGCGAGGCAGACTAGTTTATTGCAAATGCTTGCTGAAGGGCATGTGTTTAACGGCGGCTCTGGGGCATCCCAGCCGCTTATAGATTGCGCTGAATTGCATATTGAAAGCGCGCTAATGGCGGCCCATCAAGCGGGCGCAGAAAAAGAAGTAACAGTGTTTAGGGTTGAGTATGGCGCTGAGGTAATTAAGGGCTTGCGGTGTGATGCCGCGCAGTTCGATAAAGCGCTTAGGCTCAACATGAGTTTAAGGACGTACCAGCGCCACTTAGCGGCAATGCGTAAAAAGGTGGCAGGTCGATTAATTGAGCAGGGTCATTTATGACAGTAAGAAAAGATTCAGATTGTACAACCAGTCTTATTTCGAGCTTGAGAGGGTGTGGCGAAAAAACCCCTCATGTAAACATTTCTAAAGCCAAAAAGGCCGCGCTTGATGCGTATGAGCGTCGACAAGAAGAAAAATATTACAAAGACTTGCACGGCTTTTAATCCACATTTTTTGTGGATAAACGGTGAATAAAAAATGAGTTCAAAAGGTACATTAACAGTGAGACTAAGCGAGGCGGTGATCTCTGAGAATATGGCTAACTCCGAATATTCGCAGTTCAGAGATCCCCGCTACCCGCTTTATTTACGCGTCCATGGGTGTAGAACGTCTGGGTCGTGGTATTTACGCGACTTCTCAAAGAAAAGCGGTCAAGACTGGCATCATTTGGGGCGTTGGCCACTCATTCCCGTTAAAGTCATGCTCAATAAAGCGCCCGAAAATATGGCGCGCTTAGGGGTTGGTGCGATGCCTGAGCTGACCTTTTTTCAAACCGTGGGCGATGTATTGAAGTGGTTTAAAAAACGCTGTCAAACAGATACCAGTCTAAGTAAAAAGCGCCGTGCGGGGATAGAGTCCTCACTTGGTAAACACTTGATCCCAAGACTGGCCAATGAGCCGTTAGTGTCATTTGATAAAAGCGCGTTAGAGGATTTGCTTTTGTGGCCGCTTCAAGAGGTTTATCAGCCGGGGACCGTGCGACAGCATTTTCAAATATTAAAGCGTGCGTTCTCTCAAGCCGTCAAAAGTGGCAAAGCGACAAGCAGCCCACTTGAGGGTATTCAATTTAAAGATGTCGTGACGGCAAAAATCAAAGCCAAGCCGTGTGCCATTGCGCGCCAAGATGAGCCGCAAATGGCCCATACCGTTTTAAATGCAAAAGGCATTGGGGGCGTTTTGTGTCAAATGCTGTTGTTACATGGGACGCGTATTGGTGAAACGTTATTGCTGAAATGGTCCGATATTGACAGTAAGCATAAAACCCTAACCCTGCCTGAAGAGATCACAAAAACCAAAGAGCATAAATTGTTACTTAGTGACTTTGCATTTGAGTTGCTTGTGAGCTGGCACAAAGAATTAAAAGCCGCCGGCTATCGCGGTAAGTATTTATTCCCGGACACCAACAAAAAGGGGCCACTCAGTTATGCAGAGGCCCGCAAATTGGTGTTGGCCATGTCGCAGGGCAAGTACACCGCACACGATTACCGCAAGTTGTTTAGAGCCCGTGCACTAGAGCTGGGCATTGATTCCATGGTGGCTGAATTGATGCTCAATCACGAGCTGACGCCAGTGCAAAAAACCTATGTTGAATCATTGGGGGCTGATGTCGGGGAAGGGCAGCGCCGTGCTGCATGGACCCTGTGGGCGACCCATTTACAAGAGGCCGCCGCGGAATTTAAAGACGGTACAGAGGCGAACATTTACCAATTCGCGTGATGCCTCTATCTCACAGCCCGTGTGGTCTGGGCCAGATTTTAGAAGTTTTACAATGAGGAATATTTACATGGTGGATAACGAAGACTCAAAAGTGACTGAGGCGATACAGGCGGCGTTTTGTCCTGAACGCATTTCAGATATGTCTCCTCAGCAATTTGATGAGTTTATGCGCTTGGTTCTGGCGTTTGGTTTGGGGACCGCTATTAAAGAACATGGCCATCTATGGGTTGGTGAATTTTGCCAAGCGGCCCTAAATGAGAAGGAAGGTTTACCAGTGGTTCGCCACATTAGAAAGGACCAACTTCACCTATTTCAACAACATTAATCAAGGGGGCCAAATGGCAGATAAAGCAGTGTTAGACCGTTTAGTGGGTAAAGAAGTTAAAAGCATTGGGCATCATGAGCAGATTGGCGCGGTAAAGATTCAGTTTACTGATGGGGCTGAACTTCAGCTCTTTGCACAAGAGAAAGCGTTTCAGCAAGTCATGGTAATGGAGCCTAAAAATGAAACCGAATGAGTTAGTAATTAATGGGGCGGGTGTGATGGTGGCGGCTTTGTTTGAGGCCAAGTATGGGCAGGTATTGCGTGATGCATTTTCTACAGCATTTCGCTCTGAGCTTGATGGTTTGTTTATCCAAAGGGCTTTGCATGGCGCTTTTCAATCTCCGGCAGTAGAGGGATTGTCTGAAGATGCTTATAGGCAATACATACAAGAGTTGTTGGCGGTGGCCATTCCTTTGCTGGTTGCGCATGAGGGGGGCGATTTTGCGAAGGGCTTTTGTGAGCGCGCCTTGGTTACTTCATTAGGTGAAGCGCCGCCTGTTCGGGTTGCTTTGACCTCCCAAAGCGCTTTAGGGGGTGGCGGCTATGGCTTGTAAGAAAGATTTCCTTTGTGCGTTGACAGTTGCCCACATGCACAGTAAGGGGCGATTGCCCTGTCCTGACACTGTTGCCGAATGGCGTGAGTTTTATGATAGCGAGGTGGGTCGTGATACGCCGCGGCTCCCTCCTTCTAAAAAGTAGGGGTGAGCAATGCGTTATTACTATGCAGACTTTGCCTTAAAAAGAGGGGTGGGTAACAACCTTGAGTTGTTAAATATGAGCACTGGCACTTGGTTAAACTTCAGAGAAATTAAGTCTCAAATTGACTGTGAAGGTGGGGAAGAGGTTTTGAATAATCATGTGATGGGCTTGCCTTGTGTGTGGGATTCTGAGCCGCCAGTTATAAATCTTTCCTCAGGCGAGGTTTTAGCTCATTCAGTCGGGAATAAGTGCATTCAAAGTGTTGGTGTTCTCATTCAAAAGGCGCGGCGCTTTTCTAAGTTTTTAAGGGGGCCTTATGCTTGAAGGGCCTTTTAATCGTAATGTTGGATTTAAGCGCGCTTTGGTTTTCGGGCTGGTGCTTGTCTTTTTTTCGGGTTTGTTGTTGTGGGGTTTAAAAGATGCCGTTCGTGTTCAGTTTGGCCAGTGGTGTTATATAAATCCTGTAGAGGTTGTGTGTAAAGGGAATGGGTGTTCATCTAGGCCCCCTCTGGAACCTTGTACTGTTATTTATTTAAAAGGGTGGCTGATTTATGGGTGATCAACTTATTGTTTTTACAGTGTTGGATTTGCTTTGGGTTGCTGTTGCTTTTTGTGTTTTTTTGGCTGTGGCTGTTTTTATTGGTTGGTCTTTTGGTGTGGCTAAAAACTCTGTGCAGCGGGTGCACTTTTCTAATGGGGTTAGGCATGAGTAAACAAATTAGTAATGATGAGTTGGAATGTTGGATTGATTGTTATGGCGAGCCGTTACAGTTAGGTTTGATAGTTAGAGGTACAGAAGACTGTGAGCATACTGATTTTAAAAATCAAACATTTGTGATTACTTCAATTTCATTTGATTGTGCAGGTGTCAACATAGGCCTTAATGAAAGTGGCCGCCCATGCGATCTTAAAACTGCTTATGACGGTTTTCGCTTAAATGAGCTTGCGCCGGTTCTTGTCGGTTCGCGCATGATTGAAACGCAAGGCGTATTTGGCTTGGAGTTATTGCTGTCTCAAATGGTAAAAGTTGAAACCTACGAAGACTGCCCGCAAGACCAAAAGCTGTTAGTTTGGACCGGTGATTGTTTCGATACCGAGTTTGTAACTTGTTGCGCTGATAGCGGCGCTTGTTATCCAGAAAATGGTGTTGCATTCACTCACTTTATAAAGTTGCCAGATGAGCAGGCGTTTATGTCTCGAATTGAAGCAATTTAAAACTTTGGGATAAAAATTTATGAATCAAGAGATTGATATTGCGTATAAATACTGCAAGTTACAAAAAAAATCTTTAGCGCTAGGGTTGGAATTAAGTATAAATAGCGGTCGTTTTTTTATTAAAGGCGATGATAACCAGATCTCAGTTGAGTGTTCTAGCCTTGATGGTTTAGATGAGTTTTTAAATGGCTTTGCGTTTGGCTTAGAATTTGCTGAATGCGACCAAGAACAGTCGAGTGAAAAAGTAATCAGATAAAAGGTAAATCATGCAGCTTACCAAAGTGTATACAAGTTCTTGCCAGCAGGGGTTTGAGCATGTTGGTTATGTTTTTACTTCTCCGTCTGGTGATTATCGCATTGTTACTTTGACTGAAGAGGCCGATGTTCGGCGTGCACATTTTCAAGAATTTGTTTCCTCCAGGGGAAGACTTCAAAGTGTTCCTATCAAGCTGAATTTTGACTTTGGTAAAGAAGGGGAATCATTGCGACAGTTGTCTCAGTTAAAATCAAAAGGGTGGTTTACTCGTGTTTGGTGGGCAATATGGAATTTGAACGATCAATTCTTTGAAGCTTTTAAGTGAACTTATTGGTTTAACACTTTTTGTGTTTTTTTTGTTTATTAACACGCCTCGTGTTGACACGGTTGGCGGTTACCTATATGATTTCTGTTATGGGGGAATTTCCGCAGTGTTCGCCCCTGACATTCCTTTTACTCGGGGATAGTTCATTTCCTTCAGGTTAAGTTTGAAAACCCTCTTTATAGAGGGTTTTTTTTTGGGAGTTTTATGGTGCGCATGATTGGTCTGTTAAAGGTTTTAGTGCCAAAGTTGTTTGAGCCATTACCATCTGAGTGTTTGGAATTGAATGATCAAACCGGTCTATTTATTCGCATTATTGATAATATTGAGTCACAGATTGCAGTTGACTTGTATCATGTCTTCATTTCGTTGGATGAAAACACCTCTATAAGTGAGTTTAACGAGGCTCAGCAAGATGCCCTTATCATTTTTGCTTATCTTGTTGGTATTCGAAACTTTCAACAAAACACCAAGCTATTAGATGCTATGAATCGCCGTGATGAGTTGGGGGTCTCAGTAATAATCTTGTCCAGCTTTCCAACTTATTGTGCAGAAGTTTTAGCACAGCAATTTGCTACAGGGGTTTATTATGAACAATAAAAAAACTAAGACAGTTGTAATAGAGCGGCGTCATTTTCCCTTTGGGGTGTTTAGTGATTTTTACATAGATGATGTCAAAGTCGCGGTGACGGTTGAACGGCCATGGAAGAACAATGAGCGCAATGTCAGCTGCGTTCCAAATGGTGAGTATGTAATTATGCCTCATATATCACCTTCTAAGGGTGAGTGCTATGCAATTGAATCACCTACTTTGGGGGTTACTAGATACGGCCCTTCTCAAAGAACCCATTGTCTTTTACATGTTGCCAATACTCCAAGTGAAGTTAAGGGGTGTATTGCGCCTGGTCTTGAATTTGGGTGTGTAGGTCAGGAGTGGGGCGTTTTAAATAGTGAAGCTGCTTTTAAGGAAATAAAGATGAAGCTTGGTAAAAATCAGCACAAATTGATTATTAGGAATCATGCTGCGATGTAGATAAAAATAGAGGTTAAATGCAAGAGGTTAGGTGTTCGCGTTGTAATAAACGATTGCTTTTTTTGAGTGGTCGTGCAGAGGTGAAATGTCCTCGTTGTAAGCAAATAAACAAAGCAGAGTGCCCAGAGCATCATTGTATAAACAAAATAGAACGCCAAGAGCGTCATCAATGTATAAAAGGTGGCAAAATTGGCAGTAAAATATCTTAGCTTGTTTAGCGGAGTAGAGGCCGCAACGGTTGCTTGGCGTCCTTTGGGGTGGCAACCGGTGGCCTTTTCAGAAGTTGCCCCTTTCCCTTGCGCTGTTTTGGCGCATCACTATCCTGACATTCCAAACCTTGGAGATATAACACAAATAACGGAAGAGTGTATAAAGAAACTTGGCCGCATAGATGTCGTTGTATTCGGTTCACCATGTCAGGATTTAAGTATTGCGGGAAAGAGAGAGGGGTTTAAAGATGGGGTTACACGGTCTGGTTTATTCTACAAAGCGATTGAGATCATCAATTGGTGTAAAAAGCATTGTGAAACAAGGTTCGCACTCTGGGAAAACGTCACAGGTGCATTCAGCTCAAACGAAGGCCGAGACTTTTCTGAAGTTCTCAGGGCTCTTGTTGGGCGAGAGTTCCCAGTCCCAAAAAAAGGGTGGCAAAATGCCGGACTTGCATACAGTGACAAGCAATCACTCGTTGAGTGGCGGACTCTTGACGCTAAATATTTCGGAGTGCCCCAGCAACGCCGTAGAGTGTTCGCTCTTGCAGATTTTGGAAACTGGGCAAATCGAACGCCGATACTTTTTCAGCGATCAGATGCAAAGTTCTATTTATCAAAGGCTGCTGAAGACGAAGAAGAAAGCTCCTTCGAATGTCATGCAAGCGCTTCAAAAGGCATATGCAAGACATACTCAGGATGCATAACATCTCATACAGAAAAGGACTTGCTTACCGTCACAAATAATCAGGTGGTTGTCTGCAATGAAGCTGGCTACCCGACTTTATCAGGTGATTATCTCAGGGCATTTACAGCGATAGAAAAAGAAAGGTTGTTCGGGTTTGAGGATAACTATACACGCATCCCGTATCGGGGGCGTCCAGCGGAACAGTGCGTTATCCATCCGCGCTTGAGGGCTCTTGGTAACTCAATAGCGGTGCCGCAGTTGAGGTGGATTGGTGAACGACTTGATCCTTTCTTTTAACTTTTAACGATAGGCAACTGGTACTGTAATGAATAACGAGTTTAGCTATTTATCAGCTATAAGCGATTACATGATTTTTGTATTCTTGGCCCTATGGGGAGGAACAGCGAACTTTATACGTAAACGCAAATTATCAGAGAAGCCCTTTAACCTTAGAGAGCTATGCGCGGAATGGGTGATAAGTGGCTTTGCTGGGGTAATTACAGTGCTGGCTTGTAAAGAGTTCGGTGCGTCCCCTTTAGTTACTGCGGCTGCGGCGGGTATAGCTGGTCATGCGGGCGCAACATCTATTGTATTTTTTGAACAAATATTTAAGAGCGTTTTACGTTCTTATAGATAACTAATTTTGTCTCTCCTATGAGTCGGTTTGAGCGTGTCCGGTCAGGTGCTAAAGTGAGTAAGTTACTTCATCCCTTGCTTGCTTACTGAGGTACTCATCTTGTAGGAGAGGCACCCAATCAAAGGTGATTCAATGCCGCCTAGAACTCCTAAGCGCTGCCGCTTTCGTGGCTGCCCAAATAAAACAACGCTTCAGCATGGTTACTGCGAAGCTCATAAAAGCAAGGCAAGCTGGGGCGCATATCAACAAGCGCAAAGCCGTAAAGGCCCCCGCGTTTATCAAACAACTGAATGGAAGAAATTATCTGCCAGCGTCAAAGAGGCCGCAGGACATTTGTGTTTGAATTGTTTGTACTCAAAGCCGTCAATTGTTAAACCTGGTACGGTGTGCGAGCACATAATCCCAAAGGCGTTGAACGGTGGTGAAAGCCTCGAAAACCTATCTTGCTTCTGTAAATCTTGCGCAAAAATAAAAACCAATTGGGAAAAGGGTAAAAGCGTGGATGAGATTAGGCGAAAATACGCACACACCGCTATAAATCTGCATGTTCAGAGGGGTAGGGGGGTGAAATTGTCCAGCTAAAACGCCCCCTATAAGTACCGCCATCCAGTGAAATTTTTATACGCAAGAAATAAGAAATCAAAATTGATCCAAATTAGATCCTTTTTAAATCATTAAATTAACATTTGTTGCAGGTCGCTTTATGTCTGATATTCGCGCACCCGGAGGGGGTAATTTACAAAAAGGTATTGTGGTAGGTGATACACGGCTCACTAGAAAGCCCCCTGTGCCAACAGATAGATTGACGGGGAAACATGCAATAGATGCGTGGCACTCTAACCTTGGCATTATGTGGGAGCGAAAAACGTTCTCGGCGGAAGACTTTCCGCTGCTAATTTCTTATTGCAATGCTATTCAGCGGGTAATGGCCATTGATGACGAAATTGGGTCAGATCCCCTTAAGTTCGTGAGTATCACAGCCAGTGGAGGTGAAAAAGTGCACCCGCTAATCACTGCGCAAAATGTTTATATCTCGCAAATGCAAAAATTGGGTGATCGACTTGGCTTAACTCCAATGGCGAGGGCGCGCTTGCTAGGCGCTGGCGGGAAAGACAATAAAAATGATGGGGATGAGGAATTTGACGAGTTTTGACGCGTAAGAGGTTTCTAGCGTTCCTATTTTAATGCTGTTCATGTAGTTTTCTTTGGGGTTAGCGGATATGTCAAAAAGCCGCAAAAACAAAAAATATGCCCCGCCCAATTACAACAATGTAAACACTGCCAACAAATATGCCCGCGATGTCGTTTCTGGAAAGATTGATGTCTGTAAGCTGACGCGCCAAGCGTGCGAGCGCCACTTAAATGATTTAGAGCTATCCAAAGATAAAGACTTCCCGTTTAAATTTGATCGGGACAAAGCAGAGCGTGCGTGCCGGTTTATTCAAAAGCTACCGCACACCAAAGGTAAATGGCGTAAGCAAAAGCTAAAAATCACTTTGGAGCCGTGGCAGCGTTTCTTTTTTATCAATGTATTTGGGTGGGTAAGAAAAAGTAATAACTTGCGGCGATACCGTGAGGTTTACTTAAAAGTGCCGCGTAAAAATGGCAAATCCATTATTGCGGCGGGCTTGGCGTTACTTGGTTTCTGTGTCGATGGTGAAGCGGCACCCGAGGTGTTTTGTGGAGCAACCACCGAAAGTCAGGCTTGGGAGGTGTTTAAGCCCGCAAAGCTCATGGTTGAAATTACTAGGGCGTTGCGCAAGCGTTTTGGGATTAGTGTTCACGCTAAAAAGCTAACGCTAAGTGATGGGGCGGTATTTCAGCCTGTAATAGGTCGCCCGGGGGATGGATCTAGCCCCCACATAGCCATTATTGACGAATATCATGAACACCCTACGTCAGACCAATACGATACGTTTGACACGGGGATGGGGTCTCGGGACCAAGCCATGATGGTGGTGATCACCACGGCGGGGTATGTCATAGATGGCCCATGTTATGACATGGAACAGCGCTGCGTGGAAATGCTGCAAGGCGCGGAAGATGATGCGCTCTTTGCGCTTATTTACGGTATCGATGAGGATGATGATTGGACTGATCCCGCGGTATTGAAAAAAGCGAACCCAAATTATGGGGTCAGTATTGGCGCTGATTATCTGTTGGCCCAGCAGCAAAAAGCCATTAACCGGGCGAGCTTCACAAATAGATTTAAAGTGAAGCATTTAAACATGTGGACGACCGCGAAATCCGCCTATTTCAACATGGAAAGTTGGAAAGCCTGTGAAGACAAAAACCTGAAAGTGTCTACTTTCAGGGGTAAAGACAGTGTTTTGGCTCTTGATTTGGCGCGTAAGCTGGATATGAATGCCGGGCCGCGTCTGTTTTGGCGGATCATAAAGGGGAAAATACACTGGTATTGTATTAGTCCTATGTTTTGGGTCCCTGAAGAACAGGTGTTCAATAACGAAAATCTGGCGCTTGGAGAGCGCTATCAAAAATACGTTGAACAGGGGTTTTTAGATGTTACTGACGGGGCCGAGGTTGACTTTCGTCAAATTAAAACGGACATAGAATCTGCTCACAAAGAAGCTCCTGTGAGAAGTGTGCCCATTGACCCGCACGGCGCAACCAATTTAAGTCATGAGTTGATAGATGATCTTAATCTGGATGTTGTCACTATTACGCAAAACTACACCAACTTATCTGATCCCATGAAGGAATTAGAGGCTGCGATTGAAGCGGGCCGCTTCCATCATGACGGCAACCCCATTATGACATGGCATATTTCCAATGTTATTGGAAAGCACTTGCAAGGTAATGATGACATTGTACGACCAGTTAAAAATAGAGCGGTGAACAAGATAGATGGAGCCGTGGCGTTAATCATGGCCATCGGTGAAGCGATGATGTTAATTCGTACGCCCACAAAAGAAAGTGGATCAATTTACGACAAGAAGGGGGTCGGATGTTAAAGAGAGTAAAAGCCTTGCTTTTTACCATCCCTTATCAACAAATTTTTGGATGGTTTATGGGGTGGTTAGGTGTTGGTGCAATATCTTATGGTGCAGGTCAAGTATACCCGCCCGCGTTTTGGATCACCGCGGGGGGGTTTGCCGTAGCGCATAGCTATATCACAGCCCGTGCAATTGCATTTAAGAAGGGGCAATAATGTTCTCACCCAGTCAATTTAACAAAAGCACTTCGGGCAGCTCTTCACCATCGTTTCTAGGGTCGTTCATTGGTGGGGGAGGTCGCACCGCGACAAGTGGCGAGGTGGTTAACGCCACAACGGCAATGAATAACAGCCCCTTAAACCGCTGTGTCACGTTAAACGCAACATCTTTAGCGCAACTGCCTTGTGTCTTGTATCGTCGCCAAGATGGGGGGGCTAGGGAGGAGGCGACTAAGCATCCGCTTTATGACTTACTGAAGAATCAGCCGAACCAAAAAGACACCGCCTTTGAATACTTTGAAACGGGTCAGGGTCATTTGGGTTTGGGTGGTAATCACTTTGCCCTTGTGGAGCGTGAAGAGGACTTCAGTGTTAAAGAGCTTATTTGGGTTCACCCTAATAAAGTCCAGACATTAAGAGGCTCGGATGGCCTGCCTTACTATCGTTTGCTCAATGGTGAAGATGAGGGCGGGGGGCAAGTCGTTGGGCGCGAAGTGATGCACCATGTCAAAGGGTTCAGTTTAGATGGGTTCACAGGCGCGTCTCCGCTTCAGTTGGCCCCTGATGCAATTGGGCTTGCTTTGGCAACTGAAAAGCACGCAAGCGCGGTTTTCAGTCAAGGTACGACAATGAGTGGCGTTATTGAGCGCCCAAAAGACGCGGAGCCAATAGATACGCAAGACGGCATTGATAGAGTTATCAACTCGTTTGAGGCGCGCCATTCAGGCGGCATACGCAACAAGTTTAAAGTTGGGTTGTTGCAAGAGGGAATGACCTATCGCCAAATGGCGATGACCAATGAGCAAGCTCAAATGATAGACGCGCGCAAATTGAGCGCGCTAGACATTGCGCGTTTATACGGTGTGCCGCCGAGTATGTTGGGGCTCAGTGATGGCGAGTCTTATAAGAGTGTCGAACAAACCACATTGAACTATTTAATCTATGGAATGATGCCGTGGATCAGGCGCTGGGAAATGGCAATGATGCGTGATTTGCTTTTGGCAAAAGAACGTCAAGAGCTGTACATAGAATTTAATGTGTCTTCACTGATCAGAGGCGACATAGCAACCCGTTACGATTGTTATGCATTGGGCCGACAAGGGGGCTGGTTAAGTGTTAACGACATTCGCAGAATGGAGAATTTACCTCCCATTGAAGGTGGGAATATTTATCTTTCCCCTATGAATATGGAAGAGTCAGGGCGGTTAGCTGAGCGCAAGAAAAAGCGCCAGCAAGAGAAGGGGGAGCTAACAGCATCACAGCAGCAATTAGAGGAGATTAACGATATATGCAATTAGTAAATTATCCGAACCTAGCGCAAATGGTGTTTAACACGCCATTGATGGCAAAAGACACGCTTGCCGAAGCTATCGCGGGGTTTATGGCCCCCAGAGTGTTAGGGCTTATCTCTGGTGATGCGAAACTCTCAGCGAAAGAGCCACAATCCTACCCAATAGGTGATCCCGAGGTTGGCAACCAAATCACGGTGATCAAAGTACATGGGATTTTGGTTCCTCGTGCTGGGGTGATCAATGCCTGTGAAGAGTTGATGTCTTATGAGCGGCTTCAAAATCAGATTTCTAGAGCGGTAAATGACAGCAAAACATTGGCCATTGTTTTGGACTTTCAATCTGGTGGGGGATCTGCACAAGCCGCGTTTGAGTGTGCGCGATTTATTAAAAATGCCTCAAAGACTAAGCCAATACACGCCATTATTAACTACAACGCATTTAGCGCGGCTTATTTGCTTGCCTCTGCCTGCACAGATATTTATATCAGTGACACAGGGGGGGTGGGGTCAATTGGTGTTTACTACAAGCGATTAGACCTTTCTAAAAAATACGAGCTGGAGGGAATTAAAATCCACACTTTCAGTCGAGGGGGCACTAAAACATTTGGTCATCCCGACATAGAGATCAGTGATGAAGAACGGGAGGCAACTGAGGCATCTATGGAGGTTACGTATCAGATGTTTGTTGATTATGTTGCCGAGTTTAGAGGGCTAGAGCGTCAAGCCGTCATCGAGACTGAGGCCGATACCTTTTTGGGGAAATCATCCATTGAGATAGGTCTGGCAGATCACCTTATGACCCCTCAAGAGGCAATCAATACAATTGCCGCCAAGCTAACAAAAAAAACATCTAGAAGCATTCGTGCACAGGCAGCGCTCGCCGCGCTGTAAATTAAAAACAAGTTTAAACAAAGCCGCTAGTAAGCGGCTTTTTTTATGTCTGCGATATAGGAAAACCAATGAAATTTAACTTAAATGACTTGCGCGAAGCGTTAAATCAAAAAATTGAAAAAGTTCAGGCGCTGGCTGACATTGAGGCAAGCGAGGGGCAGCTGAATGAAGACCAGCTATCGAATTTTGACACGCTCATAGCTGAAATTGCCGAGGATAAGGCCAAGCTCAAGCGTGCTGAAACCGCTCAAGCCTTGGCTGCCGGAAAAGCAACGCCTGTAGGCATTCAGAGCGGCCCTGCAATCCACACTAAGCCAGAGTTACAAGAATACAAGGGCGCGAAGTTTGCCCGTTTGGCGATGTCCGTTGCGGCGGGCAAGGGTAATCTCAGTGATGCGGCCTACTTCGCGGAACATGAAATCGGGGATAAAGATGTGGCGATGGCTGTGACCACCGCCGCGGATTCTGGCGGTTCATTAGTTCCTGAAAACTTCGCGGATGAACTGATAGAAATGTTAACCCCTAAAAATGTCGTCAGGAAATTAGGGGCAAGGGTGATTGATTTGCCCAATGGTAATTTAACCATGCCGCGCCAAACAGGGGGCGCACAGTCTCACTATAAAGGGGAAACCCAAAAAGGGAAGGTATCAAAGTCAAAATTTGGTTCTTTGAAAATGACGGCAAAAGAACAGATCACACTTGTACCAATCTCGAATAGATTAATTGGTCGCTCAGGGTATAGAACTGAGCAGCTTGTTTTAAATGACATGGTAAGAGCCACCGCTGGCGCGCAAGATAAAGCATTTTTACGTGGGGACGGGTCGAATGAATCTCCCATTGGTTTACGTAAAACGGCCCTAGATGCGGGGCGTGTCATTTCGTTTTCAGGTGAGATCATTGCGACCAATATTGATGAATACTTGGGGGCACTTCTTTTAGCGTTAGAGGAAGCTGATTCAAATATGGAAACTCCGGGGTGGGCGCTTGCGCCACGTACCGCGCGATTTTTAAAAGACTTGAAAAACGCCAGTGGTAAAAACCAATACCCTGAAATGGACAACGGGTTTTTAAAGGGGTTGCCTTATGCAACCACCAATCATATTCCGGCTGATTTGGGTCTCAATGGGAATGAGTCCGAGATTGTACTGGCTGATTTTAATGATGTGCTCATCGGTGAAACAGGGTCATGGCAGGTGGACTTTAGTACAGAGACTGCCTATGAAGACGAGCACGGGAATATACAATTTGCATACCAGCAAAACATGAGCTTACTACGTCTTGTCAATGAAAATGACATCGGCTTTAGGCACTTAGAAGGCTTGATTTTAGGGGATAAAGTCACCTTTAACTCAACACACTACCTCAACCAATAACCTTCATTGAATTAGAAAAAATAGGAATCGCAATGGACAATAACGACATTAGAGAGCAGTTGTCGGAAACACTGATCAACCCTGAACCTGCCGTGTTAGAAAGCGTCACCCAAAACCTATCTGGGCTTGATTTGGCGCTTGCCCCTTTTGTGGTCAAGTTGATCGCTGGGGACTTCAAAGAAAAACCGAAAGTTTCAGAGCTAGAGGTGGAAATGTGGGGCGAAGATGGCAAGCCTAAAAAATTAAAGCCCTCTTCAAAGCAGCTTAGCGAAGCGTGGGCGTTTGTGACTAAAGAACAATCCCAACTAGATGATTCAACCAGCTTGGATCAACCTACTTCTGAGGCGGCTGAAATGGTGGGTATCGTGTTTGTGCAGTCTTATAAAAGCTATGTGAGCGGCGATAAAACAAGGCGCAAGCGTGATACGGCGCAAGAGCTGGTTGACGCTGGGATAGCTGAATTTATTTAAGCTTGTTTTAGAGTAAGCCAAAGCCGATAGGTCCTGATCTACCTATCGGCTTTTTTATTGGGGGTATTTATGTTTGTTTCATTAGAAGAAGGTAAGCGCCAGCTTGGCGTAACAGACACTTACCGTGATGAACAAATTAAGGGGCTTTTAAACTCGGCGGTTGGGATTGTTTGTTCGGAGATTAGCCGAGATATTTACATGACCAGCGCTGAAGTCCCTGAAAACGCAGTGGACGCCATTGTTTACGAAGAACTAACGGAGGTTAAGCAGTGGAGTTTAAAAAGCGCTGTATTACTAATGCTGACAACGCTATGGGTAAGTCCCGAGGCTACAACGGAGAAGCCGCCAGAGCAATCTCTTGCGTTTAAGGCGTCAATAAAGCCGTTTAAGCGGGTTTTTGTGGGGTGAGCATGAGTAATTTTAAACGATTGTCTCCAGCAGATAAAACTACCCGCGCAATGATGTTGCGCACCGAAAGTGTGCAGGGGGAGTTTGGTTCAAAGAAAACCTTCATCACGCACAGTATCGAATGGGGTAAGTTCAGGCAGCACAGCGGCGGCCTGATCAATATTGCATCGCAAGAAGTAACGGCGGAGCGCACCACTTTTTACTGTGATTATCGTGCGGACCTAGCGGATATAGAGTGTATCCAAGTGCATAACGAAACGTACCGAGTTAAGCACGTTAACAATATCGAGCAAAGAAATTTAACTTTAGCGTTTGAGCTGGAGTTAAACCAATGACGGAAATGTGGGGCGGGGTTGAAGGGTTTGCTGAGCTTGAAAAAGCGCTCGCAAGTCTGGATTCGAGCGTGGCCCCCAAATCACTTCGCAGTGCCTTGAAAGCCGGCGGTCAAATTTTAAAAGGGGCTGTTGAAACGGGCGTGACTCAAAATTTTGGGGTAGACACAGGGTTGCTTGCTAACTCAGTACGCATGAAATCCACCCTAAATAAAAAACAGACGCACAAACTGTATGACGCTGCGGTGTATGTTGGGGTCTACAACGTTAAATCGCTTCAGCAGCAATCGGGCTCAGACATTCCCGCGGCCGTGTATGCCTATTGGTTGGAAACAGGAGTTAAGCCCCACGACTTAAACCTAAATTCCAAACGTTCCCGCGGCAAAGTTGGGGACGGGGTGAACGGGTTTCACCCGGGCTTTGCAGGGCAGCCGTTTATTCGTCCAGCGCTCTTAAAAAATGATGACCGGGTAATTAATACAACCCGTGCTGAATTGTCTAGGCGCATTGATGCAGCACTTAAAAAGGCGGGGTAATTCATGCTTGAAAAAGCCATAACCGAGTTGCTTTTTAGTCAAAGCATAACGGCGTTGTCGGTTGGCGGCGTGCATCACAATGTTATCTCCGAGGGGGGCAATTATCCCGCGCTGAGTTACCGCGTCATTGCATCAAGACCAGATCATACCATTGACCAAACCGGCCCTAGAAAAGCGGCCTTTGAAGTGCAAGTGGTGGGGGATGATTTGGCGAAAATAGGTGCATTGACGGCCGTTATTCAAAACCTCTTGCCGTCCTTTCGCGGCGTGTTCGGCGGGGTTCAAATTGGCGGCATTGTCGAAACTGAAGAAACGCCCACATTTGACAGTGGGAGCGGCATTCATCGCCGCATTTTAAATTTTAACATCTCATATAAGGGGTAAATATGTCAGGTTCATTACCAGAGGGTACACAATTTTTCATTGCGGATGGTGCCGGAGACGCTGCAAATATGGTGCTTGTAGAGGGCTTTGATGACATTGGCCAACTTGGACTGAGTTATGAGCTAGTTGACTCTACAGTCTTATCAGACACGTCAAAGCGACATGTAGTATCAAAGCGCGCCAGCGAATCGGAGCGTGATTTGATTTGTCGTTATGAGCCCGATGATGAGGGTCAAAAGCAAATCATTGCGGCGGGTAAAGCGGGAGACAGACGTAAGTGTCAGATCCAGTTGCCGGGCGCTTTGGCAAAGTGGGAATTTACAGCGCTTTTTGTAAAAGCCGTCATGCAAAAGCCAGAAGCGGGCAAAGCAATGATGCTATTAGCTAAAGTCGCAATTGAAACAGAAACAGCAGGAGCAATCTAAACATGGCTAAATTTGATAAAAATGCGTTTTTTAACGCAGTTGGAATTGGTGAAGTAACCACATTTGATGTAAAAGGCTTTGGTCCAGTGCACATCAAACCGCTGTCTATCTCCGCGCGTGAGAGGCTTGAAAAAACGGTGCTATCAGAGCAAGACGAAGAGGCCAGTTTTAGCGCAGCCATCATTGCGCACACGGTATGTGATGAGGACGGCAAGCTGGTTTTCACACCTAGCGATATAAAAACGCTAGGCGAGAGTCATTCTGGGGCGCTAACGCCGCTACTCGCTGAGGTCCAAAAAGTGTGCGGGATTCAAAGCGATGACGTAGAGGAGGCGGAAAAAAACTAAAATCTGACGGCTTGCAGGCGTTTATCGTCAATTTAGCGCTAGAACTAAATTGCCTGCCGTCAGAACTTAAGCAGCGGCTAACTTATCCTGAGTTAGCCCAAATCATCGCTTTCAAAAACCTTCAATTAGACCAAATTAATCAATCTGCCGCGCCCTCTAAGTCTCGCATGACTAACGAGCAGGCAGAGGCGTATTTGATGACGTCATTGGGAGCCAAAAAAGTTTGAGTACATTAGCCAGTCTTAACCTAATGCTGGGCGCTAACTCCACGGTGCTACGTAACGAGTTAAAGCGCTCGGGTAAAGCCACCGCTGAGTTTGTCAAATCAGCTAAAACACAATTGGGTTCATTAACGCGGGTGACGGCCAGTGCTGCCCGCAGCATTGGCACAGGGTTGGCACAAGGCTCGATTGCGCTAGGTGCGGGCCTATTTGCTGTTGAGCGCACCTTAAAATCAATAGAAGATGTCAGGCGTCAATCTGCCAATGTTTCATTGCCAGTGACAGAATACCAGGCATATGCGTTTGCGACCCGCGCGGCGGGGTTAGAGTCCGAGCAATTTGGGGATGTCATAAAAGACCTCAGCGCCAAAATCACCGACTTTGCTCTAACTGGTGGCGGCGCAATGGCGGACTTTTTCGCTCGAACGGGGCAAGATGTGCGCGAGTGGGAGCAGATGAACCCCGCGCAGCAGTTTGAACGGTTTGTTGAAGAAATTAATAAACTGAGCAGCAGCGAGGCGCTGTTCTTTCTCGATGAGATAAACGACAGCGCAGCGCAAATGTTCGGGACGTTAGTCGGCAATAAAGGCGAATTTGCGCAAAATGTAAATCTGGCCAAAGAGCTTGGCTTAGTCATGAGCACAGACGTTATTGCTGGCGTCCAAAGTACATACAGTGAAATAAGTACACTCAAAGCCATGTTAGGCGGGCTTTGGAGTCATACAGTGGCCGCGGCTTCCCCTGCTTTTAAATATGTCACTAAAGAGCTGCAAGCGTGGCTAAAAGAGGCCGCTGCCGCTGAGGGTGGCTTTGCGAACCTCGGTAAAAGTATTGCGATGTCAATCATTGGCAGTATGGAAACGGCAACCCAGAGCATAAGCACCATGTTGTATGATGCGCAAGTGCTCTCTTATAAAGTGCTGGGCCAGCATAAAGGCTGGTATGTAGCGCAAAAGCGCAATCTCAGGAATTTAAACAGTGAGTACGAAGCACAAGAGCAAATCTTGCAAAGTCTCACAAAAGAACATGAGTTCGCTGAGCAAGCCTTAAGTGATCACGCTGCCGGCGCACGAGCTTTAACACAAGACGAGCAGCGCCGCGCTAAATCCGTGATTGCTCGCTATGATTTAGAGCTAGGTAAGCTCGGCGCAATCGGGTTTAACCTTGAAACCTTGGGCGCTCAAGTTGACGCGTTCGAAGACAAAGAGGGTATCGCTAAGCCATTTTCCGGCGCACTTGAAACGTTGCGTCAGTTAAAGGCCGAGGTGAACAACACACAATTCACACTAGACAGCCCAGAAGTTCAAGATGTTGAATCACCCAGTTTTAAGCCCCCTTCGAGTGTGGGGCCCATTGATAACCCCTATGCAAATCAAATTACCCAAGCTGAGGAGTATTTTCAGCTAAAGTCGCTCATGTCTGAAAATAGCTGGACGCAGGAGCGCGCCCAGTTGCAAGTAGAACTTGATGCGTACAAAGCCGCGAACGCAGAAAAGCGCTTGACAGATAGAGAGTATTTTTTACTGAAAGCCAAGGCGCAACAAGAATACGCGGAGAGTATAAGCACCACTGAAAATCCATACGCTGCACAAATTGAGCAAGCGCAAGAGTTTCACTTAGTGACGCAAATGATGCGGGATAACGAGTGGAGCAAAGAGCGCGCCTTGCTGCAATTAAAAGTGGACGAATACAAGCTGGCCAACGAGCAGAAATTGCTGAATGAGCAAGAATACTTAATGTTGAAGTCACAAGCTGAACTTGAGTACGAAGCCCAGCACGGCGGCTTTATGGCTCGATTGCAAGAGCAGGTGCAGCAAACGACGAGCAATTTTGACTTGATGTGGGGCAATACGTTTGACCGCTTCACGCAAGGTATAGGACAAAGTGTGGCTAACGCCGTCATGACGCAGCAGTCATTTAGTGACTCAATGAAAAATGTCATGCGGGGGGTTGTACACAGCACGATTGCCGCATTGACCGAAATGGCCGCCAAACGTGCTGCGGTCTGGGCCATGGAAAAGTTATTCAATAAAACCTCTGCGGTCAGTGCGGGGGCAGTCATGACAACACAGGCGCAGGCGATGGCATTAGCCGCGGGTATGAATGCCTTTGCGAGTACCGCCGCGATCCCAATTGTCGGCCCCGCATTGGCCCCCGCTGCAATGGGCAGCGCCCTTGCAATTACACAGCCGATGGCCGCCGCCATTGCAGGGCTCAGCGGCGGCATGATGGGTATGGCGCACAGTGGTATTGATTACGTGCCAAGAGAAGGCACATGGCTACTAGACAGGGGGGAGCGTGTTTACACGCAGCGCAGCGCTACCCAAATCGATCAGATGTATCAAGACATTGCCACGTTAAAAGCGCAACCCGCCGCCGCTGGAAATACGCAAAACGTACACGTTCAATTCAATGTCACCGCCACGGATACAGGCGGCTTTGACAGATGGTTTGAGCAAAACCGCATTGACATTATTCAAGACATTCAAGAACACATAAACACGCCGTTGTAACTATGAAATTATGAAAGTATTAGACAATCAATTCATTGCGCCCCAAAAGGCGCAACTCGAAAGCGTGAGTGAAACAGATGTTGATCCCACGCATGGCGGCTCGCAATACGCGGGCCAAATTGGCCATCCTCACCAGTGGCGATTAAAAATAACGACGCCACCCCTAGAGTATCGCGCTTTAATGGCGTTGTTCGCTTTTTCGGTCTCGATGCGAGGTCGGCTTAACGTATGTCAAATACAAAACCCGCTCCCATTGCTGGGGCCGGGCCTTGGTGAGGCGGCTTCGGTTCGAGAGCAAGCCGAGCAATATAGTGACCAAATCAAAGTACAGGGGGCACCAGCCTCTTTATTTCACGCCCTTTTACCCGGCGACTTTGTGCTGTTCGTCGGGGACCCAAAAGCCTACATGGTGCAAAACGTTGTAAACGTTAATTCTCAGGGGTTAACCACGATTTCAATTAGCCCGCCCTTGCGACAAAAGGCCCCTGTTGGTCGGCGGGTTTGGACGGCAGATAAAGTGCGCTTTCAGATGGCGCTAAAAACAGATGTGCAAAAACTGAATCTCGATGCCACGAATAGAACTGGTCTGCAAACCTTAGTGTTAGATTTTGAGGAGCGCTTATTGTGATTGAATTAAATTCAGCGCTGACTGACGTGCTAGAAAATGGCGGCGCACATGTGCATCTCATTACGATTGAATTAGCAGAGGGCACATTGTATTTCACAACGGGTACAGAGCGCTTTGAATATGGCGGGGTGACGTATCAAGCGGGGCATATCTCCAGTATTCCCCAAATTGATCAAACTGGGGAGCCCAGAGTGGGGGCCGTAAACCTGACTTTTCATGCGGTCACTGATGATTTAAATGCCGTGTTTCTGGCTTCTAACTATGTAAACGCCCCCGTCAAAATTGAGGTTGTCTATTTCTCAAAGGCCTGTGAGGTGGTGGGTGTGCTCCCTATTTACAAGGGTCGGATAGCAAGCAGGTCGGGCAGTATATCGCTTGATAAATCCACGCTTACTTTAAAAGTTGCTTCACATTGGGCCGATTTTAAGTCCTCCCCAGGGCGACATACCAACTTAAACAGCCAGCAAATGTATTACCCAGACGATAAAGGCTTTGAATTTTGCGGCCTGATCCAAGAAGACATCGAGTGGGGGCAAGGGGATAGCAATCAATACTCAGTCGCAGGAAGCGCCGTAGGTGGCGGCAGTCGGGGTAGTGGTGCAGAGCAGCCCTACGAAAAGCATTAAATAAGAAGTATTCACTATGAAATTTATTAAAAATATTCTTAGCGGCGCAATTAATTGGCTCATTGATGCGCCTGAGCAGCCTCAAAATGAAAGACAAGCCCGTGGCGCTAGGGTATCTAAACCCAGTAGTAATGATGCACTTGATGTGATTTACGGCAATGTCAGGGCCAAAAAGGGCACCATTGTTTTTAAGGCCACAAACGATGCTGACGGCGATGAGGTGCCCAATGACCTGTTACATTTAATCATTGTGTGGGGTGAAGCGTGCACCAGTATTGACCAAATATATTTGGGTGATACGCCGATTGATGACGATAGATTTAAAGTCAGTACAGGTGGTTGGTGGGCTCAAGCTCAGCATTTCCCGAAGGGCATGGATGGGTATCAAGACCCATATTTAATTCATGCAGGCTGGGACCCAGTGGCCAAAGCTCACCGCCTTGATGATGTGGCGTGTAGTTACATTAGGTTGGAGTGGTATCCGGGAGAGAACGCGCCCTTTTCTGGCGAGCCAGACATCAAAGCGGATATTACCGGGAGAAAAGTTGAAAACCTTGTCAGTGGCGGAATGCATGCCAGTTCAAACCCCGCTGAATGTCTGTATGATTATCTGGTCAATTTCCCGTATGGCAAGCGCCTAAAAAGCGGTGATATTGATAAAGAATCTTTTGTTCGGGGGGCAAAGATTTGTAATACCTTGGTGCCCGTTCATCAAGACGCAACGGACAAAAAAGCCCTGTTTACGTGCAATGTGCAACTAGACACAGATAAGACGCTACTAGATAACACCAATATATTACTATCTGGTATGCGTGGCTCGTTGGCGGAAGTGAACGGCCAGCAAATGCTGGTGATTGAGCAAGATGATCCGCCGGTTGATAAACCGATTTTGCAACACCATTTTGTTGATACTCTTAAACATGATGATCCTGATAAGTCCAAGCGATTTAACCGGGTCATCGTTGAATTTGACGATGAAGACAAGCGCTACAGTGCGCAGCAGGCCGTGTACCCTGAGCCTGACAGTGAGTTGTACGCAGAGTGGTTAGCCAAAGATAACGGGGAATTGCTAGAAAAGCGGGTAAAGTTCCCCACCATCACCAACTACTATGAAGCGCGCCAAATGGCGCGCTTATTGGTTATGATCTCGCGTGAAGCGTTTGCGCTAGAGTGCACACTTAAGCCAATTGCCATGCGATACGTGATCGGGGATGTTATCCCTGTTTTTCATGACAAGCTTGGGCTTGAGGGAAAACCGTTTCGCTTAGTTAAAAGCACGCGTCTGTCCAGTGGGTTTTATAAAGTAACTTTGCGTGAGCACCAGCCGTATATTTACAACTGGCTAAATGGGAATGTCCGCCCGCCTATTCCCGATACTAGTCTTCCCAATCCGCGTAACGTGTCAGTGCCGACCGGGTTCACTGCGCAGCCGGCAGACGATGGCCAGCTATTAATAAAATGGCAATCCCCTTACCCGGTGTTTGGGATTCAAGTCTATAAGTCCAATCGCATCATTTTTACAGCAGAGACGACACAGCCAGAGTATTTATTTACTGCGCTGGATGCGGGCAGTTATGAAGTTGATGTGAGGGCACAGTCTAACCTCGGCTTTTTTTCAAAATGGGTTACATTTACATTTGATATAATGCAGCCATCGCTACCCACTGTATCAATCGATAGTCGCAGCTATAACACGTTATCATTCAAAGCGTCGATTGCGTATGCAGGTATTGGGACTGTGTTTGAGTGGCAACGATTGGGTACAACGGGTGAGACTCCACAGCCCTCATCGATTGCGCAAGGTCATGTTTACACAACTACGGGCCTACAGCCTGAAACATCATATGATTTTCAGGTTCGCGCTAAAAACCCCGCTGGCCAAAGCGCTTGGTATCAATTTAGTGCGAGTACGGGCGAAAGTGATTTGCTCGAACACATTGAGCGCATTCCGCTGACTAAATTGAGCGAAGAAGCTCAAAATCTGATTAATGATCTGAACACGCAGGTTGATAGATTGCGGCCTGAAACTCAGAATAACCTCCCTTCTATCGTTGCTAAAAACATCGAGCAAATTCAAGGTTTGGAGGACGTTACAAAGATTTTAGATAGCTCGCTTGTCGATGGCATACCAGCCCAGCTTAAGCTGAATGAAATTAAACTCGATGAGACAGCCCTTTCTCTTTTAAACATGCAGAAAAGGGTATTTGATGTCACCGCTGGCTATACAAACTTTCGTAATGAATACGAGCGCAGAGCGTTAAACAATGAGCGTTTAATTGATGCTGCGGTATTTGTCGATGCTGAATCGGGCACTATTGTAAATCGCGCGTTTTCTTACACAGACAAGCAATTCAGTGAAGCTCAGACCAAAATTGATGGAGTGAACGCGCGCATTAGCTTAGCGTCCCGTAGGATTAGTCATTCAGAAGATAAACTCTCGGATGCTACTGCGCAACTTGAGC
Organism: Pseudoalteromonas sp. MMG033; assembly: GCF_057197785.1. Lineage (NCBI taxonomy): Bacteria > Pseudomonadati > Pseudomonadota > Gammaproteobacteria > Alteromonadales > Pseudoalteromonadaceae > Pseudoalteromonas > Pseudoalteromonas sp. MMG033. Next base: position 41,768 of record NZ_JBXVAL010000003.1, read on the forward strand.
TACAAGCTGGGCAAATCAAGCAACGTACAACCCATGCTGAAGTTGATGCGCATATCGCAGGGGCTTTGTCGGCGCTGACGCCAGCGTATAGCTGGCAGTTTAATAGTGGGCCTGAAGGTTTTGTGGGCTTTGAAAGTCACCATGCCTTAGGATACTTAGTTTGTCATGGCACGCTTTCTAGTCCTGTAACAGCTCTTGATGCACTTGAAAATCCCATGTTTAGAGTGAGAGTGAGGCGTCACCCGGACAAGCCATGGTTTGGTCATATCCGCTTCAGTGGGGGGGAGCTGTTCTTACCAGTGCCGGCAGGCCATGACTGGGAAGTGTTGCAGATCGACGCAACGGGCACCGCAGGTTACACGGGCGTCATAAAATGGCTGCAATTTTCGCTCGGGTACTGTGATGTTGATTTTATTGAAATCGGCAAGCGCGGGGCAAATGATTTAGCGCTGGCAGACATTACAGCTCGCACGACAACAATTGAGCAAGATTTAGATGCAGGAACGGGGCGAATGACGCAGTATGCATCGACTGCGTGGGTTCTAAAAAATGGCTATCAAACACAGAGCAATGTACAAACGCTAATTGACTCGTTTAACGCACAATATGGCATTAGTGCGGCTTTGCAAGAGCTAAACGAAAATGATGTGATAGTCAAAGCAAACGCGGCGCAGTCGTGGATTGATGGCGCAAATTCAGCGATTCGAGACCAAGTTATTCATTATCTAAATGAAGACAACGGCGTGAATCAAAAGTTGGCCACGGCAGAGCAAAACATAGATGCTTTATCGGGTGAATTACAGCAATCTGTAACGCAGGTTCAGGGCATTCAACTTGAATTAGAAAACCAAAGCTTAAATCAAGTGCTTGAAGAGTACGACAAGCTGTTACGCAATAAAGATTTAGCGGAACAGTCCGTAACGCTTGCGCACGCCAGTAATCAATTATCTGCGGTCACAGATGAAGTCAGTGCGTTATCAACGCAATCTACGGAATTAGTCGCGCTGCACAATCAAAGCGCTGCGGGCCTCGACAGTTTGGGTCGTGCGTTTGCGAACGAACGCCACGCGAGCAGTGAACGCACAGAAACGTTACGCGCTGAAATTACAAGTGAAGGACATAAATCTGTTGCACAAGCTAAAGAGTTTACACGAGCAATCACCGGGCATTGTGTTGACAGTGAGGGGAATCGCACTGATGTGCACGATGCAGTGGCTTGTGAGGCTAGCGGCTGTACGTGGGTAGATGGCCCCGTTGTTGAGCGTTCTGTCAATCTTGCGGCCCTAAAAGTCGATGAAAAAGGCTATCAAACGTCTAGCCAAGTAAATCAGGCTATTTCTACGTTTGATGCTAGTCATGGCATTACCGCAGCGCTCCAGTCTTTTGATGAAAATGGAACGTTGGAAAAGGCGAACGCGGCCTCTCGCTTTGTCGCGGGGGCCGAAGGCTACATCAAAGACCAGATAACCATCTTCAATGCCCAAGAAGATGGTGTAGATGAAAAGTTCTCAAATGTATCCGAAAAACTCGACGCGATAAAAGGGGAAATTAATCAAAGTGTTTCACAAATACAAGGGCTTCAGCTCGCAAGTGATGAAAAGGGGCTAGACGAGGTTTTATCTGCTTATAACGCATTGCTAAAAGACAATGATTTACAGCAATTAGATGTGAGGGTGGCAGTTGCTCAAGAGCAATTAAAAGCAACGACAGATGAACTTGAAAGTGTTGCAAGTCACACGATAGAGCTTGGCGCTTTTTACGAACAAAACAGTGCTGTGATTAACACAGTTGCCAAAGCATTTGCGAGCGAAAAACGCGCCAACGTAAGTCGGGACGAGCGCTTTGCGGCTCATACGCGAACAACGACAGCGGCGTTTAGTGATGTAACAGAGGCATTTGCTGAACTCGATAGTGCCAATATCGCCCGTGATCAAGTATTTTCTGCGTTTGCTGCCGATGCTGAAGCAGCGCTACAAGAGTCAACGCGCCTGATCTCTTCGCTGAACTTTGCGCTGGTAGAGCAGCGGCAAGACTTAATTGCAAAAATCGAGAAAGACGATACAGCAACACTTGCAAGCGCCGTTAGCTACACCCGATCAGCGGTGGGATATTGTGTAAACGAAAATGGCGATATTACAAACGAAAATGACGCGGTGTTATGTGTCTCAGCGGGTCACAGTTGGATTGAAGGGCCGATAGCTGAGTATGTGCGAAATCTACGGATTGAAGATGCGACAGGCAATGCTGCGAGTATTTCAGATATACGACAAGCCTTTCAATCCGAAGATGGGCGGCTTTTAGCCCGTGGGGGCTTTCTCATCGACAATCAAGGCCGCTCGACAGGCATAGTCGGGTTGAATGATGGGCAGGTGGGCAACCTCGATTTGGTTGGTGATGTCATCCGCCAAGGCGTCATGGTTGACGGTGTTTTTGTTCCCACATCATACATAGATAACCGCGACCCAGTTAACCCTGTACACGTCTTTCGTGGACGTATAGAGCTAGGGGATTTCACGATTGAATCTGAGAGAGATATTCGCGGCCTCGATGGTGTTGATGGTGTTGATGGTGTTGATGGTGTTGATGGTGTTGATGGTGAGCCCGGCGCTAAAGGTGACAAGGGCGACAAGGGCGATAAAGGAAATAAAGGAGATAAAGGAAATAAAGGAGATAAAGGAAATAAAGGAGATAAAGGAGATAAAGGCTCAGCAGGCGCAAACGGCTTGAATGGTGCGCGAGGTGCAGGCCGTTTTGTCTCTACTACGACATCCGGTGCCTGGTCTGACTCCGTAGCTCATGCAGCTTGCACAGGCGGTCGCGCTGTCGTTCATGATGTGGTTACGCTGTATAAAAGTGGCGACCCTACAATTCAGACAACTAAAGCATGGATTGGGGGGCGGTGGCAGCCTTTCTCGCTGCGAGTCCATGGGAATCAGCTTGTTGATGGCACTGTGGTAGCTAATGAGCTAGCAGCAGCGACAGGAACTTTTAGCGGAACGTTGAATATTACTTCAGATCACCAAACTGCCGAGGTCTTCAAAATCCGTTCATCGTCTAACTACAGTGCAGGCCACATAAATAACACAGGTAATTCTGTTAACGCCACGCCGATGAGGCTGTTTAGTACAAATGGTGATGGCTTAAGGGTGACCGGCGGCAATTACGCAATCAACGCAAGGGTGCACGATGGTACGGCGATTTATGTTTCCGCTTATGACCATGGGGCAACTGCTCTTTGGACACGCCTTAAAGTATATGCAGGAAGTGGTTTTAAGCCCTTCACAGGCGTGCACGAGGGGTTACTTCCAATAGGCGTGGAGTTGGTGCCGGGTGACATCGTTTGCGATTCGCATTTAGTTAACATAGCGGATGATTCTAACGCAATATTTGAAATGTTCCCCTCAACTCAAGCAGAACAGCGCGGAGTGCGTGGGGTTTATGTGAGTAGGCGACCCCTCACAAATCAGAACAAACCAGCGGGCCTTCAGGGCTTTAAAGGTGGATTGCGCTTCGAGGAATACAAACATACACACGATGTTATCGAACTCAACGCGGTAGGTGAGGGGGCGCTTAATGTGTGTGGTCAAAACGGAGACATTGAGGCAGATGACTATCTGTGCGCTAGCGACAAACGCGGCAAAGCAATGCGGCAAAATGACCCAGACAATGAGCGAAAATTCACTATAGCGCAGGCCCGCCATGCGGTGACATTCACATCCCCAGATCAAATTAAAAAAGTTGCAGTAATTTATTTAAGAGGATAACGAGATGACTTGGTTCAACTCTGCAAGTTCTAATGCTACCAGCGGTAGCAATGTTGTGAAAATTGATGATAATCAGAGTGTTGCTAACATTAGGCCAAGTGACGCACTGGTGTTGGGTTCATTCGGACCCGTTGAAATTGCAAAAGCATATGCAACGCCAAACGGTGTGTTTATCGAGCTTATCAAGCCGTGGCCAAATGCGACACAAAGCCAAGTGCCTTGTGTCGTGCTGCCGACTTCTGGAGACTTCAACGCCGCAGTTTCAGCACTTAATAACGCATCAAAAATAGTTAATGACAACTATAAAACCATGGTTGATTGGCAAACAAAAACCGGGTCAGTGCAGTTTAAAGATTTGGACGGAAATACGCACACAATCAAGACTCTTCAGCAACTGCAAAGTGAGATCGCAGCAGTGAACCCTTACCCTTGGGCAATGCGTAAAGTCGAATTTGAAGCGCGCAGGCAGCAAAACTTAGAAAAGTATGCTGCCTCGGGGTCTGTGAATATGGGGTTGCATATCGACATAGCGAGCAATCCCGCCGCAGGTGAGGGGTTATGGACGTGGTTAAGCTCACCAAACCTTATGTCATTAGGTGTTGCTGAAACTGACTCTGGTGGCCAAGGTAGATCAAAAACAAAGCATTCAACCTTGCACATCTCGGGCTTGCTTTTTGATTTAAAACAACTGTGTCATATTAATTATGTTTTTATAAAACTCCCGCCCGCAGAAGACGGCACGCGCACGTATGATAGCGCGACGGGGATTCCAGTGACGCATAGCTCACCTTCAATTGCGTTTGCGAGTGAAACGGCAACGAACAAAGTGGTTACTGACCGCGTTGATATGTGGGGTTTTGAAAGTGTTCTTCGCGAAATTAACGACAGCGACCCTTTTGTATATAGACATGGTTTGATTCAAAGCCGCGCCCCAAACATCAATGGTGTTACAACATCTGATGACAATGTACGCCAGATTGAATATTTTGCATGGTACGAGGGTGATACAACGAGTCGTGGTAGAGGGGTAAACTGGCAAACTGCAACCGAAGCACAGCGCATGGCAATAGCCTCTGACCCAGCCAACAAGATTTATTTTGATGACGCAACGGGCAAGTTTTATCAGCAATGTGTGCGTGGTCGAAGTTTTGCTGGTTTGGGTAATGGTGATTGGTTAAATTCAGGTGAAAATTTAAATTATGTTATTGGTTTCGATGCGCACAATACATCAAGAGTACCTGCTCATGGAAAAATGGATACTGCCGAGAAAAATCTAAGCGCTTCAAGTGGCTTCTTCTCGGCGCTCAGTAATTATTCTACAAATCCAGCAGATAAAGGCGTTTACACTAGCCAGAGGAATATTTCTGCATCTAGCGATGAGTTGGTGTATTTCTTGCCGTGTGGCACTGTAAATCGATTAAATAAAGGAGCATACCACCTAAGCTTTAATAAGTTTGGCACGGCTGATTTTTGGAATAAAGATAATGCAACTAATGGTTCAGCCAAATGGTTTAGCGAACATTCAAAAAGTGTCTCAAATACGGCTCAGTGCTTTGATTTTGGAGACTTTGGCTCTAATTCCCACACGAATGCTAATTTTGGGAAAATGGGTAACACACATACAAACGGAAGGCCAGACGGTCGATTTTATGATGTGATTTACGCCAGCGGCCAAGGCGGCGTGTGTCGTGATATGCGTTATAGCGCAAAACGTTTGAGCTTAGAGCAATTTGCAACGCATGACTTACAGGTCAAATCAGGTGACTATCGAGGCGTTGAACGTTTGCGAAAATTTGCACCAAAGGAATTACATACTACTGTGTATTTTTATTCAGCGGTACAACGCAATTTTGTGTTGTATGGCTCAAATATTCTTGCAGGTAATGAACTCGCGATTGGTGACGTATTTTGGGTTAAACCGAACGGCACTAATAAGTTTTATGCCGCAAGAATAACCAAAGGATATGCCTCTTACATTACAGCTAATTTACTAAACGAACAATCTCACCCGATTGACGATGGTGCGGCGGCGGGTTCATCTCTCACTGCGGAATATTGGATGCCGCAGTATATCAATACCTCAATTGCTTATGAATATGTGCGCACAGATGTGATTGGGCCGCCTGCAAACATTCTATTATGTGAGGCTTTAAAAAACGGTTGGGTTGGCGGTTGGGTACCAGAGATACCTAACAATAACGTCAAAGAATACCCGTTTACTGCGCCAGTAAATAGCTTTTTGTCGTGGGGTAGCACTGACGACAATGGCACTACGTGGACTATGGTTAGCACGGCGCCCTCAAATTTCGATGCAGCTAATAACGCCAGAACATTTAGCAAGACTCTGAACCAAATTTACATTTACAACTATACAACAAAAGCGAAGGTAACTAAGCCTGCGAACAGCGCTGTTGTGCATGGCGCAAAGCATGGGCTTGGGGACGTTTTTGTATCTAAATCTTACAAAGCGTCACACGGGGCATTACTAGGTTATAGTTTAATAAACAAAGTCATGACGTGCGCCGGCCCTGAAACGCATAAAGAGTATGCTCTTTCATCATCTGCGTTGAAAGATAAAAAGCTGGATTTTGCAATGCACGGCCCAATCGACTTAACACCTCCCACTAATAACGGCCCTGCATTTAAAGCTTTGATCTATGTAACTAAACATAACGGTCAAGCATTTTTTAACTATGCATATACAGAACTAGATCACAACGGTACTGACTGGGGTGATGATGGTGTAATAAACAATGTAAATGCGCAATCAACTATGCCAGATGATAACGGTAATGATGTCATTTTTGGCGCTGCGCAAATCACACAATCACTGGGGTGGATTTAAAATGACAAACAAACTAGACGAAATTTATGAGTTTATTCAGCTTGAGAATGGTGAGCCTACCTTAAATGAAGATGGCATACCTGCTTTGGTATCAAGGCCCCCTGTGCGAGATTTAGAGCGGCTTATTAAGCTTGGGAAAACAGAGGCACTTGAAAAGCACGCTGAGCAACACGTTCAGGCTGCGCGGTGGGATTTTGCAAAACAATACATTGACTATCTCGAAGAGTTATCCGGCGTTGAGAAATACAACGATAATTTGCCTATCGTTGGTTATGACGAAAGTGGTAATGAAATAAAAGCAGAGCCTAAATTATTACCGACAGAGCCTACAGCCTCTTCTGTAAAAACAGTGGATGAGGTTCTAAAACCGTTTGAGCATAAATTGATGAAAATGGCGGGGTTCTTCTTTAATGAGATTAATTGCTCAATTTCCGAGTCAGACCAGAACGGTATAGAAATTGTTCATAGTCGGTTCAAAGAATTGAAAGGGAAAGGTATTGAATTTAAGCCTTTCCCTTTCTTTTTGGAGAATGGAAAGCATGTTGTTATTGAAACCGAGGATCAATGGCTAGATTTCCGCGAGAAATTTTGGGGCGCGAGAGAAGCGTACATGTATGCTAAGACTGGCATTAAAAGTTAGTCATTATTAACTGAGGTTTGATGGAAATTCAACAAGTGTTGATAGTGTGCCGAAGTGCTCCGCATAATACCCCTTAAGAAAGCGATGAAATGGAGTGCTTTTATAAATAAAGAGATCGACACTAACACGTATTGTGTTTATAATCAGAATTATCACGAGATAACAGTTTGTTATCTTAAATAATTTTAGGCAAAAAAAAACCGTTAGTTGGCGCTAACGGTTCTTTACGGTAAAAGTAAAATCAAAATCAACAATAAAGTTTGTCGAAAAAAGCGAATTTAACTTTAACCAAATCAACGTTGATTTTACTAAACCTTATATCACCATGCAATATTTTTGGTTAAAAAATGGATAGTAATACAAAAATAATCAACGGATTAGGCTATTGTAACAAAGCCAGAAACCCAAACCCTAAATTTGAAGAGTCAAGATCTTATGCTCCGCCTCCAAAATTTGTCACTGATCTAGTTGAGCAAGCAAGAGAAAGAGATTTATTGCATAGTGATGTGGCTATGTGGGCAAGAGCAAACAGTGAAAGAAAAAAGGCATATTATCCAGATCGAGTTAAGTCTATAAGTGAATTGATAGTATGCTTTGCGCGTCACGTAAATATTTTAACTGGTCAAGTTCAGATTTCCCTGAGAAATGCCAGCGATGCGTGTGGCCTTACCACGACTTCTAAAGCTGAGTTAGAAAAAGCGAAAAAAGATCCCCTTTACACCCCTAAAGTTTCTATTTCTCGTGCGAGCCGTGCGTTCAAGGATATGGTTGAGGATTTGTGTATATTGAATGCTCCTAAAGATTGGCAGGTCTGGGATGAGCAGCGAGGGCAGTGGATTGATAAAGTATTTGAAGTGACGCCGCTATTTTTTAAAATGCTTGGTATATCCCCTGAGCGATTAGAGAAAGTAAGGCAAAATCGGCTTAAGTATTTGTCTAAGAGAGCCTATTTAAATCTCACCGAATCTGAGTTGCTGTCCCTTAGCTCAAATGAATTGAAAGCCCTAGAAAGGCACGCCTACAGGAAGAAGGTTTTTGCTCGCAGAAAGAATGCGCAAGCATTGGCTAAATTAAAAAGACAACTACACGGAAAAACTAGAGAGCAGCAACGAGCAATAGCCCAATCTAGGGTCATAAAAGAGTTAAGTAAAGACATTCTTTGCATTTCTGATCATGTATTTACTAGCATGGTAAATAAAGAGCTTGGATTTATAAGAGAGATCACTGGTTCCCCACCAGAAGATTAACTACATACATTGGTA